>NZ_LYXZ01000097.1 GCF_001676615.1 Labrys sp. WJW | reverse complement strand
ACAGATATTCCACGCCCGCAAAGCCGTTGCGGGCGGCTGCCGCGAAGCGCTCCATGAACGGCACTTCGTTGAACAGCATGGTCAGATTGGCGGCAAATCTGGGCATGGCTGGATTCCCGGTTCAGGCGAATTGAGGGCGAGACCATCCGGTCGAGGAACCGTTCCTCGACAGGGATCTGCGGGGTGGATGAAGCGATGGCCGGCTATTCGGCCGCGACGGCTTCCGACCGGATAGGCAGGTCGAGGATGTCCTCGAACTCCGTGACTGCGTCGATCTCGGGGCCCATGGCGATGTTGGTGACGCGCTCCAGGATGAACTCGACGACGACGGGTACCTGATAGTCACGCATCCATTCGCGGGCCTTCTCGAAAGCCTGGCCGAACTCGTTGGGACTGCGAACCCGGATCGCCTTGCAGCCGAGCCCCTCGGCGACGGCGACGTGGTCGACGCCATAGCTTTTGAGATCGGGTGCATTGATGTTCTCGAAGGAGAGCTGGACCTGGAAATCCATGTCGAAGCCGCGCTGGGCCTGGCGGATCAGGCCGAGATAGGCGTTGTTCACCACGACATGGATATAGGGCAGCTTGAACTGGGCGCCGACGGCCAGTTCCTCGATCAGGAACTGGAAGTCGTAGTCGCCGGACAGCGCCACGATCTCCCTGTCAGGATCGGCTGCGCGCACGCCGAGCGCGGCGGGAATGGTCCAGCCGAGCGGGCCGGCCTGGCCGCAATTGATCCAGTGGCGGGGATGGTGCACGCGCAGGAACTGCGCACCGGCAATCTGCGACAGGCCGATGGTCGAGACATAGCAGACATCCCGGCCGAAGGCGGTGTTCATCTCCTCATAGACGCGCTGGGGCTTGAGCGGCACATTGTCGAAATGGCTGCGCCGATGCAGGCTGCTTTTGCGCCCGCGGCATTCGTCAGCCCATGCGGAGCGATCCTTGAGCCTGCCTTGCGCCTGCAACTCGCGGGCGACGTCCAGGAAGAGATCGAGGGCTGCTCCGGCATCGGAGACGATGCCGAGATCGGGGTTGAAGACGCGGCCGATCTGGGTCGGCTCGATGTCGACATGCACGAATTTGCGGCCCTTGGTGTAGACCTCCACCGAACCGGTGTGGCGGTTGGCCCAGCGATTGCCGATGCCGAAGACGAAGTCGGAGGCAAGCAGCGTGGCGTTGCCGTAGCGGTGGCTGGTCTGCAGGCCGACCATGCCGGCCATCAGCGGGTGATCGTCGGGGATCGAACCCCAGCCCATCAGGGTCGGGATCACGGGCACGCCGGTCAGTTCGGCGAAAGCGACGAGCCTGTCGGCGGCATCGGCATTGATGATGCCGCCACCCGCCACGATCAGCGGGCGCTCGGCTTCCTGCAGGAGCGCGATGGCCCTTTCGGCCTGGAGCCGCGTGGCGGCGGGCTTGTAGACGGGCAGGGGAGCGTAGATCTCGTCGTCGAACTCGATCTCGGCCGTCTGCACGTCGACGGGCAGGTCGATCAGCACCGGGCCGGGCCGGCCCGAGCGCATCAGGTGGAAAGCCTGCTGGAACACGCGCGGCACCAGGGCCGGCTCGCGCACCGTGACGGCCCATTTTGTCACGGGCTTGGCGATGGCCTCGATGTCGACGGCCTGGAAGTCTTCCTTGTAGAGGCGGGCGCGCGGCGCCTGGCCGGTGATGCACAGGATCGGAATGGAGTCGGCGGAGGCCGAATAGAGGCCGGTGATCATGTCGGTGCCGGCAGGGCCGGAGGTGCCGATGCACACGCCGATATTGCCGGCCTTGGCGCGCGTATAGCCCTCGGCCATATGGGAGGCGCCTTCGACATGGCGGGCGAGGTAATGGTTGATCGAGCCGCGTGCCTTCATGGCCGAATAGAGCGGGTTGATCGCGGCGCCCGGCACGCCGAAGGCGCAGGTCACGCCCTCACGTTCCAGCACCCTGACGGCAGCGTCGATTGCTCGCATTCTTGCCATGGAGGTTCCGCCCTGTTTGTCGTTTTTCTGGTATACAAGATGCCAGCATTTGAGGGCGTGTCAACCGCTTTATGCAACCTGGCCTCGGTGCCGGCCGCGGCCGATTGGCGCAAATCGCTCTCGAATCCGGAGGACAGACGAGACGAAAAGACCCTTTCTGTTGATGGTTGATGGGGCGTCGTACTAGTCCGATGCCCGCAGCTGAAAATTGTGAGAGGTTGTCCCTCCTTCGTGATCGCCATGCCTATCGAGGAGAATGACCATGCGGCTGCCCGGCTTGATACGAACCACTTTGATGGGACTGGCGGTCGTCTCCGCGGCAGGGCCGGCGTTTGCGGCCGGGGACTGTGCCAATGCAGCAGACGAGGCTGCGCTCAATCAATGCGCTGGCAAATCGTTGAAGGCGTCCGATGGCGAGCTCAACACGCTCTACAAGCAGATCCAGAAGCGCCTGAACGACGATGCGGACAAGACGAAATTGCTGGTGGCGGCGCAACGAGCCTGGGTCGCCTTTCGCGACGCCGAATGCAATTTCTCAAGCGCCGGGGTCACCGGTGGCACCCTCTATCCGCTGGCGGTGACGCAGTGCCGCGATGGCCTGACGAAGGATCGCATCAAGACCTTCAAGACCTATCTCAACTGCACGGAAGGCGATTTGAGCTGTTCGGTGCCGGCGGCGAATTAAGTGCGCGCCGCATCCCTTCGCCTGCATTTCTGACACAACCCGTGTCGATAGGCTTCCTGCTGTCGCTCTCCCGGAGCAGGCTCGTATCGTCCCCTTCCCGGGGATTTGCGCGGCCTGCGTTGATCGCCGATGGCTGAAACTTTATAAAGCCCCAGGATTCGACCGAAGAATCACACAAACGTCATGATGAGGGGACAGGAGTGTCCATATCAATGACGTAACACTGTCGCTCTGACACTGAAACTGTCGTTCGTTCAACTGATACCGAACATCTCATAGAGCGCAGGCAACTTATCGCAACGTATACGGATCATGACATGTCCCGACCGACCCTAGCCGTCATCCTCGCCGCCGGTGAAGGCACCCGCATGAAATCGTCACTGCCGAAGGTACTGCATGCCATCGCCGGCCGCTCCATGCTGGCCCATGTCCTGGCGAGCGTGAAGCAGGCCGGTATCACCGATGCCGCCGTCGTCGTCGGCCCCGGCAGGGAGGATGTCGCCAAGGTCGCCCAGAAGGAACTGCCCGGCTGTGCCGTCTTCACCCAGGTGGAGCGCAAGGGAACCGGCCATGCCGTGCTGGCGGCGAAGGAGGCGCTGGCCGATGGCAAGGACATCATCGTGCTCTATGCCGACACGCCGCTGGTACGTCCCCAGTCGATCGAGACACTCAAGACAGCCTTGGCGGATGGCGCCAGCGTCGCCGTGCTCGGTTTCCATGCGGCCGATCCCACCGGCTATGGCCGGCTGATCGTCGAAGGCGATGCGCTCACCGCAATCGTCGAGGAAAAGGATGCCACGCCCGAGCAGAAGGCCGTCGGTTTCTGCAATGGCGGCCTGATGGCGCTCAGCGGCGAGCACGGCCTGGCTCTGCTCGAAGCCATCGGCAACGACAATGCCAAGGGTGAATATTATCTCACCGACGCAGCCGAGATCGCGCATCGGCAAGGGCTTCGCGCCGTGGCGCGTCCGATCGCCGAGGAGGAAGTGCAGGGGGTGAACGATCGCCTGCAGCTGGCAGCGGCGGAAGCCGTCATGCAGTCGCGCCTGCGCGCGAACGCCATGCGCGAAGGCGTGACCATGATCGCACCCGAGACCGTCTTCCTCTCGCACGACACCCGCATCGGCAACGATGTGGTGATCGAGCCCAATTGCTGGTTCGGTCCGGGCGTGACCATCGAGAGCGGCGCGGTGATCCATGCCTTCTCCCATCTGGAAGGTGCGCATGTCGGCAGTGGCGCCTCGGTCGGCCCCTTTGCCCGGCTGCGGCCGGGCGCCGACCTCGCCGAAGAGGTCAAGGTCGGCAATTTCGTCGAGGTCAAGGCGGCAAGCGTCGAAAAGGGCGCCAAGATCAGCCATCTCAGCTATATCGGCGATGCCAGGGTGGGTGCGGAAGCCAATATCGGCGCGGGTACCATCACCTGCAACTACGACGGTTATCTCAAGCATCGCACCGATATCGGTGCGGGCGTGTTCGTTGGCTCCAACTCGGCCCTGGTGGCACCCGTGACCATCGGCGACAACGCCAATATTGGTGCCGGCTCGGTGATCACAAGGGACGTGCCCGCCGATGCCCTGGCGGTGGCCCGTGGCCGGCAGGTCGGCATCGACGGCTGGGCCAAGGCCTACCGCGCGAAGAAGAAGGCTGAAAAGGCAGCCAAGAGCAAAAGCTGAAGGGGCGCGTGGGTAATACCAGGCCTCGAAACGATTGCCCCTTCGGCGTGTGGCATTCCTGGGAGCGCGAACGTCCTCGTCCATAGGCGCTAAGATAAGGGGTTGGGCGAGATGAGGGGGTTGGAGATCGAGCTCGACATATGAGCCCCCTCGCCCCGTTTACGGGGAGAGGATG
>NZ_LYXZ01000096.1 GCF_001676615.1 Labrys sp. WJW | reverse complement strand
CTGCACCCGCCGACGGCCTTGCCGGTGAGATCGACGGCATTTCCGTTGCGCCAGAAGTCGGCCTGCTGCATCACCGAGCGCATGAAGGCGCCACTGTCGGAGAACAGCGTCTGCTGCACACCGGCCGTGCCTTCGCCGTCGATGGAATCATAGGTCTTCTGCAAGGCGGCAACGTTCGGCTGGAAGAAGATCGCAGCCGCCAGCGGCACGAATTTCGGCGAGGTCTGGTCGGTCTGGATCGCGTTGATCGCGTTACCGACGGCATGTCCGTTCTCGGTCAGGCCATCGGCCGAGAAGTCGATCTTGGTGCGCAGGATCGCGTCATAGTCGGTGAAGACCAGGCTGTAATTCGCCACCGCCGTTGGGATGGCGTCGATGGTCATGCCCTTGTCGGTCACGCCCTTTTCGGTGTGCACGATGACATGATCGGTGGTGCCCGGCGTCGCCTTGCCGGGATTGAGCAAGTTGATCGAGACCTTGCCCGCCAGATCGGCCGCGCCCGAGACGTTGAGCAGGTCGGTGAAGCCGGGATTGCCCAGATCAGGCAACGCCGCCGCCAGCATCGTTGCCGACGTGGTTGGCGCGCTCCAATCGGCGTTCCGGTCGAGGTCGAAGTCCAGCATGTAGGTGCCGTCGGCCTTCTGGTCGAAATAGCCGGTCTCGTTGGTGGTGAAGACCCGGTTGATGCCGCCAATCGCCATGAAGCCGGCATTGGAGAACAAATGGGCCGCGGTGTCGCCGAGCTGGACGGTATCGCCGGTGACGAACCAGGCGCCGTTCTGGTTGTCGAAGCTGTTGAGGCCGGTACCCAGCTTCACCGAACCGGTGACGAGATTGGTGTTGGTCACCGCCTCGTTGCCGGCCGAGCCATAGACGGCGAGGCCATCGATCCAGCCGGTGCCGATCAGCTTCTTGTCCTTGTCGAGGGCAAGGCCGACGGTCTTGCCGTAATCGGTAATCAGGCCTGCATTGGCGAGCGTATTGGTCGCACCATCGAGGAAGCCGACGCCGGCGCCCATGCCGGTGCCGCCGATGATGGTGCTGTCGGCGTTGACGGTGATGGCGATATTGCCATTGGTCTTGCCGGCGCTCTGGGCCAGGATGGCGAAGGAGCCGGAGCCAGCCGTAAGGATATCGCCAGTCTGGTTGATGGTGACGTCGCCGGCCTTGCCGTCGCCGCCGGCGGAGCCTGCAAAGCCGATGCCGACGCTCTTGCCGTCAAGCAGGTTGGTGACCACGCCCTGCGCGGTTTCCGGCAAGGCATCGATGAAGGGCTTGGGTACGGTGAGGCCGCCCAGCGAATTGACCACACCACCGCCGCCTCCGATCGACTGGGCGAAGATGCCATGGGCGTTGGTGCCGTTGGTCGCGATCAGTTCGGCGGTGTTGATGACGCTCACCGCGCCGCCATTGCCGCCACCGCCTGCATCGGCGCCCCAGGCGCCGAGCCCGGTCGCCGCAGCGGCATAACCACCGCCGCCACCGACCGACTGGGCGAAGATCGCCGTGGAGTTCTGGCCGAAGGTCAGCAGCGAGCCGGCATTGGTGACCTTGACCACGCCGCCGTCGCTGCCGGCCGCGGCCCCGCGCTCGAAGGAGACGAGGCCATAGGTCTCGCCGGACGAGCCGCCACCGCCGCCGACCGACTGGGCCATGATGGCATTGGACTGGTCACCGGTGGTGACGATGCTGACGGTGATCGGCTTGGCATCGGGATCGTTGGAAAGCTTGACCTGCTTGCCGCCCGCGGCGTTGGTGACGGTCACGTCGCCGCCCTTGCCGCCGGCGCCGGACTTGCCGCCGATCGCCACCGCGCCGAGGCCGCCGCCGCCGATGCCGCCGCCACCGCCGACCGACTGCGCGAACAGGCCGTTGGAGAAGTCTCCCTCGGTCTGCACGAAGCCGCTATTGGCGATGCCGACGCTGCCGCCGTCGCCCGAAGCGCCGCCGCTGCCGCCGACCTGCACGAGATTGACGCTGCCGACCAGGCTGCCGATGCTCTGCTTGTCATAGAGGAAGCCGCCGCCGGTGCCGCCGCCGCCACCGATCGACTGGGCGGTGACGCCATTGGACTCGCGACCCTCCGTGAAGATCTCGCCGGCATTGGCGACAGCAACCGTACCGCCATTGCCTGCAGCGCCGCCGGCGCCGCCGATGGCGAGGGCACTGAGCGAACCGCCGCCGCCGGTGCCGCCACCGCCGCCGACCGATTGCGCGGTGATGCCGGTGGAGAACAGGCCCTTGGTGCCGAGATAGGCGAAATTGGTGACCGTGACGGCGCCGCCATTGCCGGCCGCCCCGCCATCGCCGCCGATGTCGATCAGGCCGGAGCCCGCCCCGCCCTGGCCACCGCCGCCGCCGATCGACTGGGCGAGGATCGCGCCGGAGGAGATGGTGCCGTTGGTCTGGATGGCGCCGATCTCGACATCGCCCGATTTGCCGTTGGTCACGGTAACCGTGCCGCCGTCACCGGCCGAACCGCTATCGACGCCGAGGAGATCAGCGAGCGCGCCGCCGCCGAGGCCGATCGTGCCGGTCAGGCCCGCAACGGCATTGCCGCTATTGCCGCCGCCGCCGCCGACCGACTGGGCGAAGATGCCCCAGGAATAGATGCCTTCGGTGAGGATCTGCCCCTGATTGTCGATCGTGACCGTGTTGCCGTTGCCGGCCGAGCCGCCATAGCCGCCGACGGCGACCACATAGTTCTTGGCGATGCCGACGGCTCCGAAGGGCATGGCCGCCAGCGTGGCGTAGTTGTAGGGACTGGGCACCACGTCCTGCAGGCCGATGATGCCGCTGCCGCCCTGGCCGCCGCCGCCGCCGATCGACTGGGCGAAGATGCCGCTGGAGGCATCGCCCTTGGTGATGATCACGCCGTCATTGCCGATGGTGACGGTGCCGGCATCGTTGCCGGTGCCGCCGAAGCCGCCCACCGTCGCCTGGAAGGAGAAGTTCTTCTTGGTCTCTTCCGGTGCCGTGCAGACCACCGGTAGGGTGCAGGCCTTGGTCAGCACCAGCGAGAGGGAGTTGGCCTGGCCGCCATTGCCGCCGCCACCGCCGATCGACTGCGCCTGGATGCCGTGCGAGCCGCTGCCATCCGTCTGGATCGAACCCGACTGGTCTACGGTGACATTGCCGGCGGTGTTGCCGTCGCCGCCGAGGCCGCCCACGGCGAAGCTGACATTGATGGTGCGGCCCTCGCTGGCGCCACCGACGCCGAGCACACCCGAGAGGCTCGAGCCGCCATTGCCGCCGCCGCCGCCGATCGACTGGGCGAGGATGCCCTGCGCCGCATCGCCCTGCGTCTGCAGATTGCCGTTGCTGGTGACCTTGACGTCACCGCCGGTACCGCCGCTGCCGCCCTTGCCGCCGACCGCCGCCCCAAGGTTCAGATTGGTGTTCTCTCCACCGACGCCGAACACGGCCGAGCCCGCAAGCCCGCCATTGCCGCCGCCACCGCCGATCGACTGGGCAAGGATCGCCTGCGAGCCCACCCCCTTGGTGCCGATGTCCCCGGTATTGCCGATGGTGACGAGACCGGCACCAGTGCCGGCACCGCCGAAGCCACCGAGAGAGGCGCTGATGTTCTTGGAATTGGTGCCACCGAAGGCGCCGGTGATCGACAGGCCACCATTGCCACCGCCGCCACCGATCGATTGGCCAGCCAGGCCGACCGAATAGTCGCCCGCCGTGGTGATCGTGCCGTTGCGCGTGACGCTGACATTGCCACCGGTGCCCGCCGCACCGCCAAAGCCACCCATGCTCAGCGAGACGTCGACCGCATTCTGGCTGACGCCGACCGCGCCGGCAAAGCTCATGCCGCCATTGCCGCCACCGCCACCGATCGATTGGGCCAGCACGCCGTCGGCATGGTCACCCAATGTGGTGATCAGACCCGTGGAGTCGATGATGACGGCACCGGCATTGCCCGCGGCACCGCCAAAGCCACCAAGCGAAGCGGAAACGCCGGCCTGCGTGCTTTCGGAAGCGCCACCGGTAATGGTCGCAGCACCACTAAAGCCGCCATCGCCGCCGCCACCGCCGATCGATTGGGCCAGGATGCCGTTGGAACCTTCGCCCTTGGTCAGGATATTGTCGACGCTGGTGACGTTGACCGTGCCGGCATTGTTGCCGGTGCCGCCGAAGCCACCGACGGAGAGGCCGAAGCCGGCGGTCGCACCTTCGCTGAAGGTCAGCGACAGGGCGCCGGAGAAGCCGCCCGAGCCGCCGCCGCCACCGATCGACTGGGCATAGATGGCATTGGAGCCATCCCCATCCGTCTCGATGGTGGCGCTGTTGTCGGTCGGCAGGACCTTGCCGACATTCGACTTGATGGCGACGTCGCCGCCGGTACTGCCCGAACCACCGCCGCCGCCGACGCTGACCGAGGCGCTGCCGCCCGTGCCGGTGCTGACATTGAGATTGCCGGCGACCGAAAAGCCGCCATTGCCGCCACCGCCGCCGATGGACTGGGCGGCGAGGCCATGGGCGAGAGCCCCCTTGGTGTAGATCAGACCGGTGCTGTCGACCTCGGCCGACCCGGCCTTGGCGCCGTCGCCACCGAAGCCACCGACGGAAACCGCCAGGCTGACATTCTGCTCCCCGACACCGACGGCGCCCGCCACGCTGGCGCCGCCATTGCCGCCATTGCCGCCGATCGACTGGGCCAGGATTGCCGTCGAGCCGGCGCCGAAGGTTGCGACATTGCCGATATTGCTGGCCTTGACGTTGCCGGCCGTGGCACCACCACCGCCGAAGCCGCCAACCGAAACGCCCAGGGCGACGCCCTCGCCGATGGTCGCGCTGAGGCTGCCGGCAAAACCGCCATTGCCGCCGCCGCCGCCAATCGACTGGGCCAGCAGGCCGAGCGACAGGTCACCCTTGGTCTGGAGATTGCCGGTATGACTGACGTCGACGCTGCCGGCCTTGCCGCCATCGCCGCCGAAGCCGCCGACACTGGCATTCAGGCTGCCGCCCTGCCCGATCTGCAGGGTACCGGCCACCGAGAAGCCACCATTGCCGCCACTGCCGCCGATCGACTGGCCGACGACGCCGCTGGACAGGATGCCGTCGGTCGAGACATCGCCGTTGACGGTGACCTCGACCGCATCGGCCTTGGCGCCGTCGCCGCCCGAACCGCCGACGCTGGCGCCCAGAGCGACGCCATTGCCGATATTGGCCGAAAGCGTGCCGGCAAAGCCGCCATTGCCGCCGCCGCCACCGATCGACTGGGCCAAAACGCCGGTCGACTGGTCACCCTCGGTCGCCACCGCCCCGGTCTGGGACACCGTGACCTTGCCGGCCGTGCCGCCATTGCCGCCGGCGCCGCCGACTGCGACCGCGATGCTGCCACCGCCTTCGGGCGACACCGTGATGGCGCCCGCAGCCGCAAAGCCGCCATTGCCTCCGCCGCCGCCCAGCGATTGCGCCAGGATGCCGGTGGACGAGGTGCCGAAGGTCGCGACGACGCCCTTGTTGGTGACGCCGACATTGCCGGCGGTGGCACCATCCCCCGCCGAACCGCCAACCACGACTGCCGCGCTGCCGCCTCCCTCGGGCGCCAGGGCGATGCTGCCGGACACGGCGAAGCCGCCATTGCCGCCACCGCCGCCGATCGACTGTGCGGCGATACCGGCGGAGAAATTGCCGAATGTGACGATGTCGCCGGTGCTGCCCACGGTGACCGCGCTGGCGGTATTGCCGGAGCCGCCCTTGCCGCCGACGGCCGCCGAGAGGGAAACCACGCCCGAACCGGACACGCCGATGCCGAAGCCGCCATTGCCACCGCCACCGCCGATCGACTGGGCGGTGATGCCGGCGGAGAGGTCGCCGAGCGTGGTGATGTTGCTGGCCTGCAGCGTGCCGTTCTGGACATTCACCGTGCCGGCCGAACCGCCATCGCCGCCGCTGCCGCCAAGCGAAAGCGACAGGGCGCCGAGGCCGCCAAGAGTCAGGGAGCCGCTGAAGCCGCCATTGCCGCCGCCGCCACCGATCGATTGGGCGAGGATACCGCCGCCATTGGCGGTGGTGGCCTTGTAGCTGCCGTCGGCGACATTGCCCGTACCGGCACCGTTGAGGATGTCGCCATTGCTGGTGACGCTGACCGCCGAC
>NZ_LYXZ01000095.1 GCF_001676615.1 Labrys sp. WJW | reverse complement strand
CACCACGGCAAAGGCATAGGATGTCCGCTCGCGAACCTTGAGATAACGGGCATGGGCCGCAAAGCCCGCAGCATCGGCGGGTAGTCTCACCGCCACGATCAGGTCGCCCGGCTCGAGAGCCGTATCCTGCTCCGGCATATCCCCCGGAAGGCGATGCAGTTCGCCCAGCGGGATCTCACGCCGCCCTGCCCTGCCCTCGATTTCCACCACTGCGCCGAAGGCCGCCAGCGGCACGCAGAAATCCGAGGGGTGAGTGGCGATGCAGGCTTCGCTCCAGCCCAATATCGCATGAAGGCGATTCTCGCCGCCCCGCGCATCGCAACCCGAGCCCGGCGCGCGCTTGTTGCAGGCGCCGGCGACGTCGAAGAAATAGGCGCAGCGCGTACGCTGCATGAGATTGCCGCCGACGGTCGCAGCATTGCGCAACTGGCCCGATGCCCCGGACAACAGCGCCTCCGCAACGGCCGGATAGGTCCTTGCGAAAGCCGGATCATGGGCAAGGTCCGCATTGCGCACCAGTGCCCCGATCCTGACACCGCCATTTGGCAGCCAGTCGATCGCGCCGAGATCCGGCAGGCGAGTGACGTCCACGAGCCGGTCGGGACGGCTCACACCGGTCTTCATCAGGTCGAGGAGGTTGGTGCCGGCAGCGAGAAAGGCAGAGCCGGGCTGGGCCCCCGCCGCGACTGCCTCTGCGATGGTGGCCGGCCTCACATAGTCGAAGTTTTTCATGCCGATTTCCTCCGTCCGCCCTCGGCGAGGACATGGTGGGCCTCCAGCACGGCCTCGGTGATGCCGGCATAGGCCGAACAGCGGCACAGATTACCGCTCATGCCCTCGCGGATGCGCTCGGGATCATCCCCGGCCTGGCCCTCGCGGAGCAGGCCGATGGCACTCATGATCTGGCCCGGCGTGCAAAAGCCGCATTGGAACCCATCATGGGCGATGAAGGCCGCCTGCATGGGGTGGAGATGCTCGCCCTGGGCGACGCCCTCGATGGTTTCGATCTCCGCGCCATCATGGCTGACGGCAAGCGCCAGGCAGGAATTGATGCGGCGGCCGTCGACCAGGACGGTGCAGGCGCCACATTGACCGCGGTCGCACCCCTTCTTGGTGCCGGTAAGATCGAGGCGTTCCCGCAGGAGGTCGAGAAGCGTCACCCTGGGATCGTCGAGGTCGACGTGGCGTTGCTCACCGTTGACGGTGAGGCTGATGGAGAAAGTCATGCACTGCTCCAATCGAGTGATTTTTGGACTGTCGAGGCTGCCGGGAGCAAAGCGCTTCAGGGGGGTGCCGATTCTCTCGGATCGAAGGCGCCTGTCTCTTCAGAGTCTCCGGAGGAGCACGATCCGGGTGGATCGAACTCCGGGCTTCAGGCCGCGAGACACACTCTGGGCGGCCGGATGCAAACACATCGCCCGACAACGCCGGGCTTCGATTTGATTGGAAAGCATCTGTCTGATTTGATGCTTATGCAGTATTTATACGGAGGGTCCCTCCGTTTTGCAAGAGGCAGGCTGACTGAATTCAGATGGTGGAGCGAACCGAGAAAACAAGCCGCAAGCCGCGCGCCGATGCAATCCGCAATCGGGAACGGCTGCTGGCGGCCGCCAAGACGGTTTTCAGCCGGGGCGGCTCCGAAGCGAGCCTGGAGGCGGTCGCAAGGCAGGCGGAAGTCGGCATCGGCACGCTCTATCGCCATTTTCCCACCCGCGAATCGCTGTTCGAAGCGGTCTATCGGCAGGAAGTCGACCACCTCAGCGAATTGGCGGAGCAACTGAAGGATGGCGTGGAGCCGGTCGACGCCGTCCGCCGCTGGCTGCATGCCAATGTCCAGCTGGTCGCGACCAAGAAGGGCATGCTGACGGCACTGGCGCTCGCTGCCTATGCCCCGTCCGAACTCTATGCCTATTCCTTCGATCGCCTGACCACGGCGCTCGGCATCCTGCTGGACCGGGCAGCGGCGGCCGGACAGATGCGGGCTGATATCACACCGGACGACCTGCTGCGGGCCCTGGTAGGCATGTGCTACATGCGCGACCATCCCGGCTGGCTGGAAGCCGTGCAGCGGCTCGTCGACGTTTTCGTCGACGGCCTGTGTGTCGGGGCCGCGAAGGCGGGTTGAGCGCCCCGTCGGCGGGTTTTCTGCCGTTCAGCCAGTTTTCCGGATTCGCACCGGCACGGATTTGTAGGAAGGCGTGCCGCTTTGCTCATCCTTGTAGTCGAGGGGCACCAGCCCATTGGCTTCGGGATAATAGGCCGCGACCGAACCGCGGGCGATGTCATAGGCGATGGCGGTCAGGCTGAGGCGCCGGGGCTCGCCCGACGGCAGCGCCGTCTCGATCTCGACGAGATCGCCATGCGCCAGTCCCAGCCGGGAGAGGTCCGCCTCATTCACGAACAACACGTCACGGCGGCCGAACACGCCACGATAGCGGTCGTTCAACCCGTAGATCGTGGTGTTGTACTGGTCATGGCTGCGGATGGTCGCCAGCTTGAGCACGCTGGCATCGGCGCCGGCCGGATCTTCTTCCAGCCCCTTGAAAGGCAGGAACTCGGCCTTGCCCGAGGGAGTCGGCCAGATGCGCTCGGTCGGCGGCAAAGGCAGGCGGAAGCCGCCGGGGATGCGAATCCTCTGATTGTAGTCCTTGAAATCCGGCAGGACGTTCTCGATCGCATCGCGGATGAGATCGTAATCGGCAACCATCTCGGCCCAATAGACCTTGCTGTCGGGCAGCGTCGCCATGGCCATGCCGGCGACGATGGCCGTCTCGGAGCGCAGATACTCCGAGGCCGGCGGCAGCTTGCCGCGCGAGGCGTGCACCATCGACATGGAATCCTCCACCGTGACGGCCTGAGGCCCGCTTGCCTGCATGTCGCGCTCGGTCCGCCCCAGCACCGGCAGGATGATCGACTGCTTGCCGACGAGCAGTTGCGAGCGGTTCAGCTTGGTGTCGAGATGCACGGCAAGGTCGAGCTTGCGCATGGCAGCCTGGCAGCGTTCGGGATCCGGCATGGCAACGGCGAAATTGCCCCCCAGGCAGATCAGGACTTTCGAGCTGCCTGCATCGATCGCTTCCATGGTGGCCACCGCATCATTGCCGTGATGACTTGGCGGCTTGAAGCCGAAGGTGCGCTCGATCCCCTCGAACAAGGGCAAGTTGGGCCGTTCGGTGATGCCGACCGTGCGGTTGCCCTGGACGTTGGAATGGCCGCGCAACGGGCAGATGCCCGCCCCTGGCTTGCCGAAATTGCCCTTCAGCAGGAGGAGGTTGGCGATCTGCTGGACATTGGCGGTTCCCCGACTGTGCTGCGTGATGCCCATGCCATAGGCGACGATGGTGGCGTTGGAACGGGCGTAGGCCTGCGCCACCTCCCCGAGCTGGGCTTTGCCGAAACCGCTGATGGCCTCGATGGCCTCCCAGGACGTCGCCGCGAGATCGGCGGCGAATTCGGCAAAGCCGCGGGTGTGGGCGGTGATGAAATCGTGATCGAGCACCTTGTTGCCCGACGCTTCGTCCATCTCGACCAAGGCCTTCATGATGCCCTTGAGGGCCGCGGCATCCGCGCCGACCTTGACCTGATAATAGGATGAGGCGATCCGCGTGGAACCGAAAGTGCCCATCTCGACGGGATTCTGGGGGTCCGCGAAGCGCTCGAGCGCCCGTTCCTTCAGTGGATTGAACACGATGATCGGCACGCCCCGGCGCGAGCATTCATGCAGCGTGCCCATCATGCGCGGATGGTTGGTGCCCGGATTGTGGCCCAGCGAGAGGATCAGCTCGCAATGGTCGAAATCCTCCAGCGAGACCGTGCCCTTGCCGATGCCGATCGATTGCGGCAGGCCGACGCTGGTGGCCTCGTGGCACATGTTGGAACAATCGGGGAAATTGTTGCTGCCATATTCGCGCGCGAAGAGCTGGAACAGGAAGGCCGCCTCGTTGGAGGCACGGCCGGAGGTGTAGAACTCCGCCATGTTCGGATCGGGTAGGCTGCGCAAGGCGGCGGCGATGCGCGCAAAGGCATCGTCCCATTCGATCGGCTGATAGGTGTCCGTCTCACCATCATAGGCCATCGGATGGGTGAGCCGGCCCTCATTCTCGAGGTGATAGTCGCTCCAGCCCAGGAGCTCGGTGACGGTGTGATCGGCGAAGAATTCCGGGGTGACGCGCTTGCTGGTCGCCTCCCAGGTCACGGCCTTGGCGCCGTTCTCGCAAAACTGGAAGGTCGAGCCGTGCTCCTTGTCCGGCCAGGCACAGCCGGGGCAGTCGAACCCGTCCGGCTGGTTCATCCGCAGGAAGGTCAGCGGTGCCTCGAGTACCTCCATCTGCGAACGCACGGCCGCTGCCGTCGCCTTTAGGGCACCCCAACCACCGGCAGGACTGTCATAAGGCCTGATCCCAGGAACGTCGCGTTTGCGGGCCATATGCCCCTCCGCTTGCCTATGTCTCTTTTGGAT
The DNA here is from genome assembly GCF_001676615.1 of Labrys sp. WJW. Classification (GTDB taxonomy): domain Bacteria; phylum Pseudomonadota; class Alphaproteobacteria; order Rhizobiales; family Labraceae; genus Labrys; species Labrys sedimenti. The sequence goes on along the minus strand of NZ_LYXZ01000095.1, from coordinate 1,826 downwards.
CGTCGCGGATTGCGGCCAGGCCGGCCGCCCTCGCATATCGAAGAGCATGCCGGACCGCTTTGGCCCAATCCCGATCCAGCTTGCGCGTTCTCCCCATCCTGTCAACCAACACGAAAAAGCCGCCGGCCGGTTCGTCGACAGCCTATCCGGGTCTCTAAATTTGGAGAGACACGCGCCGGAAACGCGGAGTGCCGATCTCCAGGGTTGCCGGGTGATTTCTCTCCCTCAAATCAAGGGCGCGTAATCGACAGCCTGCATGGCACGGTCTTCGATGACGCCGACCATCTTGCCGTCGCGCGCCACGGTCTCGTCCTTGATCCGTTGCCATTCCTCGTCGGCCATGAAGCGCTCCCAGCTCGCCTTCATCGCCCCGGCATCCGGCCAGCGCAGCAGGTAGACGAATTCCGTCCTTTCCGGCGTGGCCGCCTCCCAGAGCGAAGCGAAGTCAAAGCCATGGGTCTTCATGATACGGACGGCATGGTCGCGGAAACGGGCGTGGAAAGCCGCCTTGTTGTGCTCGAATATTTCATAGATGCGTAGTTGATAGATCATGGAATTGCTGCTCCTTTGGGCATGGCTGGAGCCGGTCTGGAGGCTCAGGGACGTCGCCCCGGCTGCCGCCACAAATTTCAGGAGATCGCGTCGGTTCGTGGGGTGAAGGTGCATGGCAACCGCTCCAGCTCAGCTCGGAAGCGATTTTGATCACCCGACAATCAATGTAAAATATATTATGAATGACTGATTGATAGCTACTGCATATCAATCTTCATCGCCTGCCTGACGATCTCGATGAAACTGTCGCGGATCGGCGAGGAGACATCGGCCCGCCAGGCGAGGACCATGTCCATATGGCTCAATTCATCGGGTGCGCTGGTGATGATCGGGCAAAACACGGCTCCCTTGCGGCTTTCCTGGGCGGCCGAGGCCGGCACCAGCGCCACGCCGAGGCCACCTGCTACCAGGCCGACGATGGTATGCATCTCATAGGCTTCTTGGGTGACGCGCGGCGCGAAACCGGCATGGCGGCACAGGGCGACCAGCTGGTCATGAAAGCTTACTCCTTCGGCGCGAGGCGTCATGATGAAATCCTCCCCGGCCAGCTGCTCCAGCCTGATCGCCGTCCCGGTGGCGAGGGGATGATCATCAGGCAAGGCGGCCAGGACCGGCTCACGCTCGATGCGCTCGAAATGGATATCGGCCGCCGGCACGCCCGGCCAACGCATGAAACCGATATCGGCCTGCCTGCCTCGCAGGGCCTCGATCTGCCTGGCCGTGGTGGCCTCGCGCAGAACGAGCTCCACCTCCGGAAAACGGGAGCGGAAGGTCCGCAGCGCCAGCGGCACCAGGTCTCGATGGGCGGTGCCGACGAAGGTGATGGCAAGCCGGCCGGCCAGGCCCGCCTCGATCCGGCGCGCACGCAAGGCCCCCTGCTCCAGGCCGGCCAGGCAGGTTTTCGCCGTCTCGAGGAAGGCGGCGCCGGCCTCCGTCAACGCGACATGCCGGTTGCTGCGCGTGAACAGGCGCGCGCCGACCTTCTCCTCGAGTTTGCGCACGGCCTGGCTGAGCGGCGGCTGGGCCATGTGCAGCCGCTCGGCCGCGCGATGGAAATGCAGCTCCTCGGCGAGGACGACAAATTGGTGCAGGAGGCGTGTCTCGATCATCGATCAGAACCATTGCGGCCGCTTCAAAACGAATGAGGGAGGGCAATGCCCTCCCTCACCCACCAAAACCTATCGCAAAACCTCAGTGATGGGCCAGGATGGCCAGCAGCAGGAGCGCCACGATATTGGTGATCTTGATGGCCGGATTGACGGCGGGTCCCCCCG
>NZ_LYXZ01000094.1 GCF_001676615.1 Labrys sp. WJW | reverse complement strand
ACGTTGCCGCCCATTCTGCGCGGATGAGACCGTGACCTGCGCCACCGCCTCGCCGCCGCACTCCACATCGAACGCCCTGGATAATCCAGCCGCCGAAATGAAGGCGAATGCTCAGACGCAACGTATCTCACAAGCCGCCGATGTTCTTCAAGTGTTCTTGTGGAGACATGGGTCACTATCCACAACCATAAGAGAACTCAGCTTCAACTCGCTACTTGGCGTTTCCGCCATGAGTCCCCCCCGCTGTCGCATCTTTGTCGTTCCGGATCGCTGCGGTTTCGGACACGCGGATACCTCGAAGCTCACGATAAGACCCCTTTGGGGGAGTTCCAACGACCCTCGGAATGACCGCAATGGGGTCGGTTGCTGAACGGCGGCTATCTTCGCAGAGGCCCCAAGAGCCAATAGTTCTGGTCTGTGCGAGAATCCGTGGCGCTGTGTCGAACGCAATTTTCCCTTGTCAAGCATCAAGCCTCAAGCGCGCAGACGCCCTGCAAGAGACCCGCGCGATCAGGCCTTTGCCGTTGTCGGCGGTGGCGGCAGCAGTTTGCCGCGGGCCAGGAGATAGAGGCTGCCCAGCGCCAGCAGGCCGATGACGATATTGGCGATGGCGAACAGGAACGGCGCGAGCAATTGCGCCGGGGGGCTGGTGCCTTCCGCGGCCAGGCGGATCACGGCGGTCGGCAGGGCGGCGACGCCGAAGCTGAAGCCCCAATAGCCGGGCGAGAAGGGCTGGGCCATGATCCAGGGCAGCAGGCGCAGCAGGATCAGGCCCTGCAGGATGGCATAGCCGATCAGCGCCATGGCGAAGACATCGCCATGCCCGCCGCTGACATTGAGATAGGCCACCGCGCCCACCGCCGGCGGCGCGAGCTGGATGCCGAGCGTGGGGCGCAGCCTTTCCGGCAGGGCCGGCCCGTGCAGCAGGCGGTTGATCAAGACCGATTCCAGCGCCAGCCAGGAGAATACGCCGCCGCCGAAGGCCAGCTGGCCCCATTCCGGCCAGCCGAGGGCCGATAGCGTCGAGGCCGATACGAAGCTGGCGGCGACGGTCGGCAGATAGAGCACGGCCGTTGCCGTGCCGATGTCCCGCTCGCCGCGCCACAGGCCTCCCGAGCGGTAGACGGCGAAGGCGATGGCGCCGAGGGTGCCGATGAGCGCCAGCACGAGGCCGCCCGTGCGGGAATAGGGCAGCAGGGCCTGGGCGGTCAGCATCGTCGTCACCGGCGCGAGGCCGATGAAGCAACACTGGATCGCATCGGCGAATTCGGCGCGCGCATCGCCCGATGCAAACACCCATTTGCCGGCGAACAGCACGATCAGCAGCGCCCAGACCAATGCGCCGATGGCGAGGATCGCCTCGGATATGCCGGCCGGCAGGAGCCAGAGGCGCTCAGCCCCGCGCCAGAGCAGCCCGAGCGCCAGCAGGCCGAGCGGAATGCCGAAGAAGGCGGCGGGCGGAAAGCGAAAACCGGAAGGCGTCATGGCCTGTGTCCCACGAGGTGGCACTTCAAAGGAGGGGTTCTGATATCAACACCAGAATAGGTGACACGTCATCCCCGGGTGTAGCGAGGGGAACGGGATCCCCGGGCTAAAGTATTTTGCGACTCCGTGGAATCACCAAGAATCGCAAGGACGCGCCGAACCAAAGAGCCGGAGAAAATCGGCGTCTGCGCCCAAACGCGCTCTGCTTTTGCGGGCGCAGATTTTGGCCCTGGATTCCTTCCCGCCGCCTTCGGCGGAGGCCGTGCGGTGGCGGTGACAAGCGAGGCCACTGAAATCCCGTCACACTTGTAACTCTCGCAGGGCCCGCCGGTCGGGATAACGTCTTCGTGTCGCAACGCCGGAAACGGCAAATGTCGGAGGAGCGGAAATGACGATGTCCGCCTCAGCAGGGATGGTCGCTTCGTTGCGAGGGTCCACGACCGACATGGCCGGCTGGCTCGGGCTCGCCGCTGCCCCGACTTTCGCATTGATGGCCGGGATTTCTGCCGCGGGCTCGCCGGCCATGGCGATGTGCTCCACCGTTTCGACCTTCGTGCCGATCAACGACATGGCCCTGATGTACCTGCTGATGAGCCTTTTTCACGGTTCGGCGTGGCTGAAATTCCTTTCCGCCCGCTTGCAGCGCCGCAACCTCCCCACCCCCCAAACCGAAGGAGACTGACGATGCAGAACGCTGTCGTTTCACACGATGAATGGCTGACCGCCCGCCGGAATTTCCTGAAGGCGGAAAAGGAACTCACCCATCTTCGCGACAAGGTCGCCAGGGAGCGGCTCGCCCTCCCATGGGTGCGCATCGACAAGGACTATGTGTTCGACACGCCGGATGGCCCGCGCACGCTGGCCGATCTCTTCGACGGTCGATCGCAGCTTCTGGTGCAACATTTCATGTTCGCGCCGGGATGGAAGGAAGGCTGCCCGAGCTGTTCCTACATGGCCGATCACACCGACGGCATGAACAGGCATCTGGCGCATCACGACGTCACCATGATCGCCGTCTCGCGTGCGCCGCTGGCCGAGATCGAGCGCTACCGCACGCGCATGGGCTGGCAGTTCAAATGGGTCTCGTCTTTCGGCAGCGACTTCAACCATGACTTCCGCGTCAGCTTCACGCCCGAGGAGGTCGCCAGCGGACATATCGACTACAATTTCGGGGAATGGCGGGAAACCGGCGGGGAATGGCCCGGTGTCAGCGCCTTCTACAAGAACGAGGCGGGCGAGGTCTTCCGCACCTACTCCACCTATGGGCGCGGCGTCGAGGTGATGATGGGCACCTACGCCATGCTCGATCTCGCACCAAAAGGCCGCAACGAGGCCGAGGGAATGGACTGGGTGCGCCGCCACGATCGCTACGAGTAACCTCCCCGGAGAGCCGCGGCACGACGACCCGCCAATAGCGAGAAGTCAAGGTGATCGCCGGGCTCCCTCGGGATTCCGGCAATTGCCTTTTTTCGTCGCCGAGAGCTGGAAGTGTCGAAGCCGATACGAAGCTGGCGGTGATGGGTGGCAAACAGGGAGAATTGCGCCGGAAGAGGTCCGCAAAGGCCCTAATGCGGTTCATTTAAGAAGGAAGCGCTCCGAATTGTCATAGCCGGGCTTGACCCGGCTATCCAGAAACCGCCCGCGCAATACGGAGATCCAGGTTGGATTGCCGGGTCAAGCCCGGCAATGACAAAGGTCGAGCAGACCTGAAGACGCTTAAGTGAACTGCATTGTCCGCAAAAACGCCGGTTCACTTCTGCACCGGCGTGCAGTCCATCACCTTCTTGCCATTGGCGGAATTCGTGACCTCCAGGCGCTGCTTTCCGCTTTTCTCGTCCTTGCCGAGATAATATTTCAGCGTGACGGGCGCCTTGCGTTGTCCGCCGACCTGCTGGGCCGGAAAGAACTTCTCGTAGGCCTGCTTGTCCTTCCCGAGCCTGGCGACATTGTCCATCGAGACGAGCGCCAGGTAGGTTTCGAGATCCGAGGCGACGACGAGCTTGTCGCCCTTGTCGCCATAGAGCGCCACCAATTGCTGGGTGACCTTCATCGCCGGAAGATGGGTGCAGGAGAAGGTCATGTATTCATCCGGCCGGTCCTGGGCCAGCGCCGGCCCGGCCGTCAGGGCCGCCAGCGCTGCGGCGAGGATGGATCTCACCGCTGTCATACCGGATCGGCCGGCAGGAAGGCCCAGCTCATCGTGTGCTCGCCCTCGGGCAGGGTCATCACGATCTGCACGCTGCGGCGCGGCCCCTCGGGATTGGCGAGATGTGCGGTCTCGGCCAAAGCGAAGGGCACGTCGGCCAGGAACAGCCATTCCTTGCCGCTCGGCAGGGTGATGACGATCTGGGTGTCGCCATTGGCGGGGCGGGCGGCGACGGCGGGGTGGAGGTGGAAGCGCAGCAGCACCGGCTCCTTGCCCTTCCAGGGCTCGGCCTTGTGGTCGAGGAAGCTGTCGCGGCCCTCGAGCGCGCCGGTGATCTGGCTCAGCGTGAGCTCGCGCTGGTGGATCAGGCCGAAATCATGGCGGTAGCCGTCATGGGAGGCGGTGATGGTGCTGGCCGCCGGCGTGTTCTCGCGCTGCACCGGCACATGCTTGGGGCCGGAGAGGATGGCCCGGCCGCCGAGGCTCGGGGCGGTCGCGCCGGGTTTTCGCGTGCCGCCGGCGAAATGGCTGGAGGAGGCATCGGCCACGATGGCGGTGGAATGGGCGCCGGTGGAACGGGCGAGGTGGCGCCAGTTCTCGCGGCCCGGGGCGGGCGCGCCGCAATTGACCACGATGCGGAAATTGTCGGCCGAGAATTCGAAGGCGAGCGTGCCGGCATGGGCTTCCTGCGAGACGTTCACCGGCGGCGGCTTGCCGGTATCGACCAGCAGCACGGCGCCATTGGCCTCCAGGCGCTGATAGCCGCCATGGGGCGCGTTCTGCACCGGCTTGCCGCGGGCATCGTCATAGGCGAGCAGCGTCGCGATCAGGTGGCTCTGGGTGTAGCCCATGCCGTTGAAGGCGGCGAAGGCGCCGTCGGCATGGCGGAAGAAGCGCAGCATCGGCATCATGCGGTCGATGGCGCCGATCAGCTCGGGCGGGGCGACGGCATTGCGGGCGGCGAAGGATTGGCGCAGCGGCAAGAGGTCGAGCAGCAGCTCGATATTGGCCTGCGGGTTGCGCGAGACATGGATGCCGTCGGCCAGGATCTGGCGGTTGAGCTCGGCCGTGAGCCAGCGCAGGGCCGGGCGGCGCAGGCCCGCCTTGTTGGAGAGGCACAGGCTCACCTGCATCACCGCGATGGCGCAGAGCAGGCGCGGCATGCCGTCGGTGGTGGAGCGGCCGGCATGCAGGAGATAGGAGGTCTGCCAGGCGACCGAGCGCAGGAAGGCACGGTAGAAGCCGCGATCGGCGCCGTCGAGGATCATCGGCGCCATCGAGACCCAGGCGAGCAGGCGTCGCGCCGTCAGCAGCGGGTCGAGGGCCTCGGGCTGGAAGCGCAGGTTCGAGCGCACGAAATCGCCGACCAGGCGGCGCGCCACCTGCTTGCCGGCGGTGCCGTCGGCGGCTCTGAGATGCCTCAGCCAGGTGAAGCCGAGTAGCGTCTCGCGCCAGGCCGGCGAGGGCGGGGCGATGGCGAAGGGGGAGACCTCGTTGAGCACGATGGTCTTGGCGACGAAGGTGAAGCGGCCCAGCACCAGTTCGGCGGCGCGGGTGGGGTCGGCGGCCCTGAGGTCCTGCGGGGCCAGCACCAGCTTTTCAGCATCGCCGCGGCCGAAGCGCCAGCGCATGAAGGGCAGGAGGTAAAGGCGCGTCAGCACGGCGCGGCCGGATTGCGCGGCAGCAGTGAGGGAGAGACGGAGCTTGGGGCCCAGAGTGCCTCGGCTCATTCCTGACGCGGACCTCCAGAGAAGGGAACGAAGGGACGGGCACCCGAAGCGGGCATGCCGACGTCGGCGATAGGCTCCTTGTGGCCATTGCGTGAGCTTCGCGCAAGCCTCGGGCCGGCGATTTCAGCGACATGGCCCCAGTTTTAAACGGGGGAGGGGCGGCGGATACGGATGTTGCGGGTTGTTTCGGCGTTTGGGCGTAGGGCGCGGGAATCCTTCCCCGGTTTCGGGGAAGGTGTCATTTCGCAGAAATGACGGAAGGGGTAGAGTGGCACAGCGTTGACAATCATACCGCAAAGTCGCGCCACCCGCCCCATCCGGCCCGGCTTCGCGGTCCCAGCGCACACAATTTGTGTGCGTGACTTCCCCGAAGCCGGGGAAGGATCCTGGTGCCCTATTCGGTGCCCGTTTCTTACCCCTTCCGCCGCATCCGCGCGGCGAAGAAGCCGTCCATGCCCGCCATTACCGGATCGGGATCGGGCAGGAGGCTCGGGAGAGTACGCAGCATGCCTTCGGGCGTGATCGCGCCCTCGATGCCGCCGATCTCCTTGGGCCGTACCGGCTCCAGGGTGAAATCCGCATTGCCGTCGAGGAAGCGGGCGATCTGCTCCTCGCCCTCTTCCCGCTCCAGCGAGCAGGTGCAGTAGACCAGCAGCCCGCCCGGCTTCACCAGGCCGGCCATGCGGCCGAGCAGGCGGCGCTGCAGGTCGGCCACCGCGCCGATGTCGCGGGCGGATTTGCTCCAGGCGACGTCGGGATGGCGGCGGATGGTGCCGGTGGCGCTGCAGGGGGCATCGAGGATGACGGCATCGAAGGGCTCGGCCTTCCAGGCCAAAATGTCGGCCGTCACCACCTCGGCCTGGAGGCCGAGGCGCTTCAAATTCTCGGTAAGGCGCTGCAGCCGCGCCGCCGAGCGGTCGACGGCGGTAACCGTGGCGCCGGCGGCGGCGACCTGGGCGGTCTTGCCGCCGGGGGCGGCGCAGAGATCGGCCACCCTCAGCCCCGCGACATCGCCGAGCAGGCGGGCAGGCAGGGCGGCGGCGGCATCCTGCACCCACCATGCCCCGGCCTCATAGCCCTCCAGCGCCTTGACGGGGCCGTTATGGGGCGTGCGTATCGAGCCGGTGGGCAGCAGGCGGCCGCCGAGGCGCTCGGCCCAGCCGGCGGCATCCGCCTTCACGGTGAGGTCGAGCGAGGGCTCGACGCGCTGGGCCGCCGCCATGGCCGCGGCGGTCGCCTCGCCATATTGCGCCGACCAGCGCTTGTAGAGCCAGGAGGGCGTATCCGCCTCGGGCGGGATGGCGGCGAGCAGCTCCTCCTTGCCGGCCGAGATCTTGCGCAGCACGGCATTGGCGAGGCCCGAAAAGGCCTGGGCGCGATCGTCCCCGCGCGCGAGGCGCACCGCAAGGTCGACGGCGGCGCGGTCGGGCACGTCGAGGAAGAGGATCTGGGCGGCCGCCGTGATCAGGATGGCTTCCAGCGGGCCGGATTTGCGCGGCATGCCCTTGGCGAGCAGCTTTTCGAGCAGGGTGCCGATGGTGCCGTAACGCCGCATCGAGACGCCGGCGATCATGCGGGCAAGCGCGAGATCGCGGGCTTCGAGCGAGGCGTCGTCGAAGGCGTCTTCGAGCGCCTGGTCCTGGCCGAGGACGCCCGCCACGGCCTTCACCGCGAGGGCACGGGCGGCAAGGCCGGGAACGCCGGGCCCGGAAGACGGGCGGCGAGCGGGAGAGGGAGGCTTGTTCAAGGGGCTTTGATCCGATTTGCCGCCTCAATAGAGGATTTGGCCGCGGCGCGGAACCCCCGCCGGGCCATGGCAGCCCCGCAAAACCCTCCTATTCGGCCGCTCCGGTCGCCGCCTTGCCTCATCCGACAATCCGTATCATCAAGGGCATGCCGGGTGGGCAGGTCGGCGGGCGAGCAGGGAGGCGCTTTTGCGCAATATCGATTTCACCTCCTGGCAGAGCCTGCTGGCAACCGTGATCGGCCTCGCGCTCTTCACGCTGATCGGTGTCGGCATCCGCCTGCTGGCGATGTTCACCATCCAGCAGCGGCGCGAGCGCCTGAACCGGCAGATCAACGAGCGGGTGCGCACGCTGATCGCGGCCTATCGCACGCTCGGCGGCTCCTTTACCGGCGATCTCACCGTGGATCCGATGCATCTGCGCGACCTGCGCCAGGCCGCACCACCCGGCGGGGGAGAGGCTGAGGCAGAGATGCCGCCCCTGGACCTCAGCGCCGGCAAGGTGGCGCGTTCCGATAGGGCACGCCGCATCCGCGACGCGGTCGAAGCGGCGCTGTCGGACATCATCCTGCTCGGCACCGAGGAGCATGTCCGCCTTGCCAGCCGGGCCGCGCGCGAACTGGTCGCCGGCCATCCCGTCCACACGCAGGCGCTCGTGATCTCCCTGCGCGCCTTCATCCGCGAGGCCCTCGACCTCGCCCCGATCCCCGCCGACATCGAACTGCCGGCGCAGGGGCCGGCGCGTCCCTCCGCTTCGGGCAGCGGCGGCAAGGGGGAGCGCGGCAAGGAGGAAGGCCGCCAGGGCGGGAGTGGTGGCGGAGGCGGCATGGGCGGCGGCATGGGCGGCGGCGTGGGAATGGGGCTGGGGTCCCTCGGACATGAGGACGATCCGTCATCGGGCCATGGCGCCTGAAGGGGGGGATCAAAGAAGGGCGCTTGGCCGAAACACGCTTTGCCTGAAGCCTGAAAACCTCTATCCCCTCACCATGCCCATCGAGATCTTCGTCGACGCCGATGCCTGCCCCGTCAAGGACGAGGTGTTCCGCGTGTCCATCAGGCACGGGCTCAAGACCCATGTCGTCGCCAACAGCTTCATGCGCCTGCCGCGCGACCCGCTGATCGACTTCGTGCTGGTGCAGGCCGGTCCCGATGCCGCGGATGATTGGATCGCCGAGCGGGCGACGCCTGAGGCCGTGGTCGTTACCAACGACATTCCGCTCGCCAGCCGTTGCATCGCGGTCGGTGCCCAGGTGATCGGCGCCACCGGCAAGCCCTTCACCGAAGCCTCCATCGGCATGGCGCTCGCCACCCGCAATCTGATGGAGCATCTGCGCTCTACCGGCGAGATGACCGGCGGCCCCAGGCCCTTCTCCGCCAAGGACCGCTCGGCCTTCCTGCAGGCCCTGGACACGGCGATCATGCGGCTGAAGCGCAACGCTCGATAGCTCCTAACCCCGACGGGGAGAGGAATTTGCCTCCTCTCCTGCGCCACCCTGTCGCTTGGCGCTTCGGCGGCGTACGCCTATCTAGGAAGGGGCAGCCAGGAGACTTTCATGTCCGAGCATGACGACGAGGCGAACCGGCTTTCGGCCAGGGCGAGGCGCTATGCCCGGGTTGGCGTCAATGTCGGCGGCGTGGCGGCCCGCATGGCCGGATCGCGGCTGATGGGGGGCGGAGGTTCCTCGAGCTCCAATGCGGCGGCACTGGCCAAGGCGCTCGGTGGGCTGAAGGGGCCACTGATGAAGGTCGGCCAGTTGCTCTCCACCATTCCCGACGCGTTGCCGCCCGATTATGCCGCCGAGCTTTCCAAGCTGCAGAGCCAGGCCCCGCCCATGGGCTGGGCCTTCGTCAAGCGGCGGATGATGGCCGAGCTCGGACCGGACTGGGCGGGACGCTTCGGCAGCTTCGAGCATGAGCCGGCGGCGGCGGCATCCCTAGGCCAGGTGCATCGCGCCACCGCCAAGGACGGCACCGCGCTCGCCTGCAAGCTGCAATATGCCGACATGCAATCGGCCGTGGAGGCCGATCTTTCACAACTACAGGTGCTGTTCGCCCTGCACCGGCGCTTCGATCCGGCCATCGACACCCGCGAGATCTACCAGGAGATCGGCGAGCGGGTGCGCGAGGAGCTCGATTATCGCCGCGAGGCCAAGCACACCGCGCTCTACCGCAACGCCTTCGCCACGCTCGGCATCTCCGACGTGCGGGCGCCGCGGGTGTGGCCCGAGCTTTCCACCGGCCGCCTGCTCACCATGGACTGGCTCACCGGCGAGCGCATCCTCGCCTTCAAGGAAGCCGAGCTGCCGGTGCGCAACCGGCTGGCGGCGGCGATGTTCGCGGCCTGGTGGCAGCCCTATGCCCATATCGGCATCATCCACGGCGATCCGCATCTGGGCAATTACACCGTGTTCAGCGAAGGGGGCGAACCTTCCGGCATCAACCTGCTCGATTATGGCTGCATCCGCATCTTCCCGCCGGCCTTCGTCGGCGGGGTGGTCGAGCTCTATCGCGGCCTGCTGCAGGGCGAGACCGAGCGCGTCGTTCATGCCTACGAGACCTGGGGCTTCAAGAAGCTGAGTAAGGACCTGATCGAGACGCTCAACCTGTGGGCCCGCTTCATCTTCGGGCCGCTGCTGGACGACCGGGTGCGCACCATCGCCGATGGCGTGGCACCCTCCGAATATGGCCGCAGGGAAGCCTATGCCGTGCACCAGGCGCTCAAGCAGAAGGGGCCGGTGACGGTGCCGCGCGAATTCGTGTTCATGGATCGCGCCGCCATCGGGCTCGGCGGCGTGTTTTTGCATCTGCGCGCCGAATTGAACTTCCACCGCCTGTTCGAGGCGGCGATCGAGGATTTCTCGGTTGAGACGGTGGCGGCCCGCCAACAGGCCGCGCTCGCCGAAGTCGGATTGTAGGGCGCATCGACATGCCCGGGGCAAGCCCGGGCATGGCAGAGTTGGAGCCTCTTTTGGCGAAGGCTGTCGAAAATATGGGCGGGCCTCGACTAGGAAGCGGGAGCCTCGGTCCGGTGATGCAGCGGATGCCGCACGGCGGCGTGATGCACCCGGCGCGTCGTCATGGGGGCGGCGGGAGCTTCGGTGCCTGGCGCCGTCTCCACCGCCGGGTCGACACCCTGGCCGGCATTGGCGTTCCACAGCGGCATGGCCGCCGGTGCGACGGGTGACTTGGCTTCGTCATAGCCGAAACCGCGTTGGATCGAATAGAAGTCGGTGATGCCATCGGCCTGGGCGCAGGAAGCCGCTGCTGCCAGTCCACATGCGGCCAAGACGGAAGTGATCAAAACTCTCATCGTGTTTACCCTTTGGAATATTGCGGTGCTCTCATGTCATCGCAATGTCAGAAGTAGAGCATAGCGTTGCCGTAAGTATGGCGTAATCACAGTGTTCGCGGAGTTGTGACGTTTGTTTCTGCCGTGTTTCTGAAATAATTATCAATGATTGTCGGTGTTTTGCTGGCGCAACTTTTCATTGAAGAGTGAATACTATTTGTGGTTGCGTCGATATGAAATGTTCAACGTATTGGCGATTGTGGCACGCGCAAAGCCGATACCTGCCGTCGGGCCGGTGGTTGCCATCCCCGACCCATCCGCCTATGACAGTCCTCCCGCCTTCAATGCCCCGAATGCCGCCATGACCCCGATGCAACCGGCCGCCGACCTCGCCGACCTCCGCAAAGAAATCGACCGCATCGATGCCGCCATGCATGGGCTCTTGATGGAGCGAGGCGAGATCATCGACCAGCTCATCGCCATCAAGCGCTCGCAGGCCTCCGGCTCGGCCTTCCGGCCCGGGCGGGAAGCCTCGATGATGCGCGAGATCGTCGGACGCCATCACGGCATCCTGCCGGTCGACATCGTCGAATCGATCTGGCGGGTGATCATCGCCACCTTCACCCATGTGCAGGCGCCCTATACGGTGCATGGCGACATTTCGCTGGGCAATGCGGCGATGCGCGACGTCGCCCGCTTTCATTTCGGTTTCGTGGTGCCCTATGAGACGCATGACGATGCCGGCGACGTCATCCACGCGCTGAGCCATTCGCGCGGCGATCTCGGCCTGGTGCCGGTGGCTGCTCCCGGGGCCTGGTGGCGAGCCCTCGAAGGCGAGACGGCGCCCAAGATCATCGCCAGGCTTCCCTTCGTCGAGCGGGCCGATCACCCGGCTGCGCTGCCGACCTATGTGCTGTCCAAGCCGATCGACGAGCCGCCGTCCTCCAGCGAGGTCAGGCTGGTCTCGGCCGTGCTGCCGACCGCCCTGTCCAAGTTGCCTCAAGGCTGGACCATTCCCGCCCATGCCGGCGCGGCGCTGCTGGTTGCCCTGCATCCAGGACAGACCATCGTCGCGCTCGCCGAGGTCCTGCCGTCGGGCACCAGCTTCGAGACTGTCGGCTCCCATGCGCCGGCTTTCGTCCTGCCTCTCAAGTAACCTTCGGAATCCCTAGACATGAACGGTCCCGTTCCCCGGAAAGGCATCCTCGACATCGATGCCTATGTGCCCGGCAAGTCGGCGGCGCCCGCCGGCGTCAAACTTTGGAAATTATCGTCCAACGAGACACCGCTTGGTCCGAGCGCCCAGGCCAAGGCAGCCTATGCCGCTGCCAGCGAGAAGCTCGAGTTCTATCCCGACGGCGCCTCTTCCGCCCTTCGGGCGGCCATCGCGGGGCGCTATGGCCTCGACCCCGCGCGACTGATCTGCGGCGCCGGTTCGGACGAACTTCTCTCGCTGCTGGCCTATACCTATCTCGGGCCGGGAGACGAGGCCGTTTACAGCGAGCACGGCTTCCTGGTCTACAAGATCGCCACGCTCGCGGCCGGCGCAACGCCGGTGGTGGCGCCCGAGAAGAACTTCACGGCCGATGTCGACGCCCTGCTGGCGCGGGTGACGGCCCAGACGAAGATCGTCTTCCTGGCCAATCCCAACAATCCCACCGGCACCTATCTGCCCTTCGACGAGGTCAAGCGTCTGCATGCCGGCCTGCGCTCCGACATTCTCCTGGTGCTCGATGCCGCCTATGCCGAATATGTGCGGGCGAACGACTATGAATCCGGCCTCGAACTGGTGGCGACCAGCCCCAATGTGGTGATGGCCCGCACTTTCTCGAAGATCTACGGCCTCGCCAATCTGCGCCTGGGCTGGATGGTGGGTCCGTCGGCGGTGATCGATGCCGTCAACCGCATCCGCGGTCCCTTCAACGTCTCCGGCCCCGCGATGGCCGCAGGCATCGCCGCCATCCAGGACGATACCCATGTGGCCGATGCCATCGTCCATAACGACAAGTGGCTCGCCTTCCTCACCAAGGAGCTTACCGGCCTCGGCCTCGGCGTGACGCCCTCGGTCGGCAACTTTCTACTGGTGCATTTCTCGAAGGAAGCCGGCAAGGGCGCTAGGGATGCCGACGCCTTCCTGACCGAGCGCGGTCTGATCCTGCGGCGCGTCGACGCCTATGGCTTACCGGATGCCCTGCGCCTGACCATCGGCCCCGAGGAAGCCAACCGCCTGGTGGTGGAAGCGTTGCGCGAGTTTCTGAGCAAGTAACGCGGAGTTCTCTTTATTCTCCAACCCCTTTTCCGCATTGGAAAAGGGGGAGCCAATCCGGAGCTTTCATGTCTGATCTTTCCGCCTTCCCGATCACCAAGCGCTGGCCAGCCCAGCATCCCGACCGGATCCAGCTCTACTCGCTGCCCACGCCCAACGGCGTGAAGGTGTCGATCATGCTGGAAGAGACTGGCCTTGCCTATGAGCCGCATCTCATCGACATCGGCAAGAACGAGACCTGGGGCCCCGAATTCCTGTCGCTCAATCCGAATGGCAAGATCCCGGCGATCATCGATCCCGATGGCCCAGGCGGCAAGCCCCTCGGTCTGTTCGAATCTGGCGCCATCCTGCTCTATCTCGCTGAGAAGACCGGCAAGTTCCTGCCTGCCGATGCCGCCGCCCGCTACGAGACCATCCAATGGGTGTTCTTCCAGATGGCGGCGATCGGACCGATGTTCGGCCAGGTCGGCTTCTTCCACAAATTCGCCGGCCGAGAGATCGAGGACAAGCGTCCGCTCGAGCGCTACCGGGGGGAATCCAAGCGCCTGCTCGGTGTGCTCGAAACCCGCCTGGAGGGCCGCGACTGGCTGATGGGTGCCGACTACACCATCGCCGACATCGCCACGCTGGGTTGGGTGCGCAATCTCGTCGGTTTCTATGGCGCGGGCGAGCTCGTCGATTATGCCAGCCTGAAGCGCGTGCCGGCCTGGCTCGAGCGCGGCCTTGCCCGCCCGGCCGTGCAGCGCGGGCTGGAGATCCCGAAGAGGGGTTGACGCTCCTGAGACGGCAGCCTCCTCCGGCTCTTCGAGCGGCAATGATACAGAAAGAGCGACGCGGCTGTTTCCAGCCGCGTCGCTTTTTCATTTTAGATAGCCGGGTCCGGTAGGCCATGGGGGGTGTGATCCCAGCGAGGATTTGCCTTCCCCCGCCTCATCGTGCACAGAAGGCGAAAATTTCCAGGGTTCCCATGTCTGACGCTCCCTTCCTCTTCGACCGGCTCTGCGTGATCGGAATCGGCCTGATCGGCTCCTCCATCCTGCGGGCGGCGTGCAGCTATGGGCTTGCCCATACGTTGGTGGCGGCGGACCTTTCGCAGAAGGTGATCGGTCGCGTCGAGGAACTCGGCATCGCCGATGTCGCGACCACGGATTTCGCCGTCGCCGTCGCGGACGCCGATTGCGTCATCCTCTGCGTGCCCTCGGGCGCCTTCGGCGTGGTGACCGAGATCATCGCTCCGCATCTCAAGCAAGGCGCCATCATCTCCGATTCCGGTTCGGTCAAGGGGGCCGTGGTGGCGCAGATGTCGCCCTTCCTGCCGGCGGGCGTGCATTTCATTCCCGCCCATCCCGTGGCCGGCACCGAGCATTCCGGGCCCGATGCCGGCTTTGCCGAATTGTTCGACAACCGCTGGTGCATCTTCACGCCGGCCGAGGACATCGATGCCGAGGCGCTGGCGCGCTATCGTGCCTTCTGGGAGAGGTTGGGTTCCAAGGTGGAGCGCATGACGCCCGAGCACCACGACCTCGTGCTCGCCGTCACCAGTCATGTCCCGCATCTCATCGCCTACAACATCGTCGGCACCGCCGATGATCTGGAGGCGGTGACGCAGTCGGAGGTGATCAAGTTCTCCGCCGGCGGCTTCCGTGATTTCACGCGCATCGCCGCCTCCGATCCCACCATGTGGCGCGACGTCTTCCTCAACAACAAGAAGGCGGTGCTGGAAGTGCTCGGCCGCTTTTCTGAGGATCTGGCCTATCTGCAGCGGGCGATCCGCTGGGGGGAAGGCGACAAATTGTTCGAGCTGTTCACCCGCACCCGGGCGGTGCGCCGCTCGATCATCGACCAGGGGCAGGAGACAGCCGCTCCCGATTTCGGTCGTCCGCACGGCAAGCAGTGAAGCCCGTCGCTGACTAAGCCTGTCGTATGGCCGCCATCAGCCTCGTCAGGGCCGCCAAATCCTGTCGTTTGCAGGCTAGCGGCTGGCCCCGTTGCGACCTTAATTAGCAGTGACTTCTCTCCAAGGCGGAACGGAAAGACCATGACCGAAACGGTTATTACTTCGGAAAAGCAAAAGGTCGTGCTGGGCTTCGACAAACGCTTCGTCATGAT
The DNA here is from genome assembly GCF_001676615.1 of Labrys sp. WJW. Classification (GTDB taxonomy): domain Bacteria; phylum Pseudomonadota; class Alphaproteobacteria; order Rhizobiales; family Labraceae; genus Labrys; species Labrys sedimenti. The sequence goes on along the minus strand of NZ_LYXZ01000094.1, from coordinate 4,309 downwards.
CGGCGAACGCATCAACCCGACGGGCCGCAAGCTGCTCGCCGCGGAGATGGCGGCCGGCGACTATTCGCGTGTCGTCTCCGACGCGATCGCGCAGGTCGAGGCCGGCGCCCAGATGCTGGACGTGAATGCCGGCATCCCCCTCGCCGACGAGCCGAAGATCCTGGCCGAATGCGTCAAGCTGGTACAGGACACCGTGCCGGTGCCGCTCTCGATCGACTCGTCGATCGTCGAGGCGCTGGAAGCCGGCCTTTCCGTCTACAAGGGCAAGCCGCTGGTCAATTCCGTCACCGGCGAGGAAGAGCGCCTCGAACGCGTATTGCCGCTGGTGAAGAAATACAATGCAGCCGTCGTCGCCATTTCGAACGACGAGACCGGTATCTCCGAAGATCCCGACGTGCGCTATGAGGTCGCCAAGAAGATCGTCGAGCGTGCCGCCGATTATGGCATCCCGCGCGAGGATATCGTGGTCGACCCGCTGGTGATGCCGGTGGGCGCCATCAACGATGCCGGCCGCAAGCTGATGCACCTCCTGCGCCGCCTGCAGACCGAGCTGAAGGTCAACACCACCTGCGGGGCCTCCAACTTCTCCTTTGGCCTGCCGAACCGCCGCGGCCTCAATGCCTCCTTCCTGCCGATGATGATCGGTGCCGGCATGACCTCGGCGATCATGAACCCGCTGCATCTGGAGGACATCCAGGCCATTCTCGGCGCTGACGTCGTGATGGGCCATGACCCCAACTGCATGAGCTGGATCAAGAAGTTCCGGGAGCCGCAGCCGGAAGCCGCGGAAGGCGCTGGTGCAGGCCGTCGCGAGCGCCGTCGCGCGCGCGGTTAAAGACCATGCCCTCTCCCGCAAGGGGAGAGGGTGCCCCGATAGGGGCGGATGAGGGGTGGACGCGCCTATCGGTTAGTTGCCAAGAGACGAAAAGCAAGACTAGAAGGTCGCGAAGCTCCCCTCATCCGACCTCGCTTCGCTCGGCCGCCTTCTCCCGCAGGGCAGAAGGATGATCGGCCGTCGCGGCAGACATTCAAGGCCCCGCCGATGACCAATCCGCTCGTCTTTTTTGCACCCTCCGGCAAGCGTGGCCGGTTTCCCGAGGGCACGTCCGTTCTTGAGGCGGCGCGCAAGCTCGGTGTCGACCTCGATTCGGTCTGCGGCGGGCGCGGCATTTGCGGGCGCTGCCAGGTCGAGGTCGGTGACGGCAAATTCCCGAAGCTCGGCATCGTCTCGGCACCCGACCACGTCACCGAATGGAACGCGGTAGAGGAGCGCTACGTCTCCAAGCGCGGGCCACTCGTCGAGGGCCGTCGGCTCGGCTGCCAGGCCAAATTGTGCAGCGACGTCGTCATCGACGTGCCGCCCGACAGCCAGGTCCATCGCCAGGTCGTGCGCAAGAGCGCGGCGATCCGCGACATCGCCATCGAGCCGGTGGTGGCGCTGCACTATGTCGAGGTGCGCGAGCCCGACATGCACGAGCCTTCCTCAGATTTCCGCCGCCTGCAGGAGGCGCTGGAACAGCAATGGGGGCTCAAGGACATCACGGCACCCCTGGAATCGCTGCGCCTTCTGCAATGGTCTCTGCGCCAGGGCCAGTGGTCGGTGACGGTGGCCATCCGGCACAAGCGCGAGATCGTCGGCATCTGGCCTGGCCTGCACGAGCAGGGGGTGGGCCTGGCCGTCGACATCGGCTCCACCACCATCGCCGCGCATCTGTGCGATCTTGCCAGCGGCGAGGTACTGGCCTCCTCCGGCGTCATGAACCCGCAGATCCGCTTCGGCGAGGACGTGATGAGCCGCGTCTCCTATGTGATGATGAATCCGGGCGGCGATGTCGAGCTGACCACGGCGGTGCGCGAGGCCATCGCGGAGCTGGCCGTGTCCGTCACCAAGGAGGTCGGCCTCAACTCCAACGACATCCTTGAGATGACTGTGGTCGCCAATCCGATCATGCATCATCTCTTCCTCGGCCTCGACCCGACCGAACTCGGCGGCGCGCCCTTTGCGCTCACCATCGACGGCGCGTACCAGACGCGGGCGGCCCATCTCAACCTGCCGCTCTCCAGCGGCGCCTATGTCTATGTGCTGCCCTGCATTGCCGGCCACGTTGGCGCGGACACTGCTGGCGTAGTGCTCTCGGAAGGGCCCTATCTGAGGCCGGAAGTATCGTTGGTGGTCGATGTCGGCACCAATGCCGAGATCGTGCTGGGCAATCGCGAGCGCCTGCTTGCCTGCTCCTCGCCCACGGGCCCGGCCTTCGAGGGCGGCCAGATCTCCTCGGGCCAGCGGGCCGCGCCCGGCGCCATCGAGCGCGTGCGCATCGATCCCGTCACGCTGGAACCGCGCTACAAGGTGATCGGCTCGGATCTGTGGTCGGACGAGCCGGGCTTCGACAAGGCGGTGGTTCGCACCGGCGTTACCGGTATCTGCGGCTCGGGCATTATCGAGACGATCGCCGAGATGCTGCTGGCGGGCCTGATCACGCCGGACGGTGTCGTCGACGGCGCCATGGCGGCCCGCTCGCCGCGTGTCGAGGAAGATGGGCGCACCTTCAAATATCTCATCCGTGAGGGCGAGCCACGCATCGCCATCACCCAGAATGACGTGCGTGCGATCCAGCTCGGCAAGGCCGCGCTCTATGCTGGCGTACGCCTCCTGATGGACCGTTACGGCATCACCGCGGTCGACCGTATCACCCTGGCCGGTGCCTTCGGCAGCCACATTGATGTCAAGCACGCCATGATCCTCGGTCTGGTGCCCGATTGCGAGCTCGACAAGGTTGGCTCGGCCGGCAACGCCGCAGGCACCGGCGCCCGCATCGCTTTGCTCAACGCCTCGGCTCGCACGGAGATCGAGGATGTGGTGCGGCGCATCGAGAAGGTGGAGACCGCGATCGAGCCCTCCTTCCAGGCCCATTTCGTCGGTGCGATGGCGATCCCCCACAAAACCGATCCCTTCCCCCATCTGGAGGCGGCGCTGGGCGTCACCTTCAAGCGCGGCGGCAGTGGTGAAGGCGAGGGCGGCGGTGGCCGGGAGAGGCGACGCCGACGGGGCTGACCGGCAGGGAACCCGGACATTGCGACATGCCGTGATATCGCGATGTCCGCTCCTCTCTTGGAAACATCATCCCTTCCACGATAGGAAGGGATGATGTCAGGACTCCAAGGATTGCCCATGCCCGCTTCCTTCACCGGCTTCGGCGAGAAGGCGCTGCCCTTCTTCAAGGCCCTCGAATTCCACATGAACCGCGACTGGTTCCAGGAGAATCGCGGCCTTTATGACAGCGATGTACTGGCACCCTTTTCGGCCCTGATCGAGGCCGTCAATGCCGCCTGCATCGCCAAGGGGTTGCCGATGCGCGGCACGCCAAGGAGCGCGCTCTTTCGTATCCATCGCGATGTGCGCTTCGCCAAGGACAAGCGCCCCTACAAAACCCATGCCGGCGCGGTGATGACGCGCTCGGGCGCCAAGAACGATCCAGGCCTCACCTATATCCACATCTCGCCTGAGGGATGTTTTGCCGCCGTCGGCTTCTATGACCTCGAGCCCAAGCAGCTTGCGGCCTTCCGCCAGGCGATTATCACCGCTCCCGAGCGTTTCCGTGTCATGACAGCCAAGCTTGTAACCGCGGGGCTTGCCTTCGATCCGCAATGGAGCCTCAAGCGTCTGCCGCGCGAAGCTGCCGGCATCGAAGCTGCCGACCTCGTAGCCGCCCTGAAGTTGAAATCGATCGTGGTGAAGAGGCCTCTGCCGGACGCGCTGATCCGCACCCCCGAGCTCGTCGATGCCTGCACGGGCTTGGTCGAAGACGCTCTGCCGCTGCTCGATTTCGGCTGGTCGGCCCTGGCGGTACTGGAGCCGGAACGCGGCTGAAAGGCTGACGAGAGATGAGGGCGCGGGCGGCCTGCCTTCGCCCTGGACGCCCTGATCGGGCTCTCCTCGAGCACAAACAAGACCGAATGACACGGAAAGGGCTTGACCTTTTCCATGTGAACGGGTTTTCGTGGCGCCCAGGCTGTCCCGGTAGCTCAGCAGGATAGAGCAACGGTTTCCTAAACCGTAGGTCAGGGGTTCGAATCCCTTCCGGGACGCCAGATTTCTCTAGCAAAATCAACGCCGTCTTCTTTGTGGCCTGTACGCTCGACGCGAGAGCGCCGCATATGGCAACGGTTAGCTACGGCACAAAAGATGGCACAGCCGATTCCAGGCTTGTCCTAGAGCAAAGCGCGTTTAGACGGAAACGCTGTTTTGCTCTCGCTCTTTGGTTCGACGCGTCTTTGCGATTCGAGATGATTCCGTCTAATCGCAAAA
>NZ_LYXZ01000093.1 GCF_001676615.1 Labrys sp. WJW | reverse complement strand
GTGATCGCCGCCGTCAGCGACGTCTTGCCATGGTCAACGTGACCAATCGTGCCGATGTTGCAGTGCGGCTTGTTGCGTTCAAATTTCTCTTTGGCCATCGGGGCCTCCTTCACCTGTCGCCGAAACGGCGGATGAAACTCAAATCAAGGGGATCAGGCGTACTTCGCCTGGATTTCAGCAGCGACGTTGGACGGCGCCTGTTCGTAATGATCGAACTGCATCGTGTAGCTGGCGCGGCCCTGGGTGAAGGAGCGCAGCTGGTTGACGTAGCCGAACATGTTCATGAGCGGAACCATGGCATTCACGACATTCGCGTTGCCGCGCATGTCCTGGCCCTGGATCTGTCCACGCCGGGAGTTGAGATCGCCGATGACCGAGCCGGTATATTCTTCCGGAGTCACGACCTCGACCTTCATGATCGGCTCAAGCAGAACCGAACCGCCCTTCTGCAGGGCTTCACGGAAGGCCGCACGCGAGGCGATTTCGAAGGCGAGTGCCGACGAGTCGACTTCGTGGAAGGCACCATCGATCAGCGTCACCTTGACGTCGACCACCGGGAAGCCGGCAACGATGCCCGCGCCCAGAACCGAGTTGAGGCCCTTTTCGACGCCGGGGATATATTCCTTCGGCACCGAACCGCCAATGATCTTCGACTCGAACTCGAAGCCCTTGCCGGGCTCGTTCGGCTCGACGATGAACTTGACGCGAGCGAACTGGCCGGTACCGCCGGTCTGCTTCTTGTGCGTGTAGTCGATCTCGGCCCGCTTGGTGATCTTCTCACGGAAGGCCACCTGCGGCGCGCCGACATTGACCTCGACCTTATGGGTGCGACGCAGAATGTCGACCTTGATGTCGAGGTGGAGTTCGCCCATGCCCTTGATGATGGTCTGGCCGGATTCCTGGTCGGTCGACACGCGGAAGGAGGGGTCCTCCGAAGCGAGCTTGATCAGGGCCAGCGCCATCTTTTCCTGGTCGGCCTTGGTCTTGGGCTCGATCGCCATTTCGATGACCGGCTCAGGGAATTCCATACGCTCCAGGATGACCGGATGCGCGGGGTCGCACAGCGTATCGCCGGTGCGGGTATCCTTGAGGCCGACCAGAGCGACGATGTCGCCGGCATAGGCTTCGGCGATTTCCTCGCGGTTGTTGGCGTGCATGAGCACCATGCGGCCAACGCGCTCGCTCTTCTCGCGGCTGGAGTTGAGCAGCGAAACGCCCTTCTCGAGCTTGCCCGAATAGATGCGGCAGAAGGTCAGGACGCCATACTGGTCGTCCATGATCTTGAAGCCAAGGAGCGAAAGCGGCTCGGCGTCCGAGGACTTGCGCTCGACCTCTTCTTCGGTCTTGGGGTCGATGCCCTTGATGGCGGGCACGTCCACCGGCGACGGCAGATAGTCGACCACCGCATCAAGAAGCGTCTGCACGCCCTTGTTCTTGAAGGCAGAACCAGCAAGCACAGGATAGAAGGCGCCGGTGAGGACGGCCTTGCGGATCAGGCGCTTCAAGGTTGCTTCGTCCGGCTCCTGGCCGTCGAAGAAGGCGGCGAGAGCGTCGTCATCGAGTTCCACAGCAGCTTCGATGAGCATGTTGCGGTACTCGTTGGCCTTCTCGACCATGTCTTCCGGGATCGGCAGGTTGGCGTCGAATTCGGCGCCCAGCGATTCACCCGACCAGATCACGGCCTTCATGCGAACGAGATCGATGATGCCCTTGAAGTTCGACTCCGAACCGATCGGCAGCTGAATGGCGATCGGCTTGGCGCCGAGGCGCTTCACGATGTCGTCGAGGCACTTGTAGAAGTCAGCGCCCGTCTTATCCATCTTGTTGGCGAAGACGATACGCGGAACCTTGTACTTGTCACCCTGGCGCCAGACAGTCTCGGTCTGAGGCTCGACGCCCTGGTTGGAGTCGAGCACGCAGACGGCACCGTCAAGCACACGCAGCGAACGTTCGACTTCGATGGTGAAGTCGACGTGGCCGGGGGTGTCGATGATGTTGAGGCGCTTGCCAGCCCACAGAGCGGTCGTCGCGGCGGACGTAATCGTGATGCCGCGCTCCTGCTCCTGGGTCATGAAGTCCATCGTGGCGGCGCCGTCATGGACTTCGCCGATCTTGTGGGACTTGCCGGTGTAGTAAAGGATCCGCTCGGTCGTCGTGGTCTTACCGGCGTCGATGTGCGCCATAATACCAAAATTGCGGTAGTCCTCGATCGCGTGCGTACGGGCCATCGTGTGATCCTCGATCCTGCTTCCAGCCTTACCAGCGGTAATGCGAGAAGGCGCGGTTGGCCTCGGCCATCCGGTGCGTGTCTTCGCGTTTCTTCACGGCGTTGCCGCGGTTGTTGGAGGCGTCGAGCAGCTCGCCCGACAGCTTCTCTTCCATGGTCTTCTCGTTGCGGTTGCGGGCCGCGCTGAGGATCCAACGGATGGCGAGAGCCTGGCGGCGCTCCGGGCGAACTTCGACCGGGACCTGATAGGTCGCACCACCGACGCGGCGAGAGCGAACTTCGATCGCCGGAGCGACATTCGACAAGGCCGTCTGGAACACCGTGATCGGGCTCTGCTTGGCCTTGGCTTCAATGGTGTCGAAAGCGTCGTAGACGATCTTTTCGGCAACCGACTTCTTGCCATCATACATGATGGCATTCATGAACTTGGTCACGACGAGATCACCGAACTTCGGATCCGGAATGATCTCACGCTTTTCTGCACGATGGCGACGGGACATGGTGAAATCTTCCCTTACTTCGGACGCTTCGCGCCGTACTTCGAACGACGCTGCTTACGGTTCTTGACACCCTGGGTATCGAGAACACCGCGGAGAATGTGATAGCGGACGCCGGGCAAGTCCTTCACGCGGCCGCCGCGGATCATGACCACGGAATGCTCCTGAAGGTTATGGCCTTCGCCGGGGATGTAGCCGATGACCTCGAAGCCATTGGTGAGACGCACCTTGGCAACCTTACGCAAAGCCGAGTTCGGCTTCTTCGGGGTCGTCGTATACACGCGAGTGCACACACCGCGCTTCTGCGGGCATGCTTCCAGGTGGCGCGCCTTCTCGCGATACACTTTCGGTTCGCGCGGCTTGCGGATCAGCTGGCTAATGGTTGGCATCGTTCGCCCTTCAACATCGATTAGTACGCCCTTACGAACGCACTGCTTTGCCCTGCGTGAACAACCACGCAAAACGAAACCGCGCCAGCTTCCCTTTTGAGGGATGCAAGCGCGACACCCACAGAGGATCGTAACGCAGGGCGTGACGATCATGACCGGAACTGTGTCTGGTAGTCCGGAGGCAGCGTTTAAGAACTCAGTTCCGCGTCTTGTCGACTGCAGGAACAATACGTCTTACGGCCCGCCCTGAAAGTGAGGTGGTCTTTAACTGCCGACTCGCCTGTCGTCAAGCACGAAGCGTGTCAAAATCGCCAATAAATGCGGTTTTGGCGACGGTAGGAGCTTCTGCATAGCCCCTTTGCCGTTTTGCATGGCTTGAAGCCGGAGAGACTCCCCTCCTCCGCCACGAGCACGCCTGCCTCAAAGACGAAAGGGCGGCCCTTGCGAGCCGCCCTTCCATTCAACCGTTCGGTTGAATTTTCCTACTCCGCCGCGGGCAGAGCCACCACTTCGGCATCGCCTGCCGGTGCGGCGGGAACGCCGGCCTCGGCCTGCTTCTGCTGCAGGATGAGGTCGTCGCGGCGCTTGGCGATCTCGCGGACTCGCGCGATCTGGGCGCCGGTGCCGGCCGGGATGAGACGGCCGACGATGACATTCTCCTTGAGGCCCTCCAACGTGTCCGACTTGCCGTTGACGGCAGCTTCGGTGAGCACGCGGGTGGTCTCCTGGAACGAGGCGGCCGAGATGAACGAACGCGTCTGCAACGAAGCCTTGGTGATACCGAGCAGCACCGGATGGCCGACTGCGGGCTTGCGGCCTTCTTCGACAGCCTTGAGGTTGGCCGCCTCGAACTCGATGCGGTCGACCTGCTCGCTGGGCAGAAACTCGGTCTCACCGGCGTCGGTGATCTCGATCTTCTGCAGCATCTGCCGGACGATCACTTCGATGTGCTTGTCGTTAATCTGCACGCCCTGCAGGCGGTAGACTTCCTGGATCTCGTTGACCAGGTAGGCCGCCAGTTCCTCGACGCCCTTGACCGCCAGAATATCATGCGGGGCCGGGTTGCCGTCGACGATGAAGTCACCCTTCTCGACGACGTCGCCGTCCTGGAGATGGATGTGCTTGCCCTTCGGGATCAGATACTCGACCGGCTCCTGATCAGCCTCATGCGGCTGGATCACGAGACGACGCTTGTTCTTGTAGTCGCGGCCGAACTGGATCGTGCCGGTGATCTCGGCGATGATCGCCGCATCCTTCGGACGACGGGCCTCGAACAGCTCCGCCACGCGCGGCAGACCGCCCGTGATGTCGCGGGTCTTGGCGCTTTCCAGCGGCACGCGGGCAATGACGTCGCCAGCATTCACCTTCGAGCCGGGGTCGACCGAGATGACGGATTCAGCCGCCAGGAAGTAGCGGGCGTCGCCGCCACGCGACAGCTTGGCGATCTTGCCATCACCACCCTTGATCACCAGGGCCGGACGCAGATCCGCCGAGCGGCTCGAGGTCCGCCAGTCGGAGACGACGCGCTTGGTGATGCCGGTCGACTCGTCGGCGCTCTCGTTGACCGAGATGCCATCGACCAGATCCTCATAGCCGATCACGCCGTCGAGTTCGGTGATCACCGGGCGGGTATAGGGATCCCACTCGGCAATGCGCTGGCCGCGCTTGATCTTGTCGCCGTCGTCCACCTTGATGCGGGCACCGTAGGGGACGCGGTTGACCGAACGCTCCGTGCCGTCATGGTCGAGGACGACGACAGCCAGGTTACGGGCCATGGCGATCAGCTCACCATCCGAATTGCGCACGACGGTGCGGTTGCGGATCTTGACCGTACCCTCGAAGGTCGACTCGATGTTCGACTGCTCGTTGATCTGCGCCGCGCCGCCGATGTGGAAGGTACGCATGGTAAGCTGCGTGCCCGGTTCACCGATCGACTGCGCCGCGATGACACCGACGGCCTCGCCCATGTTGACGCGCGTGCCGCGCGCCAGGTCGCGGCCATAGCAGGTGGCGCAGACGCCGTTCTTTGTCTCGCAGGTGAGCACCGAACGGATCTTGATCTCCTGCAGGCCCGAAGCACTGATCAGGTCGACCGCCTTCTCGTCGATCATCTCACCCTTCGGCACGATGATGGTGCCGGTCGAGGGGTCGGTGATGTTCTCGGCCGCGGTACGACCGAGGACACGAATGCCGAGCGAAGCCACGACCTGGCCCGCATCGACGATCGCACGCACGCCGATGCCGCCTTCCGAACCGCAATCGATCTCAGTGATGATCGAGTCCTGGGCGACGTCGACGAGACGACGGGTCAGGTACCCCGAGTTCGCCGTCTTCAAGGCGGTGTCGGCCAGACCCTTACGGGCGCCGTGGGTCGAGTTGAAGTACTCGAGCACGGTCAGGCCTTCCTTGAAGTTCGAGATGATCGGCGTCTCGATGATCTCGCCCGACGGCTTGGCCATCAGGCCGCGCATGGCGCCGAGCTGGCGCATCTGGGCAGGCGAACCACGAGCCGAGGAGTGCGCCATCATGTAGATGGAGTTGATCGGCTTGTCGCGGCCGCTCTCGTCCTTCTTCACCGCCGAAATGCGATCCATCATCTCCTTGGCGAGGCGATCGGCGCACTTGGCCCAGGCGTCGACAACCTTGTTGTACTTTTCGCCCTGGGTGATCAGGCCGTCATTGTACTGCTGCTCATAGTCCTTCGCCAAAGCGTCGGTCTCGGCGACGATCTTCCACTTGTTATCCGGCACGACGATGTCGTCCTTGCCGAAGGAAATGCCCGCCTTGAAGGCGTTGGAGAAGCCAAGCGTCATGATGCGGTCGCAGAAGATGACCGCTTCCTTCTGGCCGACATTACGATAGACGACGTCGATGAGGGCGGAGATCGCCTTCTTCGTCATCAGGTTGTTGGCAGCGTCGAAGGGGATCTTCGGATTTTTCGGCAGCAGCTCGGCCAGCTTCACGCGGCCGGGCGTGGTATCATAGATCTTGCTGACCTCGTTGCCCTCGGCATCGACGCCCTTCCAGCGCCACTTGATCTTGGAGTGCAGCGTGATGACCTTGTTGTCGAGCGCGTGATCGAGTTCGCCGATATTGCCGAACACCATGCCCTGTCCGGGCTCGCCGTCCGACATCAGCGTCACGTAATACAGACCCAGCACGACGTCCTGCGACGGCACGATGATCGGCTGACCGTTGGCCGGATGCAGGATGTTGTTGGTCGACATCATCAGGACGCGCGCTTCCAGCTGCGCTTCGAGCGACAGCGGGACGTGCACGGCCATCTGGTCACCGTCGAAGTCCGCGTTGAAGGCAGTGCAGACCAGCGGATGCAGCTGGATGGCCTTGCCTTCGATCAGCACCGGCTCGAAGGCCTGGATGCCGAGACGGTGCAGCGTCGGAGCGCGGTTGAGCAGCACCGGATGCTCACGGATGACCTCGTCGAGGATATCCCAGACTTCCGGCTTTTCCTTCTCGACCAGCTTCTTGGCCTGCTTGACGGTCGCCGACAGGCCCTTCGCGTCGAGGCGCGAATAAATGAAGGGCTTGAACAGCTCCAGCGCCATCTTCTTGGGCAGGCCGCACTGATGTAGCTTCAGCTCGGGACCGACGACGATCACCGAACGGCCGGAATAGTCGACGCGCTTGCCGAGCAGGTTCTGGCGGAAGCGGCCCTGCTTGCCCTTCAGCATGTCGGACAGCGACTTCAACGGACGCTTGTTGGCGCCCGTGATGACGCGGCCGCGGCGGCCGTTGTCGAAGAGCGCGTCCACAGCTTCCTGCAGCATGCGCTTTTCGTTGCGGATGATGATGTCGGGCGCACGCAGCTCGATCAGCCGCTTCAAGCGGTTGTTGCGGTTGATGACGCGGCGATAGAGATCGTTCAGGTCCGAGGTCGCGAAGCGGCCGCCATCCAGCGGCACGAGCGGACGCAGATCCGGCGGGATCACCGGCACGGCCGTCAGGATCATCCATTCGGGCTTGTTGCCCGACTGGATGAAGGCCTCGATGATCTTCAGGCGCTTGGCGAGCTTCTTGGGCTTGAGCTCCGAGGTGGACTCGGCGATCTCGACGCGCAGGTCCGCCGCGATCTTCTCCAGATCCATGGCGCGCAGCATCTCGCGGATGGCCTCGGCGCCGATCATGGCGGTGAACGAGTCCTCGCCATACTCGTCCTGGGCGCGCGCATACTCGTCCTCGGAGAGGAGCTGACGCTCCTTCAGCGGGGTGAGGCCGGGCTCGATCACGACGTAATATTCGAAGTACAGGATGCGCTCGAGATCCTTGAGCGTCATGTCCATCAACAGGCCGATGCGGCTAGGCAGCGACTTCAGGAACCAGATATGGGCGACGGGCGCGGCGAGCTCGATGTGGCCCATGCGCTCACGGCGGACGCGCGACAGCGTGACTTCCACGCCGCACTTCTCGCAGATGACGCCCTTGTACTTCATGCGCTTGTACTTGCCGCACAAGCATTCGTAGTCCTTGATCGGTCCGAAGATGCGCGCGCAGAACAGGCCGTCACGCTCGGGCTTGAACGTGCGGTAATTGATGGTCTCAGGCTTCTTGATCTCGCCGTAGGACCACGAAAGAATCTTTTCCGGCGAAGCAATCGAGATCTTGATCTGATCGAAGGTCTGCGGCTGCGCTACGGGGTTGAAGAGATTCATGACCTCTTGGTTCATGGCCGTCTCCAGGTTTGCGCTAAGGCGGGGCCAACGCCCCTGCCCGCGCGGATAAAATTGGGGGGCGGGTCTTCAGACCCGCCTCATTCGCGGCACGGTCACGGCGGGGCCCGAAAC
>NZ_LYXZ01000092.1 GCF_001676615.1 Labrys sp. WJW | reverse complement strand
TGCCCCGCCGTAAGGGACTGACCGCCGAAGACAGTGAGCTCTGGGCCTTCGTCACCCGGGAAATCACCCCGCTGAAACGCCGTCGCCGCAAGCTGGCCGTCGCCAAGGCCGCGACGAAGGCAGCGGAAACGCTGCCCGAGCCGGAGAAGACGCCCGTCAAATCGCCCGCGAAGCCGAAATCCGCGGCCAGCCGTCCGGTCAAGCCGCCGCCCGCGCCGCCGATACCGCCGATAGCGCCCATCGACAAGCGCGAGCGGCGCCAGGTCGTGCGCGGCACACGCGCCATCGACGCCAGGATCGACTTGCACGGCATGCGGCAGGCCGAGGCCCACGGCGCCTTGCGCGGCTTCCTCGCCATTGCCCAGATGCGCGGCTATTCCATGGTGCTGGTCATCACCGGCAAGGGTGGTGGCGGAGGCGGTGACATGGCGTTTTCGGGCGACGAGCGCGGGGTGCTGCGCCGCGTGGTGCCGCAATGGCTGCGTATGGCCGATCTCAGGCCGCTGATCCTCGGCTTCGAGGAGGCGCATCACGGGCATGGCGGCAGCGGCGCCCTCTATGTCCGGCTTCGCCGCATCCGCAGGCTCGGCGAGCGATGACCCCCTTCGGTGCCAGATTGCGCGCCCTGCGCGCGGCCCGCGGCCAGAGCCTCAAGGCGATGGCGGAGGCGCTTGGCGTCTCGGCGGCCTATCTGTCGGCCCTCGAGCATGGCAAGCGCGGGCAGCCGACCTGGATCCTGCTGCAGCGGATCATCACTCATTTCAACATCATCTGGGACGAGGCCGAGGATCTGCAGCGCCTGGCCGCGCTGTCCGATCCGCGTGTCGTGGTCGACACCGCCGGCCTGACGCCGCAGGCCACGGAGCTTGCCAACCGGTTGGCCCAGGACATCGCGAAACTGCCCGAGGTGGAGGTCGAGGCGATGCTGGCAAGATTGAAGGCGATCGATGGCGCATGAAGGCTGGAACTCCAGGCGTGCCAAATCGCACCGCGTCCCTCTTCACAATTCGGTCTTCCTGCGCGCATAAGGCAAGCCGTTCGACAAGAGCCGGTATTTCGGGAGTTGGTGTGTGACGGCGAACAAGGACGAGAACAAGCAGACCGCGAGATTGCTCGTCCTGCCGCCTGAGAATGAGAGGCTCTCCACCGTGCGGCGCCTGCTGCGTCGCGTGCCCTGGCGCTATGTCGGGCCGATCCTGTCGATCGGCCTGTTCGTCGGTGCACTCGTCGTGCTGGCCTCGATCCTGCGCGGTGTCGAACCGGAAAAGGTGGTGGCCGCCTTCACCGCCACGCCTACGGTGGCGATCGCCCTCTCGATCCTGTTCACCGCGCTCTCCTATCTCGCCTTGACCGGCTATGACGGCCTGGCCCTGCGCCAGATCGGCGCCAAGGACATTCCCTATTCCACGGCGGCCATCGGCTCCTTCACCTCCTATGCGATCAGCTACACGCTCGGTGTGCCGCTGCTGACCGCCGGCGCCGTGCGTTACCGGGTTTACGGCGGGGCCGGTCTCTCCGCCCCGCAGATCGCCGCCCTGACCCTGGTATGCACGCTGACCTTCTGGCTCGGCATGGGCGCGGTGCTGGCGCTCGGCCTGGTGCTGGTGCCGGGATCGGTGGCCGGCGTCGACCATTTGCCGCTCTCGCTCAACATGTCGATCGGCGTCGCCATCATCGCGGTGATCGTCGGTTATGTCTTCTATGTCTCCACCGGCCGGCGCGTGGTCGCGGTCGAGGGATGGTCGATGCCGCTGCCGGGCGGCAAGGTCACCGTCGCGCAGATCGTGCTCGGGGTGTTCGACGTCTGCGCCGGTGCGGGCGCGCTCTACATCCTGCTGCCGGACCAGGCGGCGAACGTACCCTTCTTCACCTTCATGGTGATCTATGTGCTGGCCGCATTCCTCGGCGTGCTCAGCCATGCGCCCGGCGGCATCGGCGTGTTCGAGACCACGATGCTGATCGCACTGCCGACCATCGCCAAGGACGATCTGCTCGGCCGCATCATCCTCTATCGCGTCATCTATTATTTCGTGCCCTTTGCCCTCGCTTTGGCGATCCTGGGGGCCTATGAGCTGGCGCGTCGCCGCCATGTCGTCGGCAAGATGGTCGACCAGGTCGCCGGCATCATGAAGCCGCTCGCCCCGATCCTGGTGGCGGGCGCCATGTTCCTGGCCGGTGGCGCCCTGCTGATCACCGGCGCGGTGCCGGCCACCGAAGCCCGGCGCATCCTGCTCACCACTCTGGTGCCGCTGCCGGTGGTGGAAACGGCCCATATCATCGCATCGCTCTCGGGCGTGGCGCTGCTGTTCCTGGCGCGCGGCCTGATCCGGCGCATGGAAGCCGCCTGGCGTACCGCGATGATCGTCCTGGTGATCGCCACCGTCGCCACCCTGCTGCGCAGCGCGGACTGGCGCTTCATGCTGACCCTGTGCTGCGCACTCATGGTGCTGGCGCTCAGCCGGCCGGCCTTTCCGCGTGGTGCCTGGCTGTTCGGCATCGATTATTCGCCGCTCCTGCTCGGTGCCATCGCCGCCATGCTGGCCGTGACGGTATGGATCGGCTTCTTCGCCTTCCGCTTCGTCGACTACACGCCGGAGCTGTGGGTTACCTTCGGCTATGGCGATGAGATGTCGCGCTTCCTGCGCTCGACCAGCCTGGCCGTGGCAGCCGCCGTCGTCATCGGTATCCTCAGCGCTTATTGGAAGGGCGGCATCGCCCTGGTGCCGGCCGCTTCGATCGACATATCGGGCCTGGTTGCGCGGGTGCCCTCGGCGGAGGCCCGGCTCGCTTTGCTGCCAGGGCAGATGCTGCTCGCCAACGACCAGGGCAATGCCGCCATGGTGGTGGCCCGCGCCGGGGCCTCCTCGATCGCGCTGGGCGATCCGATGGGCGACCCTGCCATGGTGCAGGACCTGCTCTGGGTCTTCGGCGAAAGGGCCGAGCAGCAAAGGCTGTGGCCGGTGATCCTGTCCGCCTCGCCGCGGATGCGGGCCGATTATCTCGAGGCCGGCCTGACGCTGACGCCGATCGGCGACCATGCCAGCCTCGATCTCACCGGCTTGGCGGACGAACCCTATGCCGGTGCCAATGCCATCTTCTCCTGGGCCGATATCCATGCCCTCAGTCTGGATCTGGTTCCGGCCGGTGCCACGGCCACCATCATGCCGACGCTGGAGGCCGTGTCCCGCTCCTGGCTTGCCGGTACCGGGCGAAGCGAAGGCCACTTCGTCGTCGGGCGTTTCTCGCCCGGCTGGATCCGGACCAATGATTGCGCCATCCTGCGCCGGGCCGGCGCGGTGGTCGGCTTTGCCGTGGTGATGCGCAGTGCCGACAATGAGGAATGGGCCGTCGACATCCTGCGCTATCTGCCGGAGCTCGGCATCTCGACGCTCGATTTCATGCTGCTTCGCCTCATCCGCCTCGCCAAGGCACGGGGAGCGAAGCGCTTCGATCTCGGCCTCACGCCCAACCCGGCTCAGGCCGGGGAAAATCTCGGTCCGGCCTGGCAGCGCGTCACGCCGCTGCTGTTCCGTTTCGGCGACCACATCGCCAATTTCGACGCGCTGCGCGGTTTCAAGGCGCGCTTCAATCCCCGCTTCGAGCCGCGCTACCTGGCCTGTACGGCCGGTTTTGCCCTGCCGCACATCCTGCAGGACGTCACCACCTTGATCGAAAAGGGACCGGAGAAAAACGCAGTGACGGCTGCTTCCTGAAACATCCGGCCCAACCCAATGCGGTTCTATGGGAGGCAAACATCCTCAACTTGTCATAGCCGGGCCGTGACCCGGCTATCCAAAAGCTCCTGGCGCGGCCGGATTTGGAGCTGGATTGTCGGGGGCAAGCCCGGCAATGACGAGGCGCGCGCATTCCCCAACGCCTAATGCGGCCGCAGCGCCGCTCAATCGAGAGTCCATGGCATGAAACTGCTTTCGCGAGCCGGCTTGATCACCTGTCTGGCACTGCTGCCGCTCTCCGCTGCCTGGGCGGCGCCGACCTATCTGTCGTGCCGTTTTCCCAATCCCCGGGGGGAGCCCCAGATCTTCAATTTCGCACTCGACGCCTCTTCGGGAACGCTCGGTGTCCATGTTCCCGAAACGGGCAGCGAGCGAAGGGTGAAGGCGGAGTTCGGGACCGACAGGGTCACGGCGAATGAGGGGGCGGTGGCATGGGAGATCGATCGCTCCAAACGGGCAGTCATCCGTGACAAGAGGATGGTGGGAGAGAAGGACCGTGGGGTCTGCAGGGAGATTTCCGTTCAGGAAAGCGGCTTCGGACAATAGGGGCAATCCCGCCCCGAGGTATAAACGCCTTGCCGGCAGCCTTGACAAACGGGGATACCGGGTCGAATATTGTTAGTATACAAACGAATTTGACCCGCCTTCGGGAGCTCGCTCCATGCCATCCTATAGTGAGTTTTCCGCCCATAGCGAGTTCGAGGCACCGGCTCCGGCGGTCTCGGCGGATGGCAAGATCCGCTGCGATGCCTGCCCGGTGATGTGCTACATCAAGCCGGGCTTGGCCGGGGCCTGCGACCGCTATGCCAACGACAACGGCACGCTGGTGCGAGTCGATCCGCATATTCTCCTGGAACGCACCGTTTCCGAAGGTGGCGATCTCGTGCCCTTCGGCGGCACCAAGGGCTGGGACGGCTCCCTGGTCCCGAATCCGGAGAAATTCGTCACCGCCATCGGCGCGGGCACCACCTATCCCGACTACAAGCCGGCCCCCTTCATCGTCTCCTCCGAGGTCGAGGGCGTCGACATGGTTACGGTGGTGACCGAAGGCATCTTCTCCTATTGCGGCGTCAAGGTGAAGATCGACACCGATCGCTTCGTCGGCCCCGAGCAGAGCACGGTGCGGGTGAACGGGGAGGCGGTCGGCCACGTCACCACCGGCGAATATGGCTCTCAGATGCTGTCGCTGGGCGGCGTGCATCACCTGACCGGCGGCTCGAAGAAGGAAGGGCGCGTCACCTGCGATGCCCTGCTCGATCTGTGCAATCGCAAACCGGTCGAGATGACCGTGGATGGCGGCGCCACGCTGGTGATCGAGGCCGGCAAGGCGCCCGTCGTCAACGGGCAGCTCGAACAGCGCATGCGGGTGGGCTGCGGTTCGGCCACCATCGGCATCTTCGCGCGGCAGTGGCTCGGCAAGGCCGACGAGGTGGTGGTGGTCGACGACCACATCACCGGCGTGCTGTCCGAGCACCAGGCCGGCAAGCTGCTCGACATTCCGGATACGGGCATCAAGCTCAAGGGGCGGCGCTCCACCCCCGGGCGCTATTTCCAGGTGGCGGAACCGGGCACGGGCTGGGGCGGCACCAATATCGACGATCCTCTTGCCATTCTCGGCCCGTTCGATCCCAAGACCGCCTGGCCCGGCCTGCGCCTTCTCATGGTGAGCACCACCGGCGAGCATCACGGCTATTACGAGCTCGACGAGGCGCTGCAACCGGTGCGACGGGATCTGCCGGGGGCCCTAGTCGAATCCGTGGAGCGCATTGCCGAGAATTGCGAGCCGGCCCTTTCCACGGTCCTGTTCATCGGCGGCGCCGGCGGATCGCTGCGGGCCGGCGTCACCGAAAATCCGGTGCGGCTGACGCGCTCGGTCAAGGATGCGCTGACCTATGTCACCTGCGGCGGCGCCCCCGTCTATGTCTGGCCCGGTGGCGGCATCACCTTCATGGTCGACGTCACCCGCCTGCCGGACAATGCCTTCGGCTATGTGCCGACGCCGGCTCTGGTGGCGCCGATCGAATTCACCCTGCGGCTCGACGATTACGAGGCGATGGGGGGCCATATGGGCCATGTCAGGCCGCTCTCCAGCCTGCGCCAGGGGGTCGACCTCGCCCAGCGCGCCGACAATCCCTGGCCCTTCGCGCCCCATGCGGCCCGGAGGTCGCACGGATGAGGGCCGGGCCGCAGGCGTCGCTCCTGAGCGATAACAGGCGCCTGCATTTGCAGCACGGGCCCATCGACCTCATCATCGAGGCGCAGGCCGAGCCCGCAGCGGTGCAGGCGGCCTATGGCGCCGCGATCCAGCGTTTCGACGGGCTGCTCGAGACGCTCTGCGAGGAACTTCCGCTGCTGCGGGCGCCCCAGGCGGTAGACAGCGTGCCCGCGCAGGGCGTGGTTGCGCGGCGCATGCAGGCCGCGGTCGCGCCCCATGCCGGCAGCCATTTCATCACCCCGATGGCGGCGGTGGCTGGTGCCGTGGCAGACGAGATCCTGGCGGCGATGTGCGCGGCGGCGCCGCTGCGCCGCGCCTTCGTCAACAATGGCGGCGACATTGCCCTGTATCTCGCCGAGGGAGAGGACTTCGCCATCGGCCTGGTCGACCGCCCCGACAGGCCTGGTCTGTTCGCCCGCAGCCATATCACGGCGGGCGAGGGGATCGGCGGCATCGCCACCTCCGGCTGGCGCGGGCGCAGCTTTTCGCTTGGCATCGCCGATGCCGTCACCGTGCTGGCCGTGGATGCCGCGGCGGCGGATGCGGCCGCCACCATCATCGCCAATGCCGTCGATATCCCCGGCCATCCCGGCATCCTGCGGGTTCCGGCTTCCTCCCTTCAGCCCGACAGCGATCTCGGCGAGCGCCCGGTGACGCGTGCCGTCGGGCCTCTCTCGGACGGGGACATCGCCACGGCCCTGCGGGCGGGGGAAGCGAAGGCCCGCAACCTCATCGACAGCGGGCTGATCCGCGCCGGTGCCCTTCATCTTGCCGGCGTCACCGCGCTGGTGTCGACTGCCAACACTTTGCTGCAACCGAAAGCCGCCTGACATGCCCGAAATCGTCCTGCGCAAGCGTGCCGTCATCGTCGAAGATATTTTTCATGAAGGCGGTCCCGTCAGCGCCGTGCCGCTGAAGCGCGGCGCCATTCTGAGCGTGATCCACAACCCCTTTGCGGGCCGCTATGTCGAGGAGATCGCGCCCTTCATGGAGGAGCTCAAGCCGCTCGGCGTCGAGATGGCTGGCGCCCTGCTGGCGGCGCTCGGCGGCAAGGCCGGGGATGTCCAGGGCTATGGCAAAGGCGCCATCGTCGGCTCTGCCGGCGAGCTCGAGCATGGCGCGCTCTGGCATGTGCCCGGCGGCTACGCCATGCGCGAGATCCTGGGGGACGCCAAGGCGATCGTGCCGTCGGCCAAGAAGCTCGGCGGTCCCGGCACCCGGCTTGACGTGCCCGTCACCCATATCAACGCCTCCTATGTGCGCAGCCATTTCGACGCCCTGGAAGTCGGCCTCGCCGATGGGCCCAAGGCCGACGAACTCCTGCTGGTGCTGGTGATGACCACGGGGGCACGCATCCATGCCCGCGTCGGCGGCCTCGCGGCCAAGGATGTCAAGGGCCTGGACGGGCTGCGGTAAGCCGTCGCGACCTGCACAATCCAATCTGGAAAGGAAACGCCGCCATGCCCGCCAGCATCCGCAAGCTCGTCACCTTCGTCGAGGAAACCAGGCGCGAGATGGACCGTCCCGTCGACCCGCCGACGAGGCGGGCGGCGGCGATCGCGGTGATCGCCAATCCCTTCGCCGGCCGCTACGTCGAGGATCTCACGCCGCTGGTGGAGATCGGCGAGGAACTCGGCGCCTTGCTCACGCAGCGCGCGGTCGACGCCCTCGGCATCGAAGGGCCCGATGCCGAGAGCTATGGCAAGGCTGCGGCCGTGGGTGAGAATGGCGAGCTCGAACATGCCGCTGCCATCCTGCACCCCAGGATGGGCACGCCGGTGCGCAAGGTGCTCGGCAAGGGCGCGGCCCTGATCCCGTCGGCCAAGAAGCGCTGCGGCCTCGGTGGCGTCCTCGACGTGCCGCTCGGCCACAAGGACGCGGCCTATGTGCGCAGCCATTTCGACGCCATGGAAGTGCGCGTGCCCGATGCCCCCCGTGCCGACGAGATCCTGGTCGCCATCGTCGTCACCGACAGCGGGCGCCCCCTCCCGCGTGTCGGCGGCCTGACCAAGGCCGAGATCAAGGGCGAGGACGGCTTGCGATAGTGCACCGACAGCGATACGTTCGCAGTCCCAGTCAGGGTGTTGCCGAAATCTTGTAACGCCGCCAACTTTCCGGATAGCCTGGTTGCAACGTGGATATTGCCGCTGCCCAACCGCAGTTAGATGCCTGTTTGCTCCGACATCATTTCGCTCCTTGCGATCAGAGGATCGACCTCTTCCCTGGCTTCCATTGGAGTCTTGGAGGATGAAAGTTCATGGAGCACTTTGGCAGACAAATTGTCGTAGACATTTTGTCTGCCGTAGATTTCGGCAGCTTGCCTGCTCCTGTCAGCTGTCTGGCTGCTCATACTGGATCTAGCCTCGATCCAAAGCAGATACTCACCACTTGATCTGCTTGAGCTTTGTATTCTTCCCAATGGGAATTTCAAACATTGAAGGCGCCGCAACCAGTTTGGTAAACTGCTCAAGCTCTGGCCACTTCAAAACGATGGTGGAAGCGATCAAATGGCTTGGCGATTTTTGATATGCTGGTGCCAGCACGAAGCCGTGTAAGCCCGCTGATCGCAGCGCAGCCCTTTCCGCCGGGTTCTTTAGCACTCGGCTATCCCCGGTCACGAAGATCCACACTTCGGGCGAGCTACGAAGATGATTGATCCAATCGACATCTTTCGCATTCCGTCCACCTGGCAATCCAGGGACATCCTTTATGTGAAATGCCCGATGGCCGAGGTGCGTAATATATCCGTCCAACGTCGACGCGAGCACAGGTGAAGTGCAATTGTCGAACATGACGTTCAAGCAGCGAGGCCTTTCTCAAGCAGCGCTTCAAATTTCATCGCTCGTTTTACGGACGTGAGGGGTACGTCAAACGCCCGCGCAGTTGGTCCAGCGCCTTCGGCACGTGCAGCAGCAGCAAGAACGCTTGTCGGTACACTGGAGGCTTCATCAATAGGTTGCCCGAACGACCGAGCCGGATCGACAATGATCCGCTCTCTATAACCGACAGGCCACCAGAGCGATGGTGCACCGCTATCGTCGAACTCCACGCCCTTCAGCGAGCGCTCAATAATATGCGCAAACGCGTACTGTCGATGAAATGTGTTCAGAAGCTTTTCTTGCTCCGAACCATCGGCAATATCATCAATAACTCGAAGAAATATGTCTTTGCCATCGGTTTTAAACCGATCGGTCGAAAGCGGATGGTCGTAACCGTAGACGTCCCGGGCGACTTCAATAGCTGCCCGGATGCGCACGGCGGAGACACCGTGCTTGATGAATTCTGCCGCTACCTTCACTTCCATCAAGTCTCGAAACCCGAGGTAAGTGTGACCGTCTTCCAGATCAACCTGCGATTGCCACAACGGCTTGTAGGGTCGGCCCTTTATCGTGTGGCCGTTCAGCCAGCGAACGATCTTCGCCGCCGGCACGCGCGTTAAACGCGCTGCCTCTGCAGGTGTGTAAAGACCGACCCCGATAAGCTCGCTCATAACGTCTCCAATCGTAGGCATATGGTCAGTGGCGCTGTGGTCATGTCAATATTGATTTCAGGCAACAGCCCTTGGGTCGCCAGGCTAGGTCCCCTTCGCCTCTTCCTCTCCGGCCAACGAGGCGGTTCCAAGGGCGGACGTCGCGACATGCAAGCATGTCGCTGTGTCGTCCGCGGTCCCAGTCGCGGTGTTTCCCAAGCCTTGCAAGATGGCCTTGACGCCGCCTTGCCCGATCTGTTCCCTGGGGCATTGCCGATGGCACGGCTTCGGTCGACGGTCCGGCGCAAGAGCGACAGGGAGCCTCGACGATGCGATTTTCTCTCCGGCCGATGCTTGCCGGCCTCGCATTCGCGCTGGTCTGCTGCACGGCCCTGTCGGCGCCGGCCCTGGCGGACAAGCGCATTGCCCTGGTGATCGGCAATTCGGCCTATCGCAATACGGTGCCGCTGCCCAATCCCCGCAACGATGCCACCGATGTCGCCAAGGCCCTGAAGGCCGTCGGCTTCACGGTGGTCGAGGGCTACGATCTCGACAAGCGCGGCATGGACGATGCCTTCAGGCGCTTCGCCAACGAGGCCGATGGCGCTGATGCGGCGCTGTTCTATTATGGCGGCCACGGCTTCCAGTTCCAGGGCGCGAACTATCTGATGCCCGTCGACGCCAAGCTGACCGGGGTCGGCGACGTCAATTACGAGATGGCGCGGGTCGACGACATCCTGTCCGATCTGCAGCGCGCCAGTGGCGTGCGTATCGTCATGCTCGATGCCTGCCGCGACAATCCGCTCGCCCAGCAGCTTTTGTCCAAGGCGAGCCCGACCCGCTCGATCGGCATCAGCCGCGGCCTCGCCCGCATCCAGCAGACGGCCGGCAGCGTGATCGCCTATTCCACCCAGCCCGGTGCCGTCGCGGCTGATGGCGGTGGCCGCAACAGCCCGTTTGCCGCGGCCTTTCTGGGAGAGGTGGGCAAGCCTGGGGTCGAGATCGGGGCTCTGTTCCGGCGTGTCGCGGCCAATGTCTACAAGGCCACCAATGAACGTCAATTGCCAGAGGTGACCTTCTCGCTGCTCGGCGATTTCTATTTCGCCGGCGGGGCTGCAGCCGCCACCACTCCGCCGCCTGTGTTGCCCACGCCCGCGCTGCAGGCGCCCGCTCCCGCGCCGCTGGACGCGGCTGCCCGGGCCGCGCTGGAAGGATGCGACAAGATGGCGGCTTCGCCGCAGGACATGGACCGCCCCTCCGGCGTGCCCGGTGTCGAGTTCAACCGCATCCAGCCCCGGCTGGCCGTCGAGGCCTGCCGGGCGGCCCTGGCGGCCGCTCCCGAGGATCGGCGGGTGCAATTCCAGCTGGCGCGGGCGCTCGATGTCGCCGGCAGCGATGCCGAAGCGCGGGACCTGCTGACCAAGGCCGCCGCCGCCGGCTCGGTCTCGGCCATGTCGGACCTGGCCTTGATGCTGGAGACGGGCGAAGGCGGGCCGGCGGACCTGCCGCGTGCCGTGGCCCTGTTCGACCAGGCCGCCGCGGCCGGCAATATCTCGGCCATGCGCAATATCGCCATCGAGTTCGAGAACGGCACCGGTCGCCCGCGCGATGCCGTGCAGGCGGCGCAATGGTATCGGAAGGCCGCCGACACCGGTGACCCGCAGGCAATGGGCTTCCTGGCCGTGCTCTATCTGCAGGGCACGGGCGTACCCAAGAATGCCGCCGAGGCTCGGCAATGGATCGACAGGCTCGTCGAGACCGAGCACACCCAGACCATGCTGCGGGTCGGCTATGTGCTGCTCGGCCAGACCGGCGCGGTGAAGGACTTCGCCACGGCCCGCAAGCTGTTCCAGCGCGCCGCCGAACTGGGCGATGGCGATGGCAACGTCATGCTTGGAAACATGGCGGCCAACGGCATTGGCGGGCCGCGCGATTTCGGCAGGGCAGCGGATTTCTTCGAAAGGGCCGCGGCGATCGGCAACCTCAATGCCAAGGCCAGCCTGATACCTTTCCTGATGGCGGGCGCAGGCGGCATCAAGCGCGATCCCGGCAGGGCGGCCGATTACGGCCTGGAAGCGTTGCGGGGCGGCTCGCCGGTGGCCCGGGGTCTCCTGATCGACAAGGCCTCGACCTCGCTCACGCCACAACTGCGCAAGGCCGTCGAACAGCGGCTGGCCAAGGCCGGCCTGCTCAATCGTGCCCCCGACGGCAGCTACGGAGCCGACACGCTGGCGGCGCTGCAAGCCTTCGTTCTGGCGAAATAAGCCTCTTCGCTGGCGGATCTGGCCTGTTTCTGACGATACAGGCAGGAATCGCAGGCTATGCCATCAACAGGACAGTAATGCCCAACAGGAACTGTCCCATGCGTCTGCGTCTTGCCCTAGCCGCCCTCCTGGCGAGCGCCACCCCGGTCCTGGCCGCCGACCTCGGCTACACCACGGCCGAGCCGATCGCTCCGGTCGTCCCCTATAGCTGGACCGGCTTTTATGTCGGTGCCCATGCCGGCGCCGTGTTCGGCAATGCCAAGATCAGTGCCGATACGGGCGGCTATCGTCAGAATTTCAACAGCACCGGTTTCATCGGCGGCCTGCATGCCGGCTACAACTACCAGTTCGAGAACAATCTGGTGATCGGCCTGGAAGGCGACATCGACTATACCTCCCTGTCGAAGACGCATCATAGCGTTGCCGGTGCCGTTCCCTACAGCGTCCGCTTCAAGAGCGACTGGCAGGGCTCGATCCGCGGACGGGTCGGCTATGCCTTCGACCGCTTCCTGCCTTATCTGACCGCCGGCGTCGCCTTCGCCAATCAGAAATACAACGTCAACGCGCCCGGCCTCGGGGCCTTTTCGGCCAGCACCACCCGGGCCGGCTGGACCGTCGGCGCCGGCCTCGAATATGCCCTCAACGACAATTGGTCGGTGCGTGGCGAGGTGCGCTACAGCGATTTCGGCAAATGGCGGATCCGGGCGGCCAATCCGGGCAAGGTCCGTTTCCACGAGACCACGGCCCTGCTCGGCGTGAGCTACAAGTTCTGAAGGAGAGGGGCCGGGCGGGCGACGATCGTGGCGTGATCCCACCAGGGGTTGCGGCGGATACGGCGGTCCACGATGTCGAATCCGGCCTCTCGCAGTTCCGCCAGGAGGGCCGGCAGGGGCCTGAGCGTGCGTGTGGGAATGCCGACATCGACGAGGCATTGGCGTTCCGCATCATAGCGGGAGCGGGCTTCGGGCGAACGCGGCGGTCCGCACATGGTACTGGCGACGAAGATGCCGCCGGGCTCCAAAATGCGGCGAACCTCTGCCAGACAAAGGCCGCGGTCTGCGCCAATCAGGCAATGCAGGCAGGCGCCGTCGAAGACCAGGGCGAAGGACGCCGTACCGAAATCGGGCATGGCGCGCACATCGCCCTGGATGAAATGGCCGCCAAGCCCGGCGGCCTTGAAGATCTGATGGGCCCAGCCGATGGCCGTTGGCGAAATGTCGATACCGTGCACGCCGTAGCCGCGTTCGGCCAGCAGCAGGGCTGCCATGGCGGCATTGCCGCAGCCGAGTTCGAGGGCAGGGCACGGGGCAGGCGGCAGGAGACCGGATTGCTGAAGGTCGTCCAACATCGCAGCGAGCTTCAGCCGGTTGCCGGCATGACAGTCGCCGGCCCAGCCCGGCAGGCCGGCTGCGCGCAGTTCCCGGTATCGTTTCTCGTAGTCCTGCATGCCTATCCGGAGGCTCGACCTTCCGCCGTGTTTACGTCAAACTTCGCGCTGACCTCAGGGAAGCAAGCGTGAGTCTGGGGGAATCATGAAGAGCGTTCATGGCCTGATTGCCATCACATTCATCGCGATCTTAGGGATTCTTTCAACCGGTCCGGGCGGTTCCGCGTACGCCGCCGGCACCTGCGAGCACCGAGCCGCGCCGGTTGGGGCGAGCGGCAAGCGGGTGGCGGTGATCGTCGGCAATGGCGTCTATGGCAACGGCATTCCTGCCCTGCCCAATCCGGCTCGGGATGCGCAGGCCGTGGCCAAGGCGATGGGGGCGCTCGGCTTCGAGGTCTTCCTCGCCGGCGATGCCGACAGCGCGAGCCTGCAGAACTGCCTTGCCACCGCCTATGCCGGTGCGGCCGGGGCCGATGTGGCGATGTTCTATTATTCCGGTCACGGCATCCAGATCAGGGACGAGAACTATCTGGTGGCCACCGATGCCACCTCGAAGGATCTCCAGCATGGCTTCGTGCCGGTGCAGCCGATCGTCGATACCCTGCAGAAGGGCGCCAAGGCGACGCTGGTCTTCCTCGATGCTTGCCGCAACAATCCGATGGCCGAGGGCGGCCAGGCCGGGCTTTCGGTCTCGACCGGGCGCGGCCTTGCCCGGGTCGAGGGGGCGGGGGCTGCGGCGGCGCCCGGTGCCGTGCAGGCGCGCGGGCTGATGGTGGCCTATGCCACCTCGCCCAATGCGGTGGCGCTCGACGGCAAGGGTGAGCTCAGCCCCTTCACCGGCGCCTTCGTCAAGGCGGTCGGCACCTCCGGCTATTCGATCCAGCGCATCATGAGCGATGTCACCAAGGCGGTGGGGGAGGAGACCGACTGGGCCCAGACACCCTGGATGAAGTCCTCGCTGACCGACGAGCTCAAGCTCGGCGGCGGCCAGACCCTGGCCGAGGCCCAGTCGGTCTCCAACAATCATGCCACCCGTTCGCTGGAACTGCTCTACCAGGACAGTGACAAGCAGGCGGCCATCATCGAGGCGCTGAAGGGGCTGCCTTCCCAGTCGGACGATACTGCGCTGAAGCGCTTTCCCAAGGCCTATCTGGCGCTCTACACCGCCGTTCAGAGCCGCCAGATCAAGCTGCCCGTCGACACGGGCAAGACCATCCTCTGGACTGCCGTCTCGCCGCTGGACCGCGTTGGCCTCCTGGCGTCCAGTGCCGACTACCAGTCCGGGGAACTCGATTTGTGGTCGACGGACAAGGGCAAGATCGTGGCGAGGTTGGCTCTTGAGACGGGCGCCCGCAATCTGCTGTTCAGCCCACACGGCAAGTTCCTCGCCGTGAGCTCCTCCGGCAAGGTCTCGGTCTTGAACGGGCTTGATGGCACCAAGCTGTTCGACCTGCCGCGCGAAGGCGCGGTCTCCATGATGGATTTCAGTCCGGATGAGAGCCGTCTGCTGCTGGCGGGCGACAATTCCGGGTTCCTGACGGTCACGGACGTCGCCACGGGCAAGCCCATGATCCGCATCAAGGAAAGTGCGCTTGGCCTTGGCAAGGTCAACGCCTCGAAAGTGGCTTCCGCCGTCTTCGGCGGCAATGATGCGATCTGCCTCAGGCTTCAGGCCGACCTGATCCGTGCGCAGAAGGCACCCGGCGGGAATGCGGTGGCTATATTCGACCTGCGCGAGAGCCGCACCACCCATCTGCGCTCGATCGATGCGTCCATCGAGCGCGTGTTGTGCGATCCCACACGCAAATATCTGATCGGCGCTTCTTCCATCGGCTTGGGCGATGGGCTCCTGGAGATCTGGGATCTCGCCCGCGATGAGATGACCGAAGTCAAGACGACGAACGAGAAGGTCGACGGGCTCGATCCAAGCGGGCGCTATGTCCGGACGACGGATCTGAGCGGGCGCAAGGGCGGCTTTGTGTATGAACTCGCCACCGGCAGGAAGGTGAATCTTGCCGCCATTCCTGACGGGTTCCAGAATTCCGGGCCCCTCGTCTACAATATGTCGGGCGGGGTCGTCGGCCTGGACATGGCCTCGAATCCCTGGCGCGACTGGCCGGATGAGAGCCTGTTCGGACCAAGCCTGGTGCAGAAGGCCGAGGCGGGATTGACCCCGCCGCAACGCCAGGAAGTCGCACGCGACCGGGTCACCTTTGCCGAGGTTGCCACCGTACCGTAGAGCGGCGTCGGCGTGGACCTTGTGTCGATTTCAGCTAGGCTTCCTGCGGAAGCGGCCTTTGCTTTCGGGGGATACCGGGAGGCAGCATGGAAAACGACATCTACACGACGGCCTTGCTGGCCATGGGGGGGCTGCTCGTCGGCCTGGGGCTGGTGGTTGCCATCCTGTGGGGTTCAGCGGCCTGGGAGAGGCGGCGGCGCCTTTCCAGGCGGCGGGGCTCGCGCCCGCTCTCTTTCATTTTTGCGGCGTCGGAGTGGGATCCCGGCGGCCCCGATGCTCAAATCGGCGGCGGGCATGGCGGCTGGGGTGACGGCGGACATTGAGGCGGCCGCATCGGGCATGCCCAGGCCCGCCGGGGCCGTGCTGCGGTCGCCAGAGCCAGGTGGTTACACATTTTCGCGATCGTGTATTGACGTTAACGTAAACTGAATGTATCTCCCCATTATCTGCAAAGCGGGGGTCTCCGATGTCACTGAGCGAGATGGCATTCGCCGAAGAAGCAGCCGACCTGCGCAAGGGTGGACAGCGCAAGGAACAGTTCACCATCCATGAACTGGTCACCGAGTTCGAGGTGACCTCGCGTACCCTGCGTTTCTATGAAGAGAAGGGCCTGCTGATCCCCACCAGGCGGGGGCAGGAGCGCATCTATTCCCGTCGCGATCGTGCGCGCCTCAAGCTCGTCCTGATGGGCAAGAGCGTGGGCTTCTCGCTGGAGGAGGTCAAGTCGATGCTCGACCTCTACGATCTCGGCGATGGACAGGCCACGCAGCTGCGCGTCGCCCTCGAGCGGTTCGAGGAGAAGCTCGCCGAGCTCGACCGTCGCCGCCGCGACATCGACCACGCCTATGCCGAACTCAGCCATGCGCGCGACATCGTGCGCGGCCGTCTCGGCCGCCAGCAGAAATAGTTCAACAGGAGCAGACCGATGCCCAGCTACAAGGCTCCCGTGGAGGATGTGATGTTCCTCCTCAACGATGTGCTCGACATCAACAGGTACAACAATCTTCCCGGCTTCGAGGACGTCTCGCCGGAGACCGTCGGCGCCATTCTCGGCGAAGGCGCCAAGATGTGCGAGGAACTGCTCCAGCCCCTCAATGCCAGCGGAGACCGTGAAGGCTGCATCCGTTCCGACGACGGTACGGTGACGACGCCGGATGGTTTCAAACCGGCCTACCAGGCCTATCGCGAAGGCGGTTGGGTCGGCCTGCCGGCGCCCGCGGAATATGGCGGGGCAGGCCTGCCCTCCGTGCTCAACTCGGTGATGCAGGAATTCGTCTCGGGCGCCAATCTGGCCTTCGGCATGTATCCGGGCCTGACCCAGGGCGCCATTGCGGCTCTGCTCGAGCATGGCAGCGACGCGCAGAAGCAGACCTATCTTCCCAAGATGATAGCCGGCGAATGGACCGGCACCATGAACCTCACCGAGCCGCATTGCGGTACCGATCTCGGCCTGATCCGCACCAAGGCCGTGCCCGCCGGCGATGGTTCCTACAAGATCTCCGGCACCAAGATCTTCATTTCCGCCGGCGAGCATGACCTTGCCGACAACATCGTCCATCTGGTGCTCGCCCGTATCGAGGGCGCGCCGGCCGGCACCAAGGGCATCTCGCTGTTCGTCTGCCCGAAACATCTGGTCAATGCCGATGGCTCCCTCGGTGCCCGCAACAAGGTCTCCTGCGGCAAGATCGAGGAGAAGATGGGCATTCACGCCAATGCGACCTGCGTGATGAACTATGAGGAGGCGACCGGCTATCTCGTCGGCGTCGAGAACAAGGGCCTCGCCGCCATGTTCGTGATGATGAACGAGGCGCGGCTGGCCGTCGGCATGCAGGGCCTGGCGCTTGGCGACGTCGCCACCCAGAACGCGGCTTCCTATGCTCGTGACCGCCTGCAGGGCCGTGCGCTCACCGGTGCCAAGGAAACCGACAAGGCGGCCGATCCCATCATCGTGCACCCCGATGTCCGGCGCACCCTGATGACGGCCCGCGCCCTCAACGAAGGCGGCCGCGCCCTCGCGCTTGCCACCGCGCTGCAGGCCGACATCCACCGCCGTTCGCCGGATGCGGCCGCCCGCCAGGCCGCCGACGATCGCCTCGGCCTGCTGACCCCGATCGCCAAGGCCATCCTCACCGAGAACGGCCTGCAGAATGCGATCAATAGCCAGCAAATGTTCGGCGGCCACGGCTATATCGCCGAGGTCGGCGTCGAACAGTTCGTGCGCGATGCCCGCATCACCCTGATCTATGAAGGTGCCAACGGCATCCAGGCTCTCGACCTCGTCGGCCGCAAGCTGCCGCGCGACGGCGGCCGCGCCATGATGGCCTATCTCGGCGAATTGAACGGCTTCCTCAAGGCGCATGAGGCGGATGAGGCCCTGAAACCCTATATTGCGCCCTTGAAGGCTTCGGCCGGCCATCTGCAGCAGGCGACGATGTGGCTGATGCAGAATGCCCTGGCCAAGCCGGACAATGCCGGCGCGGCCTCGACCGATTATCTGCATCTCTTCGGCCTGGTGGCGCTGGGCTATATGTGGGCGCAGATGGCCAAGGCGGCCCTGGCGAAGGGGGAGAGCGATTTTGCCAAGAACAAGCTGGTTACGGCGAAGTTCTTCGCCGACAGGCTGCTGCCGGAAACCGGGCTGCGCCTGGCTCGCGTGACCGCCGGTGCCGGCGACGTGATGGCCCTGTCGGCCGAGGCGTTCTGAGCTTTTTCCTGGGATCGCAGGCATCTCAGCGACATGCTTGCATGTCGCGATTGCCTGCTCTTCTGGAACCGTTGCGTTTATCGAAAAGAAGCAGGCAGGGATGCCCGCGATCCCAGGAATGGGGAGGACCCAATGAGCGAAGCCTTCATCTACGACGCCGTGCGCACGCCGCGCGGCAAGGGCAAGGCCGATGGCGCCCTGCACGAGGTCACCAGCCTGTCGCTGGCGAGCCAGACGCTGCGGGCGGTGGCCGAGCGCAACGGGCTGCCGGAGAATGCGGTTGAAGATGTGATCCTCGGCTGTGTCGATCCGATCGGCGAGGCCGGCGGCGACATCGCCCGCATCGCAGCGCTCCATGCCGGCCTCGGCGAGAAGGTGCCGGGCGTGCAGATCAACCGCTTCTGCGCCTCGGGACTGGATGCGGTGAACCTTGCGGCCGGCCAGATCGCCGGCGGCCAGAAGGACCTCGTCGTCGCCGGGGGCGTCGAGAGCATGTCGCGCATCGGCATGATGGCCTCGGGCGGCGCCTGGGCACTGGATCCCTCCAGCGCGGTGCCGACCTGGTTCATGCCCCAGGGCATCTCCGCCGATTTGATCGCGACCAAATACGGCTTCTCGCGTGACGACGTCGACGGCTATGCGGTGGAATCGCAGCGCCGCACCGCCCAGTCCTGGAGCGAGGGGCGCTTCGCCAAGTCGGTGATCGCGGTCAAGGACATCAATGGCCTGACCATCCTTGACAAGGACGAGCATATGCGTCCGTCCACCACCATGCAGTCCCTGGCCGCCCTCAATGCTTCCTTCGTGCAGATGGGCGAGATGGGCGGCTTCGATGCGGTGGCGGTGCAGTCGCATCCGGAGGTCGAGAAGGTCAGCCATGTTCATCATGCCGGCAATTCCTCCGGCATCGTCGACGGTGCTTCGGCCGTGCTGATCGGTTCGGCGGAGGCCGGCAAGCGCCTTGGCCTCAAGCCGCGCGCGCGCCTGCGGGCCGCCGCCTCGATCGGTTCGGATACCGCGCTGATGCTGACCGGCCCGGTCGACGTCACCGAGCTCCTGCTGCGGAAGGCCGGCATGAGCAAGGCTGATATCGACCTCTACGAGATCAACGAAGCCTTCTCCTCGGTGGTGCTGCGCTACATGCAGGCCTTCGACCTCGATCCTGCAAAGGTCAATCCCTGCGGCGGCGCCATTGCCATGGGCCATCCGCTCGGGGCCACCGGCGCGATGATCCTGGGGACGGCGCTGGACGAACTCGAGCGCACCGGCAAGTCGACCGCCCTGATCACGCTGTGCGTCGCCGCCGGCATGGGTGCCGCCACCATCATCGAGAGGGTGTGACCTCTTTTCCTTCTCCCCTTGCGGGAGAAGGTGCCCCTGAAAGGGGCGGATGAGGGGTCTTGCGGCCGTTCATCCGGAATCGAATGAGCCTTCGAAACCTTGGGAGGTTTCGTCCACCCCTCATCCGGCGCTGCGCGCCACCTTCTCCCGCAAGGGGAGAAGGAAATTGGCTGGAGCCATCCATGAACCTCACCAATTTCCGCTTCGATGTCGACAGCGACGGCATCGCCCTCGCCACCTGGGACATGCCCGGCCGCTCGATGAACGTCATCACCGTGGAGGTGATGGAGGAACTCGGCCAGATCCTCGAGCGCGTCACCGCCGATGCCGCCATCAAGGGTTGCGTCATCGCCTCGGGCAAGGACGCCTTTTCCGGCGGCGCCGACCTCACCATGCTCGAGGGCATGGGCCAGCGCTATGCCAAGGCGCGGGCCGAGCTCGGCGAAGAGAAGGCGATGGAGACCTTCTTCGCCGAAAGTCGCTTCCTGTCGCAGCTCTATCGCCGCATCGAAACCTCAGGCAAGCCTTTCGCCGCCGCGATCAACGGCGTCTGCCTGGGCGGCGCCTTCGAGCTGACCTTGGCCTGTCACTACCGCATCGGTGCCTCCGACAATGACAAGGCCCGCGTCGGCCTGCCCGAAGTCAAGGTCGGCCTGTTCCCCGGCGCCGGCGGCACCACCCGCGTGTCGCGCCTGATGAAACCGGACCAGGCCCTGCAGATGCTGCTCAAGGGCGACCAGTTGCGCATCAGCCAGGCCCAGAAGATGGGCCTGCTGCACGCCGTCGCCCCGCGCGAGGAGCTGGTGGCCAAGGCCAAGGAGTGGATCAGGGACGGCGGCTCGCCCGTGGCCCCCTGGGATGTGGAAGGTTTCCGCCTGCCTGCAGGCCCTGTTTATTCCAAGGCCGGCATGATGGTGTTCCCGCCGGCCAACGCGCTCTATCGCCGCGAGACCTACGACAATTATCCGGCAGCCCGCGCCATCCTGCAGACGGTCTATGAGGGCCTGCAGCTGCCGTTCGACCGGGCCCTCACGGTGGAATCGCGCTATTTCGCCCATGTGCTGCGCTCGACCGAGGCGCGCTCGATGATCCGTACCTTGTTCGTCTCCATGCAGGAGCTCAACAAGGGCGCGCGCCGTCCGGCCCTGCCGCCGACCAGCCTCAAGCGCGTCGGCGTGGTCGGCGCCGGCTTCATGGGGGCGGGCATCGCTTACGTCTCTGCCCTGGCCGGGCTCGAGGTGGTGCTTGTCGACCGCGACCAGGAAGCCGCCGACAAGGGCAAGGCCCATTCCGACGGCCTGATCACCGGCCAGATCAAGAAGGGCCGCGCCTCGATGGCGGACAAGGAGGCCCTGCTCGGCCGCATCACCGCCACGGCGGATTTCGGTGCGCTTGCCGGCGTCGACCTGATCGTCGAGGCCGTGTTCGAGGATCGCGCCGTCAAGGCCGAGGTGATCCGGAAGATCGAGGCGGTGATCGGCAAGGACACCGTCTTCGCCTCCAACACCTCCACGCTGCCGATCACCTCGCTGGCCGAGAACTCGGCTCGTCCCGAGCAGTTCATCGGCGTGCATTTCTTCTCGCCGGTTGACAAGATGCTGCTCGTCGAGGTGATCAAGGGCGCCAAGACCGGCGACAAGGCCATCGCCGTCGCGCTCGACTTCGTGCGCGCCATCAGGAAGACGCCGATCCTGGTCAATGACGGCCGCGGCTTCTTCGCCAATCGCTGCGTGCTCAACTATATTCGCGAAGGCCATCTGATGCTGGGCGAGGGCGTGCCGCCGGCGATGATCGAGACGCTCGCCCGCGCCGCCGGCATGCCGGTCGGCCCGCTCTCGCTCAATGACGAGATCGCCATCGATCTGGCCTGGAAGATCCTGCAGGCCACCAAGAAGGACCTCGGCGAGGCGGCCATCGATCCGATGCAGGAAAAGCTGCTCGACGCCCTGCTCAACCAGCATGGCCGGCTCGGCCGCAAGAACGGCAAGGGCTTCTACGATTATCCGGCCGGCGCCTCCAAGCGGCTCTGGCCGGGCCTGGCGGACCTGCAGCCAGTGAAGCTCGATCCCGACACCATCGACAAGGACACGCTGAAGCAGCGCTTCCTGGTGGTGCAGGCCCTGGAGGCGGCCCGCACGGTCGAGGACGGCATCATCACCGATATGCGCGAGGCGGATGTCGGCTCCATCCTCGGTTTCGGCTTCGCGCCCTTCACCGGGGGAGCCCTGTCCTATATCGACGGCATGGGCTCGAAGGCCTTCGTGGCCCTGTGCGACAAGCTGGAGGCGGCCTATGGCCCGCGCTTTGCGCCCAACAAGCTGCTGCGCGACATGGCCGTGAAGGACGAGCGCTTCTATCAGCGCTTCAAGCCGGAGAAGAAGGCGGCGTAACGGCTTCTGGGATCGCAGGCATCTCAGCGACATGCTTGCATGTCGCGATTGCCTGCTTTTCCTTTTTTACGAGCGCAGCGTCTCCAAGAGCAGGCAGGGATGCCTGCGATTGTCTATTTGAATCCAGTCCTGAAAGCCTAGCTTGTGGATGCCTCCAGCCCGGCGGCCACCGGGGTGGAATAGAGCTGGACCAGCGTGGCGCCGGCATCCAGCTTGGCCTTGGCGGTCTGAGCCGAATGGATGCCGCCGACTCCGAGCGCGCTCGGCAAGTCGCGACATTCATTGCGTCGCTGCCGCGACGCCAGGGCGCGGCGGCGTTGCGCCGATGGCACTGATCGGCTCCAGCACCATCAAGCGTGTAACAACGGGCTGCTTGATCGAAGAAGTGCCTGAGACGAATTTCTGTAATTCGGCCTGCGGGATATCGGTCAGCACAGGGGTGCCGTAGCGAGCCGACAACGTCCAGAAACTGGGTTTTTCATTAGGGTCGGGGATAGAGCGTAGCTTACCGATGTTGACGATTTCGCCGGCCTGCACTTCAAAAGTTGCAATTGGCTTGAGCCAATAGGTCGTCCTGCCTACCTGCATGCGTGCCGAGTGAGTAAGCACCATGCGACGTTTGCCGCCGAATGTACATGTATACTGGAGGATTCCGTATTTTCCGGCTTTGATTTCACGCATGACCGGGGAGGTTTTGCCTACAAGCGCGTCAACGCCGTCCGAAACGCTGAAATTTGTACTATATTTATACATATTATTGCTAGGCTCAAGCTCTCCAACGACAATGTCATTGGGAATGCAGCCAGCGTTGTGAAGGGATATGTCAAATATTATCGCTCCAGTACCCTTAGCGGCATTTGGTGCGTGCATGCTGGAAATAGACATGCACCCGGCGGCAACGGAGCAAACCACCAGAAGCACTAGGGAACGAACGAATTTCGACACCTGGAAACTCCAAAACTAGATCTCCGATGCTGCTATCACTTTCCCTGAATTCCTGAAAGAAGCAATTTCGCCGAGGCGTCAAGTCAGATGGCTTCATGCCAAAGCAACGCCATAGGTTGGCGCATCTTTACTGAACGTGAGGCTCTACCCGTTGCCGGATGGGGATATCCCCACAGTCGGCCTATTCCTGACGATCGCATGAAGGCCGCCTGAGTGCCCAATGTGGTTCATTTAAGCGTCTTCAGATCTGCTCGGCCTTTGTCATTGCCGGGCTTGACCCAGCAATCCAGCCTGGATCTCCGTATTGCGCGGGGGGCTTCGAGATAGCCGGGTCAAGCCCGGCTACGACAATTAGGAACGCTTCCTTCTTAAATAAACCGTACTAGCCTGACGGCCGCCTTTCTCGAGGCATTTGGAACGAACCCCAGAAATGGCTGGGACGGGACACCGCGATCCCTCATCCGCCTTCGGGGGGCACGGATCCCAACACCTTGGTGTGCTCCGGTGAGCCGGGCGACTACGCTTCCTTGCCGCAGGCTATTGCCTGTCTGCCCCGTCCTTTGACGGATTTATCGGATTCCCTTCTTGATCTGCTTGATCAGGCCCGGGCCCTTGTAAACCAGGCTGGAATAGAGCTGGACCAGCGTGGCGCCGGCATCCAGCTTGGCTTTGGCGGTCTCGGCCGAATGGATGCCGCCAACCCCGATCAGGGGAAAACGGCCGCCGACGCGTCGTGCCGTTTCGGCCAGCACCTGGGTCGAGAGGTCGAACAAAGGCGCGCCCGACAGGCCGCCGGCTTCCTTGGCCGTCTCACGCTCCTTGAGCGACTCGGGCCTCGATATCGTGGTGTTGGAGACGATCATGCCGTCGAGCTTGTGGGCGAGTGCCCGGTCGACGATGTCGTCGAGCTCGAACATGGTGATGTCGGGGGCGATCTTGAGAAGCAGCGGGCGGCGCGGCCCGATGAGCGCCGCCGTATCGCGCGCCTCCACCGCACGGGCCAGCAATTCGTCGAGCGCCTCGCGCTTCTGCAGATTGCGCAGGCCGGGTGTGTTGGGCGAGGAGATGTTGAGGGTGAAATAGGAAGCAACGGGGGCGAAGACGATGATGCCGGCAGCATAGTCGGCGGCCTTGTCCTCGCTGTCCTTGTTGGCGCCGACATTGACGCCGAGGATGCCGCGACCCTTGCGGGCCTTGAGCCGGGCCAGCACGGCGGCATGGCCCTGATTGTTGAAGCCGAAGCGATTGATCACGCCCTCGTCCGCCGGCAGGCGGAACAGGCGGGGGCGAGGATTGCCGTCCTGCGGCT
Source organism: Labrys sp. WJW (assembly GCF_001676615.1). Classification (GTDB taxonomy): domain Bacteria; phylum Pseudomonadota; class Alphaproteobacteria; order Rhizobiales; family Labraceae; genus Labrys; species Labrys sedimenti. Next base: position 16,906 of record NZ_LYXZ01000092.1, on the reverse strand, counting down.
TCGGCGTGACGCTGCCGATCTCCACGAAGCCGAAGCCGAGCTTGAACAGGGGATCGACGACTTCGGCATTCTTGTCGAAGCCGGCGGCCACGCCGACCGGATTGGGGAAATCGAGCCCGAACGCCTTCACCCGGAGCGAGGCCGGATCGGGCAGGGACGGCGGGATCGGCAGGCTGCGCAAGGCGGAGAGGGTGGCCTCATGCGCCTCTTCGGGGTCCATGCGAAACAGGCGGGGGCGGATGAGGGCGAAGGCTGCGCCGATCATGGCTGCTGGCTCGAGAGAAATTCGAGCGGGAAGACATGGCGGCCATCCGCCCCGAGCGGCAGTGGGGCCGTCCATTCGATCAAATCGAGGGGCAAGGCGGCATAAAGGTGAGGGAACAAGGCGCCGCCCCGCGAGACTTCCCATTTGAGGGCTTCGCCGAGCCTGTCGGCTTCGACGGCGGCGAGGACGAGATCGTCCTGGCCGGCGAAATGCCGCGCCGCCGTCTCCTGCGCCGTCTCGGCGGAGGAGAAATGGATATAGCCGTCCTGGACGTCGATGGGGGCGCCGTCGAAACGCCCGGCAGCCTCGGCGTTGCGCCATTGCTGCGCCGTCAGGATCTTGAAGATGAGCGCCATATGTCCTCCAGCCTTTCGCCGCACGTCCTCTACAGGGCCTGAAGACTTTACGAAAGGGCCTGCCGCAGGGCGCCTGCACGGATTTTCCATCGGATACAGGGCTTCGAGGCTTGAATACGCCACGACAATGACGGATTGACGCCTTGTTCATGCCTTTCCCTGAGTGGAAAGCAAATGTCGCAAGCTGCGGTAGCCCTTGCTTAACCCGGCGCTGATATGACTGATCTGATTGTAATGATTTTGGAAGGCTGGGATGGCGCAGGGCCAACGGCGCATGGTTGAGCGGGTCGAACCCCGTTTCGAGCCCGAAAAGGGCGAGGAAGCCGATCAGGGCGATAGTTTTCGCCTGACCCGGGAAGACCGCCCCGCGCCCGTACCGCTGGAGTTGCGCGAGCGCTCGCCCTCCCGCGCCAAGACCGCGCGCTCGAAGAAGGGCTGGAGCCTGTTCGGCGGATCCTCGCGTGGCGGCGGGTCCTCCCGCCGTGGCGGAGGGGGAGGCGGCGGCAGTTCGGGCGGCGGGCGCAAGCCCAAGCGCCGGCGCTCCATGCTCTATCGCCTGACCTACTGGTCCTTCCTGCTATGCATGTGGGGCCTGCTCGGCGTCGGTGGCGTCGTTGCCTGGTATGCCGCCAACCTGCCGCCGATCCAGAATCTGGAAGTGCCGCCGCGCCCGCCCAATGTGAAGATCGTCTCCGCCGATGGCACCGTACTCGCCAACCAGGGCGAAATGGGCGGCGCCGCGGTCTCGCTCAAGGACCTGCCGAAATATGTGCCGCTGGCCTTCGTCGCCATCGAGGACCGGCGCTTCTATTCCCACTACGGTGTCGATCCGCAGGGCCTGGCCCGCGCCGGCTATGTCTATCTCACCACCCATCGGCTGACCCAGGGTGGCTCGACGCTGACGCAGCAGCTCGCCAAGAACGTCTTCCTCACCCCCGAACGCAGCCTGCGGCGCAAGATCCAGGAGGCGATCCTCGCCGTCTATCTCGAGCGCAAATTCTCCAAGAACCAGATCCTGGAGATGTATATCAACCGCGTCTATTTCGGCGCGGGCGCCTATGGCATCGAGGCGGCGGCACAGCGTTATTTCCGCAAGCCCGCCAAGAATCTCACCATTGCCGAAGCCGCGACCCTGGCCGGCCTGGTCAAGGCTCCGTCCTCGCTCGATCCGACCAAGAATCCCAAGGGCGCGCATGACCGTTCCCAACTCGTGCTGGACGCCATGGTCGACACCGGGGCGATCACTGCGCAGGACGAGAAGACGGCGCTGGCGACGCCGGTCAAGGTTTCCAAACTGGCGGTCCGCTCCTCCGGCAATTATCCGGCCGACTGGATCTCCAACCAGCTCAGCGACCTCACCGGCCCGCTCGACACCGATGTGGTGGTGGAGACCACCATCGATGCCAAGCTGCAGAATCTCGCCGAACAGTCGCTGCGCCAGGGCCTGGACAAGTCCGGTGGCAAACTGCGCGTGAGCCAGGGCGCCCTGGTGGCGATGGATCCCGACGGTGCCGTCAAGGCCATGGTCGGCGGGCGCTCCTATGCCGAGAGCCAGTTCAACCGGGCAATTTCGGCCAATCGCCAGCCCGGTTCCACCTTCAAGCCTTTCGTCTATCTCGCCGCGCTGATGAACGGCGCCACCCCCGATACCGTGCGTGACGATGCCCCGATTACCCTGGCGGGCTGGAGCCCGAAGGACTTCTCGCGCGAATATCGCGGCCCGGTGTCCCTGACCACGGCGCTCGCCCTCTCGCTCAACACGGTGGCGGTGCGCCTGTGCGCCGAAGTGGGGCCGAAGGCGGTGGTGGCCGTCGCCCACAGCCTCGGCATCAATTCCAACCTGGAACCCAATCCTTCGATCGCCCTCGGCACCTCGGAAGTGACGCCGCTGGAGATGACCTCGGCCTACGCCACCTTCGCCAATGGCGGGCGGCTGGTGATCCCCTATGTGGTCAAGAGCATCAAGACCGAGAAGGGCAAGGTGCTGTTCCAGCGCCAGGCTCCCGGCAATCAGCGTGTCATCGAGGACGACAAGGTCGGCATGATGAATGCGATGATGAGCCAGACGCTCACGGTCGGTACGGCACGCAAATACGGCCTGCCCGGCTGGCAGTCGGCCGGCAAGAGCGGCACCAGCCAGAATTATCGCGATGCCTGGTTCATCGGCTATACCAGCCACATGGTAACGGCCGTCTGGCTCGGCAATGACGACGGCACCTCCACCGCCCGCATGACCGGCGGCAGCCTGCCGGCGCAGATCTGGAACGATTTCATGCGCGGGGCCCATAAGGGCCTGTCGCCGGCGCCGCTGCCGGGCCGGCCCTGGGTGCGCGAAGCGCCGCCGCCGGAGGACGTCATCGCGGCGCAGCCGCAATTCGACGGCGCACCGGAGGACCAGCCTGTGGCTGTCGAGCCGGTGATGACGGCGAATGCGCCGCGCAACACCGGCCGGCCGATCGCCGACTGGCTGAACCGGGTGCTGGGGCGGTAAGTTTTGGGGGGCGGGTCTTCGGACCCGCCTTCTTTGCCTTCAGGCGCTGTGTTTCAGGCGGGTCCGAAGACCCGCCCCCCAAATCACCCCAGATCCATCTCGAACCAGTTGGCCTGGTGGCGCGGCCAGCGCCGCGGCATCACGAAGACCGCATCGAAACGCTGGACCAGCAAGGCCTGGTCGGGATGGCGTGCCAGCCAGGCCCGGGCGGCGGTGGCGATGCGTCGCTGCTGGGCAGGCGTGATCGCTTCGAGCGCCATCGCCAGATCCGCACGCGCCTTTACCTCGACGAAGACCAGCGTGCCGCCGCGGCGGGCGATCAGGTCGATCTCGCCGCCCGGCACCTTGAAACGGCGGGCGAGCAGGCGGTAGCCCTTGAGGCGCAGCAGCCAGCCGGCCCGCGCCTCGGCATTGAGGCCGACGCGGAAGGCGGCTTGGCGTTCGGGCTTGCTCAAGAGGCCCTGCTACGGCGCTCCGAGGCCATCTCGACGGCGCGGGCATAGACGTCGCGCTTGGGCAGGCCGAGACGGGCCGAAACCGCGGCGGCGGCATCCTTGACCGAAAGCGTTTCGAGGGCTGCGGCCAGCGAAGCCTCGATGTCGTCGGCGCTGGCCTTTTCCTCGACGGGCGGTCCGACCACCACGACGATCTCGCCTCTCGGCTCGTCCGCAATGGCGAAGTCGGTGGCCAGTGATACGAGCGTGCCGCGATAAACCGTCTCATAGGCCTTGGTCAGTTCCCGCGCCACGGTTGCAGCCCGGTCGCCGAGCGCCGTCGCCATGGCGGCCAGGCTGTCGGCGAGGCGCGGACCGCTTTCGTAGAAGATCAGCGTGGCCGGGATGGTCTTGAGCTCGGCGAGGCGATTGGAGCGCGCGCCGTCCTTGTTGGGCAGGAAGCCCTCGAAGAAAAAGCGGTCGGTCGGCAGGCCGGCGACTGCCAGGGCCGCGAGCGCGGCGGAGGGGCCGGGCGCCGCGAAGACGGGAATTTCCTCTTCGATCGCCTCGCGCACCAACTTGAAGCCGGGATCCGAGACCATGGGCGTGCCGGCGTCCGAGACCAGGGCCACGCCCTGGCCGCTGGTGAGGCGCTCCAGGATCTGGGGCCGCACGCGAGGGGCATTGTGGTCGTTGTAGGCCAGGAGCTGGGCGCTGATGCCGTAATGATTGGTGAGGCGGCTGGTGACGCGCGTATCCTCGCAGACGATGAGATCGGCGGCGGCCAGCGTGGTCAGCGCCCGCAGCGTGATGTCCTGGAGATTGCCGATGGGCGTCGCCACCACATGGAGCCCCGGCAGCAGGGAGGGAGCAGTCAGCCGCTGGCCATGCAGCAAGTAGCTGTGTTCGGCGCCGACGATGGAGGGAGAGAAATCTGGACGCATGGGGTCCTGCCTTTGCCGGCCGCGAGTCGCAATCCGCAGCCTGTTCTTCTGTGTAGCTCCCTGAGATTCAAAGGCAAGTTGATCTTCCTGCCTGCGTGATCAAGATAGAGGCATAAAGGCATGACGAGAGAGATTTCATGAAAACCGGTCCGAACGACGCCCTGCTGGTGATCGATGTGCAGAATGATTTCTGCCCAGGTGGGGCGCTGGCCGTGCCCGACGGCGACTCGGTGGTTCCCGGCATCAACCGCATGGCTGATGATTTCGCCCATTGCGTGCTGACGCAGGACTGGCACCCCCCCGGCCATTCCTCCTTTGCTTCCAGCCATCCGGGCAAGGCGCCGTTCACGACCGTGAGCATGCCCTATGGCGAGCAGACGCTCTGGCCCGATCACTGCATACAGGGCAGTCAGGGGGCCGAGTTCCATCCCGGCCTGGCCCTCCCCGGGGCCGAGATGATCATCCGCAAGGGCTACAATCCTGCGATCGACAGCTATTCGGCCTTTTTCGAGAACGACCGCCGGACGCCGACCGGGCTTGCCGGCTATCTCAGGGAGCGCGGCATCGGTCGCTTGTTCTGCGTCGGCCTCGCCACCGATTTCTGCGTGCGATTCTCGGCCGAGGATGCCAGGCGGCTGGGTTTCGAGACCATCGTCGTGCTCGATGCCTGCCGGGGCATCGACCTCGGCGGTTCCGTCGCGGCGGGGATTGCCGCCATGAAGGCGGCAGGAGCCACCCTGGTCGACCGAATCTAGTCTGGCGTGCCGGTCTGGCTCAATGCGCCTGCGCAGTCGCCGCCGTTTGCGGCATGGTACGGTGCAGATGCCGGGTCAGTCGCTTCTCCAGCAGGTTCCAGACATGGGCGATGGCGAAGACCATGATCAGATAGAGTATTGCTGTCCACATATAGGCCTGGAAATCGAATGTGCGCGAGAAGGCAAGACGGGTCACGCCCATCAGTTCCGGCACCGCGACGAGGGCGGCGACCGAACTCGCCTTGAGCATCAGGATCAACTCGTTGCCATAGGGGCGCAGGCTCACCATCAGGGCCTGGGGCAGGATGATCTTGCGGAAGATCTGGCCTGAATGCAGGCCGAGGGCGAGGCCTCCCTCCGTTTGGCCCCGAGGCAGTGCCTCGATGCCGCCGCGCAGGATTTCGGCCTGGTAGGCGGCAGTGTTCAGGGTGAAGGCGATCACTGCGTAGTAGAAGCCGTCGCGCAGCAGCCACCATAGGCCCAGGTCCTCGAAGAGGGATTTGTGGGCGCCGAGAAAGATGCCGAGGCCGTTATAGATCAGATAGACCTGAGCCAGCAGCGGCGTGCCGCGAAAGAAGTAGATATAGCCAAAGGCTAGCCCCCGCAGGACCGGGTTGCGCGACATGCGTGCCATTGCGATCGGAAAGGACAGCAGGGCGCCCAGCACCATGGCCAGGGCGACCAGCAGCAGTGTCAGGCGCAGGCCGGCCAGGAAACGCGGGCCATAGGTCGCCAGCAGGTCGCTGTTGAGGCCGATATCGCCGACTAGAGCAAGAAATCCGGACCAGAGCGTCTCCATGCTCAGGCCCTCGCCAGCTTCTGGCCGCGATTATAGTGCCTTTCCAGCATTGTCTGGGCGATGCCGGACAGGATGGCCATTACCAGATAGAGCAGGCAGCAGGCCGCGTAGAACAGCAGCGGTTGCTTGGTCGCGAAGACGGCCCTGTTGGTCATGTACATCAATTCGCTGACCGCGATGGCGGAGACCAGCGAGGTGTCCTTGAGGAGCGCCATCCAATTGTTGCCGAGGCCGGGCAGGGCCGTGCGGATCAACTGCGGCAGGATGATCTTGCGGAATGTCACAACGCGGCTGAGGCCCAGTGCCGCCGCGCCCTCGCTTTGCCCCCTGGAAAGGCTGCGCAGGGCGCCGAGCCAGACCTCGCTGGAAAAGGCGCCGAGCACCAGGCCGAGGGCCACGAAACCGGCAGCGAAACCGCTGACTTCGATCTGGATGTCCAGCCCCAGCGCCGCTAGGAGCGTATTGATGGCTGACTGCCCGAGGAAATAGACGATCAGGATGGTGAGCAGTTCGGGCAGGGCGCGGAACAGCGAGGTGTAGATGCCGCAGACGATGCCGAGCCAGATGGGGCCGCCATGCTTGGCCATCGCCACGCCGAGCCCGAGCAGCAGGCCGAAGGGCAGGGTACACAAGGCCAGGCCCAGGGTCATCATGGCGCCCTGCAGCAGCGGGGTGCCCCATCCCGTTGCGCCAAATCCCAGAAGTTCCATTCCATGCCCCCGCCGCTGAGCCTTCGGGATATGGCTCTGGCACCAAGCCGGTGCCAGGCCGATCAAAGCGCTGCCAGCTCAAGCCGGTGGCTGCATTCGATGCCGCCGGCCAAAAGCGTTTTGTGATTTGGCGCAATCGCCAAGAATCGCAAAAAACGCGTCTGACCAAAGAGTTAGAGCAATGCAGCGTTTCCTTCTAAGCGCGCTTTGCTCCAGGCCTGACGCGTCTCAGGCGCTGGCGTCAGGGCACCCAGAGGTCGAACGGGAAATATTTCTCGTTCAGCTTCTTGTAGGTGCCGTCGGCGTGGATTTCCTCGATTGCCTTGCTGATGGCATCGCGAAGATCGGTGTCCTCCTTGCGCACGGCCGCGCCGACGCCGAGGCCGAAATATTTGACATATTTCTTGATGTCGATCTCGGCCTTGATCTCGCAGCATTTGCCGGCATCGGATTTGAGCCACTCCATCATGGCGCTCTTGTCGGCTTCCACGGCGTCGATACGTCCGGCGGCCAGGTCGGCATTGGCCTCGTCCTGGGCGGGATAGAGCTTCACCTGCGCGCCGCCGGGGCCGATCTCACCTTCCAGGAAGTTGGAATGGATGGTGGAGGACTGGGTGCCGACGATGGAACTCTTCAGGCCGTCGGCGTCGAAGGACGTAATCTTGCTGTCCTTGGGGGCGACCCAGACGGCCGGCGTCTGGTAGTAGGACCTGGAAAAATCGACCTGTTTCTTGCGCTCGTCCGTGATCGACATCGAAGCGAAGATGGCATCGTATTTGCCGGCCTTCAGGCCCGGAATGATGCCGTCCCAATCCTGGGCGACGACGGTGCACTTGGCTTTCAGCTTCTCGCAGACAGCCTTGGCGATGTCGACGTCGAAGCCGACGATCTCGCCAGAAGGCGTCAGGCTGTTGAAGGGAGGATAGGCCCCCTCGGTGCCGATCTTGATGGTCGACCAGTCCTTGGCGTGGGCCATGCCCATGCTGGCCATCAGCGCCAGTGCACCGGCGGCGAATTTTACGAAACGCATAAAACCTCCCTGGATAGTATCGGAATGCTTCTTGGCTGGTGTCGTGCAAATGTCATCCCGTCGGGCGAATGAAACACCGCCCCCAGGCAAAAGCAATAGGGGTGGGATCGCGCCCGATGGTCGCTTTCGCTTCGTTGCCCTTGCTAAGGCCGGGTGTTTGTGATCACAATTCCGGGATGAGTCACTGGGATCCGTCCGATGAAATCCGTCTATTCCGAGCGCCACAAGGGCCATGCCGGCAATGTCGAACTGGTGGCCGGCGCCATCGTGCCGGCCTTCGAGATGCCCTCGCGCGCCGAGTTCATCCGTGCCCGCATCGATGAGGTCGGGCTCGGCCCGGTGCTGGCGCCGCAGACCCATTCGCTCGATGCCGCCCGGCGGGTGCACAAACCCGATTTCATCGATTTCCTCGGGCGGGCCTATCCAATGTGGAAGGCCGCCGGGCGCGAAGGCACGGCGATGCCCTTCACCTGGCCGACGCGCGGCCTGCGGGGCGACAGGCCGCCGGAATCGATCGAGGCGCTGCTCGGCTATTATTCCTTCGATGCCGGCGCCACCTTCGTGGAGGGAACCTGGGACGCGATCAAATCCTCCTATGAGGTGGCGCTCACCGCGGCCGGCCTGGTCCAGGGCGGGGAAAAATCGGCCTTCGCCCTCTGCCGCCCGCCCGGCCATCATGCCGGCTCCGGCTTCATGGGCGGCTATTGCTTCATCAACAATGCGGCCGTGGCAGCACAATGGTTCCTGGACAATGGCGCCCGCAAGGTTGCCATCCTCGACGTCGACTACCATCACGGCAACGGCACGCAGGAGATCTTCTACGAGCGCGACGACGTGCTGGTGCTCAATCTGCACGGGGACCCCGCCAATGAATATCCCTTCTTCCTCGGCTTTGCCGACGAGAAGGGTGCCGGAAGGGGCGAAGGCTTCAACGTCAATTATCCGATGCCGGCGGGCACGACCTTCGAGGTCTGGGGCGCGGCGCTGGAGGATGCCTGCGCCAAGGCGGCGGCCTACAAGCCCGACGTGCTGCTGGTCTCGCTTGGGGTCGACACCTTCGAGAAGGATCCGATCAGCGCCTTCAAGCTGAAGACGGAGCATTACCCGCTCATCGGCGCGCGCATCGCCAGGCTCGGCCTGCCGACGCTCTTCGTGATGGAAGGCGGCTATGCCGTGGCCGAAATCGCGGTGAACGCCGTCGGCGTCCTCACCGGCTTCGAGGGCGTGTGATGGCCAACACGACATTCGGCGTGGTGCAGTTCGCCTGCACCGACAGCGTAGACCACAATGTGGCCACGGCGACGCGCCTGGTGCGCGAGGCCGCCGGGGCCGGCGCGCAGGTCGTGCTGGTGCAGGAATTGTTCGAGGATCTCTATTTCTGCCAGGAAGAGAAGGCCGAGCATTTCGCCAAGGCCCGCACGCTGGACCAGGACCATCCGACCCTCAAGGCCATGCGCGCCCTGGCCGCCGAGCTCGGCGTGGTCCTGCCCGTCAGCCTGTTCGAGCGCGCCAACCAGGCCTATTACAACAGCCTCGTCATGGTCGACGCCGATGGCGGCGTCCTCGGCCTCTATCGCAAATCCCATATTCCGGATGGGCCGGGTTATGAGGAGAAGTTCTATTTCCGGCCCGGCGATACCGGCTTCAAGGTCTGGCCGACCCGCTTCGGTACCATCGGTGTCGGCATCTGCTGGGACCAGTGGTTTCCCGAGGCCGCCCGGTCCATGGCCCTGATGGGTGCGGATGCACTGCTCTATCCCACCGCGATCGGCTCGGAGCCCGCCACCGGCTTTGATTCGATGGAGCATTGGCGCACGGTGATGCGCGGCCATGCCGGCGCCAACATCATGCCCGTAATGGCTTCCAACCGTATCGGCGTCGAGCGTTTCGGCGGGCAGGAGGTGACCTTCTACGGTTCCTCCTTCATTGCCGGCCAGCACGGCGAACTGCTGGCGGAAGCCGGGCGCTCCGGCGAGGCGGTGCTGACGGCAAGCTTCGATCTCGAGGCGATTCGCGCCGAACGCGCAGCCTGGGGGCTGTTCCGCGACCGCAGGCCCGAGCTTTACGGGCGTATCGCTACGGGAGATGGCAGTCTTCCCCTGCGATGACCGTTTCGTGAGGCGATAAAACTTGAACGCGACGCGGATCGGCGCAATCATGACAGTGTGACGACAAACCGTTTACACAGGAGGCGTCATGACGGAGGCCGATCCGCCGGGATCGCTGTTTTCGCGAAGCGAAAGCGCAGATGTCGCGCAACTTTCCGCTTCGCGCCGCCCCGATCCCCCAGCCATCGCCTTCGACAGGCATGAATTACGTCAGATCATGAATCTCTATGGGCGCATGGTCTCCCATGGCGAATGGCGTGACTATGCCATCGATTTCCTGCGCGACAAGGCGGTGTTCTCCATCTTCCGGCGCGCCTCGGAAATGCCGCTCTACCGTATCGTCAAGGATCCCTCGCTGGCTCAGCGCCAGGGGGCCTATAGCGTGCTGGCGCCGACCGGCATGATACTCAAGCGCGGACATGACCTGGCGCGCGTGCTGCAGGTCATCGACAAGCCGCTGCGCGTGGTGGTGTGAGCGCGCTCTTGATTCGCGTGGGGTGAACGGCAATCAGCCAAGCCGCAACGCCTGGGCCTCCTCGCTCCGTTCTTACGGGGAGAGGTAAGGTGAGGGGCGGCGCTATGGTTGGCCAAGGCTGTGTAGCCCCTCACCCTTACCCTCTCCCCGCTTTGCAGGGCGAGGGGGGCTTTGATGTGGCTGCTCGTCCTTGAGGACTTCAACCCGCCCGTCCGTTATGCCCCGCCATCACGCAGAGCAGTTCGAACATCAGCGTCGCGCCGGTCAAAGCGGTGAGGCCGGACGGATCGAGTGGCGGGGAGACTTCCACCAGGTCCGCGCCGACCAGATGGGCGCCTTCCATCAGGCGGATCATCGCCTGGGCCTCACGCGTCGACATGCCGCCGATCTCCGGCGTGCCGGTGCCGGGTGCGAAGGAAGGGTCGAGCGCGTCGATGTCGAAGCTGAGATAGGCGGGCTGGTCGCCGATGATGGCGCGTGCTTCGGCCATGACATCGGCCACGCCGCGAGCCATGAACTCCTCGATGAAGACGATGCGGACCCCGGCGGCCCGGGCGAAGTCGTAATTGGCGGCATCGGAGATCGCGCCGCGAATGCCGATCTGGATCATGCGCCTGGGATCGACCAGCCCCTCCTCGATGGCGCGGCGGAACGGCGTGCCATGGTTGTAGCGGCTGCCGAAGAAGCTGTCATAGGTGTCGGAATGGGCATCGAACTGGACGAGGCCGACCGGCGCCTGTTTCGCCAGGGCACGCAGGATGGGCAGGGTGGTGAGATGGTCGCCTCCCGCCGTCAATGGGCGGGCGCCGGCGGCCTGGATCTGCGCATAAAAGGCCTCGATGCTTTCCAGGCTCGCCATCAGGTCGAGTGGGTTGATCGGTGCGTCGCCGCAATCGCCGGCCCGTATCCGGTCAAAGGGCGAGATGCCGGTGACATGGTGCACCCGCCGCACCAGGCTCGACTGGTTGCGAATCTCCCGGGGACCATGCCGCGCGCCGGTTCGGTTGGTCGCGCCGCCATCGAAGGGAATGCCGACGAGGGCGATATCGATCTCGTCCGGTCGGGCCATGGGTAGGCGCATGAAGGTCGAGGGGCCGGCAAAGCGCGGCACGAGCCCCGAATCGAGCGGCTGGAAGGGATGGTTGCTGCTCACTTTTTGGTTCCTGTCCGGGAGCCTGAGACGATCAGTCGATGGTGTAATGCGCATCCCGGGGCATGCAGTCGGCGCCGTTCACCGGCACCAGGTCCTGGGGACAGGCCGAGAAGACGACGATCAGGTCCATCTCGGCCTTGAGACGGACATGGGAGCCCGGCGTCGACACCGGCGGCTGGAAGGAGACGCTGCCATCGGCGCCGACCGGGATGTTCATGAACAGGTTGAGCGGGCTGGGTGTCTCCGCGCCGGTGACGCCGAGCGAAGCCAGGGCGTGCGCCAGATTGTCGGTGCAGCTGTCGTGATGGCCGACATGGCCGAGCTGTTCGTAGCGATAGCGATCGCAGGCGGCGATCAGCGTGTCGTGGATTCCGCCGGAATTGTCTTCGACCAGGGTGAGCATGGGGCGCCGGCGATTGCTGCGCAGCGTGTCGCCGAGCTGGGGATTGACGCGCAGCATGGCGCCGCGGCTGTGCTCCATCGACATGAACTCGCCGGGATCCTGGGCATTGAAGGCCCAGCTGTCGACGACCTGGCTGCCATGGGTGTTGATGACGGTCACCGTCTGCCCGGCCCTGACCCGCTCCGCCACGCCCTTGCGTGCCGGGATGAGGCGCAATTCGCCTTTCGCTCGCCCCTCGATGCCCATTCGTGCTGCCTCCCTTGAATTTGCTTCGGCGCCTGACGCGCTCAACCTTTGGTTCACAGCCTTATCGCAATTTCCTTACGAACTCAGCCACCACCGGCGTCAGCCTGGCGACGATGGCATCGGCGCCGGCGGCGGTCGGATGCATGCCGTCGGCCTGGTTGAGGCCGGGCGTGCCGGCGACCCCATCGAGGAAGAAGGGATAGAGTTCCGCCCCATACTGGCTTGCGAGGTCGGGATAGATGGCATCGAACGCCTTCTGGTAGTCGGCGCCGAGATTGGGCGCGGCGCGCATACCCATGAGCAGGACCGGGATCTTGCGCTCGTTGAGCCGCTCCAGGATGGCGGCAAGATTGGACCGGGCAAGCTTGGGATCGAGCCCGCGCAGCATGTCGTTGGCGCCGAGTTCGAGCAGCACCGCCTTGGTACCGTCGGGCACCGACCAGTCGAGCCGGGCAAGGCCGCCATCGGTGGTATCGCCGGAGACGCCGGCATTGTCGATCACGACCTCGATGCCGAGCTTGGCGAGGGCTGCCTGCAGCTTGGCGGGATAGGCATCCCTGGCCTCCAGGCCGAGGCCGGCGGTGAGGCTGTCGCCGAAGGCCACGATACGCAGCGGCTCGGCCATGGCATGCTCCGCGGCCAACGGAGTCATGACAAGCAATGAGAGAATTGCCACAATCGATGCATAGATACGGGTCACGATCACGAGAACCTTTCAGGCAGGATGCGAATGAACGAAGCGATCGATTTGGCCGATGTCCATCTCAGCCTCGGCACCGGCGCGGCGCGCGTTCACATTCTCAAGGGCGTTACGCTGAAAATAAGGCAGGGGGAAGCGGTCGGCCTCGTCGGCCCCTCCGGCTCGGGCAAATCGACCCTGCTGATGACGCTGGGCGGGCTGGAGCGGCCCGACAGCGGCAGCATCCGCATCGCCGGGCAGGATCTCGGCGTCCTCGACGAAGACGGCCTCGCCAGGTTTCGCGGCCGGCACATCGGCGTGGTCTTCCAATCTTTCCATCTCATCCCCACCATGACGGCGCTCGAAAACGTCGCCGTGCCGCTGGAACTGGCCGGGCGGCGCGATGCCTTCGCCCGGGCGGAGGCTGAACTGGAGGCCGTGGGCCTCGGCGCCCGCAAGGCCCATTATCCAGCCCAGCTCTCGGGCGGCGAGCAGCAGCGCGTGGCGCTGGCGCGCGCCCTGGCGCCCGAGCCGGCCATCCTGATCGCCGACGAGCCGACTGGTAATCTCGACGAGGGCACGGGCACGGGGATCGTCGAATTGATGTTCCGCCTGAAGCGTGAGCGCGGCGCCACCCTCGTGCTGGTGACGCATGACCTCAGCCTCGCTGCCCGCTGCGACCGCATGATTCGCATTCGTTCCGGCCATATCGAGGCAGACGAGGCGACGAAGGTCGAAGCAGCGGAGTAGGCGCGGTACCGCCGGCGCTGACAGGCGGGTTCCGGGTGCACGGGCATCTTGCCCGTTCTTGGAAACACGGTACTTGCGGGATCGGAAGAACGGGCAAGATGCCCGTGCACCCGGAAAGATCGCACGCCAGGCACTCCAAACTCTGCCGTCACTAATCTGAATTCGGAGCCCTGCATCGACCTTGCCGTGCCACGGCCATGGAATGCGCCCAATTGCCGATTAGGCAGTTTCGCTTCGGGTCTCGCGCTCGGCGCGAGGGGCATTGGGGCAGGGTATGGTTGGTTCACAGCAGGGCAGGCGTGCGCTCTTCATCGTCAATCCCAACGCGCGCAATGGCGGCAAGGGCACCGAAGCGATCCGCAAGGTGCTGGAGACGGGCGGCATCCATCTCATCGAAGCGAACCCGGAAGGGGATGAGAAGATCGCCGATGTGATCCTGCGGCGGCGGGACGAATGCGATCTCGTCATCGTCGGAGGCGGTGACGGCAGCCTCAACGCCGCCGCCCGGGGGCTGGTGGAAACGGGCCTGCCGCTCGGCGTGCTGCCGCTCGGCACGGCCAACGATTTCGCCCGTACGGCCGAGATCCCCGCCGACCCCCTGAAGGCCGCCGAGCTCATCGTGTCTGGGCAGCCGAGGCCAATGGACCTGGGCGAGGTCAACGGCCAGCTCTATTTCAACGTGGCCAGCATCGGCTTCAGCGCCGATCTCGCCGCCGAACTCTCCGAGAAGGCCAAGAAGATGTTCGGCAAGCTCGGTTACGGCATCGTGGCGGCCCGGCTGCTGGCGCGCTCGCAGCTCTTCACCGCCTATCTCGACCATGACGGCACTACCGAGAAGATCAAGACCCTGCAGGTCTCGGTCGGCAACGGCAAATATTACGGTGGCGGCATGAGCGTGGAGCAGACCGCCACGGCCGACGACGGCAAGCTCGATTTCTACAGCCTGGAGGTCGACCATTGGTGGCGCCTGCTCAAGCTGCTGCCCAGCCTGCGCAAGGGCACCCATGGCCAGTGGGACGATGTGCGCGCCTTCGGCACCACCGAACTGGTGATCCGCACCAACCGGCCGCGCCCTGTGAACACCGACGGTGAACTCACCACCTGGACGCCGGCGCATTTCAAGCTCAAGCGCCACGCCATCAAAGTCTTTGCGCCGCCGGCAAAATCGAGCTGATCAATGACCCGACAGGCGCTGTGCCAGGAGTGAGCAGAACAGCGCCCAGCCGGCCCCGATCACCCAGCCGGCAATCACGTCGGTGGGCCAATGCACGCCGAGATAGACACGGCTGACGCCGACCCCGAAGGTCAGCAGGGTGCACACCACCATGATGTAGACCGACAGGGCGCGCGAGCGAAAGCTGCGGGCCAGCATGATACCGAGCGTGAAATAGACGGTGGCGGACATGAAGGAGTGGCCGCTCGGAAAGCTCGACGTGTAGACCCGCGAGCCATGCGCCACCAGGTCGGGCCTCGGCCGGTCGAAGCCATATTTCAGAAGCGAGCTCATCAGGATGCCGCTGCCGATGGCGAGGATGACGAAGACCGCGCTGCGCGGCGATCCCGAAAGGGCGAGAAAACCTGCCACTGCGAGGGTAGTCAGCGTCAGCACGCCGACGCCGCCCAGGCCGGTGAAATCGCGCATCATCTCCTCGAGCCAGCCCGGCCCGAGCGGATCGGTAAGGTCGGCGGGATTGCGCATCATCAGGAGGATGGCGCGGTCGAAGGCCTCCGTGCCGCCCTGCATGACCAGGCCGGCGAGCACGGCGAAGATCAGGGCCGCGCCGGCGACGCAGAGGATGGCGACCAGCGCCGAGCGCTCGGGATGGGGCTGGATCATGAAAGCTGCCGGGCCTTAGAGCGTTTTCCAAAAAAGCTGATAGACTTTTCGATCAAAAAACGCGTCAAAACAAATGGTTAGAGCAAAATGACGCTTCGGGAAAAAGTCATTTTGCTCTAGAACTCGATGCCCTGCTGGGCCTTCACGCCGGCGGCGAAGTGATGCTTCACCAGCGTCATCTCGGTCACCAGGTCGGCCGCCTCGATCAGCTCAGGCTTGGCATTGCGGCCGGTGACCACGACATGCAGGTCCGGCCGGCGCGCCTTCAGCGTTTCCACCACCTCGGCGAGGTCGAGATAATCGTAGCGCAGGGCGATGTTGATCTCGTCGAGCACCACGAGGCGGATGGCGGGATCCGCCAGCATCGCCTTGGCCGCGTCCCAGGCCCGCCCGGCGGCGGCGACGTCGCGCTCGCGGTCCTGAGTCTCCCAGGTGAAGCCCTCGCCCATGCTCTTCCAGGTCACCAGATCGTTGAAGCGCTCTAATGCCGTGCGCTCGCCGGTCGACCAGGCACCCTTGATGAACTGCACCACGCCGATGGGCCAGCCATGGCCGAGCGCACGCATGATCAGCCCGAAGGCGGCCGTAGACTTGCCCTTGCCGGGGCCGGTGTTGACGATCAGCAGGCCCTTTTCGGTGATGGTCTTGGAAGCGACTTCGGCATCCTGCACGGCCTTGCGCTTTTCCATCTTCGCCTTGTGGCGTGCGGCATCGTCGGTCATCTCAGCATCCAATCACTTCACCATCATCGGCAGGCCGGCCACCATGAAGATCACCCGGTCGGCGATGCCAGCGATCCGTTGGTTGAGCCGGCCCTGCTCGTCGCGAAAGGCCCGGCCAAGGGCATTATCCGGCACGATGGACAGGCCCACCTCATTGCTGACCATCACCACCGGACCGGATACGGCCTCGATCGCTTCCTGCAGCCGGAGAAAGGCGGATTTGAGGTCATGGCCGCCCAGCATGAGATTGGTGAGCCAGAGCGTCAGGCAGTCGACCAGCACGGGACCCTGCGTCGCCACCAGCGCTTCCGGCAGGGCCAGGGGCGCGTCGACCGTGTGCCAATTGGCGTCGCGCCGGGCCTGGTGCTCGCCGATGCGCTCACGCATCTCGTCGTCGAAGGCTTGTGCGGTGGCGATATAGGTCCAGGGCGCGGGATGGGCCGAAATCAGGCTCTCCGCATGCCGGCTCTTGCCGGAACGCGCGCCGCCGAGGACGAGAGTGAGTCGGGGAGAGGACATGCCGCCTTCCTGCCGGGTTCGGGGCAGGAAGGCAAGGGGAGCGCGGACATTCGTCCATGGGCGATAATTCAAGAGTTGAGCGAAGCGGTCGCGTTGGAGATGAGGCTCAACGCGCGAGCCTCCTCACCCCGTTTACGGGGAGAGCGACTGTCTTGGATGTCAAGCGGTTTGCCATGGTTGTTGATCGCGAATGATTGCATTGAGGATTGTGAGTAGCTTGCGCATGGTGG
>NZ_LYXZ01000091.1 GCF_001676615.1 Labrys sp. WJW | reverse complement strand
GGCCCCGCCCCCCGCCGATGACGGGCCGGTCACCCGCGATCTCGACGTTGACGTGGCCGTCATCGGCTCGGGTTATACGGGCCTGTCCTGCGCCATTCATCTCGCCAGGGAGCACGGCATCAAGGCGACGGTGCTGGAAGCCAATGGCGTCGCCTGGGGCTGCTCCACCCGCAATGGCGGCCAGGCACAGATCTCCTCGGGCCGGCTGAAGCGCTCGCAATGGATCGAACGCTGGGGGGAGGACGTCGCCAGAAAGCTCCATGCCGAGATCGCCGATGCCTTCGAACTGTTCCGCGCGCTGATCCGCGAGCCCGAGATCGACTGCGAGCCCCAGGATGGCGGCCATCTCTACATCGCCCATCGCGACAAGATGCTGCCGGCGCTGGAGAAGGAGACGCGGCTGCTGAACCAGGTGTTCGGATACCGTGCCCGCATGGTCGGCCGCGACGAGATCCACAGCGACTTCGTGCGCGACGCCGAGGCCAAGGGCGCGATGTACGAGCCCGACGGCATCGGCATCCATGCGGCCAAGCTCGCCTTCGGCTATCTGAAGCTAGCGCGCAAGCTCGGCGCCCGAGTGCATGTCTCGAGCCCGGTGCTTGGTTGCGACTTCAAGGGCGGCGTCCATCATCTGTGGACGCCGGGCGGCACCGTGCGCGCCCGCGCCGTCTGCATCGCCACGGCCGGCTATACCTCGCCCGGGCTGCACAGACTGACCCGGCACCGGCTGATGCCGATCCTGTCCAATTCCGTGGTCACCCGGCCGCTCACCGACGAGGAGCGCGAAGCCCTGAACTTCAAGGCACGCATCCCGCTCACCGACACGCGCACCCTGCGCCACTATTATCGCATGCTGCCGGATAGCCGCGTGCAGATCGGCAGCCGCAGCGCCATCACCGGCGGTGATGCGGCCAATCCCAAGCATCTCAACCTGCTGCTCGAAGGGCTCTACCGGAAGTTCCCGATCCTGCGCGGCATCGAGATCGATTATTCCTGGTGGGGCTGGGTCGATGTCAGCCACGACATGATGCCGCGCATCTTCCGCCCCGACCCGGCTCAGCCGCTGTTCTACGCCATGGGCTATGGCGGCAATGGCGTGATGTACTCGGCCCAGGCCGGCCGCCGCATGGCCCAGATGGTTGCCGGCAAGGGCGGCGGCCTCGATTTGCCGATCTTCACCTCGCCGCTGCCGAGCCACGGGCTGCTGACGCCGTTCAGGCGCCTCGGGCAGCGGGGCATGTACCGCTGGTACTACCTCAAGGACGAGATCTTCTAGAGCGCCTTTCGGTCAAACTGGTTTCGAAAACCAATACATCTCTTTGAAATCGCAATTGAACGTCTCTCCACTCTCTCAAGGCCGAATGGCCCCTTCGAAAGGAACCACGCCATGAAAATGACCACCGAAGAAGCCTTCGTCAAAGTCCTCCAGATGCATGGCATCGAGCATGCCTTCGGTATCATCGGCTCAGCCATGATGCCGGTGTCGGACCTGTTCCCCAAGGCCGGCGTCAAGTTCTGGGACTGCGCCCACGAGACCAATGCCGGCATGATGGCCGACGGCTTCAGCCGCGCCACCGGCACCATGGCCATGGCGATCGGCCAGAACGGCCCCGGCGTCACCGGCTTCATTACCGCCATGAAGACCGCCTATTGGAACCACACGCCCCTGCTGATGGTCACCCCGCAAGCGGCCAACAAGACCATCGGCCAGGGCGGCTTCCAGGAAGTCGACCAGATGGCGATGTTCGAGGAGATGGTCTGCTACCAGGAAGAGGTGCGCGATCCTTCGCGCATTCCCGAAGTGCTGAACCGGGTGATCGAGAAGGCCTGGCGCGGTTGCGCTCCGGCGCAGATCAACATCCCGCGTGACTTCTGGACCCAGGTGATCGACGTCGACCTGCCGGCGATCGTGCGCTTCGAGCGCCCAGCTGGCGGGCCGCAGGCGATCGCCCAGGCCGCCAAACTGCTGTCCGAAGCCAAGTTCCCAGTCATCCTCAACGGTGCCGGCGTCGTCATCGGCAACGCCATCGGCGAGTCCATGGCCCTGGCCGAACGGCTCGATGCACCGGTGTGCTGCGGCTATCAGCACAATGACGCCTTCCCTGGCAGCCATCGCCTCGCGGTCGGGCCGCTCGGCTATAACGGCTCCAAGGCTGCGATGGAGCTGATCGCCAAGGCCGACGTGGTGCTGGCGCTCGGAACCCGCCTCAATCCGTTCTCCACCCTGCCGGGCTACGGCATCGACTATTGGCCCAAGCAGGCTTCGATCATCCAGGTCGACATCAACGCCGACCGCATCGGCCTCACCAAGAAGGTCACCGTCGGCATCTGCGGCGACGCCAGGCAAGTGGCGGGCCAGATCCTGGCGCAATTGTCGCCGGTGGCCGGCGACACCGGCCGCAAGGAGCGCGTCGCCACCATCCACCAGACCCGCTCGGCCTGGCTGCAGCAACTCTCCTCGATGGACCACGAGGACGACGACCCGGGCACGGAGTGGAACGACGGGGCCCGCCGGCGCGAGCCGAACCGCATGTCGCCGCGCCAGGCTTGGCGCGCCATCCAGGCGGCGCTGCCGAAGGAGGCTATCATTTCCACCGATATCGGCAACAATTGCGCGATCGGCAACGCCTACCCGAGCTTCGAGCAGGGTCGCAAATATCTGGCGCCCGGCATGTTCGGACCCTGCGGCTATGGCTTCCCGTCCATCGTCGGCGCCAAGATCGGCTGCCCCGACACGCCGGTGGTGGGCTTTGCCGGCGACGGCGCCTTCGGCATCTCGATGAACGAAATGGGCGCGATCGGCCGCGAAGGCTGGCCGGCGATCACCATGGTGATCTTCCGCAACTACCAGTGGGGCGCGGAAAAGCGCAACACCACGCTGTGGTACGCCAACAACTTCGTCGGCACCGAGCTCAACCCCAATCTCAGCTATGCCAAGGTCGCCGAGGGCTGCGGGCTCAAGGGCGTCAGCGTCGACACGCCGGCCGGCCTGACCGAGGCCCTCGCCAGGGCGCTCGACGACCAGGCCCGGGGGGTGACCACCTTCGTCGAGGTCGTGCTCAACCAGGAACTGGGCGAGCCCTTCCGGCGCGACGCCATGAAGAAGCCCGTGCCGGTGGCCGGCATCGACCGCGCCGACATGCGCCCGCAACAGCGCACCTGATCGACCAGGGCCTGCCTCCCCTGGGGGCAGGCCGTTCTCCTGCCGTATGCCACTACAGGAAACGCGCCCATGACGACCTCAGCCGTAACGCCGAGCCGGTTCGGAGGGCTTCCCTCGGCAGCCGCCCGCTATTGGCCCGGCGTGGCGGTGACCGGCGCCACCGCCATCGCCGCCCAGTTCCTGTCCGACCATTATGGCGCGCCGGCCATGCTGATGGCGCTGCTGCTCGGCATCGCCCTGCATTTCCTGTCCGAGGAAGGACGCTGCGTCGCCGGTATCGACCTGTGCGCCAAGAAGGTTCTCCGCCTCGGCGTGGCCTTGCTCGGCATGCGCATCAGTGTCGACCTGCTGATCGGGCTCGGCGCCGGCACCATCCTCCTCTTGGTCGCGGCCATCGCCGCCACCATCGGTTTCGGGCTGCTCACGGCCAAGCTGCTCGGGCGTGGCTGGCGGCTGGCGCTGATCACCAGCGGCTCGGTCGCCATCTGCGGTGCTTCGGCGGCCATGGCCATCGCCGCCGTGCTGCCCAAGAATGAGTTCTCCGAGCGCAATCTGATCTTCACGGTGCTGTCGGTCACCGTGCTCAGCACCATCGCCATGATCGTCTATCCGATCCTCGCCCATGCGATCGGGCTGGACGCGCGCGCCACCGGCATCTTCTTCGGCGGCACCATCCATGACGTCGCCCAAGTCGTCGGTGCCGGCTTTTCCGTCTCGCCCGAAGCCGGCGAAGCGGCCACGCTGGTCAAGCTCATCCGTGTCGCCATGCTTGCGCCGGTGGTGCTGGTCTATTCGCTGGCGACCCGCAACATCGCCGGCCCGGACGATGCTTCCGGCCGCCCGCCTTTGCTGCCCGGCTTCGTCATCGCCTTCCTGATCCTGGCCGCGATCAATTCGTTCGGCCTGATCCCGAGGGTGGTTGCCGAAGCCGGCTCGGAGGTCTCGCGCTGGGCTCTGCTGGCCGGCATCGTCTCGGTCGGCATGAAGACGGCGCTGCGCCGGGTGCTCGACGTCGGCGGCGACGCTGTCGCCCTCATCGTCGCCGAGACCGCCTTCCTCGCCTTCTTCATCCTGGCCGGCATGTATCTCCTGGGGCATGTGTCATGAAACCGCTCGACCGCATCATCGCGGCAGCCAAGGCTGCTCCCCAACGTATCGTCCTCGCCGAGGGCGAGGACCCGCGCATCGTCGAGGCTGCCTTACGGGCGAGCCGCGACGGCATTGCCCGCGTCATCCTCGTCGGCAGCGCTGGCATCATCGGGCAGCGCCTGCGCGAGGCCGGCGCCACGACCGAAGAGATCCGCATCGAGGATCCGGCAGCCTCGCCGCTCGCCCCGCGCCTGGCCGCTGCTTTTCACCGGCTGCGCCAGTCCAAGGGCGTCGACGCGCAGGCAGCCGCCGAGGCGCTGCGCTCGCCGCTGACCTTCGCCGCCATGATGGTGCGAGAGGGCGAAGCCGACGGCACGGTGGGCGGGGCCGTGGCGACCACCGCCGACACGGTGCGCGCGGCCCTGCAATGCATCGGCCGGGCGCCCGGCGCCGCCTTGGTCTCCAGCTTCTTCCTGATGATGCTGTGCCAGCCCTATCACGTGAAGAAGGGTGCCTTCCTGTTTGCCGATTGCGGCCTCGTCATCGATCCCAATGCGGCTGAGCTCGCCGACATCGCCCGCGTCTCCGCGCGCTCCTACGAGGCCTTGGCCGGCGTACCGGCCAAGGTGGCGATGCTGTCCTTTTCCACCGTCGGCAGCGCCTCGCATGAACGCGTCTCCAAGGTGGTGGAGGCGACCCGCCTGGCACGAGCTGCCGACCCCCAGCTTTCCATCGATGGAGAGCTGCAATTCGACAGCGCCTTCGTGGAAGCCGTGAGCGCAGCCAAGGCGCCGAATTCACCCCTGCATGGCGCTGCCACCGTCTTCATCTTCCCCAATCTCGACTCTTCCAATATTGGCTACAAGATCGCCCAGCGCATCGGCGGGGCGACGGCCATCGGGCCGATCCTGCAGGGGCTGGCCAGGCCCGCCAACGACCTCTCCCGCGGCTGCAGCGCCGAGGATGCCTACCACATGATCGCGGTCACCACGCTGCAGGCAGCCGATGCGCGGCAGCCGACGGTGGCTGCGCCCTGTGACGGCCAGCGGCAAGCTTGAGGCACGGGGCAGGAACAAGGCAGCCGGCCTCGCGTTTTTCCGATCAAGTCGACACCCGCATACCTGCGCAAAAGACCGCACGACGCCACCAACGGCAACCCCAGGAAGGTGACCATGATCAGCCGACGCAATGTCCTGAAGCTGGGCGGCTCGACCGCCGCCGCCTTGGCCGGCGGATTGATGCTGCCTCCTCTCGCCCGCGCGGAAGAGACAATCACCCTGCCCTTTGCCAATGGTGGGCGGCCCCTGGTGATATATCCCGGCAAGCGCCCGCTGATCGGGCTGACCGAGCGCCCGCCGCAACTCGAAACGCCCTTCCAGGTCTTCGACGAAGGCATCCTCACGCCGAACGATGCCTTCTTCGTACGCTACCATCTCTCCGACATCCCGCTCGAGATCGATCCGCAGACTTATCGGATCGAGATCAAGGGACTAGTTAAGACTCCGCTGTCCCTGTCGCTGAACGATCTCAAAGCCTATGAACCTGTCGAACTGGTGGCTGCCCACCAGTGCTCGGGCAACAGCCGCGGCTTCGTCGAACCGCGCGTCGCCGGCGGCCAGCTCGCGAACGGCGCCATGGGCAATGCCAGGTGGAAGGGCGTTCCCCTCAGGGCCATCCTCGACAAGGCGGGCGTGCAGCCCGGCGCCGTGCAGGTGTCGTTCGGCGGCCTGGACGGCCCGGCCGCACCCGATACACCCGATTTCGTCAAGGCCCTCGACATCGACCACGCACGCGATGGCGAGGTGATGCTGGCCTATGCCATGAATGGCGAGGACCTGCCCTGGCTGAACGGCTTTCCGGTGCGCCTGGTCGTACCCGGCTGGTACGGCACCTACTGGCTCAAGCACCTCAACGAGATCACCGTGCTCGACAAGGTGTTCGACGGCTTCTGGATGAAGTCCGCCTACCGCATTCCCGACAATGACTGCGCGTGCACCGAGCCCGGCAAGGCGCCGGACAAGACCGTGCCGATCAACCGGTTCAATGTGCGCTCCTTCATCACCAGCGTGCTCGACGGCCAGAAGGTGCCGGCCGGCGCCCCGGTGAAGCTGCGTGGCTTCGCCTTCGACGGCGGCTCGGGCATCAAGCAGGTCTCCGTCTCGACCGACGATGGCGCCACCTGGCTGCCGACACGCCTCGGCGAGGATCTCGGCAGATATTCCTTCCGGGAGTGGACCACCGATATCCGGCTCGAAAAAGGCCCGCACGTGCTCAAGGTGCGGGCCACCGGCAATGACGGCAAGACCCAGCCCGACAAGCCGCTGTGGAACCCGGCCGGCTACATGCGCAACTGCGTGGAAGCCAC
Source organism: Labrys sp. WJW (assembly GCF_001676615.1). Lineage (GTDB taxonomy): Bacteria > Pseudomonadota > Alphaproteobacteria > Rhizobiales > Labraceae > Labrys > Labrys sedimenti. The sequence goes on along the minus strand of NZ_LYXZ01000091.1, from coordinate 6,832 downwards.
CAGAGTCACGGCAGCCTGAGGAGAGCCATGATGAAACGCATCGTCACCACGCCCCTGGCAGCCACCCTCGCGCTGCTATCCGGCTCCCTGGCCTTGGCCCAGCCGCTGACCTACCAGCTTCCCGACGAGGCTTCCAAATTCAGGGACGGGCCGAACCTCGAAATTGCGCAGAACAATTGCACCGCCTGTCATTCGGCGGACTATATCCGCACCCAGCCGCCGAAGAAGGGACAGGCCTTCTGGGCTGCCGAAGTCAACAAGATGATCAAGACCTACAAGGCGCCGATTGCCGAAACCGACGTGAAGGCGATTGTCGAATATCTTGATTCAACATATTGACTTGAAAGAATAAAACTTACCCGAAAGACCGATGGTGATTTCTGCAAATGGCCCTGGGGATGGCGGCACCGTCAGCCCCGGCGGGCCGCCTCGATCGCCGCGACGTCGATCTTCCGCATTTCCATCATTGCTTCGAAGGCACGTTTTGCTTCCGCGCCACCGGCGGCTATCGCCTCGGTCAACACCCGCGGCGTGATCTGCCAGGAGATGCCCCATCTGTCCTTGCACCAGCCGCACGCGCTTTCCTGGCCGCCATTGCCGACGATGGCATTCCAGTAGCGATCCGTCTCCTCCTGGTCGTCCGTGGCGATCTGGAAGGAAAAGGCTTCGCTGTGCTTGAACGCGGGTCCGCCATTGAGGCCGAGGCAGGGAATGCCGGCAACGGTGAATTCGACCGTCAGCACATCGCCCTCCTTGCCCGACGGGTAGTCACCAGGTGCGCGGTGGACGGCATGTACCGTGCTATCGGGAAAGATCTCGGCATAGAAGCGGGCCGCAGCCTCGGCGTCCTTGTCATACCACACGCAAATCGTATTCTTGGCGACGGCCATTGCCTGTCCTTTCGCGTTAAAGGCCAATGCTGCCCGACTTCTTCGAATCCAGAGCGGTTTGCAGTCGACCCGATGCAGCGCTTCTTGACCATAGAATGCGTTCAGCCGCTCAACGTTCCACGACGACACCTGAAAAGTCGATGAGGGCGCAGGCCTAAAGGGGAATACAGGAACGCCATGGATCGCGATATTGCCTGAACTGGCAGCGGCCGGGACGATCAGGCTTCTGTCCGGGCTTCAAGCCTGTGTCGGCTGCCCACCGCCGGCATCAATAGCATGGCAGGCGACGCGCACATCATCCTCCATCGTCCGCATCTGCGGCCTTTCGCACTTGCAGATCTCCATGGCCAGCGGGCAGCGCGGATGGAAGGCGCAGCCCGGCGGGGGATTGAGCGGGCTCGGCAGGTCGCCGGCCAGGGGAGCCCGGTCGCGGTTGGGATTTTCGATATCGGGGATCGTTTCGAGCAGCAGGCGCGTATAGGGGTGGCGCGGCCTGTCGAACACGGTGTGGCCCGGCCCCTCCTCCACCAGGCGGCCGAGATACATCACGCCGATGCGGTCGGTCAGGAAACGCACCACCGACAGATTATGGCTGATGAACAGATAGGTCAGGCCGAGGCGCTGCTGCAGGTCCTTGAGCAGGTTGAGCACCTGCGCCTGGACCGAGACGTCGAGGGCCGAGGTCGGCTCGTCCAGGAGCAGCAATTCGGCCTCGGCAGCAAGGGCGCGGGCGATGGAGATGCGCTGACGCTGGCCCCCGGAGAATTCGTGCGGATATTTGGTGCCGTCGCCAGGCGCCAGCCCGACGGTCGACAGCAGCGCACCCACCCGGGCACGGCGCTCGACCCTCGGCAGATGCCGCATCGGCTCGGCGATACTGCGGCCGATGCGCCAGCGCGGATTGAGGCTGCCGACCGGATCCTGGAACACCATCTGCAATTGCACGGGCTTGCCGCCCTTGCCGGCGAAGTCGATGCGGCCGGTGCTCGGCGCCTCCAGCCCGGCAATCAGGCGGGTGATGGTGGATTTGCCGCAACCGGACTCGCCGACGATCGAGAAGGTGGTGCCCCGCGGGATCGAAAAGCTCACGCCGTCGACAGCCCGCACCAGCTTGCGGCCGGCGCGCGTCGCGATGCGCTGCAGGAAGGGGGCGGAGACGTCGAAGACCTTGGAAAGGTCGGTGACCTCGACTAGAGCGGCGGCGTTGTCCTGCTTCATGGTGCCCCGCCATCGATCCATTGATTGTCGGCGGCAACCATGAGGCCTCGTTTCACCACGAGGGCGCGCGGCGGACGATCCACCAGGATCTGCGCCAGGTTCTCGCCTTCGATGAGGACGAGGCTGCCTTCGCAGCCGGCTTCAAGCCCATAGCCTTCCAGGCCGAGCAGGTCGGCGCCGCGATGCGTGCCCATGTCCAGGGCCCGCAGCAGTTCGGCATCGGTGCGGCAATGGGTGCGATAGGCCAGGAGCCAGCAGCGGTCGAGCATGTCGCCGTCACCATGCGGGTTCCAGGTGTCGCGCAGGGAATCCGAGGCGACGGCGCAGCGCACGCCGCGTGCCGCCAGCTCGAACATCGGCGGGAAACCGATCTCGCCCGGCACGGCGGAAATGATGCCGATCCCGGCCTCGGCCAGCACGTCGATCATGCGCTGCACCTTGTGCGGCGGGCCATCGCCGAGGCAGAAAGCGTGGCTTACGACGACGCGCCCCTGCATGCCCAGCGCCCGCGTGCGCTCGGCGATCATGCCCAGTTCGAACAGGCCGAGTTCCCCCGGCTCGTGCAAATGGATGTCGATCTTGGCGCCCTTGCGGCTGGCAATGCCGAAGATGGTGTCGAGATGGCCCTTGGGATCGGCATCGATGGTGGCGGGATCGATGCCGCCGATGACGGAAGCGCCTTCGTCCAGCGCCGCCTCCATCAGATCCGCCGTGCCGGGGTCGATCATCAGGCCGGTCTGGGGAAAGGCGACGAGTTCGAGGCCGACGGCATGCTTCACCTTCTCCCAGGCCTCCAGGACGCCATGGAGATTGTCGAGCTTGTAGCCGGTGGAGATGTCGACATGGCTGCGGATATGGGTCGAGCCCATCTCGACGCAGCGCCGCATCAGATTGCCGGCGCGCTCGGGCACGCCCCAGGGCAGGTCCTTGCGGATGGCGACCTCGTTGTCGATCATCGCCCTGAGCGACGGCGGCACGTTGATCGAATGCCAGGGCAGGCCCCACAGGATCTTGTCGAGATGGACATGGGCCTCGACGAAGGGCGCGATGGCGATCGCCCCCTTGCCGTCGACCAGCGGTACGCCCTCGGGCCGGTTGAGGTCGCGGCCGACGGCGGCGATCCGGCCGGCGCGGATCAGGATGTCGGCGCTTTCCCCGGCATCGGGGCGGACATTGGCGAGAAAAAGATCGGTCATTTCACAACTCGGGCATCAACGGAGACGGGGATTGAGGACATCGCGCAGCCAGTCGCCGACGATGTTGACGGACAGGACGAGCAGGACGAGCGCCGCGCCGGGGAACAGGGAGATCCACCATTCGCCGGACAGCAGGAGATCGTTGCCGGCGCGTATGAGCGTGCCGAGCGAAGGCTGGGACGGCGGCATGCCGAGCCCGAGGAAGGACAGGATCGCCTCTGTGAGGATGGCGACGCCGAGACCCAGCGTGGCGAGCACCAGCACTGGCCCGATCGTATTGGGCAGGATATGGGAGAGCACGATCCTGAGGCTCGACACCTTGGAGATCCGCGCGGCAGCGACATAGTCCTTGCGGCGTTCGATCATAGTGGTGGCACGGACGGTTCGGGCGAACTGTACCCAGTCGGCGACGCCGATGGCGAGGATGACGACGTAGAAGCGCATGTCCTCGCGCAGCGCCGCCGGCATCACGATCTTGGCGACGCCATCGATGAAGAAGGCGATCATGATGGTGGGAAAGGAGAGCTGCACGTCGCCGAGGCGCATGATCACGGCATCGACCCACCCCCCGAAATAGCCGGCGAGCAGGCCGAGTATCACCCCCAGCGTCACCGAGAACAGCACCGCTGCGACGCCGACCAGAAGGGAGACGCGCATGCCGTAGAAGATCGCCGACAGGATGTCCCTGCCCTGCTCGTCGGTGCCGAGCAGATAGCGCGCGCTCCCCCCCTCCGACCAGACCGGCGGCAGGCGGGCATCCATGATGTCGAGTGTCGCCGGATCGAAGGGATCATGCGGCGCGATCAGGTTGGCGGCCACCGCGCACAGCACCAGCAGGCCGAGGATGACCGTGGCGATGATGACCGCAGGCGAGGTCCGGAAGCGCCAGGCGAGTTCGCTGGCGGCCACGCTTCTGACGATGGCGGCAAGTTGGCTCATTTCACCCTCAATCTCGGATCGACCAGGAGATAGGTCAGGTCGACGATCAAATTGATCAGCACGAAGCTGAAGCCGACGAAGGCGAGATAGGCCGCCATCACCGGGAAATCCGCGAACTCGATCGCCTGAAGGATCAGCAGGCCCATGCCGGGCCATTGGAACACCGCCTCGACCACGATGGCGAAGGCGATCAGCGAGCCGATCTGCAGCCCGACGATGGTGATCACCGGCAGGAGGCTGTTGCGTAGCGCATGGGTGAGATGCACCGCCCGATCCGACAGGCCGCGCGCCCGGGCGAACTTGATGAAATCGGAGCGCAACACCTCCAGCATTTCGCCCCGGATCAGGCGCATGATCATCGAGACCTGGAAGACGGCGAGCGTAATGGTGGGCATGATCAGGGCCTTGAGGCCGCTGACCGTGAGAAATCCCGTGGTCCACCAGCCGATCCGCACGGTGTCGCCGCGTCCGAAGGCCGAAAGCCAGCGCAACTCCACCGAGAAGACCAGGATGAGGAGCATCCCGATCAGGAACTGGGGCATGGAAATGCCGAGGAGCGAGCCCATCTGGAACAGGCGGCTCAGCAGGCCGCGGGGCCTCAGTGCCGTATAGACCCCCATGGGGATGCCGACCAGCAGGGCAGTCAGGGTCGCCGCGAAGACCAGCTCCAGCGTCGCCGGCAGGCGGGTGAGGATGAGGTCGAGGACGGGCTGCCGGTTGCGGTAGGACACGCCGAAATCGCCGACCGCCGCGCGTTCGACGAAGCGCCAGAATTGCACGATCGTCGGCTGGTCGAGGCCGAGGGCCGCCCGCAATTCCTCGCGCTGGGCCAGCGTCGCATTGACGCCGAGCACATTGTTCACGGGGTCGCCGAGGAAGTTGAAGATGCAGAAGGACAACCCGGTGACGACCAGCATGACCAGGATGACGCTGGTGAGGCGGGTTGCGAGCATGGAGATCATGAGGGTCTCTCGATCCCTGGCGCATCTTCCGGAAGAGCCTATGGGGTTTCCGGTTGAGAAAGTGCGTCAAGACAAGGAGTTGAATAAAGGCCACGGCTCAATGGCAACGCCCCCCGGCTTGTGCTCCCCTCGCTGGAAGGGATCAGCCGGTGCGTCGTTGCGCGAAGGCTTGCGGAGGGGCGGTGGGAGATACCGCCCCTCCGTCTGCGCATGATGCCGGACAGTTTCGGGGGACCCGGAAAAAACATCATGCGGCAAAGCGAAGGCCGAAGCGCGGCGCGGCAGGCGCCCTGCCCTCGTGCGCCTCAATTCATGGTGTAGTACCAGAAGCGCGTATACTCGTCGGCGGGCACGACGGCATTGACCTTGTCGCTCATGCCCCAGGTCAGGAACTGCTGGTGCAGCATGATCTTGCCGACTTCGTCGCGGTGGATCTTCACCACTTCCGAGATCATCGCCTGGCGCTTGGCCGGATCATATTCGGTGCCGATCTGTTCGATCAGCTTGTCCACCTTGGGGTTGGAATAGCCCTTGGGGTTCCAGGTGCCGAGATCGCCCGTCGGCGTGTGGATCGTCGCCGACATGATGTTGTAGGCATCGATCGAAGGCAGGCCCGCCCAGCCCAGCATGTAGAAGGAATATTTGCCTGCCGGCAGCTCGGTATCGGTCTGGACCGGCGTGTGCATGGTCAGCTGGGCCTTGATGCCGATCTTGGCGAGCATGCCGACCACGGCCTGGCAGATCCGTTCGTCATTGATGAAGGAGCCGGCCGGGCAGTCCATCGGCAGGGAGAAGCCCTTGGCGTAGCCCGCCTCGGCCAGCAGCGCCTTGGATGCGGCTACGTCATAGGGAAAGCGCACATCCAGGCTGGCATCGTAATAGGGTAGCTCGGGCGCGAGCGGCACTGCGGTCGGGCGCGAATTGCCGCGCATGATGCTGCGCTTGATGCCCTCGATGTCGATGGCCTGGTAGATGGCCTTGCGCACCCGGACATCGGCGAGCGGATTGCCATCCACGCCGCTGTTCGGCAACGTCTTGCTCTGCTGGTCCATGCCGAAGAAGATCGAGCGCAGATGCGGCGCGCGCATGATCTTCATGCCGGGTGTCGATGCGATGCGCTCGACGTCCTGGGGCGGTGCGTTGCGGATGAAGTCGACCTCGCCCGACAGCAGGGCGGCGACGCGGGTGGCGGCATTGGTGATCGGCGTATAGACGATCTCGTCGAGATTGTGCTGGGGCTTGTCCCACCAGTCCTCGTTCTTGACCAGCACGGTGCGGATGTCGGGCTGGCGGGAAGCCAGCTTGAACGGCCCGGTGCCGATGCCCTGGGTGGTCATGGCGCCGCCGGTGTTGGAGGACAGGTCGATCGGCTTGGTTGCCCCGACCGATTCCTGGAATTTCTTGTCTAGGATGTACCAGCCGGCGAAATCATTGAGCAGCAGCGCATATTTGCGCTTGAGCGTCACCGTGACCGTGTGGTCGTCGACCTTGGTGATCTTGGCGATCGGCTCGAGCAGGCCGGCGAAGGGAGAGCCCGGCGCGCCCGCCCGTTCGAAGGAGAAGATCACGTCATCGGCGGTGAAGGGATCGCCATTGTGGAACTTGACGCCCTTGCGCAGGTGGAACC
>NZ_LYXZ01000090.1 GCF_001676615.1 Labrys sp. WJW | reverse complement strand
GGGTATGCAGGCCGGTCCGAGGCGAGCGGCAAGGTCGCGATTCAGCATCGGGGTGAAATCGGCATGCAGCAAATGATGCGCCTGCAGGCCGGGCCAGTCGCCGGTGCCAAAGAAGACCGCGATGTCGGTTTCTTCGCGCGTGAAGTCGATGGCGCGGTCGGTCGCCTCGATGCGCACCGCCAGTGCGGGATGGGCGAGCTGGAAAGCGCCGATATGGCGCGCCAGCCAACTTGTAGCGAAGCTCACCCGGGCGCAGACGGTCAGCACCCCCTCGATGCCGCCGCGCGCCGCCGCATAGGCTTCCGTCATCAGGGCGAAGGCGTCGGTGATCGCCGGCGCTAGGCGCTGGCCGGCCGCGCTGAGCTCGATCTGGCGCGGCTTGCGCAGGAAGAGCGGCCCGCCGAAGCGTTCTTCCAGGAGCTTGATCTGGTAGGAGACGGCAGCCTGGGTCATGCCGAGTTCGGCCGCTGCGCGCGTGAAGCTCAGATGCCGCGCCACGGCCTCGAAGACCCGGATGGCGGCCAGCGGCGGCAGCACAGTGCTCACGATGCATCAGCTCTCTTTATGGGCACTGCTTGAGCTTCAATTCGTCAGCACCCGAAATTCATGAAAAATCTGCAGGTGAAACGGCCAAAAGCGAGGCCGATCTGGAGATTTAGCCATGATAGTGGCGCGGATTGAACCTATAGGGCAAGCTTATTCATACAGGGCCGATGCGGTGCATGATGAAACGCAGCCGGCTGGTCGGGCGGCCTTGCGGAAGGTGGCGCTACGCGAGCTCCCTGATCACCTGCTGCGGGATATCGGGGTTATCGATGGCCATGTGAAGGGCGATCGGCCCGAGCCTGCAGCCAGCGCTCGCGATCTGATCGATCGCTATCGATAGAGAGGCATGGAAGGGAGGCTGGCTTCCCGATCGTCTTATGAGGCCATGGCCTCTTCGCCCCGGTTGCCGATGCTGGCGGTTCTGCCGACCTCCTCCAGGATCCAGTCGCGGAAGACGCGGATCTTAGGCAGGTTGCGGCGGGCTTCGGGATAGACCAGGTAGAAGGAATGTTCGCCCGCGACCTGATGGAACGGTTGGATCAGCCTCCCTTCCGCCAGGTCCTGGGCCCACAGCGCGCAGGAGAGGATGGCGACGCCCTGGCCGTCCAGCGCGGCGGTTCCGACGAAGGCCTGCGAGCCGATGCACGGGATCTCCACGGGGCCGCGATGGACGCCGCCGAAGCGATCCTGCCCGCGCGTGATCGCCGGCGTGGCCTGCACTTCGCCGCGTGCCGGGGCCCTGGGACGGCGGGCGACCTTGACGAGGTCGAACCAATCGTCCCACCACGTGTCGCCGGGATCGAGCAGCGGCAGGCGCAGGAGATCGGCTGGCTGCTTCACGCCGCCGATGGTGGCGGCGAGCTTCGGGCTGAGCATGGGGGAATACTCACCCGACAGCAGGCGGTGGCTGCACAAACCCGGCCAGTTGCCGTCGCCATGGCGGATGGCGAGATCGATGTCGCTGCGCGCAAAGTCGACCGCTTGATTGATGGCGTCGATCCGCACGGCCAGGGAAGGGTAGCGGATCTGGAAGGCGCCGACATGGCGGGCCAGCCAGGTCGTAGCGAAGGTGATCGAGGCCGTGACCGTGAGCACCCCCTCCGCATCGCCGCGCGCCGAGGCATAGGCTTGGGCGAGCAGGGAGAAGGCTTCGCTCACCGCCGGTGCCAGACGCTGGCCGGCTTCCGTGAGCTCGACCTGTTTCGGGCGACGCAAGAAAAGCGGTGCGCCGAAACGCTCTTCCAGTAGCTTGATTTGATAGGAGACGGCGGCCTGGGTCATGCCGAGTTCGTTGGCGGCGCGTGTGAAGCTCTGGTGCCGCGCCACGGCTTCGAACACCCGGATGGCGGTGAGGGGCGGAAGCGGAAGGGTCATTTGCGATAAGCCTGTTTTATGGCTCCAAATCGAGCTTCAATTAGCCACACCCCGCACGGAATGGGAATATCCCTGTCAGATATTGCTAATTGCCGCACAGGAGATTTGGCCATGACGGCCGTTCAATTCAATCGCATAGGGCAGTCTTATTGCAGCCAAGCGGATAGAGAGCGCCCGGCAAAGCGAAGCGAGGCGTTCGTGCGGCCCCGTTTCGTCGGTCTCTACGATCTCTCGGATCATCTGTTGCGGGATATCGGCCTGCTCGATGGCAGCACCGGGTGGGACGATGGGAGGGAAGTCGCCTCGTCGGGGCGGGATCTGATCGACCGATACCGGTAAGCCTGGGAGCGCGGACGTCCCCGTCCGCTCTTGGAAACGCTGCGTTCGCAGGAAAGGAAGAGCGGACGAGGACGTCCGCGCTCCCAGCAATTACTCCGCCGCCGGCCTGACCCCATAGCGGTTCTCGATATAGTCGATCACCATCTGCTTGAATTCGTCGGCGATGCCGGGACCACGCAGGGTCGCGGCCTTCTGGCCGTCGATGAACACCGGCGCCGTCGGCGTCTCGCCGGTGCCGGGCAGCGAGATGCCGATATCGGCATGCTTGCTCTCGCCGGGACCGTTGACGATACAGCCCATCACCGCAACCTTCAGCGTTTCGACGCCCGGGTAGCGCGTCTTCCAGTCGGGCATCGAGTCGACGATGAAGCCCTGGATGCTCTGGGCGAGTTCCTGGAACACAGTGGACGTGGTGCGTCCGCAGCCGGGGCAGGCGGCTACCAGTGGCACGAAGGTGCGGATGCCCATCACCTGCAGGATCTCCTGGGAGACCTTGACCTCCTGGGTGCGGTCGCCGCCGGGTTCGGGCGTGAGCGAGACGCGGATGGTATCACCGATGCCGGCCTGCAGCAGCGGCGAGAGGGCGGCAGCCGAGGCGACGATGCCTTTCGAGCCCATGCCTGCCTCGGTGAGGCCGAGATGGAGGGCATAGTCGGAACGGCTGGCCATCTCGTTGTAGACGGCGATGAGATCCTGCACCGCCGAGACCTTGGCCGAGATGATGATACGGGACTTGGGCAGGCCCATCTCCACCGCGCGGTCTGCGGAGAGCAAGGCCGATTGCACCAGCGCTTCCCAGGTCACGGTGCGGGCGTCGACCGGCGCTTCGCTCCTGGCGTTCGCGTCCATCAGGTGGGTGAGCAGTTCCTGGTCGAGCGAGCCCCAATTCGCACCGATGCGCACCGGCTTGTCATGGCGCATCGCCATCTCGATGATGGCACCGAACTGGCGGTCGCGCTTGTCCTTGAAGCCGACATTGCCGGGATTGATGCGATATTTGTCGAGCGCCTGCGCACAGGCGGGATGGTCGGCCAGCAGCTTGTGGCCGATATAGTGGAAATCCCCGATGATCGGCGTGGTCACGCCGATGCGCATCAGCCTTTCCTTGATGCGCGGCACAGCCGCGGCGGCTTCGTCGCGATCGACCGTGATGCGCACCATTTCGGAGCCGGCTCGGGCCAGCGCCGCGACCTGCCGCACCGTGCCGTCGATATCGGCGGTGTCGGTATTGGTCATCGACTGCACCACGATGGGCGCGCCGCCGCCGACCAGGACGCCACCGACATCGACGGGGACGGTAGGGCGACGGGACATCAGGCCAAAGCGCGCATAGGACGGGATCATCGGGCACCGCTGGTTTCGTTTGGGGATGACATGGACCTCACCGGCAGGCACGTCAAGGTTCGGCACACCGTGGATTGGAAAACGCAGAGGTTGCGCTCCGCTTCAACCTTTCTACCATCGCATCTTGCAAATGATGTGATGGGTTGATGATGATCGGCGCTGGTGCCACGGCTCGCCTGTTCAAATGGTTCGCGGCCAAGCGCATGGAACTGGCCCTCGCCATCCGCGTCACGGTGGCGGCAGGCCTGACTTTCGTCGCGGTCAAGCTGGTGGATCTTTCCCAGTCGAGCTGGGCGGTGATCACCTCCATCATCGTCATGCAGGCAAGCCTCGGCGGCTCGGTCAAGGCGGCGATGGACCGGATGGCCGGCACGCTGCTCGGGGCCCTGTGGGGCGCGGTGGTGTCGGTGGTGCTGCCGCACCATGAGGGCAATGTCGCGCTTGGCCTGGCGGTATTGACCGCCGTGGCGCCGATGGCGGTGGCTTCGGCTCTCAGGCCGAGCTTCCGGGTTGCCCCCATCACCGCGCTGATCGTGCTGATTCCGGCAGGCGGCACGCTGTTGCCGCCCTATGCCTATGCGGCCGAGCGCGTGGCGGAGATTGCGCTCGGCATCATCGTCGGCGTCGGCGTCGCCCTCTTCGTGCTGCCGGCGCGGGCGCAGGGCGCGCTTGCCGCCGCGGCCGCACGCGTGGCCGATCTCAATGCCGAGCTCCTGCTTGCCCTGACCGGCAGCCTCCTCGACGGCAAGGGCCGGCCGGAGCTGGCCGGCATCAACAAGCGCATCCGCGCCGGCCTGCGCCAGATCGATGCGGCGGTGGAGGAGACGGTGCGCGAGCGCAGCGCCCATCTCAGCCATGCCATCGACCCCGAGCCGATGGCGCGCACGCTCTACCGGGTCCGGCACGATCTTGTCATCATTGCCCGCGTCTGCGTGCGCGCCTTGCCGGAACGGGTGGCGCCGACCCTGACCGAGCCTCTGGAGGCGATGCGGGATGCCACCGTCGGCCTGCTGCGCGGCATCGCCGAAGCCCTGCGGCGCGGCTTTCTCGGGCCGGATGCCGCGGGCTTCGATGCCAGCCTGTCCGCCTATGTCGCCGCCATGGACAAGCTGCGCGGTGCCGGCGTGCTGCGCGAACTGCAGAGCGAGGAGGTCGGCCGCCTCTACGCCCTGCGCTTCGGCTTCGAGCAACTCGGCCAGGACATCAAGGACCTGGTGGAGCGCAGCTCCGACCTGGCGCGGGAATAGGGCGGCGGGCCTGGTACCAACGGCTGCGATGTTTGACCCAGGCGTCATTGCGAGCTCTGCCAATCCACGGGATTGGCATGGCGAAGCAATCCAGGAGCCACAGCTACCGCGTTTTCTAGAGCATCGCGCCGAAAAGTGGGTGCCGGTTTTCGGCAAAAGAGATGCGACAACAAGAACTTACAGCATCGAGTCTGATTCACAGATCAGGCTC
>NZ_LYXZ01000009.1 GCF_001676615.1 Labrys sp. WJW | reverse complement strand
AAATAAAAAGTCACCCGCCGAAGCGGCGGGTGTTGTTGAGATCAATAATATCATTACAATTTCTTCGTCACCTTCGGCTCATCGCGCGTGGCGGAAGCCGCGAACACAGGCCAGTTGTCGCCGGGAATCTCACCATTGCCTGCCGTATTTCTCGGCGAAGAACGGCATGACCGATGCAACCCTTGCGGATCTCTCCACGAAAGCTGCCAGAACAGGCAAACAACAACGTCAGGGTTTCAATGGCGCCCGCCTAGATGGGAACGGGCGCCGATAGTGATCGCGTCAGCGCAGCGACCGGAAGGCGGCGCGAACTTCCTGCACGAAGAGGTCCGGCTGCTCCCAGGCTGCGAAATGGCCGCCATTCCCAGCCTCGCTGAAATAGACGAGGTTGTGATAGCACCGCTCCGCCCAACTCCGGGGCGCGCGATAGATCTCGCCCGGGAACACCGTCACGGCGACCGGCAGTTCGGGAATGTCGACGGCGTTGAAATTGTTGGAGTGGTCTTCCCAATAGATGCGCGCCGCCGAAGCGCCCGTCTGGGTCAACCAGTAGAGGGAGATGTCGTCGAGCATCTCGTCCTTGGTCAGCACCTTCTCCGGATCGCCGCCGCTATAGGTCCAGGTGGCGAATTTCTCATACATCCACGCGGCCATGCCCACGGGTGAATCCACCAGGGAATAGCCGATGGTCTGCGGGCGCGTGACCATCATGGTCGCATAGCCCGAGCTGTCCTTGTAGAAGAGATCGAGGGCGTCGAAGGCCCGCCGCTCGTCCGGCGTGAGGCTTGCCGGCGCCGGACCGCCCGCCGTCAGGATCGCGGCGATCTCCTTGGGCACCGTTCCCGGCATGTTGACATGGATGCCGATCAGGCCGGGCACCTTCTGCAGGGCCATGCGGTGGGAGATCACCGAGCCGCAATCGCCGCCCTGCGAAACATAGCGCTCATAGCCCAGGCGCCGCATCAGCACGGACCAGGCCCGGCCGATATGGTCGGAGCCCCAGCCCTTGGCAGTCGGCTTGCCCGAGAAGCCGAAGCCGGGGATCGAGGGCACCACCAGGTGGAAGGCATCCTCGGCCTTGCCGCCATATCTGGTGGGATCGACCAGCGGATCCATCACCTTCATGAATTCCAGGATCGAGCCCGGCCAGCCATGGGTCATGATCATCGGCATGGCCTTGGCGTGCGGCGAGCGGATATGGATGAAATGGATGTCGAGGCCGTCGATCTCGGTCACGAACATCGGCAGAGCATTGAGCCTGGTTTCCACCTTGCGCCAGTCATAGGAATCCGCCCAATAGGCGACCAGCGGCTTCAGCCGTTCCAGCGTCACCCCTTGTGAGAAATCCGACACCGTTTCTTCCGGCCAGCGGGCAGTGTTCAAGCGCTGGCGCAGATCGGCGATGTCCGCCTCGGCAATGGCGATCTTGAAAGGCCTGATCTCACTCCCGGCCTCAGCCGCATGGAGTGCGGTGGGGATCAGGCCGACGAGCGCCGCCGCGGCGGCCGACTTCAGCAAATTGCGTCGGGAAGCATCGAAATCATTTGAAGACATGTTGTTTTTTGAAGACATGGGGCAACTCCATTCATTTCACGGCAGCCCTGCTGCCGGTGCCCCGTCTTTGGCGATGCCATGTTTGCCCGATATGTCTCCGCCGCCTCCGATCGGCATCCTGCTGTATCCGGCGAGCCAGCAGATACATTGCCATACAGGCGTCGTGCACATAGGCCGCCCCGACCGGTGGCTGCGCTGGCCGATTGTATCACTGTGTATCGAGGCGGAAGGGGCTTACATAGCCTTTCAAATCCAGCCGATGGCGACATAAGGCCGATACAGTGTTGCGGCTTTCTACGCTCACAACTTCAGCAATCGGGATTCATGTCGATGTCGGAACAAATCGATCAATCGCGCCGCGGCCTGCTCGGCACCCTGGCATTCGGTGCCGTTCTCGCGCAGCTCGGCGCGATCGGCGCCGCCAGCGCGCAGGCCAATTCCACCTCGACCGCCTCCGGCCGCGGCGCCCACACCTCCTTCGCCGCGCTCAAGCAGGTCAAGGCCGGCGTGCTCGATGTCGGCTATGCCGAGGCCGGGCCGGCAGATGGCGCTCCCATGCTGCTGCTGCATGGTTGGCCTTACGACATCCACAGCTATGTCGATGTCGCGCCGATCCTGGCGGCCGCCGGCTACCGCGTGATCGTGCCCTATCTGCGCGGCTATGGCAGCACCCGCTTCCTGTCGGCCGATACACCCCGCAATGGCCAGCAGGCGGCGCTGGGGAGCGACGTCATCGCGTTCATGGACGCCTTGAAGATCGAGAAGGCCGTCATCGGCGGCTACGATTGGGGTGCCCGCACGGCCGACATCGTCGCTGCCCTCTGGCCCGAGCGCTGCAAGGCTCTGGTCTCGGTGAGCGGCTATCTCATCGGCAGCCAGGAACTGAACAAGGCCCCCCTGCCCCCGAAGGCGGAACTGCAGTGGTGGTACCAATATTATTTCGCCACCGATCGCGGCGAAGCCGGTTATGCGAAATACACCCATGATTTTGCTCGGCTGATCTGGGAGCTCGCCTCGCCGCAATGGAAGTTCGATGACGCGACCTTCGCCCGCTCGGCGCAGGCCTTCGACAATCCCGACCATGTCGCGGTCTCGATCCACAATTATCGCTGGCGGCTCGGCCTGGCGCAGGGCGAAGCCAAATATGACGCCCTGGAAAAGAAGCTCGCCGCTCTGCCAGTGATCACCGTTCCGACGATCACCATGGAAGGCGATGCCAATGGTGCGCCTCATCCGGAGCCGGCGGCCTATGCCAAGCGGTTCTCCGGGCGCTACGAGCACCGCCTGATCACCGGCGGCATCGGCCACAATTTGCCGCAGGAAGCGCCTGAAGCCTTCGCCAAGGCAATGCTCGACGTCGCCCGTTTCTGATCCGGACCAGGACCTCGATGATGAAGACCTCAGTGATCATGCCCTTGGCCGGAGCCCTCCTGGCAGCGGCGGTCGTCGCCACGGCCGGAGCGTTCGCCCAAGGTACGAGCAGCCCCACGAGCACATCCGCAAGTGCCTCCAAGCCGGCCTCGCCGATCTATGGGGTCACCATTCCGGACGGCTACAGACAATGGGAACTGGTCGCCCCGGCGCTGGAGCACGAGCCCCTGAACGAGTTGCGCACCGTGCTCGGCAACAAGACCGCGCTCGACGCCTATCGCGCCGGAACCCTGCCCTTTCCCGATGGGACGATACTGGTCAAGCTGGCCTGGAAGCATGTCCAGTCGCCCGAATTCGAATCCGCCCTGGTACCGGGGCAGGCGACCACGGTGCAGGTCATGGTCAAGGATTCGAAGAAATATGCCGCCACCGGCGGTTGGGGCTTCGGGCGCTTCATCGACGGCAAGCCCGTGGATCAGGCCCAGCACGAGACCTGCTTTGCCTGCCACGAGGCGCGCGTGAAGGCCCGTGACTATGTCTTTACCAGGCTGGCGCCATAAGGCGCCCTGCTCCAGAGGATCCGGGAATTTCCATGCCGTTTCATCTCATCCTGTTCACCGCCGCCGCCTTTGCCTGGCGCCTCATCACGCTCGTGATTTCGGCACGGCACGAGAAGGCCTTGAAGAGGGACGGCGCGACCGAATATGGCGCGAAGAACAGCATCTTCCTCGCTGCCTCTCACGTGCTCTACTACATCTGCGCGGTCGCCGAGGCGGCGGCCGGCCTACATGAGCCAAACACGCTGGTGTCTGCCGCGGGCATCGTGGTCTATCTCGCCTCCGCCCTCGTCCTCGTCTCGGTCATCCGCTCGCTCGGCGGCCTGTGGACGATCAAGATCATCATCAGCCCGCAGCATCGGCGGGTGCAGAGCGGCTTGTTCTCGTTCGTGCGGCACCCCAACTATTTTCTGAACATCCTGCCGGAACTCATTGGTTTTACTCTGGCTCTCAATGCCTATTGGACGCTGGTGATCGGCATCCCTCTCTATCTCATTCCCCTGGTGACCCGCATCCGGCAGGAAGAGGCCGCCATGCGCGCCACCTTCGCCCCCGAGATGTAGCCGGGCGTTTTCATCCTCCACCCGACACAGGCTGCGGGTGACAACCCGAAGGAAAATCCGATGAAGAACTTCGCGAAGGGGCTGGCCGTCGGCGGCGCCCTGCTGCTGAGCGCGCCCGCACTGGCGGAGAGCGGCAAGCCGACGGTGGTGCTCGTGCATGGCGCCTTTGCCGATGCCTCGAGCTGGAACGGCGTGATCCAGCGCCTCGAAAAGGATGGCTATCCCGTCGTCGCCGCCGCCAATCCGTTGCGCAGCGTGCGCGGGGATGCGGATTCCGTGGCCAGCGTGATCGACAGCATCAAGACGCCTGTGGTGCTGGTCGGCCATTCCTATGGCGGTTCCGTCATCAGCGAGGCAGCTGCCGGCAGGGCCAATGTCCAGGCCCTCGTCTATGTCGCCGCCTTCGCACCCGACACGGGCGAAACCGCCATCGGGCTCACGGGGAAGTTCCCCGGTTCGACGCTCGGGCCGACACTGGCCCCGCCGGTGCCGATCCCGGGCGGCGGCAAGGATCTCTATATCCAGCAGGCCAAATTCCCCGATCAGTTTGCCGCCGATGTGCCCAAGGGCGAGGCAAAGCTAATGGCCGCCACGCAGCGCCCGATCGCCGAGGCCGCGCTCGGCGAAGCCTCGACCGAGCCGGCCTGGAAGACCATCCCCTCCTGGTTCGTCTATGGCGACAAGGACCGCAACATCCCGCCGCAGGCCCTCGCCTTCATGGCGGAGCGGGCCCATTCCAAGCAGACCGTGGTGGTCAAGGGCGCTTCGCATGTGGTGATGGTGTCGAACCCGGCTGCGGTCGCCAAGCTGATCGAGACGGCGGCGCAGGCTGCACCGGCCAAATAGACCGGCACTGCCGTAAGGGCATGGAGCTTCGGCGATCGCTGCTCTCCCGTAGCCCACACGATGCCCGGGACTTTCAACGAAAGGGAGCCGTCCGGATTTCGAAACCGGACGGCTTCATCCAGACAGGCGTCAGGAAACCCGGCGCCACCCCCTTGGAGGGGGTGGCATCCGCCGAATATCGGCACAGGGATGTGCGAGGGTCCGTTCGCCGTGCCGCCGGCTCCTCAATTGTCGCGCGCGGCCCCGACGACCCGCGCCAGGAACTCGACCAGCCGCGGTTCGAACCGTTCGCCGAGAAGGCACAGGCAGTCGTGGCGGTCATAGATGATCTCATAGCCGAGTTTCTCGAGAAACTCGCCGATCGCCTGCGACGCTTCGACCGAGAGCGCCACATGCTCGAACAGGATCGCCGAAGGGCGGTGACGGTCGAAATCGAAGGTGCGCAAGACGATGTCGTCGCAACCCTCGACATCGACCACCAGCAAATCCGCCGTCTCGAATCCTGTTTCCCGGCAGAGCGAGTCGAGCCGGCGCGTGGCGACCGGAACGGTCTCGATCATCCCCGCCAGATCATCATATTTGAGTTCGTGCATCATGATCGTCGGCAATGAGAAGCTGCTCAGCACGTCCTCGCCGCGGACAATGTGGAAATCGCGCCTGCCCTCCTCTGACCAGATCGCCTCGCCACGAAAAACCAGCCCAGTGCTTGTGCCGTAATGGGCACGCAGCCTTTCCATCGCAGCCGGTACCGGCTCGACCAGCAGTCCGCGCCAGCCGCCTTGGATCACGTGCCGGCTGATGGGATCGCCGCGCATGCCGTCATTGGCGCCGACCTGCACGAAGGTGACCGGCGTCCCGTCGGGTCTGATCATGGCGAGCACGTAGTCGACGATCTCGGCGAAGATGAACTTCGTGTTGCGCGGCTCCTTCTTGCAGAACACCGAACTCGAAAGGCCGGCAACGCCGGGATAGGCAGGTCGGTTCATCGCAATTTGTCACTTTCTTTGATCGTGGTGAAGCGGCACCACTCCGCAAGGACATGGCCCTCCGGGGGCAACTGCTTGCCGGGCGCCGCGGCCGGTGCGGGGCTGGACGAAGACGATGCGTCCGCCATCCCACGACCGCCAGGGTGGTGAAGCACCATAGAAAACCAATGCCGAGATTGCCAGGGTCACGCCGATCCTCGGCTTGACGACGAAGGTCGTGCCGGCCGCAACGACGAGTATCTGCTATCGTCGACCGGGACTGGGACAGGGATTTTCACGCAGCATCAGGATTGCCGCGCTTGCTGCCAATCCGCAGAATAGGTGACTCCTCATTCCCGCCGTCTTCGGCGGCGCCGGGAATGACAGCGTTCTGTCTACACGAGGGCGGATATGAAAGGCCCGGCAATATGCACGCGAGGGCAAGCTTCGCGAGAAGGATCCGAGCATGGTTCGTGAAAGCGAAATCCGGCGGAACGAGGTGGCGGTTACCCCTCCCGAGCCGACCGATGCGGGGCTTGTCTTCATTGGCCTGATACGGACACCATGGACGTCGAGGCTGATGGCCCCGCGACAGGGCCGGCCGGACGGACCGGTCTGCCGCATCGAGATCTTCGAGCCATGGCAGGCGGCACTCGACGGCATCGAGCGCTTCGAACGCCTGGAGGTCCTCTATTGGCTGCACCTGTCGCGCCGCGATCTCGTCCGTCAAAGTCCCGCCGACAACGGCACCACCCATGGCACATTCGCACTCCGCTCGCCGGTCCGCCCGAACCCGATCGGCACATCGATCGCGACGCTGGTGGCCCTTGAAGGATCGACGCTGCTGGTTCGCGGGCTGGATTGCCTGGATGGCACCCCCTTGCTGGACCTCAAGCCCGATCGCGCCCTGTTCAAACCGATCGCACCGGAGCAGCCAGGCGATCGGGAGACGCAGGCCTGAGCTAAAGCGTTTTGCGATTTGGTGGAATCACCAAGAATCGCAAAGACGCGTCGAATCAAAGAGCTGGAGCAAAAACAACGTTTCCGTCTAAACGCGCTTTGTTCTAGTTCCCTCCTCTTCTTACCTCGCACTATCGCCGGCGGGCAGGAAACGGGAAATCAGGGCCACAGCTTTTCGCGTGCCCATCCCGTCGCTTCCTGCCGGTAGCGCAGGCGTCGATGCCGACGCTCCGTATCGCCTTGCCAGAACTCCACCTCGCGCGGAGCCACGATGAAAAGACCCCAGTGCTGAGCAACCAGATCCGGCCTTTGCCGCATACGGTCCTGCTGCAATTCGAGCGCATCCCCAAGATCTTTTGTCGATGCCAGCGTCTCGCTCTGTCTGGCGGTCAGTGCGATTGCCCGTGCGCCTGCCGGGCGGGCGAGGAAGTCGACGTCGCGCTCTTGCGGGCCGGCTCGTTCGACCGAGCCGCGAATGCGCACCTGGCGCCCGAGCCGCGTCCAATAGAAGGTCAGGGCCACCTGGGGGTTGAGCGCCATCTGGCGTCCCTTCGGGCCCTGATCGGTGGTCGCGAAATGCCAGCCGCGATGATCGAGATGCTTGAGGATAAGGATGCGTGCATCCGGCGCGCCCTGCTCGTCGACGGTCGAGAGCACCATGGCATGCGGTTCTTCCACGCCGGCCTGCACCGCATCTCGGAACCACGAGGAAAACAAAAGCCGCGGATCGTCCGGTACCTCGTCGATGTCGAAGGCCGGAAGGGGACCGGCCAGCGACTTCAAGCGGCGTAATTCGTCCTTCATCATCGCCCCTCACGGCCTCGACATGATCAACCGCAGGGAGCCTTCGAAGAAGGGCTGGCTGCGGAGTTTGCCATAGCGCTTGTCCCAGGTTCCGTCCTTCAGGTCGCGACTGAGATCGGCGACGAACCGCTCGCCGACGGAGGGGTCGACAAAACTCCAGGCGGAGTTGGCAAGCCGTGCACCGGGCTCGAGCAGACGCTCCGGCCTGCCGTAATAGGCTTCGCCGAAGCCGTCGACGCAGTTCAAGGGGATGGGAACGGGCCTGATCTCGATACTGCCGGCGAGCGCGTCGGCAATCGCGGCCATGGCCGGATAACGGCGTGCCTCGACGGCGATCATCTCCGGGGCGTAGGCATGCAGCCAACAGCGTTCCAACGCATCGGGATCGCAGCTGAGAATCGCGACCGGCCCTTGCGTGACGCGGCGCATCTCCCTCAACCCCTGCCCGAGATCCGCCCATTGGTGCACCGTGAAGGTCGCCATGCTGGCATCGAAACTCCGGTCGGGGAAAGGCAGGCGTTCGGCCGTCGCATCGATTGCCGGCGACAGACGGGCCGGCCGCTGGGCTCGCATCGAGGCGGAGGGCTCGACCGCCGTCACCTTGCGGTCGATCGGTTCGTAGGACCCCGCTCCAGCGCCGACATTGAGCACGGTTGCCGCATCGCCCAAAGCTTCCAGGATGAATTGCGCGATGTGGGGATCGGGCTGGCGGTAGGTCCTGTAGCCACCGCCGATGACGCCGTAATTCGCGTCACCGGCGCTGCCATCCTCATGTCTGCCGTACATGCCCTCTCTCCTGTGCTGGCTTGGAACAAGGCGGACCGCACGCTCGCCGCGTCGCCCTTCTCTGTTCCGAAATGGCAATACCTATCTTCCGGAATACAGAAAACATCATGGTTTACAGGATGAAAATCGATATGATCGAACACTCATTGTTCGGAAATTGCACATGGCAAGGCATATCCCCTCGCTGAACGCGTTGCGTGCCTTCGAAGCGGCAGGCCGCCACGGCCTGATGACGCGCGCGGCCGAGGAACTCAACGTCACGCATAGCGCCGTCAGCCGCCAGATCCAGCATCTGGAGCAGGTTCTCGGCGTGCCGCTTTTCGAGGGCCCGAAGAACAGGCTGCGTCTGACCGATGCAGGCACGACCCTGCTGGCGGGGCTGGTGAAGGCGTTCGACCAGATCGACATGTCGGTTCGCTCGGTGGCCGACACCGAGCAGGGTCCCTTGGACGTCTCATGCCCCGGCACCTTCACCATGCGCTGGCTCATTCCGCGGCTCTACCGCTTCCAGGCCGAGTTTCCCGAGATCGAGGTGCGCCTGACAGCCTCGTCCCGCCCGGTCGATTTCAGCAGGGACGGCTTCGACGTCGCCATACGTGTGGGCGCAGCGCCCTGGCCGAAAGGAGCCGACGTCATCGGCCTGTTCCCCGAGCAGACCGGCCCGGTGCTCGCTCCACCGCTGGCTGCAGCATCATCCAGAGGCCTTGGCGGCGTACCCCAGCTTCACACGCGAACGCGGTTGCGGGCCTGGGACGACTGGCATGCGTGCTCCGGGCAATCGATCGAAGCAGGGCCGCGCGTCGAATATGAGCATTTCTACTTCATGCTGGAGGCGGCCCGGGCGGGCCTCGGCGTCTGCGTTGCACCATGGCCCTATGTCAGCGAGGACATCCATTCCGGCCGCCTGCAGGCACCGATGGGTTTCCTCGACAGCGGCCACACCTATGTCGCCCTGCGCCGGGCGAGGCGCAACCGCAAGTCCAGCCTGTTTTGCGACTGGCTTCGCACCGAAGCCATCGAGTTTCTGAAATCCGACCCGCCGACTGCCCCAGGCGCCGCACCGTAGCCCGATACCCTCGCATTGAGATCTCGAAGGCAGAGCGCCGAAGCGCCCTGCCTTCCTCTCGTTGCTATTGAGCGCTTGAAGCTGGCCCTTCAGAGCCTGGCCGCGACCGCCTTGGTCTCGGTGTAATGCTCCATGACTTCCTTGCCCATCTCGCGGCCCCAACCGGACTGCTTGTAACCGCCGAACGGCCAGGCCGGGTCGCCGTAATTATGGGTATTGATGCAGATGGTGCCTGCCCTGATCTTGCGGGCCATCATATGCGCGACCTTGAGATTGCGGGTCCAGACACTGGCCTGGAGACCATATTCGGTATCGTTGGCAAAGCGCGCGACCGCGTCGAGATCGTCATCGTCATAGGATTGGACGCAGACCACCGGCCCGAAGATCTCTTCGCGCACGACACGCATGTCCCGGTTGGTCTGGGCCAATACCGTCGGCTCAACGAAATAGCCCTGATTGCCGATGGTGCTGCCACCGGTCACGACCTCCGCGCCTTCCTCCCGGCCCGATTGCAGGAAGCCGGTGACCCTCTGGTGCTGCTCCTTGGAAACCAGCGGGCCGAGATTGACGCTCGGATCCAGGCCATGGCCGACCTTCAGCTTGCCGGCCGCTTCCGAGACTCCCGCGACCACCCGATCATAGATCGACTTGTGGGCGAACAGGCGAGAGCCGGCGGTGCAGCACTGCCCCTGATTGTAGAAAATCGCATCGGCCGTACCGGCGATGGCAAGATCGAGATCGGCGTCGGGAAAGACGATCGCGGGCGACTTGCCGCCAAGTTCGAGCGATACGCGCTTGAGATTGCCAGCCGCCGCCCTGACGATGATCTTGCCGACCTCGGTGGAGCCGGTAAAAGCGACCTTGTCAACATCGGGATGCTCGGCAAGCGCCGCACCGGCGGTCTCGCCGAACCCGGTCACGATGTTGACGACGCCGGCCGGGAATCCGGCTTCCTGGATGAGCTCGCCGAAGCGCAGGGCCGACAAGGGCGTCTGCTCCGCCGGCTTGAGCACGATGGTGCAGCCGGAGGCAAGGGCCGGCGCCAGCTTCCAGGCGGCCATCATCAGGGGAAAGTTCCAGGGAATGATCTGGCCGACCACGCCGACGGGCTCGCGCAGCGTATAGGCGTGCCAATTGCCTGCGCTCGACACCGGTATGGTCTCGCCGTTGAGGCGCGTCGCCCAACCGGCCATGTAGCGGAACATGTCGATCGAGCCCTGGACGTCGCCCCGGCGCGCATTGGTCACCGGCTTGCCATTGTCGAGCGCCTCGAGCTCGGCGAATTCGTCTGCATGCTGCTCCAGAAGGTCGCCGAGCCGCCAGACGAGACGGGATCGTTCCGCGGGAGAAATCCGGGACCACGGCCCCGTCTCGAAGGCCCGGCGTGCGGCGGCAACCGCAAGATCGATATCGGCCTTGTCTCCCGCGGGGACCTCGGCAATCTTCTCCTCGGTTGCGGGATCCTCGACGGTGAAGGTCTTGCCGCTGCGGGCATCGACCCATTCACCATCGATCAAGAGCTTGTGCCGCTTGGCGAGGAACGCCGTGGCAGCGGAACCAAGTGATGGTTTGCGGATTGCAATATTCATAAAATCCTCCCTTGTTCGAACGCTTACCGGCATTTCATTATATTCAGATGGATATAGCGTTAGTGCCAAATCTGCGTGACGGCAGGCCGATTCCGCCGTCATTCGCGTGAGTTGGCGATTGGAATTCAGCGGCAATCCACGATCATCGCAATATTCAGACATATATAGCGATAGGCAAAATACTACCGGATGGCAACAGCCTATCTTCGGCGGCTTCCCCGAATGTCGACAAGGGAACCTCGGTTTGGCGTCTGGGCGGAAGCTGTGCTCGATGCCGCCTGGCGTCGACCTCCGCGGCAGGCGGACGGAGGACCCAGGAAAGCGTCAGGCTGTCTGCAGACACTTCCTGCTTCGGCACCGCGTGCGGGAACCGAGGGGTGGGCTCATGCCCCTGCCAGGGCTGCAAGGAAATCCCCGTGCTTCATCGGCTTTGAAAACATCGGATAATTCTTCTCGACTGCCAGCCTTTGTTCTTCCTCGCTCAACGCGGCTGTGCAATCCGTGAGCGTGATGACGTCGTATCCCTTCTCGTAGCCCGTCCGCATGGTCGACTCGACACAACAATTGGTCAGGAAGCCGCCGAGCGCGATGGTCGAGATGCCGCGGCTGCGCAGGATGAAATCGAGGTTCGTGGTGGCAAAGCCGCACAGCCCTCGCTTGCCTTCGACGACGATGTCTCCCGCTTCGGGCTTCAGGATCTCGATGATCTCGGCACCCCAGCTCCCCTTCCTGAACGATTTGCTGTCGACGACGCCCTTGAGGATGCCGTAGGGGCTGGAGCTCAGTTCGTGATAGTCCTCGGTGAAGGTGATCGGCGCATAGACGATCGTCGCGCCGGCCGCACGGGCCTGCTTCACGGTCTCCACCGTGTTGGCCAGCATGTTCGTCTGCTCCATCACCGGCTTCACGGCCGCGTGTAAGGTGCCGCCCTCGGTGGTGAAATCATTCTGGTATTCGATGAGCACGACGGCCGTTGATTTCGGATCCATTGTTTCCTCCAGATGGCAGGGACCGAGTTCGGCCGGTAGCCGCAAGGGGCCGGCGCCAGCGTTATATATCACGCAATATTGCGCTCTGCGCGAGCCCCTGCCGATATCCTCTTACGATGGGCGCGGGCATCCCCGACGAGGAAGCTTATTCCGATCCTGTTTCAGTCGATGGCGATCATCACGTCGGAGGCCTTGATGGCCGCATAGGCTTCCTGGCCCTTCTGAAGTTTCAGCGCGTCCACGGCCTCATTGGTAATCGAAGCGGTCACGATGGTGCCGCCGACATCGAGCCGCACATGCGCCGTCGTCGCCCCTTTCACGATGTCCACGATCTTGCCCTTGAGCGTGTTCCGTGCGCTGATCTTCATCGAACATCTCCTATGAAAAGAAAGGGGGGGCGGAAATTTTCCGGCACCGACAATCGCGCTGTCAGCTTTCTACGATGCCACTATATCTTGTAACGAACCAGATAGGCGCAACACGAACGCTGGCGGAACATCGTGCCGTCCCCGAGGGTCGCATCGACCCAGGAAAAATCGAGTTTCTCGAGAATATTGCATCTCTGGGCTCGATCTCCGCGGCCGGGCGGGCCATGGGCATGTCCTACCGCCGGGTCTGGCATCTGGTCGAGGAAATCAACCAGATTTTCGGAAAATCCGTCGCCACGCGCCAGATTGGCGGCAAGAATGGCGGTGGAGCGGTACTCACGCCCTGGGTCTCGCGCTCGTCGTACGCTTTCGCGCCATCGAGCGGGCCGTCAGCGATGTCGCACAGGATCACATCGCAGCCCTGCAGAACGAGATCGTACGCCAGCCAGCTCTTGGGGAGCTGGCAACGCCACAAGCGCCGCCGCGGGCGAGGAATTGAGCCGCTAACCGCGATTCAGCCCGGCCCGCTCCCCCGGGCAGTGCTTGCGTCGGGAACGAAGAGCCTCGATAAGAGCGCGCCAGCAACCCGCAACTATGGCTTAATTCGCTTCTCCCCTGTCCGACTTTGGAGAAGTTGCAATGGCTGCCATCGATCCCGTGACCGCCGGCGCCGTCCTGCTGGCAACCGCCGCCACGGATGCGGTCTATGTCATGTTCACCGCTGCGGTGGTGGCGCGCAAGCGCGTCCCGGCCGCGACCTGGAGCAGTGTCTGGTACCTGCTGTCGTCCTATGCGGTCATCAGCTACACCGAGAACTGGGTCTATGTCGCCTTTGCAGCGCTGGGATCATGGCTCGGCGCCTATGCCTCGATTACCTTCCTGCACCGCCCGCCCGGCGGACCACCGATCGGTGCGGCGCCGGACTAAGCATAGCAAGCTTGCGGATCTGGTCACAGGCCTTGCGGGAAGCTACTAGGCCTTGGCGGCACAGGCCGGGCAATGTCCGGAAACCGTACGGCTCGCCTCGGCCATACAGATCGGCGCAAATGCACGGAACTGTTCCTGTGCGCCATGAACATGCACTTGTATCAGGCCGTCATCGAGCGGCAGCAACGGGTTGCGGCAAGAAGGCCCCGAGCCATCGGTCTTGGGGGGATTGACGACCAGATCCAGGGGAGACGCCGATGAAGACGCCCCGGTTTCCGCCCGGCCCGAAGCCGACCGATGGGCCGACAATACGGATCGGGGCCCTGGCTCCGCTGACCCGGCCAGGCTGGGTCGAGGCAGGCCGGCATTTGCTTGTCGGGCTCGAATTGGCCGCCAGCGAGGTCAATGCCGCCGGCGGCATCGGCGGAAGGTCACTCGAACTGCTGGTCCGGGACACGGCCGCCGACCCGCAACGAGCCATTGCGGCGGTCGATGAATTGGATCGCCTGGGCGTGGCTGCCCTGGTGGGGGAATATCACAGCGTCGTCGCTCGCGCTGTGGCTGCCAGGGCCGATGCTCTCGGCCTGCCATTCCTCTGCTCGTCGGCGGTTCTCGATGCGCTGGCCGAACAGCCGACGAACCGGGTCGCGCGCCTTGCCTCGGCTCAGTCCCATGGCTGGCGGGTCTATGCCGACTTCCTCCTCGGCGCGGGCCATAGGCACATTGCCGTAGCGACCCAGCCGAGTGTCTATTGGGCATCCGGCACCGGAATTCTGCGGCAGTTCTTCGCTTCCTGCGGCGGCACCGTCATCGAACTCGACACGGCCTCGCTCACCCACGGAGCAATGTGCGACGAACTCGCCGGCATTGGCGCGACAGCCTTGCTGCTGCTGGCCAGCTACCCGGAGCCCGCCGTGCCGATCGTCAAGGCCGTCCGCCGCGATCGGCGGCTCGCCGGGATAATGATCGGTGCACCGGCGGGGCAGCCTGAGTTCGCCGAATGGACAGGGTTGCTCGGCAACGACGGCGCCGCCATCCCGTTCTTGCGCTATTTGCCCGAGCGCCTGGGTCCGCTCGGTGCCCGCACGAAGATCCTTCTCCACCAGCGGCTTGGCGAAGCCCCCTCTTTCGTCGCCTTCGAAGGCTATGACGCCATCGCCGTCCTTGCTGCTGCCCTGCGCGTTCACGGCCCGGATCGGGCACGCATTGTCGAATCCTGGCCGTGTCTTGCCGTGGAAGGCACTCGCGGCGAGATCCGGTTCTCGCGCGTGCCGGGCATCGGCGTTTGGCAGTGGGCCTGGCCGCCAGTCCAGGTCGTCGATCGAGATCCAGCGGAACCGGACCGTTTCCGGATCCTCCACGTCCGATGAGGAGGCGGGAAGGTCCGGCTGCTGCCTTTTCTCCTTGGCTCCTTGCTTCGACGTGCTTTGGCATATCGAGATATCCTCCTGCGATCACAGGGCATCTCGGCGCCCGATTTGCCGCGGAGCGGCTGGCGAGCCATTCTGCGAGATCCTGTTCGACATCCGAGGTCATCTCCTTCATGCCGATCCTGATTCTCCGCCTCGCCACCGCATGGGCCAGCGTCGCCGCCTTCCAATTCCTGGCGGATCCCCTGCTCGGGCACCTCGACACGCCGCTCATCGCGGTGGCAGTTTTTCTTTGGCTCCTGGCCGTGATCATGTGGACGGCTTTCGGCGTCGTACATGAGGCAGAAGTGCTGGCGCATCGTCTCGGCGAGCCCTACGGCACGCTGATCCTCACGCTCGCGATCGTCATCATCGAGGTGGCGCTGATCTCCGCCGTGATGCTGGGCGCCAAGGGAGCACCGACCCTCGGACGCGACACCATGTTCGCCGTGCTGATGATCGTCCTCAACGGGGTGGTCGGGTTCGGCCTTCTGCTCGGCGGCATGAAGCACTTCGCCCAGCGCTACAATCTGAAGGGCGCCTCGTCCTATCTCGCCATCATCATTCCGCTGGCCGTCATCCCGCTGATCCTGCCGAATTTCACCACCTCCGTCAGCGACGGTTCGCTGACGCGCTTTCAAGCGATCAGCTTTTCGATCTTCACGCTCCTCCTCTATGGTGCCTTCCTGGTGCTCCAGACCGGCCGCCATGCGGAATTCTATCGCGAGCCGTCCAGCGATGCGCCTCCGACCCAAGAGGAGGATACCGAGGTCGAGGAGGCAGCGGCGGGCGGCCCGATCGCAATGCCTCTCCTCCTGCTCCTGCTGAACATCCTGCCCATCGTCCTTCTGGCGAAGAGCCTGGCCAAGGTGCTCGATTTCGGCATCGCCCGCCTCGGCGCCCCGACGGCACTCGGTGGCATTCTGATCGCCATGATCGTGTTCACGCCGGAATGCATCACGGCGCTGAGGGCCATCACCGCCAACCAACTGCAGCGGGCCATCAATCTGTGTCTCGGTGCGGCCGCCTCCACGCTGGGCCTCACCGTGCCGGCCATCCTCGTGATCGGCCTCCTGACCGGGCAGAATGTGGTGCTTGGGCTCTCGGCGACCAACATGATCTTGCTGGCGATGACGCTCGTGCTGTCGACGCTCACCTTCACGGGCACCCGGACGACGATGCTGGAAGGCGCCGTGCATCTGGGCGTGTTCTTCGTCTTCCTGGTCCTGGTCTTCAGCCCGTGAAAAACACGCCGCCGGATGCCGCAGGTCAATCTCCCGCTTTCGCGAAAAGGCGGGACCAGGCCAGCATTCCCAGGATCATTGCGGCGACGAACAGCAACACGACCGGCCTCGCCGTCGACAGCGCAGCGATCGCCGGCCCGGGGCAAAATCCGGCAAGGCCCCAGCCTACGCCGAAGAGCAAGGCGCCAAGGAGAAGCGGCCGGTCGATCCTGGTCGTGGCGGGAAGATGGAAACGCTCACCAAGCCAGGGACGGGACAGGCGGCGCTGCAGGAAAACACCGGGAATGGCGACCAGCACCGCGCCCGCGAGGACGAAGACCAGGCTCGGATCCCAATGGCCGCTGGCCACATTCAGGAAGCCGAGCACCCGGGCCGGGTCGATCATGCCCGATATCGCAAGCCCCAGTCCAAAAATCATGCCAGCCACCAGCGATACGGCCGGCCGGAACAGGTCGCCACCCTTCATCGCACCAGGCCCAGCAAGGA
The DNA here is from genome assembly GCF_001676615.1 of Labrys sp. WJW. Classification (GTDB taxonomy): domain Bacteria; phylum Pseudomonadota; class Alphaproteobacteria; order Rhizobiales; family Labraceae; genus Labrys; species Labrys sedimenti. The sequence goes on along the minus strand of NZ_LYXZ01000009.1, from coordinate 119,314 downwards.
TGCCGTGAGCAGGCCGCTGCCCAGGAACATGGCGGTTGCGGCGATCGAGCGCCGCGAAAAGCGGGCGAGGCCGATAATGCCGTGCCCGGACGTGCAACCCGATCCCATCCGTGTACCGAAGCCGACCAGCAGGCCTGCCAGCGCAACCAGCGGCCATGGCGTGGATACCGTCATGGCCGGCAGAGATCCGCTCAAGACGGCAAAGACGATCGGGCCGAGCACCAGTCCGACGACAAAGGCGCCATTGTCGACGACGCGCTGGCCACCCAGTAGGCGACCGGCGATGCCACTGATGCCCGCCACCCTGCCATTGGCAAGCAGAAGGAGCACGGCGGCGGCTCCGATCAGCATTCCGCCGAACAACGCGTTCCAATAAGCCGCCATGACATCCTTCCTGCCTGATCAGGCATGGCACAACCTTCCGGTCCAGGCCGCCTCATCCCGCTCCTCGTCCGTTCGGCGAGCATAGGTTCGCAGATCCTAATTTTCGCCTTCGCGGGCCGGAAACGCACTACTGCCAGCCGTCCCGATCAATGCGCCATCAGAACGGGGAGTTCCGCTCTGTCGAGCACATGCTGGGTCAAGCCGCCGAGGAAGGCCTGGCGCAGGCGGCTATGGGTATAGGCCCCCATGACCAGCAGCGTCGCGCCAGCCTGATCGCAGGCTGCCAGGATCTTTTCGCCATCGCTTCCGGCAAGATCCGGCACCAACCCCGCCTTCTCCACGACCACGCCGTGCCAGTGCAGATAGTCGGCCAGATCCGCGATGCCGTTCTGCCGGTCTGCTTCGGAGGGAATGGTGACGATCGAGATACGCTCCGCCTCGTGCAGCAATGAGACGGACTGGCCTACGGCACGCGCCCCTTCCAGGCTGCCGTTCCAGGCGATCACGACATGCCGGAGCAGATTGTCCGGCAGGCGCTCCCCCAGCATCAGGGTCGGCCGCCCCGAAGAGAACACCGCCGCGTCGAACGCGGCTGCATCGAAAGGCCCGCCTTTGGTCGGGTTGTCGACGATGATGAGGTCATTGACGCGCCCGTTGAGCGCCACGAGCGTCTCGACGTCGCCGCCGCTTTCGGTCCAGGAGGCGAAGGTGGCATCGAGCCGGCGATTAGGCTGCATCTCGACCTGGCTGCTGGAGCACCAGCGTTCGAATGCCTGCCGGCCGGCCGTGGCCAGAGCCTTGGCCTCGCAGGAGGTATTGCATTGGGGCGGAACGCCGCTTGCGCCGACCAGAAGAACGGGCGGCGCGACGATCTCCAGATCGGGCCTGACGTAGAGTGCGTTGATATGGGCATGCGTGCGCTTGGCAAGCCCCAATGCGGCCGCCAGACGACGCTCGGGCCGGATGCCCGGGCCGGTGGGGACCAGAATGCAGCGAAGTGGCACGGCGGATCTCCTTGGATGACACTCTTGTTCTAGGCTCGGCGTTTCCCCCGACATTGAGCTGCATCAAGGCCAGCCAAAGGCGCTCTCGAATAGGTTGGCCTGCCGCTCGCGCAGGACCAATGGACACTCTGGTCGTGCCGAGTCTCCATGCCGGGAACATCCCGGGCCGGCAATTGATTTACCAAAAGAGACAGATACGGCGGATCCCGCCTTCTGCGCTCTGACACCAGGCATCCTCACCGGCAGATGATACTCGGTCGACGTTGCTTTATCTCGATCGCACTCGCCAGATTGGCAGCCAAAGGAACGTCCCCTCGATGAACGGCATCCTCCTGACCTGCAATCCCGGCTCCTCCAGCATCAAGTTGGGACTCTTCAAGCGCGAGGACAGGACGCTCGAACGCCTGGGCATGGGCATCATCGACCTCCGCCGCAAGCCGCTCGGTCTCCACATGGTGGAGGGTCCCGAGGTCGTCGATATTCCGCTGAAATCTCCAGTCACCGACGACTTCCACGACGTCATCGACGAGACCCTCGACCTGTTGGGCAGACATTTCTCTCTCGACGAATTGGTGGCCGTCGGCCACCGCGTCGTCCATGGCGGCGACGTCTTCTCGCGGGCTGCGGTGATCGACGATACCACCTTGAACGCCATCGAGGATCTGGTTCCCCTGGCTCCGCTGCACCAGCCCCAAAGTGTGCGACTGATCCGTGCCATCCGGCACCTTCGCCCGCATCTGGTGCAGACGGCGTCCTTCGACACCGCCTTCCATCACGCCCAGGCCGATATCGTCCGTCGCTTCGCGCTGCCCCGCGAACTCTTCGACCAGGGCATCAAGCGCTATGGCTTCCATGGCCTCTCCTATCAATTCATCGCCGGCAGGCTGAGGGAAATCGCCCCTCGCCTGGCCACGGGACGGGTCGTGGTCGCCCATCTGGGCAGCGGGGCCAGCCTGTGCGCGCTTGCCAATGGGGTCAGCCGTGACACCTCGATGGGGTTCTCGACCTTGGACGGCATTCCCATGGCCACGCGCTGCGGTGCCCTGGATCCCGGCGTCCCGCTCCATCTCATGAAGCAGCGCGGCTATTCGCCCGAGGCTCTCGAAGACCTGCTCTATCACCGCTCCGGCCTGCTCGGGATCTCAGGGATGAGCGCCGATACGCGCGACCTCCTGGCCAGCGATGCAGCCGAGGCGGCCGAAGCCATCGATCTGTTCTGCCTGCGCATCGCCCGCGAGATCGCCGCACTGGCAACGACCGCCGGTGGGCTGGATGCGCTGGTCTTCACGGCCGGCATCGGGGAGAACCAGCCCCTCATCCGGGAGAAGGTCGGCGGCCACCTGGCCTGGCTCGGCCTCGATCTCGATTTCGAGGCCAACAACGCGAATGCACGCCGGATCAGCGCCGACACCAGCGAAATATGCGCCTTGGTGATAGCGACCAACGAGGAACAGGTCATAGCCGAAGAGACCCTCGCGCTTCTCGTCAGGCGCGAAGGCGAATAGCAGACCTCCTCCCCTCTCCCGCACGGCATCGGGCATGGGGATGGGCATGTCCGGGTTAGCGTATGCTCGCCAGGTAACCGGCCGCTCCTCCCGCCGCCACGGCAAGCAGGCTGATCGCCCCGAACGGCAGGGCACAACGCCATCCCCCGGCATAGGCGGCCATGCCGACCTTGGCCAGGGCATTGACGGCGACGGCCAGGCCAATGGCCAAGGCGGCGGAACCAGGGCCAAGATCGGCGAGGCTCATGCGGGCGATCGAAACGGTCACCGCGTCGACATCCGCCAATCCCGACACCGCCGCGAGCATCATGACGCCCGCGCCGCCATAGGATTGCTGCAGCAATTTGCCTGCCACGAGGACGACAGCCATGAAGGCCGCCAGCTTGAGGGCGGAGCCAAGCTCGAGCGGATTGGAGAGCTCCAGCTTGGGTGCCCCATGATCCACGCGCCTGATGGCCAAGGCACATGCACCGAGCACCTGGACCGCCGCGGCAGCCAGAACGGGAGCAGCCAGGCCAGCTAGCAAGCCCGGATTGAGGAGCGAGGCGATGAAGCCGACGCGAAGCACCATGATGGCGCCCGCCGACAGCATACCCGCAACCAGGATCGACCAGGATTGCGGATGGGTTCCGGCCATACGGGCCAGCGCCATCGTGGTCGCCGTCGAGGACGACAGGCCTCCGGCGAGGGAAGCCAAAATGACGCCGAGCCTGTCGCCGAACAGGCGGATGGCGACATATCCGCCGAAGGAGATCCCCGCGATCAGGATCGCGAACAGCCAGAGCTGCCATGGATTGAGGGTCTGCCACGGGTCGACGGTTCGGTCCGGCAGGATGGGCAATAGCACGCAGGACATGGCGAGGAGCACCAGCACGGCCTTGATTTCCGGCCAGGTCAGGCCGCGTACCAGGCCATGCAACTGCTCCCGCAAGGCGAGCAGGATCGTCATCGCCACGCCGCCGGCGGCGGCGATCTGAACGTCACCCATTAGCGCATAGGCGCCGAGGAGGAAGGTGAGCAATCCCGCCACCAGCGAGGTCGCCGAAAAATTACCCTCGGCCTTCGCTTCCAGCCAATGAAACGTCGTGAGGGCACCGGCGACCCCCAGGAACACGAAGCCGAGGATCACCGGACCGGTCACATGGGATAGGGCGCCGGTGACGCCTCCGATAAGCCCGGTAAGCGCGAATGTGCGAAGCCCGGCGACCCGTTGATGGTCCTCCTCCTCGCGTGTCCGCCACCCCCTTTCCAGGCCGACGAGCATGCCGATGCCAAGTGCGACCGCGAGGCGGGCAATGATCTCGGTCTGGCTCATGCCGATCTTGCCCTGCCAGGCGGCTCTCTGCCCGGGTCAGTCCTTGCAGGACCTGCCATTCGCGCTTCTGAGCGCCAGGCACGACAGGGCTTCATCCTCGATATCCTTGCGCGGCAACGTGGCATCGAGACGATGCCATGAAATACGCCCCAGATCATAGCCCGCCTGTTTGCGGACCACATCGACATCGGCATCGGAGGCGTCCTTCTCACGGCTGGAGACGCGTTGCTCCATGACGGGCAGCGGCGCGTGCAGCCAGAAACCGGTGAAGCCGACCCCGGCACGTAGCGCTATGCCCTCCGCAACGTGCCGCTGGGGCAAATTCGCATAGACGGCATCCAGGATGACGCTGCAATCCGTCGCCAGGACAAGATCGGCCTTGCGGCTGAGCGCGTCATAGACGGCGAGGCTGGAGGATGGCGTATAGGTCGAGGATGGCAGCTTCTGCGTCTGCGCGATGCCGGCAAGGCGCTTGCGCTCGATGTCGCTGCGCAGGACGACGGCACCGGGTGCCGTGCCCAGGAACGGGGCCAATGCCAGTGCCAATGTGGTCTTGCCTGTTCCCGACAGGCCGCCGATCGCCACCAGCCGTGGCGGCAGCTTGACCAGGAAACGACGCGCGAGCTCGAAATAGCGCCGGGCTTCCAGCCGGCTTGCCTCGGCCTCCAACGGAGCCTGGACCATTGCCGCAGCGGCCGCGATCTTGGCCCGCAAAGCGGCCCTGATGGACAGGAAGAGAGGCAAGGCCTGAAGGCCTGCCAGATGGGCTTCGGACGCTTCCCACAAATAACGATTGAGCACCATGTTGGCTTGGCGATGCAGTCCACGGTCCCACAGGTCCATCAGCAGGAAAGCCAGGTCGTACAGCACGTCGCAGGTCGCGATCGCCTCGTCGAATTCGATCGCGTCGAACAAGGTGGCGCGCCCGTCGATGACGGCGATGTTGCGCAGATGCAGATCCCCATGGCAGCGCCTGACGAAGCCGGCCTTGCCGCGCTCGACCAGGAGATCGAAGCAGTCACGATAGGCGCGGCTGGCCGCCGCAGTCAGCGCCTCGATTTCCTGCTGCGGAAACAGGGTCGGGCTTTCGCGAAACGCCTCGTCATTCTGCCGGATATAGCGCTCCAGGCTGCGAGTTGCCTCCAGCCCGTCGCGCATGGAAGCCTTTTCGTGTGAAGCCAGCACCGCCGAGACGATATCGGCCAGGAGCTTCTCACCGATGTCGTTCCGGTCGGCGAGGCGGTCGAGTGTAGCCGTCTCGTCGAAGCGTCTCATCCGCACGACCCAGTCGACGACCTCCCCCTGGCCGCGCAACTGCAGGCCGCCGCCGGACCTGGTGACCGGGACGGCGTCGAGATAGATCTGCGGCGCATAGACGCTGTTGACCTCGACTTCGCGCCGGCAGGCCCCGCCCCGGCGCTCCACCGTCGACAGATCCATGAACGGGAAGCGAACGGCGCGCTTGAGCTTATAGACACGATCTCCCGCCAGGAAGACGATCGCGCCGTGGGTATCGATGCGTTCCACCGGCTCGGTCCGGCCATGCGTACCGGGCGAAAGCAGAAATTCGATCACCTCCCCCTGGTCCGCAACGACATGGGAGGACACGGGAAGCGGCATTTTCAAGGTTGCGGAAGCGGCCATGGCTCATCCCTTTCCAAAGGTGCCGGGTTGATGCATGGCTCCATTGAAGGGTTTCATGGTCCGAGCGAATTGATCCAGCGCAAGATTGTCGAATTTGGCGTCTGGGGAGCCGGTCGATGCACCCAAAAGGAAATCGCGGGTCGGCCCCTCTGTCGAAAACCCTCCGCCTACCGCCGGAAATGGACCTGTAACTACTCCCCGTTTTGAACAATTCTTCTTGAAAGATCACCTCCGCCTCCCTCTATAGAGGAAATCTCTCGCGGAGGCCGGATGTGGTCGCACCATTGCAGGATGGGCCTGTTCCAGGCCAGGAGGATCGCGCGATCCGAACCGGCCTCGAATGCACGGGCATCGGCACCTGGATCTTCGACATCGCCTCCCGGACGTTGACCATATCGAACACGGCGCGGGTCCTTTTCGGATATCGCGCCGAGAAGGTCCTCGACGACCGCACCTTCCTCACCTTGCTGGACCCGGCCGACATCGATGCGGCGACCGCGGCTCTGGACGCATCGATTGCATCGGGTTCGGCCTTCGACATTTCCTGCCGCGTGCGTGCCGAGAACAGCCCCAGTCGCTGGCTGCGCCTTCGGGGCGGCGTCCAGAAGGACGAGAGCGGCACAGCGGTTTGCCTGGGCGGCATCGTCATCGACATCGACGAGGAAAAGCGCCTCGAAGAAGCCTTGCGCACGCGCGAGGAACATCTTCGCTCCATCCTGGAAACGGTTCCCGACGCGATGGTCGTCATCGACGAAGCCGGGATCATGCAGTATTTCAGCCGCGCCGCGGAGAGGCTGTTCGGATATGCCGGATCGACAGCGATTGGCCAGAATGTCAATATCCTGATGCCGGAGCCGGACCGGTCGCGGCATGACGACTACCTGCACCGCTATCAGCATACCGGGAACCGGCATATCATTGGCATCGGCCGCATCGTCACCGGCAAGCGCGAAGACGGCTCGACCTTCCCGATGCATCTGTCGGTGGGCGAAATGCAGTCGGGCGGGCGCCGCTACTTCACCGGCTTCGTGCGGGACCTGACGGAATATCAGCAGACGCAGGCCCGCCTGTCCGAACTGCAGTCGGAACTCGTGCATATGTCACGGCTGAGCGCCATGGGAGAAATGGCCTCCGCCCTCGCCCACGAACTCAACCAGCCCCTGGCCGCGATCAGCAACTATCTCAAGGGATCTCGGCGCCTGCTGAGCGCCTCCAACCTCGAAGGCCTCGACAGGATCGAGACCGCGCTCGACCAGGCCGCCGAGCAGGCCTTGCGGGCCGGGCAGATCATCCGGCGCCTGCGCAGCTTCGTGACGAGAAGCGAGACCGAGAAACGCATCGAGAGCATCGCCAAGCTCGTCGAGGAGGCAGGGGCGCTCGGGCTGGTCGGGGCCCGCGAACAGGGGGTTGTCCTGCGTTTCGACCTGGACCCTTCCTGCGACCTCGTCCTGGCGGACCGCGTCCAGATCCAGCAGGTCCTGGTGAACCTCTTCCGCAATGCACTGGAGGCCATGCAGGGATCGACGCGGCGCGAGCTCACCGTTGCCAATGCCCCGTTCGGCGACGACATGATACACATTCGCGTCGAAGATACCGGCCACGGTCTTGCCGACGACGTCCGCTCAAACCTGTTCCAGCCCTTCTTCACCACCAAGCAGACGGGAATGGGTGTTGGCCTTTCCATCAGCCGCTCCATCATCGAAGCCCATGGCGGAAAGATGTGGGCCGAGGCCAATCAGGCCGGTGGCGCCACGTTCCATTTCTCTTTGCCGCTCGGCACTCTCGCCGACTCCCAAAACTTGCCCGAGACTTCTTCCGATGCCTAACAATGCCAGGGTCTTTATCATCGACGACGACGCGGCTGTGCGGGACTCGCTGGCCTTCCTCCTGTCGACCTCCGGCTTTGCCGTCACCGCTTTCGAGACGGCCGACCACTTTCTCGAAGCCCTGCCCCAGCTCGGCTTCGGTTGCGTCGTCACGGACATTCGCATGCCGGAGATCGACGGCATCGAATTGCTCAAGCGCTTGAAGGCGGCGGCCGCCGATCTGCCGGTGATCGTCATGACCGGCCATGGCGATGTTCCCCTCGCGGTCGAGGCCATGAAGCTCGGCGCCTTGGATTTCATGGAAAAACCCTTCGAGGACGAACGTCTCATCAATGTCCTCCGGGCCGCGTTCGAACAAAGCAGCAAGGCGACGAAGGTCGCTGCGGATGCAAGCGAACTCGCTACCCGCCTCGCCTCTCTCAGCCCGCGCGAGCGACAGGTCATGAACGGCCTGGTGGCGGGCCTCTCCAACAAGGCGATCGCCAAGGAATATGACATCAGCCCGCGCACGGTCGAGGTCTACCGCGCCAATGTCATGATGAAGATGCACGCCGGCAGCATCTCGGAACTGGTCAGGCAGGCGATACGCAGCGGTGCCCTGATCGATTGATCTGCTGCCAGGATCGAGGCCGGACCTTGAGCTGCATCAATTCCGCCGTGAGAACACCGGAATATGCTCCCTCTTTGCACCGTCCTGTCTGGGCCCCTGCGGTGCCGGGAACCGCCATGACGTCCTCTCAGTCTCTCTTCGTAATTGCCGTCATCGATGACGACCGCGACGTGCTCGGCTCGCTCCGCTTCCTTCTGGAAGCCGAGGACTTCACGGTACGCACCTATTCGAGCGGCGTCGACTGCCTGTCGCAGATGGCCTCCTTCGCGCCCGACTGCTTCGTCATCGACTACAAGATGGCGGAGATGGATGGTCTCGAACTCGCCCTCCATCTGCGCGAGAGAGGACAAGGCGGCCCCGTGGTCCTGATCACCGGCTATCCCGACGAGACGATCGAGCACAAGGCGCATCGCGCCGGCATCCAGCATGTCGTGCTCAAACCGCACATCGCCGAAAGCCTGGTCGCGAATGTCCGCGCGGCGATCGCCGACAGGAGCTTTCCTTGAGCATGCGATTCCTGGCGATTCCGCCCAATCGCAAAACGCTTCGGCGACATCCGGTAAAGCCCTTAGGGGCCCTTCCCTAGGGGTTCGACCGAAATTTTCGCGGGCCTCTTTCGGGCCTACGACTCGGCCATCCGCCGCATCCAGGAGATGGCCACGATGTTCTCTCGCCACGAAATGTCCGCCCGGCCGAACGCCGACGCGCCACCACCTGTCGCCATCGGCGCGGCCAGTTTCGGCTCCTCCGGCTTCATGCCCCTGCCTGCGCTGCTCGGGACGGTGCATAGCTATGACAAGGGCGAGGAGATCTATGGCGACGATGAGCCGGCGGACTATGTCTACGAAGTCATCAGCGGCGCGGTTCGTACCTGCAAGCTCCTGGACGATGGCCGCCGGCAGATCGGCGCCTTCCACCTGCCCGGCGACATCTTCGGCCTGGAGATGGGGTCGGTGCATCGCATGACCGCCGACGCCGTCGTCGATACCACGGTGCGGCTGGTGCGGCGCAAGAGCCTGGAAGAGGCGGCCCTCAAGGATATCGGCGTCGCCAATGCCCTGCGCACGCTGGCCCTGCGGGACCTCAGGCACGCCGAAGACCATATGATCCTGCTCGGCCGCAAGACGGCCCTCGAGCGTGTCGTCACCTTCCTGCTCGAAATGGATCGGCGGCTTGCCGTCGCCGGCATGTTCGAGCTGCCGATGTGCCGCCGCGATATCGGCGACTATCTCGGCCTGACGCTCGAAACCGTCTCGCGCATCATCTCCCAGCTTCACGGCAAGGGCGCGCTCGGCCTGTCCAATGCCCGCCAGATCGTTTTGCGCAATCGGCAACTTCTCGGCGCCATGGCCGTTTAACTGGAAGCGCCTTCGACCAGCACCCCGTCCCGCCCTCGTGGAAATCTCGAAGCCCTTGCCATGACCACAGCCCTGAAGACCACCGCCCTGAAGCCCGAAGAACTCGCCCTCATCGACCGCTATTGGCGTGCTGCCAACTATCTGTCGGTCGGGCAGATCTACCTCCTCGACAACCCGCTCCTGCGCGATCCCCTCACGCTCGACCATGTCAAGCCGCGGCTGCTCGGCCATTGGGGCACCACGCCGGGCCTGAACTTCCTCTATGCCCATCTCAATCGCGTCATCAAGCGCGACGATCTCGATGTCGTCTTCATCTGCGGCCCCGGCCATGGCGGGCCGGCCATGGTGGCCAACACCTATCTGGAAGGCAGCTACAGGGAGATCTATCCGGAGATCTCCGAGGATGAAGACGGGCTGCGCCGCCTGTTCCGGCAATTCTCCTTCCCGGGCGGCATCCCCAGCCACGCCTCCCCGGACACGCCCGGCTCGATCCACGAAGGCGGCGAGTTGGGCTATGCCCTGGTCCATGCCTATGGCGCGGCTTTCGACAATCCGGACCTGGTCGTTGCCTGCGTGGTCGGCGACGGCGAGGCCGAGACCGGTCCCCTCGCCGCATCCTGGCATTCCAACAAGTTCGTCAATCCCGTCCATGACGGCGCGGTGCTGCCGATCCTGCATCTCAACGGCTACAAGATCGCAGGACCCACGATCTTAGGCCGGCTCGGCGACGAGGAAATCCGCAAGCTCTTCGAGGGCCTGGGTCACGAAGTCCTCTTCGTCGAGGGCTCGGAGCCGGTTCCGATGCACCAGGCCATGGCTGCGGCCTTCGACCAGGCCTTTGCCCGCATTCGCGCCATCCAGGTTGCGGCCCGTAGCAAAGGCGAGACGGAGCGACCGCGCTGGCCGATGATCGTATTGCGCAGTCCCAAGGGCTGGACGGGCCCCAAGGAGGTCGACGGCCTCAAGACAGAAGGCTTCTGGCGCTCCCACCAGGTGCCGCTCAGCGGCCTTGCGGAAAACCCCGGCCATCTCGCTCTGCTCGAATCCTGGATGCGAAGCTATGAACCCGGCCAGCTCTTCGATGCCGAAGGCCGCCTCCTGCCGGAGCTGAAAGCACTGGCTCCCGAGGGCGACCGGCGCATGGGCGCCAACCCCCACACCAATGGCGGCCGGAAATATCACCTGCACTGCCCCGACCCGCGCGCCTTTGCGGTTGCGGTGACATCCCCCGGCAGGACCAATGCGGAGGCGACCCGGGTCCTCGGGCGCTATCTGGGCGAGGTGATGCGCCTCAACGCCGAGGCCCGCAATTTCCGCATCATGGGTCCCGACGAGACCACCTCCAACCGGCTCGACGCCGTGCTGGAGGTGACGGATCGCACCTGGATGGAGCCTCGCCTGCCGGAAGACGTCCATCTGTCGCCCGACGGACGCGTGATGGAGGTGCTGAGCGAGCATCTGTGCCAGGGATGGCTGGAAGGCTATCTGCTGACGGGCCGCCACGGCCTGTTCAATTGCTACGAGGCCTTCATCCACATCGTCGATTCGATGTTCAACCAGCATGCCAAATGGTTGAAGGTGTCGCGCGAGCTCGCCTGGCGCCAGCCGATCGCCTCGTTCAACTATCTGCTCAGTTCCCATGTCTGGCGCCAGGACCATAACGGCTTCAGCCACCAGGATCCCGGCTTCATCGACCTTGTCGCCAACAAGAAGGCCGACATCGTGCGGGTCTACCTGCCGCCGGACGCCAACACGCTGCTCCATGTCGCCGACCATTGCCTGCACACCTATGACCGTATCAACGTCATCGTCGCCGGCAAGCAGCCCGCTCCCCAATGGCTGGACATGGAAGCGGCGGTACGCCATTGCCGCGCCGGCATCGGCCTATGGGATTTCGCCTGCAACGATCAGGGCAGCGAACCGGACGTGGTGATGGCCTGCGCCGGCGACGTGCCGACGCTGGAAACGCTGGCCGCCGTCGATCTCCTGCGCCAGCATTGTCCCTCGCTGAAGATCCGCGTCGTCAACGTGGTCGACCTCATGGCCCTGCAGGATCCCAGCCAGCATCCGCATGGGCTCGAGCAGCGCGAATTCGACGGGCTGTTCACCACCGACAAGCCCGTGATCTTCGCCTATCACGGCTATCCCTATCTCATCCATCGCCTGACCTACAGGCGGACCAATCACGACAATTTCCACGTGCATGGCTTCAAGGAAGAGGGCACGACCACGACGCCTTTCGACATGACGGTGATCAACGGTCTCGATCGCTTCCATCTCGCCATAGCCGCCATCGATCGCATCCCCGGCCTGCTGCCGGCGGCCGCCCATGTAAAGCAGGCGCTGCGCAACAAGCTGATCGAGCATGAGGACTACGTCCGGCGCCATGGCGACGACATGCCCGAGATCAAGAACTGGGTCTGGCCGCATGGCACGAATTGAGGCTCGCCCAGCTTGCGTGAGCTCAATGCGGCCGACGCTTCAGCCGCTATCCGACAGCAACCACCGGGTCGCGCCCTATGCCGGCCGCCCACCCAACAGCAAGGAGGCCACCATGCGGGTCGCAGACGTGATGACACGCAACATCGTCAGCGTGACACCCCAAACCACTTTGTCCCAGGCGATCGACGTCATGGTCCGCTCGCACATAAGCGGCCTGCCGGTCATCGGTGAAGACGGCCGGCTGGCCGGCATTCTCAGCGAAGGAGACCTGCTTCGCCGCCCCGAGCTCGGCACGGAGAAGATCGGGGCAAGCTGGTTCAGTTCCCTGTTCAAGGCGGGACACCTGGCCCAGGCCTATGCGCAGACCCATGGGCGCCGGGTCGATGAGGTGATGACCAGGGACGTCATCGTCGTCGCCCCGAACGAGCGGCTCGAGGAAGCCGTGTTCCTCATGGAGCAGCATGGCATCAAGCGCTTGCCCGTCATCGAAAACGACAGGGTCGTCGGCCTGCTGTCCCGCGCGGATCTGGTGCGGACCCTGGCCGAGTTCCTGCGCCAGCCCTATGAAGAGCAACCGGTGAGCGACCAAGGCATCAAGGCTGCCATCGAGGCCGAATTCCAGGCGCAGCCATGGGCGCCGGCCGGCGCCATCCGGGTCGAGGTCCAGAATGGCCGGGTGGAACTGAGCGGTGTGATCACCGATGAAAACCAGCGCAACGCCATCCGGATCATCGCCGAGAACACGCCCGGCGTGCAATCGGTGCGCGACAATATCAGCTGGGTCGAACCGATGACGGGTATTGTCCTGTCTGCCCCGGAAAGCCAGGACAAGACGAACTGAGCCCTTCTCTGCTTTGCACCGGATGGGAGAAACGCGACCGGCCGTCGTGATCAAGCCGAGCCACGGCCGTCGCGTATCATCGAAAAATAGTCGTCGCCGCCGACCTGACCGCCTTTGAGCGCGATCTCCAGCCCTTCGAAGGCCGGCGCGTCCGCATAGGCCGTGCACAGGGGGGAGCCAGGACAGGAGGGCAAGGGCAGCCTCGTCGTCAGCGCGAAAATCCCGAGCTCGCGCAAGGCGTGGCTCGACGTATCGCCGCCGGCAATGACCGCCCGGCGCAAGCCTGCCCGTTCGACGAGAGCCTTCTGGATCCGGCCCAGCGCCACGCCGATGCGGTTGCGGTCCCCGTCGTCCTCGAACCCGTCACCAATATCGGTGCTCGGTCCGAGCGCGGTGTAGAGGATGACGCTGCGTCCCTGCTCCAGCCTTTCAAGGCCGCCGGCGACGGCTTCGGCAATGGCCGCCTCGCCATGGCTGATGAGCGCGCGCGGGTCCAGCGCAACGCCGTCGAACCCGTTGGCGGTGGCATGGCGGATCTGCCGCTCCGTGGTGGGGGAGCAGCTCCCCGACACCACGGCGATGCGATCGGCAATGCCGGGCGCGGCAAAGGAGCTTTTCCCGCCGACTAAGCCGGTTTCCTGCCAGGCGCGCAGCAGCGCATATTCGACCCCCGAAGACCCGGCCACGAAGGGCCCGAGCCTTGGCTGCAGGCGCAGGAGCTGGCGCCCTGCCTGCAATTGGGTGGCATCGTCGTTGACATCGAGGAGGACGATGTCCTCGCCTCTCGCCAGCACGGCATCGACGATGCCGTCGGCATCGGCCGCCACCAGCGCCGCGATGTCGACGAGGCCGATGCTGCCCCGCGTCTGCCGGGCAAGGTGCAGGCGAAGGTCCGCCTCGTCCATCGGCGTCACCGGATGGCGGCTCATCACCGGATGACGGTCGATGCGATAGACCTGGCCCTGATAGGCGGCGAACAGGGTGCCGAAGCTGGTATAGCGCCGGAGCTGGGGCGCGCCGACCACCAGCGGGACCTGCCGCTGTGCGAAGACCTTGCTGCCGATCTCGATGGCGCGGCCGATATTGCCGATCGCCGGACTGGAGTCGAAGGTGGAGCAGACCTTGTAGTGGCAGATGCCTGCGCCCAGCTGCTTCAGCCATCCGAGGGCCGGGGTGAGTTCGGCATCCATCCAGGCTGGGTTTTGGCTGCGGCTGGTGCCGGCAAGGCCGATGGCATCGCACTCACCCAGGCGCTCGCGCTGCGCCGCGGAGGGCGGCTGGAGGAACAGGGCGGTGCGCACGCCATGGGAGGCCAGTGCTTCCATCACATCGGTGGACCCGGTGAAATCGTCGCCATAATAGGAGAGCAGCAAGCCCGACATCGTTCTTTCCTTGTGGAGCTCAGGATGCAGCCGCATCGGCACCGAATTTCTGCAGGGATTGAGCGAGTTCGCGATGCTCGCGCGCATAGGCTTCGAGCGGCACCCCCTGGACGGCGGCCTCCCAGGCCTGCCTGACGGCGCGCACGCCCGCCGCCGGGCCGCCGGGATGACTGACCACCCCGCCACCGCACAGATAGAGCAGGTCCACGGTCTTGCCGGTACGGGCATAGGTATCCGGCGCCTGGCCGCCCCATTGGCCCGAACAGACGACCGGCACGGGGCAGACATCGCCCTCGAACAGGGGCGTCGTCACCGCCCGGAAGGAGCGCACGAAAGATTCGTCCGACTCCCAGTATTTGGCGCGGATACCGTTGATCTGGAACTGATCGATGCCGAGCAGCCGCCAGAACTGCTGATAGACCTCGAAATCCATGCCGAGGCCAGGATGCCGCGTGAGGATATCCCAGCCATTGCGATGGGCGTGCAACGCCAGATGCGAGCGCTTGCGCAGGAAGGACAGGCCGCCAAGGCCCACCGAATTGATGTTGATCACCGCGGCATTGCCGCCGGCCCGGGCGACGATGTCGTGGTTGCGCATCATCTCGTCGGGATCGCTGTGGGAGATGCCGAAGGCATACATCACCTTCTTGCCGGTCTTCTGCTCATGATCGAGGATGACGGGCATGATCGCCTTCACGCGATCCTCGAGGCTGGAATAGGCCGGGCTCGCCAGCTTCTCGTCGTCCTTGATGAAGTCGACCTCGGCTTCGACGAGTTCGCGCACCTGCTCGGCCGATTCGGGCGGGCGCAGCCCCAAGGCAGGCTTGACGATGGAGCCGATCACCGGCCTGACCTCGACACCGGTCAGCCGCCGGGTGCCCGCCATGCCGAATTGCGGGCCGGGATAGGCAGCCGTGAAGGCCTCGGGCAATTGCATGCCGGCGACGCGGATGCCGCTGAACCCCTTGATCGAATAGACGCCGCCGATGGTGATCGTCATCAGCGCCGCCAGGTCGGTGCCGATCGCCTCGATCGGAAAATCGATGTCGACATCGGCACGCCGGTAGATCGCGCCGGCCGGCGCCGACGGGTCGGGAATCGAAGGGATTTCCAGGGCCTCCAGGGGCCGGATCGCCACGACGCGCGCAGCCACGCGCGCCTTCAGCTCCGGCGTTTCGCCCGGCAGGCTGACGAAGGTGCCGGTCGACTGGTCGCTTGCGATCTTGGCTGCCAGCTTCTCGATGTCGCCGGCCGTCTCGATGCGATAGGTCATGCGAATGACGGACATGGCACCCATTCAGTTGGCGGGCTCGGCAGCGCCCGATCTGGAATTGCTTAACAGGTATGATGAGTATATCATGACTTGAGTTGAAGCAATGGAAATTCGCCCTTGTCTGTTTCCGGACGGCGGTGGCACTGTTGCAGGAGCGGCTTGCCTCGCAGCAAAACAGGCGGCAAAGACCGTCGAACACACGGCCTCAATCGGAATGCCCCATGCCCATCACCGATCAACGCATTGTCCGTCGCAAGCTCTCCGATGAGGTTTTCGACCGCCTCAAGGCGCTGATCACCAGCGGAGAGCTGCAGCCGGGCGATCCCTTCCCTTCCGAACGCGAATTGATGGACCGCCTCGGCGTCGGCCGTCCCGCCATCCGCGAGGCCATGCAGCAGCTGAGCATTTTCGGCTTGCTCACCATTTCCCATGGCGAGCGCGCGCGCGTTCGCCAGCCCACCGCCAGGTCGATCTTCCAGCAGGTCGACGATGCCGCCAGCGTGCTCCTGTCGAGCTCCCCGGCCTCGCTGGAGCATCTGAAGGAGGCGCGCCGCTTCTTCGAGTTGGGCATGGTGCGCCAGGCAGCCCAGAAGGCGGATGCGCAGGCGGTCGCCGGGCTGCAGGAGGCCCTTGTGCGCCAGCGCGCAAACCTTGGCGACGCCGATGCCTTCATCAATGCGGACATGCTGTTCCACACGCGTATCGCCGCCATCTCCGGCAACCCGCTGTTCGAAGCGATGAGCGAGGCCATGCTCGGCTGGCTGAAGCAGTACCACACCGACTTGCTGATCTGGACCGGCAAGGAGAACTACACCTTGTCCGAGCATGAGGACATCCTCAACTGCATCATCGCCCATGATCCGGACGGCGCGGAACAGGCGATGGTCAGGCACCTCGATCGTTCCGCCTCGCTCTACGTTCACCAGACCGCTGCTTCGGCCTGAGAAAGCGTCGAAGAATCAAGGCGCAGACCCAAGCTATCCGCGCCTTCCTGGGATCGCAGGCATCCTTGCCCGCTCTTGGAAGCGTCGCGATGGACGGAGAGGAAGAGCAGGCAAGGATGCCTGCGATCCCAGGAAGACATATCATCGATGTGTCGGTTGCATCAGATCGAGGCCATCTCGATCGTCCGGTGACTGGCGGCGCTGGCATAGGCCGCCTCGACCAGGGCCATCGTGGCGATGTTGTCCCGGCCGCTCGTGGAGGGTTCCTCGCCATTGCGCAAGCAATGCAGCCAATGGCGCTGGATGGCGAGCACACTCTCCTGGATGTTGTGCCACGGGCGCGAGGCCCAGGGCAGCAATGGCGGCGACAGGTCGACCTCCTCCCGCCCGCCGGGTCCGTTCACGACAAGGCGATAGCCCGTACCGAGCCGCAGCGTGCCCGCCGAACCGTCGATCTCGACGAGCGTCTCGGGGAAAGGATCGACCGGCAGCCTTGTGGCATAGCTGCAGTCGACCACCGAGGACAGGCCGCCCTCGTGATCGAGCAGCATCGTGGCGACGTCCTCGCCCTTGATGGCAGGGTTGACCCGCTGGGTGCGCGCGCTCAGCTGAGTCACCTCGCCAAACAGGAAGCGGGCGATGTCGAGGATATGGATGCCCAGGTCCTCGATGATGAAACGCTTGCCTTCGGCGAGATAGGGCTGGCCGCTGAAGACGTCGAAGCCGGAACGGAAGGATACGCGCGCCCAGAAGGGCCGGCCGATGGCATTGGCATCGAGACGCGTCTTCACGGCCTGGATCGCACTCTGCCAACGGAAATTCTCGTGCACCATCAACGGTACGCCGGCGAGGCGGCAGGCCTCGACCATCGCGCGCGCATCCGCCATCGAAAGCGCGAAGGGCTTCTGGCAGATGACGGGAATTCCCATCTTCGCCGCGAGCTCGACGAGCGGGCGGTGGCTCGCCACGGTGGTGGCGATATCGACGAAATCCGGCTTCTCCGCCTCGAGCATCCGCTCGGCATCGCCATAACGCCTGTCGATGCCGAAAAGGTCGCCCGCCTGGGCGAGGCGTTCAGGATCGCGGTCGCAGAGGGCAACGATGTCGACGCCTTCGGCGTCTCGCCAGGCATGGAGCTGATTGATGGCGAAGAAGCCGCAACCGATCAGGGCACCGCGATAGGACGCCATCAGGCCAGCCTCGCCATCTGGCGCAAGGCAACGCGCTGCTGCAGCCGGCGCTGGGCCTGATCCACCACCACGGCAATGACGATCACCAGGCCCTTGATCACCATCTGCCAGAACTCGCTGACCCCCATCATCACCAGCCCGTCGGAGAGAATGCCGATGACGAAGGCACCGATGATGGTGCCGCCGATGGTGCCGCGGCCGCCCGACATCGAGGTTCCGCCGAGCACCGCCGCGGCGATGGCGTTGAGTTCGAAGCTCTCGCCGGTGGCGGGATGCGACGCCATCAATTCGGAGGAAACCACCAGGCCGACGACGGCGGCGCAAAAGCCCGAGAACATGTAGACGAAGAGCTTCACCCGGTTGACCCGGATGCCCGACAGGCCCGCGGCACGCTCATTGCCCCCAACCGCGAAGATGTGGCGGCCGAGCGGCGTGCAGCGCGCCATATAGGCGGCAGCCAGCGCCAGTACGGCGAGGATCCAGACCGAGGCCGGCAGGCCGAGGAGACGTCCGGCTCCCAGGACGGCATAGCCCTGCGTGCCGAAATCGGCGCGCCCGACCAGGTTGGGAAAGGTCGCGCCGTCGGATGAGAGAAGCGCCAAGCCGCGAGCGATATAGAGCGTGCCGAGCGTCGCGATGAAGGGCGCGACATTGAGCTTGGTGATCAGCAATCCGTTGACGGCGCCGATCAGGATGCCCACCAGCAGGGTGATCGCCATCACCTCGTAGATGTTGAAGAAGATGGTGTAGCCGATGCGAAGGTCCAGGCCGTTGAGGATCAACCCGCCGGCGACCATGCCACACAGGCCCACGATCGATCCGACCGACAGGTCGATGCCGCCAGTGACGATGACGAAGGTCATGCCCATCGCCAGGAAGGCATTCAGCGCCACATGCTTCGACATCAGGATGAGATTGGCCGTGCTGAGGAAGTTCGGCGCCGCCAGCGAAAAGAAGATCAGTACGGCGAACAGGGCGATGAAGGTGCGCAGCTTCATCAGGTTCAGGGCAAGCGAGCCGCTTCCCGCGGACGGATTGTTCAAGGTTTCCTGCGCGACTGTCATGCCGGCGCTCCGTGATTGGCAGAAGAAGAAGGGGAAGGAACGGGGCCATGGCCGAGCGCGGAGGCGGCAACCACCTTGGCGGCAGTAGCCTCGGCCCGCTCGAACAGGGCGGTGAGCTTGCCGTTGCTCATCACGGCGATGCGGTCCGACAGCGCCATCACCTCGTCGAGGTCGGACGTGACGAACAGGATGCCGAGGCCGTCGGCGGCGAGCCGCCGCATGGTGCGGAAGACATCGGCCTTGGCGCCGACATCGATGCCGCGGCTGGGCTCGTCCATAAGCAGCACCTTCGGGCCGGTCATCAGCGCCTTGCCGATCACCACCTTCTGCTGGTTGCCGCCGGACAGGGAACTCACCTCCAGCTCGGGATCGGCCACCTTGATCGACAGATCCTTGACGGCGGCACGAATGGCGGCCTGCTCGCGCCCGCGCCTGATGTGGAAACCGGCGAGGAAACGGCCGAGGGCGGCCATGGACAGATTGGCGGCGATCGAGAGGATGCTGACCAGCCCCTCCCTCTGCCGGTCTTCCGGAATCAGGGCCAGGCCCCGGCGGATGCGTCCCGTCACGTCCTTTTCCGCCACGGGCTTACCGTCCACGAAGAGGCGACCCGTGGCGTGGCGATGGCGTCCCATCACGCATTCGAAGAATTCGCTGCGCCCGGCGCCCATCAATCCATAGATGCCGACGATCTCGCCCTGCCTGACCGACAGCGAGACATGGTCGACCGCGAGGCCCCCGCTCACGCGCGGCAGGCAGACATCCTCCGCGCGAAAGACTTCCGGACCGAGCGGATGATCCTCGGTCTTGGCGAAGTCCTTGGCGTCGGAGCCGATCATCTGGTGCACGATCCAGGGCACGTCGACATTGGCGATGCGCTCCTGCCCGGTGACGCGGCCATCGCGCAGCACCGTGATGTAGTCGCCGATGCGGATGAGCTCTTCGAGCCGGTGGGAAATGTAGACGATCGCGACGCCCCGCGCCTTGAGGTCGGCGATGACGCGGAAGAGGATCTCGACCTCGGCAGCGCTGAGCGCGGAGGTCGGCTCGTCCATGATCAGGATGCGGGCGTCCTGCGCCACCGCCTTGGCGATCTCGACCAGCTGCTGCTGGCCGATGCGCAAATCCTCCACCGGCGTGCGGGCATCGATGCCGGCTTCGAGCCGCTCCAGGAACTCGGCAGCGCGGCGTTCCTGCTCGCGATGGTCGATGCCCAGGGGCAGCCGCACGATTTCGCGGGCGGCGAAGATGTTCTCGGCGACGGAAAGATTGCCGAACAGGTTGAGCTCCTGGAACACCATGCCGATGCCATGCGCCACCGCCTCGCCGGCATCGCGGAAGGCGACGGGCTTGCCGTCGAGCAGGATGCGCCCGTCGGTGGGCTGCACCACCCCTGCAATGATCTTCATCAGCGTTGACTTGCCGGCGCCGTTCTCGCCGACCAGCACGTTCACGGCACCGCGGCGCACGTCGAAATCGGCATGCCTGACGGCGACCGTGCCGGAATAGACCTTCGACACGCCTTCCAGGCGCAGGACGACGTCGTCATCGGGCATGGCAGGGCGGGCCTCCTGCATCATGACCCTGCCCCGAGGCCCAGTTCGGCCGGCGTCACCAGCGGCGGCTTGCCGCCCGGCTCCAACACATAGGCGCCGAGCACCGTCACGGAACGGCCGACCAGCTTTTCGCGCGGCAGGGCCTGCAGCACGTCGGCATTGACCCTGGCGTTGAAGGCCTTGCCGAACTGGGCGTATTCGATCTGATTGGTGAAGGCGTTGAAGGACACGAAATCCAGGCTGTCGCGCAAAGCCGTGCCGCGCACGGCCGGTCCGATCTGCACCACCATGTCGGCCTTGCCGTCCCCGTCGACGTCGACGTCGATGGTGGCGGCACGGGATCCGGTATTCGCCGCCACGATGCGGCCCTCCGCCTTGACCACATAGGTCCAGGGCACGGTGCCCTCCTTGGCCCGATACCCGTATTTCTGCCCGGCCTCGTCCGCATTCTTCGCGGCAAGGTCGCGGACGACGACGAAGTCGCCCGCCTTCGCCTTGAGATAGGGCAGGACCTTGGCTGCCCAGATCGCGTCGACGGCCTTGTCCGGGTCGAAGACGGGCCCCGCGCCCGAAGCACCGACCTGTCGGGCGGCCTCGACTTCGGTGGTCGGCACGATCTTGCACGCTGCAAGGGTGAGCGCCATGGCGGCGATCATCAGCCTGTTGGCAAGCCTGGGCATGGATGGGCTCCGGCCTCGATTGTCGGGATCAGGAACAGGCCCGGGACGCCTCCCGCGAGGCCTATCGCAGTCACACATCTCAACTTCGCAAAAAAGAGCGCGACGATCCTTCCCCGGTTTCGGGGAAGGTGTCATTTCGTAGAAATGACGGAAGGGGGAGAGTGACGCCTGCAGGTCCGAACCTGGTGAGATCGCGCCACTCGACCCCACCCGAGCCGGCTTTGCCGGCCCACCCTCCCCGAAGTCGGGGAGGGATTGCGGCGCCTTACTCGTTTTGGTCGAGATGTGTGAAGTCGAAGTCGATAGATCGCGAGGCGGGTCCCGAGCGACTTTCATCGCAACGTCAATTCGCCAGCGCGAAGGTTTCGAGCTTGCCGGCATTGTCGGGCGTGATCAGCACGCAATCCATCAGCTGCTTTTCCTGGGCGGGGCCCTTCTTGGTCTTGATGTAGGTGTCGGCCTGCTCGACGGCGGTCTGGGCCTGGAGATAAGCGGGCTGCAGGACGGTGGCCTTGATGCCGCCCTGCTTGATGGAATCGCGCACGTCGTTGGAGCCGTCGAAGCCGACCACGATCACATCCTTGCGGCCGGCGGCCTGCAGCGCGGCGATCGCGCCCATCGCCATGGTGTCGTTGCCGGAGATCACGCCCTTGATGTCGGGATTGGCCTGCAGGATGGTCTCCATCTTGCTATAGGCCTCGGTCTGGCTCCAATTAGCCGACTGGCGCGCCACCATCTTGAGGTCCGGATAGTCGTCGATGACGTCATGGTAGCCCTTGGAGCGGATGCCGGCATTGGTGTCGGCCTCCCGGCCGACCAGCTCGACATAATTGCCCTTCTCACCCATCAGCTTAACGAACTCCTGCGCGCCGACCTGGGCGCCCTGGTAGTTGTTGGAGACGATCTGGGCGACGGCGATGCCGGCGACGTTGATCTCGCGATCGATCAGGAAGGACGGTACGCCGGCATCCTTGGCCTTCTGCACGGCGGCTACCGTGGCGGCGGCGCCGGCATTGTCGAGGATGATCGCCTTGGCCCCGCGGGCGATGGCGGTGTCGATCAACTGCGATTGCTTGTTGGCATCGTCGTCATGCACCAGCACCAGCGTATCGTAGCCCAGCGCCTTGGCCTTGACCTCGGCGCCCTGCGCCTCCGCCTTGAAGAAGGGGTTGTCGTGCGATGGCGTGATGATGGCTATGAGATCGGCGGCCAGGGCCGTACCCATTGTTGCCGATGCCATGACGCCGGCAAGCGCAGCGCCCAGCAGAAGTCGTTTCAAGCTCATGTCGTCCTCCCATTATGTGTCGACGGTTCAGTCCGGATGGCCGCCGGTTATGTCCGGCGGGTCGTTCTTTGCCGGGATGCGGGCCGCCCTCAGGGCCTGAGGGGCGCATAGGCCCGCGTGCCCTCCCCGCTTTTCCTGATCTCCCGCCCGACGAGGAAGGCGAGGATGGCCGAGAGCAGCATGAAGGCTCCCACGATGATCATCGGGGCCTGGTAGAGGCCGGTGTAGTCCTTGACGGCGCCGGTGACATAGGGCGCGGCGAAGCCGGCCACATTGCCGATGGTGTTGATGAGGGCGATGCCGGCGGCGGCCGCCGCGCCCGACAGGAAACGCCCCGGCAGGGACCAGAAATTCGGCAGGGCCGAGAAGATGGCGCAGGCCGTGACGGTGATGCAGGCAACCGTGGTCTCAGGCGATGGCATATAGAGGGCCAATGGGATGCTGACCGCACCGACCAAGGCCGGAATGCCGATATGCCAGGCCCGGACCCCGCGCTTCGTTGCATCCCGGCTCCACAGATAGAGCGCGATGGCCGCAGGCAGATAGGGAACGGCAATGACCAACCCGGCCTGGAACACAGTGAATTTGGTAGCGAACTTCGCCTCGAAACCGGAAACGATGGTGGGCAGGAAGAAGGCCAGCGCGTAGAGGCCGTAGATCATGCCGAAATAGATGAGCGCCAGGATCCAGACCCGGCCGCTCGACAGGGCTGCGCCGATCGAGCCATTGTGCGGCTCGCGCTTGGTGCTGTCCTCGCGGGCGAGTTCGCCGGTGAGCCAGGCCTTCTCCTCGGCGCTGAGCCACTTCGCATCTTTGGGCGAGTCCGGCAGGTAGAACCAGGTGACGATGCCGACCAGGATGGCCGGGATCGAGACGCCGAAGAACATGATCCGCCAGCCTTCGAGGCCGAAAAAGCCATGGGCCTGGATCAGCGAAGAGGCCAGCGGCGCGCCGATCACCGTCGTCATCGGCTGGGCGATGTAGAAGAGAGCAAGGATGTTGGCCCTGTGACGGGACGGCACCCAGGTGCTGAGATAGAGGATCGCGCCCGGGAAGAAGCCCGCCTCGGCGATACCCAGCAGGAAGCGCAGGACATAAAGCTCGGTGACGCCGCTGACCCAGGTGAACAGCACCGAGACGATGCCCCAGGTCACCATGATGCGAGCAAGCCAGCGGCGACCGCCGAATTTGTGCAGAGCCAGGTTGCTGGGAATTTCCAGCAGGATGTAGCCGATGAAGAAGATGCCGGCGGCAAAGCCGAATTGCGTGGCGGTAAGCCCGAGGTCCTTGGTCAGGCCGTGTGGGCCGGCAAAGGAAATTGCGGTCCGGTCCAGGAAATTGATGAAGAACATCAGGCCCAGGAACGGCGCCAAGCGCCAGGTGGCCTTACGAATGGCCGACCGTTCGACGGGGGCGATCGCGAGGGTGTTCGAGCTCATTTTTCCTCCCAATGAGCAAGGCGCTTCCTCCCCTATGTTCTTCTATGGAGGGCGCCGGCGGCTGGCTGCTCGACGGATCGTCGACAAGCCTGGTCGAAAGCAGGCAGCCGCCACCCAGGGGCGACGGCTGCTGCAGGATCCGGTTCAGGTGATGCGGCGGATGCTGTCGGCGATCTCGCTCGGCTCGAAGACCCGCTTCCAATCGTCCCGCATGAGGGCAGGCTTGCCGAAGGCGATGGCCTTGTTGCAGGCGTCGGAGAATACGCCCTTGACCTCGTCGAAGATCACCGCGCCCAGCACGTTCATGTGCCCGAGCAGGAAATCGCGGGCCGCCTCATGAGGCACGCCCCGTGCCACGACCTCGTCCATGGCCTCGCGCATCACCACCAGGAGGGTCGCGCAGACGGTCTCCGACAGGCCCGGTTCCAGCAGCGCCATCTGCTCGACGGTGACGCGATGGGAGCGCATCACCGGAGCCCAGATCACCTTGGCGATCTCTTCGCCGATCGCATAGGCGCTCTCAGGGCCCTGCATCAACGCGCTGACGATGTGCTGCTTGGCAGCAATCCCGCCAAAATGATCCTTCTTGGCGGCCATCTCCGTCTCGTCATTGAAGATCGGCGGATGGCAGGGATGGGTGACGAAATAAGTCAGGTCGGGGCGATCGGGCAGGTGACCGGCAAAAGGCGCGGCGGCGTCGAGCACGACCACCATGGTGCCGGGCTTGAGCTTGTCGGCAATGCCGGCCGCAACCTTGCCGATCAGCGTATCGGGCACGGCGAGGACGACCACGTCGGCCCCGTCCAGGGCCGCATCCGGCGCGACGCTGTCGAGGCCAAGTCCGGTCTTGAGACGTTCCTGGCCGGCCGCGCTCACCTCGACGTGCCGGACCTCGAAGCGGGATGCCTTGAGGTTGCTGGCCAGCCGGTAGCCCATCTTTCCCCCGGCGCCAAAGAGCGCGATCGTCGTCATGCAGATCTCCTCTCGAATTCGAGAGGCTTATAGATCTACTGGTATGATGAGTCAATCATCACTTATGATAATGACGTTCTCTCGCCCTTTCCTCCGCTCACGAATGCCGATGCCGCCATACCGGCGAACGGCCACCTGCCGCGTGAGATAGCCCATGCGGCAGATAGATTATTACAAATATATCAACATATTATGGAGAATTTTGTAATTCAATCATCAGGAAGCAAAGGCAACGCCTATGCCTTGCCCATGGCGGTGACGTGCCCTAGGCAGATTGCTGTGTCACCCCCGGAAGGTGGCTTACATCCCTGGCGCGGGCACCATCATCGACCACGGCGTGGCGCTACGCTTCCAGGCGCGCCTGCCACCATCGTATCGTCTCCGACAGCCGGTCGCGCATGGTCCCCATCGGTCGATATCCGACCTCGTTGCGCAGCCTCGTCACATCGGCAACGATGACCGGCGGTTCGTTGGGGCGATCCGGCAGGGCGCCGAAGCGGAGCTCTCCGACACCGCCCGCAACCGCGCGGATCTCTTCAGCCAATTCCTTGATGCACAAAGCTTCTCCCGAAGCGATGTTGACCGCGCCATTGACCCTCGACACGGCAAGCCTCGCCAGGGCTTCGCCGGCGTCGCGCACATTGGAGAAATCCCTGACCTGCACGCCCGAGGACATCAGCACGGGACGCCGGGCCAGAAGATTCATGACGATCGAGGAGACCAGCCTGTTAGGGTGTTCATTCGGCCCGAACAGAAAGAACAACCTGCCCCAGGCGAACTCGATACCGCGCGTTGCAGCCAATTCCTCGATGATCCGGCGCGCGGCGTCCTTGGAAACAGCATAGAGCGTGCTTGGTCGAATATTGGTTTCCACTTCGCTGCAGGCATGACCTGACGAGAGGTCGTATTCCATGCAGGTGCCTGCACACACGATGCGCCGGACCCCCGCCTGGTGGGCGGCGGAAACGAGCTGGATCGTCGCCACCGTCCATCGCAGATTTGCCTCCGCGTCCCAGAACTTTCCATGCTCCACATCCCAGGCCAGGTGAAGCACGACTTCCGGCTTGGATATGGCAAGGGCGACCTCCGCCATCGAGGGATCGAGCAGGTCGGCGACGATGATCTTGCATCCCGGCATGGTCGCGAGTTTGCGCGAGACGACGAAGACTTCGTGCCCCGCCGCCGCGAGCGACGCGGCAGCCCATCTGCCAATAAACCCCGTCCCGCCTGTAACGAGTACACGCATTATTGCCTGCCCATGATATTGCTCAGAAATCTGTATTGTAGCTGGCGCCGCCAAGATCCATGAGCAGCTTTCTCTTGATAACCTTGCGAATCTTGTAGACCCGACGGTCAACATAGATTGGCAATATTGATCGCAAGATCAGTTTCTCAACCTCGGAATACTGAGATCTTTCGATATAGAGGCGGCACTGCGCGGAAAATTTCTTGCGAAGCCCGGTCATCAATGCAAGCGGGGGAGAGGTCCCCTTTTGGGGCGAATAACCCTTGACGACCAAGCGCTGAACGAAGAGCGCCTCAGGCACGACGACGACCGCCTTCTCGAGCAGCGACGGGAACAGGATCAAATGATCGAGGGCCCAAGGATGGGAGAATGCGCGCCAGCATTCCTCGAAATCCGCAAGCAGTCGGTCCCGGCGCCACAGGCCGTAGAACCATCCGGCATGCGAATTGAACATGAGTTGGATGATCGAGATCAGGTTTGATTTACCGACAAAGGGCTTTGGGCGGCTGACGCGCACTGTCCTGCTGAGAGTTTGCGTGCGCGTGGTCGGCACGGCAACGTTTGCGCTCGGCTCAGCCACGAGAGAAACATAGAGCCTTTCGATATAGTCCGGCGCGCACAGATCATCATGAGCACGCCACATGACGAACTCGGCTTCGCAGTCTCTTAGGACACTGAGAAAATTGGGCATTGCCCGAATATTTTCGGGATGCCTGATATATTTGACGCGGCTGTCTCTGGCTGCGAAATCCTGCGCAATCTCCGGCGTGGAGTCCTGAGAAGCGTTGTCGTATATGCGTATCTCGATATCTCGAAATGTCTGAGATATCAGGCACTCAAGACAGTCTCGCAGCTGCTCCGCGCCATTATAGACTGGAACACCTACTATCACTTTCGCAGTCATTGCATTTATCTACCTGCACCCGATGGACAGAAAAGCGCCCCGGCATCCCGGGCGCCGTGCAGCGCCCCACGTGAACGTTGCGGGATTGAACGGAAGGCACCGGCCGGAACTCGAAAGTCTTGCAACCTTCGTATGATCCGTATTCTCGGCCTTGGGTGGCCGG
This sequence comes from Labrys sp. WJW, assembly GCF_001676615.1. GTDB lineage: Bacteria > Pseudomonadota > Alphaproteobacteria > Rhizobiales > Labraceae > Labrys > Labrys sedimenti. Next base: position 92,287 of record NZ_LYXZ01000009.1, on the reverse strand, counting down.
AACATCAGAACTAAGGACGTGAACGGTGACTGAAACTTGGCGTCTCGATTAAGACTTATTACGAGTTGTTATGTCGCAGGAATACTTCTCGCCGGCGTGAGGTTTTTACTGCTGATCTACTGATATTCAAGCCGCCGCAGCATTCGCTGCACGGAGGCGCTATCGGGCCTTCGGCGCGCAAGCGAGCTGCCGCCGCGTTTATATTTGGTCAGCCGGCCTGCCAGGAAAGCGAGCAATGCGATGATGATCGCATCGTCGACATATCCGTAGAAGGCGGAATCGGGGATCAGGTCATTGGGCATCAGGCTGTAGGAAACGGCCGCGATACCGAGCAGCACCGGTGCCACAAAGCGGACAAGATGCTCGTTCTTCCACCATCGCCTGCGCTTCCTGGCGATCCGCACCCGGGATGACCGGCTCCCAGCCAGGTTCTTCGGCCGTGCCGGCGCATCGCCGGACAGGATGTCGCGCCCCTGCTCCCTGAGCATCTGGAAATACGGATCGTCGGCGGACTCGGGATAGAAATCCAGCAGTTCGAGAATGCCCCTCACCGTTTCGTGGTCGAGACCATTGCCGCGGCCGCGAACCCCGACATTGAGGCGGCTGGCCGCCTTGCCCTGTACGGCTTGAACTGCCTGCCTGATCTGGTCATCGGAGACGGCGGCCTGCGCGAAGTTCAGCACCTCCCTGGTGATCTCGACAGGACCCTCGATCAGTTCTTCATAGGTAATCAGCAATCTGTTCGGGGCATTGCGCCAGCTGACATAGAAGTTCAGGTACCAGGGAATGGCGAGGCGCGCGATCATGCGATCCAGGGTCGCGTCGTCCAGATGCGCATGTTCCGGTCTCAGCCAGATCATCGGCCACAGATTTCCCTCGCGCCGGATGTGATCGCGCAGGCTGACGACGCAATCGAAGAGGCTCCGAACCAAAACGATGGGGGTGATGCCATAGTCCTGGCACATCTCCTCGGTCCAGCGATGGTTTCGGATGTGCAGCTGGGCGACATAGTCCTGATCATCGATCTGTTGCAGATAGAATTCGTCGAGCTCCTGCTCCCTGCGTCCGGCGGCCGGTAGCGGAACGGCTCGCTTGAAGTCTCCGATTTCGCTGATGATGTCCGAAAGGAAGGTCGATCCGGACTTCGGCATGCAAGCCAGAAGGATGTGAGTGCGCCGCTTTCCGTTTTCGGTCATCGTCTCTCGCAGTTGGCATATTTGGTCGTTTGAAGGGGACTGAGGTGCGAATGCCGGATCCCGGGCCGGACTCAGCCGACATCCGGCTTGTTCACGACCACCTTTGACCCGACCGGAAATTCCAAGCGCTCTCCGGCAAAGGGGGACGCAGATTGCCGGCGCCATCTGGAGACAGGCGCAAACAGGCGCGCCCTGATATGCTCGCCATCGACCGAAAGGTCCTTCGGTACGGGCCCCGCCGCGGCCAGCCCAGCAAAAATCCGGTGCCAGACATGCCGTTGCGACCAACGATGGAAACGATTGTAGATCGTGCTCGGCCGGCCATAGACAGACGGCACGTCGCACCATCGACAGCCCGTCCTCAGGACATGGAGTATACCCGAGATCACCCTACGGTCGTCGACACGGGGTTTTCCGGCCTCCCCGTGCGGAAGATGCGGCTCAAGAGCCCCCCATGCTTCATCTGACAGCCAATAGAGGCTCTCCGCCATATCACGTCCTCTCGAGATTCACTCCGGCCCAGGCATATGAGTACGCGCACCAGGCAGAGCCGCCTTCGCAAAATGCGCGGATTAACTTTCCAATAATCGCCCCTATAAAATTAATTACTTTTAGAATCTTATATTTATTAAAGATAATTGATAAATAATACCGAATTACGATTACTATATATTGATATATATTTGTTATAATAAATATTCAAAATTATTTACTTACAATTCAAGATATTAAGAAATATTGCGGGATAGCGAGGTCGATCCGAGTCATGCCTGGAGCGGCCTTCCATGGTTGCGGAAAGCGGCCATTTCTGCCCGGTAATCGATGCTCGGTTTTCCGGCAGGCGTTCAGTTGGGGAACACTCTGCGCCCAGGGTTGGCTGGCCGCCCGGTCATTCTGCGCAACAACTGGTCGAGAGCGGCAAGGCCGTCCCCGACCATGTCAAGCGGGCCTCTTGGATAATGCCACCACAGCCAGGCTGCGGTCCGCCTGGCGAACGAGCCTTTGCTGGCCACCCCATCGTTCCCCCAGGCCCGCATGATCAGGCGAGCCCGCTTGCGTGGGCTTCCGCAGGCATACTGGCTCGTTCGATTGTCTGCGACGAGGAGCCCTCCCTGCTCCCCAGCGCGAAATGTCTGGCTCTGCATCCAGCGCCCCGGCGGCCAGGCGGCGCCGAAGCGATCGACGACGAAAGGCGTGAGGCCCCGCGCCATGACCTGCCTGGTCATCCCATTTGGACCAGCCTCGAACAAGTGATCGTCCAGGACCGTCCTGGGATCGCCGAGTTCGAATGCGTTGAACAGTGCGGTCCGGACCATGAAGGCATTGCTGCGGATCGCCATGTTGGGAAAGGGCTGGTCCCAGGCCGCTTCATGGGAGCCGGTGGCACCGACCAAACCGCAATCGGCATTGCGATCGAACGCTCCGACATAATGCGCGAGCCAATTGGCGGCGAGGACCCGGCTCCACGAATTGAAAACCAGGATGAACTCGGTGCCGCAGCTTTCCGAAACCTCCCGATAGATCGAGACCGGCGTGCGTTCGTCGGCAAAGTGCATCACCTTGGCGGAGGCGCAGGGCAAAGCCGCGAGGTCGGGCTGGTGCGGAAGCCGGTCGCCGATGGCATACCCCTTGGCGGCAAAGACGAAATCATACTCTGCGCCAGCCGGAAAGCGCCTGATGCTGCGAAAGAAGGCGCGAGCGTAACGAAGATCGTTCACGTGTCGCCAAAGATACAGGACGGTAATGCGGGGCACGAAGTCCTCATTGTGAGACACGCGATGCGAAGCTCCCGAAGCCCCCTGCGCGAGCGCAGGACGGTTCAGCGCGGATGATCGAGTGCGCCGGCGGACAGGGAGAGCTTGACCTTGAGGCCATGCGGAACATGGTCTGCGAGGACGATGTCGCCGCCGTGCCGCCGCACGATATCCCTGGCTATCGACAATCCCAGCCCGAAGCCCCCGCCGTCCTGCGTGCGGGCAGCATCAGCTTTAAAAAAAGGCTCGAACACCCGCTCGCGCAGATCGGCGGGAATGCCTGGCCCGTCGTCGTCGATCTCGATCTGGGCATGAGGCTGGGGCTGACGGTCGATGAGCGTGACGGTCACCGCACCGCCATGCTTGACGCCATTCTCGACGATGTTGGTGATAGCGCGGGTCAGTTCCCTGGGCCTCGCGCTCCAGGTCAGCTTTGCGGGGCCCTGATAGGTCACCGCATGACCCACGTCGACGAACTGGGAACATATCGTCTGGAGCAGGCTCGGCAGGTCGATCCGCGACATCGCCTCGAACCGGCCATCCTCGCGCAGATAGTCCAGCGTCTCGTTGAGCATGTGCTCGACATTGGCAAGGTCGGTCAGCATCCCCTCGCGGAGCCTGTCTTCCGGCACACGCTCGGCACGGAGCCGGAGCCGGGTGAGCGGTGTCCTCAAATCATGGCTGATGGCGGCCAGCATGCGCGTGCGATCGTCCAGCAGGGCCTTGATACGGGTACGCATATCGTTGAGGGCTTCGGTGACCTGCACGATCTCGCGGGGGCCTCCGCCGAGAATGGGTTGCACATCCTGCGGGGAACGACCGAAGGACTGGGCCGCCGCTGCGACGGCCGCCAACGGCGCGGTGATCGAGCGCACCGCATAGACGGACAGCAGCATCACAAAGATCAGTACGATCGAGAGAACCAGAGCCGTCGGTGTCAGGAACAGGGGCCATGGCGCAGCACCGATCGCGGCGTCGAAGACCAGGGCATGGGCCGCATCGAGCCGCACGACGATCTGCTGCAACGGTCCGGGCGCATAACGCCGCCCTTCGAGAATCTCGACGCCGTAGCCAGACCGGATGTGCCGCGGAACCGGGCTGCTCCACAGGGACCAGTGGGCCTCCTCCGGGGCGGACGCCAGATCCGACAGGGCGACCCGTTCCACCTTCACGCCGGCGTTGCGGATGGCGGCAAGGACGATGTCTGCCTCCGCGGGCGTCCTCGCTGCCTTGATGAACTGGGTGACCCGTATGATGCGAGAAGCCACCGCCGGCGGAGAATCGTCCGGCGGAGGCGCGCTGAACAGCAGAATCGCGAGGATGATGTTGATGATCGTGCCCAGCAGCACCGAAACCACGACGAGACCGGTGACCTGCGTCGTGATGCTGCGCGGGACCAGACGTTCCCAGGCTCGCATCAGTCCGGCCCGACGGCAGGCGTGAAGACATAGCCGCCCAGCCGCACGGTCTTGATCATCAGGGGATCACGTGGATCCGCCTCGATCTTCTGGCGGATGCGGCTGATATGCACGTCGATGCTGCGCTCGATCGGCCCGACCGAACCGCCATGGACGAGTTCGAGAAGATGCTCGCGCGACAGGACCTGGCCGGGATGGCGGCAGAAGGCGAGAAGCAGGTCGAACTCGACGCTGGTCAACGAGATGCGCACGCCCGCCGGATCATAGAGTTCCCGGGCCGTTGGATCGATACGCCAGCCGGCAAAGCACAGGCCGCGTTCGCGCGAAGGCCCTGTTTGCGCAGTGGCCGCCGCCCGGCGCAGGAGGGCCCGGATGCGGGCGACCAACTCGCGCGAATTGAAGGGCTTGGAGACATAGTCGTCGGCACCGATCTCCAGGCCGACGATACGGTCGATCTGGTCGCTGCGCGCCGTGACCATGATGATCGGGATGGCGGATACGGCCCGCAGCCGCCGGCAGACGCTGAGGCCATCCTCGCCCGGCAGCATCAAATCGAGCACCACGAGTTCGACGCCGCCGCGCTCGAGTACCCTGTCCATCTCCACTGCCGAGCCGACACAGGAGGCGGCAAAACCGTTCTCCTCCAGCACGTCTGCAAGCAGACGGGCAATCTCGACGTCGTCCTCGACGCAAAGTATGTGCGGCCTCGCCATCGGCGCGGTCTGGGAAACGGAAGAAATGAAAGTCTGTTCGGCTGGCATGGTGCCATCTTAGCGTCGAGCTGCCTGAGCGGCAGCGGCCTTATTATAATTTTTTGTTGCGCCCCGCACAGCTGCCGCCTGGGCAAGGCAACAATTCGTAACATGACTTAATCCCAGCCCCCAGGGGCAAGGATTATCCTGGCTTCCCATCGAGAGGCGGCATGATGCCGGCGCCGCCTCGGCAGGAGCCACTCTTTTCCAGATGAATTCATCTGCACGAACAGCCCAGCGTCCGAGACTGCATGACGATTGTCGCATAGGTGCCCAAAGCCTTCAGCGCGGCAAGCGCCTGGCGACCAAACCGGCAGCCTTGCCCGAAGATCGCGATCATGCCCAGGACTGAGAGTACCGCCGCCCTGCACGCTGCCCTTCCGGGCGAGCGTGAGCATGGATCCGAAGCTACTCGGCCCGGCGCCGAGACGCTGCACGCCCGATCGCCAAGTCCTGCTCCGCCGCGCGGCGGGCACTGGCGGCGACGGATTGCAAGCCTGATCCTGATAGTTGGCGCCGCCACGCTGCTCGGCTGGCTTGCCAGGACGCAGCTATCACCCACCCCCGCGGCCGACCTGATCACCGCACCGGCCGTGCTCGGCAATATCGAAGAAAGCGTGGTGGCAACCGGCACGCTCAAGCCGGTCAGGCTCATCGCCGTCGGCGCCCAGGTCTCCGGCCGGATCACCGCCCTCAAGGTCACCGTCGGACAGAAGGTCCGGGCCGGGGAACTCATTGCCGAGATCGACGCCCTGACCAAGGAGAACGACCTGCGTTCCGCCCAGGCCACGCTCGACAATGTCCGGGCCCAGCGTGACGAAAAGGTGGCAACCCTGGCCCGGAACGAGGCCTCGCTCGCCAGGCAGAAGCTGACCTTCGCCCAGAATGCCTCCTCGCGCGCGGACTATGATTCCGCCGTGGCCGACGTGAAGGCGACACAGGCCCAGATTGCCCAGCTCGATGCCCAGATCATCGAAGCCGAGGTCTCGGTCTCAACCGCCAAGGTCAATCTCGGCTATACGAGGATCACGGCTCCGATCAATGCCACCGTGCTCGCGGTCGGCGTCCAGGAGGGCCAGACAGTCAATGCCACCCAGTCGGCGCCGACGCTCGTGGTGCTCGGCGATCTCGACACCATGACGATCCGGGCGCAGATCTCGGAAGCCGACGTGGTCAAGGTCCGGCCGGGCCAGCAGGTCTATTTCACCATTCTGGGCGCCCCGGAGCACCGCCTGCATGCAACCCTGCGCTCGATCGAGCCCGCGCCGGAATCCGTCAAGACCGACAGCAGTTTTTCGACCGACAGCACTTCCACGAGCAGTTCGTCCTCTTCCAGTTCATCGGAAGCCATCTACTACAACGGCGTCTTCGACGTGCCCAACGCCGATGGCCAACTGAAGACCTACATGACGGCCGAGGTGCATATCCTGCTCCGCGAGGCCCAGAACGTCCTCACCGTTCCGGCAGCTGCCCTCGGCGGACCGGAGGCGGACGGCTCCTTCAGCGTACGGGTCGTCGAGGCCGACGGCACCGTGGCGCGCCGGCTGGTCAAGCGCGGGCTCGACAACAAGATCACCGCCGAGATTCGGGAAGGTCTGCAGGCCGGCGAGCGCGTGGTGATCGGCGAGACGGGGGCCGTCGCCACCAAGACGATGGCCGGACCTCCACCGGGAGGCATGTGACCATGGCATCGCCCCTGATCCTGCTTCAAGGGGTGCATCGCGCCTATCCTTCAGGCGAGGGATCGGTCGTGGCACTGCACGATGTCGACCTGTCGATCGCGGCCGGTGAGATGGTCGCCATCGTCGGCACTTCCGGCTCCGGCAAGTCGACGCTGCTCAACATCCTGGGCTGCCTCGATCGGCCAAGCGGCGGCAGCTACCACGTCGCCGGCCGCGACACCGGCACGCTCACGGCGGACGAGCTTGCAGCGCTCAGGCGCGAATATTTCGGCTTCATCTTCCAGCGCTACCATTTGCTGGCGGAAATGACGGCGATCGGCAATGTCGAGATGCCGGCGATCTATACCGGCCTGCCGCCGTCGAGACGGCAGGTCCGCGCGCGAGCCCTGCTGCACCGCCTCGGCATGGCGGATCGTCTGGACCACCGCCCCACCCAACTCTCCGGCGGCCAGCAGCAGCGCGTCTCGATCGCCCGGGCCCTGATGAACGGCGCCGGCGTGATCTTCGCCGACGAGCCGACCGGCGCCCTGGACAGCACCAGCGGCGCGGAAGTGCTGCGCATCCTGGACGAACTCCACGCCGGCGGCCAGACCATCATCATCGTGACGCACGACATGGCGGTTGCCCGCCGCGCCGAGCGCATCATCGAGCTGCGAGACGGCGCGGTGGTCTCCGACCGGCCCAATCGCCGGAAACCGCAACCCGAACCGTCCACGCCCGGCACCGGGGTCGGCGGCGCGGCACGGGCGTCCACGCCGGCATGGCGCGTCCGGATCGACCAGTTCCGGGAAGCCTTCCGGATGGCGCTGCGGTCGATGAACGCCCATCGCCTGCGGACGATCCTGACCATGCTCGGCATCATCATCGGCGTTGCTTCCGTCGTCGGCGTCGTCGGACTCGGGGCGGGCACGCAGCAAAAGGTCCTGGCCGACATCAACAGCCTCGGCACCAACACGCTGGAGGTGTTTCCCGGCAAGGATTTCGGCGACGTCCGCTCCGGCAAGATCACCACGCTGGTGCTCACCGATGCCCAGGCGCTCGCCGGCCAGCCCTATGTCGCAGCCGCCTCCCCCACGGTCTCGACCAGCAAGACCCTGCGCCTGGGTTCGGTCGAAGTTACGGCCCAGGTCAATGGCGTCGGCGAGGACTATTTCGCGGTGAAGGGTACCAAGCTTGCCGCAGGCGCCTTCTTCGACGCCGACAGTGTCCGTCGCATCGCCCAGGACGTGGTGATCGACGACAATACCCGCAAGGCGCTGTTCGCCGGGGCCTCAACCAGCCCGGTCGGACGCATCATCCTGGTGGGCCAGGTACCCTGCCGCATCGTCGGCCTGACGCGCCCGCAGCAAGGCGGGTTCGGCTCGAGCGCCAACCCCTCGGTCTACCTGCCCTACACGACGGTCCAGGCCCGCTTCCTGGGCACGACCTCCCTGCGCAGCATTTCCGTGCGCGTCGTCGACGAGGCATCGACGGATCGCGCCGAGCAGGCTGTCTCCTCCCTCCTCGCCGCCAGGCACAATGCGAAGGACTTCTTCATTCTCAACACGGATGACATTCGTCGCACCATCACCAGCACCACGCAGGTCCTGACGCTCCTGGTGGCGGCGATCGCCGGCATCTCGTTGGTCGTCGGCGGCGTCGGCGTCACCAATATCATGCTGGTATCGGTATCCGAGCGCATCGCCGAAATCGGCGTGCGCATGGCCGTCGGGGCGCGCCGCAGCGACATCCTGCAGCAATTCCTGATCGAGGCCGTGCTGGTCTGCCTGATCGGCGGACTGACCGGCATCGGCCTGGCACTCGGCCTCGGGGCCGTATTCAACGCGGTCAGCACGACCTTCAGCCTGCACTATTCCCTCGCCTCCATCGCTATCGCCTTCCTGTCCTCGATGCTGATCGGCGTCGTCTTCGGCTACATGCCGGCGCGAAACGCCTCTCGCCTCGATCCCGCGACGGCGCTGGCCCGGGAATAGATCGAGGCCTCCCCTGCCCGCACAACTGCCGAACAATTCAGATCGACTGACAGCCTTTCCAGACCTTAATACGTATATTCTAGAAAGAAATTAGATGAAAATATTGAAATTACATGAAAATAATCCCAAAAATTACAAACTCAATTCAGATATATACTCAGGAATACATCGATCCGGCAGGATAGATAGGCCTGGTCCGCGCTGCCAAGACGCCATGCGCATGCTCGGTCGGGCCGGTCTCCTGTCCATCTGCATCCTGGTCACCGGCTGCCAGGAGCAACAGGGCAATCAACCACCCGCTGGCGCCGTTCGCCCCCAGGTCAGCGTGGTCACGCTCCGTCCGCGCGCCGTCGCCATCACGGCGGAGCTGCCGGGGCGCGTCGGCGCCTCGCTGACCGCCGACGTCGTGCCGCAGGTGACCGGCATCATCAAGACCCGCCTGTTCAAGGAGGGCACGGAGGTCAAGGCCGGCGACGCGCTCTACCAGATCGACCCGGCCAGCTACCAGGCGAGCTATGACAGCGCCGAGGCCACCCTGCAGAAGGACCAGGCGGCCATCCCCAGCGCCCAGGCCAAGGTCGACCGCTACCAGAACCTCATCAAGCAGAACGCCGTCAGCAGCCAGGACCTCGACGACGCCCGCGCCACGTTGGCCCAGGCCAAGGCCGATGTCGCCGCCGCCAAGGCGGCGCTGGAAACGGCACGCATCAACCTCGACTACACCACGATGAAGGCCCCGATCGGCGGCAGGGTCGATGCCTCCACCATCACCGAGGGCGCCCTGGTCAGCTCAGGCCAATCGACGGCGCTGACGACGATCCGCCAGCTCGATCCGATCAATGTCGATGTGACGGAATCGAGTGCGAACCTGTTGAACTTCCTGGAGGCGGTGAAATCGGGCCGGATCAAGACCACCGGCCCGGGCGTCTCCGTCAGGCTCAAGCTGGAGAATGGCACCACCTACGCCCATACCGGCACGCTTCGTTTCGTCGAGGCCAATGTCAGCACCACGACCGGCACCTTCACCGTCCGCGCCGAATTCCCCAATCCCGATCGGCTGCTCCTGCCGGGCATGTATGCCCGCGCCATCCTGGAGGTGGGCCTGGCCCAGAACAGCTTCCTGGTGCCGCAGAGGGCCGTCAGCCACAACACCAAGGGCGAGGCGACCGCGAGCTTCGTCGGTGGCGATGGCAAGGTCGTCCAGCGCGTCCTCTCGGTTCAGCGCAATGTCGGCAACAACTGGCTTGTCGATGCCGGTGTCTCGGATGGCGACAGGGTGATCGTCGAAGGCACCCAGCTGGTTCGGGCTGGCCAGGAGGTGGCGGCCACCGAAGTGAGCGTGGACGATGCCACCGGCGATGTCCGCCCGCTCTCCCAGAGCTCAGCCCTCGACAAGCCGTCGGACGCTTCGGCGCCCGTTCGGGCCGAATAGGGCCAGGAGCATCGCCATGTCGCGTTTCTTCATCAACCGCCCGATCTTTGCCTGGGTCATCGTCATATCGGTGATGCTCGCAGGCATCCTGGCCATCACCACCCTGCCGATCGAGCAATATCCGCAGATCGCGCCGCCTTCGGTCTCCATCAGCGCCACCTATTCGGGCGCCGACGCCCAGACCGTCGAGAACTCGGTGACCAAGGTCATCGAGCAGGGGCTCACGGGCATCGACAATCTCGACTACATCACCTCGACCTCGACCTCCTCGGGCAGCGCCTCGATCACCGTGACCTTCACCAGCGCGGCCGATCCGGACGTGGCGCAGATGCAGGTGCAGAACAAGCTGCAGCTGGTCGAGGCCCAGCTGCCGCAGACCGTCCAGAACACGGGCATCACCGTGGCCAAGGCCTCCACCGGCTTCCTCATGGTCGTCGCCTTCGTCTCCACCGACGGTAAGATGACGGCCACCGACGTGGCCGACTACGTCAAGAGCAGCCTCAACGACACACTGTCGCGCGTGGAGGGCGTCGGCACCACCCAGCTGTTCGGAGCCGGCTATGCCATGCGGATCTGGCTCGACCCGGACAAGCTCGCCAAATATGCGCTGATGCCGAGCGACGTCTCCTCGGCGATCGAAGCGCAGAACACCCAGGTTGCAGCCGGCCAGCTCGGCGACAATCCCCAGCGCAAGGGCCAGCAGCTCAACGTCACCGTGACGGCCCAGAGCCGCCTGCAGACCCCCAAGCAGTTCGAGAACATCATTCTCAAAAGCGCGAGTTCAGGCTCGATCGTCCGCCTGAACGACGTCGCAACCGTCGAGCTGGGCGCGGAAAGCTATACGAGCAACTCCAAATATAGCGGCAAGCCCTCCGCCGGCCTGGCGATCAGCCTGGCGACGGGTGCCAACGCCATCAGCACTTCGAACGCCGTCAAGGCGACGATCAACAGCCTGGCGCAGACCTTCCCGGAGGGGCTCAAGGTCTACTACCCCTATGACACCACCCCCTTCGTGCTGCTGTCGATCGAGGATGTGGTCAAGACGCTGGCGGAGGCCATCGTCCTGGTCTTCCTGGTGATGCTGCTGTTCCTGCAGAACATCCGGGCCACCATCATCCCCACCCTCGCCGTGCCGATCGTACTGCTCGGCACCTTCGGCATCCTCGCTCTGTTCGGCTATTCCATCAATACGCTGACGATGTTCGCCATGGTGCTCGCCATCGGCCTTCTCGTCGACGACGCCATCGTCGTGGTCGAGAATGTTGAGCGGGTCATGCAGGAGGAGGGCCTGGGACCACGCGAGGCGACGTTACGCTCGATGGGCGAGATTACGGGCGCCCTGATCGGCGTCGCCACGGTGCTCTCCGCCGTCTTCGTGCCGATGGCCTTCTATTCGGGCTCGGTGGGCGTGATCTATCGCCAGTTCTCGGTGACCATCGTCTCGGCCATGGTGCTCTCGGTTCTGGTGGCCCTGGTCTTCACCCCGGCGCTCTGCGCCACCATCCTCAAGCCTCCCAAGGACCACGCCACCCAGAAGGGTTTCTTCGGTCTTTTCAACCGAGGCTTCGACCGTAGCGCAACGGCCTATCGCTCTGGCGTTGCCGGCGTGCTCGCCCGGCCCTGGCGTTTCCTCTTGGTCTTCGTGGCCATCGCCGGCGGCATGTTCTTCCTGCTGGATCGCCTGCCCAGTTCCTTCCTGCCGGAGGAGGATACCGGCGTGGTGATCACCAGCGTGACCCTGCCGCCCGGCGCGACGCAGGACCGGACGGAAAAGGTGCTGGCACAGGTTACCAACCACTATCTCAAGGACGAGAAGGCCTATGTCGAGGGCGTCTTTTCCGTGGTCGGGTTCGGCTTCGGCGGTGCGGGCCAGAATGTCGGCCTCGCCTTCATCCCGCTGAAGGATTTCAGCGAACGGACGGCTCCCGACGGCAAGGCGCAGGCGATCGTCGGCCGCGCCATGAAGGCCTTCTCGCAGATCCGCGACGGCAATGTCTTCGCCCTCACGCCGCCGGCGGTTACCGGCTTCGGCAACACCGGCGGCTTCGACTTCTTCCTCCAGGACCTCAACGGCGCCGGGCACGACAAGCTCATGCAGACGCGCAACCAATTGCTCGGCATGGCGGCCAAAAGCCCCCTCATGGTCGGAACACGCCCCAATGGCCAGGAGGATACGCCGCAATATTCGGTCGCCATCGACCAGGAGAAGGCCAGCGCCCTCGACCTCAGCCTGTCCGACATCACCGCCACCTTGTCCACCGCCTGGGGCGGCACCTATGTCAACGACTTCATCGATCGCGGCCGGGTCAAGAAGGTCTATCTGCAGTCGGATGCGGATTTTCGCATGCAGCCCGAGGATCTCAGCCGCTGGTTCGTCCGCAACACCGACAGCGCGATGGTGCCCTTCTCGGCCTTCGCCACCGGCAAGTGGAGCTACGGCTCGCCGCGCCTCGAACGCTACAACGGCGCCTCCGCCGTCGAGATCCAGGGGGCTGCCGCTGCGGGGGTCAGTTCAGGCGACGCCATGAACGCGATCGATGCCATGGTGGCGCAATTGCCGCCGGGCTATCGCCACCAATGGACCGGCCTCTCCGCACAGGAGCGCCTGTCGGGCAGCCAGGCGACGCAGCTTTATCTCATCTCCGCGCTGGTGGTGTTCCTCGCGCTCGCCGCTCTCTATGAGAGCTGGTCGATCCCCTTTGCCGTGCTGCTCTCCGTGCCGCTCGGCATCTTCGGCGCGGTCCTGGCAGCCACTTGGTTCGGCCAATCCAACGACGTCTATTTCAAGGTCGGCCTGCTGACCACGATCGGACTCGCGGCCAAGAACGCCATCCTGATCGTCGAATTCGCGATGGAGCAGCAAAAGGCCGGCAAGGACCTGATCGAGGCGACGCTGGATGCTTCGCGCCAGCGACTGCGCCCGATCCTGATGACGTCCCTCGCCTTCATCCTCGGCGTGACGCCGCTTGCCGTGGCCTCAGGCGCCGGCTCGGGCAGCCAGAATTCGATCGGCATCGGCGTGATGGGCGGCATGCTCGCCGCCACCGTCCTCGGCGTCTTCTTCATCCCGCTCCTGTTCGTCGTCGTCCGGCGCCTCTTCTCGCGCCGTTCCTCGCAGACCCAGGAAAAACTCGACTCCAATTCAGCCGCAGGAGCGATGTGAATGCAGTCCCTCAATCAATCGGCGTCGGACAAGCCGGGTTCGCTCCGGTCTTGCCTGCATATCGCTACACTACTTGCCGCCACCATCGTGCTCTCCGGCTGCGCCGTGGTCGGGCCTGACTACAAGGCCCCCGGCCTCACCATGCCGTCGCGCTGGAGCGGCGCCGACGCAAGCCAGCAGCGGCGCAAGCCCGAACTTTCGCAATGGTGGCGACGCCTCAATGACCCCATCCTCAACGGCCTGATCGAGGAGGCGGTCGCCGGCAATCTCGACGTGGCCACGGCCAAGGCCAAGATCCGCGAGGCGCGCGCCAGCCGGCGTGAGGCGATCGGAGGCCTCTATCCCACGCTGAGCGGTTCGGGCGATGCCTCGCGCAGCCAGGTTGGCGGCACTTCGTCAAGCAGCGCGGGCGGCAGCAGCACCTCCAATGCCTTCAGCGCGGGCCTCGACGCCAGCTGGGAACTCGATTTGTTCGGCGCCAACCATCGCAATGTCGAGGCGGCAACTTATGGTGTCGACGCGGCCGAAGCCGATCTCAGGGCCACGCTGGTCACGCTCGTCGGCGATGTCGCGACAGCCTATGTCGATGCGCGCGGTTACCAGGCCCGCATCGCGCTGGCCCGGCGCACAGCGGCATCGCAGCGCGAGACCGCCGCGCTGACCCGCACCAAGCTCCAGGCCGGCTCGGCTTCGGCGGTCGATACCGCCAATGCCGAGGCCGAGGCTGCGTCTACGGCCGCCAACATTCCCATCTACGAGCAATCCTTCGCCCAGGACGTGCACCAGCTCAGCGTCCTGCTCGGCCGCGAGCCGTCGGCGCTGGCGGAACGCCTCAAGCGGACCGCACCCATCCCGATGCCGGGACGGGCCCTGCCTACCGGCATTCCCGCCGACATCCTCTCCTCCCGGCCCGACATCCGCACCGCCGAACGCCAGCTCGCCCAATATACGGCGAAGGTCGGCCAAGCCGAGGCCGCACTCTATCCCAGCGTCAGCCTCACAGGTTCGCTCTCGACCTCGGGCACCAAGATCGGCGACCTCGCCAAGACCTCCTCGATCAGTTGGTCGTTCGGGCCGACCTTGACCGTCCCGATCTTCCAGGGCGGCCAGTTGCGCGCGGCCGTCGAGGTCGCGCAGGCCCAGCGCGACCAGTATTTCATCGCCCTGCGCTCCGCGGTGCTGACGGCCCTGCGGGACGTCGAGGATGCGCTCGTCAATCTTGCGACCCAGCGCCGCAACGCCCAGCAACTCGGCCAGGCGGTGAAGGGCTACCAGCAGGCCGCCAGGCTCTCCCACACGCTCTACCAGGTCGGTTCGCAGAGCTTCCTCGACGTGCTCACGGCTGATCGCTCGCTCTATTCGGCGCAGGACTCCCAGCTCCAGAGCCAGGTGGCGATCACCAAATATTATATCGCCCTGGCCAAGGCGTTGGGCGGAGGATGGGACGGCGCAATCGACAGCTCGAAGCCGGCAGTGGTGGACGCCAACACCGGCCCCCATCTGGTCGGCCGGAAGTGAAGGCCGGCTCAGGACGCGTGCCGGAGCCGGGCTTCGCCCCGGGCAATCAGTGGGGCCTGCCGGCCCCATGCCCGAGCAAGGTCTTGGCCGCTGCGACGATCTCCTGGGTGGACGGGAATTTCCCAATTCCAGCCAGGCCCTCGCTGCATTCGATATGGGTCCAGCGCACGCGCCCGTCGCTGTCGATGAGAAACTGGCCCTTGAGCTGAGGCCATTGCCGTTCCATGTCGGCATGGTCGGTCGGGTTCTCGACATAGCCGTCGAGGCGAGCCAGCGCATCGGCGGCTTGCCGCACTGGCAGGGGTTCGGGCAGATCACCCGTGGGGTTGACGCGGATCTCCGCCAAGGCAGCCATCAAATCGGGCGTCGGCATCGGCTTGGGGACGCCATAGGCCCGATGCGTCGAAAGCTCCGGATCGGTGGCGATGCGCAGGCGGCTCGGGCGAAACTTGAAATAGAGGCGCGCATTTTCAAGCTCGGTGGCGACGATACCGAGCGTCTCGACCCCCAGTGCCTGCAATTGCGGGCCGGCAGCGGCCATCTGGGCGATCGATCTGCGGCAGAATGGACACCAGAGCCCGACGAACAGGGCAAGGAAGAGCGAGCTCTTGCCGCGATAATCGGCCAGCGACACCGTGCCCGACCCGTCGAGGGCGGGCAGCGAGAAATCCGGCGCAAATTCGCCCGGGGCGACCGGCACCTGTATCGGCTGCATGCTCATGCGAAACCCCTTTCATCTCGATGCGGAACGCGTTGTCGTGAAATGGTTTTTGGCTTTTTGCTCTTCGCTTCGAGGCGCTTCAGATTCAAGGGGTCTCGATCAAGTCGCAGAACGCTCAAGCCAAAATATCGCGTTGAAAAATGAGATGCCGGCTTTCGGCCGAAACGATGCAACGACAGGCAATCGAGCTAGAGCAAAGTGCGATTTCCCTAAATCGCACTCTCGCTTTAACCCTTTGTTTTGACGCGCTTTCTCAATCGAAAAGTCTGTCAACTTTTCTGGAAAACGCTTTAGCACAGAAACGGCAGAACCATCAGGGCATCCGGTTCGAGGCCGGCACGCTGACAGACCTCCTCAGACTTGGCCAAGTATAGCGCTGCTTGGTCCTGGTTCCCAGCATCCAGATGAAGCGTGCCCAGACCATCGTAGCAGGGAAACAGGAATTGCGGCTCGCCCATCTGCTCGGCCAGGCGCAAGGCTTCCTCATAGGATGCGAAGGCGAGCGCATGCTCGCCCCGGCACTGATAGATCTGGCCAAGAATGATCAGCGGCGCCGCCAGATGGTCGAGCAGGCCCAGCCGACGGTCGAGCTCGACCGCCATTTGCGCCGCCTTGACGCCCTCCGCCTCGCACCGATCCGTCAGGGCGCAATAGGCGACGGCGAGATTGGCATAGATCCGGGACTGGAAACCCAGGTCTCCCACCTTCTTGGCGGTTTCCAATCCACGCAGGCACGTCGCGATGCTGCGTTCGGGATCGAAGGTGCTGTAGAGCACGCCGAGATTGGTGTAGCCGCGGCAGGCGGCCTGCAACAGATGATGATCCTCGGCCAGCCGGACGCTACGCTCGATCTGCTCCACGGCGGCCGCCGAGCGGCCGGTGCGTGCCAGCGCCACGCCCATCGTGTTGTAAGCCTGGGCGCGTATCGCCGCGAGTTCACGCATACGATCCGGTTCGAGATCGGAATCGGCATCCCGATCCGCCTCGGCCAGCGCCCGCTCCGCCCAGTCGATCGCTCCTTCATTGTCGCCGGCACGGAAGGCCAGCCGGCCGACCTCCTGGAACAGCTGCGCACGCTCGGGCAGGTAACCTTCCTCGCCGAGCAGCGCAAGGCCGCGCATGAAACTGGCCCTGGCGCCCTCGCGATCGCCCGCCTCCCAATGCAGGCCGCCGATCTTGCGCTGGAGCCGGGCCGCGCCCGCCTGGTCGCCTGCGGCTTCGAGTGCCTGGCGCACCGCCTCATAGTGACCCGCTGCTTCGGTTCGCCGCTCTGTCAATGCCAGGAGATCTGCCAGCCGTTCCCGCGTGGAACGGATATCGCTCTCGCTACCGCGGCACTCGGCCAATGTGCGAAGGGCCTGCTCATAGTGCCGGATCGCATCCTCGTTGGCGTAGGCAGCGCGGGCCCTGTCGCCCGCCGCCATGAGATAGCGTGCACCCTTGGCCTTGTCGAAGCTCAGGCTCCAGTGATGCCCCAGCGCTTCGAGATCGCTCAGTCTTTCGGGGCGACTGCCCACGGCATGCTCAAGCGCTCGACCCGCCCGCTCATGCAGCTCTGTGCGGCGGGAGAGGAGCAGATTGTGATAGACGGCTTCGTGAATAAGCGCATGGGTGAAGCGATGGCTCCCGCCCTCACCGCCGAGACGGCAGACGAGACCGACCTCGGCCAGGCGCTGGAGTGCAGCGCCGACAGCGGCCGGTTCCGCGGCGACATCGCTGAGAAGGGCTTGTTCGAACGCCATGCCGAGCACGGCCGCCGCATACAGCACGCGCCGCTCTCCGGCGGCCAGGCCGTCGACGCGCGAGAGCAGCAGCCCCTGCAGGGTCGGCGGCACCTCCTCGGCGTCGAACGGAGCCGCGCGGATCCAGCGATCGCCCTCCCTTTTGAGGATCCCCCTGGCCACGAGGCTGCGAACGATCTCCTCCACGAAGAGAGGGTTGCCGCCCGCCCGCCGGGCGACGAAGGCCCGGATATCCTCGAGCGCATCGCCATCGGCCTCACCGAAAAGCGCACCGACGAAGGTCCGCGTCTCATCCGCGGAGAGCGGGCCGAGGTGAAGGCTCGACTGCGAGGCCCGCGCGAGGCGCAAGGACGGCCCACCAGGGCGATGCGACAGCACGATCATCAAGCGCCGGTCGGCGAGATGATCGGCTACGTCACACAGGAGGTCCACCGAGGCCGCGTCGGCCCAATGGCGGTCTTCGACGACGATGAGAAGATGCCCCTGATCCAAGCGCCGGTCGATCAGCATGCGTGCAGCAAGCGCAATCTGGCGTTTCACCTGTTCCGGCGAGAGGTCGCCCGGCGTCTCGCCCTCCACGCCCAGCATATAGTTCAGGACTGGCGCTACGGCCTCCGCCATGTCGGCCTCGGCGCCGAGCGCGACGAGGCCTGCGGCCAGTTTCAGGCCCGCGACCTCGAGCGTATCGTCCCGGTGCACGCGATAGGCTTCGCGGAACAAGGCAGAGAAGACGCCATAGGCGGGCTCGCCGAGATAGGAGCAGGCGGCACGGCGGATAGCGCCACCGGCAAGCTTTCCTTGCGCTTCGAGCGTGGCGAGGAATTCGGCGATCAGCCTCGACTTGCCGGAGCCGGCCTCCCCCACGAGATTGACGACCTGGGCCGAGCCGGCCTGCATCTGGTCGAAGAGCGCGACGAGCCGTGCCAGTTCCTCGTCGCGGCCGACCATCCGGCTTTCCAGCCCGTGTCCGGCCAGCCCTCGTCCTGAAGCCGGCGCGGCCAACCGCCCGGTCAACCGAAAGGCTGCCACCGGCGTCGCCTTCCCGCGCAAGGTGAGGCCGGGCACGGGCTCGAAGCCGAAACGGTGCTGGGTCAGCGCCTGGGTTGCCCCGGAGACCAGGATGGTGCCCGAAGCCGCCGCCAGCAGGCGGGCCGTCGTATTGACCGTATCGCCGGTCACCGCATAGCTGGCCCCGGCGGCCTGGCCGAGATGACCGGCCACGACGAGACCGGTATGGATGCCGATATGGAGGCTCACCGGCTGGCCGAGGCGCCCGGCCCAGCATTCGTCGAGCCGAGCCGCCTCGACGGTCATGTCCAGCGCTGCGTCGAGAGCCCGCTCCGGGTCGTCCTCATGGGCCAGGGGCGCGCCGAACACGGCCAGCACCGCATCGCCGACGAACTTCTCCACGAAGCCCTGATAATGCGCCACCACATTCGCCAGCGTTTCGAACAGGGCGTTCTGGAAGGCCCGGACGTCCTCCGGATCGAGCCGCTCCGCAAGGGCGGTAAAGCTGGAGACGTCGGCGAAAAGCACCGTCACCTGCCGCCGGTCCGCCTCGAGACGATCGGGTATCCCGGTCGATACAACCGCATCGACAACGGGCACGGGTGCAATGTCGGCGGCAGGCATGCCGGACCCGCGGGCCGTCCCGCAGCGCGGGCAAAAGGCGAAACCCGGCTCGCAGGCAAAACCGCAATTCGCACAGGGTATTGGCTGCGCCCGCCCGCAATGCGGACAAAACGCAAAGTCCGATGCCAGTTCCAGACCGCAACCCGTACACGCCATGGAACGATCCGCCGCAGGTGAAACGAGCGTCCCACCCTGCCTTCGGCCGCAAGCCCGGCCTCGGCTCCGATGGATCGGACGTCGTCAGCGGAAGACAACCCATCTTCCTGCTCCAAAGGCAGGATTTTACTCACTTTTTTCGATCTTGGGCAGCCCATACCTGCACAGCAGGCTTCGTATTTGTCATGGCCTGCAGTGGCCGGCACCAGCCTGTCCGACGATCGTCCGGTCATGGCATGGGAAGTTCGATCCGAGGGAGCGGACGGGGCCAAGCGACAGAGTTCGAGCATTGATTCCTGCTTCCTTCGGAAGAGGTAGATACAATTGCCGATAGGCCCGCTAGAAATTTGAAATGCCCCAACGCATAAGATAAATTCAATATAATCATTTGCTTACTTGCATTTTCGACTTCGGACGACACTTGAAAAGCGTCGATCGAATTGTGGGTGCTGTCGGTACGAGGTTCCCGGTGAAGCGAGTATTCATGGCGACCACATCGTCCGGCGGGCCGGCCCGAAAATCTTCCGAACCGGCAGCGGCCGGCAAAGGGCTGCCACCCCTGTTTTCCTACATCTGGCAGAACAGCCGTCGGCAGCAGATCGTCATTCTCATCGTCGTGCTCGCGTCCCTGCCCTTCTACTTTCTGTCGCTCGACCTGCCACGCAGCATCGTCAACGACGCCATCCAGGGACGCGCTTTCCAGCATGGCGTCACCGAGGCTCCGCTTTTCGCCTTCAACCTGGCCCTACCGGCCTTCCTGGGAGGCGGCACCCTGCACTATCCCGGCATGACGTTCTCCCGCATCGCCTATCTGATGGTGCTGAGTTGTGTGTTCATGCTGCTGGTGCTGATCAACGGTGCCTTTCGCTATGTCATCAACATGCAGAAGGGCAAGCTCGGCGAGGACCTGCTGCGGCGCCTGCGTCTCGATCTCTTCAACCTGCTGCTGCGCTTCCGGCCGGAGGCGGTGCGCAATGTCCGCTCGGCCGAAGTCGCCACCATCATCCGCGACGAGGTCGAGCCCATCGGCGGCTTCGTCGGCGATGCCTATATCCAGCCTGCCTTCCTCGGCAGCCAGGCGCTCACCGCCCTCGGCTTCATCCTTTTGCAAAGCCCCCTTCTCGGCCTCCTGGCTGCTGCGATGGTGCTGGTGCAGGGTGCGGTCATCCCGCGTCTGCGGCGCGAGCAGCTCAGGCTCGGCCGCCAGCGCCAGGCACGTTCGCGCTCGCTTGCCGGTCATATCGGCGAGATCGTCGACGGCATAGGAGAGGTCAGCAATCACGGCACGGCTGCCTATGAACGGCAGAAGATCTCCGGCCTGCTCGATGAACTGTTCTGGATCCGTTATCGGCTCTACGGCCGAAAGTTCATGGTGAAATTCATCAATTCCGTGCTGGCACAGGTGACGCCCTTCCTGTTCTACGCGCTGGGAGGGTATTTCGCCCTGCGCGGCTCCCTCGACATCGGCCAGCTCGTGGCGGTGATCGCCGCCTATCGCGACCTGCCGCCGCCCATCAAGGAACTGATCGACTGGGACCAGCAGCGCCAGGATGTCGAGGTCAAATATGAGCAGATCCTGGAACAGTTCTCCCTGGCCGAATTGCCCGAGTTCGCCGGCGAGGCACCGGACCTGGCTGCCGGCAGTGCCATCGCGATCGAAGCATTGAGAGTACGCGCGCCGAGCGGCGACGTCCTGCTCGACAATGCCAATCTGGTCTTGCCCCTGGGTGCGCATGTCCTGCTGACCGGATCACGAGGCGAAGGCTTCGTCACCCTGGCCCAGCTTCTCGCACGGCGCCTGACGGAATTCGACGGCAGGGTACGCCTTGCCGGGCAGGATCTCGCTGCCTTCTCTCCGGGCTGGGTCGGGGAGAGCCTTGGATATCTCGGCCCCGACTGCGCCGTTTTCGGGCGTTCGCTTCGCGAGAACATCGTCTACAGCCTGCGCAGTCCGCCCGTGGAGCAAGATCCGCCGCTGGCCGATCCAGGAAGCCATCACCCCGGCCATGGACCTGGCACCCATGGGGAAGCGGAAATTGCAGCCCCATCCCTCGATTTGCGCAGGGCCGGTGCCGCCAATGCCGGGGAACTCGACGACATGATCGTCACCCTGCTGCGCGAGATCGGCCTGGCGGACGCCATCTACGGCTTCGGGCTCTCGCGGAAATTCGACGCCGAACCCGATCATGATCTCGCCCAACGCCTCATCGACTGCCGCCGACGCCTCGTCCAGGAACTCGAGGAAACCCATCTGGCAGACCTAATCGAGCCTTTCGATCCGGCCCGCTTCAACCGCTACGCCACCATCGGCGAGAATCTGTTCTTCGGCGTCCCGGTCGCCGAGGGTGCCATCGAGACACTGATCGAGGATACGGAAATTGCCGCGTTGCTCGCTGAAGGAGGGCTCGACGACAGTCTCATCGCCTTGGGACTGAAGGTCGCCGCAACCATGGTGGAAATCTTCTCGCAGATCTCCAGCGATCACGCCGTGTTCGAGCGTTTCTCCTTCATCTCCTCGAGCGACCTGCCGCGCTTTGCCGAGATTGCTTCCCGCGCCGGTACCCGCGGCACCGGCGCACTCGCTCATCCGGAATGCCGATCCCTGCTCCTGCTGGCACTCCACTATGTCGAGACCCGCCATCGGCTCGGACTGCTGACGGGCGCGCTCACCGAGGAGATCGTGCGAGCCCGCGGACGGATCATGGCGCTCGATCCCGCCCGGTTCGCCCGGATGCTGGAATTCCATGCTCCCGACCGGCTGTGTCCCGCCGCGCCGCTACGCGACAACCTCCTGTTCGGGCGTATCGACCATGCCATGGCACACGCTGAGGAACGGGTCATGGTCACGTTGCGCAAGGTCGTACAGGATTGCGGTCTCGAGCCGGTCATCTATCAACTCGGCCTCGACCAGAAGGCCGGTCCTGGCGGGCGCTTGCTGTCTGCGACCCATCGATGCGCCCTGGCCCTGGCCCGCTGCCTCATCAAGCGCCCGAAAATTCTCATCCTCGACCAGCTCGACCTGATGTTTCCCGAGGGCGAGCGCGCCACCATCCTGGAGGTGGCAAAGCGGCGCATGGCGGGCCGCACGCTCATCGTCGCCATGCGCGATACCACGGTGCGCGACTCGTTCGATATCGTGGTCACCACCCGCGGCAACCGCATTGAATCGGTGTCGAAACCCTCCGCGCCTTCGACCGTCGAGGAAGCAGGATCGGAGACGCCGATCGAGGAACTGGCCGAGATCCAGGCCCTGCGCGACGTGCCGATGTTCGCGGCTCTCGACACGCCGCGCCTGAAGCTGATCGCCTTCACCTGCGAACGCATCTCTTTCGAAAAGGACCAGGTCCTGTTCCGTCAGGGAGACATAGCCGATGCGGCCTATATCATCCTCTCGGGAACCGCCGATGCCTTCATGGAACTGGCGGACGAAAGGCTCCACCTTTCCAGTACCGAGCGCCATTCCATCATCGGCGAGATGGGTCTGATCAGCGGCGCGCCTCGTTCGGCCACCATCGTGGCGGCCACCGAAATCACGGCCCTGAAGATCGAAAAGGACATCTTCCTCAATCTCATTGCCGAACTGCCCTCAGTCGCGCTCGTGGTGATGCGCGACCAGGTAAGGCGGCTGATTCTTGCCGAGGAACGCCTCACCCGCTTGCTGCAACGCGAGCCGACGTCTTCCTGAATTACGCCTGGGAGCGCGGCCATCCTTGTCCAAAAGTCAGCTTCTTGGCCGCTCGATGCCGCTCCGCCCCGCTCGCATCACACCGCGCGGCAGACCGGCGAGCTGCGGATTTGCTTCAGCTGTTTTTCGGTCAGCGCCAATGGCGTCGCCCCGTTGCTCGATGTTGCGAACATCAGGTTGCGCGTACTGCCCGAATGTACCGGCGCGAAGGAACTCGTCAGCATCACATGCCCGATCTCGTGCGCCGGATCCCAGCGCGAGCAATCATGCGTGACGGCGCAGGCCGGCTTGCCGGTGGCATGGCCGCCGCAGCCCAATACGTTGTTCTCCTGGAACCGGTTGACGAAGAACAGCTTCACATCATTGTTGGGGACGGGGGTTCCGAGCGCGTGAAGTTCCGCGAACTCACCCGAATCCATCTGCCAGGTACAGTTCTGGCCCACCACGTTGAAGCGGTTTTCTTCCTCCGGCGTCAGGCCGAGCGACTCGCCGGAAGCGAAGAAGATCTCGATGCCATATTGGGCATAGACAGCCTGGGCGCTCGACAGGATGCGCTCGAACGGCACGTCGCTCAGGGCCAACGAGCGGAAATGCACCCGCACGCGATGCTTGAAGCCGCCGATCTGCTTGTCGATCTCCCGGATCGTCGCCTGTCCCAGCTTGCCATCGTCAGCGAGAGGGGGGTTGCGCCGCTGGAACGCCTTCACCACCGTCTCCGTCTCAATGCCATAGACGCCATCGGGGCTGTAATCCTGGCTCTGGGTCGAAACCGGCATGGCGAAGCCGAGATCGATCAAGGCCATCTGCAGGAGATGGACATGACGGCCGGACATGCCGCGCAGCAGGACATCGTTGCCGGCCTCGATGCGCTGCAGAGAGGGTTCATTCTTGAAACGAACTGATGTCAAAGCCATGATGGCTTTCCTTCTCGCTGTCTGCTTGACGATGTTTCCGAACAATTCCAAGCACTATCCAGGTCTTCGACATGGCAGATCAGGACCATCCGTGCGGCTCTTCATCATTCGGGCGCTTGAAGATGTATCTGAAGGAATCAACCGGCTTGACGTTGCTTCTGGCTGCCCAGCCGATGCCATAGGCCTTTTCCGGCCCCTGGACGATGGAATAGGCCTTCGCCTCCTTCGAATAGTGGACTTCCTCGCCGCCATACCAGCCCCATTCGACCAGCTGGATGTTCGCTGTCGAACCACTGACGGTGCAGGAGTCGATCAGGGCGATATGCTCATAGGGTGAGGCAGCACAATGGGTGACGACCACATCGCCCTGCTGGATATCCTCGATCCTGGTCCGACGCCGGGCGGTCGAGGCATAGGCATCGATGGAGGCCGAGGGGCTGCCGCCATAATAGTTGCCGACCAGCCCATTGCAGTCGAGCGTGATGAAATCCGTCGCATAGGCCTGGGCCGTCGCCCGGGCGCAGGGCTGTCCCGCAACATCCTTGCCAGTGCCGATACGGCCGATCGCATAAGCGAGGCGGAGCGTGTCGATGATCTCGTCGGGGCTGCCCTTGCCGACAAAGGCCTGGATGAAGGTGGTGGCGTAGAAGTCCTCGGTCGGCTGGATCAGGCCGAGCGGCTGCTGGTCGAAGAAGAACTTGGTCCCGCACGGCTTGTTGACATTGCCATGGTGGGCCATCCGGAGCGCCGCCGTGAAGGCGGCATGCTCGCGCTGCATCACCTGGCCGGTGCCGGCCTTGCCGTTTCGGAAGTCCCAGCCCGAACCGTACATGCTGATACCAGCCGAGATCAGCTCATTGTTGAGCGGGCTGTAGAACTTCAGATAGGTGTATCGATCCAGATATTCTTTTGGTGTCACATCGCCCCCTCTGCCTTCGATGGACTGAAAAAATACTTCCAGTTCAACTATGCGCACTTGAATATATCTATCTACTTCTGATCTTACTCTCCACGGCACCAACAGCACATCCTGCGAATAAGGGATGGCGGCGGCGTGGTCGGTGTCGCGCAGGACGCCTTACGAATTCCAGGCCATATCGCCATCATGTCGAACTGTGGCGGTACCAAGCGGCCATCAGGTGCCACAGCCGTTGTTTCGATTCTGCCTGGGCAGATAAGCGGGTTGCATCGCGACGATGAACCATTCGTAGCAATAGGGGTTCATCAGGGCTTCCTCCGAGGAGGTCACGTTTGGATCGCCCAGATGGGGCGTCACGCAGAAGGGATTGTCCCCCGTACCTGGATGCCCGTTTGCGCGAAAGATCGTATGGCAACGCTCGTGAGCCACGGTCACTGCCCTATCATCCTGCGTTGGCATGATCTGCTCGTCGAAATAGTGGCGTGTGAAGCGGACGGTCTCGTCCTTTGGATTGCGCGCATCGACAAAGGCGGCAAAGAAGCTCAGGGGCGAACCGCGAAAGGTTCCCATCGTGTAGAATTCGCGTCTGAACGGGCGGTCCAGGCTTGCCTGCAGGTTGGCGTAATTCTCCAACAGGATGGAGAAACTGAGCTGATCGGAGATATCGCCGGCCTGCTCCGGCAGCCCCTTGAAGCCTGAGAATTCCCGGGTCAGTCGTTGCACGACATCCGCTGGCGCGGGCAAATCGTCTTCCCGGAAAGAGTTGATGTGGAAGACGTTGAGTATCTTTAATTTCGTCTCATAGTAAAGGTAGTTGCGCGGCATGATAACCAAGCCACCGTCCTTGCCTATCCCGCCAACCAGACGAAGCCTCGCGACCACGTTGGCTACCATGACCTTGGCTCGGGCAATATCGTCCTTGACCAACGCCTTCTGGTCGTCCTTGAAGAAGAAATAGTCCGGATCGTCCTTTTCCTTTTCAACGAGTTCGCCGTCGATCTTTGCCATCGTCATCTTGCCAACGATGGCATCCGGGCTTTGTTGATAGGTGTGGTTGATGACTTCCTTGCCCTTGCGCGATTTGTAGGCCTTCACCGTCTTCTCGGTGGTCTCGCCATATTTGGCATCGCTCAGTTCGGCACGTTCGATATTTGCCTCATCGAACAACTGCATGAGGGCACGCTGAACCTTGGATACGTGCTCGCCCGACGCACCGCGCAGGATATGGGCCGGATCGGAAACCGCCGCCGCCTCAAGCCTGCTGTCGCCACCGAAGCTTTTCGACTGTAATGCCATCGCCTCCTCCTGGACTTCTCTAGAGGTGCCTGTATCCGACCGGCCTGGTGCATCGCTGGTCTGGCTGAGGATTCTTAGGTGGCAGAGACCCGCCGATTAACGCACTGCATAAGAGAACTCCCCGCTCTCCACTTCCACCCTCGCCTCCTCGATCTGCGTTCCAGCAATCGCCTTGCCGAGAATCTGCTGGGACAGCGCCGGCAACAGCGTGTTGGTGACGATGTTGTCGACCATGCGCCCGCCGGAATCGGGGTCGTTGCACTGGGAGACGATCTTCTCGACCACGGCATCGTCATAGCTGAACCTGGCGCCGTGATTGTCGCGGATGCGCTTGCCGATGCGATCGAGCTGCAGGCGTACGATGGCGCCCAGCATGTCGCCGGACAGCGGGTAATAGGGGATGGTGACGATGCGCCCGAGCAGGGCCGGCGGGAAGACATCGAGGAGATGCGGCTTCAGGTCGACCGCGAGCGCCTCAGGCTCGGGCTTCTCGGCGCCACGGGCCGCAGCCGCCATGATCATGTCGGTGCCGGCATTGGTGGTGAGGATGATCAGCGTGTTCCTGAAATCGATGCGCCGGCCCGAACCGTCCTCCATCACGCCCTTGTCGAAGACCTGGAAGAAGATCTCATGCACGTCGGGATGGGCCTTTTCCACCTCGTCGAGCAGCACCACGCTATAGGGCCGGCGGCGCACGGCCTCGGTGAGCCGGCCGCCCTCGCCATAACCGACATAGCCGGGCGGCGCCCCCTTCAGGGTGGAGACCGTATGCGCCTCCTGGAATTCCGACATGTTGATGGTGATCATGTTCTGCTCGCCGCCGTAAAGCGCCTCGGCAAGCGCCAGCGCCGTCTCCGTCTTGCCAACGCCGGAGGGGCCGGCAAGCATGAAGACGCCGATGGGCTTGTCGGGATTGTCGAGCTTGGCGCGGTTGGTCTGGATGCGCCGGGCGATCATCTTCAGGCCGTGGTCCTGGCCGACCACGCGCCTGGCCAGGATGTCGCCGAGATTGAGGATGGTCTCGACCTCGTCCTTGACCATGCGGCCGACCGGAATGCCGGTCCAGTCCGACACCACCGAGGCCACGGGCTGCTCGTCGACATAGGGATAGACCATGCGCTTTTCGGGATCGATGGCGGCGAGGTCCGCCATGATACTGGCGAGCTTGCCGCGGGCAGCATCGGCACCCTCGCCGCCCTCGGCGATGTCCCGGCGCGCGGCCATCAGCTCGGCGACGATGGCCTTCTCCTCGCCCCAGGCCTTCTCCAGCGCCGCCAGCTTGTCCCTGGCGGCGGCGATAGTCTCCGTCACCTCGCCGATGCGCTTCTCGTCGGCGTTGCCGACATCGCGCTCACGCTCCAGGGCCTTCAGTTCACGCTCACTGGCCTCAATGGCGACGCGTACATCCTCGACAGCAGCCGGCGTGGCGTTCTGCGACACC
The DNA here is from genome assembly GCF_001676615.1 of Labrys sp. WJW. Lineage (GTDB taxonomy): Bacteria > Pseudomonadota > Alphaproteobacteria > Rhizobiales > Labraceae > Labrys > Labrys sedimenti. Next base: position 64,893 of record NZ_LYXZ01000009.1, on the reverse strand, counting down.
GCCACGCGCGCGGCAGCGGTATCGAGCAGGCTGACCGCCTTGTCCGGCAGCTGGCGCGATGGAATGTAGCGGCTCGACAGCTTGACGGCGGCGACCACGGCGGCTTCCGAGATATGGACGTTGTGGTGCTTTTCCATCGGCGCCAGCAGGCCACGCATCATGTTGCAGCATTGCTCGATGCCGGGCTCGCCGACATTGATCGGCTGAAAACGGCGGGTCAGCGCCGGATCCTTCTCGATGTGCTGGCGGTATTCCGACCAGGTCGTCGCCGCGATCGTCCTCAAGGTGCCCCGGGCGAGCGCAGGCTTGAGCAGGTTGGCGGCGTCACCCGTGCCGGCCGCACCGCCGGCGCCGATCAGCGTATGCGCCTCGTCGATGAACAGGATGATCGGTATCGCCGAGGCCTGGACCTGGTCGATCACCGAGCGCAGGCGCTGCTCGAACTCGCCCTTCATCGAGGCCCCGGCCTGCATCAGGCCGATATCGAGTGCGTAGAGCTTGTTGCCCTTGAGCGGAGGCGGCACGTCGCCGGCCGCGATGCGCTGGGCAAAGCCTTCGACTACCGCCGTCTTGCCGACACCGGCTTCGCCAGTGAGGATGGGATTGTTCTGCCGCCGGCGCATCAGCACATCGACGACTTGGCGGATCTCCTCGTCACGGCCGACGATGGGATCCATCGTGCCGCCGGCGGCACGCTCGGTGAGGTCGACGGCGTAGCGATCGAGCGCAGAGGTGCCCTTGGCGGCAGGACCGGCCTCGCCGCCCGTCCCCTTGGCAACCGGACCCGAACCATCCATCGGGCGCATGTTCTCTTCGGCCGACTGCCGCCAGATCTTGCGATGCTCGTTGGTGAGCTGCTCCACGTCGATCAGGCGGAACTGCTTGGACAGGCCATTGAGCGTGCGCGCCAGGCGCGGTTCCTTCAGGATGGCGGTGAGCACATGTCCGGTGCGCACCTGGGTTTCGCCGAACATCAGGGTGGCATAGTTCCAGCCCTGGCTGAGTGCGTCGAAAATATCGTCGGAGAAGCCCGGCAGCTCGGTCTTGTTCATGGCAAAGCCGGCGGTGACGGCACTGAGATCGGCCGAGAGCCGGCCGGCATCGAGCTTGAAATGAGTGATCGTCAGGGCCAGGTCGCTGCGGTCGGCCTGCAGCACCGCCTGCAGCCAATGCGCCAGCTCCAGATTGCGGTTGCCCGCCCCCTGCGCCAGGCGGAAGGCCTGCATGAAGCTGTCATAGCCGAGCGGATTGAGCTTGCCGGTGAGGACTTCGAGGCTGACATCGGCCATGGCTACGACCCTTTTTTCGGTTTGCGACGCCGCTCGGCGCGGATCTCGGCGGGATGGAAATGGCAGTCCCAGCGCATGCGATCGGATGCGGGATCGGTGGCGCCCTTCCTGCCCATCCAGCAGGTCCATCCAAGACGGCCGAAACCGCCGAGCTGAGCGGGTTTGGTCTTGCTTTCCGCCAGGCCGAATTCGACGTCGTAGATGAAGGTCTCACCGAGATAGAAGCGGATGATGTCGGCCAGGGGCTCGAAATGAAGGCCATCGGGCAGGAAGGTCTCCAGCTCGTCGAGGTTGGCGACTTCCAGCCTGATGCGGAACTTGTCCTTGAGGCTGTAGGCCGAGCGGCCGATGATACTGTCGACGCCAAGCGCACAACTGCCCGCCGCCAGCACGGCCTGTTCGCGCGCCTCGAGCGGCAGCCAGACCCCAACGAATTCCTGCACCTCAACCTTGGCATCGAACAGCCAGCCGAGCATGCCCTCGATGCGCGAGGCGCTCTTGATCGCCGGTGCCATCAGGCCGGCCAGCGCCAGCTTGGAGAAATCATGGAGCTGGCCGCGCCCGCGCATGGCCGGCGTGCCGATGCCGATCATGGCACCGAGATAGGTGAGGAACTGGTTTTCGTCAGGCCGGTCCGCCTGCACCGCCGGCCGGGCATTGGCCCAGGCCCGGAAGAACAATTGCTGGAAGCGATTGTTGAAGACGTCGAGGAAACGCGCGAAGGCCACGTCGCGCATATTGGCCCAGTGCGTCGCTTCATAGCTGGTGTGCAGCGGTAGAGCGCCCTGCGGCCCCAGCAATCCAAGGAAGCGGCTCTCCACCTCGGCAGGACCTTGCTGCGAAGGGGCAACGCGGCTGACGTTGCCGTCGGAAAAATCGATGTGGGGCTGCTGGCTCAGCCTCGCGACGGCCTCGGCCGAGGAAGCGCTTTCGCCGATGCGCGGCTTGGTGCCTGCCAGATGTTCGAGGCGGCGCAGAAGATCAAGGAAATCACGACTTCCCTGCTCCTGGGCAAAGGGCGATTTATCGGAATCGCCCTTTTTATCCAACTCGTTGCCTTGAAGCGTTTTCTCGACCGAAAAGTCTATCGACTTTTCGGGAGGACGCTCCTGCGGAAGGTCGGGAGGCGTGCTCATAGCTGCTGCCGCCGCCCGAGCTGCGCCGGCCAGCGCATGATCTCGCCGCGTTCGGTCGAGCGGATCACGGTCTCGACCACGTTGTTCAGGCCGACGAATTCGGTGAGAAAACGATCGAGGATGGCGCCGATGAGGAAGATGCCGCTGCCTTCGAAATGCTTTTCGTCCAGCGTAACCGAGACCTCCAGGCCACGTACGACGCCCGCGCCGGTGCGCTGGCGGATGCGCCGGGTGATCGGCCTGCTGTCGACGGCAATGACGCCCTGGATGCGTCGTTCGATGGCTGCGCTGCCGCGCGTGGCGAAAAGCGAGAGCATTTCGCGCAGCGACGCTGCCGAATCCCGCGTCCCGTAGCCGGACAATCCGAGATGATTGAGGCTCAGCATGCTGATCAGCCGCCAGGCCGAGGTGCCGCCTGCCCCGTGCTGGCTGCGTGCCTCCGGATCGGTGGCGATGGAATCGCGCGGCAGGGTCGGCCCGACCACGCAGTCCACCCTTAGCGTCGTCTTGTCTTCGAGAATGAAATCGGCGCCCCCCTGCCCGATCGGCAGATGTTCGGTGAGATGGCGGTTGGAACACAGCGCCCGCAGGCTGAGTTCGGCGACATGGAGGCCATCGGGCCTGTCGCGGTGGTTTGTGAGCGTGACGAACATGTCGCTGCCGACATATTGCGTCGGCTGCGCATTGCGCCGCTCCTCCTGCGAGCGGCGGCGCGGCAGGCGCCGCACGGTATAGAACATCGTCTGGGTGGCGGAGACCCCAAGCGGCGGCGCGGCGTAGAGCGGATAGACTTCCATCTTGTCGGCGCTGCCGGTGACATGGGCATGCATCCTGATCAGGCGGTGGGCCTCGAAATCGAGATGACGCGAGCGATCGGTGACGACATGATATTCGTGCTCATTGTCCTTCACGGGGACTCGCGCCAGCTGCATCTCGAAAAGGTTGGAAGCAGCGGCGGCGTAGAGGGCGAAGCTGTCGGCCCTCACCACGGACTGCAACCGGCTGTCGCCCTGGCTGAAGGCGATGACGATATCACAGCGATTGGTGCGGATCGCCGACAGGACAGGTTTGAGATTGGTGAGCTTGAAGCCGAGGAATTTCGCCGGCAGCACGAAATATTCGCGCAGGAGATCGAAGCCCCTGAACACCCGCCGGTCGGATGGAAACAGCGGTTCGTCCGGCGCAAAGCCGATCTGGGCCAGGCAGCTCTTGGGCAGCGGCACGATGACAGGATCGCCGGCCTCGTCGAGATAGCGGACATAGATGCCGGTAGTGGCACCAAAGAGCTGCTCGTAAAGCCTGACGGCGTCGCCTTCCTGGCCGATGATGTGGAAGGTCAGCTCATCGGTCCGGCAATTGGCGAACCAGCAATCGGGCCGCTGTGCTACCTGCTTGTCGACGGGCTCGGTGAGGCGGTCGGCGGCGGAGCGCCGCAGCAGGGAAAGCCTGAGGCCCGCCTGGCTGGCGGGGCCGGCCTCGATGCCGAGGGCCTGCAGCGTCGCCGGCCCGCTCAGGAATTCGGCCTGGCCGAGCTCGAACGGCCATAGGGTGATCTCGCTGGCGAGACGGTATTTGCAGGCAATCCGGCGCTCGCGCTCGACGAAGCGCGCATCGGCATAGGAGCCCGCGGCGATCTTCATGCCGTCCTTGAGATTGGGGTCGCCATAGGGCGGATCCACCCGCAGCAGTGCGGCCGATGGCACCGGCGCCAGATAATCGGGCACGAGCTGGTCGAGCAGATTGTCGGTGAACTCGGCATATTCATGCTTGAGCTTGAGCTGCACGCGGGAGGCCAGATAGGCGGTGCCTTCGAGCAGCCCCGCAATCATCGGGTCCGTGTTGTTCTCCAAAAGCCCGCCCAGGCGCTCGGCCACGCCGGGAAATTCGGCCGCGAACTGCCTGGCTTCCTCCTTGAGAATGCCAAGTTCACGATTGTAGAGCTCGAGAAATTCACGGTTCATGGCATCACAATTTGAAGACTCTGATCTTGCCGCTCTCAACCTCGACGTCCGCCACGAACTCTATCGGGATATCGGTGGGCGTCGACACCATTTCGGCGCTGATATGGAACCTGAGCTGGCCGGAAGCACTATCGTCGAGCGGTTCGCCGGATATGGTCACCGTGCCCGGGACCAGCCTGCAGTCATAAAGCTCCAGCCTCTGCTTGAGCAGCTGGGCCACCCGCCGTGCCGCCTCGGGACTGGCGACGATCGCAGTCAGATCGGGTACGCCGAAATTGAGTATCGAGGCCGCCACGGCGTCGAAGCCGTTGAGATCCTCGATCGCCGCCAGCTCGACGGTGTTGAGCAGGGAGGCGAGGTCCTCGCCCAATTCCGAACGCAGTACGGTCTCGCCGACGGCCGAACGCGGCGAGGTGCGCCGCCCGGCAATAACCCGCTCGCCGGCATCGTTGCGATTGTCGATGGGCTTGGCGGCATCGCGCAGGCGGAAGGCCTCCCGAAAGGCGTGCATGATCGGAGGTACGAAACGATCGCTCTTGACGGCCCGGAAACGGCTCAATGGATCTTCCACATGCTGGAGCGTCTTGAGCTGAACCTCGAAGACGCGTCGATACAAGGAATTGGTACCGCAATCGTGTTTTCAGCGCCGATGATCACCCGGCCGTCACTGAAGACCGCCATGAGGCCCTACTTGCAACTGTAGTGCCAAGTCCGACCGGCCGAGGGATCAGCCCCTGCCGGGACCGGGCGACCATCACGCTCGTGCGGCCGCCCGGCTCCGAAAGGCGAGGAACTACTGATCCTTGCCCGTGGCAACGTTGTAGGTGAACTCGATCGAACCGCCATCGGCAGCGCCCGACTTGTCCTGCGGCTGGTATTCGTGGTTGATCTTCTCATAGGTGACCGAGAAGCTCTCCATCGCGCCACCATCGGAACCACCGCTCGTCTGGTAGCTGGTGATGAAGCAGTTGCTCAGGGTGATGGTGATGTAAGTGAGCTTGTCTTCGCCCGCCGCCTTGCGCACGACGAGCTTGACCTCGTCGATGTGATTGCCGAAGGCGCAATATTTGAAGATGTTGGCGGAAGCCTTGTCCGCCGCCTTGGTGCAATGCAGGTCCTGCAGGACCGACTTGCCCTTGCCGCCGCCGGTGCCGCTGCCGAAGGTCGAGGAGTTCGAGCCCCCGATGCTCCAGCTCAGCAGCTCCATGTAGCCGTCAAGGCTGTCCTGCTGGGTTTCACCCTCGATACCGTTGATCTGAAGTAGTGCGTCTGATTGGGCCATTTTACTCTCCTGTGATGTGAGCGGATGTGCCTTTTTCCGAAGGCGTCCGTCGGATTGAATTGGCCAAGCGGGATCGTTCGCTCGCCGGAGCGTTCAGGCAGGCCCGCTTGGATTGTCGTGTTACTTCTGGCTATTGGGCAGTCTCGAGACGAGACTGATACCGATATCCATTCCTTCCAGCTGGTAGTGTGGCCTCAGATAGAACCTGGCGGCGTAGTAGCCTGGGTTCTCTTCGTCGGGGAACACTTCGACCTTGGCCGCGGCCAGCGGTTTCTTGGCCTTGATCGCCTCGGTCGAGTTCTTGGGATCGCCGTCGACATAGCGATTGATCCACGTCTGCAGCCATTTCTGCAGCTGATCCTGCTCCATCGTGGCGCCGATCTTGTCCCGCACCATGCATTTGAGGTAATGCGCAAAGCGCGAGACCGCGAACATGTAAGGCAAGCGGGCCGAGAGGTTTTCGGAAGCCGTCGCGTCGTCCGTATCCATCTTCCTGGGCTTGTACAGCGACTGAGCGCCGATGAAGGCAGCCTTGTCGGTGTTCTTGCGATGGATCAGCGGCAGCACGCCCGACTTCGACAGTTCCGCCTCGCGCCGATCGCTGATGGCGATTTCGGTGGGGCATTTGAGGTCGATGCCGCCATCGTCGGTGGGGAAGGTATGGGTGGGCAGGTTGACGACTTCGCCGCCCGACTGGACGCCGCGGATGCGCACCGTCCAGCCATATTCCTTGAAGGCGCGGTTGACATTGACTGCCATGGCGTAGGCCGCGTTCATCCAGGCATATTTCCTACCCTGATGGCCGTCCGTGTCCTCCTCGAAAGCGAATTCCTCCACCGGTTCCGACTTGGCGCCATAAGGCTGGCGCGACAGGACGCGCGGCATGCACAGGCCGACATAGCGTGAATCGGGCTGATCACGCAGCGAGCGGAAAGCGGCGTAATCGGGCGTATCGAAGATCTTGCCGATGTCACGCGGATTGGTGAGCTCGTTCCAGCTGTCCATGCCGAACAAGGCCGGATTGGCCGCCGCAAAGAAGGGCGCATGGGCCGAGGCAGCGACCTTGCTGATGTCGCGCAGCAGCTGCACGTCGGGCGGCGAGTGGTCGAAGTAGTAGTCGCCGACCAGGGCGCCATAGGGGTCACCGCCCAGCTGCCCATACTCGGCTTCGTAGAGCTTCTTGAAGATCGGGCTCTGGTCCCAGCGAGCGCCGGGATAGACCTTGAACTCGCGGAAGAGCTCTTCCTTCGACACGTTCATGAAGCGGATCTTCAGCGTGGTGTCGGTTTCGGAATTGAAGACGAGATAGTTGAGGCCGCGCCAGGCACTCTCCAATTTCTGGAATTCGGGCGCATGGATGACTTCGTTGAGCTGGATCGACAACTGCTCGTCGAGCTTGGCGATCATCGAATCGATGGTATCGAGGACGTCTTCCTTGACCAGCGAGGTATCTTCGAGCGCCTGGCGGACCAGGGTGTTGACGGCATTCTCGACCTCGGTGGCAGCACTGTCGTTGCGCAGCTTGAAGCTCTTGCGCAACAGGCTGGAAAAGCTCTCCAGGTCACGGGTTTCGGTCGCGGGAACGGTCTGGGGGGTAGCGGCTGTTTCGGCCATGTGGCTGAACTCCTGACTTGATCTTCTGGCTTGATCTACTGGCGGGAGTCGCCGTCAGTTCTCTTCAGGCTTGGCCTGCTCGCTATTGTCCTTGAGCAGCCGCATGAGTTCGGGGTCCTTCAACAGGGCCTTGATCTGATCCTCGGCCGCAACCTTGCCGTCCATGTAGCGCTGCAGATTGGCGAGCTGCTCGCGCGCCTTCAACAGCTTGGCCAGCGCCGGTATGTTGCGGACGACCTGGGCCGGGTTGAAGTCACTCATCTTTTCGAAGCTGAGCTTGACCGACATCTTCTCGTCGCCCTTGGCGTCACCGAGCCGGTTGGTCACCTTGAAGCTGGTACCGGGCTTGATGGCCTTCATGCGGTCGTCGAAATTGTCCATGTCGATGTCGAGATATTTGCGCTCGGCGATCGGCGCCTTCTGGACCTCCGATGCATTGCCGGACAGGTCCGACATCACCGCCATGACAAAGGGAATCTCGACGAGTTTTTCCGCATTGTAGGGGTCTTCATACTGGATCTGGACGCGCGGCGGGCGGTTGCGCTTGATGAACTTCTGTCCGCTGTCACCCATGACTTTGCCTCTTTCCTCGACACTGCGCTGGGAGTTCCCGCCCGCCGAAGGAGACCGGCAGAAGAGGTCCAACCATCGCACTTGAATTCATTGAGGTTGGTGAGCGCCGGCCCAGCGGGCGGTGTCATCCCCCTTGCGAAACCAATCTTGCGCCAAACCCCCTCCCCCGTAATCCCCTATTTGGGGGGCCGGCACCGAGCCCCCTCCGTCGAATACTGTGATCGATGGCACATACCGGCTCTCTCAAGGTAAAACCGGCCATGCTGCGGGAATTTCGGGTAACGAGACTGGCCCAATTGTCAGTCTAGACAGGCCAAGTGATTCCGGCGTGACACCGTGCAGGGAACACACCTGCAAGAGGCCTCGATCCACCCGGCACCGGCCCGATGCAATCGCGAGCCGGCAATCTTGTGACGAAGACTTCCCCCTGCTCGCCTCCTTGTGAATGTTACGACGATCAGAGAAGCGTGCGGCGATGACTGAGCCTGTTGGGAACGTATCTTCTCTTAACTCAGTATAGAACGCAAGATTGATTCCAAGCCCAAGATGAGCTCTAAAAAGGAGTATGCAATCGGGTCGATATACGGAAGAAAAGTCCGACAAGTGTGCGCCGCCCCAGGGCCGCCGCTTCCAGGCGTTCTCCCCGCGCGAAGAAGGTTTCGATATCCTCGAGCTTCGGGCCGTTCCGCCGGATTTTTGGCGCGCTTTAGCGCGGCATGTTGATGACACCCATGCTCGAGGCTTCAAAGACGGCTTCGGCACGCGAGTTCACTTCGAGCTTCTGGTAGATGTTCTTGACATAGGTCGCCACGGTGCTGCGGCCAATCTTGAGTATGTCGCCGATCTCTACGAAGGTGAAACCGCGCGCCAGGAGCTTGAGCACTTCGAGCTCGCGCTTCGACAGCAATTCGAGGCCCTTCTTGTCCGCCTCCTGCTCGCGCGGCTGGAACTCCTTGAGCAATTGACGGGCAATGACCGGGCTGATCGGTGAACCACCGCGCCGTACCTCGCGGATACTCTCGGCAAAGCTGTCGAAACGCTCATCCTTCAAAAGATAGCCGCGAGCGCCGGCCTTGATGCTCTCCAACACCTTGTCCTGGTCAGCAAAAATCGTGATGACCATGATATCGACATCGGCATATTTCTGGGCCGCATAGCGGATGAGGCCGATGCCGGAGCCATCCGGCAGCCCGAGATCGCACAGCAACACGTCGAACCCGCCCTTGTCGATCAGGGTTTTGCCGGTGGCGGTGTTCGGCGCGCTGGCCGTGACCAAGATATCCGGCGCCGCTTCCAGCGCCGTGGTGATGCGTTCGAGGGCCGCCGGATCGTCCTCGACGACGGCAACCCGGACGATGGGTTGGGGTGCTTGCGCGGAGGGTGCATCCGTCATGGTGTGAGATCCTCCAGTTCGGCGTTGTCTTCGCGACAGAACGGCGATCAACGCTACAAGGCGCACTCGCAACCCGCCCGCCCGATGCTGCCGGAACCGTTTGTTTGCCTGATCCTCGCGAGCTTGCCAATCCCTGCCCTTGGCGTCAATCGCGCCGTCACGGGCCGCCCGATCCGGCGCGCATTGGATAGACCGGCCGCAGCGGCCGAAACGAGACCCCACCTCCTCGCCAGAGCTCCCCGCCCCGACCCCCTGTTTGAAGGATGTGCCATGAACCGCCTCGGCCTATGATCGGCCTGCACGATTGCCGCGGCGTGACAAAACCGCTGCAGTCGGACAGAGTACGCAACCAGCTCGCGCGTTCGCTCCTCATTGACGCGGAACAGGAAGTGGCTGATGGGACAACCTGCTTCACGTCTGGGCGACATGCATGTCTGCCCGCTGGTGAATGTGCTGGTGCCACATGTCGGTGGTCCAATCGTGATGGCGTCGATGAACGTCTTCACCGGCGGCCAGCCACAAGCACGGGTCGGTGATCTCTGCATCTGTGTCGGCCCACCCGACGTGATCGCGCTGGGTTCGACCACCGTGCTGGTCAACGGCCAGTTGGCGGCGCGCATCGGCGACCTCACCGCTCATGGCGGCACGATTGTGGGCATGTGGCCGACAGTGCTCATCGGCGGGTAGCCATCTCGCCCCCGGGCGTTCCCCGCATCCACTTCACGGCTGTTTGCCAAGGCAATTAAGGCCACACTCGAGGTCGGCCCGACGGCGACACCCGGTCTGCCCGGCAATCGCCCGAAATGCCGCTATACGCCGGGGCTGACCGGCAACATCGTTAATTGGGACTATGTCTGGGAGCCGCTCAAACCGCGCAGCGTCGCCAAGGGTCCAAATTAGATTGCCTGGAAGGATTGCGGGCCGGATCCGCGCAATGATTGCAACGCCTTGGCCCCGATCATCCATCATGGACGGCTACAGGAAACGCAACAGATGAATATTCTTGGCGCGCACCCAACGGATCATGCCGAAATTCACATAGGTCCCGAGACTGAAATAATTGCCCGTGGGTGAAACTTGCCCAAATACCTTTTCCGCCCATTCGTCCACGGGAAAAACCATGGCTGCTTTCGCATGGAAGGGACTCCATGGATCGAGATCTACCACCTTGATGGTGTTCTCGTTCGCGGTTTTATCCTCCAGAAGCGGAACCTGGACGGCTTGCCGGCCGTTCATATTGTACCAGTAGATCTGGCTTGGTGGATCAAGGACGACAAAATCAACATTGGTATTGGCCGGCAATTCGACACTCGTCTCAACCACATCGTCAAAGCCGCCAAGAATACTGAACTCCACCTGTTGGAATTTCGCCTTGTTGGAATCGCCAAGGAAGAATCGCCCTACCGCAACAGGTCTAAAGGGGCACTTGGCGGCGGTGATGACGGATTTCTGAAGCGGCGCAATCCAGACTTCCTGCGAAAAGGCGCGTTCACTTGGCCCGACGCCCCGCGATAGTGTCGGCACGCTCAATGCATCGCGCAGCGCTTCGTCGCGAGTGGTTCCTTTTCCCCAGGCCAAGTGATCGAACACAGCGCCCGGCTTGATGAGGCTCTCATCGGAAACCTGATACTGACTATAGTAAAACAACAGCAGGATACCCATCCGCGGATTCGAGGCGCGTTCGCCGGCTATGGTTTGCCGGACCTGGTCCAGTGCTTGCGTGACCTTCTCCTTCTGGATGTAGTCGTTGACCAGGTTGAGGACGAAATTGACCCCTTCGAAGGCCAACTGGATCCCCGCTATCGTTGCCATGCCCTTCGGGGATGGTCCTACGAATTCCGGGACGGTATTGTCAGCTATCCCGATCGAATAACTGCCGCCGGAGCCTCCCCCCGATCCTCCCGACGGCGGCACCGGCTTGCCGTCGGCGCCAATGGTGCGTGGATTCAGTCCGAGTAATTTCCGGCCTACAGCCACGTCCTCAACGCCGCTGCGGTCGCCAATGCTGCACTCCGGCGCCAGTCTGACACCGAGAGCGGGTGCAGCATTCTGCACCTTCCTATCGAAGGTCCACAAACGCGCGTTGACGGCCTTGGCCTGTGCCACGACGAACACGTCGCCCGGCTTCGTGGTATCGTCCTTGCGTGAGAAATCCTTCAGCTGCGGCCGATTGGGAGCAGGAGCATATTGGATGTTGTCGGCATAGACGTCGCCCCGGTCCTTGATGCTGCCTGACGGAGCGATGGTGATCCGTGCATCCTTGAGCAGCCAATCATACTCACCGCCTTGTTTTTGAGTTTGTGCCCGTGTCACCAACTCGTCATAAGCAGCGCGTGAAATATAGACTGGCGTGCCGGCGTTTAGGTATTTCTTCAAACCCTCAGCAGCCGGCTGATTATTTCTTGCGATCGATGTAAGTACGTTCTTATCCAGCATGATGGGATCGGCCATAAGGGCTCCAATTTGCTTTCAACGTTACTTAATTTTACAATATTTTTAACACTTCGATGTCGCCGCGTGCCGGATCCAAATATTTTCGGAAAAGAAAATATTATGAATAAGCATCATCAGTAATTCGACCGATTCTTTTTATCGACTCAAGGAGCGTAGGTAAGTGCTCAAAAGCACTTTTCAGAACATTTCGCTGAAACGCGTACCGCGTTTCGAAAAAAGACACGACAACAATGATTTTTGGCGTCAAGTTCGATATTGTGAGCGAACACGATGCGACAGAAAGATCGGTATCCTCTTTAGAAAAGTGAAACATGCCGGGCTTTTACATGCAAAAGCATCACGTCTCTTCTCAGGAGATGCTGTAGAGCTTCTTAGCTGCCGCTGTCTCCGGAGAAGAAGGGGCGCGCGCCCCAGGATATGCCCGTCAATCTGCTTTTTGTGCGCCGTCACTGGTCGCGCAGCTTGAGATAGCCCACCGCCGTGGTGACGTCGCGGGCATTGGCGATCTCCTTGAGGAAAGGCGCGATGAAATCATCTGCCGCAAAGTCGGACTGGGCATTGATGCTGATCAGCGGTCGCGACGAGGCCACCGCGAACACCAGCATGGGGAAGAAGGCCGGCCGAGCCTCATCCTCAACCTTGGCCGGCGCAAACAGGCTGAGCTCGGCCTTGATTTCCCCAGCCGTCATGGTGATTAATTCGGGATACTGGCGACTGATGTTCTGGATCCCGCCCTTATGGTCCATCACGAACAGATAGATGTTACGTTCGCCCGCCCCAGTGACGGTAACTGTGAGTAAATCGCCTAAAGCTTCCGTTTTCGGGTCGCCGCCCCGAATTTCCGCTTTGCTCAACACCATCTTCAACGGCGGTGCGCCCGCAACCGACATCCGGCGCAGCGCCCCCACGAAGCCGCATTGCTGATCGGAGACCGCATCGAGTTTCACCGTCGGCGCAAACCCGGCCTTGAGCTTGAAGGCATCGGCGAAGCTCTGGTCCGTCGCAGCCGTGCCGAGGGCCGTGACGGTTGCGGAACTGGCCGTTACATCGTCCGCCGTCGCAGAAAAGCAGCTATCCGCCCCAAAGCCGGAGACGAAATCCCTGAGCGCTGCCGGCGTCGGTGATGTAACCGCCGCCAATTTGGTGCCTTCTATCGCGGCTTTCGCCTTTGCAGCCAGATCATCCGGACAATCAGCGCCGCATTGATCGAGGAACCGCTTGAGTGCGGTGGCATTCTTGCCGGCAGCCGTGAGCTGCGCCGTGAGGCGGTCATGCTGCACGGCCAATTCTTTCGCGGCATCGATACGGGTGCGGGCCTGCTGGGCGAGATCGCCGGGGCAGTCCGCACCGCACTGGTCGAGGAAACTCTGCAGGGCGGTTCTGTCCTGCCCGGCATTTGCAAGCTGGTTTGCCAAGTCCGTACGGCGCTTGGCCTGCACCTCCTGGGCGTTGATGCTGGCCCTCGCCTGGCGGGCGAGATCATCGGGGCAATCCGCGCCGCACTGATCGAGGAAGCTCTTCAGCCCCGCCACGTCCTGGCCAGCGCTCGCAAGCTGGTTTGCCAGGTCCGTACGGCGCTTGGCCTGCACCTCCTGGGCGTTGATGCTGCCCCTCGCCTGGCGGGCGAGATCATCGGGGCAGTCCACGCCGCACTGCTCGAGGAAGCTCTTCAGCGCCGCCGCGTCCTGGCCGGCACTCGCAAGCTGATTTGCCAAGTCCGTACGGTGCTTGGCCTGTGCCTCCTGGGCGTTGATGCTGTCTCTCGCCTGGCGGGCGAGATCGTCGGGGCAGTCCGCCCCGCACTGGTCGAGGAAACTCTTCAGTGCGGCCACGTCCTGGCCGGCACCCGCAAGTTGCTTGCTCAGGCGCTCACGGCGCTCGGCCGCCTGTCTGGCCAGGGTCTCCTGGCTGTTACCGTCCGGCGGCTTGTTATCGGGCTGCCTGTCCACGGGCACGTTGCTGCCCGAGAACAGGCTGCCATTCGTGTAGATCCAGCCCCCCGCCACACCAAGACCGATAACTGCGACGGCAGTGACGGCAAAAGCCGCATTGCGCAGCACGTGCGAGGGTTTTTGCGAGGAAGCTTCCGACGATCTGGCGGCAATGGCCTTGGGCTTTTCGGCTTTCGGCTTCTCGGTCTTCGCCTTGGGTGCCGCCGGACCGTCCGGCCAGTCGCGAATGGCCGCCATGTCCTCCGGCCGCCCCGCCGGATCGGGTGCCAGCATCGCCGCGAGCACGGCGTGAAACTGCCGGGGGACACTGTCGAGATCGGGCAGGACGCGGCGCTTCTCGATAATGTCGAGCTGGGAGCCGGTCATGTCGAGCGGCCGGCCGCGCATGGCGGCGACCATCACCAGGGCCAGGCTGTAGATGTCCGATTTGGGCGTGACCTCGCCGCCATAAAGGCCGAGCTGCTCGGGGGAGACGAAGTTGTATTTTCCGGCAAAACTGCCGCCCAGCAGGGTTTCGCCGCCGACATTGGCAGACCGCGCAATGCCGAAATCAATGATCTTGGCATTCTGGACCAGGCCGCCAGGCAGGATGACGTTGTCGGGCGACATGTCGCGGTGAATGACGCCGGCCAAATGCGCCCGATGCAAGCCGTCCGCCAGCCGGCGCAGCAAGGGCATGAATTCGGCAGCAGTGAGCGGCGCGTTCTTCACATGGGCCGCGAGCGAAGGACCATCCACATATTCCATCGCCAGATAGGGCCGCGACAGCACCGGATCGATCGAGAACACGTAATAGCGGACGATGGCCTCATGATAGAGATGGTTGAGGATGCGCGCTTCCTTGCGGAACAGGCCGAGGATGGTCTCGTCCTCGGCATATTCCGGCAGCACGATCTTGATCGCTACCGGATCGCCGGTCTGGATGTTGTGGCCCTTATAAACCTCTCCCATGCCGCCGACGCCAAGAAGGGCATCGATGCGATAGGTCTGATTGAGTTCGGCGCCGATGCTCACGGCCGAGCCGCGGATCGCGATCCGGGTTCGCTCATCGTTCAAGGACGGTTCCATCGGCGCCATTATCGCATCACAAGCGTTGTCGCGCCTCTGTCGACGACATTGACGATGACAACAGAGATGTTGTCCTTGCCGCCGCGCGCCAAGGCAAGTTTGAGAAGTTCGTGGCTCGCCTGGGTCGCGCTCAACCTGCTGCTCACGGCAAGGATTTCCTCATCCTTGACGTGTCCAGTCAGGCCGTCGCTGCACAGGACGAAACGGTCTCCTGACTTTATCACACCGGTGGCCTGTTCGAGTTCGAAATCATCGATGGCGCCGACAGCGCGGGTCACCACGTTGCGGCGTGGCCAGCTCGCCGCCTCTTCCTGGCTGATGATGCCGCGGTCCACCAGGTCCTGCACTTCGGTATGGTCATGCGAGAGCTGCTCGATGCGCCCATCGCGCACCAGATAGCAGCGGGAGTCACCAGCCCACAGGCAGCAGTAATTGCCGTCGTGAGTCAACAGCGCCACGACCGTTGAGCCGACGATGCGATCGGGGTGGCCCTGCGAACGGGACAGCAGTTCGGCATTGACGGCGTCGATGCCGCGCCGGAACGCAAAGGACAGCTCCGTCAGCGACGCTGCCTTGCCCACATCCCGCGCGGCATCGGTGATCATCGCGCTGGCAAGATTACCGTCGCGATGGCCACCCATCCCATCCGCCACCACCCAGACGCCACGCTCGCCATCACCGAAGATGCTGTCCTCGTTGAAGCGGCGTACATGGCCAGGGTGAGTCAGCGCAGCCGTTTCAAATTTCAGATGGTGACCGGATGCCCAAGGGTCCATCAAACAGCCTCCCCCGTCATCAGGAATGAAAAGAACTGGGCGCCGGGCTTGCCCTCGGCTACCAGGAGCCTGGCTGGGTGCCCTCCTTGGCCGCCATGCGTCCACCAATAGCTGCGGCCGCCGTTGCGTGCATCTCCATCCGTCATGTCGAGCGAGCGGAAGGCGTCGGCAATCGGCAGATCCTCGCCGGGCCAGAACAGCAGACCACCGTCGCGCTGCGGCGGCGGCAGGCGCGATGCCAGGGGTGGAAACGGGATTTGCGCCAGCAGATGCGATGGCTCGCGTTCGAACTGATCGTCGAGCATATGGAGCAGGAACTGCTCACAGCCCTCATGCCACTGGTCGAGCCCGCGGGAGGGTGGGGGTTCCAGATAGGCATCGGCCGACTCGCAGGCGCATATCGTCAGCGGGAAATAGCGCCCTACCCCGTCGACGGAGGCCATCAGCGCACCGGTGACCGGCGTGCCGAAGACCCGCCTGCCGCACCAGAAGCGCCAGATCGGAAAGCTGAGATAGATCTCCTGCCAGCGCTCGGCGAGCGCATGCCGGCTGGCGGCGACGGCGGCCTGCAGCCACTCCTCCCACTGGTCGAGGAAGGGACGCGGCATGTTGTAGGACACGAAATCGCGCTTGGAGGGCAATTTCCCGAACATGCCGCACATTGTCATCATGACGACAGCCCCAAAATCGTTTTCCAGAGGAGTTGGCAGACTTTCGACTAGGAAAACGCATCAAAACAAAGAGTTAGAGATCCGACGGACAGGCGAATTTGAGTTGCGACAGGATGGTGAAGGGGTTGTCGAGCGTGTCGAAGGTCAATTGATAGGTGACCTCGCGGCCGCCGACCACGAAACGGGCCGTCGCCTTGTTGCCGGATTGGCGCATATCACCCTTCTGCAGCAGGCGATACAGCGCCCAGCCGCCGGTGAAGCGCAGCGCGGGCGAGGTGCCGTCGCTCTCGGGCATGGTGATCGAGGCGGTACCGTCGGGAGAGCGGCCCGGCCATTCGAAGTCCCCGCGCGAGACCACGCCGAACGGACTGTCGAGCTTGGTGCCGTTGACCTCGAAGCTCACCGAGGCCGTCTTCTGGCTCATCGACTGCGTCACCAATGCGAATTTCACATTGGGCGAGGTCCCGCGCCCGCTGAAGAAGGCTTCCTTGATACGCGCCGCATTCTGGAACTGGCGCAGCGTCTCGGGCGAAAGCGCCTGGCTGAACTTCGAGTTCTGCTTCCAGCCCCAGCTTGCGCCGGAAGTATCCACCAGTCCAGCCAGCTTTTCGCGGAAGAAGGTGTCGAACACCCCGTTCGGCCCGAACAGGCGGCCGAATTCGCCGATCGGCACCTCCTGCTTGCTGCCGGGCGAGAAGGGATATTTGTTGCCGACGATGTTGAGGCATTCGCGGGTCACCGAGCCCTTCAGGGCATCCTTGAGGTTATCGACCTTGTCGCCGATGATCTTCTGCTCGAATTCCGCCATGGCGTCGCGGAACACGATGTCGAAGGGGGTCTCCAGCCGCGACGAGCTGGTGGCGATGGAGCCGAGAAAGGTCTGCATGTTCTGCCGCGCCTGCGCGGCGCGTTCGAAGTCCTGCTCGTCGATCAGGCTCTGGTAGAGGCCCTTGAGTTGCTCGACGAGGAGGTCGATCTGGCTCTTGTCGCCGTTCTTGCGGACAAGATCGTGGTAACGGCGGAAATGTTCCTGGATGATGGCGCCCGGCACGAAGGGCGCCTCGACATTGCCGCCTCGGCCGGCGGCCTTCTTGGCGGCGTCGAGGCCGATCGCCGCCATGTCGTCGAGCTTGCTGCCGGCAGCTCTGGTGACAGCCTTGGTGGCGGCCTTCACCGCAGCATCCTTGAGCTTGCCGCCGACATCGCCTTCGGCTCCCTGCCGTGCTTCCGTCAGCCTGGTCTGCGCCGAAATCGACTCAAACAGGAGCTTGATCGGCGAAGCGGCGCCAGTGGCGGCCCGCAACGTGGCATAGCTTGGCTTGTCGGCAGCGAAGCTGTTGAGCTTGAGCTTCCCGAGCGCGGCCGTCCACGCCTTGATGAACTCCTGATCGTAGATGCGATAGAGATCGGGGCCCAGATTGGCATATTGCTCGTCGATGGCCTGCGTGCTGCCCGCCTCGCCCAGGACCCAGCGCTCGTTCTGCAAAAGCGTGATCACCGACTTCATCTTGTCGAGGAACAGGGCGTAGAAGCCGTCATAGGTGAACAGCGACTGGACGCCGACGCTCTCAATGGGCGAACCGTCATTGGTGCCGAAGACAACGGCAGCATCGGGTCCGGCATTGCCCGCCACAGTCCAATCCCTGACGCTCTGGTCATGGGCGGTCGACTTGATGATGGCGAAGGCGCGTTCGGCCAGCGACAGCCGCGTCAAGGCCACCTGGCTCGCCTTGACGAGATCGCCATTGAGGGCGATCGGACGCGGCGTGCCCTCGATGTTGAGCATGGCATCGAGATGCTGGCTGAGGCTGTCGCGCACCGCCTTGTTGGGCTCGCCCGGATAGAGGCTCTCCCAATCGCCCCGCATCCAGCCCTCGATCAGGGCGGTGTCCACCGGAATGGCGGGATCGCCGCCCAGCATCATATAGACCTTGAGCGGTTCGTAGAGCTGCTCGGGCTGGTCCTGCAGGTCGGCCAGCCGCTTTTCGAGATGGAAGAGGATGCGCGGACGCAAAAGCCGGTCCAGTCCATCGCGATAGGCCGCGACGCTTGCGGTGCCGATGCGCTTGTGCTGGCCCAGCCCCAGTGTGTCCTTGATCTGCGGTTCGCTGTCGAGCCGATCATAGCCCCAGGGAAAGTCGCGCAGCTTGTCGAGCGGGCCGGCGATCTTGAGGAAATCGGCATCGTTGACCGGATCCTCCTTGAGCAAGCCCGCCGTGTCGTTCGTATAGGCGGCGGTGGCGGCATCCGTGCGGTCGATCAGGGCCTTGTTGCCATAATAGCTGGTCAGCCAACCGCCGAGCGCAGCCAGCGTCACGCCGGCGACGAGCACATAGCCCGAGGTCTGCAGCAGGATCTTTCGGCGCACTGCGGCGGCATTGGTGGAAACCCAGCCCGCTTCGCCGAAGACGACCTTGGTGAGCAGGTGCTCGAGGAAGAAGCTCTTGGCTTTTCCCGAATAAGCGAAGCTGGCACCGGCCTGCAGGCCGAGATCGCGCGACAGCGAACCCAGCAACTGGTCGATCGGCGTGCCTTCCTGGGTGCCGGAGGTGAAATAGAAGCCACGCAGCGCGGCGCTGGTCTGGTAGCGCGTCGGCTCGAAGATCTGGTTGAGGAAGCGGGTTACGGTTGGCTTGAGCGCCGCAAGCTGGGACGGCAGGCCGGTAAGCCTCACGCGCGAAATCGGGTCCGGCTCCTCCTGCAGGCGATCGGGCAGTTCGGAGCTCAACCGCGACACCAGAAGATCGATCTCTGGCCCGACGTCGCCGACCCGGTTCTCCTTCTTGTTTTTGGTCTGGAAGGTCGCGCCCCAGACCGCCTTGCGTTCCTCGGGGTCGAGATTGCCGAAATACTCCATGAAGCCGGCGATGAGGTCGGCCTTGGTGAAGACGACATAGACCGGAAAATCGACCTGCAGGCGGTTGTTGAGTTCGGCCAGGCGCTTGCGGATGGCGACGGCATGGGCGCCGAGTTCGGCCTCCTTCATCGACAGGAGATCGCCGATCGAGATGGCCACGAGCACGCCGTTGATGGGCTGGCGCTCGCGATGGCGCTTCAAGAGGTCGAGGAAGGAGAGCCAGCTCTTGCGGTCGGCTTCGGTGTCGGAATCCTGCGTGGTGTAGCGCCCGGCGGTGTCGATGAAGACCGCCTCTTCGGTGAACCACCAATCGCAATAGCGCGTGCCGCCGCTGCCCGCGATCGGGCCGGTATGGGCGGCCAGCGGGAATTTCAGGCCGCAATTCATCAGGGCCGTGGTCTTGCCGGCACCGGGGGGCCCAACAATGAGATACCAGGGCAGTTCGTAGAGGAAGTCGCCCTTGGTGCGGCGCGAGCCCTTGAGCGTGAGCAGGGCGTCCCGCATCTTCTCGGCCAGCACGCCGGCATCGGAACCGTCATCCTCCGGCTCCTGCACCGCGATGTTCTCGGCGAGCGCCCGGGCCGATTGTCCGTGCTTGTAGATGCGGTAGGCCAGCCAGCAGAAGTAAACGGCCAGCAACAGGCCGATCAGCGCCAGCCGCAGCCAGGGACTGTCGAAGGGCTCGATGCCGCCGACGGCAACCAGCGGCAACACGAGCCAGATTACCGCGCACAGCGCGATGACGGCCAGGAAGCTGACGATGAAGATGATCCAGCGCTTCATCACATATCCTCGCGCGGGATGAACACTTCGACGCGCCGGTTCTTTGACCGGCCCTCGGCCGTATTGCTGAGATCGATCGGCGCTGTATCAGCTTGCCCCGACGTCGTCAGGCGCTTGGGATCGGCGATGCCGCCGACCAAGATCTTCTCGACCGCCTGTGCCCGCTGCTCGGAAAGCTGCTGGTTGTCCTTGTAGCGCAGGGTAGCGCGTACCGGCGTGTTATCCGTATGCCCGACGATGCGGATCTGGCCGGGCTCCTTGTCGAGTGCCGCGGCGATATGGCCGATGACGGGCACGGCATCCGGGCGCAGGGTAGTGCTGCCCTTGTCGAACAGGGAATCGTTGAGGAGGCGTACCACGATGTCCTTGCCGGAATAGTCAGCCGAGGCCTTCTTGGCGGCGATGTCGTCCTTCAGGCGCTCGCGGATGCGCTCGAGCTGGGTGGTGACCTTGATCGGCGGAGGCGGGGGCGGCGGCGCCGGAACGGTACGATAGATATGGATGTCGCCATTCGGATGCAGGGCCAGCAGGCCGGCACTCGCCGTATCGGACATGCCGCCGAGCAGCCAGCGGAACACCAGGAAGCTGAGAAGGAGCAGGCCGGCTGCGACGGAGGTGATCGCCCACAAGGGCACGGTCCGGCGCACATAGGCGGCGGCAATGTCCTGCCCCCGCCAATGCGGCGAGATATGGTCCGTCACCCGCGCCTCGCGGGCGCGCAGGGTTTCGTAGAGGTCGCGTCGGATCTGCTGATGCGGAACGTCACCGCCGGCGACCCGGTATTTGCCTTCGAAGCCGAGCGACATGCAGGCATGCATCAGGCCGAGCAGGTTGTGATTGATTTGCGGGTGCTGACGCAGCTTGGCCAGCTCGTCGAAAAAGCCGACGCCGCTGTCGCGTACCTGGAAATAGCGGCTCAGCATGCTGTATTGCGTCCACAGATTGCGGTCCGAGCTCGGCAGGTTCTGCACGATGTCGTCGGCGGTGGCGCAGACCGCATATTTGGCGGTGCGCACCTGGGGCTCCGGAATGCCGCGCGCATTGAGTTCGGCCTCGAAGGTCTCGATACCCTGCGCCACCGTGCTCATCATCGGCGCGACCTGGGGAACCTGCCGGGCGATGCGGATATTGGCGAGCACCAGCAGCAGGGGCATGGCGGCTTCGAGGATGGGATTGGACCCGCCGGTCCTGTCGCTGACGCCGAGCGCTTCGAGGTCCACCGTGGCCGGGCCGAGCGGCAGGGCCGGCTGAGCCCGCGGCGTCTCGGCTAGGGATTGGTAGGGTTGCCCCTGAGAGGGCTGCGGCGTTGCGGCCCCTGCCGCCACGCGGGGCCCACCCCAGATATCCTGCGCTGCCGCAGGGGTCCCGCTGGGATAAGGCACACCCTGGCCGTCACGCCGGCCGCCCGGATTGGGCTTGATCACCGTCTTTTCGGAGTCGGGGTTAGACCCGAACGGGCCCTTGCCGTTCGTCATGTGCCCACATCCTATTTCACGTCTTCCTTGACGACCCACAGATTGAGCTCAAGCCCAGGCCAGTCGCCGGAAAAATGCATGCCGATGCCGCTCGCCGTGCTGAATTCCGGCCAGAGCGGCGACATGCGGTCGAGCGCGAAATAGACGTGGCTGGTGATCGCCCGGATCTGCGCCGGCGGCGTCGGCAGATGAATGAGCCCGATGCCGGGAAGGTGGGCGTGCACGATCTCGTTCATCCGCGTATTGGGACCGACCTTGAACAGAGCCGGGAACTGCGTCTGCAACTCGGTGAGCGAACGCTGCGCCGCCACTTCGAGCACGAAGGTCGAGGCCCGGAACAGATTGCGGTCGGTCACGGTCGCCAGGAAGGCGTTGGTGGCCTTCTCCACGATCTCGAGCCGGATGGCGCGGCTGATGTCGACGCTGAGGAAACGCTGAATGTCGGCCAGCACCGGCGCGAAGGTGGTGCCGGGATTGTCATGGTCATAGGCCGGATAGTCGTTGGCGCGCCGCTCGCGCGTAGAATAGGTCGCCAACTCCCCGGCCAGACGCAGCAATTCCACATAGAGCCGCTCGGGATGGGTATATTTCGAGCGGCGCATGTGCCGAAGCGCCGGAATCTCGCGGTTGAGCATCTGCAGCACGAAATAGTCGACGCTCTGCATGCCACCGCTGGAGCGCGGGTCCGAGGCAAAGCGCGCCAGTTCGTCGAGCTTGGTCTCGACCCAGCCGATCACGCGGTCGAGCCAGCCAGTAACCGCGGCATGAGCCGCGACCACCAGCACGGGCGGGGCAAAGCGCTCGTCGAAGACGATGGTCTTGTCGTTGACCTCGATGATCCGGGCACAGAGCATGCAGACGAAGCCCGGCTTCGGCGTCCGGCGGATCTCATAGCTGAAGCGCGGCACGGCGACGTCGATCTCTTCCTCGATCTGCAGGGCGGAGGAGGCGTCGATCAGCGTCTCCGATTGCACGACATAGCGGCTGCCGCTTTCGCTCTCCGGCTCGTCGACCTCGCGACTGTTGGGCTGGGCCATGGGCATGCATAGCCAGACGAACAGCCCGGCGGCATTTTCGGGCACCATGGCGGGCGGCGGCGGCGGGCAGTCGCCGGGGAAGCGAAACGGCGTGCCGTCCGACAGGATGCCTGCAGCACGGCGCAGGCCGAACTTGCTTTGCTGCGCCAGGTCGCGATCGATCTCGATTTCGCTGAAGCCCCAGGGATAGGGCGTGATCTGGCTGGTGCGGCCCTCGAGCAGATGTTCGAGATAGCGATCGCCCTGCTGCAAGTGATGCGGCCGGAGGAACAGACCTTCCGACCAAGCGACTTTGCTATACCAGGACATCGATCAGCCGCCCGAAGGATTTGGTTGTGTGATTGTCAGGCTCGGCAATGCTGTCGCAAGGCCTCGCCAAAAAACGTTCGGCCGTTGCGCGAGCAAATTCTCTCGGCTTCTTGCGAACTGTGCCATATGACCTGAGGAAGTCAAGCGATCCACCGGCTTACATCGACCCTACCACTGTAGTCTAGAACAAGCGCCCGGCTCTCGCCTCCCCCATTGTGAGGTAGACAGAAAGAGGTGCGGCAGATACGAAATTTGTATTCGCGTGCTACAATCGATCGGTGCTCTCGAAGCTGTTCCCTCAATGTCTGCGGATGCGAAGGCTGAGGCGTTTTGCGATGTATTGGAAATACCAAGCATCGCCAGGACGCCTCGAAACAAGAAATCAGAGAAAAAGGGCGTTTTGGCCAGAACGCGCTTCGCCCTGGGCTTTGCCACGGTGCCGTTTGGCTTGGCTCTGGGCCATGTCGACCAGGCCGAAGCGGCTTTTCGAGTGTGCAACCAGTCGGTCACTCTGTACAATGTCGCGATCGGCGCCGAAATAGACAAGAAATTCGCCACCGAAGGCTGGTGGACATTACCAGGCAATACTTGCGTCACGCCGATCAAGGAAGATCTGTCCGACCTCAAGCTGAGATATGTTTATATCTACGCGACGACCGCGACAGGCGACAGCGCATTCGAGGGAAACTGGGACATGTGCGTCGACACCAAGCGCTTCAAGATCGAAAAGGTACAGGACCAGCCCTGGGACTGCTGGGTGCGTGGTTTCGTACAGGCCAAGTTCAAGGAGGTCGACACCGGCGATACCGGCTCGTGGACGGTCTTCATCCGCCCCGACGACAAACCCTGAGCGTGGCACGCCCCCGCCATGGACGACAAGACAGTCATAGCCGGGCAAGCATCCTCCGATCCAGCGGATCCCTCCCGGCCGGCCGCGGCGACGCCGCAGACCGAACCGGCCGGGGAAGATACCAATGCCACCATCATCGTGCCGGCCAAACCTGCCGCACGGAGCGCGAAGAAGGCTGCCAAGCCTGCCGCCGGCAACGCTGGCCCTGCCGGTAGCGCACCCAAGGTCACGGATACCGCCAAGTCAGGTCCATCTGCCGCCCGCCCCGCGGGCGTGCTGGTTTATCTCACCATGACCGCCGCCCTCCTGTTTCTCGGCCTCGGCTCGGCCGTGACCACCATCTATCTGCTTGCTCCCGACCAAGCCCGCCAACAGGTCACGGTGACGGACAGCGATCTACAGGCCAGCCTGGTTCCAGTGCAAGGCGAGGACAATGAAGCCGAAGACGAAGCCCTGATCCGGGCGGCAATCAAGCCGCGCATCATCGATCTCAGCGGAGATCCGGTGATCGTGCCCCAACTCGCCGACGCTCCACGCCAGTTGATCAAGCTGGCGAGCGATACGCAGCGCAAGGCGGCTGGTAGCCTCGGCATCAAGAACGAGGTGTTCCGGCTCAAGGACGTGCTGGACCTGCCCACCCCGCAATCGCAAGTCGCGGTGCTGGGTTCGCAGGAGGACATCGCCATCGCCCAGGAGGCGCCCGCCAGTAGCGGCGCGGCGGACAGCGAAGCCGGCGCCGATGCCAGCACCGGTTCCTCCTCGATTGCGGCTTCGAGCACGAGCACGGGCGACCGTGTCGCGGATTTTGCTCAAAAGGCCAAGACTCGGATCCGCCTCGCCGACGCGCTCAACAATCTCGGCCTGGATACCCAGCGGGCCGGTGCGGCCGGCGATGCCTTCAACACCTTCTATAACCGCCCCATGCTCGAGGCCGACGACCGCTATGTGGTGCGCGCGGTTGCCCTGGACGGCGATCCCAACCGCATGCAGCCGGTGCAGGTGTCAGTCTATGCCAAGACCGAGCTCGTCGGCTCCATCGCCCTCAACGATGTCGGCACCTATGTGCGTTCCGAAGATCCCTGGTATCGGCGCGATCCCTTCGCGGCGCCGCTGGCGCCGGTGCAGGTCGATCCGGAGAACCAGCCGCGTCTGCTCGATGCGATCTATCTCACGGCGCTACGCAACCGGCTGCCGTCGCCGGTGATCGGCGAAGCGATCATGCTGCTGTCGCGAGCCCAGGACCTGGAACAGAAGGTGCAGCCGGGCGATACGATTTCGCTGATCTACTCGCCTGCCCCCCGGGATTCCAAGCAGGGCCTCGGTCGCATCGTCTTCGTCAGCATCGGACGCACCACCGGCAATCTCGATTGCTATGTGATGCAACCGCAAGTCGGCGCCCCCTTCGAATGCGTGTCGTCGGCGGGGCAAGGCAGCCTGCCCGACGGCGGCGGCATGGTCACACCGGTCAACGGCGTGATCGTCGCCAGGTTCGGCCCGCAGGGCTCCGACAATTCGGCCGCGTCCATGAATTACGGCGTCGATTGGACGGCCCCGGTGGGTTCGCCCGTGGTCGCCGCCTATCCGGGCAAAGTCACCGCAATCGGCGAGGAAAGCGGCTTCGGCACGGTGGTGCGTCTCTCCCATGACGACGGCAAGACTTCGATGTATGGCTATCTCGCGCGAGCGGCGACCGGGCTTGCCGTCGGCGCCAGCGTCCAGGCCGGCGAGGCCATCGGCTATGTCGGCACACCGGCCTCCAGCCGCGAGCCGCGCCTGCATTTCGAGGTTCGCAACAATGGCGTACCGGTCGATCCGGTCGCCGACAGCCAGGTGAGCGCCGCCACCACCGCCAGCGCCACCGTTGCCACCAGCACCGCCGGTGGCGCCAACGGCGCTGTCGACCAGTTCGTCGGCCGCATCATCACCATCGAAAGCGGCAACAAGTGCAATGCCGCCAATCCACTCTCCACTGCGGTCGGGCTTGGCCAGTTCATCGAATCGACTTGGATGACCACCATCCGCCTGCATCGCCCGGATCTTCTGGTCGGCCGCAGCCGCCAGGAAGTGCTGGCGATGCGCACCAATTGCGACCTCGCGCGGGCGATGACGACAGCCCATACCCGCGACAATGCCGCGGTGATCCGGCAGGCAGGCCATGCCGTCACGCCTGGCAATCTCTATCTGGCGCATTTCCTTGGCTCGGGTGGGGCGGTGAAGGCGCTCCGAGGCCCGCAGAACAGCCTGATCTCCGACGTGTTCGGCGCCGCCCATGTGCGGGCCAACCCCTTCGAGCAGGGCAAGACGCTGAGCTTCCTGATCGCCTGGGCGGCCAAGAAGATGGGTGCGGCGGTCGCGGGCACTTCGACACCATCGCAGGATACGGGCACCAGCACGGTCACCAACGAACCGCTGGCGAAATTCGCCAGCGATCCCGCCTTCGCCGCACTCAAGAGCTCCGTGTTGTCGCTGCTACAGTGATGCGGGGTGCCGACTCGTCCCGATGCAGGCCTGCCTCACGAATGCCGGTTGCGATTCGAGGCGCTCAGCTTGTCATATTGCTCGGCATAGAGCTCCAGGAAGGCGCCCAGCATGCCATGTTCACGCCGGCCGACCCTGGCCGCCCAGCGTTCGGCATAGAGTTCCCAATAATTCCCCTTGCCGGAAAACAGGGATTTCTTGGCATCCGCCGCGGTCTTGATGGCATCGGGCGACAATTCGTCGAAGAGTTCGGTCAGGGCCGCCTGCATCGAGGCCAGGAACGCGACCTGATGCATCTTGAGGTCGCCGAAGGCGTTCTCCAGTGCGGCCTTGCCGTCGAGATAGCCCCGCGTCCGCGGCCCGAGCATGACCCGCAGGGCCTCCTCCGGGGTGGGCATGAACTTCAGCGGGTTGTTGTCCTCGGCGCTGATCATCGTGCGATTGCCGGCGCGCGACAGCGCCTTGGCCTCGGCCCGTGCCCGCAGCAAGGCCATCACATGCAGGCAGGCGATATTGAGGAGCCGCCCGGCATCCTCTGCCAGGTCGCCGGCATCGACCCCGCCAAGGATGTTGTCGGGAAT
Source organism: Labrys sp. WJW (assembly GCF_001676615.1). GTDB lineage: Bacteria > Pseudomonadota > Alphaproteobacteria > Rhizobiales > Labraceae > Labrys > Labrys sedimenti. Next base: position 38,354 of record NZ_LYXZ01000009.1, on the reverse strand, counting down.
GCCGGCGCCGGCGGCAAAGCGGCGAATGAATTCGGCCGCTCCGACGTCGCCTGAAGACGGAGCCTGGACGTTATTCGCTACGGCTGGCTTGGGGGCCTCCACCGGATCCCTGGGTTTGACCACGACCGGCGCCGCCTCTTCCGTCGCCGGTTCGGCCTTGGCGGGCTCGACCGGCCGGGGATCCTCGCTTTCCCACAGCGCTGCGGCCGGTGTCGGCGTCGGAATGGCCGGCATCGGCAGGGAAGGTCTAGGCTTGCGGATCGGCTCCGGCTCCTCGAGGGGCGGCGGCACATAGGCGGCCTGGTGCAGGAAATCCGGCCCGCGGTCGGCCTCGCTCAGCGGCGGCAATAACTGGCTCGCATCGATGGGCGGTGGCGCCTCGTGCGGGCTGTCCCAGATATCCGCGCTTGCCAGGGACGGGTTCGGGCTCGAACTCGGCGGCGGCGGAGCCGGCTGCACCGGCGCCTGCGGCAGTTTGATCGATACCGCCAGCACATAGTCGCCCACAGCCAGCCTGTCGCCGTCGGCGAGGCGATAGGGGCTTTGCAGGCGCTTGCTGGCACCGTTGAGAAAGGTACCGTTGGTCGAGGTATCGGTCAGCCAATAGGCACCGTCATAGAAGCGCACTTCGCAATGCTTGCCGGAGATCACCCGGTTGCGGTCGGGCAAGGTCCAGTCGAGATGCTGGTCGCGCCCGAAATCGAAACCGCGCCTGTCGATCGCAAACTCCAATGGCCCGCCATCGGGCAGGCGATCAAAGTTTTCGATCCTGAGTGTCAGCATGGCGGTTGCAAAGTCCTGTCACGTCGTGAGGCAAACGATAAATAAAGCGTTTTGCGGAAGAATTGATAGGCCCTCCGATCGAGAAAACGCGCCAAAACAGAGGCTTAGAGCTTAATAGGTTTCCGGGAAATCGCGCCTTGCCACGGTCAGGAACCGCCGCGGCGCAGCAGCGCCACGGCATCGCCGACCAGATCCTCCATGCCGCCAGCCTGCTTGGCCATGGGCAGGCCGGCAACCAGCAACGTCAAGCCGACATTCACGGCGTGGCCGGTCAGATGCGGGGGCGGCGGGACCGGTTGTTCGGGATTGGGCGACAGGCTGCCTCCGCTCCAGCCCGCCGCCAGGGCAGCCCAGGCGAAAGCGCCCTTGTCGGGATCGTCCATGCCGGCATCGAGGGCCGCGCGGCGCGTGAACTCAATGGGTTTCTTCAGCCAGTCCTCGACCAGGCGGAGCAGGTTGGTCTCCGCCGCGCTCGGCGGTTGCTGGCGCTGGCGCAGCGCCAAGCTCAGCCATTGCACGGCTTCGCGGCGTGGCAGCACGAAGGCGCAGAACGCCATGGCCTTGCGCGCGCCGCCCTGTGCCAGCAAGGCTTCGATGAACGCGAAAGGCTCAAGGTCGAGATTATATCCGGAAAACTCGCCATCGAGATTCGGGAAGGCGTCGATCACCTGCCTGGCCGTCGAGAACCGAAGATGCTTCATCTCGTCTCCTGCGACCGTTCGAATACAGACTCTTGGCTTGCGGTCACGCCTCGGTATCGCATCACTTCGTGCTGCGATGCGTGCTCAGCCGCACCTTGCGAACAAGTTGTGGCCGGGATGACACGAGTGAGCCAACAAGACGGCACCATTCTCAGCGCTAACTCATTGTTTAAACGTATTTTTGCAATTTCCGGCGCTTTCGTCCAACCAAAAATGCTCCGCCGGGTCGCAATCGATTCCTGAAAATCCATCGCGATCCTGCGGATCTCCGGCGGCGCGTGCCGGTTGGACGGCGGCGATACGCCCTATCGCGTTTTTCCGGAGTCGATAAGAAGCGCAAAGACTTGCAGTTACTCCCTCCACCACCAAGGTCGCGTAACCCCGGTGAGCAGTTACAGACGCTTCAGCCAATCCTTTGGATTGGCTTGGAAACAGGGAGTTGGAGCAAAGAAGCGTTCACATTCGAACGCGTTTTGCTCGAGAGCGTTTTGCGATTTGGTGGAATCACCAAGAATCGCAAAGACGCGTCGAACCAAAGAGTTAGAGTAATGCAGCGTTTCCGTCTAAACGCGTTTTGCTCTAGTTGATCAGAACCAGCGCCCCCTGGACCATCAAGGGTGCTGCAGCCGAAACTTGGCCGATTGCGTTCGACTTCAGATTCATCAAGGCATCGGCCTCCAGGGTGATCATGGTCGATTTGAGCTTGATGCCAACCGGGGTCATGGTGAGGGTGCTGTTCCCCACGGTGAACTCGATCTTCTGATTGGCCTTCACCGTCCAGGTCGACATGATGGTTTCGTCGCGGCTGTTGCCGATCTTCACCTCGACATTCTGGCCGATCTCGCGCCGCTCGTCGTTTTCGACCTTGCCTTCGAGGTCGTGCTGGGCGTGAAAACGGATCAACTCGCTTCCGGCCGTATCGTCCATGATCAGTTCGTTGTAGCCTGATCCGTTCAGCGTCTGCGACTTGGTGCCCGAGACGGCGTTGAGCTTTTCCTTCACATAGGGCGCGACATTCTCGGCATTGTAGACGCTGCCCGTCACCAAAGGCTGGTCCGGGTCACCCTCGATATAATTGACCACGACCTCCATGCCGATGCGCGGGATCTTGACGTCGCCCCAGCCGTTTCCGGCCCAGTTCTGGGCGATCCGCACATAGCGGGACTGGCTCTTGTCGCGGTCCCAGAAGAACTGCACCTCGATGCGGCATTGGTCGTCCACGTCGCTGACCACCAGAGCAGTCTGCGGGCCGTGAATGACGGGCTTGGTCGTCACGGCCGGCGCCCGGAACGCGATGTCGAGCGGCTGGAACTCGTAGCTGCCGGAATAGCCCTCCTCGCCGGACGCGCCGGTCGAGCGATAGGCCTGGGCGCGGAAGAGATGATGGGCCCGCACGATCAGATATTTGGTGCCCTTGCTGGCCGGGGGATTGCCATCGAGCGTCATGGTGAAGCCGGGGCAGCAGGTGACGGCGTCGCCGCCGGCCATCACGCGCTTGTCGATGGCCTGCTCCGCCTCGAGCCGGACATTGGCCAGCGTGGTGCCATCGCCCTTCTCCGTATAGCGGCCGGGATAGTCGTAGAGTTCGAGGTCGCCATGCTGGTACCTGGCGCTGGCTGCCTTTTCCGCCATGAGGTCGGTACTGGGTTTGTGGTAGTCGTAGTCGTCGAGCGTGACCTTGCCGGAACGCAAGCGCCGGCCCTCGGCCCATTCGTTCAGCCTGTCCTTGGTCATGATGTTGTCGAGGCCGACAGCCGCGAATTCGAGGGCCGCACCGCCGAGCTTGGGCTCATGAGCCGCGCTCGCATCCGCCATGACGAGCTTGTGGTCGGATTCGCTATGCTCGAAATAATAATAGATCCCGTATTCCTCCATCAGCCTTGAGATGAAGGCAAAGTCGCTTTCGCGATACTGCACGCAATATTCGAGCTGCGGATAGCTTTCCGACAAACGTTGCTCGAACTGAATGAAGCCACGATTGTTCAGGACCTGGCTGATGATCTCGGGTACGGTCATGTGGCTGTAGATCTTGCAATTGGTGGTCCTGGTCAGCAGCCACAGCCAGGGGCGGAGCACCAGGCGGTAATAGCGCAGATCCTGGTCCCTGCCGATCCATTGCGTCTCCACCAGCACGCCGTTGAAGCTGCGCTTGACGCCTTCGTGGTGGGACTGGATTTCCAGGCGGCACTTGGTGCCGAGGATCTTGTCGAAATCGACCTCATTGTCATCGCTGACGACCTCGAGGCGATATTCGAAAAGCTCGCTCAGCCCCTCCGATCCTTCAAAACGGGTGACGACGAGCTTGTCCTTGCCAAGGCTACTCGTGAAAGAGCCCATTCGTGTGTCTTGACCGAATATTTGTGCCACAGCCTGCCCTCGCTCTACCACGTCGGCCAATGAAGGCTAGCTCTGTTCAAGTTCAACGTCTACGCCATAGGCGCTTTGACGCCTCCCACATTTTGGGGGTACCAGTCATAGTTCCCGCATCTGGGACTGGCGGGTTTCGACATTCTTGCTATTCTTGTCAGAGGGTCGGTCGCCCTCATGATTTAGACGCCTCTCACTCAGTTGATGGGCAACTTAGCCGGTCGACCCTGGAGCAAAACGCTTTGGGCGTATCGTCAGTTGCGGTTTGAGGACGGTGCGATGAGCCCGGTTGCGGAAGATCTGAGGCGGTTGGGACATCTGCTCGCCACCGATACTTTGGCCGTCGTCGCGGCAATTGCCCTGATGAGCTGGTTGCTGCGCCGGCGGGAAAGCGTCCTGGCCTGGCTCTGCTGTGCGGGCGTCGCCTGGTGTGCATTCAACCTCGCGGGCCTGCCCCAGGTTGAAACACCGCCCTTCGGCTTTGCGATCGGCCGGGCCGCCCTGCTCTATCCCCTGCTCTTCACCACCCTCGGCCTGGCAGCGAGCCTGGTTGGTGCAAGCCTTCCTCGTGGCCTGGTGGTCGCGATGGCGCTGGCCTGTTTCGGCCTCGGCGTCGCGGCGATCCCGTTTCACGACCTGGCAGCCACACGGATCGCCGGTCTTGCAAGCCTGGGCGCAGCGCTGCTCCTGCTGGGCTTCCTTGCAATGAGGGCGGAAACGCAGATCGCTACGCCTGAAAAACTGGCGCTGGTAGTCCTCAACGCGCTCGGTCTCGCAGCGGTCGGCATCGATCTTTATGCCGGAACGATCTGGCCCGGCAAAGGTGTGTCGTTCGCACCCTATGCCGGCGTGGTCCTCCTCGGTTTCAGTGGCTTCGTCATCCTGCGGCACATCCTGGCCAATGCCGAGGCGCGAGAAAGGCTCAACCAGGCGCTCGGCCAACGTATCGAGACCACCAAGGCCAATCTGCTGGCGAGCGAAAGCGCGAGGCATGCCCTCGAAATTGCCCATGCGGTGAAGCTGGAGCGGGAACGCCTGATGCGGGAAATCCATGACGGCATCGGTTCGAGCCTCGTGGCGGCACTGGCTTCGGCCGAACGCCAGGGCAAGGAGAGCACGACGGCAGTCGTGGCCCTCAAGGGCGCGCTGACCGATCTTCGCGTCGCGGTCGACTCGCTCGAGCCGGTGGAAGGCAATGTCGCCACCCTTCTCGCCAGCCTGCGCTATCGCTACGAACCCGAACTGCGAAAATCGGGTATTGGCGTCAAATGGATGGTCGAGGACGTACCCGAACTCGACTGGCTCGACGCGCCGAGCGCCCTGCATGTGCTGCGGATCCTGCAGGAATCGGTCAGCAATACCATGGGCCACAGCAAGGCCACCCAGCTTACCTTCAAATGCAAGATGGCGCTGCTGCAGGGGCGGCCCGGCCTTCGCGTCGAGATTGCCGACAATGGCAGCGGCTTCAATATGGAAGCTCCGGCCACAGGCCGCGGCCGGCGGAACATGCTCCAACGTGCTGAGGCCCTCGGAGCCACGCTGGAGGTGCTCAGCAAACGGGGCGAAGGCACCGCTACCATCCTTTGGCTGCCGCTGGTCCGCAAGCAGGGGCTGAATCTGGAGGAGGGCCAGGCCGCGGAGCGGTAGAGGAGGCGCTCGGACGCCGCAAATAAAGGACTGACCAATCAAAAATAATTGTGACGGGCGGCCATGGTCATCGGCAATGATCGGCGCAGCATTTTCGCCGCCTCCCCTATATGGGGGGTTGCGGGTAGAGACGCAGAACAGCATGATTTCCAAAGACGTTTTGTCACCTGAATGAGCCGCGGCAAATCGCAAAGACGCACCGGACAAGAAAGTGGGAGTAGAAGTGCGGTTCGGAAAAATCGCCCTTTGCTCCAGTGGGACCCCAGCAGGTAGGCCAAGATGGCAGTCTATGCCGGCATCGAGACGGAAATTTCAGCCGACGCACCCTGTGGGCCGGATCCTGATGCCGACTCCGACGCCCAGAATTTCCTGACCGTCGCCGAAGGCCAATTGCCGGCGAGCTATCGCAGTTTCAACAAGAAGTCGTTCGAATCCAAGCAGACACTTGCAGATCTGCGTGTCCATCTCGATAAATCGCGCGATCTGCGCTATCTCGTCCTGGCGGCCAAGTATCATATTCTGTCGGATGATCTGCCCGGTTTCGTCGACGCCGTCGCAGCGACCAATGCCTTGCTCCTTGCGCAGTGGGATCATTGCCACCCGACCGAGGCGGCCGGCGGCGCGGAACTGAGGTCCGCCTTCCTCAAATCGCTCGACGACTTGCCGACGGTGGTTTTGCCGCTGCAGAGCGCCACGCTGATCAATGACAAGCGCCTCGGTGCGTTGTCCATGCGCTCGGTCCTGGTGGGGGAAGGGAAATTACCCCCGCGCGAGGGAGAGACCGCCGTCGAGGCCTCGGGCGTCAGGGATGCCTTCCTGCGTTTCGAGCCGCTGCAGCAATTGGTGGACCTGACGGCTCATCTCGAGACCATCCTCGCCAACCTCGACAGCCTGCGCCAGCTTTTCATCGACAAGGCCGGACACGAGGCCGCACCGCAATTCGAGCAATTGCCCGATCTGGTGCGCGCCATTCGCACCTATGTCGGCGGCATCGTCACGACGCGGGAGCCGGGCCTGGCACCGGCGCAACCGGTTGAAGCCGAGAGCACACGGGAGGTGGCCGAGACTGCCTCTGCACCCGCTCCCCTCGCGCCTTCGGACGTCGCCTCGGTGAAGGAGGCTTCCAATGCGCTGGCGGCGATCCTGGCCTATTATGCCGGCAAGGAGCCGTCGAGCCCGGCAAGGCTGCTTCTCAAACAGGCGCATCTGCTCGTCGGCAAGTCCTTTGTCGAAGTCATGAAGATATTGGCGCCCGGCCTGGTCGAGAAAGCGAAGATCCAGATCGGCGGCACCATGCCCTTTGCCTTGAACTTCGCCCAGCTTTCGGCGCTGGCGGTCGAGGAAGGCAAGCCCGACGAGACCGAAGCGGAGGCCCGCACCTATTCCGTGGCGACGCGCAGCGAGGCCTCGGCCCTGATGCGCCAGATCGAGATCTTCTACAACAATATCGAGCCCTCGAGCCCGATCCCCATGCTGATCGAGAAGGCGCGGGCCCTGGTGGCCAAGGACTTCAATGCCCTTCTCGTGGAAATCTCGCGCAAAGATGAGAAGAAGGATGACAAGTCCTGATTCAACCAGGGCGAGTATCGGGGTGAAATAATACCGGGAGGCATTATCGATGCCCCTGGTCCCTTCTGGCAATTTTGGGCAAATCTTGGATTTGACGCCGGAAATTACCAAGTGCCCAAGCCGAGATTGCGCCAGCATTTTCGAAGCTTGGTATCATGAGGCATTCGAGGAGTTAAGTAAGATATTCTTATTTGCTCTTCTAAGCTTTCGGACTAAGCCGATATCACTATTTCGAGAGTGGCAGGCAATTGTTTCGAAAGCTGATATCATTGGATCAGATATAGTACAGGAGGCGTCGGTGAAGATGCTGACCTCACATCAGGAGCGGGACATGCGTCATTGCCTTGACTGGAGAACCGGGCTGTCGGCCGCCGCCCTCGCCGCGGTCATGCTCGCCCTGCCGGCGAGCGTCAAGGCGGCGGAACGGCGCGTGGCCTTCGTGGTCGGAAACAGCCATTACACGGTCGTTCCCCAGCTCAACAATCCGGACAAGGATGCGCAGGCCGTCGCGGCCGCCCTGAAACGCGAAGGTTTCGAAGTGGTGTCGGCGCTCGATCTCGACCGCAACGAGTTCGACAAGGCCCTGCAGCGCTTCATCCGTTCGCTGCCGGGCGCCGAACTCAGCGTGTTCTATTATTCCGGCCACGGCATCCAGGTGGGCGGCGACAATCGCATCATCCCCATCGATGCCAAGCTGAAGGATCCAGCCGATCTGGAGGTGGAGACGATCAACGTCAAGACGATCTTCGCCTATATGCAGCAGAACTCCAAGACACAGCTCATCTATCTGGATTCATGCCGGAACAATCCATTCCAGTCCCGTTCGTTCCTGGTCGGGCCCGAAAAGCAGATGGCGGTCGCCGGCGTCGGCCTCGCGCCCCAGACCAGTCCGCCGAGCAGCCTCATTGCCTATTCGACCCAGCCCGGCGCGGTGGCGGAGGACGGCACCGGCGACAAGTCGCCGTTCACGGCTTCCATGGTGAAATACTCCTTCACGCTGGGCGTCGACGTGCAGCGCGCGCTCGACAAGGTGACCGACGATGTGTGGGCGGCAACCAACAAGCGCCAGCGCCCGTGGTCGGTCGGTACCTTGACCCAGCCGGTCTACCTGGCCAAGCCGGTCATTCGCATTGCCGCGGCGGCACCCGTCCAGCTTGCCAAGAATACCACCGTGAAGATCGGCCCGGCGCCCAAGCAGGGATCGGACAACTTCGCCGATCAGCAGGCCCCGATACAGGTCGCCGCGTTGCTCGGTGAAACCTTCAACAAGCCGCGCCGCGTTCCAATCGGCGTCGGCCAGGTCGCTATGCTGGATGACCTGCCGCTGGTGCGCGCCGCGACCGGCGCGCAGATCCAGATCGCCGCGGCTCCGAGCTTCGGCACGATGTATCTCAACGGAGCGCCACTGGCCGAGGGCGACATCGTCGACCAGAACGCCGTCCGGTCCATCACTTTCGAACCCTCGATCGGCTCGGAAGGCAAGGTGCAGAGCGTGCAGCTCAAGGTCGAGCAGCCTGGGGGCGAGGGCCAGGTCGTCTCCGGCAAGATCGAATCCTTCGTGCCGATTTGCGACGACAAGGCGGGCGAGCCCCTCGACCCGCAGGGCGTCACTCTCGGCAAGCTGCCAAACGAGATCGATGCCAAGCCGGCCATCGCCGCCTGCAGCGAGGCCGTCGCCAAATTCCCTACCGTTGCGCGCTATAAATACGAACTCGGCCGCGCCAAGCTCGCCGACAAGGACGTCGCGGGCGCCATCGAACTCTTCAACGCGGCCGCCGATGCAAGCTATACACGCGCCTACTACGAACTCGGCTACCTGGCCGAACGCGGTCTCGGCCGCTCGCAGGACCTGGTCGAAGCCAACCGGCTGTTCAAAATGGGTGCCGAGCGTGGTGATCCCTATGCCATGCTCGCCTATGGTCGCAATCTTACCCTCGGACGCGGGGTGCCCAAATCCGTGGACGAGGGCGTCAAGCTGCTCAATCGGGCCGTGGAACTCGGGCACACCTATGCCATGAATACTGTGGGTGCCATGTATTATTATGGTCAGAACCTGCCAGCCGATCCGAAGCGCGGCATCAAGTTCTACGAAGCGGCGCTGGCGCGGCACGACATCTATGCCATGCGCAATATGGGCATTGCCTATCTCGACGGCAAAGGCGTGGCGCGCAAGCCCACCATGGCGATGGAGCTGTTCAAGCAAGCCTCCGAGGGCGGACATCCCAGCGCGCCCACCAATATCGGCGCCATGTATTTCAAGGGCAACGGCGTTAAGAAAGACCTGGCAAGCGCCATAAGCTGGTATGAGATCGGCGCCGAACGCGGCGATTTCTACGCGGCGTCCAATCTGGGCTGGATCTATTCCAAGGGCCCGGCGGCGCAGCGCGACCTGGAGAAGGCCGCCTGGTATTCGAGCCTCGCCATCGCACTCGATGCCTATGGCGAGCACAAGGACGAGGGAAAGAACCTCAGCGCCTTGCCGCTGGCCGAGAAGAAGAAGGTCATCGACAAGCTCAATGCCGAATTGGGCAGCGATGCGGTAACTCCGACATCGGATGTCGACGACACGATCGTGCTGGCTGCCCGCAAGGCCTGGCAGAAGCGGAACCCCCGTCTCGACCTGTTCTGAGGCAGGGCCGCCATACCGGCAGAGCGCGGCCTTTCTCCATGGCATCGAACCTGGCTTTTCGCCAGGTTCGATGCTGCCGCCAGCATTACGCGCCGCGCCCGAGCAGTTGCGTGGACCTTTGATAGTCCGCCAACATCATCATCTTCACATCGATGCGGTCATAGTCGACCATGAAGTAGCCGCTGTCGGTACGGATGACCGCGTCGGGATGGGTCTCCAGAAGGTCCTGGGCCATGACGCCGACATAGACCGGGCCACCCCAGACATAGCGGAAGCGATAGATCGTCAAACCGCTGGGAGACTGGCCGATAGCACGGATGTCGGTCTTGAGCCGGCGATCGGACCAGCCACCGCCGCCTCCCGAACCACCGCCGCCGCCATTTCCGCCGCCGCCATTTCCACCGCCACCGCCGCCGCCACTGCCTGCGGGCATCCTGTCACGCGTATCGTCGCCGGCATCCGGCTCCATGATCACGCGTCTGCGACGGGGCATCGTCGTATGGTGAGGTCGGGTGGGCCTGATCCTCCGGCGCGGCGGCTCCGGTTCGTCAACATAGATGGGTTCGTTGGGGTAACCTGACGCGCAGCCGGCAAGCACAACGGCCAGCCCGCTTCCCAAGACCCCAAACAGCAGGCCCCGCCGAACTTCAAATTTGCTCGTCATCGGTATCTCCTAAAATCTGGCGGGCACACACCGCGCCGATATGGATCATAGCAAGCGGGGCGGATTCAGGCGTGACAGCCCGCACAGAGGAGCGCGCCGAATAGGATGACGCCGCCCCTTGAACTGACCGAATGGTCAACAAAACAAACGCCGAGACGACGGTCCCGGCGCAAATATAGAACAAAACTTGTTCTTGACATAGGCGTACTCGATCTTTGCAAAGCACTCGCATGACTTAAGGCATCAACGCCGGCCGCGTACCGGGTTCATCAAACACGGCTTCAATCCCAAGGCGTTGGCTTCGCTCCGATCATGGTCGAAGCCGATTGCCTTTCGTGAGCGCGTGATCTCCAAGCAGGACTCGCCTCGCCCGCGTTTTATTCCCGGATCTGGTCAAGCGGATCATGCGGCGATCGACCGCGTTCGCTCTTGGGCTCAACAGTCTCCGGGCTGCCATGCAGCCGTGAAGGTGACACGCGCAAGATCAAGCCCTTTTCTCTCGGCTGCACGGACATCACCCTGAAACGTCCTGCGATTTGGATGCGTTGCTTCAAATCGCAAAGACGCGTCGGAGCAGATCGTCGATCACGCCGGAACGCGCATCGCCCTAGGAAGGACGTCCCTGCAGGATGCCGATCGCCTTGTTGAGCTGGGTATCGTCCTTCTCGTTGGCGGGCACATAGGCCGAGGAGCCGCCTTCTTCAGCCTTGTCGGCATCCGGATTGGCCAGATGGCCCTTGAGGCCGGATTCGCCCTTGGTCTCATCGGCGCCCTTGAGATCGTCGGGCACGTTCTCCTGCACCACGATCTCAGGCTCGATGCCCTTGGCCTGGATCGAGCGCCCGGACGGGGTGTAGTAGCGCGCCGTGGTCAGTCTCAGCGCGCCGTCGCCCTGCAACGGGATGATGGTCTGCACCGAGCCCTTGCCGAAGGAACGCGTGCCGACGATGGTGGCGCGCTTGTGGTCCTGCAGGGCACCGGCGACGATCTCCGAGGCCGAGGCCGAACCGCCATTGACCAGCACGACGATCGGTTTGCCTCCCGTGAGATCGGGCCCTTCTGCAGCAAAACGCTGTACATCGTCGACGTTCCGGCCCCGTGTCGAAACGACCTCCCCGCGCCCCAGGAACGCGCCGGAGACCGAAACGGCCTGGTCGAGCAAGCCGCCCGGATTGTTTCTAAGATCGATCACATAGCCCTTGAGCTTGTCCTGCCCGATCTTCTTGCCCAGCCTGTCGATACTCTTCTTCAAGCCGTCGAAAGTCTGCTCGGTGAATTGGGTGATGCGGATATAGCCGATGTCTCCGGCAAGCTCTTCATCCCTCACCGAGGCAACCTTGACGATGTCACGCACGAGCTTGACATCGAAGGGCACGCCCTTGCCCGCCCGCAGGATCCTCAACGTGATCGGTGTGTTGACCGGCCCGCGCATCTTGTCGACGGCTTGCTGCATGCTCAGTCCCTGCACCGCCTCGCCATCCAGCGCAGTGATCACGTCACCTGCCAATATGCCAGCCTTGGAGGCCGGCGAATCGTCGATCGGCGATACGATCTTGAGGACGTTGTCCTCCATGGTGACCTCGATGCCGAGCCCGCCGAACTCACCCTTGGTCTGCACCTGCATGTCCTGGAAGCTCTTGGCGTCCATGTAGCTCGAATGGGGATCGAGCGAGGTCAGCATGCCATTGATGGCCCCCTCAACGAGCTTGCCGTCATCGGGCTGCTCGACATAGTCGGAGCGTACCCGCTCGAACACCTCGCCGAACAGGTTGAGTTGCTTGTAGCTGTCGGCCAATGCGGCCTGGGCTCGGCCGACGAGAAGAAAATGGGGCTGCGTCAGGGCAACCGTGCCGAGCACGCCGAGCGCGGCTCCCGTGGATATGAGGGCGAGATTACGCATCAGGGTCTCATCTGTTGGCGGCCAAGTTCGAGTTCGAACGTACTCGATGCGCCTCCCATTCCCTCTTCCAAATCGCCCCAGGGAAGGCCCACAACACTGATACCGCGATTATGGCTGCATTTTGTTGATCATTCTTCGCCGTTCAGATCGTGCCCACCCTTCAATGACTACGGAGCCGGCGTCTCCATGACAGACGGTGTCATGGTTGTAGCTTTTTCCCTCGAAAAGCATTTTGATCGATCCTCGAGGTCTCGGCGAGGTTCAAGGCAGTGTCGCGTATCCGGAAGGGCGTTTCGAAGCAAAGGCATGGCAACATTCCGAGCCGGATATGCACGGCTATCCTGACCCTCCTCATGGCCCTGTCGTCGGTACCGCCAGCCGCTCCCGCTTCAGCCGGCCAACAAAGGCATGACGCACGGGAGGCCCTCACGCCCTGCGTGGCGCTGACGTTCGATGACGGGCCAGACATGACGTTGACCCCTCTCCTTCTCGACATTCTGGCCCGCGAGAAGGTCCATGCCACCTTCTTCGTGGTCGGCAAAAGGCTGGCTTATTCACCCGGCCTGGTACGGCGTGAGTTTCTCGAAGGCCATGAGATTGGCAACCACACTTTCGACCATCGGGCGCTCACCGCTTTGACGGATGGCGAAGCCATCGCCGAAGTGGAATTGACGGATGAGGCCGTCATCGCGGAAACCGGCCAGAGGCCCGATGTCTTTCGTCCTCCCTGGGGCAGGATCGACGCCCGCATCAAGACTGCGTTGCGGGGTGCAGGACTCTGGCGCCGAATGGCTCTTTGGGACTTCGATTCCTTCGACTGGCTCGATGACGAAGCACCTCTGACCAGGCTGATCGGTGCCGGGGCCCCCGCGGGGGCCGTGATCCTGATGCATGACATCCACGCCAGCACCATAGAGGCAGTGCCGGACATCATCCACACCCTCAAGCTGCGAGGCTTCCGGTTCGCCACGGTCGGGCAGTTGCAGGCTTGCCGGCAGGGGATGGAACCCGGCGCCGTATCGACGGCTCCTCGTGCCTTGCCCGCGCCCTCCCCCGACGCGCCATATGGCAGCCTGGCCCATGCCCTGGATGCCATCACCCCCCTGGAGGAATACATCGCTCACCGGCTCGGCTCCTGACGGCATGCTTGCGGGTGAGGAGGCCCAGCTGGAGCAGCGAGGCTCGGGTCTGGCCGCATCGGCGCATTGCGCAAAAACCATGCAGGTCAAGTTGGAGTACCGCTGAGGGCGGGCGGAATGCGCAGGCTGAGGCCGACAGCAAGGCGGGAACCAGATCAGCCGTACCGCGTCCTAGGAACAGGCACTTCGTCCCAGTCCTGGAGTGAGGTCCATGTTCAGGCTGCTTCTCGCCCTCACATTTACACTCGTCTTCGGTACGACACAGGCCGCCAGACTCGACCTCGCTAGAGTCGACCAGGCGCAATTCAGCCAAAGCGCGCCGAAGAATATCGATCCGATGCTGATCAAGGCGCAGATCCTTCTCGATCGCGCCCGCTTCTCGCCCGGCCTGATCGATGGCCACCCTTCGGAGAGCTTTACCAGGGCCGTCGCTGCCTTCCAGGCGGCGAACGGACTGACATCCGACGGCACGCTCACGCGAGAGACCTGGGACAAGCTCACGGCGACCTCCGTCATCCCCGCGCTGACGACCTATGAAGTGACGCGCAAGGACGTGCGCGGACGCTTCACCCGGCGAATTCCTACGCGCATGGAAAGGATGGCTCGTCTCAAGCGGCTCGGCTATCGCAACCTGCGGGAGCAATTGGCGGAGCGTTTCCATGTCAGCCAGCCATTGCTGACGATGCTCAACCCCGGCTCCCGTTTCAAAAAGATCGGCGCAAGCCTGACGGTGCCCTATGTCGGCCGAACCGAGCCGCCTCCCGTCGCGGCAAGCATCGAGGTCGACAAGGCCTCCCGCCAGGTCCGTGTGCTCGATCCCTCAGGCAAGGCCCTTGCGGTCTATCCGGCCTCGATCGGCAACGAGGAGAAGCCGGCCCCGAGCGGCACGACGGAGGTCAGGCACGTGGTGCACAATCCCACCTATTACTACGATCCGAAATTCGCCTTCAAAGGGATCAAGACCAAACGCCCCTTCACCATTGCTGCCGGGCCGAACAATCCGGTGGGATCGGTCTGGATCGATCTTTCCATCGAAAGCTACGGCATCCACGGCACACCCGACCCCGGCAAGATCGGCACGACCTTCTCGCATGGCTGCATCCGCTTGACCAACTGGGATGCCGAAGACCTCGCCTCCATGGTCAAGCCGGGCACGAAGGTCGACTTCAAGGGCGATGCGGCGCCCGGCGAGAACGAGCGTCCCCAATGAGGGCCCGCTCGTCCCGCGCCACGCCTCTACCGGCTGAAGCCTGCGGCTTTGCGTTCGCCCAGATCTTGCCCGACTCTCGGAACCGGATGCTTTCGGCTCAGCGCTGCCAGCGCACAACCATCTGCCGCCGGCTCAGTGCTGTTTCCGGCCTAGCCCTAATCCGGCGCCATCTGGCAGTTGGGACCGACCCATTTGTTGATCGACGTGTCGAGTTCGTTTTCCATCATGGCAGCATTGCATACCGGGTAGCGATCGTCGCCGCGCCGAGCCATGCTGCGCTCCCTGTATTGGCGAACCAGCGTATCGTGATCGGGTGGCCGTTGGCGTTTCTGCCGCAATGACAGCTGCATCACGCAATTGGCAAATGAATCCGTCCCCTCCGTAAAGCCGAAGCCGGCGCACTGGGCTTTGTTGTCCGACATCGGATCGGCGTTTCCTTTGTCGATCACGCAGACCAATAAAGAGACGACAAGCGCGGTAACCCATGAAAAAGCCAATGAACGCATTGCACGGTACCCTTTTCACTCACAATCCTTTTGCGAGCGATAGATTAGTGCCCCACCGGAGCGGCATTTTGCAATCGTTCGTGAGGCAGCCGCCCTGCCTATCATGCCTCGTCCAGGTGGGACGGCGGGAGCAATGCGCCCTGCAAATATCTGAATAGAGGCTGAGCCTTTTGTTACGTCCCGCGAGACCGGGACAGCGAACCAGGCGGGGCCTTCCGCCTGCCCTTTCGTAACAATCGGTATTCCTTTGTGAACAACGGCCCGCAATCCGAGCGGAACCTCGCCATGCTGGCGGGGTTCGGGGCCCGATTCCCACGACGGGAACAATCCGATGCGAACAGGAGGTCGACAATGACCGCAAGATCAATGCTTTTCGTCACGAGCTTGGCTCTTTGCATCGCTGCACCTTCGGCAGTATTCGCCCAGGGTGTATTGCCCGGAGCGAAGGAAGGGGCCGAACAGGGCAACGACGCCGCGGGGCCGGTCGGCGGCGTCGTCGGTGGGGCGGTGGGCGCCGTCACCGGCGGGATCAACGGCTTGATTGGTATTAAGGAGAGGCCTCGGTTCAAGAAATACGTGATCGAGCAGCATCCCCGCGTATTCACGTATGATCAACCGGTCGCGGTTGGCACGGTCCTGCCCTCCGAAGGCGTTGAATATTACGAAGTGCCCGCAGAGTATGGGCCTATCAGCTATCGATACGCGTATGTGAATGACGAGGTCGTCCTTGTCGATCCAGGGACGCGGCGGATCGTGCAGATCGTGCAATAAACAGGTTACCGAGAGCGGGGCCGTGCCTCGTCATGGCTCTGCTTGTCCGTCCTCCTCACGGTCACCCAAATCTTTCTGAGCAAGTTCTCGGAAGGCATCCGGAACGGATCGCTTTCGATCCAGCGCCGCCGTAGCGTACCCTACCGCGTCGCGCCCGAAGCGTTGGCGAATGAGATCCATGGCGCGATCGGCCGACTCGCGCGCTGCTCCGCCGGGCCGCCTTTTCTCGCCGGGAAGGGTGAGCGGAAGATCGAGCTGGGTCTCCCGCTCTTTGTGCAAATGGGAAACGGAAACCGCAACGAGCGTGATGATGGTTTCTCGCGGGTGGTCGGCAAGCGCGGTGCGCACCAGCCTGATGGCAATCTCCGCCAGTGCAATCGTCGCTGCGACCGGCGCCTCGAGCGTTATCGACCGCGTGATGGCGCGCATGTCGGCGAACCGGACGCGCACGGTCACGGTCCAGCCGGCCAAGGCCTTGGCACGAAGACGCGAGGCGACGCGATCGGCAAGCTGAAGCACGGCCGGCACGAACACGCGTGCGATGGCGGGCTGCCGCCCCAGTGCGGATTGCGCGCCGGCGGATCGGGCCCGGTGCTGCGTGCGGATCTGGCGGGGATCCCGGTTCCAGGCGAGCGAGCGGAGCTTTTCGCCAGCTGCGCGGCCCAGAAGCCGCTCGATCGAATGGCCCGGCGTCTTGGCGAGTTGGCCGATGGTGAGAATGCCGCGATCCTTGAGCCTGGCTTCGGTCACCGGCCCGACACCCCACATCAGGCCGACAGGGAGGTCATGAAGGAAGTCGAGCTCACGCGCGGGATCGACGACAACGAGGCCGTCCGGCTTTGCAACCTGGGAAGCGATCTTGGCCAGGTGCTTTGTCCGTGCGACGCCGATGGAGATCGGCAGGCCCAACTCCGTGCGCACGCGCCCTCGAATGGTGGCAGCGATATCGGCCGGTGTCCCGAAAAGATGGGTGCAGCCGGCGACATCGGCGAAAGCTTCATCGATCGAAATGCGCTCCACCAGTGGCGTGAAGTCCCCCAGTATGGCGATCGCCGCGTCGCCAAGGCGCTGATATTCGTCGAAGTGGCCGCCGACGAAAACGAGTTGCGGACAAAGCTCGCGTGCCTTGCGGCCCGACATGCCGCCACGCACCCCGAACGCCCTGGCCTCGTAGCTCGCCGCCAGCACCACCCCGCCGCCGACGGCGATCGGCCTTCCGCGCAGATTGGGATCGAGGAGTTGCTCGACGGAGGCATAGAAGGCATCGAGGTCGGCATGGAGGATGGTGGCAGGGGTTTCCATGATCTGAAATCCCACATCAGATGTTTCCTATTTGTTCTGGCCAACAGGGCGCTGTCAAGGTCCCGGAAGCGGCTGGCAGCCCCGGCGCCCCCGAATGGTACACCAGCGAGGCCGAAAAGCTCGATGGAGTCCGCGAGCAGTCTCGTATCCATCGGGATGGGCGCCGTGTTCATTCCCCCGCAATCGAGGGCCACCGCTGCAAAACCACCGCTATGATACGCGCAACACTGCCTATATAACTACGCTGTCGGCTGAAATGCCGACCGATTATTTCGTTTGAGTTTCTGGATATTGCATCTTGAAGAGCACTGCCCTCGCCCGCCTGTTGCAGGGGATCACGAAGCCTTCTCACGACAAGCGTCCCTCGATCGAGACCTTTGCGGATATCGACACGGATCGGCTCGCTGCCGAGCTCAACCTTGCCGGCCGGGGGAGAGAACGTGGCGGCAACGAGGAGCCTGCGACGTCGTCCGAGACGATGGACTCTGTCGAGACCCAGATCATCGAGCGCATCGAGGCCGCCAAGAAGGCCGCTCATGCCACCATCGAGGACGAGTTGCGCACCTATGCCGAACGCCTGGCGGCTCTCGATTTCGAGGACAGGTTCACGCAGATCCAGCATACCGCCCCGGCTGCCGTCGGCGATTTCAAACTGGAGGCCCGCGCGGGGCGCGACGACCTCTATGCGCTGCGCCGCAACCTGCGCGACCTCGACGCCGAGCAGCAGACCTTCCGGCGCAAGCACAAGATCGACCGCACCGCCCGTGTCCACGGTGGCGCAACGACCTTCCTGAAAATCGCCCTTCTCATCGTGATGTTCGTGGTGGAAGCATTTGCGAACGGCAACTTCCTGGCCAAGGGCAGCGAACAGGGCCTGCTCGGCGGCGTAACCGAAGCCATCTCCTTTGCCGCCCTCAATATCTTCGGCACCTTCATCATCGGCCATTTCGGTGTCAAGCAGATTGCCCACAACAGCGTGTTCCGCAAAGGCCTGGGGGTGCTGGCCTTCTGCTTCTACGTGGCCTTCGCTCTCGGCCTCAATCTCGCTTTGGCCCACTATCGCGACGTATCCGCCCAGTTCCTGGAGGGAGGCGGCGAGCGCGTCATGCAGGTCATGGCCACCAGCCCTTTGCAGTTGCGCGACCTCAATTCCTGGCTGTTTTTCGGGCTCGGCCTGATGTTTTCGGTGGTTGCGCTGATCGACAGCTTGACCTTTTCGGACGCTTATCCCGGCTATGCAGAAGTCCAGCACCGGCTCGAAGCGGCCAGGGACGCCTATCGCGACCGCAGGGCGGAACTCGATGAAAACCTGAAAGACGTCCGAGACGAATATCAGGACAGGATGCAGGATATCAGCAGCGATCTATCCCTGCGGCGGGGCGAGTATGAAGCCATCATCGCCAATCGCGCGCGCATGCTGAAGCTTTTCAGCCAACATCAGGAGCATCTGGAACGAGCCGCAAACGTGCTGATCAGCGTCTATCGCGAGGCGAATGCCAAGACCCGCAAGACGCCGCCTCCGGCCCGTTTCGCAAGCGCCTTCTCGCTCTCCAAGGTGAGCGTGGAGGCCAACACCGAGGGTGAATGGAGCCTGCGCGACCTGCGATCCCGCATCGAACAGATCCAGGCGATGCTGACGGCCGAGGTGAAGGAGATCCATACCGCCTACCAGACCACCATGGACGAATATCAGCAGCTCGACGACGTCGTTCCCGAGCCGGGGATGGGTGATGGCCCGAAACAGGCGTAGGCGCTCGCGCGCCACGAGCGGTTTGTCGCATTACATCCTGGGTGGCCTCCTGCTGCTGGCGGCTGCAGCGGTGGCAACCGGTTTTGCCTATCTCAAGCTGACGACACAGGCTCCGCCGAAACTCGCCGCCGATTTGTGTCCCGTCGATGGGCCGACCTCCATGACCATCGTCCTGCTCGATGCCTCGGACGCCTTGCCGCCGATCGGCCGCCAGCAATTGATGACGGAGCTCACCGATCTGGCCGAGGCGACGCCCGACTACGGCCTGTTCGAACTGCGCATCCTGGAGCCCGGTGCGTCAGGCGGGGCCGTGAAGTTCCGGGCCTGCAATCCGGGAGACGGTTCGAGCGTGGACGCCCTCACCGGCAACAAGGAGCTTGCCAGGCGGAAATGGATGCAGGGGTTCAAGCAACCACTCGAACGGGCTCTGGCCGCGGATCTGGCCGGCATTCCCTCCGACAGTTCTCCGATCATGGCGACCATCCAGGCAATTGCCGTCGAAAGATTCACCGGCGCCAAGTCGGACAGCGTTCCCAAGAAGCTGGTGGTCGTCTCCGACATGATCGAGAACGGACGAGACTACAGCCAGTATCGCGGCGACCTCTCCTTCGCCCGCTTCAGGAAGTCGATCGCCTACAAACAATTCAGGACCGATCTTCACGGCGCCGACCTGGGCATCAAATATGTACAGCGCCAGAAGCCACCGATCGACAGCGTTGCGCATATCCGGTTCTGGCAGGAGTGGATCGCCGACAATAACGGCAGGTTCGACGGCGCCGACCGGTTGCAGGGAGTGAACTGACGATGGTCCAGGACAAGGCCTGGTCGACGACCGACAGCGCCATCAGTGCCAGCCTCTTCAGCCTGTTCGTTCTGGCGGGCAGCGCCTACATCATTGCCGCCAAACTACTGCACTATCCGGCCTTCCTGGTGACGTCAGTGCCGGTGGCGGTGATGGTGGTCTATGCGCTTGTCATCGTCTTGCTGCGGCGCTTCCGCCTGCGCTTGGACCAGGCCGGCGACAATATCTACTATATGGGCTTCCTCTTCACCCTCACCAGCCTTGGCGTGTCGCTCTATCAGTTTCAGGCCGAGGGTGCGGTGGAGGAAATCGTCCGCAATTTCGGCGTCGCCATCGCCTCGACCATCGCCGGTGTCGCCCTTCGCGTGCTGTTCGGCCAGATGCGGCAGGATCCCTATGAGGTCGAGCTGGCCTCGCGCCTGGAACTGTCGGAAGCCACCCGGCGGGTTCGCCGGGAGCTGGACACCATCGTGATCGAAATCGCGAATTTCCGCCGCTCTTCCCAGCAGATGATCACCGAGGGATTTGGGGAAGCCCGCGAGGGTGTGCGGGATGCGACCAGCAGGGCGCTCGGCGACTTCGAGGATTTGACCCGGAAGGCCGCCGGGCCGATCGAGGCCAGTGCCGATGCCAGCGCCACGATCCTGAAGGCATTTGCCAAATCCGCATTCGAGAGTGTCGAGGCGGCCAATACAAAGTTCGCCGCGGAAACGGCGAAACTGTCGGAAGGCACGGACAGGCTCGCGGCGACCTTGGAAGCGGTGTCGGACCATCTCAAGAGCCTGCAGGTGCCCGCCAACGTCATCGAAGAAAAGCTGCAGCCCTCGGTCGGTGAACTGACGCAGGCCGTCTCCCAGTTGAGCAACAGCGTGGCAACCTTCATCGAACACAACTCGCCGATGACACCGACCCAGCTTCTCGACACGGAAGCCAAGCGCAATGCCCGCATCGACAATCTGGCTGAGGCGATTGCCAGTCTGACCAGGCAGATGGAAGGGGCGGCCGCCGCCAAGCAGAGCAGGCCGCTGCGATATATCAGGCGCCTCTTGCGCAAATCGGCGGCGGCCGATGCGTAGAACAACCTCCATCGGCTCGGATGGGGCGGCCTATCGGCGTGGCATCGTGCTCGGCCTAACCATGGCGGAGATCATGCTGCTGCTGGTTTTCTGCCTGCTGATCGCCCTGACGGTCATGTTCAGCCGAGAACAGGAGCGTGCCAACCTTCTTGCCGCCCGCCTGAAGCAGGCCGAAGCGGCGCTCGCAAAGGAGCAGCAGACGTCGAAGGATCTCGCCGCTCTCCTCGACGAGTTCAAACGCGCCGGAGCAATTCCCCAACAAGTCGACGATAGTTGGCGCAAACTGGTCGAAGCGCGCGATCTCGTCGACAGATTGCAGAAGAGCGGTGTCGATCCGGATCAGCTGAAACAATATGCCTCGAAACTCAAGGACATCCTGCCCACGCTGACCACCGACGTCACAGGAACCGATCTGGCAACGGCATGGCGCCAGATTGCCGAAGCGAAAAGCCGAATGACAACCATCGAACTCGGGAATTTGTCGGTGTCCGAGGTGGCCGACCTCATCGTCAAGGGCGCCAAGACACAGCAAGCCGAGCGAGAGGGGCGCGGCGAGCACGACTGGCCACCGATCATCAATTTGAGCGAAGCCAGTGGCTACAATTTTGCGATCGGCCGGGCCGACCTCACGCCGGATTTCGACAAGAAGCTCAAGACGAACGTGGTCGAGCGGGTGGCGAAGATCGTCGCCGAATATGATGTCGATGTCGTCGAGGTGATCGGCCACACGGATGAACAGGCCGTCAACAACCGCGCTTCCAATCTGGATGGCAAGCTCATCCCTGCCCTGGCAGGCAAGGTGCAGATCGATGGTCTCACCCCCGCGGACAATGCGGGTCTGGGCATGGCCCGGGCCGTGTCCGTCGCCAGGGTCCTCGAAAATGACCCTCGTCTCAAGGGCGTGACGGTTCTTCCTCTCTCCGGAGGCCAGATGATCCTGCCGGGTGACAAGGTGACCGATGGATCCGTCAGGGGCGACGTCAAGGAACGGCGCCGGATCGAGATCAGGGTGCGAAGGTCCGAAGGCAAGGCGGCGAGCGGCCTCCGGCCTGAATCGGGGACACAACCCTGACCCGACGCGCCAGGCGTCTCACATGGAGAATAGGGCGCGCGTCAAGGCATGGTCGGCATCGACGAGCCCATCCAGGATATTGAAATGGTGGCGGTCCGGCTCCTCGACGACATCCGTCTCGATGCCGAGACCTCGCCAGATATTACCGAGGAGCGCATTCTGGCGAAGGAACTCGGAGGTCTCCCGGGCACCCGCCCAGCAGATCAGCCGACTGCCGGGCAAAGGCTCGAGCAGGGCCGGGCTCTCGCTTTTGGCTTCGTTCGTATCGATCTTCAGCGTCGCATTGCGCGCAATATTCATCAACGGCCGAAGGTCGTGCAGGCCCGAAACAGAGAGTGTTCCGGCGATCCGGTCCTGGACTTCATCGGGAAGCGGCGTCGTTTGGCTGATCATGCGCGTCACCAGCTGGCCGCCGGCGGAATGGCCGATCAACCGGATCGGGCCCGGCACGATGCTCGCAGCCGCCACGATGGCCTGGCCGATCGACTTCGTGATGTCGGCGATGCGCACCTCCGGAGCAAGCGGGTAGCTGGGTATCGCCACTGCATAGCCATGCGCCAGCGCCCCCTGCGCGAGATGCGACCAGAAGCTCTTGTCGAGCGCCATCCAAAATCCGCCATGGACGAAGACGACCAGACCGGCCGGGCTCCCCTTGGGATAGAACAGGTCGAAGCGCTGGCGAAGATCGTCGCCATAGGCGAGCTCCAGCCGCGCCCGGTCATCGGCGACGAGCGCCTCGCGGGCAATCCGGGCGGGCTCGACCCAGGCATTCGGCCACGCCGCGCTCCCGGGGATGTTCGCTGCGTTGTCGTAAGCCCAGGTCCAGTCGACCACCCGATATCGCATCTTACTCTCTCTTTCAGGCCTGCCGCTCGCAAAGCGGGGCTCGCCTCACCCCGCTCCCGCTTTCCGGAAAGCCCTGGTCTCAGTTATTGGCCTCTGGAGGCAGAAAATCGACGTCGTGTTCCGCGGAAGCACGTATGACGGCTTCGACATCGGACATGTTGTGCAAGGTCTTGAACAGGTCGCGCAGCCGGCCGGCGGGCGACACCCAGAAAAGCGCGCGAGCCGGCTTGTCCGTCTTGTTGAAATAGCCATGCGGGATGCCGCGCGGCATGCGCACCAGGTCGCCGGGCTTGGCCGTCTGCCACTTTCCGTCGAGTTTCAGCTCCAGCTGACCTTCCAGCAGAAAGATGAATTCATCCTGCGTCGGATGGATGTGGACAGGCACGAACTGGCCGGGCTCGGAATTCGCCTCGAAGGCGAAGGTCGACCCGCAATCGGCCTTCGGGAAATAGCGTTGGCCAAGAATGTTCCATTCGACCTGCTCATAGCCCTCGCCGTGCCGCGTGATACCGCCATCCAGTTCCGTGGTCATCGCGATCCCTCCCCTTTGTCTGGTTTCAATATTCATTCACAAGAAAAGGCATGCGCCGCCCTCGGGCGGCGCATGCACCGGGATCATAACCTCGTCTGCGTATCCTGAAATGGGTCTTTTCCGCGGAAAGCCCGTTCTCCCGTCCAATCCGTAGCCGGCCTGCGAAATGGGAGACGGCCTTCGTCATCATCGACCGTTCAGGGGCGGCCATGAACCCAGAATCTCTATTTCGAAGCGAGTTCCGAACGTCCCGTCTTCCTGCGCCACGGCATGAATCGGGATCTGGCGGAACAGAGCCACCGTGGCTATCAGCCTCGCCGCCGCATCTGCCATCTCGAGGGCCGACCGTCCTCGATCTGTCCCAGCCCGTATAGAATGTCCGCCACAGTGGTCTTCAGCTTGGCGGACAACTTCACCGCAACGTCGGGAGGGATCGCTTCCCGGCCCGCCGCCCATGCCTCCAGCTGGGTAAGATCCACGCCCACCCGCCTTGCAAGCCATGAAGGGTCCATACCGGCCTGGTTCATCGCCTGAGCCAGGCCATTGGGATATTCAGCGGCCATCTTGATTCACAAGTCTGCAGGGAAACCTATTGCTGTCGTCCCGGTCACCTTGGGCGGTGAATATGACAGAAAGAAGCCCGCTATGGACGCTCCGGGCTTCTACGAGAAGTACTCCCCGATTTATGCCCGCGAGTGCTAGAGGTTTCTGGGGCTCCGATCCCCCAATTGTTGGACCGCCCGACTGAGGCAGCCCTGCCCAATCCGTCCAGGATCAACGTCATCCTGTCGAGCCACTTTCTGGGGTGCCGATGCCACCGGTAGGCTGGATGGAGGTGTTGCGAGACCTCCATCCAATCGGAGCCAGCATGATCGCTGGCTCATGTCCTACCGGTGCTATCCACGGCGGTCCCGCCCGGCCAAACCAGTTCCTTTAGCCTTAGGCATAAGGCCCCCTGAGCCCGAGCTTTTCAGTCAGCGCCGTGTAGCGGTTGGTGTCCCGCACGAGAGCGGCGCCATAGCGCTGCAACAGGGTGGCGCGACGGTCCGGATCGGTGGTCGATGACAGTGCTCCCCAGATCGCGGCGAGGGATTCCACGGCCTCGCGCGCCTGGCGCAGGATTGTTTCATCGGCGACAGCGCGAGCAAGCGTGCCACCTGTCACGGCACCTATGCCATTGACGGTGCGGGCGCCGGCATTGCGGTAGCCCGGCGGCAGATCGCCCTTCAGATTGGTGACGACACCGTATTGGATGACGTCGAAGATCTGGTCGACGGCCTGCCTGGCCCCCTCCACCCGCGAGGGATGGTCGGTGTCGGCGGCGGCATGCGGCAAAAGTTCGAGCTTGCCGGGATGCCGGCTTTCGAGCGCGCGATAGGGCACCATCGGGCCCGACAGCGTGCCGTCGGCCGCATTGCGGAAGAGATCGGCGTCGATGCAGGCATAGGAGACCTTGCCTTGGGCAAACGCCGCATCGAGGGCGTCGGCGTCGACCACTTCGCCACGGTCATAGTTGATGAGCACGGCGCCATCGGCGAGGCGGTTGAGGATATCGCTGCCGATCAGCGACTGGTTGGCGAAGCGTCCGCTCTTGGCATCGACCGGGCCGAGACCGGTATGCACGGTGAGGACATGAGCCCCCTCCGCCGCAGCTTCGGCGGTCGGAGCGTATTCGAAGCCTTCCGACTCGATCCAATCCTTGTGCCGCTCGCGGGCATGGATGGCCACCTGCATGCCAAAGGCGCTGGCGAGCTTGGCGAGCTCGCGGCCGATATTGCCATAGCCGATCACCGCGATGCGCCGCCCTTCCAGCTTTTCGGTCGGGAAGTCGCGCAAATGCTTGCCGGTATCGAACTCGCCGGCGACGACGCGCCGATGCAGTTCGTCGACCTTGAGGTCGGGCGCCACCTTGAGCAGGGCCTTGAAGGCCATCTGGGCCGTCGCCCGGCTGTTGAAGCTCGGCGTGTTCATCAGGGGCGCTTCGCCGCCGACGCCACTGCCGCCACCCCAGGAGACCGAACCCATATTGCCGGTGCCGGCGCCGATGCGCACGCCGCCGAGCGGAAACACCGAATTCTTCGGCAGGAAGGTGGCCGCGGCAATCACCGCATCATATTGGCCCTTGTCGGTCTGCGGCAGGAGCTCTGCCTCGGTGCTGAGATTGGGCTGGTAGAAGAAGTGGATGCGCCCCTTCTCCAACGCGCCTTCGTCCCGGATCGGCCCGAGATGGAAGACGCCGCCCTTCGCTTCGATGTGGCGGCGGACTTCCTGGTGATCGGGCTCTCCCTCACCGTCGAAGCGCATGCCGATGAGATCGGCCACCAATACCTTGTAGGTCCGGTTCGGATCGTCGCGCCTGACACGCTCGCCACCGCCATCGGCACTGGCCGGGAAGGTCTCGCCAAGCTTGGCGAGCTCTTCTTCGAGCACCACGATCTTGGCACGCAGATAGGCGTATTCGAGATTGTCGAGCAAGGCATCGATGTCCTCCACCGGCCGGATGCCGCCGATCCAGGCGCGATAATCGCCGGGCGTGCCGGGGAAGGCGTTGACATAGCGGGCAACGTCGAGACCGCGCTCATGCTCGCCATTGGGATGGGTGATGCCTTCATAGGCAAGAATTTGCTTGGAACGGGCGATGATACGGGCATGGATGGCGGCGTCGGTGATGTCGGCATCCCTGATGCGCAGCAGCGTCACCGCGGCACCGCGCCGCTCGGGATCGGCGACGCCGAGCTCGAACAGGGGATGGCTGGCCACCCACTGGTTCACGGCGGCGCGGTTACGCACCGAGCGCTTGTAGAGGTCCTGAACCGACCCGAGGCGCTTTTCCGAGCGCAGCAGGCCGAAAGTGGTCTCGGCAAAGGCAAGGGTGGAGTAGGTGTTGATCACGCCACCCAGCATCTTGTCCTGCGCCGGGTCATAGATCGGCCCGACATTGACGGTCCTCTCGCCGGTGAGAGGGCGCTTGGGATCGACCGGCGCCACGATCTTGAGCTGGCGCGGGATTGCCCAGGACGGCGACTTCTGGTTCCTCTCGACGAGATCCAGCGCCTGCGGCGTGAAGGAGACGACGAAGTAGCCCGAGATACCGCCGATCGCCTTCTGGAACGGCATAAACAGGCAGCATTTGGCAATGACGCTCTTCACCGCCTCCTCGCCCCAGGGCATGGCGCCGAGCATCGAGGTGGCGTCGAGCACGGCATGGTGTTCGGCCGGATTGCGGTCGAGCCATTCGAGCAGATTGGCGATGTCCTGGGCGGTATAGGTCGTGGCGCCGGTGGTCTCATGCCCAACCCCGATGAAGAGCTTGACGCCCATCCTTTCGAGCGCGTCGGCGCTGGGAATGGCGCCCTCTTCCTCGGCAAAGTGGATGCGGGACTCATCGCCATTGCGGGCGTAGCGGTGCATCTCGATGAGCTGCGCCCCCCAGGACTGGCGGAAGAAGCCGCCGGCCTTGGCGGCTTCGGATTCCGGCCGGAGCGTGTCGACATAGACATGCTGGCTGGGATCGCTGGCGGTCACCAGGTGGAGGGCGCAGACCGTGAAACCGCTATGGCCACCGCCGAGCCCCACCGCCATCTTGTTCGCCTTGGGGAACTCGAAATAGCGATGGATCTCCCGCATCATGTCGGTCAGGAACTTGTCGGCGGGATAGCCCCGATGCATGCTCCGCCCGACCTCGGCCGTGGTGAAGGGGCCGAGATCGCCACCCCGGTCGTCGAGCTTCCGGTAGTTCTTTTCGAGCCAGCTATCGAATTCGAAGCGCAGGAGGCGGGCATCGACCTCGTCCAGTGTGCCGTCGGTGATCGGCCCAACGCCGAAGAAGGGATTGGAGGTGCGCGCCGGCGGCCCCGAACGCGTCAGTTCGAGAGTCTTGTCGCGTTGTGCCTTTAGCGTCTGGGCATTCGCCATCGGTCGGCGTCTCCTGTTCGAGTGGAAAAGGCTTCTTGGTGCCCGATAATAGCCGGCGCTCGCTGCCGTAAATATCGCGAGCCCGACTCAACATTCACCTTGTTGCGCATTTCGGAGCGGGGGCGCGGCGGGCTGGAGAAGCCAGGCGCCGCTCCCCAGCCGGGCCGCATTGCCGATCCTCCGCTCCCAAAGCAACGGAGCAAAGCGCAGCCGTTCAACCGCCACGAGCGCCCGGGCATGGGCGACGATGAATTGGATGGAGCACCCACCCGCTGCTCCGAAGCGGGGTCGACCCGAGCCGCGTCAGCTTGACAGCGAGCGCGTCGGCTATGCCCGGGCAAGCCGAAGAAGACTTTGTACGAGCAATGGTCTCGCAAGCATCCGCGTACAGCCTTATAATCCAGTCTTGAACAAGCATTGACCGACCAGATCCGCTCCTCTAGCGTTTGAGATCACCTGCGACGGCAGCGCCACTCGAATGGCAAGTTTGCTGGCTAAGAGCAGGGTGCCGCATTCTCGTGTTGATGGAGTCTTGCGCAATAATGACAAGCGATCGACCAATCCATATTGGGGTGCTGTTCTCGAAAACGGGTTGGACCGCGGCAACCGAGCGCAGCATGCTGTCCGCGACCAAATTCGCCATCGACGAGATCAATGAGGCAGGGGGCATAAACGGGCGCGAGCTCGTTGCGATCTATGGCGATCCCGAGGGAAAGCCATCAGCATATCAGGATATGGCCCGCGAACTTTTGTCGGAAAGGAAGGCAAGCATTATCCTTGGATGCTATACTTCCAGCCAACGCAAGGCCGTCTTGAGTGTCCTGGACCGGGAGCATGGGTTATTGTGCTACCCGGCGCAATATGAAGGCTTCGAATATTCAAGGAACATCGTTTATTTTGGCGCAGTTCCCAATCAGAATAGTTTCTTCCTAGGATCCTATCTTCTGGAGAACTTCACGCCGAGACTGTACATTGTCGGTTCGGATTATGTGTGGCCGCGTGAATCCGGGAGGATCATGGCTGATCTGATCGGCTCCCGCGATGGCGAGATCGTTGGCCAGCGCTACCTTCCAGAAGAAGCGTCGATTGAAGAATTCGACGCCCTGATCAAGGACATGAAAAGCCGCAAACCGGATATCGTGTTCAACAATTTCGTCGGCAATTCGAATGTGAAATTCTACAAGGCCTATGCCGACAACGGCCTCGACGCCTATCAGATGCCGGTGGCAAGCTTGACGACCAGCGAAACCGACATCCGGGAAATCGGCATCGGTGCAGCATCCGGCCATATTACTGCGGCCACTTATTTCCAGTCGCAAACCAACTTAGCAAACAGGTCGTGTCTCGAGCGGTACCAGGCCGTGCATGGCGAACAGCCAAATGCGAACATGGGCTGGGAGGCCGCCTACACCCAGGCCCATGTGGTCGCGCAGGCGATGCGGCAGTGCGATTCCGACAACGTCAATCTCGTGCGCGCGCAAATCCTCGGTTCGACCTTCGACGCGCCGCAGGGTGTGATCGCCATCGACCCGTTGAATTCCCACGCGCATGTCTGGCCCAAGATTGGAGTCGTGCGAGAGGACGGGCAGTTCGACATCGTGGCCGAGACCAGCCACGCCGTCCCCCCCGACCCGTATCGGGCCGCCTATTTCCTGGATGACGAGGACACGCCATTGCAGCCTCCCGACCTGCCGAAAACGCTTCGCGCCGACTCTTTCGGCACTCAGGAGTGATCCAGTAATGCCTGAGAAGCCCCATGCGCTTCGACAGGCAGGCCGCTCGCGACAAACGGATGCCGGTGAGAGGATCTGATCATGCGGGGTTCCCATTCCTCCAGTGGCAAGGACAGGGATCAGATGGTTTCGGTCAAGGACCTGCGATCCTTGCGTGTCCTGCTCGTCCAGCCGAAGAACAGCGAAGGCGCGGCTCTACGGTCTCACCTGATGCGGATCGGCTGTCATGTGGAAGAAATCTGGCCCCCGCCGAGCACTTTCGAAAACATCGATATCGTTTTCGCAATGTTCGACCAGATCATAGAACACAAGCTGACGTTTGAATGGCAGGCCGACGATCCCCCTGCGGTCCTGATCGGGGTGATCGACTATGAAAATCCCCTCGCGATCGACAGACTGCTGCGAATTCGAGCGAATGCCGTCATCGGACTACCCATCCGACCCTTCGGGATTCTCACCAATCTCCTGGTGACAGTGAATAATTTCCGGCGCGAAAAGCGGCTTTGCGCAAACCTGCACCGCATGCAGGCCAAGCTCGAAACCTGCCGCACGATCGAACGCGCCAAGCTCGCGATGATGCTTACAAACAGCCGTTCGGAGCAGGAAGCCTATGGCATGCTGCGCCAGTTGGCGATGAGACGGCGAACCACGGTGGAGGTCGTTTCCGGGGAAATCCTGAGCGCCCTCGATTGGAGCGACGACGAGGACCTGCCGGCATCCCCCAGGGAATGGTGCGATCCTGAACCTCCATGAAGAATGCGGGCACAGCCCGACCGGCTCTGGCGAGATCTATCGAAGATGCCCCCGTGGCGACGCCCGAGCGAGGGCGGTCATGCAAGCCGGGCTGCACCGAAGGCGCAGCCCGCAATGGTGTTCTACGTTGCCGAACTGCGCCTGGAGTCGAGCATGACCGGCTCGCAGTTCCCGACATAGGTTCTCGCCTCCGCCCGGGCTGCCACCAGGAATTCGCGGCGGTCGGACGCACATGCCAGGCAAATCGGTTCATGACGGAATGAAGGGTCGCGATCCATTTCGTGGGCAATATAGGCCTGGGAACAATGACTGCAACGGATCCTTGCAGTCCAGGGATCGTCGACCTCGCGTCTGGGGTCGTGCGGCCGCTCCACGATATACCAATTCGCGCGCGCGATCCCCAGAGACGCCGCATAGATGACGACGGCTATCGCCAGAGTGATCGGCGGTGCCCAGATGCCGCCAAAGCTGCCGCCGAATACCAGGAGCAGGCAGCCGACCACCGATGCCACCACCCAGGCCCCGAGTCCGCCCGGGTTGACCAGCGGAACCCGGCCGGGACGAAACTCCAGCATGTCGGCCTTGATCCCGCGCAGATAGCACCAGCCGACATGGGTCATGGCGACGCCAACCCAGGCGACGATGATCACGCCCTGGAACTGCAGCGTCTGCAGCAGGTAGCCGAAGACATTGGTGAGCATCACCAGGAAGATCACGACGGACATGATCGCCACCCACACGGTGCGGGGCAAAGAGATCTTGAATGCCCGCGCAAAGAAGTTCTGCATGTTGGTGGATGAAAGATAGAAGTTGATCGTGTTGATCCTGGTCTGGCTGACCCAGACCAGAAGCACACCGAAAGGCCCCATCAGCGCCACGATGCCAATGATCGCCGACGTCTCCGACAACGGCCCCACGATCGGAATGGTCTCGGCGATGAAGATCCCGACTGCGCCGTTGATCAGCAGTGTGACGACATAGAAGGGAATGCCGAAGCTCGTATTGCCGTTGGCAATCGCATCCTCCTTGCGGCCGAAGCGGGCTACGTCCCACGTCATCATCACCACGACCCACACGCCCATATAGACCGTGAAGGCGAACCACCAGCCAGGAACACCCATGTCGGCGCTCTTTGCTGGAAGATGAGTCAGCCAGTTGTTAGAATATCCATGTGTAACGATCGCCCAGATGACGCAGGCGATGAGGCCAAGGACATAGAGAGGAAGCAAAACCCCATTGATCCGGTCCAGCCAGGTGCGGACGCCGCGCATGACCAGAGGGGCGCTGTAGCAGCAGACGATGAAATACCACAGGCTCATCGGTCCGCCGAAATAGTCCTGAAGTGCGATCGCGACGATGGTGCCCTCGGCAATGGCGTAATAGGTGATCGTCACCCCGAACAGCAGCGCGGCGAACGTTGCGCCGACCTGCCCGAAAACCGCCCGGGAAAACAGCGCCACATTCGTACCGCTTCGTGCCGCAAAGCGGGCGGCGACATTGCACAGAACGCCGTAGACCACCGTCGATAGCGCAATGCCGATCAGCGTATCGACCGTGCCGACCGACAATGCGACCGTGCTGCCGACGACGACCCAGAACATGGCGCTCATCAGGCCGAACCAAGCCATCGCAAGCGAAAATCGCGAGCTTCGCCAGGTCGGCGGCACGATATGCAAAGAGAAATCCTCGGCGGCCGCCTGGCGCAAGACTCCAGGCTCGTCCTGGTAGATGATGTCAGGTTTTGGAACGCTACTGGCTTTGTCCATGATGTCCCCTCTGTGGTCGCGGTCGCACCAATGACGGCTGGGGAACCAGGGATCAGTGGCCGGTCCGCAGGATGTGAAATTCCAGCCGTCTCTTGTCGCGGCTGGCTGTTTCCCTACACGCGAGAACTACCTTCAGCAGGTGCATGCGCGGGCCTGCTCGCGCAGAAGGCGAAGCGATGGAAGCCCGTATCATCGAAGATGTGCGCGTTGCCCTGAACACGATGGCGTTGGCGTTCCCAGCCAACCCAGCGCGACTGCAGACCGCCCCAAGGAGCGGCACTAAAGCGTTTTGCGATCTGGTGGTGTCACCAAGAACCGCAAAGACGCGTCGAACCAAAGAGTGAGAGCAATGCAGCGTTTGGGTCTAAACGCGCTTTGCTCCGGTGCGAAGGCGGAGCGTTCCGTGCTCCGCCTCCCCTCCGCGGTCGCCTCAGGCGGCTCGGGTTCTTTGGGTTGCTTCCTGGCCCAGGACCGCCAGCGTCTTGCCCCAATAGGGCACAACCCTGCGCTTGAACATCTGGCGAAACTGATTGGTCGTATTCGGCAGGAGCGTGCCATCACCCCAATCGAGGATGACGCCATATTGCCGGACGCAATCCATCTCGTTGAGCTTGCCGGCACGATAATCCGCGGCGATCGTCTCGGCGTCCGCATCGAGCCAGCCCAGGCGAGCCGCGGCGATATGCTGGCGTTCCCGCTCGGTTGCCTCGTCATCGACCTCATACTGAGCCAGGTCGCGATCGATCACCCGGATGACAACGCCGTAGTCGATCCTTGCCCGCTCAACGCTGACATATTCATCGGCGACGTCCTCGCAGACGAGTTGCGGATCGCGCAGCAAGGGGTCGCCGACGCCACCGCCGCCTGCGGATGGTCGCGTGAACACGTCGTCCAGCTCAACCGGCAGGTTGGAGAAGATGGACCCGAGATAGCGCTCCTTCTCCGTCCCCTTGTTGAGCCACACACCGTGGGGGATCGAGGGCAGGCCGCCCCACATGCCCCATGTGACCGAGCGCTCGCGATCGCAGCAATAGGACACCACGATACGCTCGCCTTCGAAGACGGAGCCGCCCTTCTCGGCGCCGAGCCCGCCTCGGGACTCACCGGGACCGGCCGAGTCCTGCACGAAATCATGGCATTTCGTCAGCACGGGAGCGAGGCGCTCCTGGCCCTCGAGGGGCTGGATGCCATATTGCGCACCGAACACCGGGGCCGTGGCATTGAAGCCGTCTCGGCCGTTGCGACCGCCCCAGCCACCTGCCATCCAGTCATACCACATGAAATAGGGACGCCCTTTGATCCTGGTGTCACGCCCGCCGACCAGCAGATATTCGAGATTGAAGGCGCAGCCCATAGTTCGCTCGGGCAGGATTTCGGCCCAAAGGCCGAACACCGAGTTCATGAGCTTTTCGAACGGGCCCGAACAGAAGCCGGCGCAAGGGCTCGGCCAATCCGCGTTGACGACGGTCCCCGGCTCTCCCACGTTCACGGTTACCGCCCGGTAGAGGCCGGAGTTCAGCGGCAGATCCGGGAACTGATATTTGGTTCCCGCCACGATGCCCGCAAACGAGCCGCCATAGGCCGCATTCAGGAAGGTGGAAATCTGCGGATGCGATCCCGACAGATCGTAATGGGCATGATTGCCGTCGATCGTGAACTTGATCTTGATCGGGATCAGGCCCTCCTCGAGCTTGGGATCCTGATCGATATAGTCCTCGGCGTACCAGGTACCATCAGGCAATTCGGCAAGGCGCGCACGCATGAGCACTTCGACCCAGTCCTGCACCTCCTGGAACGCGGTCTTGATCGTCTCGGCGCCATACTTGTCGCAAAGCCGGACGATCTCACGCTCGGCCACGGCGGTCGCCTCGGCCTGGGCTTGCATGTCACCGATGACGTCGCCGGGATTGCGCGTATTGGCGGCGATCATGCGGGCCACGTCTTCGAGCCAGACGCCCTTGCTCCAGACGCGCACCGGCGTGATGCGCAGCCCTTCGCCCATGTGGTCGAGCGCGGTGATGTTGAAGGATCCCGGTGCTGCGCCGCCCATGTCCGCCCAGTGACCATTGGCCTGCGAGTATCCGATCAACTCGCCCTTGTAGAACATCGGGCGCAGGATCCGCGTGTCGTTGAAGTGACTGCCACCGCGGAAGGGGTCGTTGATGATGAAGACGTCGCCGGGATGGATGTCGTCGCCGAACGCCTCGATCACCGCCTTGCAGGTATAATGGAGTGTTCCCACATGCGCGGCGATGTCGCCTGTTCCCTGCATCACCAGGTTGCCCTGGGGATCGCTCAGCCCCGACGAGAAGTCGCGGCAGTAGATCACGAACGAATAGCAGGTTCTCAGCAGCTGCTCGGCCATCTGGTCGACGATGTTGACGAAGGCGTTGCGCAGAACCTCGAATGTGATCGGGTCGAGTGTGGTCTTGAACACCGTCTTCCGATCCGCAGGGAGGGGCGGATGCTGGATGCCCTTGTCGGACAGCCCTGCATATTTGTCGGAGTTGCTCATGCTGTTCTTCCTCTCCATGTTCCTATGCCTGGCATCGCTTATGCGGCGTCGAGCTTGATCTGGATGTTGAGCCACTCGTCGATATGGGCGACGCAGTCCGGCGGGATGACGGTGGTCGAGTCGAGCTGGTCGATGACGGCGGGTCCCTTGATCGTGACCCCGGCCGCCAGATGATCGCGGTCATAGAGGTTGGTGGTCATCGCCTCGGCCTGTCCGTGGAACCAGACCTGCCTCGTTCCCTTGGGCGTCGCCTGGGCATCCTTGTCGATCTTGACTTTCGGGAAGGAGGGTTTGGGGGTGACGCCGATGGCGCGAACGGTCAGACGATAGATTTCGACCGGAAAGTCCTCACGCCGGAAGTTGTGCGCCTTCTGATATTCGTTGTGGAAGATCGCGATCGCCTCTTTCATCGATTTGATCTGGCCGGAAACCGGCACCGCCAGCGAACGCCACTGGCCGCGATAGCGCATGTCGACGAGACGCTGGAACGTCATGTCCTTCTCGTCGACGCCGTCGGTTTCCAGCCGCTGGCGCCCTTCGGCTTCGATCTCCCTGAACGCTGCCTCGATGTCGGCCGGATCGGCCTCGACGGCGTCCTTGAAGAACATCCGGGTCACGTCGTGCTGGACATCGACGAGCATGCAGCCGACTGCGGAGGTCACGCCGGGGTTTGGCGGCACCACCACGACCGGAATGTTGAGCTCGCGCGCGATGTCGACGCCGTGCAGGGGGCCGGCACCTCCAAAAGCCACCAGCGCGAAATCACGCGGATCGTGGCCCCGGGCAATGGAGATCAGGCGAACTGCATCGGCCATATTGGCGTTTGCGACCCGCAGCGTGGCGAGCGAGGCCTCGATCACATTGAGCCCGAGCGGCTCGGCGATTTTGGTCATCGCCACCAGGGCGGCATCACGATCGAGCTTCATCGTGCCACCGGCCAGTTCGGTACCAACGCGTCCCAGAATGATGTTCGCATCGGTGTTGGTCGGTTCGGTGCCCCCGGCCTTGTAGCAGGCGGGACCGGGCACGGAGCCGGCCGATTGCGGGCCGTTACGCAGCGACCCGGCCTTGTCGAGCCAGGAGAGCGAGCCGCCACCTGCGCCAATGGTGAGAACCTCGACCGAGGGGAAGCAGATCGGGTGGCCCCAGTCGACCTCCCACTTGTCGGTCATCCGCAGATGGCCGTCGGCTGCGAGCGAAATATCGGCCGATGTTCCACCCATATCCAGGCCTATTGCATTCTTGTAGCCGCACAGGCCGGCGAAATGCCTGCTCGCGATCGCCCCTGCCGCGATGCCTGAAGCCGCGAGCCGCGCCGCGTATTTTTCCGCCGTCGCCGGCGTTATCACGCCGCCGCCGGAATGCAGGAGCAGCACGTCGGCCTCATACCCGGCCTCGGTGGTTCTGCGGTCGATATCGCGCGCATAGGGCCGGATGATCGGCGCCAGGATCGTATTGGCGACCGTCGTGGAAAACCGGTCGTCCTCGAAGATCTCCGGATGGGTTTCGTGCGAGGTCGTGATTGCGACATCCGGCCCGAGCTCTTCGGCAAGAATTTCGGCCATTCGCAGTTCGTGAGCGCCGTTGACATAGGCGTTGATGAAGCACACTGCGACAGCGGTCACTTTCCGCTTGTGCAGGATGCGCGCTACTTCGCGAGCCTCGGCCTCGTTGAACGGCTCGATGACCTCGCCGCGATAGTTGATGCGTTCGGTAACGGCGAAACGATCGCGCCGGCGAACATAGGGCGGAGTGCCTTCCTTGTAGGCATCCCAGGGGTCTTCTCTGGTACCGCGCCCGATTTCGAGAACATCGCGGAAACCCTTGGTCGTCACCATTGCCGCGGGCTTGAAATTGCGGGTTATCAGCGCATTGGTGGCGATCGTCGTGCCGTGGGTAAACAGTTCCACGTCATGCCAATCGATCCGGGCCGCGGCAGCGCCATTCATGACGGCATCGATCGGATTGGATGTGCTTGGGACTTTTGCAACGGTCTGGTTGCCGTTGGAGTCCAGAATGAAAACGTCGGTGAATGTTCCTCCAACGTCTATGGCAACTCGAACACGTGACCCATTAGACGCATAGCTGCTCAGTCTTCCGTCTATATTCATAGGCGGACTCCTCCAGATTTACGTTGGACAGTGTGATCCGGACAGCACAACGCATGTCGTGCCGTACGATTATCTTTTATGTTTGGGGGGATGGTCACGCACAGTACCTACTGCGCGCTGCGCAACGTGCCGTGACCGCGTTCTCTGTTGAACGTAACTGGTAGCATACGCACAAAATACTGAATTCGCCAAACGTTTTTTTACGGATCTCTGGCTTGGGCCGAAGACTCCCCGTTTGCGAAGATAAGTGGGGCCGGAAGAGGCAATGAGCCTGAAAAAAGCTCTGCCCCGACGTCCGTAAACGTCCTGCCTCGGAATGAGCCTCCAAGCCCCCCGCGGGACACTTCAGACCTCACTCTCCCGGCCGGCCTCCGAGAATGGGCTCGCCTTTGGGATTCTGGTCGGTCGACGCGAGGATTGTTACAAAGGCGGGGCAAACCCGCCGTCTCACGAGGCTCTCAGCAGGTAGCCGAAATCGCCTTTGCGGGCGACGATGTCCGCCAAGGAATAGCGATCGAGTGTCGCCAGGAACGATTGCAGCGCTTCGTCCAGCACGCTTGTGAGACCGCAGGCTGGCGCGATGATGCAGGAACCGCAGCCGACCAGGTCAAAATCGTCCTCGGTATGACGGACGAGAGCGCCGACATTGATGTCGGCGGCGGACCTGGCCAGGCGTATGCCGCCATGGCGGCCGCGCACGCTTTCCAGATAGCCCGCATTCACCAGATCGTTGACGACTTTCATCAGATGGTTCTGCGAGATGGCATAGGCGCGCGCCATGTCGCCGATCGAGCATAGCGTGTCCGGCTTCCTGGCAAGGTACAGCAGCACGCGCATGGCGTAGTCGGTGTAGCGCGTCAGTCGCACCGATTTGCTCCAAAAAATATGCATCATTGTTGCATGTTTTATTTCGCCGGTATAGATGCATCCAGAATACATGTTTTGCCTCGATCAAACCCTGTCCCGAAAGCATCCAAATTACAGGAGATGTCATGCCGCAGCCGCTCAGTGCGCAAACCATCGCGCTCGTCAAAGCCACAGTTCCCGCCCTCGAGGCCCACGGGCTCGATATCGTGCGCGAAATGTATTCGCGCATGTTCAGGAACCCTGACATTCGAGATCTGTTCAATCAGTCCCATCATGGCGATGCGGCATCACAGCCGCGCGCGCTGACCGGTGCCATCCTTGCCTATGCCAGCAACATCGACAATTTGAGCGCGCTCGTGCCTGCAGTCGAGCGAATCGCTCAAAAGCATGTCGGGCTCCAGATCCTGCCCGAGCACTACCCCCATGTCGCCGATGCCCTGCTGGGTGCGATCAAGGCCGTGCTGGGGGATGCCGCGACCGACGAAATCCTCGCCGCATGGGGAGAGGCCTACTGGTTCCTTGCCCACATCCTGATTGCACGCGAGGAACGCATCTATGCCGAGCAGAAGGAAGCCATCGGCGGCTGGAACGGCTGGCGCGACTTTCGCGTGGAGAACGTGGTGCGCGAAAGCAGCGTCATCAAATCCTTCGTGCTGCGGCCAGCCGATGGCAAGGGCGTCATGCACCACATACCGGGGCAATATCTCACCTTCTGGTTCGAAATCCCCGGCCACCCGCCGATCAAGCGCAATTATTCGATCTCGGCTGCACCGAATGGGCAGACCTATCGCATATCGGTGAAGCGCGAGCCCCACGGCCTTGCGTCGGGATGGCTCCACGACCACGCCCCCGCGGGAACGATCCTCAAGGTGGCGGCGCCGGCGGGCGAGTTCTTTCTTGCCGACCGTCCGGAACGCCCTGTGGTCCTCCTGTCCGGCGGCGTAGGCCTCACGCCGATGGTGGCGATGCTGGAGGCGCTGGTCGCCGCCGGCAGCAACGTTCCTGTCCACTACATCCACGGGACGCATAATCGCCAGACCCATGCGATGCGCGAGCATGTCCGGGCGCTTGCCTCCCAAGGCAAGGCGGTGCGCGTCACCGATTTTCACCAGACGCCGCTCGCCGATGAAACCGCCGGACGCGACTATGATCGCGCCGGCCTCATCACGGATAGCTGGCTGATCGCCAATACCCCGGCCAGCGAGGCAGACTACTATATTTGCGGACCAAGGCCCTTTCTGCGTGCGGCGGTTTCGGCACTGTCGCTCGCAGGCGTGCGATCCGACCGTATCCACTACGAGTTCTTCGGCCCGGCGGACGAATTGCTCGCGGCCTGAGGACTTCCCTGCGGACGGGCCCCTTCGGTCGATATCGGCAAGGACATTCAACCGCCCCAATAGCGGCGGGCCGGCCGGCAATCAATTCAGG
>NZ_LYXZ01000089.1 GCF_001676615.1 Labrys sp. WJW | reverse complement strand
CTCCCCGCCGATGCTGCGGGCTTTGCGGCCCATGCCCGTTATCTCAAGGTTCGCGAGCGGACATCCTATGCCTTTGCCGTGGTGTCGGTGGCCGCTGCCCTGCGTCTCCAGGGCGGGGTGATCGAGGAGGCGCGGCTTGCACTGGGCGGCGTTGCAGCCAAGCCTTGGCGCTCGCTCGAAGCGGAGGCGATCCTGGCCGGTGCCACGCCGGATGAAGCCGTCTTCCAGCGCGCGGCGCAGGCTGCTCTCGCCGAGGCGAAGCCCTCGGGCGACAATGAATTCAAGATCGAACTGGCGCGCCGCACGCTCGTGCGCGCCCTGGCCGAGGCCGCGAAGGGGACGCCGGATCGCGTCCCCGCTCTGCCAGGTTCCCCTTTTTCAACCCTTCCCGGAGCACGCCGAGATGCCTGAACTCGTCACGCCCGACCTCAAGCCGAACCGGGCTCCCGCTCATGTCCGGCATGGTTCCAATATCGGCCAGCCTCTGACACGCCGCGACGGCGTGCTCAAGGTCACCGGCGCGGCGCGCTACGCCGCCGACAACCATCCTGGCGGCATGCTCTATGCCGTGATGGCCGTGGCGCAGATCGCCCGCGGCCGGGTTGCCTCTCTCGACATCCAGGCCGCCAAGGCCCATCCGGGCGTGGTGGAGGTGATGACACCGGATCACAAGCCGGCGCTGGCGCAGGATCCGGATGCCAAGGACCATCCCTTCATGTTCCGGCTGGACGTCCTGCAGAACGATCGCGTGCGCTATGCCGGCCAGCCGATCGCCGTGGTGATCGCCCAATCGCTGGAGGCTGCGACGGAAGGGGCTGCGCTGCTGGCGCCGCGCTACGAAGTCGAGACGGCGCGGGTCGGCCTCGACGGCGACAGTTTCGTACCCCCGGCTGTCGGTGTCGGCGGTCCGTCTGAAGCCGTGCATGGGGATATCGAAGGCGGTTTCGCGGCAGCGGACAAGCGGATCGAAGCCGTCTATGAGACGCCCGCCCAGTACCACAATCCGATCGAGCCGCACGCCATCGTCGCGCATTGGCAGGACGACAGCCTGTCGATCGACACACCCAGCCAGGGCATGGCGATGGCGCAGGGCCGCATTGCCGGTCTCTTCGGCATCGCACCTGACAAGATCCATATCCGCAGCCCGTTTCTCGGCGGCGGCTTCGGCTGCAAGGGGCTGGTTGCCGGGCCTCAGATCCTGGGCATCATGGCGGCGCGTTTGGTCGGCCGGCCGGTGAAACTCGTGCTCAAGCGCGATCAGATGTACGGGCCGGTGGGCCATCGTGCCCCGACCCGGCAGACATTGCAGCTGGGGATTGCCGGAGATGGGGCGCTGACGGCGCTCGTCCATCACGCCAGGACGGCCTCCTCGACCTTCGACGATTTCTTCGAGCCTGCTGCCGGCGCTTCGCATGCGCTCTATGCCAGCCCCGCCATCGCGACCACCTATGACGCCGTGCGCACCGATACGGGAACCCCGCTGTTCATGCGGGCGCCCGGCGAGGCCTCAGGGTCCATTGCCCTGGAAAGCGCGATGGACGAGGCGGCCTGGGCAAGTGGCATCGATCCGCTCGAGTTCCGGCTCAGGAACTATGCCGAAATCGAACCGACCACCGGCAAGCCCTTCTCCTCCAAGGCCCTGCGCGAATGCTATGCGGAAGGCGCCAGGCGTTTCGGCTGGGCCGGCCGGCCGCTCGCACCCCGGCAGATGCGCGACGAGGCCGGCTTTCTCGTCGGCTGGGGCATGGGTACGGCCATCTTCCCGGCTTTGATGTTCCAGGCCGAGGCGCGGGCGGTGATCCGGCGCGACGGTTCCGGCCTGATGGAAACCGGCGCCCATGACATGGGGCAGGGGGCCTGGACGGCTTTGGCCCAGATTGCTGCCGACGGTCTGGGGCTCGACATCGACCAGGTGGAATTCCGGGCGGGTACCTCCGACCTGCCCGATGCCGGTATCGCCGGCGGTTCCGCGCATACGGCCACGGCCGGCGCGGCGATCCACGAAGCCGGTGCGGCGGTGATCGCCAAACTGGCGGAACTGGCCGTCGGCGACGAGCGCTCGCCGCTGTTTGGCGCCGGCAATGCCGGCGTGATCGCCCGAGAGGGCCGGCTCACCCGCCGGGACGATGAAAGCCGCAGCGAGAGCTATGCCGATATTCTCGGTCGTGCAGGCCTGGCGGAGATCGAGGCCAGGGGACGCGGCAGTGCCGATCCGGCGTCGCAGGCGAGCTACGCCATGCATGCCCATGGTGCCGTCTTCGCCGAGGTCAAGGTCGATCCCGATCTCGGGCAAGTGCGCGTCAGCCGGCTCGTCGGCGCCTTTGCGGCAGGCCGGATCATCAACCCCCATCTGGTCCGTAGCCAGTATCTCGGGGGCATGATCTGGGGCGTCTCCTTCGCCCTGCACGAGCATGCGGTGATCGATCACCGCTCCGGCCGGATCATGAATGCGGATCTTGCCGAATACCATGTACCCGTCAATGCCGATGTACCATCGCTGGAGGCCCTCCTGATCGAGGAACATGATCCCCATGTGAATGCGCTCGGCATCAAGGGCGTCGGCGAAATCGGCATCACCGGCACGGCGGGCGCGGTGGCCAATGCCATCTGGCATGCGACCGGCAAGCGTGTGAGGCATTTCCCGATCGCCATCGAGGAGCTGATCTAAGTAACGAGGTCATTCCGCGCGCGGCGTAGCACAAAGTGATGCGCTGCAGACGCGGAACCGCATTGAATAAAGCCTCATACGGCTTGCGGTCCCGGATCTGCGCAGCATCACTTCGTGCTGCAGCGCGTCCGGGATGACGGCCTAGACCCGGTCGCAGAGCATCTCCCGGGCGGCGTTGTGCCCGGGGGCGCCGGTGACGCCGCCGCCGGGATGGGTGCCGGAGCCGCAGATATAGAGCCCCTTCACGGGCGTGCGGTAATCGCCATAGCCGAGCATCGGCCGGGCCGAGAACAACTGGTCGAGCGACAGGGTGCCATGGAAGATGTCGCCGCCGACAAGTCCGAACACCCGTTCGAGGTCGAGGGGGGTCAGCACCTGGCGCCCGAGCACGCTCTGCTTGAAGCCAGGCGCATAGCGCTCGACCGTATCGATCATCAGGTCGGCGACCTTATCGCGATGGGCATCCCAGCTCCCGCCGTTCGGCAGGTACGGCGCCACATATTGGCAGAACAGGCTGGCGACGTGCTGGCCCTTGGGTGCGAGCGTGTCGTCGAGCGTGGAGGGGATCAGCATTTCGACGATGGGCTGCCGGCTCCAGCCATGGCGGCGTGCTTCCAGGAAGGCATCTTCCATATAGTCGAGGCTTGGCCCGATGATGATGCCGGCGGTGTGGTGGATGCCCTGTTCGCGGCCCGGCAGGGCGGTAAAGCTGGGCAATTCGGAGAGCGCCACATTCATGCGCAGCACGCCCGAGCCGCATTTGAAGCGGCGGATGCGCTGCAGGAAATCGGCCGGGACGGCTTCTTCGGGCACGATCTTGTCGAAGAGCAGGCGCGGGCCGATATTGGCGGCGACGGCCTTGGCCCGGATGACGCGGCCATCCTCCAGTTCCACCCCGGCCGTGACGCCCTTCTCCACGATGAGACGGCGGACCGGTGCGTCCGTTTCGATCTCGGCGCCGGCCTCGCGGGCCGCCTTGGCCATGGCCTGGGTGATCGCGCCCATGCCGCCGATGGCATGGCCCCAGGCACCCTTCTTGCCGTTCACTTCGCCGAAGACGTGGTGCAGCAGTACATAGGCCGAACCCGGCGTCGAGGGAGCGGTATAGGAGCCGACGATGGAATCGAAGCCGAACAGCACCTTCGCCTCGGGGCTTTCGAACCAGCCGTCGAGATAATCGCTTGCCGATTTGGTGAAGAGGTCGAGCAGCACGCGGCGATGATGCATGTCGAGCTTGGATAGCCGACGCCCGAGTTTTCCGGCACGCAGCAATTCCGGCAGCGAGCCGAACCAGCC
Organism: Labrys sp. WJW; assembly: GCF_001676615.1. Classification (GTDB taxonomy): domain Bacteria; phylum Pseudomonadota; class Alphaproteobacteria; order Rhizobiales; family Labraceae; genus Labrys; species Labrys sedimenti. The sequence goes on along the minus strand of NZ_LYXZ01000089.1, from coordinate 12,108 downwards.
ATCGTCGGAGACGTTGGGCGGCGTCTCCAGGATGAGGTCGCGCAATACGTCGGCGATGGCATCGATTTCGTCGCAATAGGCCGGGAAACGCGCCGCATCCTTCTCGCTGAACTTGGCGATTTCGCCCTGCGTACGGCCTTCGCCGGAGAGGATGTAGCGCCCATCGGGGAAGGGGAAGAAATTCGAGGCCTGGCGTTCCACCACCTTCAGGCCATGGCGCTCCAGCTCCATGTCGCGGATGACCTTGGGATTGAGCAGGCTGACGGTGTAGGAGGCCACCGAGTTGCGGAAGCCGGGATGGAACTCCTCCGTCACCGCGGCACCGCCGACGACGGAGCGGCGCTCCAGTACCTTCACCCGCCGGCCGGCCCGGGCGAGGTAATAGGCGCAGGTCAGGCCGTTATGGCCACCGCCGATGATGACCGCGTCATAGGGGGTATCGGCGGTGCGAACAACTGGTGAAGAAGCGTCGGCCAATTCTTCGAAGCCTTTTCGTTATGGCGCAGCGGCTGGCACCGCGGACGTCCCGTCCGCTCTGCCTGTCCAACCAGCGGGGCGTTGCGAGAAGCGGACGGGACGTCCGCGGTCCCAGCCGCGGCACTTCCCGGTACCATCAGCCGCGGGCAGCTTCGAGGATGTGCTTGCACTCGCCGAGTTCCAGCAACACCGTCTGCAGCCGCCTGCGACGTTCGTCGCTCAGCGACAATCCATTGCCGCTTTCCGCCTGCGTGACCGGAGGCGCCGCGGGGCGCGGCTCATTGCGCATGGGCGGGCCTGCCAGGGACGACAGCGGCAGCGAGGCCTGGGCTGGCGGTGGCTCGTAAGCTTCGGGTTCTTCGTCGAAGACGGGCTCGATCCGATCATCGCCCTCGTCATAGTCTCCGGCCGGATCACCCAGCGCAGGAGCCTCCGCCTCCGGCCATTCGGCCCGCTCGCGGCGGCGCTCTTCCTCGTCCGCCCGCGGGATCACGGCGACGGGGGGCACATAGTCCTCGTTCTGCGCCCGGCCGATCTCGATCACGTGCCGATTGCCGCGCTCCTTGAGGATGCGCTGCACGCCCTTGATGGTGTAGCCCTCACCATAGAGATAGTAGCGAATGCCCTTGAGCAGATCGATGTCGTCAGGGCGATAATAGCGACGCCCACCACCGCGCTTCAGCGGCTTGATCTGGCTGAAGCGGGTTTCCCAGAAGCGCAGGACGTGCTGGGGCAGGTCGAGATCCTCGGCGACCTCGCTGATGGTGCGGAACGCGTCAGGTGCTTTTTCCATGCTGCCGGACTCCCGAGCGGAAAGCGGCGAATCGTGCCTTTCCCCTATCACTCGTCCGATTCTGTGATGAAAGACAAGCGTTTATCACTTGTTTCCAACCCAAAACATCATCGAGTGGTAGTTTGAAACCGTTTGAAGGGGGAAAGAGACGCCCATTGCCGACAGGTGAGACAACTATAACTGCCGGTCGCGTCAGGGATGCCTGGCCATGCAGACAACTGGCGCCGGCAGACCGGAATTTCCTATCTCGCAGAAAACAGGACTGATCAGTCCATTATCGATTTGGCTGGCTAGGCGCCATGCCCGACTAGTCATCGGCAATGCCGTCGACATTCTCACCATTGATCTGCGCCTTGAGAATGTTGGAAGGCTTGAAGACCATGACGCGACGCGGGGAGATCGGCACTTCCTTGCCGGTCTTGGGATTGCGGCCGATACGCTCGCCCTTGGAGCGCACGACGAAGGAGCCGAAGGACGACAGCTTCACCGTCTCGCCCCGTTCGAGGCAACTGGAGATTTCATGCAGGACCATCTCGACCAGTTCCGACGACTCGGTCCGCGACAGGCCTACTTTCTGGTAAACCGCTTCGCAAAGATCTGCTCTTGTGACGGTATTTCCCGCCATCGCTTTCATGCCCCACGTTGGACAGGCTCCATGAAGAGGCCACCTGTCTGTTATCCGTTCGATGCAGCCCGGAACTGCGGGGAGCCTGTCCCGCCACGAATCCGCCCCGCAAATCATCCCAGCAGGGCCGGCACTGAAGTCCCGACTCTATGTCACTGAAAACGCGAAGCTATTGACGAAATCGGTCAAGGTCAACCACCAATCGAAACCGGTGTTCGCTTCGACCTCGGTCAGGCAACCGTCAAATTCGTCAGACTACCAGCGGATCAGGGCCGCGCCCCAGGTGAAGCCGCCGCCCATGGCCTCCAGCAGGACGAGGTCTCCTCGCTTGATGCGCCCGTCCTTGACGGCCGTATCGAGCGCCAGGGGAATCGAGGCCGAGGAGGTGTTGGCATGCTCGGCAACGGTAAGCACCACCTTCTCCGGCGGCAGGCCAAGCTTTTCGGCCGTGGCGTGGATGATGCGGGCATTGGCCTGGTGCGGCACGAACCAATCCACCGCGTCATAGGGCAGGCCGAGATCGTCCATGGTGTCGATGATGATCTGCGGCACCATGCCGACGGCGAGCTTGAAGACTTCCTTGCCGTCCATGCGCAGCTTGCCGACCGTGCCGGTGGTGGAGGCGCCGCCATCGACATAGAGCTTCGATTTGTGCCGCCCGTCCGAACGCAGCTTGGTGGCCAGCACGCCCTGATCGTGGATCGAACCGTCATTCATCGTGGCTTCGACGACCACGGCGCCGGCGCCGTCGCCGAACAGCACGCAGGTGGTACGATCCGACCAGTCCAGAATGCGGGAATAGGTCTCGGCGCCGATGACGAGCGCATGCTTGGCCGAACCCGAACGCAGGAAATTGTCGGCGATGGAAAGCCCGTAGACGAAGCCGGTGCACACGGCCTGAACGTCGAAGGCAGCGCCGCCCGTCATGCCGATATTGGCCTGCACGGTTGTGGCCGTGGCCGGGAAGGTGTTGTCGGGCGTGGAAGTCGCCAGCACGATCAGGTCGATGTCGGAGCCTTTCAGGCCGGCATCGGCCAAAGCGCGCTCGGCCGCCTTGGTGGCGAGATGCGAGGTGAACTCGCCCTCTGCGGCCTGGTGGCGAGCGCGGATGCCGGTGCGCTGCACGATCCACTCGTCGGAGGTGTCGACAAGCTTGGACAGCTCGTCATTGGTGACGCGTTTCTCGGGCAGATAGGAGCCGATGCCCCGGATAACAGAACGGATTGTCGCCATTATGCAGCGTCCGGATTGCTGGCGGCGGCCATCACGGCGCGGTGGTCGAAGCTCAGGCTTTCGGTGATTTTCGTCATGAGTTCTTGTTTCACCATATCATAGGCGAGATCGATGGCGGCAGCGTAGCCTTCGGCATTGGCGCCGCCATGGCTCTTGATCACGATGCCGTTGAGGCCCAGGAAGACACCGCCATTGACACGGTTGGGATCGAGTTTTTCGCGCAGGGCCTGGAAGGCGCCGCGGGCGAAGAGGTAGCCGATACGCGCCATCAGGGTGCGCGACATCGCCGAACGCAGATAGGAGCCGATCTGCTTGGCCGTGCCTTCGGCGGTCTTGAGCGCGATATTGCCGGCAAAACCTTCGGTCACCACCACGTCGACGGTGCCCTTGCCAAGGTCGTCACCCTCGACGAAACCATGATAGGTCAAATCGGGCAGGCTGGTCTCGCGCAAGATGCGGCCGGCTTCACGCACCATTTCGAGGCCCTTGACCTCCTCGACGCCGACATTGAGCAGGCCGACGGTGGGGCGCTCCACGCCCAGCACGATACGGGCCATGGCCGCGCCCATCACCGCCATGTCGATCAGGGCATTGGAATCGGCGCCGATGGAGGCTCCGACGTCGAGCACGATCGATTCGCCCCGCAAGGTCGGCCACAGCGCGGCGATGGCGGGACGGTCGATTTCGGCGAGCGTGCGCAGGCAGAAGCGCGCCATCGCCATCAGCGCGCCGGTGTTGCCGGCCGAGACGGTGGCGTCGGCCTCGTCCTTGTTGATCGCATCGATCGCCAGCCACATCGAGGATTTCTTGCGGCCATAGCGCAGGGCGTGGCTCGGCTTGTCGTCCATGCGGATGGCGACTTCGGTGTGATGGACGCTGGAAACGGCCTGAAGGCGCGGACGGGTGGCCAGCAGTGGGGCGATGGCGGCCTCATCCCCATAGAAGGAGAAGCTCAGGTCGGGATGGCGGGTCAGGGCCAGCTCGGCAGCCGGAATCACGACCGTGGGGCCGTGGTCGCCCCCCATCGCGTCGAGAGCGATACGAATTTTCGAAGCCCGATTGTCGGAAGCCATGAAGTGTTCGGTTGCCCTGTTGCGTCTGGCCGCTGTGCACGGCGGGGGAGGCGCTGCGTTTTGCAGCAAAAGACCATGCACCACAAGAGTGTAGCGAAGGTTGACGGCCGGAATTTAGGCACGGCCAGGATGTGGAAGCTGTCGATTGACCGATTCTCACGTCAAAATCATGGTGAGGAAGGGGGCGATTGCAAGAAAATGCCTGCCTGTCTCGCCTCGCCCTGCCGGACACTTTCTCGGGTGCTCAGGACGCCAGCCGGAACTCCCCGCCGGCAGCGGCCCTGCGGACGGCCGCCAGGGTGGCCGCGCGATCCTGCCCTTGCGTTGCGATGACATGGCGTTCGAGCGAGCCCAGATCGGAGAATTGTCGGTGCAGCGCCGTGATCGCCTCGGGATCGCTCAGGGTGTCGCCACCGCGCAGGCGGCAGCGTTCGATAGCAGACGCCAAAGGAGGGCGCAGCACTACATAGTGCACCGGCAGGGCGAGCGTCCGGAAGGGCGGCAGGAACCAGGGACCGACAATGCCGTCCAGGATCACGAAATAGCCGCCGCGGGCATAGGCTTGTGCCGCGCCGGCCAGAACGTCGATCACCACCGCATTCTGATGGTGGGCTTCAGGCAGGTAGGGCGCGATCGCGCCATTCTTGATGAAATGCCAGAAATCGTCGGCATGCAGATGCACCGCCGGCGCGCCGGGCTCGGAGGCGAGGGCTTGCGCCGTGGTGGTCTTTCCCGAACCCGGAGGGCCGGTGAGAATGAGGATCTGGCCTGCAGGATCGGGCATCGGCTCGAGCAACAATCGGAGGAGGACGAAGATCCCAGCCTTAATAGGCTTGCGACAGGGGAGCGCAAGTCTTTGGCGCCGTGGTTGCAGGCCTGCTGATCCCGGGAGCCGCCGCTAAGGGCGTCAGCACTCCACCGCATTGACGGCGAGACCGCCTTGCGAGGTTTCCTTGTATTTGGACTGCATGTCCGCGCCGGTGACGCGCATCGTGGCGATCACCTGGTCGAGGCTGACCTTGTGGGTGCCATCGCCGCGCAAGGCGAGGGAAGCGGCGGCGATCGCCTTGTTGGCGCCGAAGGCGTTGCGCTCGATGCAGGGAATCTGCACCAGGCCGCCGATCGGGTCGCAGGTCATGCCGAGATGGTGCTCCATGCCGATCTCGGCCGCGTTCTCGACCTGGGCGATATTGCCGCCGAGTGCGGCCGCAAGCCCGCCCGCCGCCATCGAGGCGGCAACACCGACCTCGCCCTGGCAGCCAACCTCCGCCCCCGAGATCGAGGCGTTCATCTTGAACAGCATGCCGATTGCGGCGGCCGTGAGCAGGAATTCATCGGCGCCGGCTTCCGAATAGTCGCAGAAATCCCGATAGTAGCGCAGTACCGCCGGCACGATGCCGGCCGCGCCATTGGTGGGGGCCGTCACCACCCGCCCGCCGGCAGCGTTCTCCTCGTTCACGGCGATGGCGAAGAGGGAGACCCAGTCCATCACCTCGTGCGGGGCGCGGACATTGCGGCCGATATCGGTGAGCAGGCGATCGTGCAGGGCCTTGGCGCGGCGCTTCACGCGCAGTCCGCCCGGCAATTCGCCTTCCTGGCTCATGCCGCGGTCGATGGCGGCATTCATGACGGACCGGATGCCGGCGAGGCGCTCGCGGATGGTGGCTTCGGGCTGGCTCGCCATTTCATTGGCGAGCACGATGCCGCCGATGCTCAGATTGTGCTCGACACCAAGGCGCAGCAGGTCGGCGCTGCTGCGGAAAGGGTAGGGGACATCCACCTCCGCACGGGCCACGGCGCTTTCGCCCTCGGCCAGCACGAAGCCGCCGCCGATGGAATAGTAGAATTCGGTGGCGAGGGCAGCCCCGCCCTCGCCCAAGGCCGTGAAGGACAGGGTGTTGGGATGGCCCTTGGGCTGCGTCTTGCGATCGAAGACGATGTCGCGGTTGCGCTCGAAGCTCATCGCCCGGCGTCCGCCGAGCGCGAGCATACCCTTGCTGGTGGCATCTTCGACGATCGCGGCGACGGCTTCGGGATCGACGGTTTCAGGCTCCTCGCCGGCGAGGCCGAGGATCACGGCGATATCGCTGGCATGGCCGTGACCGGTCCAGGCCAGCGAGCCGTAAAGCACGGTTTCGATCCGATGGGTGTGGATGAAATGGCCCTGCTTGCGGAGCGATTGCACGAAGCGATTGGCGGCGCGCATGGGGCCGACGGTGTGCGAAGACGAGGGGCCGATGCCGATTTTGAAGATGTCGAAGACACTGATCATCGGCTCTGAGTTCCCACCAAACTGTTGCAGCTGGACCCTCACAATCGAAACACACCACGACTTAGTGGAGCGTAACAGATGTTACACCAACTTTCATTGCACAGGAAACTTGCGCGAAGGGGCCCGAATTGCTACCCCAAAACCGACGCCGGTTTAGCTCAGCTGGTAGAGCAACCGCCTTGTAAGCGGTAGGTCGCGAGTTCAAGTCCCGCAACCGGCACCAAAAACGCCTTCAAACTCGAATGTTTGCAGACCAGCTGCGCGGGGCGATGGGCCGTTGCCGGGATCCGGATATCATCCCGCATAAGCGAAATAGACCTTTCCCCGTGCCGGATCGACGATCGTGACGCTCCCGTCGCGGCCATAGGCATAGAATGAGCCGCCCGCCTGAATGGCTTGGTCAACTTCGGCGTCACGGCCTTTCTCGATGGATATGAAAAAGCCGTATCGTCCCAGATACTCTGCGATCGTGGGAGAGTGAAAGGGGCACGGGGCTGCTCCCTTCTTTTGAGGGGTATCGTCATGGGGATGCCAGCGCTCGTCGCAGGTATCGCTGACAGGTGTCCGGTGCCACTGGGCGGTGCCGCGCGCAAGCCTGTCGCCGAGCAGTCCGCCTTGATCTCTTGCCCATTCCGCACTTTGTCCGGTGAGACGGTAGACAACGAAGCCGGTTTCGTTGTCGCCCGGCATGAAACCCAGGCCCCATGACTCCTCGAGCCGATACTCCACCGCGGCGACCTCGAGTGGCCGAGGTAAGCGGTCGAGCAGCATCTGGCGGTCGCAGGCCCCGACGGCGAGTATGGTCAGGCCAATCAGAACAACAGCAGGCATCGCGAACGTAAGGAGTCTGGCCGCCCGCCTCGGCGAAGGCTTTCGCCAGGCCTGGCAGGCAACGTACATCAGGAAGAGCACGAGGCTTACCGGCAGCAGGCAGACGAGAGCGATGACCGTGATGAGAGCAAGAATCGGGAGCAATGCCGATGATCTCCTGTCGACCTGGGGGAAGGTTCCGGACGCGTTGCGACCGTGTCAGCCAGGAGATATCGCGGCAACGAGTACGTCTTGCGGTGGCCGGATCATCGAAACTTTGCAAGGGCCGTGGAAAATCAAAGCAAACGCCCCGCCATCGTTCGCGGCTCGAGCCCGGATGACCCGTCCGGTTGCTCTCTAACTCTTTGTTTTGACGCGTTTTCTTAATCGAAAAGTCTATCAACTTTTCTGGAAAACGCTCTAGGTGGTTAGTCCCTTACCGCCTATCTTGCTCGGTATAGCCTTGATGCGCGGTTAGATAGGACCGAAACATAATCGTGAGTTGTTTTTCGGCCTCGATGCCGTTTTCCGGGCTTAGAACGCGGTGGCAAAAGGCTGGAACCGTTCCGTAGAGGGCTGCAGTCAGTGTATGGGCCGACAGGCCGGGATCTTCCAAACGCACCCCGCTAGAGTTGCTCAGTGTGGCCGCTATTACACTTGAGCTTTGCTGAACTGCCCGCTCGATCATTTCGCGAGCGTCCAGTTCCAGGGCAATCCGATAGAGAGCGGGAGAAATCTCGGCGTGCGCCAACTGTGTCTGAAGGTAGGCCCTGACGACGGTCTCGGCCGTTGTCTCGACACTACACTGGCGGCTCTCGTTACAAGCCCTCTCGACGGCGGCCGTAAGTTTCGCGAGATGTCTTTCAAGCACCGCATAGAGCAAAGCCTGTTTATTCGGGAAATATTGGTACAGCGTTCCCACCGAAACGCCTGCACGGCGTGCTACGCGCGTGGTGTTCAGGCGAATGAGGCCGTCGCTTGATAAAACCTGAAGGGTTGCCTCGAAAATTGCGTCCACGGTGGCAATGGAGCGACCCTGACGCGGGGATTTCCGGGGAGTTAGGAGGGGCAAGGAGCCGTTTTTCATAAGCGAATGCAAAACCTGAATGAAGCTTCATATCTATCTGATGTCCCCGCCACTTCAGCAACAGCGCTGCGCGGGCAGGGCGATCCAAGACGAATTGGAGACGGATATGGGTAGATTGGACGGAAAAGTCGCTGTCATCACCGGCGGAAACTCAGGAATGGGCCTGGCGACGGCCAGATTGTTTGTACGCGAAGGCGCAAAAGTCGTCATTACTGGTCGTGATCAATCGACCCTCGAGGCAGCGGCGCAAAGCCTCGGAAACGGCACCGACGCGATCCGCAGCGATTTTTCCAAGATGTCAGACATCGAGGCTCTTCGCGACAATGTCGAAAGAAGGCATGGCCGTGTCGACGTAATTTTTGCTAACGCTGGCGGGGCAAAGCCGAACATGTTCGAGTACATGTCGGAGGAAGAGTTCGATTTCACAATCGTAAACACCTTCAAAGGGACCTACTTCACGGTGCAAAAGCTGTTGCCGTTGATGAAGTCTGGTGGCTCGATCGTCCTGAACACGTCAACCCTGAGCAGGCAGGGGCGCCCCTATGTCAGTGTTTATTCGGCAGGGAAGGCGGCCATTCGCTCTCTGGCCCGGTCGCTCGCAGTGGAGCTGACTGAGAAAGGGATTCGCGTGAATGCAATGGCTCCAGGATATATCGACACGGATCAGGCCCGTAAGGCGGGAATGAGCGCGGAGATGATCGAGCAGACAAAGTTGCAGGTGCACGCCCAAATTCCAATGCATCGCAGTGGCACCATCGACGAGATCGCAAAGGCTGTGTTGTTCCTAGCCTCCGATGATTCGTCCTACCTCACGGGCAGTGAGTTGTGTGTCGATGGCGGTTGGGCCCAGATCTGACTGTGCTGCCGGCGCTCGTCGCGAGCGCCGGCTTCAATTTGCGGAGTGTATGTCGCCGTTGCCGTCTTCAGACGATTCCTATGATTTGTCGGTGGTACCGACCCGTACAGCGCGCCGCTTCTTTGCGCCCTTGACGAGCAGCTTCTCGCTCGCTTCCACATAGATCGGTGGCACGAGCGATTTGCGGTGCGATTGGGCGCAGATCTCCTGGCGGGTGCCTGCGATCGGCTGTCTGAAAAGCCGTGACAGGGCGCGAAAGCCCACGGCTGGGGGGCGGCGATGATGGTGGATGGCGACCACGGTCGCCCTCGTCTCATTGCGTTCAGCCGAGTTCTTCGGCAAGGCCGATGAGCAGCCCGCCAGGCCCGCGGATGTAGCAGAGCCGATAAGCGTCCTTATATTGGACGACGTCGCCGACGAGCTGCGCGCCGCGGTGGCGGAGCCTTTCGAGTGTTTCGTCGATGTCGTCCACGGTGAACATGGCGCGGAGGTAGCCCAGGGCGTTGACCGGGGCGTTGCGGTGATCTGCGACGAAAGGCGGTGTGAGGAAGCGGGATAGCTCGAGCCGACTGTGGCCGTCCGGCGTGCGCATCATGGCAATCTCGACGCTCTGATTGCCGAGTCCGGTGACCTGTCCGGCCCATTCGCCTTCGATCGTGGCCCGCCCTTCGAGCTCAAGGCCGAGCTCGCGAAAGAAATCGATCGTCTCGACGAGGTCCTCGACGACGATTCCTATATTGTCCATCCGCTTGAGTGCCATCCCTTCAATCTACAAGCGGCCGTCCAGGCCGTAAACGCTTAAACTTCGTGGGCGAGGGGGCTGGCGCCACGCATCAGCGGTCCCTTTCCAGCTTGTCGTGACTCCAACAAGCAGCATCAATCTGCCGTCGGGGGCCTTAGATGGCTAAATATAGCCCGGCCCGTTTTCAATCGAGACAGGCGGCGACAGATCTCCAGCCGGTAAAGCAGGCCTGCAGGCCCCCGCCGGGCATAGGCCGGGAAAGCACGAGTACATTGTTACCGCCCAGGAAGCGGAAAGTATCGTTCTCTATCGTTGCCGAGGGAATGGGATGACAAAAATAAAGCGCCGCACCTGTTGGGGAGGTGCGGCGCCCGAATAGAAATCAAACTATGCAATATCGAAAAGCGCAAACACGCTTTCATCTACTCTTAGGTGCTAACAATCGTTACCAAACTGACGATACGCTTGAACACTTACCGTGGAAGACCCGCAATCCAATCAAACGATTGCCGTGCCATCCATGAATGCCTTTATAAGACGCTTCGTCTCCAAATGCAAGAGATATGAAACGGGGCGTCTTGAAATTTTCGTGAGGTGAGGCGGTTGCGCATTTCGTACCTGGCATGAGCGGACATCCCGGGTATCGGCCGTTCGCGGCCGCCGCTTCAGCAATTTTCAGCCGCCGGCACGGGAGGCAACGTCGCCATGCAAGGTCAGGTTGATTGAAAACAAGCAGAAATGCGTTTATATATGAGACATTACGTCTAGATTATATTCTTGACATTTATAGGAGTTGTCGGTGGCCATTGCGCAGCAGGCGGCACGACCCGTCGGAAGACCGCGCTGCATGGAAACGCACAAGGCGATTTTGCATGCAGCGGCCGAATTGCTCGAACGCGCTCCCTATCGCGATATCTCGGTCGAACGCATCGCGGCTCTCGCCGGGGTGGGCAAGCAGACCATCTATCGCTGGTATGACAGCAAGGCCGATCTTCTGCTCGACGCCTATCTTGCCCGTTGCACCGAGGTGCTGCCGCCCATGGTCGCCGGCGGCGAGCCCATGGTGAATTTCCGCAACTATGTGCGTCGCCTGGCTGAATATCTCAGCGATCCGATGATGGAAGGCGCCTCCAGGGCCCTGCTGGCAGAGGCGCAGTTCGAGCGGCCGTTCCGGGAACGCTTCAGCGAGATCGTCATGAAGCGCCGCCAGGAAATCGCCCGGGCCTTCGTGATCTCGGCCATGCACAAGAAGCAGATCCGCGACGATGTCGATCCGGATACCGTGCTCGACCTGATCATGTCGCCGATCTTCCAGCGTTTCCACACCACCGTGACGCCGCCCGATGTGGCCTATGTCGACAAGATCTTCGACATGGTGCTGGCGGGGCTGGCCATACGAAACGAGCCTGCGGCCAAGGTTGCCGCCGAGTAATCCGGGATCGACAGCGAGGCCTTTCCGCCGCCATCCTATAGACGTCAGGTGCCGAAAATCTGCCGGCGCCCGTCCATCAGCGTGGCGACCTCCTCTGCCGCGAGAGGGGCGTAGCCATGGCTGTCCACGCCGACATCGAGGCTGTAGCCGAAGGGCTCGCGATCGAGGCGGCCATGCACATGCCCGAACAAGTGCCAGGCGCCACGCCAGGCCCCCGGCCATTCCCGCATGGGGTAATGGCACATCACGATCGTCTGGCCCTTCCAGCGCAATTCCTTGATCTCGGTGATCGAACGTAGGCGCCCGGTCGACTCAAGCTTGGCCTGGTCATCGTGATTGCCGAGAATGAGATGGATCTGGCCGTTGAGGCGTTCCAGATAGGCCTGCGCCGGCTTACCCGCGCGAAAGCTGAAATCTCCGATGTGATAGACCACGTCGTTCGGAGCGACCTTGGCGTTCCAGCGCGCGATCAAAGCCTCGTCCATCGCCTCGACGCCGTCGAAGGGGCGCTTGCACAGGCGGATGATCGATTCATGGCCGAAATGGGTGTCGGCGGTGAAAAAGAGCTTGCTCATTGGCGTGTCCATCGAGCGGCAGTGGGCCATCTTGCCTACAGCATCGAGCCTGATCTGTGAATCAGACTCGATGCTGTAAGTTCTTGTTGTCGCATCTCTTTTGCCGAAAACCGGCACCCACTTTTCGGCGCGA
>NZ_LYXZ01000088.1 GCF_001676615.1 Labrys sp. WJW | reverse complement strand
GGACCAAGCCGGAAAACGGCCTTAACGGGCCGGGGTGCACACGGTCTCTCGCCCGCACCCATCCTGACACATTCCAACTACACAGGGTGCACGGGCATCTTGCCCGTTTTTCCTCGATCGCGAACACGGTGTTTCCAAGAACGGGCAAGATGCCCATGCACCCGGAAGAAACGCTCGCTGGGCAGCCCAGGCCGATGTGCTTCTTAACCCGAGTCCGTAGGCTCGGGTAACATGGCCCTGCGACATCACTTCCGATCACGAGACAGGGAGTTTGACGAAACGGGCTTGGGCAAAAGGCGTGGGCGCGCTAGAGCAAGGGCTTCGCCGCCGGAAGGTGGCGTTGACGCGTGAATGCCTGTTCTGGATGGGTCCATGGCCGATATTACCCTGCCTGCCGTGTTCGTGGCCGGCCTGTTCTCCTTCCTCTCGCCCTGCGTGCTGCCGCTGGTGCCGCCCTACCTGACCTTCCTGGCCGGCTCCACCCTGGATGAGATGACAGGGCAGACCATCGACAAGGGGGTCCGCCGTCGCGCGGTGATCTCGGCCCTGTGTTTCGTGGCGGGCCTGGCCACCATCTTCATCTCGCTCGGCGCCGGCGCCTCCTATCTGCTCGTCCTGCGCCGGGCGATGGCGAGTGGCCTCAGCGCCCTGGCCGAAAAGGGCATGCTGCCCGCCTCCTGGGCCAATTCGATCGATCCGTTCTATCTCCTGGCCGGCATCGTCATCATCGCCATGGGTCTGCATTTCCTTGGCGTCTTCCGCATTTCGCTGCTCTATCGCCAGGCTCGCTTGCAGGCCGGCGCCGGCTCCGGCCCCTGGGGAGCCTTCGTGATGGGGCTGGCCTTCGCCTTCGGCTGGACGCCCTGCATCGGGCCTGTCCTGGGCACGGTGATCGCCGTGGCCGGCAAGGACGGCAGTGTCAGCCAGGGGGTCACCCTGCTCGCCATCTATACGCTCGGCCTGGGACTGCCCTTCGTGGTCGCCGCCTTCGCCATGAACCCCTTCATGCGCTTCCTGCGGACCTTCCGGGCCCACCTCGGTACGGTGGAGAAGGCGATGGGCGGGTTGCTGGTGGTCGCCGGCGTTGCCTTCCTGACAGGCGGCATGGCTGATTTCGCCATCTGGCTACAGAACACCTTTCCGATCCTCAGCAAGCTTGGCTGACATCCGCGCATCCGGGAACATGTCCGCCCAGGACTGTCCGGGATTGCCGCCAGTCGCCCAGACAATAAAAAAAACCGCCCCGGTGGAACCGGGGCGGGTGATGCTTCACATCGCGCTGGAGGCAAGGACCTCAGGAGGGGTTCTGCTCAGCGGCGATCTTACCGTCTGTAGCCTTCTTCCAGGTGTAGATGGCGTAGGCCGGCTGTGCCAGGTCGCCCTTCTTGTCGTAGGAGATCTCGCCGATCACGGTCTGGAACTTCTTGCCCGAATGCATGACCTCGGCGATCTTCTGCGGATCGGCGGACTTGGCCTCTTCGGCCGCCTGCGCCAGCACCTGTACGCCGGCATAGGCCAGCAGGGTGAAGCCGGCCGGATCGGTGCCACCCTCGCGGAAGCGCTTCGCCAGGTCGGCATTCGCCGGGTAATCCTCGATCTTCGGCGCGAAGGTCATCAGCGTGCCGACCACGGCGTCACCGCCGATGGTGGCGAATTCCGGTGAGTTGAGGCCATCGGCGCCCATCATGATGGTCTTGCCGCCCTGGTCGCGCAGCTGCTTGAGGATCAGCGCGCCCTCGGTGTAGTAGCCGCCCCACAGCAGCACGTCGGCGCCGCTGGACTTCAGCTTGGTGACGAGACCGGAATAGTCCTTTTCACCAGCGTTGACGCCTTCATAAAGGACTTCCTTCACGCCGGCATCGTTGAGGTATTTCTTCGCGCCCTTGGCCAGGCCTTCGCCATAGGTCTGCTTGTCGTGCGCGATGGCGATCTTCTTGTCCTTGAAATGAGCCAGGACATAATCCGCCCACACCTTGGACTGCTGGTCGTCGCGCCCGCAGGTGCGGAAGGTGTTCCACAGTCCGCGATCGGTCAGCTTCTCGCTGGAGGCCGAGGGGGTGACGTTGATGATATTGTTGTCGGCATAGACATCCGAGGCAGCGATGGCACCGCCGGAGGTGACATGGCCGATGACCCAGGTTATGCCATCGCCCACGAATTTGTTGGCGACAGAGACGCTCTGCTTGGGATCGGCCTGGTCGTCGCCGACGCTGATCTCGATCTTCTGGCCGAGCACGCCGCCCTTGGCGTTGATGTCCTTCACCGCCATATCGGCGCCTGCCTTGGCCTGAAGGCCGTAGGAAGCAGCGGGGCCGGTCATCGGGCCACCCACGCCGAGCTTGATCTGCGCCTGCGCGCTGCTGCCCAAGGCGAGGCCCGCTGCGAGTACAGCGCCGGCCAATGAAAGTTTGTTCATGGGGTTCTTCCCTGTTGTACTGGGCGCAGACCGTTCTTTTCTGGACCGGTTCGGCTGTGCCCGATGACGCCATTGTCTAAATTTCCAGCGGCTTGTCACGGAAATTCAGGCGAATTCGCAAAGGGGAGGGCAGCCTCGCCATCTCCCCCTGCGTCATGTCCCATGTCGCGGCCCGATCCGAGCCGCGAATAGGAAGCCTCCAAAGAAATCGCCCCAGCGAACCGGGGCGATTGAGATATTACGAAGAATGAAGGCAGGTCACTTGTTCTGGAAGAAGTCGATCTTGCCGTCGGGACCCTTCTTCCAGGAGAAGATGACGTAGTCGATCTGCTTCATGTCGCCCTTGTCGTCATAGGAGACGTCGCCGATCACCGTCTTGAAGGCCTTGCCCGAATGCATCACCTCGGCCATCTTCTGCGGATCGGCCGATTTGGCTTCTTCCGCGGCCTGGGCCAGGACCTGCACGGCCGCATAGGCCTTCAGCGTATAGCCTTCCGGCGTGAAGCCGCTGTCCTTGAACTGCTTGACGATGGCGGCGTTGGACGGATCATCCTCGGCCTTGGGCGCGAAGGACATCTGGGTGCCGATCACGGCATCGCCGCCGATGGTGGCGAATTCAGAGGAAACCAGGCCGTCGCCGGAGACCATCACGGTCTGCATGCCCTGGTCGCGCAGCTGCTTGAGGATCAGGGCCGCTTCGGTGTAGAGGCCGCCATAGATCAGCACGTCGGCGCCAACCGCCTTGAGCTTGGTGACGATGGCCGAATAGTCCTTCTCGCCGGTGTTCACACCTTCGAACAGGACTTCCTTCATGCCGTCGGCAGCCATCAGCTTCTTGGCATTTTCGCCCAGGCCCTGGCCATAGGTGGTCTTGTCATGGACGATGGCGACCTTCTTGCCGGGATAGGTGGCCTTGACGTAGTCGACCCAGACCTTGGCCTGCTGGTCGTCACGGCCGCAGGTGCGGAACATGCCCCAGAGCTTGCGGTCGGTCACCTTCTCGTTGGTGGCGGCCGGGGTGATGGCGACGATGCCGTTGTCACCATAGACTTCGGAAGCGGGGATGGTCACGCCGGAGTTGTAGTGGCCCACCACCCAGGTCACGCCGTCGCCGACGAATTTGTTGGCGACCGAGACGCCCTGCTTGGGATCGGACTGATCGTCGCCGACCGTCGATTCCAGCTTCTGGCCGAGTACGCCGCCGGCTGCATTGATGTTCTTGATGGCGAGTTCCGCGCCCTGCTTGATCTGGGCTCCGGAGGCCGCACTCGGACCGGTGATCGGTGCGCCGATGCCGATCTTGATCTGCGCGAAGGCGGACGTGCTGAGCAGCAGGCCTGCCGCCAGCGCTGCGCCTGTCAACCAGACTTTTTTCATGTCGTTCTCCCAGTGGATTGGTGGAGCTTTCGGCTCCGGTCTGCGGATAGTCAGGACGTGAACGAGGCCGTCAGCCCAAGTTGCGCGTACAGCTCATCCGATTTCCTTGTTGCTTGTATTCGGTCATTCTGCGCTCGAGCGTGCACTCCAGCCGAGCGCTCCCGATCGCTGGAACATCCAGCCATATTTGCCGACCATCTGCTTGGCGAGCCGGATGCGATAGGACAAAAGGCCGATGAGCTGGATGATGATGAGGTCGACCACGAAATAATAGGGCGAGAACATGTTGCCCCCGAACGGCGCCTGATGGAGGAAGCGCACGCCCATGGTCAGCAGCACCAGATAGAAGAACAGGATCGGGTAGCGGCTCCAGGTCGAGGCGCTGGCCTTGCCGGTCATCCAGGCTGCCCAACCACCCATCAGCAGCGTGACAAGCACGAAGACGAAGGGGCTGTCCTCATAGAGGTAGGTTTCCATCTCAATGACCCCCTTCAAGATAGGCTGCGCGCACTTCGGGCCGGGCGAGCAGTTCCTTGCCGGTGCCGGACATGGTGATCTGGCCGTTGACCATGACATAACCTCGATGCGCCAGGCGCAGTGCATGGAAGGCGTTCTGCTCGACGAGAAAGACGGTCAGCTTCTCCGTCTCGTTGAGCACCCGGACCGCGTCGAAGATCTGCTTGACGATGAGCGGCGCCAGGCCGAGCGAGGGCTCGTCCAGCATCAGCAGGCGCGGCCGGCTCATCAGGGCACGGGCAATCGCCAGCATCTGCTGTTCGCCGCCCGAAAGCGTGCCGCCGCGCTGGCTGGCGCGCTCCTTCAGGCGCGGGAAGAGCGTGTACATGCGCTCGAGGTCTTCGGCGAAATGGGCACTGCCGTCGATCTCGGCCCCCATCTGCAGGTTCTCATAGACCGTCATGCGCTGGAAGATGCGCCGTCCCTCGGGGGACTGGGCGATGCGCAGCCGGGCAATCAGGTGCATCGGCATGTGGGTGATGTCTTGCCCGTCGAACGAGATCGAGCCGACACGGCACTTGGGCGAGCCGAAGACCGTCATCATCAAGGTCGACTTGCCGGCGCCATTGGCGCCGATGATGGTGACGATCTCACCCTGGTTGATGTCGACGTCGACACCTTTGAGAGCGTGGACCTGTCCGTAATAGGTGTGGACGCCGCGCACGGCCAGCAGGGGCGAGGACATGTTCAACTCTCCGTTTCCTCGTCGGTGCCGAGATAGGCGGCGATCACGGCAGGGTCGTTGCGGACCTGCTCGGGCGTGCCGTCCGAGATCTTGGTGCCGTAGTTGAGCACCACCACATGGTCCGAAATCTCCATGACCACGGACATGTCGTGCTCGATCAGGAGAAGAGAGGTATCGTGATCGCTGCGGATCGTGCGCAGCAGCTTGTTGAGATCGAGGCTTTCCCTCGGATTGAGGCCGGCGGCCGGCTCGTCCAGGCAAAGCAGGACCGGCTCCGTGCACATGGCGCGGGCGATCTCCAGGCGGCGCTGGTCGCCATAGGGCAGGCTGCCGGCCGGATCGTCGGCCCGTGCCATCAGGCCGGTCTTGTCGAGCCAGTATTTCGCCTTCTCGATCGCGGCCTTCTCGGCGTGGCTGTAGGTCGGCAGGCCGAGAATGCCGAAGACGGAGAAGCCCGACGCGCGCATCAGGTGGACATGCTGGGCGACCAGCAGGTTCTCCAGCACCGTCATGCCCGCGAAGAGGCGGATGTTCTGGAAGGTTCTGGCGACCTTCGCCTGGCGGGAGACCATGAAGTCGGGCATGCGCTCGAGCAAATAGAGCGTATCCTGGCCATGGCTTATTTTTTGCTGGGTGGTGGCGGTCAGGGCGTCGAATTCATCCCAGGCCGCCACCGAACCGTGGCGCAGGCCGATCCGGCCTTCCGTCGGCTTGTAGAAGCCGGTGATGCAGTTGAACACCGTCGTCTTGCCGGCGCCGTTGGGGCCGATCAGGGCGGTAATGTCGCCCCGGCCGCAATTGAAGGAAACGGCATTGACGGCGGTGAGGCCTCCGAACCGCATGGTCAGCTTCTCGACCTTGAGGATCGGATCGCCATGCCAATGCTGTTCGGGATGGGCGTGCGAGGCGAGGGCAGGGTCGATCATGTCGTTGTTCCCGGGCGCGCTCATCCGTGACCTTCCTGTACGAGGGCGCCGGAGACGATCTTGCGTTCTTTCAGATAGACGGTGGGGGCACGGTTGGAGATGAGGCCGCGCGGCTTCCACAGCATCATCGAGACCATCGCGAGGCCGAAGATCATGGGGCGATACTGGCTCGGATCGAAGTCGGGCCCGAAGATCCACTTCATGAAGGTGAGCTCGCGCAGGATCTCCGAACCGCCGACCAGCAGGATCGCGGCCACGACCACACCGAGGAGGCTGCCCGAACCGCCGAGCACGACGATGGCGAGCACCATCACCGATTCCTGGAACACGAAGCTCTCGGGATTGATGAAGCCCTGCTTGGCGGCGAAGAAGGCGCCGGCGAGACCGCCGAACAGGGCGCCGCTGGCGAAGGCCGCGAGCTTGGTGGTGGTGGTGTTGATGCCGAGCGAGCGGCAGGCGATCTCGTTCTCGCGCAGGGCTTCCCAGGCACGACCGACCGGCAGCCTGCGCATGCGGCTGGTGATGTAGGCCGTCATCACCGCGAGGATGAGGATGACATAGTAGAAGAAGATCTTGCCGTGGATCGGCGAGAAGGCGAGGTCGAAGGTCTTGGCAAAACCGTTCGGGCCGGCCGTGAAGGGGATGCCGAAGAAGGTGGGCGGCTTGATCGAGGTGATGCCGTCATTGCCGTGGGTGAAGGATTTCCAGTTCACCAGCACGCTGCGAATGATTTCGCCGAAGGCGAGCGTGACGAGGGCGAGATAGTCGCCCCGCAGGCGCAGCACGGGAAAGCCGAGGATGATGCCCCAGAGCGCGGCGAGGAACCCTGCGATCGGCAGGCATTCCCAGAAGGTCATGCCGTAATAGACCGACAGGAGCGCGTAGGAATAGGCGCCGACTGCGTAGAAGGCGACATAGCCCAGGTCGAGCAGGCCGGCCATGCCGACCACGATGTTCAAGCCCCAGCCCAGCATGATGTAGATCAGGATCTGGATGCCGTAGCTGTCGATCCACTTCAGCGAGCCCTTGTCGCCGAGGGCGCCCAGCATGACGAGGGGGAAGACGATCGCGAGCCCGGCTCCGAACCACATCACCCAGGGCGACATGCCGATCCGCGACATGGTCTGGGCGAATTTGGAGGGGGTCTTGTGTTCGGGGCGCCGGGGGCGCAGCAGCACGTACAGGCGGACCAGCACGATGATGCCGACGAGGACCGCTGTGGTGATCAGGCCACCGAAGCGTTTGCCGAAGGCGAAATCGGGGTTGAGGAAATTCAGGCGGAAGCTGTTGGTCGCCTGGTCCGAATAGGTCGTCAGCCCCACCACCGGCAGGAACATGCAGGTGGAGACCACGGCCCAGAAGATGAGATCCTTGAACAGCTCGGCCGAGGAAATGCGGGTGGTATCGGATTCGGCCATGATCACACCTTCTCCACTTCGGGGCGTCCCAACAGGCCTTGCGGCATGAAGATCAGCGTGATGGCGAGCACCGAGAACACGGCGACGTCGCGATAGGCGGCGACATCACCGTCGAAGGACCCTTCCCACAGTTTTTCGATCAGGCCGATCAGCATGCCGCCCAGCACGGCGCCGGGCAGGGACCCGATGCCGCCGAGCACTGCGGCGGTGAAGGCCTTGACCCCGGGCACGAAGCCGTCGCGGAAGTTCACGGAACCATAGAGCACCAGGAACATCAGGCCGGCGACGGCGGCTAGGGCCGCGCCCATGATGAAGGTGATGGAGATGGTGCGGTCGACGTCGACGCCCAGCAGGGCGGCCATCTTGCGGTCCTGTTCGCAGGCGCGCTGGGCTCGGCCGAGCGAGGTCCGGGAGACGATGTACCAAAAGATCGCCAGCAGCACGGCGGTGGTGACGAAGATCAGGATGGCCTTGAGCGAGAGCGAGGCATCCATGGCACGCCCGTCGGAGGTGACCTCCGACCAGATCTGGTATTTGGCGCTGAGGGCGGCGTCCACGGCGTGGGGGATCGCCTTGGACTCGGCGCCCTGGCTGACCTGCACGAAATTCGACAGGGCCATGGAGACGCCGATGGCGGAGATCAGGGGAGCGAGGCGGAAGGATCCACGCAGCGGGCGGTAGGCGATGCGCTCGATGGCCCAGTTCCAGATACTGGTGAGGACCATGCCGATTGCCATGACCACCAGCAAGGCCACGATGACCGACGAAAGTCCGAGCAAGGTGACCAGGATCACGAAACAGATGAACGCGATGATCGCGGAGAGCATGAACAGATCGCCGTGAGCGAAGTTCACCATGCCGATGATGCCGAACACCATCGTGTAACCTACGGCGATGAGACCATATAGCGATCCTACCGCCAGCCCGTTGATGAGCTGCTGTAAAAACTCTGCCATCGTCTACAAACTTTCCCCTCTGTCGACGCCGTCCTTGCTTCTCCTGGTCTCCCTTGGGCGGGATTTTTGCCTAAGAGACAGGCAGTCATTCGACGATTTCCTGTCATAGCAAGCGCTTTGCAAACTGACAATCACCGCGGTGGTCTTGAAGGCGAAGTTTCTGGAAATCACGAAATATTTATGCAGCCCGACGAATTTTTTAGCGTTGCCTGGCGTCAGAAACGCCAATTTTGCGCCAGTAACGCCCAAAAAACGATTTAGCGGCTGAATGGCTCCAGTCGTGCAAACGTGTAATGGCTGTTAGATTTCGTCTAGATCCACACAAAAATTTCGATCGCCATACTATCCTTCATCAGGGGAAAGAATGTTGCTGAATAATTGCGCACATGCTCCATAGATGAATGCGTCGGCGTCAAGCCGAGCAACAAAATATCAGGTTGGGAGTTGTCGCAATTGCGCGAGCGCCTCCTTTGTGTCCACGTCGAAGCTTGTGGCGCTCGAAGAGACGGGAATCTCGACCACCGCATCGCTGTTCGCCTTGAGAATCTGCCGGCCTCCGGCGTCGCCTTCGATGGCCTGCAATTCATCGAAGAATCGGCGTGCCCAGATCACCGGGTTGCCGCGCTGCCTCTCGGTGACGGGGAGCACGATGAGGGCGCCCTTGTCCGGCTCGAAGGCGGATATCAGCCGGTCGAGCAGGGCGGCATCCACCAGCGGCATGTCGCCAAGCGCGATCAGGGCAGCGTCGCTTTCGGCGGGGAGGGCCGCGATGCCGGCGCGCACGGAGGTGGAGAGGCCCTCGGCGAAGTTCGGATTGTGCACGAAGGAGACGGCCAGCCCCGCCAGGGCGGCGCGAACTTCGGCCTGCTGGTGACCGGTGACCACCGTGACGGAGCTTGCCTTGCTGGCAAGCGCCGCTTCCACGGCATGATGGACGAGCGGCTTGCCGGCATAGTCCTCCAAAAGCTTGTTCGCTCCTTCCATGCGTGTGGAGCGGCCGGCAGCCAGGACGATGGCCGCGACGTGAGGAGGGTTCTCGCCCGTCTTCCCGGCCGCTGCGCGCGGCTGGGGACGGCTGACGATCTCCATCAGCAGGCCGCCGACGCCAAGGCCGACGATATCGGCGCGCGTGACCGGCAGGCCGGCCAGCAGGCGGTGCAGGATCCAGTCGAAGCCGTTCTCCTTGGGCGAGCGTGCGCAGCCAGGCGCCCCCAGCACCGACATTGCGCCGGAACGCCCCAGCAGCAGCAGATTGCCGGGATCGACCGGCATGCCGAAATGTTCGACCGTGCCGCCCGATATTTCGATGGCCGCGGGGATGACGTCGCGCCGGTCGGCAATGGCCGAAGCGCCGAAGATGATGGTGAGATCGGCCTGAGCCGACTTGGCCCGGTCGAGCGCGAGCGCCAGCTCGCTCGCCTGGTGCGGAACCCTTTCATCGAGGACGAGCTTGGCCGCGGCCGGCGCCAGGCGCTCCTTCAGGACCTGAAGGGTACGGGCGATCACGCTTTCCTTGAGACCGGGAAGCACGGTGGAGATCGCAGCCACCTTGAGAGGGCGGAAGGGGGCGATCCGGATGATCGGGGCGCCCAGGCCGGCGAGGGCACGCTCGAAGGTCGGAGCCTCGACCGCGAAGGGGATGATCTTGACGGTTGCGATCATTTCGCCGGCCTTGACGGGATCGAAGGCGGGCAGGGTTGCGAAGGTGATGCTCTCGTCGATGGCATTCACCCGGTCGACGCCGTCACGGTCGATCACCAGCACGCCGGCCTGTTCGGCGAACAGATTGGCCCGGCCGGTGAACGGTTCGGCCACACGCACGCCTTCACCCCCCAACCTGGCGGCAATGCGCTCGGCGGCGATGTCCTCCCCGACGTCGCCGGGATCGAGCCTGGCGATGACGATGGATTCGACCCTTTCGCGACGCAGCGCTTCGATTTCGGCTGGCCCGATATGCGTGCCCTTCTTGAGGACGAGCCCACCCTTGCGGATCGAGTGAACGGCAACCCCGCCCAGGGCCTGGTCTATGGAAATTTCGCCGAAAAACATGGAAATACAGTCACTTACAACAGGGTTTTGGCAGAACGGGTGGCCTGGGCTGCTTCTCGCCGCTTTCCAGCCGGAGCGCGGCCGTGATCTCGGCCATGATCGAGACGGCGATCTCGGCCGGGCTGATGGCGCCGATATCGAGGCCGATAGGTGCATGGATACGCGCCAGCGCCGCCTCGTCGACCCCGGCCTCGCTCAGTCTTTCGATGCGGCGCGCATGCGTCCTGCGCGAGCCCAGCGCGCCCACATAGAAGCAATTGCGTTCGAGCGCATGCTGCAGGGCTCCGTCATCGATCTTGGGATCGTGGGTCAGTGCAACGAAGGCGGTGTAGCGATCGATGCCGAGGGGCGGCAAGGCGACATCAGGCCATTCGGCCAGCAATGTCACGCCGGGAAAGCGCTCGGGCGTGGCAAAGGCGGTGCGCGGATCGATGATGACAGGATCCTGGCCGACGAGACGGGCGAGGGGGACCAGGGCCTGGCTGATATGGACGGCGCCAATCATCACCAGGCGTACCGGCGGTACGTGGACGGTGACGAAATGGCGCCTGCCGTCCTGCTCGACCGTGGCGGAGCGCCCCTGCCGCAATTGCTGCGACAGCACGGAGGCGAGCGGATCGGCCGGGATTCCGCTTTCCTCGACCAGGCGTTCCTCGCCTGTGTCGAGATCGGTGACGAGGAGGACGGCCCTGCGGGCGGCCTTGGCCTGGTTGAGGGCCTGGAGGATGGCAAGTTTCATGAGGGAGCCTGCGGAAATGTTGCGGAAGACGGCGGCCTTCAGTCCAGTTTCTCGACATAGACCCGGATGGTGCCGCCGCAGGACAGGCCGACCCGCCAGGCGGTCTCGTCGGCGACGCCGAATTCAATCAGGCGCGGCTTGCCCTCTTGAATGACATCGAGTGCTTCGGTGACCACGGCGCCTTCGACGCAGCCGCCGGAAACGGAACCGAGAAAATTGCCGTCCTCGTCGATCACCAGGTTCGAGCCCGTCGGGCGCGGCGCCGAGCCCCAGGTTTCCACCACGGTGGCGATGGCGACGCCTTTGCCTTGTTCCCGCCACTGCTGGGCGCTGGCAAGGATGTCGGTGTCGGATGCGAAATTGCTGGTGGTATCACTCATCGAAATTGCTCCTTGAAACGGGGGGCGGCATGATCGCCGCGTTTATTCGGAATCTTGGAGTGTCAGCCTCCTGCTGACATCTTGAAAGCCAAGCACTCACCAGCAGATACGATGTCAGCCGGAGGCTGACACTCCAAAAGCGCCGTTGCCGATCCTTCTCAACCAGCGCGTTTTAACCAGCTCCTGGGGTCGGCGGCGGCATCGGCCCTGCGGTCGAGGGCTTTGACCAGGTCGCCCATGCTCCTGAGATTGTGAATGGTTCTGAATTCGTCAACATGCGGCAGCATGGCCTTGATGCCGGCCGCACGCGCTTCGAAGGCATCGAAGCGCAGCAAGGGATTGAGCCAGATCAGGCGACGGCACGAACGGTGCAGGCGGTCGAGTTCCTTAGCCAGGCCGGGATCGACCTGGCGCTCCAGTCCGTCGGTGATCAGCAGCACCGTGGCGCCCTGGCCGAGCACCCGGCGCGACCAGTCCTTGTTGAAACGCTCCAGGCAATGGGCGATGCGGGTGCCGCCGTCCCAATCCTTGACGGCGCGGGAAGCATGCTCGAGCGCCTCGTCGGGGTCTCGCGTCCGCAGTGAGCGCGTGATGTTGGTCAGCCGGGTGGCGAAGACGAAGGCGTGCACGCGCCGGCCTTTTTCCGAGATCGCGTGCAGGAAATGCAGGAACAGCCGGGAATAATCCGCCATCGAGCCGGATATGTCGCAAAGCGCCACGAGAGGCGGGTGCTTCTCGCCGGCCTGCCGATAGGCGATGGTGACGAGGTCGCCGCCGCTGCGCATGGCGGCCCTCAGCGTCCTTCTGAGGTCGATGACCTCGCTGCCCCCAGGCCTGAGGCGGCGCGTCGGCTGAATGTCGAAGGGCAGGCGCAATTGCGCCATTTCCTTCTTGGCCGCGGTGATTTCCTCCGCGGTCATCTGGGCGAAATCGCGCTCCTTGAGGATCTCGCGCTCCGACATGGTCAGGCGAGCGTCGAACTCGACCAGCGTCTTCTCCTCCACTTCGCGCGGCGGCTCCTTGTAGAAGGCGTCGTTGACGCGCTGCGCGCCGGCCTTGGGCTTGGGCGGCTCCTTCATCGCCACCGCCTGGGGGGACATCATGGCGATGAGCTTCTCGGTCAAAGCGCGCTGGCGCCAGAACAGCTCGAAGGCCTGGCGAAACAGCAGCGATTGCTCGTGCCGCGTGACGAAGACGCTATGCAACGTCCAGTAGAAATCCTGCTTGGCGCCGAGGCCCGCCATTTCTACCGCCCGGATGGCATCGAGCACGCTGGAGGGGCCGACCGGCAAGCCGGTGTCCCGCAGCAGACGGCCGAAATAGGCGATATTGTCGGCAAGCCTGCCGATGTCGGGCGGGGCTGCCTCGGGGGGCGGGATTTCAGGCATGGGCTGGCGCCCCGGCCTTGACGCTATCGATCAGCCTCTTGGCCTGGCTGCCGGAGAGGCGGGCAATGTCGTCCTGATATTTCAGGAGCACACCGAGCGTGTCGGAGACGAGGGCGGGATCGAGCGCCACGGCATCGAGTTCGGTCAGGGCCGTGGCCCAGTCCAGCATCTCGGCGACACCCGGGGACTTGAACAGATCCTCCCGGCGCAGCGCCTGCACGAAGCCGATCAGCTCGCGCGACAGCTTGGCCGGCACATGTGGCACCTTGCGGCGCAGGATCTCGAGTTCGTTCTCGGCGCTGGGATAGTCCACCCAGTGATAGAGGCAGCGTCGCTTGAGGGCGTCGTGGATCTCGCGGGTGCGATTGGAGGTGATGATGACGATGGGCGGCGCCTCCGCCTTGACCGTGCCGAATTCGGGAATGGTGACCTGGAAATCCGAAAGGACCTCCAGGAGATAGGCCTCGAACGCTTCGTCGGTACGGTCGAGCTCGTCGATCAGCAGGATCGGCGCGCCGCCGGCCTGGGGACGCACCGCTTCCAGGATCGGGCGGGCGATCAGGAAACGCTCGGAGAAGAGATCGGAGCCCAGGCTCGCGCGGTCGACGCTGCCGCCGGCCTCGGCCAGGCGGATCTCGATCATTTGCGCCATGGTGTTCCATTCATACACCGCCGAGGCGATGTCGAGGCCTTCATAGCATTGCAGGCGGATCAGGGGGCGGCCCAGCGTCGCGGAGAGCACTTTGGCGATCTCTGTCTTGCCAACGCCCGCTTCTCCCTCCAGGAAGAGCGGACGGCCCATGCGCAAGGCGAGGAACAACACGGTAGCGAGATCGCGTCCGGCCACGTAATCGGCCTTGGCGAGCAGGGTGGCGGTCTCGTCGATGGAAGCGGGAAGAGAGGCAGGCAAGGCGAACTCCTGAAATCTGCCGGCACTATAGGACGAGTCCCTGCCAAGCGGAATTTCTCGATAGGACCCGCGAATGGGCAATGTCGCAAAACTCTGTAAGTCTTTGAGGTTCTGCAGAGTTGTCCCGATCGGGCCCGATCAGAAAGGGGCGAGACCGGCGTCGACGAAGGCCTGGCGGTAATGGATGGCCGTGCCCGCATCGAAACAGCAGAACACGACGAGTGACGGGGGCGCCGACAGCAGCGGCAGGGTATCGATGACGGTGGCGACGGCAATCGTAGCCGCTTCGTCCGCTGGGTAGCGGTAGATCCCGGTGGAGATCGCCGGAAAGGCGATCGAGGCGATCGCATTGGCGGCGGCGACTTCGAGGCTGCGCCGATAGCAGGAGGCGAGCTTGCCGGCCTCTCCCTGGGCGCCGCCGTTGAAGACCGGGCCGACGGTGTGGATGACATGACGGGCCGGCAGGCGATATCCCGCGGTAATCTTGGCATCGCCGACCTTGCAACCGTTCAGCGTGCGGCACTCCGCCACCAGGTCCGGTCCGGCGGCACGATGGATGGCACCGTCCACGCCGCCGCCACCGAGCAGGGAGGTATTGGCGGCGTTGACGATGGCATCCACATCGAGGGTGGTGATGTTGGCGACAAGGACCGTCAAACGGGCCTTGGTCAAATCGGTAGAGAATTCGGCTTCGGGCATGGTTGCTGAAGATGCGGGCATGCGCGCGTTTCCGGTCTTGCGGGAGGCGGGAGCGCAAAGGAAGAGTGCGCTCCCGAAGGCCGGTCACTTCGCGGCTGCGACGGCCCGTTTGGTCAGCACGCCGATCAGGTGGGCACGGTAGTCGGCGCTGGCATGGATGTCGCCGTTGAGCCCCTTGGAGGACAGGCTCACCCCGTCGAGCGATTTGGCATGGAAGCGCGACGACAAGGCTTCCTCCGCCTTGGTATGGCGGAACACGCCGTCCGAGCCGGCACCGGTGACGGCGACGCGCACCGAACTTCCCTTCTTGGCCACGAACACGCCGACGAGAGCGTAGCGCGAAGCGGGATTGGGGAATTTCTGATAGGCCGCCTTGGCCGGGATGGGGAAGGAGATCTTGGTGATGATCTCGCCTTCCTCCAGCGCGGTGTCGAACAGGCCGGTGAAATATTCGTCGGCCGGTATCTTGCGCTTGTTGGTGATGATGGTGGCGTTGAGGGCGAGGGCCGCCGCCGGATAATCGGCCGCCGGATCGTTGTTGGCGAGCGAGCCGCCGATGGTGCCGCGCGAACGCACCGCCGGATCGCCGATCATGCCGGCGAGGGCGGCCAGCGCCGGGATCGCCTCGCCGACGGTGGCGCTGTCGGCCACTTCGCCATGCGGCGTGGTGGCGCCGATGATGAGGTTGCGGCCCTTCACCTCGATACCGCTGAGGCCCTCGATCTTGGTGAGGTCGATCAGGGTGGTGGGGCTGGCAAGGCGCTGCTTCATGGTCGGCAGCAAGGTGTGTCCGCCGGCGAGCAGTTTGGCGTCCTCCGCCTTGGCGAGGGCGGCGACGGCGCCGCGGACGGAGGTTGGGCGCTGATAGGTGAACGGATACATCAAGGTTCTCCTGATGGAGACGAAGGGGAAAGGCGGGCGGCCGAGCCGCCCGCCGGCACATCATTCTGCGGCTTTCCTGGCCTTGGCGGCGCGCTGTACGGCGTTCCACACCACCTGGGGCGACGCCGGCATGGCAATGTCTTCGAGGCCGATGGCGTCGGTGATGGCGTTCATCACCGCCGGTGGCGCTGCGATCGCACCGGCCTCGCCGCAACCCTTGATGCCGAGCGGGTTGGAGGGGCAGGTGGTCTTGGTCATGCCGACATTGAAGGAGGGCAGGTCGTCGGCGCGCGGCATGCAATAATCCATGAAGGAGGCGGTCAGGAGCTGGCCGTCCTTGTCGTAGACCGCGCCCTCGAGCAGGGCCTGGCCGACGCCCTGGGCGATGCCGCCATGCACCTGGCCTTCGACGATCATCGGATTGATCAGCTCGCCGAAATCGTCCACCGCCGTCCAGCGGGCGATGGTGGTGACGCCGGTATCGGGATCGATCTCGACTTCGCAGATGTGCACGCCCGCCGGGAAGGTGAAGTTGGTGGGATCGTAGAACGCGCCTTCCTTGAGGCCGGGCTCGAGGTCCTGGCCCGAGAATTTATGGGCGATATAGGCCTGCAGAGCTACCTCACCGAAAGCCAAGCCCTTGTCGGTACCGGCCACGGAGAAGCGCCCATCCTTGAACTCGATGTCGCCCTCGGACGCTTCCAGCACGTAGGAGGCGACCTTCTTGCCCTTGGCGATGACCTTGTCGACCGCCTTGACGATGGCCGACATGCCGACCGCGCCCGAGCGCGAGCCATAGGTGCCCATGCCGAACTGCACCTTGTCGGTATCGCCATGCACGACGGCGACCGAGTCGATGGGAATGCCGAGCCGGTCGGAGACCAGCTGCGCGAAGGTGGTCTCGTGGCCCTGGCCGTGGCTGTGCGAGCCGGTCAGCACCTCGACGGTGCCGATCGGATTGACGCGGATCTCAGCCGATTCCCACAGGCCGACGCCGGCGCCGAGGGAGCCCACCGCCTGGGAGGGTGCGATGCCGCAGGCCTCGATATAGGCCGAATAGCCCAGGCCCCTGAGCTTGCCGGCCCGCTCGGAAGCACGGCGGCGGGCGCCGAAGCCCTTGACGTCGTGCAGCTCCATCGCCTTGTCGAGCGAGGCGTTATAGTCGCCGGCGTCATAGGTCATGATCACCGGGGTCTGGTGTGGGAAGGACCGCACGAAGTTCTTCTTGCGGAACTTGGCCGGATCGAGGCCGAGTTCGCGTGCCGCCACTTCAACCAGACGTTCGACCACGAAGGTCGCTTCCGGCCGCCCGGCGCCGCGATAGGCGTCGACCGGGGCGGTGTTGGTGTAGACGCCGTCGACCTCGGCATAGATCGCCGGGATGTCATACTGCCCCGACAGCAGCGGCGCGTAGAGATAGGTCGGCACGCTGGAGGAGAAGGTCGAAAGGTAGGCGCCGAGATTGGCGATGGTATGGACCCTGAGGCCCGTGATCTTGTTGTTGGCGTCGATGGCGAGCTCGGCGCGGGTGACGTGATCGCGGCCATGCGCGTCGGCGAGGAAGGCCTCGGTACGGTCGCCCGTCCACTTCACCGGCCGGCCGATGCGCTTGGCGGCCCATACGCACACCGTCTCTTCGGCATAGATGAAGATCTTGGAGCCGAAGCCGCCGCCGACATCGGGGGCGATCACGCGCAGCTTGTGCTCGGGTGCGATGCCGATGAAGGCCGACAGCACCAGGCGGGCGACGTGCGGGTTCTGCGAGGTGGTGTAGAGCGTATAGGCTTCATTGCCGGCATCGTAGTCGCCGACGGCCGCGCGCGGCTCGATGGCGTTGGGCACCAGCCGGTTGTTGACGATGTCGAGCTTGGTGATGTGCTTTGCCGCCTTGAAGGCGGTGTCCGAGGCTGCCTTGTCGCCGAGATGCCACTGGAACACGGTGTTGTTGTCGGCCTCGGCATGGACCTGGGGCGCGTCCTTGGCCTGGGTCTTGGCAGTATCGACGCTGGCCGGCAGCGGCTCATAGGTGACGTTGATGGCCTCGGCACCGTCCTTGGCCTGCGCCAGGGTTTCGGCGAGCACCACGGCGACATGGTCGCCGACATAGCGAACCTTGCCCTGGGCCAGCGCCGGATGGGCGCCTGCCTTCATCGGCGAGCCGTCCTTGGAATGGATCATCCAGCCGCAGATCAAGCCGCCGATCTTGTCCTGCGCCAAATCCTCGCCGGTGAGGATCTCGATGACACCCGGCAGCTTGCGGGCCTCGCTGATGTCGATCGACGTGATCGCCGCATGGGCATGCGGCGAGCGCAGGAAATAGGCGTGGGCCTGGCCCGGGCGATTGATGTCGCCGGTATAATTGCCCTTGCCGGTGATGAAGCGGAAATCCTCTTTGCGGCGCACTGGTGCGCCGACGCCTGTGGCGTTCATGTCGTTCTCTCCCCCTGGAGCAAGGCGCGCTCGCCTGTGAACGCTTGCTGCTCCAATTCGCTGTTTCGACGCGTCTTGCGATCTGATGCGATTTCCGCGGATCGCAAAACGCTATGGGATTGGAATAATCCCCGGCAAACAAAGGCTTCGCCGAGAGTGTCGATGAAAAGCTCGAAATCCGGAGCGTCGGTCGAAGGCGCATTTGAGCGGCCGCTGACAGTCGGATGACGCAGTCCGGGAGAGAACGATTATTCGGCCGCCTGCAGCGCCTCGCCTTCGCTCATGGCCTTGGCGCCTGCCGCCACCGCCTTGACGATGTTGTGGTAGCCGGTGCAGCGGCAGATATTGCCTTCCAGCTCATGGCGGATGGTGGCCTCGTCGAGATCGCCGCCGAGCCGGTCGACCATGGCGACCGAGGTCATGATCATGCCGGGCGTGCAGAAGCCGCATTGCAGGCCGTGATTGTCGCGGAAGGCTTCCTGCATCGGATGGAGCTGGCCGTTATTGGCCAGGCCCTCGATGGTCGTCACCGAGCTGCCGCTGGCCTGGACGGCAAGGGTGGTGCAGGATTTGACGGCCTTGCCGTCAATATGCACAACGCAGGCACCGCATTGGCTGGTATCGCAGCCAACATGGGTACCGGTAAGCCTGAGGTGCTCGCGCAGAAATTCGACAAGCAAAGTACGTGGGTCAATATCAGCCGTAATTTCCCGTCCGTTGACGAGAAGCGAAACGGAAGCCATGGGGTCCTCCAACCGGTTCGCGATCTGTTGTCCCCTCTGTGTTCGCCACCATTCATTTGATGGTCTGAACGAAGGACTCTCATGAAGCAGATCGGAATAATTCTAGTCTGGACCCCCGTTTTTCGGTGGTCAAGTGACAAGCTTGAAAAGTTGAGGGTCGTTTTTGCGGGGTTTTTCGCGATTTTTTCGATTTTTCGAACAAAGGTGATGGAGCCCCCCTGCGACAAGACAGCACGAGCACACAGGTCTTGCGATGCAGCATGGAATGTTGTGCTGCACAGGGAACTATGCGGCAAAAGCACAACACCCATCCGCAAATGCCGCGCCCGGTTTGACGTCCGGCAGCACAATCATCTCGAAATTGTCGCAGAGTCCCACTATAAGCCCGGCAAGGATCCCACGAGTCAGCCCTATTTTGGAACCGCGTAACCCCAGAACATCCGAACTCCTTGCGGCGATTGCCTCGGCGGAAGGGGAGGAGCGCATTTATTTCGGCGACCTGACGGCCGCCATGCGCAACCGTGCCTTCGGTATTCTGTTCCTGCTGTTCGGCATTCCGAACTGCCTGCCGATGCCGCCGGGCATTCCGGTGATCTGCGGCATCATCGTTGCCCTGATCGCGGCCCAGATGGTGATGGGGCGTGACAATCTGTGGCTGCCGCAGTTCCTGGCCAAGCGCAGCTTTGCCCGCAAGGACCTGCAGCGCATCGTCACCAAGGCAGAGCCCTGGATCCAGTGGGTCGAGCGATTCGCCAAGCCGCGCCTGCATCTGTTCGCGGATGCGCGCTCCCGGCGGATCGTGGGCATCGTCGCGCTGGTGCTGGGCCTTGCCCTGCTGCTGCCCATCCCGATCATCGGCAACATCCCGCTCGGCATTCCCATCTGCATTCTCGGCCTCGGCCTGGTCGAGCGCGACGGCGCCGTCATCCTGGCCGGCTATATCGCCACCAGCGTCGGCCTGCTGATCACGGCCGGGCTCGGCTATCTCATCTTCCAGGGCGCCCTGGCGATCTTCTGAGGCACGCCAGCGGCAGGTCAGGCGGCCGTTCGGGCACGTCCTCTCGCTGCCTTGATGTCGCGAACCGGCGGCAAGCCGAACAACCGGCCATATTCGCGGGTGAATTGGGGAACGCTCTCATAGCCGACTGCGAATGCCGCCCCACTGGCGCCCATCCCCTCGGCCTGCATCAGCCGCCTGGCCTCGATCAGACGCAGCTGCTTTTGGAATTGCAGGGGAGAGAGAGAGGTTATCGACCTGAAATGCTGGTGGAATGAAGAGGGACTCATGCCGGCCGCCGCAGCCAGGCGCTCGACCGGCAAGGGCTGCATGAATTCGGCCCTCAACACCGCAACGGCACGCGCGATGCGCTGCGCGTGGCCATCCGGCCAGCCCAGCCGTCGGATTGCCGTCCCGTGACGGCCGGTCAGCAGCCAGTAATGCATCTCACGCACGAGTTGGGCTTGCAGCACCGGCACCGAAGCCGGTCGATCGAGCAAATGCATCAGCCGTAACGCCACATCGGCGACCTCGGCATCGGTTGGCTGGACGCGTACCGGGGCATGGTCGGCCCCGCCGGCGGCATGCATCTGCGCAGCCAGGTCGGCTATCACGCCGGCGTCGAGCTCCAGCACCAGCGACAGATAGGGAGCCATGGCACTGGCGCGGGTGATCTGGCTCACGGTCGGCACGTCCGCGGTGATCAGCAGGGAATCGCCAGCCGCGAAGTCGAAGGCCTGCATGCCCATGGTGACATGCTTGCTTCCCTGCAGCACAAGGCAGGCGAGGGGACGGGAGATGGCATGGACCAGGCCGCTGGGCGCCGTCGCCCGCACGGTGGTGAGACCCGGAATCGGGGTGGCTGCGATACCGTTCGAGCCGGCGTGGACTTGGGCATGGCGACGGATGGCTTCAAGCAGGGCGGTCATGGTGACAGCCTACGCGTTTCGCGCCCGTCCTGCATGTCTCTTGGAGGATTAGGCAAGAAACATCGAGATTCCAGCAACACCGAAGGCAGGTTTGGCCCGATACCGAGTGCCATCACACCAACGGAGTTTGCCCGATGACCAGGATTTCACTCGTAACCGGGGCCAGTCGCGGTCTTGGCCGCAGCACGGCCCTCAATATTGCCCGCCTTGGCGGCGATGTCATCCTCACCTATCGCAGCCGGAGCGAGGATGCCGAGGCGGTCGTCGCCGAAATCCAGGCCATGGGCCGGAAGGCGATCGCCCTTCAACTCGATACAGGTGACGTCACGGCCTTCGCCGCTTTCGTCGAAAGGGTGCGGGCAGCGCTGCACGACAACTGGTCGCGGGGGACATTCGATCATCTCGTGAACAATGCCGGCCATGGCGACTACGCCCTGATCGGCCAGACCACCGAGGCGCAGTTCGATGCCCTGGTCAACGTCCATTTCAAAGGCGTCTTCTTCCTCACCCAGGCCCTGCTGCCCCTGATGGCGGATGGCGGGCGCATCGTCAACCTATCCTCCGGCCTGACACGCATGTCCTATCCGGGCTATGCTGCCTATGCCGCGGCCAAGGGAGCCGTGGAGGTCTTGTCGACCTATCTGGCCAAGGAACTGGGCGAAAGGCGGATCGCGGTCAATACCGTGGCGCCGGGAGCGATCGAGACCGATTTCGGCGGTGGTGCCGTGCGCGACGATCCCAGCATCAACAAGATCTTTGCTCAGATGACCGCGCTTGGGCGAGCCGGAGTGGCCGAGGACGTCGGGCCGATGATCGCGAGCCTGTTGACGGACGCCAATCGCTGGGTCAACGCCCAGCGGATCGAGGTTTCGGGCGGTCAGGCCATCTGAGCCGCTCAATCGGCGAGACGGATGTCGTCGTCCAGGGTGATCGTCCCGGGCTGCTCGACGGTGCCGTAAATGCCGATCTGGTTGGTGAACTGGCGTGCGACCGTCTTCATGATCGCGGGCGTGCGCTGGGCCGTCTGCGGATCGAGGGTGATCATCACGCAGCGGTCGATCGGCCGGTCGGTGCGCAAGCGGACCTCCCGGTTGCCGATTGAGACCCGCTTGCCGAGCCAGTCCCGTTCCCAGGTCCCGGCATCCGCGGGCTCTATCAGGAGATTGATGCGGAAGCGCTGCAGGTCGATATCGCCGCCATGGGCCTGCGCCAGGCGGCCGGCCGTCGTCGTGCTCACCAGCGAGATGACGGCGCTGTCGAAATGGCCGCGGCCGAGCTGCATGAGATGCACGGGCTCACCGGCCGCTTCGCTCAATTCCCGGCATAGGGCAGGATCGTCAATGTCGTATTCGCCGCCTTTTGGCGAGACCACGGTGAGTGCCGAAGTCTTGGGATCCCCCGGGGTGAGGTAGCGGGCGCGATAGAGCAGCAGATCCGGCAGGTCCCGGCCGGTGAGGTAGGGAAAGCGGCCGCGGTCCTGCGTTTTCACGAAGGCATATTGCCGGTCGCCGGCCAGGCCGTTCCAGCGCAGCTCCGCCATGTCCAGGATGTCGCTGCCCATGGATTTGACCGGGAAACGCTGGATCCGGCGGATGATGCCGATCGAACCGTCCTTGCCCATGCCCATGCGCCTATCCGGGGTTGAAGGAGATCAGTGAATGGAGAGGCCGTGAGAATCCCATTGGGCGCGCGGTACGGCTTCTCCGACCCTGTACTCCAGCGATATCACCTTCATGCGATCGGGCGTCGCCTCGCAGGTAAAGGAATATTGGTACCAGATCCCGCCGCTGCGGAACGCACCGCCGTCACCCTTGAGCGTGTCGCCCGTCACATGGGGGTCGCCCAGCGCATAGGCGATCACACTGTCGGGTTTGTAGGGGCGCGATTCGTGACGCAGCCTTTCCATCAACTCGATGTCGCAGGCCTGCTGAAACCGATCGGCGGGGGCCAGCTTGGCGAGGCCGGCTTCGGTCCGTCCGGGCTTGGCGCTCTGGCGTGCTGAGGCGGGTGTCAGGGCAAGGGCGATCAGGGCGATCGAAAGCAGCGTCGATTTCATTCATCCAGTCCAGGCAGAAACGGGCGTGGGCCGGATCGCGTGAACGAGCGGCACAGCCCGGCATTGGCCATGATCCCCGCCACGCGCCGTGCGATCGGGCGGGAACCCGGAAAATCACGCGGCGTTTGGAAACGAGGAACCGGAACAACGGGCGTTTGACGACCACGCTCTTTTGTCCCGGGGGCGACAGCCCCGATGGCCGAGGCAGTCGTCTCCATGGCGAGTGGGAACGGCTCGGAACACCGTGGGGTTGACTTCAGCCCCACGGTGTTCCG
>NZ_LYXZ01000087.1 GCF_001676615.1 Labrys sp. WJW | reverse complement strand
CGCCGCCCCGGTTCCGGCCGCGCCGCGCGTCGCTTCGCCGCCGGCCGATGCCGCGCGCGAGGAGCGCGTGCGCATGACCAAGTTGCGCCAGACCATCGCCCGCCGCCTCAAGGAGGCCCAGGCCAACGCTGCCATGCTGACGACCTTCAACGAGGTCGACATGACCAACGTCATGGCGCTGCGCAACCAGTACAAGGACCTGTTCGAGAAGAAGCATGGCGTGAAGCTCGGCTTCATGTCCTTCTTCGTGCGGGCCTGCACCCAGGCCCTCAAGGAGATGCCGGCCGTCAATGCCGAGATCGACGGCCAGGACATCATCTACAAGAACTATTGCCATGTCGGCGTCGCCGTCGGCACCGACAAGGGCCTCGTCGTGCCGGTGATCAGGGATGCCGAGACGCTCGGCCTTGCCGGTATCGAAAAGACCATCGCCGATTTCGGCAAGCGGGCCCGCGACGGCCAGCTCAAGATCGAGGAGATGCAGGGCGGTACCTTCACCATCTCCAATGGTGGCGTCTATGGTTCGCTGATGTCGACGCCGATCCTGAACGCGCCCCAGTCGGCCATTCTCGGCATGCACAAGATCCAGGAGCGCCCGATGGTGGTCGGCGGCCAGATCGTGGCGCGCCCGATGATGTATCTGGCGCTGTCCTATGATCACCGCATCATCGACGGCAAGGAAGCGGTCACCTTCCTGGTGCGCGTCAAGGAGAGCCTGGAGGATCCGGCTCGCCTCGTGCTGGACCTGTAACAGCCGTCATCCTGGACGCGGCGCAACATGCAATGTCGTGCCGCAGATCCGGGGTCGCGTGCCGCAATATTCCTCATCCTGATGACGGTCCCGGGTCTGCGCAGCACCGCTTCGCGCTGCCACTCACAAGCAAAGCTTGTGAGGAAACGCCCGGGATGACAGCAATAGAAAGCGAGCTCCCATGCCCTCTCATGATCTCGTCGTTATCGGCACTGGCCCCGGCGGCTATGTCTGCGCCATCCGCGCCGCCCAGCTCGGCATGAATGTCGCCGTGGTCGAGAAGCGCGCCACCTATGGCGGCACCTGCCTCAATGTCGGCTGCATCCCGTCCAAGGCGCTGCTGCATGCCTCCGAATTGTTCGACGAGGCCGGGCATGGTTTCAAGGCCTTCGGTATCGAAGTCCCCGCGCCGGTGCTCAATCTGCCCCAGATGCTGAAGCACAAGCAGGAGACCGTGGACGCCAACGTCCAGGGCGTTGCCTTCCTGTTCAAGAAGAACAAGATCACGGCCTATCGCGGCACCGGCAAGATCCTGGCTGCCGGCAAGGTCGAAGTGACGGCCGAAGACGGTTCGACGCAGACACTGGAAACGAAGTCGATCGTGATCGCCACCGGCTCGGACGTTGCGCAGCTCCCCGGCGTCACCATCGATGAGAAGACCGTGGTCTCCTCCACGGGCGCACTCGAACTGGCTGCCGTGCCCAAGAAGCTGGTCGTCATCGGCGCCGGCGTCATCGGCCTCGAGCTCGGCTCGGTCTGGCGCCGCCTCGGCGCCGAGGTCACCGTGGTGGAGTTCCTCGATCGCATCCTGCCGGGCATGGATCTGGAAGTCGCCAAGCAGGCCCAGCGCCTGCTCGGCCGCCAGGGCATCGAATTCAAGCTTGCCACCAAGGTGACCGGTGTCGAGACCAGCGCCTCGGGTGCCGTCGTTTCCGTGGAGCCGGTCGCCGGCGGCAATAGCGAGACCATCGCGGCCGACATCGTCCTGGTCGCCACCGGCCGCCGCCCCTATACGGACGGCCTCGGCCTGGAGGAAGCCGGCGTCGTCACCGAGCGCGGACGCGTGATCATCGACGACCATTTCGCCACCAATGTCCCCGGCATCTATGCCATCGGCGACGTGGTGCGCGGGCCGATGCTGGCGCATAAGGGCGAGGACGAGGGCATCGCCGTCGCCGAGATCCTGGCCGGCCAGCATGGCCATGTGAACTATGACGTCATTCCGGCGGTGGTCTACACCTATCCCGAGATCGCCTCGGTGGGTAAGACCGAGGAAGAGCTC
The DNA here is from genome assembly GCF_001676615.1 of Labrys sp. WJW. GTDB lineage: Bacteria > Pseudomonadota > Alphaproteobacteria > Rhizobiales > Labraceae > Labrys > Labrys sedimenti. The sequence goes on along the minus strand of NZ_LYXZ01000087.1, from coordinate 42,441 downwards.
AAATCGGCCGGCATCGCCTACAAGGTCGGCAAGTTCCCCTTCACCGCCAATGGCCGTGCCCGCGCCAACCGCACCACCGAAGGCTTCGTCAAGGTGATTGCGGATGCGACCACGGACCGCGTGCTCGGCGTGCATATCCTCGGCGCCGGCGCCGGCGAGATGATCCATGAGGGCGTGGTGCTGATGGAGTTCACCGGCTCGTCCGAGGACCTGGCTCGTTCCTGCCATGCACATCCGACCATGTCGGAAGCGGTCAAGGAGGCAGCGCTTGCCGTCGAAGGTCGCGCGATCCATATTTGATCGCAGCTTCGGCACGGCTTTGTTGTCACAAAGTCGCTAAAAGGCCATAGACACGCTTTAGGGCACACTTCCCAGAGCAAAGCGCGTTTGGTGAAAACGCCGCTTTGCTCTAGTTCTTCGCTTTGACGCGTCTTTGCGATTCTTGGTGAGACCGTCGAATCGCAAAACGCTATGAAGTGTGCCCACACTGTTTTCTGTCGCCGGTTCCGGTCCCTCAGGCCGGCCGTCCCGGAGTTTGCAATGCCTTTTGCCCGTACCGTTCTCGTCGCTCTTAGCCTGTCCTTGCTGGCCGGCACAGCCTATGCGCAGAACGAGTCAGGCACACCGCCCGCCGAAACGGCGCCTGCTCCCGCCGATGCGTTGCCGCCGGCCGACCTGGTCGCCGCCAACCAGCCGCTGGAAATCGACACTCATCGCGTCAATCCCAAGGCGCTGAGTGCGGCCGATAAGGCGACGCTCGACCGGGTCGACAGTTATTTCAACAATATCAAGTTCTTCTCCGGCAATTTCGTGCAGGTCGGCTCGGACGGCAAGCGCATCACCGGCAAGTTCTGGGTGTCCAAGCCTGGCCGCATGCGTTTCGACTATGATCCGCCGTCTTCGCTGCAATTGCTGGCCGACGGTACCTCGGTGGCGGTGCGCAACCGCAAGCTCAACACCCAGGACCTCTATTTCATCAAGCAGACGCCGCTGCGCTTCCTGCTGGCCAGCAGGCTCGACCTGATCGAGGATTCCAAGGTCCTGGCCGTCGGCAACGAGCCGGCCGGCATCAGCGTCATCCTGGAAGAGGGCTCGGCGGCCAGCGGCGGCAAGTCCCGCATCCAGCTGACCTTTCCGGCACCGGCCTATGATCTGAAGCAGTGGACCGTCACCGATCCGCAGGGCTACGACACCACGGTGACCATTTCCGGCATCGACCGCAAGCTGCAGCTGCCTGACAAGATCTTCTATATCGATCAGACCAAGATCCTGAAGTAGTACGCGGCTCCCTGAGATTCCGGGAAGAGCCGGTAACGAGGAGGAATGGCGCAGACCCCCTCATTGCACTGGCTCAGTGAGTTCCTTTTCGGGCAGAACGGGCTTCGGCAGCGGGATGAGATCGACATTCTTGGACTGGCCGCCCAGGAAGGCCGGATCCAGCACGCCGCCACCCGATGGATCGCCGCCCGGCGGCGCATTCACGTTGACGGGGCCGGACAGGCCTTGCGTCGACGAATGATCCCCGTAGTAGCGCGGCTTGCCGCCGACCAGCATGCCATCCTTGATCTGGCTCTGCGCCTGATTGACCCGATCAGCCAGTTGCCGCGAATAGGGCAGCAGATAGGAGCGGGGCACGCCGCTCGGCAGGTTGGCCGCGTCGAGTTCCTCGACCCAAAGATGCACGGCGCCGGGATTGGCGTGCGCCGGGTCGGGTTCGACGACATAGGTCCACAACACCTTGAAATGCTCTGGCAGGGCAACGGGCGCCGACCAGCCGAGCAGGCCCTGCGTGGAAAAGAAGACCGCGACGTAGAAGGCGCTGGCCAGCACGATCGCGGCCACCTTCGCGAGCCGGTTGAAGGCCATCCGGCTCAGGACGGCAAGCAGCAGGGCCGTCGTCGCGACATAGGCCAGGGTGAGCAGAAGCACATGGGTCTGGACCCAACTCATGGCTTGGCACCGTTGGCGCGAGGATTGTAGAAGGTCTGCAGGATCGACTTCTGGGTCTGGCTGACCTTGGTTACCGCACCCCTCTCGTCCATGGTGAAGCGCAGGGCCGTCTTCTCGGTGCCGCCGTCGACCACCTCCAGCGTTTCCTTGCCCACGATCGTCACCTTGGGATTGAGCTTCTGCAGCGTCACCGTTACCGGGACCGCGCGGCCGGTCAGGGCGGTGAAATGATAGACGTTGATGGTGTAGTCCCCGGCGACGAAGCCACGGATGCTGACGAGTTCCTGCCGGGTCGCCGTCGGCACCTTGCTGCCATTGACCATGACGAAATCGTTCAGCCCGCCCCTGTCGTCGCGATCGAGCAGCATGAACCCGGCCTCCCTGCGGCGATACCAGACCACGTTGCCGAGCGGATCCTGGACGAAGATATCCATGTCGTCGGGATGATTGTCCGGCCAGTCCATGCTGATCAGGAACTCGGCCTTACTGTCGACCTTGCCGTTGTCGGCCTTGGGCGCCACGATCACCAGGGCGATGAAGAACAGGAAGGCGACGACCTGCAACGCCTTGAACAGCACCACGCTGAACGGATCGAACGCCTCCTCGCGAGGCATCAGGTCGAAATCGTCGATCATGCTGCCTGAACCCGCCGTTCCAGCGCCGAGACCACATAGACCTCGGTGATATCCACGGCGAAGGCGAAGATGGCAGCGGTGGCGCTTTCCAGGAACTGATACTGGATCTTCAGGAGGATGGAGCCTGCCAGCCCCAGGAGCGTGGTGTACATGGCCACGGCCATGCCGTCGCTCATCAGCGACATCGAGGTCCGCATGGCCGTGTGGTTTTCGACGTCGAGGCCGGCGATCGGCGCCAGCATCATGATGAAGCCGATGATGGTGCCCAGGAGCCCCAGCTTCATCAAGGTATCGCTGGCGAAGGCGCCCAGGCCGTTCGAACCGCGCAGCCGATTGGCGAGAACCCGCAGCAGCAGCGTCTGGTCGAGGCGCATATGTCCCTGCAGGCTGGCCTTCGTCTTGAGATCCCGGATATGGGACGAGACAAGCCCCGCCGGCAACTCCTTGGCGAGATCGACTCTGGGCTCGCCGGACAGACCGTTCTCGTAGCGGACGAGAAGCCGCGCCGATCGCCGGGCTGCTTCGCCCTCCTTCGAGATGATCAGGACGCGCCACAGGCAATGAAGGCTGGCGGCGACATACAAGACGGCAATGACGACCGAGATGAAGGTATGGTCGCTCTCGACCATCTTGGCGACCAGCCCGAAATACCAGGCCAGCAGGAAGGCGAATAAAGTCACGCCAGTAAAGATCAACCAGGCTGGAAACGGGTCGCTGCCTGGCAATTCCGCCACTTCCTGCGTGCTCAACGCATCCTCCTTGCTGAACTTCGGCTGCCTTCAGGGCAAGCTCTCGCGGCATTCGAAAGGATAGGATGAGGTATTTTGGAATTTATGTCTTTATATCTTCGCTGAACCTAAATTAATAAGGATTTTATCAGCGTAATTGCCAGGTATTCCGGCGGATGATTGCTTCCTGTTCTGCGATGGGGGTTGCCGAGGCACAAGGTCAGGGGCGGCGACGCCGTGGGGAAGGCTGACCCGGAACGGGAGGTTCAACGCCTGGCCTTGGCCATCAGGGCGATTCGCATCAAGGCACGCGCGACGATCGCCTGGCCCAGAACGGCGTTGCGGCGGGCGTCGAGCACGGCTTCCGACAGGTCCGCCACGATGCGGTCGAGCCTTGCCATGTTCAGGGCCGAGAGCTGGGCCGTGACGCCGGCCTTGCGTCGGAAATGCACCTGCATGCCCATGGAATCGACGACGCCCGCGGCCGGGCGCCCCTTCTCGACCTCGCCTCGCAGGCGGTGAAGCAGGAGTGCATGACGCAGGGCCGTTCCCGCCAACTGCGAGGTATTGACGCCTTCGTTCCAGGCCTTGGCGAGGGTGGAGTCGAGCAGATCCGCCCGGCCGGAAAAGGCAGCGTCGATGATCTCGTCGGTGGCGAGCGCACTGGCATCGCCTACCACGGCCTCGACGTCGCTGAGCTCGATGCGCCCGGCGCCATGGGCGTAGAGCGTGAGTTTCTTCAGTTCGCTCCGGGTGGCCAGGCGATCGCCGCCGAGTAGCCCGATCAATGTCTCTCGGGCTTCAGGCGCGATGGTGAGGCCTGAAAGGGCGACTTCCTCGGCAATGATCTGGCCGATATTGGCGTTCTCGTCGCCGAAACAGGCGATCACAGCCCCGGCGCGCGATTTCTCCACCAGGGAGACCAGAGCATGGCTCTTCTTGAGGTCGCCCGCTTCGATCACCACCCGGCAGGCGCTGGGCGGATTGGCGAGCACGGGCTCGACTGCCGGCACGATATTGCGGCTGCCTGCCCTGAGGCGCACAGCGCGGCGCCCGCCGAAGAGGGGAATCGTGAAGACCTCGTCGGCGAGCCGCGCCGGATCACCGCTGATCTCGTCGCCGTCGAGCCGGACTAACTGGAAGGGATCCTCGATATCGTCGACCGAGGCTGCGACCAGGGCGCGCACTCGCTCGCTCACCAGCCCGGTATCCGGCCCATAGACCATGATCACCGCGAAATGGGCGTCCGGCTTCTTGATGAAGGCATCGACGGCGCGCCGTTCGATGGAGGCCATGGGTCAATCAGCCATCAGGGATGGTCGGCGAGCCAAGTCGCCAACCTCAGGCGGATCTGGTCAGCCATCACGTCGGCCGCATCGTTCTCCGCATCGCGTCGGGCGCGTACGGTGGCGAAACGTTGCAGGCCGGAATTATAGGATTTGCGCGTGAAGTTCTTCGCCTTGAGCAGGATCTTGTCCGTGGCCGGGTCGAGCAAGGTGTAGTCGGTCGTCAGTGTCACCGTGTCGATTTGCGGCGTGGCGTTCAGCGCGTCGACCAGCGCCGAATCGGAGCTGGAAGAGGTTACAAGCACCAGCCGGTAGCGCGCCGGCGGAGCCTCGGCGCCGCCCGTGAGATTGAACGACAGCCGGTTGCGCACCTGCTGGCCGACACGGTCGTCGACCGGATCGATGGCGATGGCGGCGAGCCGGTTCTTCAGCCCGGGCGAACCGTTGCCGGGCTCGGCCAGCATCGGACGGAAGCAGCCACCCAGCATCACCGCCGGCACGAGGGCGAGGGCGAACAGCGCGCAGCGGCGCGAGGTCTGACTAGACGACGACATTCACAATCCTTCCCGGCACCACGATGATCTTTTTGGGAGCGCGCCCTTCCAGCACGCGCTGGACGGTTTCGTTCGCCAATGTGGCAGCTTCGACTTCCTTTGGCGATGCCGATTTCGGCACCGTCAGATCGGCCCGCTTCTTGCCGTTGAACTGCACCGGCAGGGTGACGGTGTCGTCTTCCAGCAGCGCAGGATCGGCCACCGGCCAGGAGGCTTGCGCCACCAGGCCCTGACAGCCCAGCACGCTCCAGCATTCCTCGGCCAGATGCGGCATCATCGGCGCGATCAACTGCACCAGCATGACGCCGGCTTCCTTCAGCGCAGCGGCGAGATTGGCGGGCACAGCCTCGCCGTTCTTGTAGCCGTCCAGCGTGCGCCCCAGGCTGTTCACCAGCGTGTAGATATGGGCGACGCAGCGGTTGAAGCCGAGACGCTCGATATCGCCCTCGACGGCCGCCAGGGCACGGTGTGCCGCCTTGCGCACGGCGAGGACATCTTCCTCGCTTGCGGGGGCAACCGATGAGGGGACTTGGGCGGCGATCTCGTTGACGATGCGCCAGATGCGCTGCACGAAGCGGCCGGCGCCCTGGACGCCGTCCTCGGTCCAGATCACGTCGCGCTCGGGCGGCGAGTCCGACAGCATGAACCAGCGCGCGGTGTCGGCGCCGTAATCGGCGATGATGTCGTCGGGGTCGACGACATTCTTCTTCGACTTCGACATCTTCTCGATCGAGCCGATCTCGACCGGCTCGCCGGTGCGGTTGTTGACGGCGCGGCGCTCGGCGCCGTCGCCCTCGATGCGCACATCGGCCGGCACCACCCATTCGCCATTTTCAGCGCGATAGGTCTCGTGCACCACCATGCCCTGGGTGAACAGGCCCTTGAACGGCTCGTCCAGGCCGACATGGCCGGTCTTCTTCATGGCGCGCACGAAGAAGCGACTATAGAGCAGATGCAGGATGGCGTGCTCGATACCGCCGATATACTGGTCGACCGGCAGCCAGGCATCGGCTTCCTTGCGCACCGTCGGCGCCGTCTCGATCCACGGATCGGTGAACCGGGCAAAATACCAGGAAGAATCGACGAAGGTGTCCATCGTGTCCGTCTCGCGCCGAGCCGGCTTGCCGCATTGCGGGCAGTCGACATGGCGCCAGGTCGGATGATGGTCGAGCGGATTGCCGGGCCGATCGAAGGTGACGTCGTCGGGCAGCTTGACCGGCAGGTCCTTCTTGGGCACCGGCACCACGCCGCAGACCTCGCAATGGATCACCGGGATCGGGCAGCCCCAATAGCGCTGGCGCGAGATGCCCCAGTCGCGCAGGCGGAAATTGACCTTGCGCTCGGCCACTGGTGCGTTGCCATGCGTCCGGCTTTCCAGACGGCGGGCCACTTCTTCCTTGGCCTGCTCGATGGTCATGCCGTCGAGGAAACGCGAATTGATCATCAACCCGTCGCCGTCATAGGCGACGTCGGTGATCACGAAGCTGGCGGGGTCCTGGTCCGGCGGGCACACCACCGGCGTATTGCCCAGGCCATAGGCGTTGACGAAGTCGAGGTCGCGCTGGTCATGCGCCGGGCAGCCGAAGATGGCGCCCGTGCCGTATTCCATCAGCACGAAATTGGCGACGTAAACCGGCAGTTTCCAATCGGGATCGAAAGGATGCACGGCACGGATGCCGGTGTCGAAACCCTTCTTCTCGGCCGTCTCGATCACGGCGGCCGAGGTGCCCGTACGCCCGATCTCCTCGATGAACGCAGCCAGTTCCGGGTTATTCGCGGCGGCGGCCCTGGCGAGCGGGTGATCGGCCGCGATCGCCATGAACTTGGCGCCGAACAGCGTGTCGGGGCGGGTGGTGTAGATCAGCAGTTCGTTCTCGCCCGCCGGCGCCGTGGCCGTGTCGAGCTCGAAGCGCACCTGCAAGCCTTCCGACTTGCCGATCCAGTTCTTCTGCATCAGCCGGACCTTTTCGGGCCAGCGATCCAGCGTGTCCAGGGCCGAGAGCAGGTCCTGCGAGTAATCGGTGATCTTGAAGAACCACTGGGTCAGCTCGCGTTGCTCGACCAGGGCGCCCGAGCGCCAGCCACGGCCGTCGATCACCTGCTCATTGGCCAGCACCGTGTGGTCGACCGGATCCCAATTGACCTTGGAAACCTTGCGCTCGACCAGGCCCGACTGCAGGAAGTCCAGGAACATCGCCTGCTGGTGGCGGTAATAGGAGGGATCGCAGGTCGCGATCTCGCGGCTCCAGTCCAGCGACAGGCCCATCGACTTCAACTGGCCGCGCATGGTGTCGATATTGGCATAGGTCCATTTGGCCGGATGCGTCTTGTTCTGCATCGCGGCATTCTCGGCCGGCATGCCGAAGGCGTCCCAGCCCATGGGATGCAGCACGTTGAAGCCCTTGGCCCGGCGATAGCGCGCCACCACGTCGCCCATGGTGTAGTTGCGCACATGGCCCATATGGATGCGCCCGGAGGGATAGGGGAACATCTCGAGCACGTAGTAGCGCGGACGCGGATCCTCATTCCTGGTTTCGAAGATCGCCTGGTCGGCCCAGGTCTTCTGCCATCTGGGCTCGGCGTCGCGGGCGTTATAGCGCTCGGTGGTCATGGGGAAGGGAACTCGGAGTTGAGACGTCACTCAATGAGTGACATTGGAAACGCCGCTTTTAACCGGCGTATTGGTGCAAAGCTAGCCTCGTCTCCTTTCCAAGGCCTGAAGAGGACCGGTTTTTCGCAGGCGGGACGCCGAAACACGGTGTGCCGATCTTCTCAGCTCCGTCAAAGGACGGAGCGGAACCGGCATTCTCGAAAGCGGCGCGCCTGCCGACCAGAGTGCCGATCCGAAGATCGGCACACCGGCCTCTGGCTCATGTCCGCCAAGTCTCGTAGGGCAGCGGGCGCCTAGGGTGCGAGCTTGACCGGCACCGGACGGGTCAGGAGATCGACGTAGAAATCGAAGAAGCGCTTGTTGTCGAACTGCTTGACCACCTTCACCTTCTGCAGGAGGTCCGTCGGCTGCTTCTGCCAATAGCCGAGCGTGCGGCCATAGCCCGGCCCGAACGCCACATCGACGTCGATATAGAGATCGTCGACCTTGGTCGCGTAGCTCGGATCGACCAGATAGGCGAGGGCGAGCGTATCGAACACGCTGGCCTTGGCCTTGTCGTCCTTGGCGAACTTCTTGGCCATCCAGCTGTCCCGGAAGAGCTTCTGGACCGGGCCTTCGCCGGCGGTGAGGCGATCGAATTCGGGCTTGCCGATCTGGGTGATGTCGGTGACATCAAGGGGAATGAGGGCCTGTTCGATCGGCTCGCGCATGACGATACGGGCGGCCTCCGGATCGATCCAGACATTCATTTCGGCGGCGGGCGTGGTATTGCCCTTCACGTCGACCGCGCCGGCCATGTAGACGATACGCTTGATCAGCGGCACGATTTCCGGGTTCTTGCGGATCGCCAGGGCGATGTTGGTGGCCGGCCCGATCACCAGCAGTGAGACTTCGTGCGGATTGGCCTTGATCGCCTCCACGATGAAGTCGACAGCATCCTCCTTGCGCAGCTTCGCCTTCTTGGCGAAGCCGTCCGGCGGGGCGATCAGGTCGGCCTCCTTGGGCTGCGGGCGATGGAACGAGGTCTTGTAGCTCTCCCCGAAGCCGAACAGCGCACGCTCGTGCTCGAAGCTCCTGGGATCGTGAACGAGGGGCAGGTTCGCGCCGGCATAGACGCCGACCCTGTCCTCGATGCCGAGGCGTTCGACGGCGCGCAGGGCATCGGCGACTTCTTGCTTCAGCCAATCATTGCCGGTGACCACGGTGACGCCCAGAAGGTCTATCGCCTTGTCCTTCTGCAACTGGGCCGCCATGATCAGCACCTGGCCGTCATCGCCGAGCGTCGAGAAATCCGTGTCGAGAATGATCTTTTCGGGGGCAGCATAGGCGGGCGAAGCCAGGAATGCGCCTGCGGCCAGGAAGACGGCCGCCATCAATCGTTTCATCGAAAATTTCCTCCTGATTCCAATATCTGGTCACGCCGGAAGAATGGCGCGCCATGCCGCTCGAGCGGCGGCGAGGCCACATTCGAACCTGTGACAGGGGATGGCAAGCCGGCACGTGGTAGAGCTGACCCGGCAATATGTGTTCCGCGCGAAACAGATGATGGACGGAAGGCCGGCTCGCCGCGCTTGCGCCACAGCGATAGCCCGACTTCGCCATCATCGGCGGGGAGCTTGGCCTGTCGCAACTCGATTGCAGAACGCCCGGGAGACACGCCGTGAAATCCGCTCTTCGCCTCGCTTTCGCGACGGCCAGCCTGCTTGCACTCGCCATGCCGATCCTGCCTGCCTACGCAGCTCCGGATGCGCAGTCGCGCCCGCGCGTCGAGGTCGCCTTCGTGCTCGACACCACCGGCTCGATGGCGAGCCTGATCGACGGCGCCAAACGCAAGATCTGGTCGATCGCCAACGCCATTGTCGACGCCAATCCGGATGCGGAGATCCGCATGGCTTTGATCGGCTACCGCGACCGGGGCGATGCCTATGTCACGGATGTCCATGCCCTCACCGGCGACATCCAGGGGCTCTATGGCGATCTGGTGCAATACACCGCCGATGGTGGCGGAGACACGCCCGAATCCGTGAACGAGGCGTTGGACAAGGCTGTCCGCAGCCTGCAATGGGGCAGCGGGGGACAGACCCGCAAGATCATCTTTCTGGTGGGGGATGCGCCGCCCCACATGGATTACCCCAACGCGCCGCGCTATCCCGAGGTCGTCAAGGCGGCCGTGGCCAAGGGCATTGTGGTCAACACGGTGCAGGCCGGCGATGCCGGCGACACCCGCCAGATCTGGCAGGACATCGCCCGGCGCGGCAATGGCCGCTATTTGCCGATCCCTCAGGATGGCGGCCAGATCGTCGAAGTGCCCACACCCTATGACGAGGACATCCTGCAACTGCAGCAATCGCTCGACGACACCGTGCTGCCTTATGGCGATGGCGAGAGGCAGCAGGCCGTCCGCAACAAGATGGACCTGCGCAAGCAGGCTCCGGCACCGGCCCAGGTCGACAATTCCAGTTTCTACAGCAAGAAGGCCGGGCCCAAGGAGGTTGTGACCGGCGAGGGGGATCTCACCGCCGACATTGCCAATGGCCGCCAGAGCCTCGACAAGGTTGCAGCCTCCGCGCTTCCCAAGGTGCTGCAGGGCAAGTCCGACGCCGAGCGCAAGGCCTATGTCGAGGAACAACTCGCCAAGCGCAAGGCCCTGCAGGACAAGCTCGCCGAGATCAATCGCAAGCGCGATGCCTTCGTCACGGCGGAACGCGCCAAGTCGGGCAGGAAGAAGGCAGATTCCTTCGATTCGGCCGTGCAGGAAACGCTCAGGCAGCAGCTTTGAGGCTGCTTACGGCGCCTTCTGGCCTGCCAGCCCGATCAGGCTTTCGAAGGCAGCTGAGGTGGCATGGCCATCGGCCTTGGCCTTGACCAGGAGCCTGTCCTGATCCTGGGCGAACACGGCCCGTTCGATCCTGACGTCGAGGCCCGGTATCTCCGGCACGGAGGCCCGGGCCTTGTCCTTGTCGAGGGCCTTGGCCACGGCATCGGTGAAGCGCTGGTTGAGATTGCCGAGCAGGGCGGTCGCGATTTCGGTGATTTGCGGATCGCCGGTCTTGATCGAGGCTTCTCCCTTCACGCGTAGCGCCACCTGGCGCGGCGTCGGGATGTAGAGCTCAACCGGGATGGTGATGGCAATCCTGTCCGTGGCGATCTTGGTCTTGATCTTCTGCCCCAGCACCTTGGCGCAACCCCAGGCCGTCACCTTGCCGGCGACGTCGATCACCGCCGTGTCGCCCTCGGCGCGAATATGGGCGCTATCAATTGAGTTGACCACGAGATTGGGGCCCTTGCGGGCACAGGCATCTTGCGGAAACGGCAATTTGCGGGCGATCGCCAGGGCGTTGTCCTGCAGCGATTTCAGGTCACCGGTGACGGCGAGGTCGAGCTGGACGCCGTCGGTCTCGCTCTTGCTGTCGAGGGAAGCCTGGATCGGAATGTCGAGGGGAATGCCGAAGACCGGCACGGATATCGTGGTCGGACCGATGTCGAGGGCGAAGGCTGCCTGCCCAAGTCCGCAGATCAGGAGCGCTGCCAGGGTGCTTCTTGCCAAGATAGATTTGGCCCCCTTGAACTGCATCATCAGCCTGCCCTCCGCAAAGCGTTTTGTGATTTGGTCGTTTCACCAAGAATCGCAAAGACGCGTCGAATCAAAGAGCTAGAGCAAAATAGCGTTTTCGTCCAAACGCGCTTTGCTCTAGGCAACCCTTGTCCATGCAGGGCTTTTAGCATGGTCCGGCGAGGTTCCGGTAGCCATAGCCCGTCCGTCCCATTATGTCGGAGGCCTGTTTCGTCCTTTCGCCATTCTCTGGAAGTCATGCCATGTCCGATGCTCCAGCCCGCCTTGCAGAGGTTCGCCTTGCCATTGCCCGCGCTGAAGCCGATGCGCTGCGCCCCGCCGGCTCGGTGACCCTGGTCGCCGTTTCCAAGACCTTCGGGCCGGAAGCGATCGAGCCCGTGCTTGCCGCGGGCCAGCGGGTCTTCGGTGAGAACCGCGTGCAGGAGGCACAGGGCAAATGGCCTGATCTCAAGGCTGCCTATCCCGATGTCGAGCTGCACCTCATTGGCCCGCTACAGTCCAACAAGGCCAAGGAAGCGGTGGCCCTGTTCGACGTGATCCATACGGTCGATCGCCCCTCGGTGGCACAGGCACTCGCCAAGGAAATCGCCAGGCAAGGCAGGGCGCCGCGCCTGCTGGTGCAGGTCAACACCGGCGAGGAAGCCCAGAAGGCCGGTGTCGCCCCCCAGGAGGCCGACGCCTTCATTGCGGCCTGTCGGGATGACTACGGCCTCGCCATCGACGGGCTGATGTGCATCCCCCCGTTCGAGCAGTCACCCGGGCCGCATTTCGCCCTGCTTGCCAAGATCGCCGCCCGCAACGGGCTTTCGATGCTCTCCATGGGCATGTCGAGCGATTTCGAGACCGCCATCGAGGTCGGCGCCACCCATGTGCGGGTGGGCAGCGCCATCTTCGGGACACGCTGAGCCCTTTTCCGGGCTTTTCGGGAAATCGCGCATGTCATCCCCGGCGGAGCCTTTGGCTCCGGGAAGGGGATCCAGGGGCCACGCATATATCCCTTTAGCCCCTGGATTCCCTTTCCGCCGCTTGCAGCGGCGCCGGGAATGGCAGGCCCTACATAGTCCGTTGATCTTATTGCGATAATGCTTCGTTGGGAGGTGTGGGACCGCTATTTCTTGCTGCCGTCGCTGGCAGGATCGGCGAGGGGATAGCTCTTGTCGGTCAGGCAGGCGTGCAGCCAGGGGCTATCCTCATCCTCGCCAAGATCGGCGCTGATCTTGGGCGACGGCGTGTTCGTGGCGCTGGCATTGGCGCTTGCGGCCGGTTGGACGGTCCAATGCCGGTCGGCGGAAGGCTGGCCGTCGGGGCAGGGGCTGTTGCCGTTCTCGTCGCCGCAGGTCGCGATCGTCTTGAGCTTGCCATCGACGACTTCCGCCACCGTCTGGGTGGTGTAGAGCGCGTTGGTGGCAAAGTCCGTCGTCACGGAGCAGACCCTATCGTTGTTCTGATAGGTGCGGGTTCCCAGGCAGGTATAGATCTGATCACTGCCACTCGGCAGAAAATCGCAATCGGCGCTATAGCCGGCGAAGGGGCCGCCGCTGAACTGGGCATTGAACCGGCGCTGGCTGTTTGCGATCTCGATCAGCCGCGGCAGTTTGGGATCGGTCTTGGAGAACTCTGCCAAATCGGCGGTGCGCGCCTCGATCGCCTTGAGGAGATTGTTTTTGGGCGCTTCTTCGCCGGAATCGCCGGCACTTTCCGCCCCGTCCTCCTGGTCGAGGCGAAGGTCCCGCCGCGCCAGCCAATGTTTCTGGCTCTCGACCAGCATCGCGCGGATCTCGGGATCCTGGCTGGCCTTGAGGATCCTGGCATAGGCAGTGCCCATGGCGGCATCAGCCCGCCGCAACGATTTGTCGGCGCAGATGCGGCGTTCGATCGAGGTCGAGGCTTTCTTGCAGTCGATGGCGTAAGCGGGCAGGGCGTGGAGGACGGTCAGGGCGGCTATGCCGAAAGCCAGGCGTTTCATTGCGGATGTTCCAGGGTAAGGACGAAGGAGGGGCAGCGGAATCGGGAGCAAAGCGGGCGGCAGAGCGCAGATGTCAGCGGCTGCTGCGCTTGTAGATGCCGTCTATCACGCTGCCCTCGCCGCCGCAGATGGATGCCGCATCGGCGCCGCGAACCGTGATCGTGCCATTGCCGAGCGAGAAGGCGAAGCCGAGGCCGGGTTTGGCCGCTTCGCCCTCTTCGTCGAGGCCGGCCACGATGTTGATCCGGGTAACCTTGCCGTCGAAGGCGCCGCCCGTGATCGAGCCCTCGGCAATGAAGCCGCAATCGGCAACCGTCGCACCGCCGTTCGGAACGCCGCCGATGGCGGCGCTTACCCGCCAATACTCGCCGCTGCGCTTGACGACGAGCGTGGCTTCGCCGTTCTGCCGGCGGACATAGCTGCCGGCGGCGGCGTCCTGAATGCTCATGGCCGCCGTCGTATCGGCGAAAGCCATGGCGGCAATCGCACAGCCGATTGCAGCGAAAATGATCTGCTTCATCAATAATCCTTGCTCTGAAATATCCGCAGACGTCCCGTGTCCGACGCAGCCGTCAGTCGATGATCATCACGGCATGGCGCGACAATCTCGGCAGCACCTTGCGGAACACCTCCGGCGCTACGGCGACGCAGCCGGCGGTCGGCGCGTTGTTCTCGCGGGAGACATGCCAGAAAATGGCGCTGCCCCGCCCTCTGACGATCGGTGCATCGTTCCAGCCGAGCGGCACGATCACGTCATAGAGGCGATCGCCGCGGGCCAGCCTTTCCTCGGCGTTCTGCTCGACGGGGCGCTGGATCAGCGTGTTGTAGCGCCGGTCGCAGACGTCGTCACACCAGGCATCCTCAGGGCGAATGGCGCGGAAGGACAGCTGGCTCGGAATGCGGGGGGCGCGGTCGAGCCGTTGGAACAGGCCGCGGAGCGGCAGCACGGCTCGGGGCGTGACGCCATCTCCTTCCCGTTTGGTGACGGCAATGCCGCTGCGGCCCAACACGCAGGGATAGGAAACTCCGCCCACCGTCAGGCGGCCGCGGCTGCGCGAAAGCGGGGATGCCTGCACGCGAATGAGATCGATCTTGCGCTTCAAGGGCCGACTTCCAAATTTTTCACCGCAAATCCCTGTCGAAAGTGCCGTCATGCGATTCACAAATCATGGCGCACGCCGTCATAATGCGATAGAGCGCTAAAGCGTTTTGCGATTTGTCGGAATCACCAACAATCGTAAAGACGCGTCAAGACAAAGAGCCGGAGCAAAAGGGCGTTTTCGCTAAAACGCGCTATGCTTTGGTATTCAAAGCGCGAAAGCATACCGGGTTTCCTGCCGCGCACGCCGAGCGCCCAGGCAGATTCCTCCTGATCGATCGCTTCCGCCTTCTGGGGAATGTCATGTCCGGCAGCCGCAAAATTCTGATCGTCGACGATGATAACGAACTGCGCCAGGCGCTGGCCGAGCAATTGGCGCTCTATGACGAGTTCGAGATCGAGCAGGCCGAATCCGCCAGCCGCGCTGTCCAGATCGCCAAGGCCGACCATCTCGATCTGGTGATCATGGATGTCGGCCTGCCTGATATGGACGGGCGGGAAGCGGTCAAGCTCCTGCGCAAGAACGGCTTCAAGTCGCCGATCATCATGCTCACGGGGCATGATTCCGATGCCGATACCATTCTTGGCCTCGAAGCCGGCGCGAACGACTATGTCGTCAAGCCCTTTCGCTTTGCCGTGCTGCTGGCGCGTGTGCGCGCCCATCTTCGGCAGCATGAGACGAGCGAGGACGCCGTGTTCAACATCGGCCCCTTCACCTTCAAGCCGGCCTCCAAGCTCCTGTTGACCGACAAGGGTTCCAAGGTCCGGCTGACCGAGAAGGAAACCTCGATCCTGCGCTATCTCTACCGTTCCGGGCAGAAGGCCGTGCAGCGCGACGTGCTGCTGCAGGAGGTCTGGGGCTACAATTCCGGCGTGACTACCCATACGCTCGAAACCCATATCTACCGCCTGCGGCAGAAGATCGAGAAAGATCCCTCCAACGCGGCCTTGCTGGTGACCGAAGGCGGCGGCTACAAGCTCGTGCCGTGAGATCTCACGGCACTTGATCGTGTGGCTGGAATCTCGTCATTGCGAACGCGGCGAAGCAATCAAGGGGCCGGGATAGCAGCCCTTGCCTGGATTGCTTCGCGACGCTCGCAATGATGGTGTGAATTATTGTTTGCGCGTAGGACGTTTCCTTCCGAACCCAAGGCCGCAGATGGCGCTCGAAGACGATATGGCATTGCTGGAAAGAGTGGCGCTGTTCCGCGCCATGGACCGTGATGCCCTGCGCCTGCTCGCCTTCTCGTCCGAGACCAGGCGGCTGCGTGCCGGCGACACGCTGTTTCGCAAGGACGACATCTCCGAATATGGCTTCGTCGTCGCCTCGGGCGCGATCACCCTGATCGACGATGACGTCGCCACCGCCATCGTCGGACCTGGCACCCTGATCGGCGAGATGGCCCTGTTGTCGGAAACCCGCCGTCCCACCACGGCGATCGCGCGGGAGGCCAGCGTGGTGCTGCGCGTGTCGCGCCAGATGTTCAGGCGCACGCTGGAGGAATATCCGGCGACGGCGGCCCGTATCGCTGATGAAGTTCGCCAGCGCGTGCAGGAGATGTCGGCCGAGCTGGCCAGCGTCAAGGATCGCCTGCGCCGCATCGGCATCGACAGTCATGACGACGAAGGCTGATTCGCTCGCTTTTCGTTCCAGTGCTGTTCACTTTCCTAAAGTGTTGGCTGCGATAGAGCCAAGTTGTTCCGCTACGGGACATCCATCTGTCTCGTTCAGCTGCGGTTCAGCCGCGGCCTGCTAAATTCGACGCCCAGAAACCTTCATTTGTTTCGACGCGTCTTTACGGTGCCTGGCGTTATTTCCGGATCGTAAAACGCTCAAGGAGAGTGCAGGATGAGAACGTCTATCGGGTTGATCTTCGCGGCTTGCTTTGCTGCGATTGGTTTCTTTGCGGTCGCTCAAAGCTCATCGGCCATGCCCATCGCCCCCGCCGGTCAAACCAGAGCCGACAGTCAGGCGCAGGGCAACGGCTTGGTCCAGAATATCCGCCATCGCCGTCATTGGCGTCCTTATTACCGCTACCATTACCGCCCCTATTACAGGCGCCACTATTACCGCCCCCATTATTATCGCCCCTATTATCGTCCCTACTACAGGCGCCATTATTATCGACCCTATTACCGTCCCTACTATCGCCCCCGCTATTACCATCATCGGGGCTGGGGATGGGGTCATCGCCGCTGGCATCGCTGGTAGGAGGTGGGCTTCGTCACTCAAAGGTGACGTGGTTCACGGGCCGGTCTCAGGACCGGCCCGTTTTGCTGTCGAACGAAGTCGGTGATTCGGGCGCCCTTTGTTCCAGGCGCGTACCAGGCCTTAAGCGACGCTGCCAAAAACCAGGCAGGGTGGCCCATTCCGGGAATTAATCCCTGTCGGCCGGAAGGAAGTGGCTGCGGCGCTTTCGTCATGGACGAAGGGAAGCAGGCGCGAGGCTTTCGGGGGATTGCGGAATGGGAATCGGCAGGACGGTCGGTGATTCGCTCCCGCTTCGTTCAAAGGCCGTTCCTGGCATTAATGGCTCACCATGAAACGCCGAAAGCCTGGCCCAAAATGGGAACGCGTTCCTCGCATTGCCGGTGTCGGCCAAGCTCGCCCTTAACCCTGTTGAGGCTGAGGGGGGCGCCGATCACGCCATGCCCATCCGGCAATGGCTGAACGGAGCGGGAATTTCGCCCGGGCAGTGATTCGGGCGCTTTCCGTTCCAGTCTCGTTCGGGGGGTTAAATTTCGGCCGTCCACGCCCATATTTGCGTTTCACGGCGAGACAGAATGACATGTGTCTGGTACCAGAATGCAGGAAATACGCGCAAAGGTCGTATTTCCTTGACGTCGCGGGGCATTGGGTGTCTGGCGAATTCGGGACGCTCCGGCTTCCCTCAAGGCGTCTTGTGATTTGACTGAAGCTGGTCGAATCGCAAGGACGTGTCGAAACAAGGAGTTAGAGCCAGGAAGCGTTGCCGCCGAAACGCGCTTTGCTCTGCGAAATGACGCCCGAAAGACCGCCGACCTTGATGCTGCCTCCCATCCTGCCTCCATCCGTGCGCGCACGCGGCGTCACAGCGGTGCTGGGGCCGACCAATACCGGCAAGACCTATCTGGCCATCGAGCGCCTGCTCGGCCATGGCGCCGGTATCATCGGCCTGCCGCTGCGCCTGCTGGCGCGCGAGGTCTACAACAAGCTGGTCGAGCGGGTGGGCGCCGAGTTCGTGGCGCTCGTGACCGGCGAGGAGAAGATCAAGCCCGACAAGGCCCGCTACTGGGTGGCGACGGCGGAAGCCATGCCGCGCGACTTGGAAGTACCGTTCGTGGCGCTCGACGAGATCCAGATCGCCGCCGATCTCGAGCGCGGGCACGTCTTCACCGACCGGCTGCTCAATCGCCGCGGCACGCATGAGACGCTGCTGCTCGGCTCGGCGACGATGAAGCCGATCGTCGAGAAGCTGATTCCGGGCGTCAATGTCGTGACCCGGCCGCGGCTGTCCCATCTCCTGTTCGCCGGCGACCGCAAGCTGACCCGCCTGCCGAGGCGAACCGCCATCGTCGCCTTCTCGGCCGACGAGGTCTATGCCATCGCCGAACTGATCCGCCGCCAGCGCGGCGGTGCCGCCGTGGTGCTGGGTGCGTTGTCGCCGCGCACCCGCAACGCCCAGGTGGCGATGTACCAGAACGGCGACGTCGATTTCCTGGTCGCCACCGACGCCATCGGCATGGGCCTCAATCTCGACGTCGACCATGTCGCCTTCGCCGGCGACCGCAAATTCGACGGCTATCAGTTTCGCCGCCTGACGCCGGCCGAATTCGGCCAGATCGCCGGGCGCGCCGGGCGCCATGTCCGCGACGGCACCTTCGGTTCGACCGGACGCTGCGAACCGTTCGAGCCGGAACTGGTGGAAGCCATCGAAGGTCATAGCTTCGACAGCGTGAAAGTGCTGCAGTGGCGCAACCCGGCCCTGAACTTCGCCTCGCTGGAGGCGCTGCAGGCCTCGCTGTCCGCCACGCCGGAAGAGGCGGGGCTGACCCGGGCACCTGATGCCGACGACATCCGAGCCCTCTCCATCCTCGCCCGCGACGAGGAGGTCAAGCGCCTCGCCAAGGGGCCGCAGGCGGTGGCTCGGCTGTGGGAAGTGGCCGGGCTGCCCGATTATCGCAAGATTTCCCCTCATTCCCATGCCGACATCATCACGAATCTCTATGGATTTTTGATGCGGGAGGGTAAGGTCCCGGACGACTGGTTCGCCCGTCAGGTTGCCATGTCGGATCGGACCGACGGCGACATCGATACGCTTTCAACCCGTATCGCCCATATCCGAACCTGGACTTTTGCGGCAAATCGGCTTGACTGGCTGAAAGACCCCGCTCATTGGCAAGGTGTGACACGCAGTGTGGAGGATAAGCTCTCCGACGCATTGCACGAACGTCTTGCCCAACGCTTTGTCGACCGTCGCACCAGCGTGCTGATGCGGCGCCTTAGAGAAAACGCCATGCTTGAGACTGAAATTACCAAAACCGGCGATGTGATTGTCGAAGGACAGCATGTCGGAACACTGCAGGGTTTCCAATTCGCGCCCGACCCGAGTGCCGGTGACGGTGAAAGCGGCCGCGCCTTGCGAGCCGCCGCGGCCAAGGCTCTGGCAGGCGAGATCGAGGCGCGGGCCCAGAAATTCGCGCAGGCGCCCGATACCGAATTCGCCCTGGCGGCGGATGGCACCGTGCGCTGGATCGGCGAGCCGGTTGCCAAGCTCATCGGCGGGGAGAAGCCGCTGGCGCCGCGCATCCGCCTGCTGGCGGATGAGCAGCTGACCGGGCCTGCGCGCGATTCCGTGCAGACGCGCCTCGACATCTGGATCGGCAACCACATCACGCGCCTGCTCGGGCCATTGCTGCTGCTCGACAAGGCCGAGGACCTGCAGGGCCTGGCCAAGGGCATCGCCTTCCAGCTCGTCGAGGCATTGGGCGTGCTCGATCGCTCGAAGGTGGCCGAGGACCTCAAGCAGCTCGACCAGAATCAGCGTGCCTCGCTGCGCAAGCATGGCGTGCGCTTCGGCGCTTATCACATCTATCTGCCGATGCTGATGAAGCCGGCACCCCGTGCCCTCGCCGCGCAGTTGTGGGCTCTCACCCATGGCGGCCTCGACCAGAAGGGGCTCGACGAGATCCCGCATCTGGCGGCCTCGGGCCGGACCTCCATGCCGGCCGACAAGACCATCGACAAGGGCCTCTATCGCCTGGTCGGCTATCGCGTCTGCGGCGAGCGGGCGGTGCGCGTCGACATTCTCGAACGCCTCGCCGACCTCATTCGCCCGGCGATCGCCTATCGCCCCGGCACCACGGTGGGCCAGCCGCCGGCCGGTACGGCCGATGGCGACGGTTTCGTCGCCACCGTGCAGATGACCTCGCTGGTCGGCTGCTCGGGCGAGGATTTCGCCTCGATCCTGCGAGGCCTGGGCTATCGTTCGGACAAGCGCAAGGGCCCGGCGATCACCCAGGAAATCCGGCTGCCGGCGCCGACCGAGCCGGCCGCGCCTGTCGAGGCCGCCGCGTCCGAGACAGCGGACGGTGCTGAGGCTGCCGAATCGAACCAGGACGCCGCCCCGACGCCCGCCGAGATCGATGCCATGGAGGCGATCGGCTCGCCGCCGCATGAGCACAGCTTCCAGGAAGTCGCCGAGGCTGCCGGAGAGGCGGTGAGCGACGCGCCGGCCGACGATGTGCCCAGCACCGAGGCTCCGACCGAGGAAGCGCAGATCGCGGAGGCCCTGGCCGAGGAAGCTCAAACCAAGGAAGCTCAATCCGAGCAGGTCCAATCCGAGCCGGTCCAGGCCGAGGAGGCTCAGGTCTCCGAAGCCCCGGCCGAGGAAACGACCGGAACCGAGGTTGCGGCTTCTGAAGAGCCCGCGCAAGCGAGCGAGAGCATCGAAGGTGCCGAGGCTGCGACCACGGCCGAAACCTCCTCCGAGACGCCCGCCGCCGAGGCGGTGGCCGAGGAAGTGCCGGAGATCGAGGTCTGGCGTCCGGCGCGCTTCGAGCGGCATCAGCGCCCGCATCACCATGGCCGTCCTCAGCATGGC
This sequence comes from Labrys sp. WJW, assembly GCF_001676615.1. Lineage (GTDB taxonomy): Bacteria > Pseudomonadota > Alphaproteobacteria > Rhizobiales > Labraceae > Labrys > Labrys sedimenti. The sequence continues at coordinate 21,955 of NZ_LYXZ01000087.1, read as the reverse complement.
AACCGCCAGCCCGGCGCCGAACGCAAGCCAGAGGCAGGCGGCGGCTTCCGCCGTGGCCGACCGGCTCCGGCGGAAGGCGCAGCTCCCGCCGAAGGTGCGGAGGCCCGGCAGGGCGAGCGGCCCAACCGCTTCGACCGGCCGCGCCGCGACGATCGCGGCAATGGCCGTCCGCGGGAGGACAGGGGCTCCGGCGAGCGCAAGCAGGGCGGTGAAGGTGGGCGGCCCCGGGCGGATGCCCGTCCCGACCGTGGCCCGCGCCCCGATCGTGGCCCGCGGCCCGACCGGCAGGAGCGGGGCGGCGACCGCCCGCGCAACTGGTCGAGCGACTCCAAGCCGCAGGGAGGACGCGACTCCAATCGTGCACCGGATCCGAATTCGCCCTTCGCCAAGCTGCTTGCCCTCAAGGAGCAGATGCAGGGCGGCAAGTCGGACAAGACCTGATCCATAGCGTTTTGCGATTTGACGGAGTCGCCCGAATCGCAAAGACGCGTCTGAACGCGTTTTGCTCTAGGGAACCTGACTTATGAGCCAGGCCGGAAGCCAGGATCGTCTTCGGATCGACAAATGGCTCTGGCATGCACGCGTGGTGAAGACACGCTCTCTGGCCGCCAAATTGGTGGCGGACGGTCATGTCCGCCTCAACGGTATGCGCACGGATACCCCGGCCAAGGCCGTCAAGGCGGGGGACGTCCTCACCATCGCCTTGGAGCGTACCGTGCGGGTCTATCGCGTCCTCGCCCTTGGCGATCGACGCGGCCCGGCGAGCGAGGCCCAGACGCTCTATGAGGACCTGTCGCCCGAACCGCCGGGCCGGCCGCCGGCGGGGTCCGAGCAAAGTGATGCCGGATAGCCGGCGGCGAGTTCACGTGTGTCTGCGCGGCTCCCCTCATCCCCCTGCCGGGACCTTCTCCCGCAAGGGGAGAGGGGGGGGCCGCTGCCACCTTCCTAGCAATGGCCCTTACCGATTCGGTCCATAATCCCTATATTCGTGATAGATAGGATGGACTTTGTCCTGCGTGGAGCGAATCGGTCAATGCTGACGAACAAGGGCAAATATGGTCTCAAGGCGCTGGCGCACCTCGCCAGCCTGCCGGCCGGCGAGACGGCGCAAAGCCAGGAAATCGCCGAAGCCAACCGCATTCCCAAAAAGTTTCTCGACGCGATCCTGGGCGAGTTGCGCGTGGCCGGCATCGTACGCTCCAAGAAAGGCAAGGGCGGTGGCTACATGCTGGCGCGCGAGGCCAGCCAGATCAGTGTCGGCAATGCCATCCGGGTTCTCGACGGTCCGCTCGCGCCGATCGCCTGCGCCAGCCATACCGCTTATCAGCCTTGCCTCGACTGCCCGGATGTTCCAGGTTGCACCGTACGCCTTTTGATGCGGCGTGTGCGGGACCTCTCTTCCAACCTGCTCGACAACATGTCGGTGGAAGAGATGCGTCAGGCAGGGGGCGGGGAACAAGAGCTGACCTATTCGATTTGAACTCCCTGCGGCCCTTGAGCCCGAACCGGCACGCTCATGTGCCGGACGGCCTATTTGTTGTCATGAATATGGAGAGCATTCATGGAAAAACGTGCGATTGGACGGTCGGATCTGTCGGTTGCTCCGCTTGGCCTGGGTGGCAATGTCTTCGGCTGGAGCGCGGATGAGAAAGCCTCCTTCGCCGTCCTCGATGCTTTCGTCGGGGGTGGCTTCAACCTGATCGACACTGCCGATGTCTATTCAGCCTGGGTTCCCGGCAATCAGGGCGGCGAATCCGAGGCCATCATCGGCAAATGGATGAAGGCTCGCGGCAATCGCTCCGAGATCGTGATCACCACCAAGGTCGGCTCGGAAATGGGGCCGGGCAAGAAGGGCCTGTCGCGTGCCTACATCGTCCAGGCGGTGGAGGATTCGCTCAAGCGCCTGCAGACCGACTATATCGATCTCTATCTCTCCCACTGGGAGGATCCGGAAGTCGAGCTCGAGGAGACGCTGGGCATCTATGCCGAGCTGGTCAAGGACGGCAAGGTCCGGGTGATCGGCAATTCCAATCATAGCGCCAACACCATGTTCAAGGCGCTGGCGATCAGCACCAAGGAGATGTGGCCGCGCTTCGAGAATCTGCAGACGCAATATAATCTCTATGATCGTTCCGGTTATGAGCGCGAACTCGAGGCTTTCTGTCTCAAGAACGAGATCGGCGTGACCAGCTATTTTTCGTTGGCCAAGGGCTTCCTGTCCGGCAAATATCGCAGCGAAGCCGATTTCGCCAAGAGCAATGCCCGCGGCGGCGACATGGGCAATTACCTCAACGAGCGCGGCCTGCGCATCCTTGCCGCCCTCGATGCGGTGGCCGAGGCCAAGAACGCTACGCCGGCCCAGATTGCCATCGCCTGGCTGATCGCAAGGCCCGGCATCGTCGCTCCGATCGCCAGCGCCACCAGCGTCGAGCAGCTCGCCGACCTGATCAAGGCGACCGAGCTCAATCTCGGATCGGCCGAGATCGAGCAGCTCACCAAGGCAAGCGCATAATTTTCCTGCCGCTGTCGAAAGCGAACGGGATGGCGCGTCATTGTCATGCCGGCGCATCATGCGCCGGCAGAGACAGGAGGAACCCATGCAGTTCGCAATTCTGATCTACAGCAACGAAGAAGCCATGCTGAAGGCGGATCCCGCCAACAAGCAGCAGATCCTGGCCGCCTACCAAGCCTACACGCAGGCTCTCCAGTCGTCCGGCAGCCTGGGACCGTGGAGCCGCTTGCGTCCGACGGCTTCGGCCACCACCGTGCGTATCGCCGACGGCAAGACCCAGGTGCTCAACGGTCCCTTTGCCGACACCCGCGAGCAGCTCGGCGGCTTCTACATCATCGACGTGCCGGACCTGGATGCCGCGATCGGCTGGGCGGCGCGCTGCCCGAGCGCGGCCATCGGGACCATCGAGGTCCGGCCGATATGGGACGCGAAGGACTATTGAGCAAGCGGGCCGAGCCGGTGTCTTCGGCCCCCGCTGCCGACCTTGCCGAAGTCGTGGCGCGACGCAGCTATGGCCGTCTCGTCGCGCTTCTTGCGGCACGCTCGGGCGACATTGCGGGGGCGGAGGACGCCCTGGCCGACGCCTTCGCGGCAGCCTTGGAACATTGGCCGGCGGGCGGCGTGCCCGCCAATCCCGAGGCCTGGCTGCTGACCGCGGCCCGCCGCCGCCAGATCGATGCGGCCCGCCGCGCCAGGCTGCGCGGCGAAAAGGCGGACGAGGTCAGCCGCCATGTCGAGGTCCTCGCCTCGGAGCAGGGCGAGCGGCATGCCGTGCCCGACGAGCGCCTGCGCCTGATGTTCGCCTGCGCCCATCCCTCTCTCGATGCTTCCGTGCGTGCGCCCCTGATCCTGCAGGTGATATTGGGGTTCGATGCCGGCGCGATCGCCAGCGCCTTCCTGGTCTCGCCCACGGCGATGGGCCAGAGGCTGGTGCGGGCCAAGGCCAAGATCAAGCAGGCCGGCATTCCCTTCCGCATCCCGGAGCCCGACGAGCTGCCCGGCCGTCTCGATGCGGTGCTGGAGGCCGTCTACGCCGTCTATGCCGAGGGCTGGGCCGATCCGGAAGGGGCTCACGCCCGCGAGCGCAATCTGTCGGCGGAAGGTATCTGGCTCGGCCGGCTGCTGGCTTCGCTCCTGCCCGGCGAGCCGGAAGTGCTGGGACTGCTGGCGCTGATGCTGCACGCCGAAGCGCGGCGAGCGGCACGCCGCGGCCCGGGTGGCGATTATATTCCGCTGGAGCAGCAGGATACCGCGCTCTGGGATGCCGGCCTGATCGAGGAGGCCGAGGGCTTGCTTGCCCGGGCCGGCCAGGTCCGCCAGATCGGCCGCTATCAGCTGGAAGCCGCGCTGCAATCGGCCCATGCTCATCGACGCATCTGCGCGACGACGGACTGGGCCGCGATCGTCACGCTGTATGAAGCCCTGGTCCTGCTGACCGCTTCTCCGGTGGCCGCCATCAACCGGGCCGTGGCGCTGGGCCGCCTTGCGGGGCCGCAGGCTGGTCTGGACGCGCTCGACGAGGTCGCCGGCGACGGACGCATCATCGATTACCAGCCCTATTGGGCAGCGCGTGCCGACTTGCTGGCGCGGGCCGCGAAACCGGAAGAGGCCCGCAATGCCTATTCGCGGGCGATCGGCCTGGAGAGCGATCCGGCCATCCGCCGCTATCTGCAGGGACGCCTGGCGGATCTGGGGGCGTGATTGCGCAGCGAGGGAGCTGGTCAGACACTGGTGCTCACCCCTACACCAACTCGCGCAATCCCCGACCCGTCATTGCGAGCGAAGCGAAGCAATCCAGGAACTCGCAGGCCTGGAGTTCGGGGCTCTTGGATTGCTTCGCTTCGCTCGCAATGACGTTGATGAGTCGAACTCAAAGCGTGCTGGTATTACTCACTACGTCGCGCAGCCTTGGCGAAAGGAAGCAGGCGGGCAATGCCCGCAAACCGCCCTCAGGATTGCTTGGCGAAGGTCTCGTCGAAGGAATAACCGGCGCCACGCACGGTGCGGATCGGATCGATCTCGCGGGTGCGATTCATCGCCTTGCGCAGGCGGCCGACATGCACGTCGACCGTGCGCTCGTCGATATAGACGTCGCGGCCCCAGACGCTGTCGAGCAACTGCTCGCGCGCGAACACCCGCCCCGGTGCCTGCATCAGGAATTCGAGCAGGCGGAACTCGGTCGGGCCGAGGCGGATCTCGCGATTGCCGCGATGGACACGCTTGGTCTCCCGGTCGAGCGAGATGTCGCCGGCCTTGAGCAGGGAGGCGACGTGATCGGGCTTGGCCCGACGCAGCAAGGCACGCACGCGGGCCGAGAGTTCGGGCACGGAGAAGGGCTTGACGACATAGTCGTCGGCGCCCGTGGCTAGGCCACGCACGCGTTCGGTTTCCTCGCCGCGCGCCGTGAGCATGATCACCGGCAGGCGCTCGGTTTCCGGCCGCATGCGGATGCGCCGGCACAATTCGATGCCGGACAGGCCCGGCAACATCCAGTCGAGCAGGACGAGGTCCGGCACGCTTTCGCGCAGCCGGATCTCGGCATCGTCTCCGCGTGCGACGCTATCGACCTCATAGCCTTCGGCTTCGAGATTGTAGCGCAGCAGCAGAGTCAGGGCTTCTTCGTCCTCGACGATCAGAACCTTGGGAGGCATGGCCTATCCCTTGTTATTTAGCCGGCACAGGAAGGTCGACGAGATCGGTGCTGTTGTCCGCCTTGGGCCGCTCGCCGGCCGGCGATTCACCGGTGACCAAATAGTGCACCGTCTCGGCGATGTTGGTAGCGTGGTCGCCGATGCGCTCGATGTTCTTGGCGCAGAACAGCAGATGGGTGCAGAAGCCGATATTGCGCGGATCTTCCATCATGTAGGTCAGCAATTCGCGGAACAACGAGGTATACATCGCATCGATCTCGCCGTCCGAGCGCCAGACCGAGAGCGCTTCCTCGACGTTGCGCTGGGCGAAGGCATCGAGTACCTGCTTGAGCTGCTCGAGTACCAGGTCGGCCATGTGATCGAAACCGCCGAAGAGCTGGGCCGGCTGGGCGTGGCTGTGGATGGCCACCACGCGCTTGGCGACGTTCTTGCCGAGGTCGCCGATCCGCTCGAGGTCGTTGGCCACCCGCAGGGCCGAGACGATCTCGCGCAGGTCGAGCGCCAACGGCTGGCGCTTGGCGATGATCAGGATGGCCCGGTCCTCGACCTGGCGCTGCAGCTTGTCGATCGCCGCATCGAGATCGATCACCGCCTTGGCGCGCTGGGTGTCACGCTTGAGCAGGGCTTCGACGCTGTCGGCCACGCTCTTTTCGGCGTAGCCACCCATTTCGGCGATCATGTTGCGCAGTTCGCGCAGTTCCTGGTCGAAGGATGTAACGATATGGTCGGACATGCCGCCTCCAAATGAATTCGACGCTGGCCGGGAATCAGCCGAAGCGGCCGGTGATGTAGTCCTGCGTACGGCTGTCGTTCGGGGTGGTGAACATCTTGTTGGTCTGGCCGACCTCGATGAGGTCGCCCAGATAGAAGAAGGCCGTCACATCCGCGCAGCGCGCCGCCTGCTGCATATTGTGCGTGACGATGACGATGGTGAAGTCCCGCTTCAATTCGTCGATCAGTTCCTCGATCTTGGCGGTCGAGATCGGATCGAGCGCGGAGGTCGGCTCGTCCAGCAGCACGACTTCGGGCTTCACCGCGATGGTGCGGGCGATGCACAGGCGCTGCTGCTGGCCGCCGGACATGCCGAGCGCCGAAGCGTGCAGGCGGTCCTTGACCTCGTTCCACAAGGCAGCCTTGGTCAGGCACCACTCGACGCGCTGGTCCATCTCCGCCTTGGAGATCGACTCATGCAGGCGCACGCCGAAGGCGATGTTGTCATAGATCGACATCGGGAAGGGCGTCGGCTTCTGGAACACCATGCCGATGCGGGCGCGCAGCACGGCCGGATCGATTTCCTTGCCGATGACGTTCTGGCCGTCGAGCAGCACGCGGCCCTTGGCGGTCTGCCCCGGATAGAGGTCGTACATGCGGTTGAGCACGCGCAGCAGGGTCGACTTGCCGCAGCCGGAGGGACCGATCATGGCGGTGACCTGCCGGTCGATCATGTCGAGATTGATGCCCTTGAGGGCATGCTTCTCACCATAGAAGAAGTCGAGATTCTCGACCTTGAGCTTCACGGCGGCGGCTGGATCGGCGAGGGGGCGTTCGGCAACCGCGATGGAGGCTTGGGGGGTAGCGGACATGGGAGCACTCATTTCTTGGGAGCGAGCACGAAGCGGGTCAGGATATTGAGCGCCAACACGCCGGCGGTGATGAGGAGGGCGCCGCTCCAGGCCACCGAGACGGCCTTGGGGTCGGGATAGGGCGCGAGCTGGTAGATGGCAGCCGGCAAGCTGGCAAAAGCGTTGCCGAGGTTGAGCGACCAGTTGGAATTGCCGAAGGCTGTGAGCAGCAGCGGTGCCGTCTCGCCGGCGGCGCGGGCCAGGGCCAGCAGGATACCGGTGACGATACCGGTACGGGCCGAGCGCCACGTGACGAAGGTAATCACCTTCCACATCGGCGATCCCAGGGCAAAGGCGGCTTCACGCAGGCTGGTCGGCACCAGGGCCAGCATGTCCTCGGTGGTGCGCACGACCACCGGCAGGATGATGATGGCGAGGGCGATCACGCCGGCCCAGCCGGAGAAGCCGCCCGTGGCCACCACGATCATCTGGTAGACGAACAGGCCGATCAGGATGGACGGCGCGGAGAGCAGAATGTCGTTGATGAAGCGCACCGCATCGGCGAATTTGCTGCCGCGGCCAGCCTCGGCGAGGAAGGTGCCGGCCATGATGCCGATCGGCGCACCGATCAGGAGGGCGAGCAGCACCATGACCAGAGAGCCGACGATGGCGTTGCGCAGGCCGCCATCGGCCATGTCCTTGGTGAAGAGGTCCATGGTCAGCGAGGGCAGCCCCTCACGCAGCAGCGTGAACAGGATCCAGGCCAGCGCCAGCAGGGAGATAGCGGCAAAGCTGATGGAGACGACCTTGTAGGCATAGTCGAGGGCGCGGCGGCGGGCGAGACGGGCGCTGCCTTGGGCGAGATTGGCCATGATGCCCTCCCTTACTTGGCGTTGGTGCGCACGAGCATGCGGGAGATCGCAAGCACGATGAAGGAAATCACGAAGAGGACGAAGCCCAGCTCCAGCAGCGACTGGCTGCGCAGCGAGCCGGCCGGTGCGTCCGGGAATTCGTTGGCGATGGTGGAGGCGATGGTCGCGCCCGAGGAGAACAGCGATGCCGATATTCGGTTGGCGTTGCCGATCACGAAGGTCACCGCCATCGTCTCGCCCAAAGCGCGGCCGAAGCCGAGCATGACGGCGCCGACCAGGGCCGTGCGGCCATAGGGCACCGAGACGTTGCGGAAGACCTCATAGGTGGTGGCGCCGACGCCATAGGCCGATTCCTTCAGCATGGCGGGCACGGCTTCGAGGATCTCGACGAACATCGCGGTGATGAAGGGAATGATCATCAGGGCCAGGATGATGCCGGCCGTGAGCATGCCGGCGCCGTTGGTGGGGCCTTTGAACAGATAGCCGAGCACCGGCACGTGCGAGAAGATGGAGATGATCGGCGGATAGATCGTCTGGGCCAGGATCGGCGCCACGATCAGCGAGCCCCACATGCCGAAGATGATCGAGGGCACGGCCGCCAGGAGCTGGATGGCGATGCCGATCGGCCGCCGCACGCTCTGGGGTGCGATCTCCGTGAGGAAGAAAGCGATGCCGAAGGACATCGGCAAGGCAATGATCAAAGCGAGAATGCCGGTGAACAGCGTGCCGTAGATCATGACGCCGGCGCCGAATTTCTCGGTGACGGGGTTCCAGGCGGTGGACCAGTAGAAGCTCGGCCCGAAATGGGCCAGCGCCGGCCAGCCGCCATAGAAGAGCAGCACGACGATCGAGCAGAGCAGGATCAGCACGAGGGAACCGCAACCATAGAGGGCGGCCTTGAAGATGGGATCCAGGTTGGCGCCAGGAACCGTCTTGGCCCCGGGCGAGGGAGAACCCTGCGCGACCTTTGCGGCCGAGTTGGATGCGTCCAGCGAGGAGTCGGCTACGGCGCTCATGGCGATATTCCAGCCTGTGATTCGATCAAAGAGGATGACCCGGCGCAGAACTGCGCCGGGCCGGGTTTTCAGCTTATTCGTAGACGGCCTTGCCGTCGGCAGCCTTCACTTCGCTCTTCCAGGCGGTGCGAACGGTATCGATCACTTCCTTGGGCAGCGGGATGTAGTGCAGCTTCTCGGCCGTCGCGGCGCCATCCTTGTAGGCCCAGTCGAAGAACTTCATGACTTCGGCCGACTGCTTGGCGTCCTTGGGATCCTTCGGCAGCAGGATGAAAGTGGTGGAAACGATCGGCCAGGAGGTCTCGCCGCCGACGTCGATCATGGAGACGGCGAAGTCCTTGGCACCCTTCCAGTCGGCCTTGGAGGCCGCGGCCTGGAACGCGGGAACGGTCGGCTTGACGACCTTGCCGTCCTTGTTCTGCAGCTGCGTGGTGGTCAAGCTGTTGTTGGCGGCATAGACATATTCGACATAGCCGATGGCGCCCTGGGTGTTCTTCACGGCGCCGGCGACACCGTCATTGCCCTTGGCCCCCGAGCCGGTCGCCCATTGCACCGAGGTGGCGGCGCCGATATTGCTCTTCCAGTCGGGGCTCACGGCCGAAAGATAGGACGTGAAGACATAGGTCGTGCCCGAGCCGTCGGCGCGGTAGACCGGGGCGATGTCGAGATCGGGGAGCTTCACATCCTTGTTGAGCTCGGCGATCTTCGGATCGTTCCACTTGGTGATCTTGCCCTGGTAGATGTCGGCGATGATCGCGCCGGTCAGCGTCAGCTGGTCGGCGGACACACCCTCGATGTTCACGATCGGCACGATGGCGCCGATCACGGTCGGGAACTGCAGCAGCTTGGCAGCGGTCAGCTTGTCGGTGGCCATCGGAGCATCGGAAGCGCCGAAATCGACGGTGCGGTTGGTGATCTGGGTCTGGCCGCCGCCCGAACCGATTGCCTGATAGTTCAGCGCAGTGCCGGTCTTGGCTTTGAAATCGCTACCCCAGGCATTGTAGACCGGGGCGGGGAAGGTGCCACCGGCGCCGGTGATGTCGGCAGCGAAGGCGGCGGTCGCGGCGATCGTGCTGGACAGGGCTACCGAAGCGGCGAGCGCGAGGAAGGAAAGCTTCACGGTCTATCTCCGTTGTTCTCTGGACAGGCGCTACGACCGTTTACCGGTCGGCAACCCTGTCTACGGCGCGACTCCTAACAAGCCGGCAGCAACGGTTCTATGACAGTTAGGCTATCGTTTTATGACAAATAAAACCATTATAATTCAATGAGTTGATTGTATTTTGTTGGTTTGGCCGAAAAGGCGGTGACGCCATTGTTAAAAACCGTCAAACCCCTGTGACGACGCCCGCAGCCTTCGTCATCATGCCAGATTCGAGGATTTCTGCCGGTGTGCCCGGTGATTTTCGACACCAAATCAAGTGTTTGGCGGCAATCGCCAAAAGGGACCGGCAGTCCTTGAAAATGCCTCGCCGTCTCAATCGATCTGGTCGATCCGGACCGAGAAAACCGTGCTTTCACCCGGTACGCTCTCGATGCCGAGGCGGCCACGGTGGCGCGCCACGATGTGCTTGACGATGGCGAGCCCGAGGCCGGTGCCGCCCTTCTCGCGGGACTTGGCAGCGTCCACCCGGTAGAAGCGTTCGGTCAGGCGCGGCACATGCTCGGCCTCGATGCCCGGGCCGTAGTCGCGCACCGTCACCACCGCCTCGCGACCCTTGCCTTGCGGCTTGGGCAACGAATCGAGGGTAACTTCGACCTTGCCGCCGGAGGCGCCGTATTTGATGGCGTTTTCCACCAGATTCTCGAAGACACGGATCAACTCGTCTCGCTCGCCCCGCACTTCGAGCGTCGGGACGCGCTTGTCGACGCTGAGCGTGACGCTGCGGTCCTGGGCGAGGGGGCCGAGCGTATCGGCGACATGGCCGACAACGGCACCGAGCTCGACCGGCTTGTCGGGCTGCACATGGGCGTTGAGCTCGATGCGCGAGAGCGACAGGAGGTCGTCGATCAGCCGGGACATGCGATTGGCCTGGGACCGCATGATGTCGAGAAATTTTTCGCGCGCGGCGGCGTCGTTGCGTGCCGGGCCCTGCAGGGTTTCGACGAAGCCCAGCAGGGAGGCGAGCGGCGTGCGCAGTTCGTGGCTGGCATTGGCGACGAAATCGACCCGCATCTGTTCGACGCGGTGGCGCTGGGTAACGTCGCGCAGCACGATCACCACGAAGGCCGTGCGCCCGTTCTCGCCCGCAATGGTGGAGATCTGAGCCTCGATGACGCGATCGATCGGCACACGTTCGGAATATTCGATCTGTCGGCTGGCCCCGGTGTCGAGGGCGGAGCGGATGGCATCGACCAGTTCCGGCACGCGCAGCGCATAGGTCAGCGCTTCGGAGATGCGCAGATTCGGCACGATGTCGCGGGCGCGGCGGTTGAAATAGCGAACCGCAAGCGCCGAATCGAGCACGATCACCGGATCCGGAATGGCCATCACCAGGTCGTCGAAGGAAGGCTTGCCGCCGCCTTCGGGAAGAGCGGGCTGGATGCTGCCGTCATGGCCGCCGGTCGAGGGAATGGTGCCCGTCGCGGCGACGATCATGGCGAAGATGAGCAGCCCATGCCAGGGATTGGCGCCGTCCCACAGCACGAGAGCGGCCAGCAGGACCGCGATCGAGAGCACGAGCCAACGGCGACTCCAGATGCGGTTCAGGATGTTTCGGTTCGAGCCCACCGGATCAGCTACACCGCTCCAGGCCAATTTCGTCAAGAGCCAGGAGCGTTCCATCACCATCGACATTGCGGCTTTCCATCCAAAGCGTCTTGCGATTTGACGGATCGGTCTCGAATCGCAAGGACGCGTCCAACCAGAGAGCCAGGGCAAAGGGTGTTTCTGCCGGAACGCGCTTTGCTCTAGGCATTGTGGAAATCGTTCATGCTGGCAATGTAGACAGAGCGATGACAGTTTCACGACGATCGCGCGGATTTGGAGAGGTTCCATGACAAAGAAGGCGGGTAAGCAGACGGACGAAGCACTGAAGAGGGCGATTGCCGGATTTCGTCTCGATGATCTCGACCTGCCTCCGGAGATCGACGAGGCAGCTTTCCGATCGGGCAACTACCCGCACAAGGAAAAGCTGAAATCCAAGACCTATGAACGGGATCTGCGCGCTTTGCAGATCGAACTCCTCAAGGCGCAGACCTGGGTCAAGGAGCAGGGCGAGCGCGTGGTCGTGGTGTTCGAGGGGCGGGACACGGCGGGAAAGGGCGGTGCCATCCATCGCTTCACGCAGCATCTGAGCCCTCGGGATGCGCGCGTGGTCGCCTTGTCGAAACCGACGCCCACCGAGCAGGGACAGTGGTATTTCCAGCGCTATGTCAGCCAATTGCCGACCAAGGGCGAGATCGCGATCTTCGACCGCTCCTGGTATAATCGCGGCGGCGTCGAGCCGGTGATGGGGTTTTGCACGCCGGAACAAACCGACAAATTCCTGCACGAAGCGCCGCAATTCGAGGCGATGCTGGTGCGTGACGGCGTCCGGCTGTTCAAGCTCTTCCTCACTATCGGCCAGGCCATGCAGCTCAAGCGCCTGCATGCGCGCTATGCCGATCCGCTCAAGCAGTGGAAGCTTTCGCCGATCGACCACCAGGCGGTGGGCAAATGGGATGACTATTCTCAGGCCTATGACCGCATGCTGGAGGCGACCGACACGGTCGACACGCCCTGGACCATCATCAAGGCCAATGACAAGCTGCGCACCCGCCTGGCCGCTATCCGTGCCGTGCTGGCCGACCTGCCCTATCCCGACAAGGACGAGAAGCTGGTGGGCGGGCAGGATAGCAAGATCGTCCTGAGCGCGGAGCGTTTTCTCGCCAATGGCGGGGAGGTCTGAGACGCTCGCAACGCGGGTGGGCCGATCTTCCGCCCGGCATCCTTGCCGATGGTCCATCCGCGGATGCGATCCCGCTTCAGCTCGCGAGGGAGCGGAGCGGCAATCCTTGCCTGCACCGGGAACCAGGCGCGTACCTGCACGTTTCCTCCATGGCGGCCGGCCGATCGCGGATTGGGCGAATGTCGTGCCATGACTCGGTCCAGTGTCCGAGCGGCGCCGCTCCGTACAACGCGACGAGGGAGCGCAGCAATGCCACACACGACCGAACAGCGCATTCGAATGAAGGCCTATGAGATCTGGCTGCGCGAAGGCTGTCCGGAAGGCAGCGATCTTCGCCACTGGGAGATGGCCAAGAAGTTCATCGTCGGCGAGGAGGCAAAATCGACGCTGACCTCCCGCTTCTATGACGTGCACGAGCTCAATGAGAAGGGGGAGCCCGAGGAAAAGGCAGCTCCCGCCGCCGCCAAGCCCAAAGCCCGCAAGCATTGACCTGTATCGACGGCTTGCCGGGCATTCGCATCGGCCATGGCCTTTGTGCCTTGCTTCTCTAGCGGCTAGAGAAGTTATGCTTCCCTGCACCCCGAATACGGGTCGCGGCAAATGCAAGGGGGTATGGATGGCACAAGGGCACGCGCATGGAACGATCTCGCGCGGAGAGACGGCGGCTGGCCGTCATAAAGGCAGCCTGCTGGCCGCCCTCGCCTTGACCTCGGCCTTCATGGCGGCGGAGATTATCGGCGGGTTATGGACCGGCAGCCTCGCTTTGCTGGCGGACGCCGCGCATATGCTGACGGATGCCGGCGGCCTGGCCCTGGCCCTGATCGCCATCCGCTTCGCCGAACGGCCCGCCACGCCGCAGAAGACCTATGGCTATGTGCGCATGGAGGTCTTGTCTGCGCTGACCAATGCCGTCGTGCTGCTGCTGCTGACTGTCTACATACTCTATGAAGCCTATGAGCGCTTCCGCAATCCGCCCGAGATTCTCGGTGGCCCGATGCTGGCGGTGGCCGTGGCGGGGCTGGTGGTCAATCTGATCAGCATGAAGCTGCTGTCCAGCGGTTCCTCGCAGAGCATCAATGTCAAGGGGGCCTATTTCGAGGTGCTGTCGGACATGCTCGGCTCCCTCGGCGTCATCCTGGCCGCCCTCGTGGTGATGCTGACGGGCTGGACGCTGGTCGATCCCATCATTGGCGCGGGGATCGGTCTGTTCATCGTGCCGCGCACCTGGATCCTGCTGAGGCAGGCGGTGCACATCCTGATGGAAGGCACGCCGCCGGAGGTTGATCTCGCTTTGCTCGAGAAGAAGCTGGCCGAAATTCCCGGCGTGGCCGCCGTGCATGATTTGCATGTGTGGACGATCACCTCAGGGCTCGACGCCATGAGCGGCCATCTGGTGCTGGCCGACATGGCGCGGGCACGCGAGGTCCTGGTGGCGGCACGCGAACTCGTCGGGCACGAGTTCGGCATCGGCCATGTCACCATCCAGACCGAGGATCGGGCGTTGCGTGAGGCCGAGGGCGAAACCAGGCTGTAACGGCTAGCCGGGCTCGCCGGCTCAGCCGAGCGGCACGCGCCGATGCAGCGAGAAGCCGGTTTCGCCCGGCGTTTCGAGCCCGGCTCGCAATTGCATGGTCGGAATCAGGTAGTCGCCGGCATTCTGGCGCCGGTAGGGGATGGGCAATGTCGACGGCAGCGTTCGCATTCTGTCACGCAGGCGCTCGGCCAGGGGCTCGAAACCCGCTTCCTTCAGGCCATCGGCGCGATAGGCCACGAAGGGCGGCAGCACGTCGTAGCCGGGATAATAGAGAATACCGTGATGGATCGGGAACAAGAGGTCGTCAATCGGGCCGTTGATGCCGCGCGGCGTGTAATGTTCTTCCCAGCCTCCGGCCGTGACGATCAGCATCGCGCGCTTGCCGGCCAAGGTCCCCTCGCCATACCGATCCCCCCAGCGCTGCTCGCTGTGCTCCCCCACGCCATAGGCGAAACCATAGGCGAAGACGCGGTCGACCCAGCCCTTGAGGATGGCCGGCATGGTGAACCACCAGAGGGGGAATTGCAGGATGAGGACATCGGCCCAGAGCAGCTTCTCGATCTCGGCCTTGACGTCGTCGGTCAAGGTGCCGGCCTCGAAGGCCTTCTTGGAGGCTTGCACCGGCATCAGCCGGGTGTCGGCTTCCAGCGCTGGAAAATCGGCTTGGTCGACTTCGGATTTCCATTTGTCGGCATAGAGATCGGACAGACGAACTTCGTGGCCTTGGGCCTCGAGTTCGGCGATGGCGACGTCGCGGAGCCTTGCGTTGAGCGAACGGGGTTCGGGATGCGCGAAGACAAGCAGGACTTTCATGGGTGCTTCCAGGAATGAGAAATCATTCCTCAAAGCTAGGGAAGCTCCATATAATCCGCTACATCGAGAGAATGCATAACATTGTGCCGGATAATGGATAAATCGGACGTCACTTTGGAACGCATGCGCAGTTTTGTTCGCGTCGCCGAGCGTGGAAATTTCTCCGCGGTCGCGCGCGAGCTGAACATCGGCCAGTCCAGCGTCACGCGGCACCTGAGCGAGCTCGAGGATGCGCTGGGCGTGGCTCTTCTCAGCCGCACGACGCGGCGTGTCTCGCTCACCGAGGAAGGCAGCCGCTACTATGCGCATGCCGTCCAGATCCTGCGCCTCGTCGAACAGGCCGGCGACGAGGCGCGACAGGGGCAGGGCGAGCATGCTGGCACGGTCCGCCTGTCCTGCACGGCGGCCCTCGGTGTTCGGCATATTGCCCGCCTGCTCTTCGCCTTCCAGGATCGTCACCCCGACATCAGGGTCGAATTCAGCCTCACGGATGAGCGAATCGATCTCGTCCGGGAAGGCGTCGACCTGGCGCTACGGCTCGGCCCGCTGGACGAGAGCTCCATGAAGAGGCGATCGCTGGGTCGCAGCCGGCGGATCCTCGTGGCGGCTCCAGGCTTTCTGGCCCGACACGGCCGGCCGGAGACGCCGGAAGACCTGGGCGGGCTCGAGGGCATACGCATGTCGAACATTGCGGGCAGCGAGACGCTCATTCTCGAGGGGCCGGACGGAAGCCGCCATGCCATACCCTTCGGCGGCCGCCTGCAGGTCGATCACGGACTTGCGGCGCGCGAGGCGTTTGCTGCCGGCCGCGGCTTCGGCCCGACCCATGTCTGGCTGGTCGACGATCTCCTGGAGCAGGGGCGGCTGGAGCCGATCCTGCCTGAATATGCGCCGCTGCCGACACCTTTGAACATGCTGATCGTGCCCGAACGCGCCGGGATTGCGCGTGTGAGGCTGCTGATCGAATTTCTCGCCGGCGCGATCGCCCGGCTGCCGGGCATCGATGCCAAGGTGCCCTGAGGACTGTCGCCCCTGACGCTACAGCCGCGCGCCTCAGCCTCGCATCGTTCCTGCTCCTTGTGACCGCGGGGTGATGCACCTCTGGGTTGCAGGTAATATTAAACCTGTCAAAAGGGAGATGGAGAGACGTTTGCCCGAGCCGGTCGATTCGGGACGCGTCGCTGCATTGCCTTCACGCCGAGTGGGGTGAGTGCAGGCAGGCCTCCCAACCCCTGAAGCGGCGTCCATGAATCTAGAAGAAAAGCGTCTTGCAGTTACGCGTCGGCTCGTCGGGGAGGTCGCCGACAAGCTTGGAGCGGATCTCAGCCTCGAATTGTGGAACGGCGAAGTTCTGCCGCTCGGGCCTCGCGCCAGAGACGACATCCGCTTCGTGTTGCGCTCGCCCGAGGCGATACGCCGGATGTTGACGCGCCCGAGGCTGATGACGCTGTTCGAGCTATACGCCGAACAGGAGGTCGACATTGTCGGTGGAAGCCCGCTCCAGGCGGCGGCACGCTGGAATCACAGCAAGGCACTCGCCACGGGCCGGTCATTCCCCAAAATGAAGCTGTTGAGGTTTGCCACGCCATTCCTCTTCGGCCGGATGGCCAAGGCAGCTCCACTGCCCAGCTTCGGTGGCTCGGTTCCGATGCACTATGCCAAGGGGCGGGACGACAAGGAGCTGATCCAGTTCCATTACGACGTCTCGAACGAGTTCTATCAATTGTTCCTGGATCCCGAGATGGTGTATTCGGCGGCCTATTTCCCGAGCCCGGAATCCTCGCTCGAAGATGCCCAGAGGACCAAGCTCGACCGTATCTGCCAGAAGCTTCAATTGAAACCCGGTGACCGATTGCTCGACATCGGTTGCGGCTGGGGAGGGTTGGTCTGTCATGCCGCCAGGCATTACGGCGTCACGGCCTATGGCGTGACCCTGGCGCAGCGCCAGCTGGAATTCTGCCACGCGAAAGTCGAACGAGAGGGACTGGGAGACAAGGTCAAGGTGGAATTGCGCGATTATCGCAACATCGAGCCATCAGGTCAGTTCGATGCGGTCGCGCAGATCGAGATGTTCGAGCATGTGGGGCTGAAGAATCACGACCGCCATTTCATCCACATGCGTGACCTGATGACCCCCGATGGCCGCTATCTCCACCAGGCCAGCGTTCGGCGTGCCTTGTTCGACATGTCCAAGTTCGGCCGGGAAACGGCCTATATGAGAGTCATCCGCCGCTATATTTTCCCGGGCGGCGAGATGGACCACATCGGCATGACCGCGACCAATCTCGAGCGGCATGGCTTCGAAATCCATGATATCGAGCCGATGCGCATGCATTTTTACCTGACCCTCAAGCACTGGGTCGACAATCTCTGGGCGAACCGGGAGAAGGCCAGTGCCATGGTCGGCTGGGAACGCACGAGGCTATGGCTGCTCTATTTGTCGATGTGCTGCATCAGCTTCCAGCGCGGCGGTATCAATGTGTTCCAGACCGTGGCAACCCGGCGCATCCATGGTCCATCGATCCTGCCCCTGCGAAGGGCGGAGTGGTTTCAGGAAGCCTGAAGTTCCTCGGTCTGTCGTAAATGAACCGGCCCGCGAGACAGGAAAGCACCGAACTCGGTTCAGGAACCGGGCCCGATGCCGCAGGGCGCTGTTGCCCCGTCGTCTTTGCCAAAAACCGGTGTCCGCCTTTTGGCACGGCGCTCTATAATCTGAAGATGCGCTTGGGCAGCAATTCGCCGCTATCGAGTTCGGCGAGGGCCACCAGCGTGCCGCCGGACATCACCGCCGCCACGCCTTCGAAGACCGGCGCGTCGCGTCCGCGCAGGATCACGCCCTGGCCGCGAGCAAGGCGGCCGGCATCGTGCTGGGAAACCACCAGGGTCGGCAAAGCCTCGAGGGCGGTTTCGACCGGCAGCAGGGCTTCCGCCAGCGGCGGCAGATCGGCGGCGCCTTCCTTCATGGCGCGCAGTTCGTCCGGCGTCACGGCATCCTGCTCGTCAAAGGTGCCGACCACTGCCCGGCGCAGGGCCGTGACGTGGCCGTAGCAGCCAAGATCCCGGCCCATGTCGCGGGCGAGCGCCCGTACATAGGTGCCCTTGCCGCACTCGGCCTCGAACGTGGTGGCCTCGCGGCTGTATTCCACGATGCGCAGGGCGTGCACCTCGATGTTGCGGGCCTCGAGTTCGACTTCCTCGCCCTCACGCGCCAGGTCATAGGCCCGCTCGCCATCGATCTTGATGGCGGAAAAACGGGGGGGAACCTGGCTGATCACGCCGGTATAGCGTGGCAGCAGGGCCTCGACCTCGGCCCTTTCGGGCCTGGCGTCGGAGGTCGCCACCGGGCCGCCCTCGGTGTCATCGGTATTGGTCTCCACCCCCCAGGCCACGGTGAAGCGGTAGACCTTGCGGCCGTCCATGACATAGGGAACGGTCTTGGTGGCTTCGCCCAGCGCGATGGGCAGGATGCCGGAGGCCAGGGGATCGAGCGTGCCGGCATGGCCGGCCTTCTTGGCGTTGAACACGCGCTTGACCACCGAGACGCCCTGGGTCGAGGTCATGCCGACGGGTTTGTCGAGGATGATCCAGCCATTGACCTCGACGCGGGTGGAACGGGGAGCACTCATTCCTCGTCCTCCTCCTGGCCCGGCAGTTTCTGTTCGAGATCACGGCTGACTTCCGGCTGGCGCAGGAGGGTGTCGACCTTGGAGGCGTAGTCGAAGGTCGTGTCGATCATGAAGCGGAAATTAGGCGCATATTTCATGGTCACGCGCCGTGCGATCAGGCCGCGCAGATATTTGGCATGGGAGGCCAGGGCCTTGATCACGGCCTCGCCATCCCCGCCGCCCAGCGGCATCACATAGACGGTTGCGACCTTGAGATCGGGCGACATCCTGACTTCCGGCACGGTGATGACCTTGCCTTCGAGCACGGGATCCATGATCTCGCCGCGCTGCAGGATATCGGCGATGGCGTGGCGGATCAGTTCCGCGACACGCAATTGCCGCTGCGACGGGGCTTTGGAAGAGGAGGGGGTAAGACGGGGCATGGTGTTCTTCTGGGAGCGCGGACATCCTGTCCGCTCTTTTCTTTTCATGGGCTGGAGCGCTGTCCGAAACAAGAGCGGACAGGATGTCCGCGCTCCATAAAACAGCAATGGCCGGGCTTGCACCCGGCCATTGCGCGACTTTCTGCCGAGATCGATCAGAGCGTACGCTTGATTTCCTCGACGCGGTAGCACTCGATGACGTCGCCCGAGCGCATGTCCTGGTAGTTCTCGAAGGCCATGCCGCATTCCTGGCCGACCTGGACTTCCTTGACCTCGTCCTTGAAGCGCTTGAGCGTGGAGAGCTTGCCTTCGTGGATGACGACATTGTCGCGGATGAGGCGGACATTGGCGCCACGCTCGACATGGCCATCGGTGACGCGGCAACCCGCGACCTTGCCGACCTTCGTGATGTTGAACACCTCGAGGATCTGGGCATTGCCGAGGAACTCTTCGCGCAGGGTCGGCGCCAGCAGGCCGGAGAGCACGCCCTTCACGTCATCCACGAGGTTGTAGATGATGTTGTAGTAGCGGATCTCGGTGCCGGTACGCTCGGCCGCCTCGCGGGCTTCCTTGTGCGCACGCACATTGAAGCCGATCACGGCAGCGCCCGAGGCCTCGGCCAAAGTGATGTCCGACTCGGTGATGCCGCCGACACCCGAATGGATGACGCGAGCCTTCACCTCGTCATTGCCCACCTTGTCGAGGGCACCGATGATGGCTTCCAGCGAACCCTGCACGTCGGCCTTGACGACCAGCGGCAGTTCACGGGCACCCGACCCGGCCTTCACCGCCGCCATCATGTCGGCGAGCGTGCCACGACCGGCGCCAAGGCGTGCCGCGGTATTCTCGCGCTTCTGACGCGTACGATATTCGGTGATCTCGCGGGCTCGCGCTTCGCTCTCGACCACCGCAACGCGGTCACCCGCTTCCGGTGTGCCGTTGAAGCCGAGCACCTCGACCGGCAGGGACGGGCCGGCTTGCGGAAGCGTGGCGCCCAGATCGTTGACCAGAGCGCGCACGCGGCCCCACTCGGCACCGGCGACGACGATGTCACCGACCTTGAGCGTACCGCGCTGCACCAGCACGGTGGCAACCGGACCCCGGCCGCGATCGAGCTTGGCTTCGATCACCGAACCTTCGGCCGGACGATCGGGGTTGGCCTGCAGGTTGAGAATTTCGGCCTGCAGCTGGATCATTTCCAACAGCTTGTCGAGATTGGTACGCTGCTTGGCCGAAACGTCGACCTCGATGGTTTCGCCGCCCATCGATTCCACCTGGATGTTGTGCTGCAACAGTTCGGTGCGCACGCGTTCCGGCTTGGCGTCGGGCTTGTCGATCTTGTTGATCGCCACGATCAGCGGCACCTTGGCGGCGGTCGCGTGATTGATGGCTTCCACCGTCTGCGGCATGACGCCGTCATCGGCCGCCACCACCAGCACCACGATATCCGTCACCTTGGCGCCGCGGGCGCGCATGGCAGTGAAGGCGGCGTGGCCGGGCGTGTCGATGAAGGTGATCTTGCCGCCGAGCGGCGAGGTCACCTGATAGGCGCCGATATGCTGGGTGATGCCGCCGGCTTCGCCGGAGACGACATTGGCCGAGCGGATGGCATCCAGCAACGAGGTCTTGCCGTGGTCGACATGGCCCATGATGGTCACCACCGGTGGGCGCGGCTCGAGATGATCGTCGATGTCGGCTTCGGCGAACAGGCCTTCCTCGACGTCGGCTTCCGAGACGCGCTTGGCCGTATGGCCGAGCTCTTCCACGATCAGCTGTGCGGTATCGCCGTCGATAACGTCGTTGATCTTCTTCATTTCGCCCTGCTTCATCAGCAGGCGAATGACGTCGACCGCGCGTTCCGACATGCGGTTGGCGAGTTCCTGAATGGTGATCGCTTCCGGAATCACCACCTCGCGCATGATCTTTTCCTTGGCCTCGACATGGCGATGGCCGGTCATGCGCTGGGTGCGGCGGCGGAAGGAAGCGACCGAACGCGTGCGTTCGTCCTCGTCCCCGGTCGCGCTGGTCACGGTCAGACGGCCGCGGCCCTTCTGCTCGGTCGTGCGCGGGGTCGCCTCACGGCGCGGGGGGGCGGCATTGCCGCGCCCGGGACCGCCGGGACCACGGCGCACACCGCGACCGCTATCGTCGTCATCGGCAACCGCGCGGGTGCGGACCGGTCCGCCGACATTGCGGCCGGCCGGCGGCGTGATGGCCGGCTCCGAAGGCGTAAAGGCAGTGGCACCACGATTGGCACCGAAGCCACCGCCGGGGCGGCGATCGCCGAAGCCCGAACCACCTTCGCGCGGCGGGCCACGACGCTCACCGAAGCCGGTGCCGCCTTCACGCGGCGGACCACGGCGTTCGCCGAAACCACCACCCTCGCGCGGCGGACCACGGCGCTCGCCGAAGCCGGAACCCCCTTCGCGCGGCGGACCGCGACGTTCACCAGCCGGTCCTGCGCCGCCTTCACGGGGACGCCGGTCACCGAAGCCGGAACCGCCTTCGCGCGGCGGACGCCGGTCGCCGGAGCCTTCGCGCCGGTCGCCATAGCCACTGGGCCGGGCCGGTGCTGCCCCTTCACGGGGCGCCGGTGCGGCATCGCCAAGATGGCGTCGTGCCTCGGCCTCGCCATGGCGGCGGGTTTCTTCCTCGCGGCGATGACGCTCTTCTTCTTCGCGCTTGCGGATTTCAGCAGCCTTGCGCTCTTCCTCGCGACGAGCTTCCTCGGCCGCACGGCGCACGGCTTCCTCGGCTGCGCGCTTGCGCTCCTCGGCCTCGCGAACACGGGCTTCCGCCAGCACGCGGGTGCGGGCATCCATTTCCTCGCTGGAGAGCGTGCGCAGAACCATGCCGGCACCCGGACGGTTCGGACGCTGCCCCTGGGGGCGACCTCCCATCGATTGGCCGGGGCGTCCGCCCTGCTGGGGACCACCCGGACGTCCCGGTGCAGCCGGACGCGGTGCGGAGGGAGCGGCAGCGGCGGGAGCCGCGGGGCGGGGAGCCGCCGGGGGCGCTGCTGCCGGAGCCGGAGCCTGGGCCGCGGGACGCGGGGCG
>NZ_LYXZ01000086.1 GCF_001676615.1 Labrys sp. WJW | reverse complement strand
GGGGAGAGGATGGAGGTGAGGGGCTACGGACGGCGTCAGTTTGTGAGGTCGCGCCGCCCCTCATCCTTACCTTCTCCCCGTAAACGGGGCGAAGGGGGAGGCCGGCCTCGCGCCTCTCGCCTTATCTTAGCGCCTATGGACGTCCTCGTCCGTAAACTCCATGCCTTCGAGCCCCTGGATTGCTTCGCTGCGCTCGCAATGACGGAATGGGTGAGTCAATCTTTATTCAGGCTGGTATAGGCACGCTCTCGCTCCCGGGAAGCGGCAATCCGCATGGGTCTTTTCTGCGAGAGATCAATTAAAATAGCCGGCTGAAAGCCGGCTATTTTCATATCGAACGTCCTGTATCGTCTGGAACCGCGCCGATCAGCTTTCCGCCCTGAGCAGCACCACGCCGGATCGCGGCTTGAGCTCGATCGGGCCATTGACTGCCTGGCCGGACAGGTCGCGCCAGTTGCCCGCAGGTGGCTGGATCGTGGCCGATTCCCCATCCGAGAAATTCACGGCGGCATAGCCGCGCTGGTAGTTGCGCCAGGCGATCGTGCCCTGAAGCTCGGAAGGGCCTGTGGGAGGACCGACGGGTGGATCGAGATTGGGATATTCGACCCAGCGCCCGGTGTCCTTCTGCGGCAGCACGGCGAGATAGCTGCGATTGTTGCGGTTCACCAGGAAGCTGGCGACGATCCAGGACAATTCGGCATTGTCGGGGGAAGCGGAAGCGTTCGTGCAAGTGTAGTTGATCGAGACATAGGCCCGATCCTTGCGTTGCTGGATCAGTTCGTGCTTGAGCCGCCACGCATCGTCGGTGATGCGGCGCCGGCAACTGTCGCTGAAGCCGCCTTCATCGACCCAGATATCGGCCAGGTTGATCAGGGCCTTTGTCTCGTCGGGCTGCTTGGGGTCGATCTTGGCATTCAATGCGATCAGGCCGCCGCGTTGATGGATCTCCTTGGCGAGCCAGCCGATATAATCGAGCTTCTGGGCGGTATGAGCCGGATCACGCGACTGCCCACTGAAAAGCTGCACCCATTTGCCGTCGCGCCAGACGCCGCAGCGCTTGTCGGTGTTGGGCAGGGCGACATTGTCGAAGGCAATGGAACGATAACCCTTGGCCAAGGCCGGCTCGATATAGGTCTTCAAGAGATATTGGCGCACCTCGGGATTGCTGGTGTCCAGCGGCGCATAGGCGCCCCAGGAATAGGTGTAGCCAAAGGAGGGCGTCTGCTGATCGCACTGATAGGTGATCCAGCTGGGATGATTGGCCTTGTACCATTCCGCCGTATGGGCGCGGTTGAGATCGCGCTGGTTGGGGTAGTAGAAGCTGTCGATCACCTTGTTCGAGCGCAGGGGGGTCTTGGAGCCCCAGACGAAGCCGACATTGGGCAGGTTGGCGGGCGACTTCATGCGACCGTTGAAGATCTGGGCGCGCGGGATGCGGTCCACGGTCTCCGGATGCGCCACGCTTTGTTGCCCCAGGGCTGCGGTCCCAACCAGGAGGGAGACGGTGACGGCAATGCCGAAACTCACTTGTTTTTGCAGCATGGCTCTTCCGTTGATCTATATGCGCATGCGCGGCCTCTCGACCTCGCCCGCAGGGTGAAACAGCCTCCAGCGGAGCCCGGAGGCCGTCGTTTATTCCCGGCCCGGCAGGAGATGTCCGAGGAGGACCAGCGCAGTCGGATCCTCGTGGCGCAACGCGAGGGCATCGAAGCAGGCGCCGATGGCGCTCTCGATGTCCTGGCTGGCCCGGCAGGCGCGTGCAAGCTGCACATAGTCGTCGGCCGTGGCCGCGCCCTGGGCGGAGACCGCCTGCAGCAGCGTCTTGGCCTGCGCATAGTGCCGGTTGGCGATCAGGGCGCGCGCATGCAGGCTGCGGGCCGCGCCGTCCTCCGGATAGTCGGCAAGCAGGGCGGCGGTGTGCTGCTGGCTGTCCGGCTCCTTGGCGACCAATGTCTTGCGGGCTTCGGCGAGCCGGCGTGCCTTGATGCGCTCGGCAAGATCGCCTGCCGCCTGTTCGAGGCCGAGGCGGCTGCCGGCCTGCAGCCATTCATGGGCTTCCTGCCAGCGCTGGTCACGGAAGGCTTGCCTGGCGCGATTGCCGACATCGCGGGCAAGGGTGGCAGAGGCATCGGCAAGGGCGGTTGCATCGGTGACGAGCCTGGCATTGCGGGCAAAGGCGGCGGCTTCGCCTGCCGATGCCAGCAATCTCAGGAAATCGATACGAAGGGCGGCATTGTCAGGGGCGAGGGCGAGCGCCATTTCGAAAGCCGCCACCCGCTCCTGGGCCGGGTTCTGCTTTCGCAATGCCTGTTGGCGGAGCAGCGTGACGATGCGCGGCAGCACTTCGGAATCGCAGGATTCGATCCTGGCGGGTGCCACGGCCGCGACGCGCGCCGCCGCCTGTACTTCGCCATGGCGCAGCAGGGCGCGAATGCCGGCAGCGGCCTCGTTGACCGAAGAAGGCAGGAGATTGGTGAGGGCAGCGATAGTGCCCTCGATGTCGCCCAGGCTCAGAGTGCTGCGCGCCAAGGTGCGCAGGGCAATATTGTCGTCGGGCGTGATCGCCAGGGCGGTCCGTGCTTCCTCGGCAGCTTCGGCGAAGCGTTCAAGCTTGAAGAGTGCCACGCTTGCGCGTGTATGCGACTCCGCTGGAGAGGCTAGGGTCATCTTGACAACTCGGCGTTTGTCCCAGTCGGGGGAGGTGGATCTGGCTTCCGGCTCGTCGCGAAATTCCTTCGCGGCGAGCCGGGCCGGTGGTGTCTTGCAAATCCGGGCTCAACTCAGACCCGGTAGTAGGAGCGGTACCATTCGACAAAGTTCTTGACGCCGACATCGATCGTCGTCGTGGGCTTGTAGTCGATGAGCTGCTCCAGGAGATCTGCCGCCGCGAAGGTCGCGGGAACGTCACCCTTCTGCATGTCGAGGAAGTTCCGCTTCACCGGCATGCCCAGGCATTTCTCGACGGCGTCGACATAGTCGAGCAGGCCGACCGGCTGGCCGCCGCCGATATTGACGACGCGATAAGGCCCGGCCGGCGACAGGGAATCGATCTCACTGACCGGCTGTCCTTCCACCGGCGGTACCTTGGTAAGGCGCGCGATGGATTCGACCAGATCTTCGACATAGGTGAAGTCGCGCTGCATCTTGCCATGGCCATAGACGTCGATCGGCTCGCCAGCCAGCGTCGCCTTGACGAATTTGAACAGGGCCATGTCGGGCCGGCCCCAAGGGCCGTAGACCGTGAAGAAGCGGAAGGCCGTGGTCGGGATCTTCCACAGATGCGCATAGGAATGCGCCATGTCCTCGGTGGCCTTCTTGGTCGCCGCATAGAGCGTGAGAGGGTGGTCGGTGCGCTCCCGCTCGTTGAAAGGCATGTCCTTGTTGGCGCCGTAGACCGAACTCGTCGAGGCGAACAGGAAATGGCCGACGGAATGAGCTCGGGCCAGCTCCATCACATTGAACGTGCCGACCAGATTGGCGTCGACATAGGCGCGCGGATTTTCCAGGCTGTAGCGTACACCCGCCTGGGCGGCGAGGTGGATGATGACATCGGGCTTCTCGTCGGCGACGACCTGCTCGAGCGCACCGAAATCCTCCAGCATCAGGATATGCTCGCGGAACGCGTTGGTCTTGCCGAGCATGGCGTGCCGGGCCTGCTTCAGCGTGACGTCGTAATACGGCGTCATGCCGTCCACGCCTGCCACGAAGTGGCCGTCGGCCAACAGGCGGCGGGCGAGATGGAAGCCGATGAAGCCAGCCGTGCCGGTAATCAGAAAGCGCATAAAGGGTCAGTCCTTTCATAGCGTTTTGCGATTTGGCTGTATCGCCAAGAATCGCAAAGACGCGTCACAATAAAGAGCTGGAGCAGAGCGGCGATTGCACCAAGACGCGCTTTGCTCCGAGGTGGATAAAACCGACGCGGCAGGCCGTCAGGCCGCCAGGTCGGGAATGACAGAAGCGTTCGGCTTGATCACGCGGTTGAGCAGATACCAGCCATACATTTGTTCGAAGCCCGGGTCGTAATGGTCGAGATCGGCACCCTGGCGTTCGAGGGCACGCGTGCGGCCGACGGCCTCGATCACGTCGCGCGGTTCGAACACGGGAATGCCGAGTTCCGCCCCGATCTTCTTGACGCGCTCGATGAACGCCTCGCGGCTCTGCAGCACGCGCCCGTCCTGGAGCGGCAGGCCGACATGGGACACGGCCGCCATCGGCTTGCCCCACAGTTGCTTGAGTTCGATCAGGCCCTGGCGCAGGGCACCCTCGTCGGCGATCTCGCAATAGGCGTCGCGCAGGATGCGGGCATCCGCCTCGCCGAAACCTGCTTCCGCGAACTGCTCGGAGGCGATGACCTTCTTGGCGGTTTCGGCCGAGATGCAGCGCTTCTGCAGCATTTCCTTCCACCACAATTTGCCCCCGTCGCCCAGGGGGCTGAGCAGATGGCGGTGGAGATAGTTGAGCTGAAGATAGATGCCGTCGCAGATCAATTCCTTCTCGGACGCGACCTCGACGAGAAGGAAATCGGCCTTGGCCTGTTCCTTCTGGGCATTGGCGGAAAGCCTGGGCGCGCGCTCGGTCGAGAAGACATAGGGCGCCATGCCGTCAGGGATCTGGCATTCGCCGCGCATCCAGCGCAGACGCTGCACGGCCTCGCCGACCGAGTGCAGATAGGCGCGTGAGCCGCCGTCATAATGGCTGCAGCGCCCGGTGGCGGCGATCTCTTCCATCGGCCTGTGCAGACGGCAGGACCCCAGAACGAATACCTTCATCGCGCGTCACTCCTTGCATGAATGGGATGGCGGGAGAATTGGAGAGTTGAACGGCCAAAGCCAAGCTTCATCGCCAAACCTCACCGGCCCGAGATTGCGTTGCGGATCAGGCCGCCGGTCACCGAAGCGAGAAAGGCCAGCGCCAGCCCCACCAGCAGGGCGGAGCCGAGAGCGGTCAGCTTCTGGGGATAGGTCGGCGTGTAATCGGCCTTGGGCTGGGCGATCGGCGAGACATAGCGCTGCTGGCGCAGGATCGCCACGCGCGCCTGGTCCAGGGACTGGCGGGCCGAAGCCAGGTTGGTATCGGCGAAGTCCTGCGCGATCTTCAGGCTTTCGTAGCTGGAAAGCTGCTTGGCCACCGTTTCGCTACCGCCACCCAGCCGCTGGCGAGTGTCATCGATTTCCTTGCGGAGAGTGACGATACGCGTCTCCACACTCTTGCGCCGCGGATTGTCGCCCTGCGTCGCCTTGAGCTGGCCGAGATCGGTCTGGGCGGCGGCCAATTGGGCCTCGAGCTGCCCGATCAGATTGGTCAGCACGGTCAGGTCGCCCGTCGGATCGACATTGGCGTTCCGGTTGCGCCAGTTGGCCACTTCGAGGCGGGCCGCCGCCGAACGCTGCTCGCTGCGGCTGACTTCCTCCTGCGCAACCTTGAGGGCGTCATCGAGGGCGCGCTGGTTCATCTTGTTGGCGAAGGTGTCGGACAGATCGATCAGCGCATTGGAGATCTTGACCGAGTCCTCCGGGGTGAAGGCCTCGACCTGCAGGACGACGATCTGCTCGATCATGTTGTAGCGCACCGTGACCAGCGACTTATAGGCCCGATAGAGCTCGTCCTGCGACGGATTGTCCGGCAGGCTCACCAGCGGATCGGCCGGATGCTCGGTGAGCATCTTGGTAAGGTCGATCTTGTTGGCGAGCCCGTCCATCGCTTCGCGCGACTGCAGGAAGTCGCGCACGGCGTAGCCATCGACGAAGCCGCTGACACCCATGCCGGACGAGCCGGACGAGAGTAGGCCGCCGACGCCGACCGGCTGCTGGACATCGCCGCCCCGGATCGCGAACCGTGACTCCGCCGTATAGAGAGGCGTGGCGACAACGAAAACATAGAATGCCGTCAGCGCCAGTGGCAGCAAAGCAAGCATCAGTCCGATCAAGGAAAAACGCCGCCGCCGGCGCCTTACCTTGTGCTGGTAGCGCAGAAACGCCGCACTCTCTTCCGGAGCGATCTCGCCTTTAAGCGAATTGATCGTCGACAAGGGGCTCGGGTTGACCTCGTCCAGTGTCGTTGATGTCGGGACGGAGAGGGAATTTGCGGAGGACTTCGTCAAGTTGGCTCTCTATTTCGATCAGACCCTGATTGAGGATGAGGGCGGTGTCACAGAACTCATCGACTTCGGATTTGCGGACGGTCGACAGGAGAAGCGTGCGACCGTCAATACGCTGCTCGAAAAGGGCTCTCCACAGCAAGGTGAAGCGATCTTTCCGATAGGGGAACGTGCCGTCGACGACGTAGATGTCAAATGTCGGCAGGAGCGGTAAAATATACCCTAATTCCTGCCTCGCTGTGGCCGGCCAATGCTCTACGAACTCGTCGAGATATTCCGGCAGAGTCAACATCGACTCGACGAGGTATATACAGAATCTATAGTCAAGATGATACAAACGGGAGATTAAGGCTACAATTTGTCTCCCGCTCAATTTACCGCGAACAAAGCCTGCTCGTCCGATAGGCCAGGAACAACTGCCTCCTCGAACGACACGGCCGCTGGTTGGAGGGCGCAGGCCGGCGAACAGGTCGATGGCGGGTTTGCGCGCGATCGGATCCGGCGAGACGACGGCATAGCGCCTGACGGGCAGCGTCATGGTGATGTCGAGCGCTATCGGGTAGGGCGTTCCCCCCACCATGGGCGTATCCACGACATGTTCGAGCGCGATCATGGTCCTCACACGGGTTGGATGCGAGGCCGTGCGTGCTTTTCGGCCAGAAGGCCGACGCCCAACACAGCGATCAGACATAGAAAGAAATAGGTCGGGTTGGCGTCCGAGGAGGCGTAGCCCGGGAAATAGGCGGCACGCAGAAGCTGCATGCCATGGGCGGTCGGTGACCACAGCACGTAGGCGCGATATTCCTCGGGCAACTGCTCGGTCACGAAGAACACCGATGAGAACAGCTGCAGACCGCGTTCGAGTACCGAAGCCAGGCGCAGGAAGAACGGCCAGTGCACGGCAATGCTGCCGAAGATGAGACCGATCGCCAGGCCATATGACCACATCGCGATGACATAGCTGACCACCTTCGGCACGTCGGCGGGAAGGGTGATCATGTTGACCATCCTTCCGCAGGTCAGCAGGATCATGAAGACCACGGCGTAGATGATCAGATATTGGACCGCAAAAGCGAGCGCCTGATGGATCGGCCGGACAGGCGGCAGATTGATGAAGACGCGGTTATGCGCGACAGCCGTGCTGACCCGGAAGATCACTTGGCGACACATGATCCAAGTCGTGCTTCCGAGCAGGGCGAAAGTCGGCACGTCCATGTTCATGATGAACTGCGTCTGAAGAATGAAATAGATCAGCGAGATCAGCGTCAGCAACACGGCCGGCTGAATCAGCATCCAGAGAATGCCGAAGCGGCTTTCGGAGGCGATGAGCTGGAACTGGACGATGAGAATGGCGCGCACCACCCCGATCGCACCGGCAACCCGGGTGCCGCGGCCATTCTTCCCACGAGCCGGATCGGCCAGGAACAGCCCGTTGCTGAGATGGGCGATCAGCTCCAGGTCCTGTCGGCTGGCTCGGCTGAGATAGTCTTCCTGGACCCCGCCATCGACAAGCCGCGCCTCCCGGGCAGCGGCGTTGCGCTTGCGGGAGCGCCTGAGATCGCGCGCTTCAGCCAGTTTGTTGGCGGCCTCGCGCAGATCCGGCGGCGCATAGCTGTCGGCGAAGACGTCGATGTCGGCACGGATGTCGTTTTCGAGGATCCGGATCGTCGTTCTCAGCAGGCGATGATGATAGTCGAGATCCTCGGCATCGGTCTCGCTCTCATCTTCGTCGAAGATCTGCTTTTGGGTCTTTTCGGCATGATTGTAGATGGCCCGCCGCGTCTTGACGTTGTTGTCAGGCAGATCGCGTAGCGCGTGGCGCAGCAGGATGAGATATCCGTCCCAATCTTGTTGGAGGACTTCAGCTGATGTCATCGGCCATGATCCTTCTATCTGCCATGGGCTGGTGACGGCTGGGGAGGTAATGGGCTCGATGCTGCCCGGCAACGCAATGGGCACGAGACCTCGTCCTCGCGCCAGGTCGACGCGAGGGGAAGCCAGAACCCATGCCTGCCCCGCGGAAGCGGAGCAGGCATGGCGCCGAAGCGCCTATGGTGCGTTGAGCGTTCAAGGGCGCGAGGTCACAGCCGCCAGACTGTGACACCCTCCGGCGCGGTCGAGCGATCGAGTACGCCCTTGACGTCCATGACCACGCCCGTGCCGTTGCGCAGGCGCGACTTGATCAGCGGCCAGCCCTTGGCGGCATATTCCTTGTGGGGAACGGCCAGGATGATGGCGTCGGCCGGTTCGACATCGTCCAGCTCAGAAAGTTCGACACCATATTCGTGCAGAGCTTCCTCGTTGGAGGCCCAGGGATCGTGCACCGCGGTCTGGATGCCGAAACGGTTGAGCTCCTTGAGGATGCCCGCCGCCTTGGAATTGCGCAGATCCGGCACGTCTTCCTTGAAGGTCAGGCCGAGCTGCAGCACGTTCTCGACCTTGCGGCCCTCCTGCAGCAGCAGGCGCACGCATTCGCGGGCGATGCGCTCGCCGACGGAGTCGTTGATGCGCCGACCCGACAGGATGACCTGGGGATGGTAGCCGGCCTTCTCCGAACGATAGGTCAGGTAGTAGGGATCGACGCCGATGCAATGGCCACCGACCAGACCCGGCTTGAAGGGCAGGAAGTTCCATTTGGTCGAGGCTGCTTCGAGCACGTCGCCGGTATCGACATCGAGAAGCTGGAAGATGTGCGACAGCTCGTTCATGAAGGCGATGTTGATGTCGCGCTGGGCGTTCTCGATCACCTTGGCAGCTTCCGCCACCTTGATGGTGGGGGCGACATGCACCCCGGCGGTGATGACCGACCCATAGACGTCGGCGACGATACCGCGGGTTTCCTCGTCCTGGCCGGATACCACCTTCTTGATCTTGGTGAAGGTGTGCTCCTTGTCGCCCGGATTGATGCGCTCGGGGGAGTAGCCGACGGTGAAGTCGACGCCGCTGGTGAGGCCCGAGGCCTTTTCCAGCACGGGGACGCATTCTTCCTCGGTCGCGCCGGGATAGACGGTGGATTCGTAGACGACGATGTCGCCGCGCTTGAGGGCGCTGCCGACCGTGCGCGAGGCAGCGCGCAGGGCGCCGAGATCGGGCTGGTTGGCACTGTCGACGGGGGTCGGCACGGTGACGATGAAGAAATCGGCTTTGTTGAGGTCGGCCGGATTCCAGGAGAAGATCGGCGGCGTTGCCTTCAGCTCTTCGCTGGAGATTTCGCGCGTGCGATCCTCGCCGGACTGTAGTTCCTTGACGCGGGTCTGATCGATGTCGAAGCCGATCGTGTCATAGCCATGCTTGGCAAAGGCTACCGCGACCGGCAGGCCGACATAACCCAGCCCGATGACTGCGATCTTGCGTTTCTGACTCAAGACATAACTCCTTGCGTTTTGTCATTGCGACGCCCTGAGGGCTGTTGCGTGGGTCGATCACCTGGAACGGCAGATCGTCCGTAGGTCACCGTCCTCCTGCGGGAGGCGGACAGGTTTCGAAAAAGAGATGGAGTTCCTTCGTGGATGAGAATCTCGCCATCCCGTTCCTCTTGCGCTCGCAAGCACGCCTGCGAGGCTCGATGGGGGATGACTTGTTATGTGTGAGAGGCGGAGCCATCAGCGGATGCCTCGCCAGATGCCGCCGCTGAGCCGCAGATTTTCGGGGCCGCGCAGGATCTGCCGTTCGACTTCCCGGAAGAAGGCGTCCTGGTAGGCCTGGGCGAAAGCGGGGAATTCCTGGCCCTCTTGCTTGGCGGGCATGGCTTCGACGTGGAACTTCACGCGGCGATCCTGCCAATAGGGGATGGTGATGAAGCTCGGAACGCCAAGGCGGTAACAGAGCCCGGCGGCGAACGGGGAATAGGTTACCCGTCGTCCCTCCCAGCCGACGCGTGGGGCCGCGGGGCTCATGGCGCCGTCGATGGCGATAATCACCGCATTGCCCTGGCGCAGGGAGGTCATCACCTCGCGCGTCACTTCCAACTCCGAGTGTTCGCTGGTGGAGATCAGGGAGCCGACATGCGGGAAGGAGGCGATCTTGGGCGCGGAAGCGAGCCATTTCATCGCAATACCCGCCATGTGCAGCGCCAGGGGCCCGGCATACATCGGCCCCATATGCGGGCTGATCAGCAGGGCCCCCTTGCCCTTGTCCAGGCCTTTGCGGAGGCCGGCTACGGCGGCGTCGATGCCGTCGAGCATTTCAGCCACTTCGCCCACCCGTTCGGGAGCGCATTCGAGCCAGTCGAGCAGCAGGAGATCGGCCAGGCAGCCCCAGCGCACCCGATCCTCCCAGGCGTTGCGGTCCATGGGCTCGCCGCCGGCAAGCCGGCTGGCGAGCGACCAGGCGAAGGCGAGCCTGCCCTTGGGGATGGGCGCACTGGCCAGGTTCTCATCGAGACGGGCGAGCGCATCGGTGAAGGAACCCTGGAGATAAGCGCGCTTGCGGCCGACCAGATCGGCATAGTGCCCCTGGGCCTCATCCTCCAGACCCGCCTGCAGCAGCGTCGAGATGGTGTAGCGCTGCAAGGCCGGCGAATGGGGGGCTTCCTGCGCCAGTTTGCGCAGCAGCGTGGCCGCTTCGTCATAGTGGCGGGCCAGGCGCAGGGCGCGCGCCAGCAACATCTTGAGATTGCGCAGATCCGGTGCCAGCGCGCTGGCCTGCCGGAGGACGTCGACGGCTTCCTCGTTCTGCCGCAGCCTCAGCAGCGTCTCGCCGAGGGTACGCAGGAGAAGCACGTCCTTGGCGGCCTTGTCGCGCGCCTGGCGCAGGTGCTCGAGGATCTCCGCGTCCTCCCCGCCGAGCGACAGCATCGCATTCGCGACGACGAGGTGCAGCCTGGGCGACTCCCCGCCCTGTTCCAGCGCCTTGCGGCCGATGGCCAGCGCTTCTTCGTGGCGCCCCGCCAGTTGCAGGACCTGGGCGACTTCGAGGGCAAGGTCGGCCGTAAGGTCGGGCTGGTCCTGCAAGCGCTCGACGATAACGAGGCTGGTATCGAGATCACCCGCTCGCGCGAGGGCGATCAGGCAAAGCTGGGCGAGCCGCGCATGGTCCGGGCTGCGGTCGGCATAGCGGTGCGCGAAATCGCGGGCGGCGTCGAAATCGGTCGCCTGGACCAGGGCCTGCAGCCGCACCGCCGCGATGGCGAGATTGTCGGGGTCGAGTTCTCCTGCCCGTTCGATATGCGCCTGGCCTGCATCGCGGCGGCCGGAACGCATCATCACGCTGCCGAGCGTGAGGAGGTCGTCGCTGGAAGAGGGGTTGGCCTCGACCAGGCGTTCCAAGAAGATACGGGCCGTGTCGAGTTCGCCGGCGCGCATGGCGGGCGCGACAACGAGGCGGCGGACCTGGTTGCGATTGCGCGGGACGGCAGCCACGGGTGGCGTCAGCAAAGCGAGGGCGTCCTGCATCCGGCCGTCACCGGCCAAAGCGAGGACATCATCGATCGCCTGCCTGGTATCGGCGGCCTTGGTGTCTTGTTCGGTCATTCGCTTCATGCGCTGTCGCCTCGCGGGTTAGCGGTCGAGATAGGCATCGACGGTCAGCTCCAGCATGCGGCGCATGGAAAAGCGTTCACGGGACCATTTCGCGACATTGGCGGCGAGTTCGGCGCGCTCCTGGTGGTCTCGGCGCCAGGCCAGCACTTCGCCGGCGATGGCATCCGGTTGCAGGTTGTCGATCGAGGGCAGCACGGTGCCGCTCACTCTCGGCATCAGCGTTTCGGCCGCGCCGCCCGCCGGCGTGGTGACGACCGGAACCCCGCTGAACTGGGCCTCGATCAGCACGTTGGGCAGGCCTTCATGGCGCGACAGCAGCAGGAAGACATCCATATGCGACAGCCAATGGCCGACGCGGGGAGAGCGACCGGTGAACAGCACGCGATCGGCGATCCCCAATTCCTCGGCATAGGCGGTGGCCTTGCCGAGCAGGGGACCGTCACCCACCAGGATGAAGCGGGCATCGGGCACGCGGGCGGCGAGGCTCGCGGCGGTTTCGAGCCAGAGCAGCGGGCGCTTATTGTCGTCGAAGCGCATGACCGAGCCGACGGTGAAGCCGGCCTTGACCTCGAAGCTCTCGAGCTTTTGGGTCAGGGCCAGGGTCTTCTCGTCGGTTGCCGTGCTCAGGGGATCGAGCCCGTTGGGGATGATGCGCACCGAGCCACGGGGTAGTTTGAGCCAGGCCTCGTAGCGCTCGCCGGCGGCCTGGGAATTCGCCACGATGGCGACGCCCCGTGCCGAGAGCAGCGAGCGATAGACCGCCTCATATTCCGGCTTGTTGCGTTCGAAGCGATCTTCCGGCGGCAGCGTGCGCACGCCAAGCAGGATGCGCGGCACGCCTGCCAGCAGGGCAGCCAGCCCCGTGGCGAGGACCGAGCCGTCCTGCCAGATATGCACGATGTCGGGGCGGATATAGTTCAGCGCGTCGGTGAGGCGAACCACGCCCGTCCGCATCTGCGTCGGCAGGTGATCGAGGAAGCCGATCAGCTCCTTGACGCGGGAATAGCGCGGGCGCCCGCCATATTCGGCAAACAGCGAATATTCATGGATCGGCAAGCCCGCTTCCACGAATTGCGGCACGAAGAAATCGGCACCGGCGCGCGAATGCAGCGAGCTGCAGACCACATGGATGGGGCCCATGATGTCGGTATCGGCGATCGGGCTGGCGGCGTGGATCGCCCGGTTCAGGCCGAGCGCCGTGTTGGTGAACTGGCGTTCGGCACCGCCCGATCCCAGGCTGCCATTGATCAGCACCACCGGTCCGACGAAGCGGCGCGGCTCGAAGTCGGTGTTTGCCTCGCGCTGGCCGATGGCCATCTCGAACACGCGCTCGATCACCAGATTGGGCAGGTGGTCGTCGCTGTCGGCGTGGTCGGGCACGAGCTCGCCGAGGCTGCGCAGGTCCTGTTCGATCCGCGCCTGCGTCTGGGCAATGTGCTTGGTCTCGCCGAACTTGTCGCGCGCGAACTCGATGATCTCGCGTGCCCGCATCGGCTGTCCCAGCGAGACATAGAGGCGTCCGAGCGCGACCAGTACGGATTCGGGCGTGTTGTCCATTTCGACGAGCTGGCCGAAGGCGGCCTCGGCGCCGTCGAAGTCCTTCAATTCGATCAGGCCGCGGCCATAGATCAACAATTGCGAGGGATCTTCCGGCTCTTCGGCGAAGCGCTCGGTGTGAAGTGTCCTGCCGGCATCGACCCCGTCGATGCGGATGGTCCAGCGCAGCACACGGAAGAAGGCTTCGCGCGAGGTTGGGAAACGCTCGTCGATGCCGCGCCAGACCAGGAGGGCGCGCGGGTCCTGCACGCGTTCGAGCGCCCGGGCGACCAGGGCCTGGAAGCGCTCCTCGCGCGGGTGCTTGACCACATAGGGAAGCAGCTTGTCGAGGGCCTCGGTGAGTTCGGGCAGCCGGCGCATCGCGTTGGAGATGTCGCGGGCCTGGTTGACCTCGGCCGTGGTCACGCGCTGCACGCCATTGCCCGCGCGCAGGCCGTTGGCCACCGCGGTCGAGACGATGTCCCGTGCCGAGGTCTCATGAGGTACCGGTGCCGATGCCGGCGCGGCGCCGCTCGCGCCGGCGTCATCCACCGGCTGCACGGCAGGCTGGGTGCGGAATGCCATCATGACGAGGCAACCGTCCGGGCCTTGCGGAGCCGTTCGACCAGCGCGTTTGCGGAGGACAAGGCGCGCCATTCCTCAGCCCGGCTCACGCTCCTTTCCTGCTGCGCATTGCGCAGCGAAGCATCACCGGCGAGCCGGTGCAGCGTTTCGGCCAGGCCGTCCTCGCCGTCATCGATCCAGACCGCGGCATTGCCCAGGATGGCGCGCGCCACCGGGCCGTCGGACGCCACGATGGTCTTGCCATGCAGGAGCGCATCGACGAGGTCGAACCGGCTCCGTTCGCTCCGGGCCACACCCGCGAGAGTGGGCGTGACGAAGATGTCGATCGCCTTGTAGGCCTCGGCGATGGAGCCGACCTTGGGACGGCCAGGGAAGAGCACGCGTTCGCCATGGCCCATATGGCTCAGGCGTTCATGCAGCTTGAGAAAGCGCGAACCCACGCCGAAAACCGCCAGTCCGACGTCGATCCCATTGGCTACGAGCTTGTCGAAGGCATTTGCGATGCCCTCCAGGTCGAGGTCTTCATAGGGATCACCGACATAGCCAAGGACCAGCCGATCCTTGAGGGCCGGGTCGCTGCGCCAGGCGGGAGTCTTCTCGTCATGCTTGAAGGCGGGCGCATTCTCACCCAGCATCAGGAGTTTTTCGGCCGACATGCCCCGGGCCGCGAGGGCTTCCGCAGCGCCGGGCCAGCGCGCCAGCATCAGGCTCGCTTCCGCCATCAGGACGTCATCCGCCTGGCGAAAGAGCGCTTCGCGGTCGTTGGCGGGCGTGGTATCGGCCGTCGATGCCAGGCGCTGGCAGTCGAGAACGAGATCGGCGCCCGTCATCCGGGTGGCGATGGCGGCGGGATAGGCCGCTTCGAGCTCGCCGGACACCACGATCACGTCGGCTTCCAGCGTCCTGGCGATCCGTCCGAGCGCCACGCCGGCCTCGCGGACATATTGATCGATGATGGCCGGAGCCGCTTCGATCGGGGCCATGCGGTGATAGGCAATGCCATCCACCATGTCAGGGCCGGATTTGCGCGAGGCGCCGGTATTGCGGACGGGATAGCCGGGCTGGGTCACCACCCGCACCGAACAGCCGAGCCCCGCCAGGTCCTGGGCCAGGGCATGCGTGCGCATGCTGGTGGCAGACCAGTGATAGGGCAGGGACTGCGGCACGTAGAGCATGATGTTGAGGTGCGTGCCCTGTGCCTTGCGCGATACGGGCTTGGGCAGGCGAATGCCCTGGCCCTTGAACCGTTCGAGCGCCATCAGCTCTTCATAGCGGCGCGTTTCCGTCGCATTGAGGGCTGCACCGGCGCGCAGAGCTTCCTGGAGAATGGCGCTGGCCTCGTCGATCGAGCCGGTATCCATGAGCGTGAAGGCCAGGAGCTTGACCCGTCCCTCGTTCGGATCGGCTTCGGCAGCGGCCTTGGCGAGCGCGACGGCGGCGGCCGGATCGGCGGCGCGGGCCTGCTTGGCCAGATCGAGCAGCACGCGCGACAGCACGCTGCCACGCGGGCGCTGGTCGTGGATCCAGCGCTCGGCCGCGGCCAGGCCTTCCTTCTGCGCCTTGGCCAGGGCGATCTCGGACAGTTGCAGATATTCGGGAGCCGCTCCAGTCGGCACGAGATCCGCCGGCAGCGAGAGCGAATGGCGATAGTCGCGATACCATTCGGCGATGCGGGCCGGCAGGCGCATACCATCGCGCCAGCTTGAAAATCCGGTCATCATCACCTGGCCGAGCCGATAGGTATGGCCTTCGCGCAGCTTGGTGATGCGCTGCTCGGCATGTTTCCAGACGCTGCGCGTGTCGAGCACGGCCAGTTCCGCGCTGCGCTTGGCGTCGCGATAGACGTCGAGGTCGCGTTCCAGCTGCTGCAGCCGGGTGGTGAGGGCAACGTTGTCCTCCGCCAGGGAACGCTCGGCCAATTCGGCTTCGAGTTCCCTGATGCGCCGTGTCGCGGCCGCTTCGCGATCGAGTGCGGCCTGGAGTTCGGTGTCGGAAGCAGAAGCCTGCGGCGCCGGAACAG
Source organism: Labrys sp. WJW (assembly GCF_001676615.1). Taxonomy (GTDB): domain Bacteria; phylum Pseudomonadota; class Alphaproteobacteria; order Rhizobiales; family Labraceae; genus Labrys; species Labrys sedimenti. Next base: position 8,375 of record NZ_LYXZ01000086.1, on the reverse strand, counting down.
CGGCGAGCTTGGTTTTATGGCGAGCGGAGGAAGCGGAACCGTGCAGGGGGGCGCCCACGGCAATAGCTGCCCCTTCGAGCCGGCTGTCGTCGAAGGAGGTCGTCCTGGGACTTGCATGTTCTGCCGGCACATCGCCGTTACGATGCAGCTCCGGCGCTTCGGTCACTCTGCTCACCTTGATCTCCGGCTTCTCAGAACAAGGCGCGTTCGAACAGAACGCGCCTTTGCTCCAACTTTTCGTTCAGATGCGTCTTGCGAGGTCAGGCGCTGACGCCAGGCCTCAGGAAGCACGGGCCTCAGCTCGCCAGCTTGAGGTTCAGCAAGCCTTCCAGGTTTTTGCTGGCGCTGTTGTCCGGGGCGAGCTCGCGGCTGCGGGTCACGGCCGCCGAGGCCGTGGCGAGATCGCCGGCCCGGTGGCTCGCGCGAGCCAGATGCAGCCAATGGGTGGCCGAGTCCGGCTTGAGCTCGAGCACGCGCTGGTAGTAGTTGGCCGAGTCGGTGAAGGCGTGCGTCTGGTAGAGGTGATGCGCCACCGCCGTCAGGGCCGGCACGTTTTCCGGATCGATCTGGAGCAGGAGATAGGCGACCTCGGCAGCCTCTGCAGGACGCTTCTCGCGGCGATGGGCGCTCAGTTCCTTGGAAAGGATCGCCGCGACCTTGCGGCGCAGCAGCTGCAGCTCATCGTCGTCCTGGCCGACCTTGGCCAGCAGGGCCAGGTGGAGCGCCGCCTGGCGGGCCTCGCCACCGCGCAGGGCGAGCTTGGCGGCGCGGCGGACGCGCTGGATCAGGCGGCTGACATAGTCGACCTCGGGCGCGGCCAAGCCTGCCTGATAGAGCGTCACCAGGCCGGTATATTCGAGTTCGGCCTGTCCGGCAGCACGGGCGAGGCGCTTGGCGGCAACCTGATCGGTGGGGTCGATGTCGAGCAGGCGCGACCACAATTCAAGTGCGCGTTCCGGGGTGCCGGTCCGCTCGGCGGCAGTCGCCAGACGCTTGGTCGCCGTGGGATGGCGCGGATCCACCTTGAGGACCTGTTCCCAAGCGGCCGCAAAGCTGGCGGGATCCTGTTCGAGATCGGTCTGCTTGGCCTGGTCCACCACGTCGTTGCGCAGGGCGATGATACGCTTGCGCAGGACCGGATCGGCGGGGGCCACTGCGTTGCCGAGGCGAAGCACGCGACGATAGCCGTCCTGGTCACCAGCCCGCTCCAGCTCGGCGGCGGCCTTGGCGAGATTGCTGCCGACCCGTGCGGTGATGTCGTCGAAACCCTCGATCGTGCCGGCGTCGGCATGGCGAATGGCGATGAGGACCTTGGCAGCATCCTCGACCTGCTGGCTGCTCAGGAGCTTCTTGGCTGCCAGGAAGGCGGTCGAGGGATGCGCTTCGGCAGCGGCGATTGCCGATTGCGCTACCTTGTCGAGCTGGCCGGCATTGATGGCCGCCCTCAGGCGCATCTTCAGCGCATTGGCATGACTGGGCGAAATCGCCAGCAATTTGTCGGCTTCGGCGATTACCGCGTCCCAGTTCGAAGCCTGCCAGGCATTGCGCATGGTTTCGAGATGGTTGCGCAATTCGGGTGCCGAAGGCGACATGCGCCGCTTCGCCTGGGTCCAGCTCGCAGGGCCGGGAATGACGCTATGGCCGAAGGAGGCTTTCGAGAAGGCGTCGTTCGCAATGTCCATCTTCTATCTCACTCGTCATATTGCCTGTGTAGGCACTCGGCGATCACCACATGTGATCAATTGATCTGATCGTCGGAAGACGATCAGAAACGGTCGGTACGAATCTGTGTGTCTTTTTGGGCCAGGAGGCCAATTAAGCATCTGAATTTGACGGCACAGTGGCAATAATTAAATAAATATTAATTAAATTATATTTCTAATAATTCACGAGTTGGGATATTATATTTGAAATTATACATTTAATTGTGATTTTTGGCTTTATTTATATCAATTTATGCTGGCGACTTTTTTGCCGCTGGGCGCCGTCAATGACGGGCTCAGCGGGCACGGGCTCTCTTGTATTTCCGCGGTTGCTCGGCTGGAGGATCCGCCGCCGGCGGACTTGCCAACAAATCCACGGTTCGCTGCACCATCAAGGTGGTGGAGAAACGCTCGGAAGCAATTTGCCGGATGCGATCCGCAAGGCTCGGATCCGAATGCCGCCAGTCGACGACGTGCCCGACCTTGGCACACAGGGCTTCGAGATCGACCGCCTCGACCGTGTCGGTGGCCAGCCCCGTCACACCCGGTGTGAAGGTTTCGCAGGCGCCTCCAGCCGGCGTGGTTACTACCGGAATGCCAGCGAGCTGGGCTTCGATCAGAACGTTGGGCAGGCCTTCGAAACGCGACAACAACACGAAGGCATCCATTTTCGCCAGCCAATAACCGACGCTGGCCGAACGCCCTACGAACAGAATCCGGTCGGCGATACCGAGTTCGGCTGCACGCTGGCGTACGCGGGGCAGCAGAGGGCCGCTGCCGACCAGAACGAAGCGGGCGTTCGGACGGGCTTCATGGTAGGCGTGGACGAAATCGATCCAGAGTTCGGGACGTTTGTCGACGTCGATGCGGAAGACGCCGCCAATCGTCTCGGTGGCATCCGCGGTGCGGCGCTGGAATTTCTGCCAGCGTTCCTCATCGGTCTCGTTCGGCTCGGGCGGCAGGTGCTCGACCCCGTTGTGAACGATGGTGAAACGCTCCTGCGGCAGGTCGAGCCACTCGCAATAGGCCTTGGCGGCTGCATGGCTGTTGCTCATGAACTCGACGCCGGGAATCCGAGCCAGGGCCCGATACATCGGCTCGTACTCGCCCCGGAACAGATGGGGTCGCAAGACCGGCGGCAGGCCGCGTACATTGAGGACGATGCGGGGGACACCGGCCACGAGTGCCGCAAGGGCAGCGAACAGGACGGCACCGTCCTGCCAGATATAGGCGACATCGGTTTCGTGCCGTCGAAAATGCTCGACCAGGCGTTGCGTGCCGAAAGCCGCATGCGCCGGCACCAGGGACAGCAAATGCCGGAGATCACTTTCTCCGGGCACGAGGTCCGCCGGGCGGGCCGGTGTCATGTTATCGATCTGGTAGGCCTCGACCTGCTCGCAGGCGATCATGGGCAGAAAGAAGTCGTGATTGTTCTCGCGGCTCAGCGACTTGACCACGACCTGGATCGGACCGCGGATCTGCCGGCCGGCGATGCTGCCGCTTTCGCGCCGGGTGCGTTCCAACCGGGCTGCGGTTCGGGCAAGCTGGCGCTCCGCTCCCCCGGTGCCGAGGCTGCCTGTGATAAGCGAGACGGAGCCGAGCCGGCCTGGCACCACCGAACGCACGGATCGGCTGCGGAAGATGTCGATGGCCGCCCTGAGCACCACGATGCGGGCGGGGATGCCGCAGGTCTGCCAGTCCGGTACGTGCCGGCCGAGGACCTCCATGCCCTTGCGTAACTCCTCGGCCATGACCGAGGCGTTCTTGGGGGCTTGTCCGGTCGCCAGCAGCCGGTCCAGGATCAACAGGGCTTCGGTTAATTCTCCCCATTCGCGCAACCGCTTGGCATAGACGAGCGGCGCGTTCTTGGAGTCTGGGAAATCGGCCAGGGTCGAGACGAACAGTGCCTTGGCCTTGGTGATTTCGCGCAGTTCGACGAAAAGCTCGGCCTTGCCGAGGCGACGATCGACGTCCAAGGGCACGCCGGGGTAATGACGCTCGAGGATCTCGAGCCCCTCGGCAATGCGCTGATGCCGCGACAGCCAGCGCAAGCGATATTGCAGGGCCCGGTAATTGTCGGGGAATTTTTCGTGGACGCCGGTCCACAACTCCAGCATGCCCTCGCGGACGCGGGTCATCTCGGCGACGAGAGCGTGGGAAAGATTGACGTCCAACTCCCCCGGAAAGCGGGAGAGCAGATATTTCAGGCGCGGCAACGCAACCTGGGCAGTTTCGACATTGTCGGCACGCTTGACCAAATCGGCGCATTCGGCCCGCACGGCTTGCGAATAGACGTCGGAAACGGAAAACCAAGCGTGGCCATTTTCATGGACCGCAAGTAATGGCACCTCGGCGGTCTCCGACGATGGAAATCTGTTAGGTTTCAAGAGTGCCTGTCCCGTGGTTGCCCGTGTATAGGTTCCATACTCAATCATTAATTCCATAAAGATCAGATAATCTTTACAAAAGAATGACGCAAGTAAGGCAACTATTTGGTTTTCAACTGATGATTATCTAGGCGACTACAGAAAGAAATTTGGACTGTTTCTTTGAACAATTCCAATTTCGCTCGTTTTCCCCTCGGGCGGCATCATGTCCGTTTTGGACGGTTGGTGGTTACGGCGCATGGCGATGGACCGACATGCATGACCGCACCGAAGCGCCGCTCCCTACAGGCTTTGCGGATATTGCAATGCAGCAATGTCCGCGCAGCCGAACGGAGCGTCGGGGCTCTGGCTGTTGGGTGGGCGGCGTGAGCGAGGGGTACTGCTGCGCCCAGAAACCTCGATAGCGCACAGGCCACTTTCGCCATCCGTCCTCCGATTCAACCAATGCCCCATACGGCACGATTCATCAGTACCTATGGCATTGCCAACCTCAGCGAGTCGGCTTTTTAGACTCATCGAAAATGGATTGCAAGCTTATAATGTTCTCCCCTTGGTGAAGCCAGCTTTGAATGATTGCAAATAGGCTGATAAAACCCCATTTTGTTCATCTATATGAACGATATGGGTATAACAGAAGAAATATGCTGTATTTACACTGACCATATTCTGACCATATTGTGTGTATTGAGTTTGCTGGGCTGAATCTTGATGAATCTTTTATGACCGGGGTGTGATCAGTTGCGAGGCAGGGAAGTATGAAGCGGCTCGATTTCGGGCTGCCATTCCATGTGTTTCGGCGCTGTGTCCGGACCGGTCGCCGCAGGGTGGGTAATCCAACACCAGCCTGTCGCGGCAAGGGATTTTGACGATTGCCCAGCAGTCCCATGACAACAAATCGGCAGGGGGTGGCAGGCACTTTGTGAGGTGCCGGAAGCTTGCTCGAATGTCTGGCAAAACTCGTCCTGCGGCTTCGGGCCGGGACGGGTTGCGGCCGTCTGTCGTTACAAAACGTAAGGCATTTTGAATATGCCTTCTATCCAGAGTTCCTTAATCGAAAACACCATTGTTTTGATTCGGACCAAGATAAGGTAGAGCACATGTGTGGTATTGTTTGTGTTCTTGGCAGCGAATCAGTGGCTATGCCGCTGGTGGATGCGTTGCGAAGACTGGAATATCGGGGGTATGATTCCGCCGGTATTGCGACCCTGGAAGGCGGTGCCATCGTCCGTCGGCGCGCCGAGGGCAAGCTGGTCAATCTCGAAGCCAAGCTCGGCCAGGCGCCGCTCAAGGGCACCAGCGGTATCGGCCATACACGGTGGGCGACGCACGGCAGGCCGACGGAGGACAATGCCCATCCTCATGCGACCGAGCGAGTGGCCGTCGTTCACAACGGCATCATTGAGAATTTCCGCGAATTGCGGGACGAATTGAGCGCAGATGGTGCCGATTTTCAGTCGGAGACTGATTCCGAGGTCATCGCGCATTTCGTCACGCGTGAGCTGGAAAAGGGCCTGTCGCCGATCGAGGCCGTGCAGGCCTGCCTCAAGCGCATTCGCGGTGCCTTCTCGCTCGGTTTCCTGTTTGCGGGGGAGGACGACCTCATCATCGGCGCCCGGCTGGGACCGCCGCTGGCCGTCGGTTACGGCAATGGCGCGATGTTCCTGGGATCGGATGCCATCGCCCTCGGTCCACTGACGAATACTTTCGCTTATCTTGAGGATGGCGATAGTGTCGTGATTACCCGCTCTACCGCAACGATCTATGACTCCGGGTTCAATCAGGTCGAGCGCCCGATCCAGAAAGCGGAGATTTCGGCGGCCATCGTCGAGAAGGGCAATTATCGCCACTTCATGGCCAAGGAGATCCACGAGCAGCCCGAGGTGATTTCCCACACCCTGGCTTCCCTGATCGACATGACCAGCGAAACCGTCCGCCTGCCGGATCTGCCTTTCGACTGGAAGAATCTCAATCGCCTGACCATCTCGGCCTGTGGTACGGCGTCCTTCGCTGGGCAGGTGGCGAAATACTGGTTCGAGCGCTATGCCCGCCTGCCGGTCGAGGTCGATATCGCCTCCGAATTCCGCTATCGCGAAGCGCCGCTCGAAAAGGGCGGATTGTCGCTTTTCGTCTCCCAATCGGGCGAAACCGCCGACACGATGGCGGCCTTGCGCTACTGCCAGGAGCATGGCCAGCACACGCTTGCGGTCGTCAACGTGCCGACCTCCACGATGTCGCGCGAGGCGGATGCGATGGTGCGCACGCTCGCCGGTCCTGAGATCGGCGTCGCTTCCACCAAGGCCTTCACCTGCCAGTTGGCCGTGCTGGCCTGTTTGGCGATCGGTGCTGGCAAGGCCCGCGGGACGCTGACGCCCGAAGCGGAAAAGGAACTGGTGCAGGCCCTGATCGAGGCCCCCCGGCTGATGGCGGAGGCGCTCCGCCTCGATCATGAGATCGAGGCCTGCGCGCGCGACCTTTCCAAGGCCAAGGACGTGCTCTATCTCGGCCGCGGCACCAGTTTCCCGCTCGCCCTGGAAGGCGCGCTGAAACTCAAGGAAATCAGCTACATCCACGCCGAGGGTTATGCTGCGGGTGAACTCAAGCATGGTCCGATCGCCCTCATCGACGAGAGCATGCCGGTGGTGGTGATCGCTCCCTTCGATGCGATCTTCGAGAAGACCGTCTCGAATATGCAGGAAGTTGCCGCGCGCGGCGGACGCATCATCCTGATCACCGACGAGGAAGGGGCCAAGGCCGCTTCGCTTCCGGGAGCCAAGACCGTCGTGATGCCGGCAATGCCGTCGGTGGTCTCGCCACTGGTCTATTCCGTGCCGATTCAGCTCCTGGCCTACCATGCAGCAGTGCTGATCGGAGCGGATGTCGATCAACCGCGCAACCTCGCCAAGAGCGTGACGGTGGAGTAGGGCGCATCGTCAGAGCGCCTTGCGATTTTGGGGTTGCCTTTGAATCGCAAGGACGCACCGCAACGGAAAGCCGGAGCCAAGCCATGCCCGCGATGAGGGTGCTTTGCTCATGAGACCGCGGCATCGGGCCGGAAGGGCGCTTCGAAAAGGCGGTTCGGCCGGCCCGATGCTTCTGCAGGTAATATCAGTAACGCGGAAACAATAACTGAGGCATTGCAGAAACGACGCTGCAGCCACGCCTCGAAATCTCAGGGTTATCACATGAGCCGCAAATATTTTGGCACGGACGGCATCCGTGGCCTCGCCAATAGTGTCATTACGCCGGAACTGGCGATGAAGGTCGGCATGGCGGCCGGCCTCGCCTTCCAGCGCGGCGACCACCGCCATCGCGTGGTGATCGGCAAGGATACCCGCCTATCGGGCTATATGATCGAGAATGCCCTGGTGACGGGCTTTACCGCTGTCGGCGTCGACGTGATGCTGCTGGGCCCGATGCCCACGCCCGCCGTGGCCATGCTCACCAACTCGCTGCGCTGCGACATCGGCGTGATGATCTCGGCCTCGCACAATCCCTATGAGGACAATGGCATCAAGCTGTTCGGTCCCGACGGTTTCAAGCTCTCCGACGAGACCGAGCGGGCCATCGAGGCCTTGATCGACACCAATCTGTCGTCACGGCTGGCCGGCTCGCGCGATCTCGGCCGGGCCCGCCGCATCGACGACGTGCATGCCCGTTACATCGAGTTCGCCAAGCGCACCTTGCCGCGCGGGCTGCGGCTCGATGGGCTGAGGGTGGTGCTCGACTGTGCCAATGGCGCCGCCTACAAGGTCGCGCCGGAAGCCCTGTGGGAACTTGGCGCCGACGTGATCACCATCGGTGTCGAACCTGACGGTTTCAACATCAACCGGGATGTCGGCTCGACTGCGCCGAGGGCTCTCGCCCAGAAGGTGCGGGATCTCAGGGGCGATATCGGCATCGCCCTCGACGGTGACGCCGATCGCGTTCTGATGGTCGACGAAAAGGGCCATGTCATCGACGGCGACCAGCTGATGGCGGTGGTGGCCTCGGACTGGAAGGACGAGGGCAAGCTCACCCAGCCCGGCATCGTCGCCACGGTGATGTCCAATCTCGGCCTGGAGCGCTATCTCGGCGGGCTCGGTCTGCAGCTCGAGCGCACGGCGGTCGGCGATCGCTACGTGCTCGAACGCATGCGGGCGCAGGGCTACAATGTCGGCGGCGAGCAGTCGGGCCATATCATCCTGTCCGACTTCGCCACCACCGGCGACGGCCTGGTCGCCGCCCTGCAGGTGCTGGCGGTGCTCAAGAAGGCCGATCGCCCGGTCAGCGAGGTCTGCCACCGCTT
>NZ_LYXZ01000085.1 GCF_001676615.1 Labrys sp. WJW | reverse complement strand
GGGCGGGCGCCCGCCAGGCCGAGCCCCAGCCACCAGCGGCGGGCCCGCCGGCGGGGGGCGAGGCTGCCGGTTCCGACTGTCACGATCCTTGCATGAAGATCGGCGGTCGGAGGCGGCATCGTATAGCGATCCAGCATGGTGTCGAGCCGGGCGGCAGCCTCCAGGATGGCTTCGCCCTCGGCGGTGGACGCAAAAGCCTGGGCCGCCAGCCGTTCGGCTTCCGGCCAATGCTGCAGGCGGCTGCCATAGCTGTCGGCAAGGGCGGCAAAACGTTCGGCATCCATCGGTGGGGGCCTATCGGGCATGGGAGCCGCTCCCTGACAACAGGGCTTCGAGCTTGTCCGAACGGGACCGCCGGACAGGCGCTGCGAGGCGCTGGGGAAGGGGGGCGGCGGACTTGCCCTGGGCAGTGGAAGCAGCCGTAGTGCCGCGTCCTGCGGATTGGAGGCAGATGCAGCCATGCCCCTCGATGCTGCGGAGCGCCAGGTCGAGGCGGCCGGCCCGTGCGAGGATATGCCGGCCCTGAGGTGTCAGCGCAAAGGCGCGTCCGGCGCTGCGCTCGGGCGCGGGCCAGGTCTCCATGACCGCGCCATAGGCAGCAGCGAGGGCGGCAAAACGCTCTGCACTCATCGCGAAGGGAGCTTCAGTCATGATCGGCCTTCCTGATCAGGAGCGACTGCAGAGAACGGCGTCCGCGGGCGAGCAGGCTCTCCAGCGCCTCGACGCTGACTTCCATGGCCGCGGCGGCCTCGATATTGGACATCGCCTGATAGTAGGTCAGGACGATAGCTTCCCGCTGCCGCGGTGCAATGGCCTGCAAGGCTCGCTCGACATCGTCGCTGGCCTCCTCGGCCCGGCTTGCGGCCGGATGGTCCGGTGGGGCGGCCAACTCGGGCAGGTCGAGGCCCGTCCATTCCCTGCGGCGGCGCAGGCGGTCGTAGCAGAGGTTGAGCGCGACGCGATGGATCCAGGTGTCGAACCGGGCCGTGCCGGACCGCCAGCGCCCGGCGTTGCGCCAGATCCGCAGGAAGGTCTCCTGCGCAACGTCCTCGGCCTCTGCAGCATCACCCAGCATGCGGCGTGCCAAGGCGAGCAATCGAGGCAGCTTGCGCGAGACCAGGGCCTGCATGGCGGCATTGTCGCCCGAACCGATCCGGCGCACCAATTCCTCGTCTGGATCGGACACCATGGCCAGGCGCACTCCCGGGACTCATCGAGGGCCATGGTCCTGCATCATTGCGCCGGTTTGGCAGCCGATTTGTGGCCCGGCAGTTCATCGCGGGCCAGGGCGCCATCCTTGTTGGCATCGAGCCGGGCAAAGCGCTTGGCGAAGAAGGCGTCGAGCTCGGCCTTGTCCAGGAAGCCGTCCTTGTTGGTATCGAGGCGGGCGAAGGTTTTGGCCGGATCGGCCTTGGCGTTCCGCTTCGCCTGAAAGGCGCTCCACTCCGCCAGGCTGATCTTGGCGTCACCGTCGGTATCCGCCTTCATCAGGGCCTTCTCTCGGCGGGCCTGGAATTCGGCGAGGCTAAGCCCGGCCTTGGCCGGTGCCGCGGATGGGGCGGGAGCTTGGGCCGCGGGGGGCTGGGATGGCTGGGCCGGAGCCGGTTGCGCCGTCTGCGCCATCGCGGCTGCGGCCGGCAGGGCCAGCATCAAGGCAAGAATCGAACGGCCGATCATGGGCATCTCCTGGGACAGATTGCGCGGGCAGTATGCGCAAAGGACGCCGTTTGAACGGCAGTGCCAGGAAAATCCGTCGGTCAGGTGGCAAGAAACTTTGCGGCTCCAGCCAATCGGTTGGATTGGCCTGGAAACAAGGAGCCTGGATACAGAGCCTTCAGTGCCGGCCGTCGAGATCGCGAATGGCCGCGGCCCGTGCCGCAGGATCTCCGGCCAGGAGATGCACGTGGACTTCGCAGGCACCGGCTCTCGCTGCTGCCGTGAGCGTGGCAGCAAGATCGTCGCCGCCTTGGCCGGCTTCGCCGATCCACACGCAGGCGCCACCTGCATCGACCGCGATCAGGACGGCATCGACATAATCGGGGCATTGGGCGATCGGATAGACCGAAACCAGATAGGAACGGCCTGAAATGCCGACCCAGCGACGGAAGCGCGATGCCGCTGCCGGCGCATCGCGGCCCAAGGCGGCCAGCGTCGTGCACAGGCGGTGATCGGGCGACGATGAACGAGAACGAATCGCGATCTGTGTCATGGAACAAATCTAGAACATCGCCTGTTGCGACGTCAAGCGATTCGGGTTTGTTCCGGCGCCGGGGGATCGCGGGCCTCGGCAAGCAGCCGGTCCGACGCCGTTTCGATGTCGTCGACCAGGCGCTCGAAGAAGACCGTCTTGTCCTGGCCGGCGGGGATGGCCGGCAGGATTTCCATCACCAGCCTGCCGGGCTGGCGGATGAACTGGCGCCGCGGCCAGAAATGGCCGGAATTGAGCGCAACCGGGACGCAGGGTACATCGAACTCGCTATAGAGATAGACCACGCCATATTTGTAGGCCGGCTCGGCGGCGGGCGCCCGGCGGGTCCCCTCGGGGAAGATCACGATCTGCCGGCCCCGGGCGAGTTCGCGCTCGCCATCCGCCTTCATCTGCTTCATCGCCCTGGAGCGTGCACCACGGTTGACGGCGATCATCTGTGCCTTGGCGGCGAGCCAGCCGAAGACGGGCAGCCACATCAATTCGCGCTTGAGCACATAGCAGGGGTCCTCGCAGATGAGGAACATGGCGAAGATGTCCCAGGTCGACTGGTGCTTGGCGGCGACCAGAACCGGCCCGGGCGGCAGGTTCTCCCGCCCGCGAATCTCGCAGGTGATGCCGGCGATATGGCGCATCAGGAAGATATTCACCCGCGCCCAGTTCTTCACGATCCAGAGCAGTGCGGGGCGCGGCATCAGCAATGTCGGCAACGCCAGGATCATCCACAGGACGATATTGACATAGAAGGCCAGGTTGAACAGGAGCGAGCGCAAAACGAGCATGGAGACGGTCATTCGAGGGATGCTGTTGCGGCTATAGCAGAATTGAGAGCGCATGCCTCCCTCTTCATCGCCGGTCGAGCGGATAGGGGGTGGACGAGCCGCGAATGGGGCATCGATGGCGCCAGGCCATTCTTGCGGGAGAGCCCGAAAGTCGGTGTTTTGCTTCAACGGCGCCGGTGCGCCGCGGCAATCAAGTGCGCGATCAGATGCCGTGCGCCCTCTGACAGAACCGAGCGATTGTCGTAGGACACATAATATCCTCTGCCGGACAGGAGGACGTCATGGCCGATGCACTGTAGAACACCGGCCTCGAGTTCGGTGCGCAGCAGGCCGATACTCCCCAAGGCGACACCACGACCGTTGATCGCTTCGCCGATCGTTTGCGAATAGGTCGAGAGGCTCTCCACCGGCCAGCTGCCGAAGTCGCCGAAGGACAAGCGCTGGAACCAGACACGCCAATCCACCCAATCCGGCGAGGCCCGGCCATAATTGAGCAATGTCGGTCGCCGGGACGTGGGGATATCCTGAATCGACCGAAGGTCGGGGCCAAGCCGTTCTGCCAATTCCGGCGCCGCTACCGGTGCGAGTTCCTCCTCGAACAGCATCGTCGTGGTTCGCTCCGCTAGATCCCCATCGCCATAGGTCACGGTGAGGTCGGTGCCGTCGTTGAACAGGTCCCGCGGATTATCCGAGGTGATCAGCCGCGTCGGGCAGGCATTCGGGGAGAGTCCGAAGTCGCGCAAGTGAGGTGTCAGCCAGAACATGCCCACCGGCGTATTGGCACCGATGGATAGTGGCCGCTGCGCTTCCTCGCGCAGAACGCCGAGGCCTTGGTGAAGGAACTCCAGCGTCATGCTGGCAGTCTGGAACAGCTTGTCGCCGAGCGGTGTCGGGAAAAGGCGCTTGCCGGCCCGCATGAACAGGGCCTCGCCCATCCATGTCTCAAGCTGCCCGATGCGCTTGCTCACCGCGGCCTGGGAGACGTTGAGCTCCCCGGCGCCGGCCGTGAAACTGCCGGTGCGATAAGCCGCCTCAAAGAAGATCAACGTATCCAGAGGCGGCAGCGTGCTGCGATAGCGCTTCATAACCAACAGTTATCCATTTAAGCGAGTTTTTACGCAGTTTACAGGCCCTTCCATGCGCTTAGGATCACGTGAAATCAATCGTCAAATGGCTCGGACATGACCTCGCTTCCTCACATCGGTTTCATCGGTCTTGGTAATATGGGCGGGCCGATGTGCCTGAGGCTGCTGGCGGCAGGCTACGCAGTGACGGCCTTCGATCTCGACCGGGATGCCCTGGGCAAGGTGATCGCGGCCGGCGCGGCTGCAGCATCCTCGGCCCGGGACTGCGCGGCCCGGGCCGATGTCTTCCTCACGTCCCTGCCCCGGCCCGACCATGTCGAAAGCGTGATGGCGGGAGAGAAGGGCGCCCTTCGAAGCCTTCGCAAGGGCAGCATCTGGATCGACCTGACAACCAACCGCAACGAGTTGCTGCTGCGGCTTGCCGAGCAGGCGCCGGCCGGCGTCAGCGTCATGGATTGCCCGGTAACCGGGGCGGTCGATGGCGCCCGGAATGGAAACTTGACCCTGTTCGCCGGCGGCAGCAAGGCGTCGTTCGAGCGCGTTGAACCGATCCTTGAAAATCTCGGCATGGTCGTTCACTGCGGCGGGCTTGGGACGGGCAACGTGGTCAAGCTCGTGACCAACCAGCTATGGTTCATCTCGGCGGCGGCAATCGGCGAAGGCTTCGCGACCGGCCTCGCCAATGGCGTCGAACTCGGCACGCTCTGGCGCGCGATCCAGAACAGCGTTGGCGACAGTTTCGTCGTCCGTCACGATGCGCCGTCGATCTTCGCCGGGCATTATGACCCCAGCTTCAGCCTCGACCTTTGCCTCAAGGACTTGCGCCTGATCCAGGAGCTCAATCGCAATGTCCAGGCGGCGCTGCCGATGACGACGGCGGCCGAAGGGGCCTTCGCTCTCGCTGCGAGCCGCTACGGCGCCGGTGCTGCGGAACTTCATGTCGTCAAGCGTATCGAGGACGATGCCGGCCTCTCGATGCGCCTGGCCGGCGACTGGGTGCCTCATTGGGAGAAGTAAGCGGAAAAACGCGGGCACGGTGCTCCGGATACGACGCCTACCCTGCCGGCCGTCGTCGAAGTTCTCGGCCAAAGGCGTTTGTGCGCCCGAGTTTTGCAGCGGCCGGGACGTCGCATGCAGTCCCCTGCGCTGAACCTCCCTCAATCGGCCCGTGCCTGCACCCTCTCCGCCGTGGCCCGTTCCATCCGGAGCTGGAAGGTGGCGCCTGCATATTTCACATATTCCGACAGCAGCAGGCGGATGCTGGTCGGATCCGACCACCAGGAATCGAGCCTGAGATTCTGCGAGATCACGGGATAGGCGATCAGCGTGGTATCCGGCAGCACCCGGCGCAGTTCCAGCAGCGAGCGCGGCATATGGTAGTTCGAGGTCACCACGATGATCGACTTGAATTGCTTGTCCCGCACCCAGCGTGCCGTTTCCAGGGCGTTGCCGAGGGTATTGAGGGCATTGCGGTCGATATCCACGCAGCAGTCGAGCACCTCGACGCCGCCGGCGCTATGACCGGCCAGCGCCTGCTGGCTGGTCGCCTTGTTGACGCCGGTGATGAGAAGCCGCTTGGCACGGCCCTGGTTGAGCAGGTCGAAGGCCTCGCTGATGCGGTCGGCGCCGCCGGTGAGGGCGATGATGCCGTCGGCCCTTACCGCCGGGCTGGGCGTCTGGTTCTGCAGGCTGGAGACGAAATAGGCGAAATCCGTGACCACGGCGGCGGTGAGGAACAGCAGGCAGGCGCCGGTGATCTCCATGACCCAGCGCAGCCAGCGCCGCGGCCGCTTCGGCGGGTGCTCCGCCTGGGAGGGGGAGGCGATGCCATCGATCGTCGAGACCTGCCGCATCGGACGCGCCCATGACAATCTGTCGAATCTGGCCAGCCTGCGAAAACTGGCCAATCTGCCGTATCCGAAATTCTTACGGATGGTTTGGGCAAAAATGGGGTCGGCGGGGCGGGTATGCAGCGGAATGGGCGCGGAGCCCTGCCAGACGCTCATGGGTGACCCCTATATGTGGCCTCGCAGCACGCGGTGAACCGTCATGCGCGATGTGACGCCGGTGATGATGGCAATGAGCACGACTGCCGCGGCAATGGCGGCATAGCCGCGCCAGTCCATGTTGAAGGAGCCGAACAGGGCTTCCATCTGGTCGCCTGCCGCCGTGGCGGTGAAACGGGAGGCGAGCATATGGGCGAGGAGGAAGGTCAGCGCCGCCGCGCCGCCGCCGATCAGGCCGCCCTTGAGGCCGAGCCAGAGGAAATGGCGTTGGAATTCGTTGGCGATGAAGCTGTCATGCGCGCCGACGAAATGCAGGACCTCCACCACGTCCTTGTTGCCGGCCATGGCGCCGCGGGTGGCGAACACCACCGATAGCGCCGTGGCCACGACCATCAATACGAGGATGGCCAAGCCCGCCAGCACCATGGCCCGCGCCATGGCCGCCAGGCGTGCGATCCAGAAGCGGTGATCGTCGAGGCTGGCGCCGGCCACGGTTTCGGCCAGCGTCTTCTTCAGGGTGGCGAAGTCGGGCAGGCTTCCAGGCGTGATCTTCACCACGATCAGGCGCGGGATCGGCAGGTCGCCCATGTCGAGGCCCTCGCCGAGCCAGGGCACCAGCATGCGCTCGGTTTCCTCGCGCGAATAGACCTGCACGTCGCTGATCCCTTCGGTGGCGCGGGCGGCGACGACGGCCTTGGCGATCTCGGCCTCGACGTCGCGCCCCTCCACCGGGCGGACCTGGATGGTGACCTCGCGGGCGATCTGCGAGCCCCAGTCCGCAGCCGCGCCGGCAATCAGCAGCACGCCGCCGGCCGTGAGAGCGACCAGGAAGGTCATGATCGCCACCACCGCCATCAGCGAGCGCCCGGCGATCGAGCCCGACGGCACGATCGGGGCGGCCGGGCGGATCAGCGTCTCGGCGCGCCGGCCGGCGGGCTGGCCTCTGTCGTTCACGACCATGACGCGGGCTCCTGGACCGTGACGTGGCCGTCCTCGAGACGCAGGCGCCGGGCGGGGAAGAGCTCCATCAAACTTTCGTCATGGGTGGCGATCACCACCGAGGTGCCGGAGCGGTTGAGTTCGATGAACAGGCGCAGCAGACGCCGCGCCAAGGCCGGATCGACATTGCCTGTGGGCTCGTCCGCCAGCAGCAATTCGGGGCGCACGATCAGGGCGCGCGCGATGGCGGCGCGCTGCTTCTCACCGCCGGACAAGACGGGCGGCAGCACATGCATGCGCTCGCCCAGCCCGACCCAATGCAGCAATTCGACCACTTCGGCCCGGTAGCGGGCCTCATCCTGGCCCTGTACGCGCAGGGGCAGGGCGATGTTTTCATAGGTGGTGAGGTGGTCGAGCAGGCGGAAATCCTGGAAAACGATGCCGATGCGCCGCCGCGTCTCGGCGAGGGCATGCTTGGAGAGGGTCGACACCTCCTGATCGAAGGTGTGGATGAGGCCACGGGTCGGCTTGAGGGTGAGAAAGAGCAGGCGCAGCAGCGTGGTCTTGCCTGCGCCGGAAGGACCGGTGAGGAACTGGAAGGAATTGGCGGGCAGGTCGAAACTGACGTCGCGCAGCACTTCCGGGCCCATCCCGTAGCGCAATCCCACATTCTCGAACCGAACCAAGACAGAATCTCCCCAAGAGGCGGCCCCGACCACGGCCCCAACCGCCTCGGCTGCACTGTGCCGGGAGGGCGTTAACGAGGTGTTAACGTTAACGAAATGACAACGAATTTAACCTTCGGAAGACCCCCCTTTCCGCAGGCAGGAGGGAAGAGCTGCCCGACTTGCGATCCGGTGGCTGTGGGTGGGCGGCAGGCGGCACTGCAACGCCATTGTCGCCGATACCCTCCTGCGGCTATGGTGCCGGCAGAAATGAGGAGTTCGATGGCCACGTCGCGTAATATCAAAGTCCTGTTCGATGCCGAGACGATTGCCAAGCGCAACGCGTCCCTGGTGCAGGAGATCAAGGCCCGCAATCTCGAGAATCTGCTCGTGGTCGCGGTGCTGAAAGGATCCTTCGTGTTCACGGCCGATCTCCTGCGCGCCATGCACCATGCCGGCATGGCGCCTGAGGTGGAGTTCGTGCATCTGTCGAGCTATCGGGAGGCGACCGTATCGACCGGCACGGTGAACATTCTCCATGACGTCGAGAGCGACGTGCGCGGACGCAACATCCTGCTGGTCGACGACATTCTCGAATCGGGACGTACCCTGGCCTTCGCCAAGGACCTGCTCGCGGCGCGTGGCGCCAAGCAGGTGCTGAGCTGCGTGCTGCTCGACAAGCCGGGCAAGAGCGCCGTCAACATCAAGGCCGATTTCATCGGCTTCGAATGCCCCGACGTCTTCGTGGTCGGCTATGGCATGGACGTCGCTCATTCCTATCGTCAGCTGCCGTTCGTCGGCGTGGTCGAGTAGAGGTGCCTTGATCCTGCCTTGCCGTGCAGGCAGGAGCGTTTTGCGTTGGCGGCATCGCCAGGAATCGCAAAGATGCGTCGAACCAAAGAGGCAGCGCAAAGCGGCGTTGCCGACTAAACGCGCTTTGCTCTAGAAGCCGGCGGCATGGCAGGCCTCGGAGGAGATATGGCTGGTATCCTGGGCGCGCACAGCGCCCGTTTCCTGTTTCGTGACGACAAGGGCAGCATCGACCGGCAGACCTGGTGGCGCGCCATGGCGGTGCTGGCCGTGGTCCTGGGGGCGCTGGTGGCAGTGGCCTACGGGCTCAACCATGTCCTGCCGCGCAATCCCGCGGCGGCCGAAGCCCTGGTCGACGAAGTCGCCCGCGACCATACCCGGCTGATGACGGCACCCTATTATCTGTCGCTGTTTGCGATCGACGTCATCTATCTGGTGATGGTGCTGGTCTCGGTCTGCATCTATTTCGTCGGCGCCAAGCGCTACAACGACCTGGGCCGGCCGGCGCAACTCGCGCTCATCCTGCCTGCCGCCATCTATTTCCAGATCTTCTCGCCGATCCTCAGCGACCAGGTGCTGCCGGTCTATGGACGCTGGATCGTGACCCTCGCCATGCTCGCCGTGCTCGTCTGGCAAATCTATGAGCTTGGTTTCAGGAAGGGCCGCCTCTAAGCTGGCTCGCTGGGCAGGTCTTCCGACCGGCCGTCTCTTGTCGGCTGGTGAGATTCGGAGATTTGTTGACGTTACGTCAATCTGATTGCTTGCCCTGGCTTGTTCACCTTGCATTCAGATCATACTGCTAGACATTGAGTATTGAAATTGAGGGAGGGAGCTATGAAACTATCCCTGAAGCTGTTTGTCGCAGCTGGTCTGACCGCTGGAAGCATGATGTTTGCTCCGCAGATTGCTTCGGCAATGCCGATGGCACCATCCGCGCAATCACAGGCCGACAACGGGCTCGTCCAGCAAATTCGCCGTTTGTGCCCCTATGGGATGCACCGCTCCCCCTATGGCTGCGTTCCCGATCGCGGCTACCGGCGGGGGGGCCGGCG
>NZ_LYXZ01000084.1 GCF_001676615.1 Labrys sp. WJW | reverse complement strand
ATCTTCACATTGTTGAGATCGACACCAGACCCATCGGCCTTCACGCGGATCTTCACATTGTAGTCGACCACCCGCTTCACGGGCACGAGAACTTTCATCTTCGATTTCCTGAGTTTGATTACGCTAGGTCACATGCGGCTGCGAAGGCCTTGAGGATCGTAGGGCGACTCTGGGATCACCTGCGCCCTGCGCATATCGCCTAGGATTGGTACTTCGAGCTTCGTACCCGGATTGGCCAGTTCTACCGGCAGCAGCGCAAAGGCTATGTCGTGCCCGAGGGTGTAGGCATAACCGCCGGACGTGATGCGGCCGACAAGCTTTCCACCGTGATAGACGCCTTCGTGGATGAGCGAACTCGCTCCGTCGGTATCTATGGAAATCGTAACGGAACGCTGGCGGATGCCTTGCTCTTTCTGGCAGATGAGTGCGTCACGGCCGATGAAATCGGCCTTTTCGAGCCGGATGAAACGATCCAGGCTGCTTTCCCAGGCTGTCAATTCTGGATTCATGTCGCGATACATGGCGCGATAGGATTTTTCCAGCCGCAGCGATTCAAGCGCGTGCAAACCAACCAATCGCAAGCCATGCGGCTCGCCTGCCTTCAAGAAAGCCTCCAGAAGGTGGCGTTGATAGCAGAGCGGGTGATAAAGTTCCCACCCGAGCTCACCCTCGTAATTGACGCGCAGCAGGCGAACATCGCTTGCAAGCCCGACCGTGCCGGACTTGACGCTGAACCAGGCAAAGGCCTCGTTGGTAAGGTCGATCTCAGTGAGTTCCTGAAGCACATCGCGGGCCTTCGGCCCCACGATCGTGAAGCAACCGCGCTCGTTGGTTACGTTCCGCAGCCTTACGCTGCCGTCCTCGGGCAAGAGCCGGGACAGGTCATCGAAATTCCAGCGCTCGGCTCGAGGCGTCGAGACCAGATAGAATACATCGTCGGCAAGCCGCGCTACGACATATTCGGCCTGCACTCCACCCGACCGCGTCAGGTGATGACTGAGATTGACTCGCCCCGTCTTGGGCAGGCGATTGGCGAGAATGCCGTCGAGCCACATTTCAGCCGCGGGACCGGATACCTCGAACTTCGTCATCGGCGTCATCTCGACCAGGCCGACGCCATTGCGGACGGCATGGACCTCTTCACCGACATATTTTCCCTTCTCGGTCCAGCGCCAGCTGTACTGATCCTTGGCCTCTACCCCCGTCGGCGCGAACCAGTTCGGTATTTCCCAGCCGTTCAGGACACCCCAGACGGCGCCGCGCCCGGTGAGGATGTCATAGGAGGGGGCCGTCTTCTGCGGACGGGCAGCGGGCATATCCTGCCCTGGATAATGCTGCTCGGCATGAGTGCCCCAGCTCTCGCGGACCTTGAGGCGCGTCCACTCCTTGTTCGCATAGTCGCCGAACCTGCGCGGATCCAGTTCGGACGTATCCAGGCTGTTCCCGCCCTCGACGATCCGCTCGGAGAGGTAGTAGCCGATCGCGCCTCCCCAGAGGATACCTCCAGGCACGCCTTCGGCGAGCCAGATATTTTCAAGTCCCCAGGCCGGTCCCATCAGCGGCAATTCGTCGGCCGTCATCTGGAAGGGGCCGCGCACATTCGCCTTGATGCCGACCCGGCCGAGCGCTGGAACGAGCTCCATTGCGCGTTCCCAGTTCCATGCCACTGCGTCGAAATCCTCCTCGACGAGATCGGCGCCGAACCATTCAGGAACACCATTCTCGGCGAAGAGCTTGAGATGCTCGGTCTTCTCATAGGGGCCGAACATCAGGCCGTCGCCTTCTTCGCGCAGATAGCCTTCAAAGGCCTCGTCGCGCAGGATGGGCATTTCCCGCAGGCCCTGTCGCTTGCGTTCTACGATCTCCGGAACGGCATCGGTGATCCAATACTGATGAAGGATCGGAATGGCTGGAATCTCCAGTCCGAGCATCGCGCCGGTCTGCCGGGCATAGTTGCCGGTTGCGGAAATGATATGTTCACAGACGATCTCGCCCTTGTTCGTCAGAACTTTCCATTCGCCGCTTGCAAGACGTTCGAAGCCGCGCACTTCGGTATTGAGATAGACCTTGGCACCGCGGTCGCGGGCGCCCTTGGCCATGGCCTGGGTCACGTCGGCGGGTGCAATGTGCCCATCATCGGGGTGATAGAGGGCACCGAGTGTCGCATGATTGTTCTCCAGCAGCGGCCAGAGCGCCTTGATTTCCTGCGGGGTTAGCAACTCGGCCCGGATACCCTGGACCTCGGCCACGCTCATGTAGCTCTTGTATTCATCGAGGCGATCGCGCGTGTTGGCGACCCGGAGCTGACCGCATTTGTGCCAGCCGACATGCTGACCCGTTTCAGCTTCCAACTGCTCGTAAATCTCAATCGTCTTGGCGATCATGCGGCCGATATTGATGCTGCGGGCATAGGAAGGGATGAGCCCCGCGGCATGCCAGGTCGAACCGGCGGTCAGCTGCGTGCGTTCCAGCAGCGCGACATCGGTCCAACCGCGCTTCGCCAGGCCGTATAAAATAGCCGCGCCAACGCAGCCGCCACCGATAACGACCGCTCGAGCATGAGTCTGCATGAATATCGATCCCAATAAGATTTCATGTGAGACTACAAAGCCATCCGCCGTTTGTGACGTTGCAAAAAAATGCACCAAAGCATAACTTCAATTCATGCACAGACTGCGATCCCTGGTCCCCTCCGCGAATTACCTGTTCGTCTTTGAAGCTGCGGCGCGGCGAAGAAGTTTCACAGCCGCCGCGCAAGAACTGAACGTATCGCAGCCAGCAGTCAGCAAGACGATTAAGCTTCTGGAAGAGGCTACCGGCCTGAAACTATTCAGACGTGAAAATGCGCGCCTGGAACTCACCGCTGAAGGATACAGATTCTACAAGGAAACACAGCAGACCTTCGATCATCTGCACATGGTGCTGACGTCGCTGAGAACCAGGCATTCGAACGACACGGTCAGAGTGTCGTTTTCCGCTTCCTTCGTGCAGCTATGGCTTTTGCCGCGCCTGAAGGATTTCAAGTCCCGGCATCCGGATATTGTCCTGCGTATCGAGGAAAGCAGCCGCGATGACCAAGACCTCAACGAAGAGGACATCGATATTTCCGCGAGACTGGGCTACGGCAAGTGGCCGGGGCTGGAGGCATGGCATTTCGTGAACGAGGAAGTCGCGCCGGTCTGCAATGCGGAGTATTTGCGGGATCATGGCGCCATCGAGACGCCCGCTGATCTACTGAACCACCCGCTTCTGCATTTTGAAGAACGGCATCGTACGCGCCTGGGATGGCGGGAATGGCTCACACATCAGGGCGTGCCCCTGCCGCGGCTTCGACAGGATTTCGTTTTTACCGATGCTCTCGGGTCGATTGAAGCCGCGGTCCTTGGCCAAGGCATAGCGCTCGGCTGGAAGCATCTCGTCCATGACCATGTTGAGGCGGCACGTCTGGTCTACCCGATCGATGCCCTGCACCGTTCGGGACAGGCAATCTATCTCATCATGCCCGCACAACGTCCCGCCAAGCCAGCGGCCATGCTGTTTCGGGACTGGCTGCTCCAGCAGAACGCGGACGCGCCCATTCGAATGAACGGCGGAACATCCGCGAATGCACGGAGTGCTTCCCCCTCAATCGCGCCCGAGGGAAACGAATAGTGGTCTGACGGCGCCGGATGGTGTCTATGGCCGAGGGGCCGCGCCCTACATGTTGCCGACATACGAACGATGAACCAGACTCTGCTGGACATAGTTGATCATCGTGATGAAGTCGAAAACCGGCCGCCCGGTAGCTGCCTGTACGGCATGCGCATAGGGCGGCAGATCACTGCATTCCAAGAGGATGGAACGCATTTGGGGATGTTGCGCTACCAATTCGCTGGCGACCTCGATGACTTCGCGTTCGATCTTGGCAGAATCCAGTGTGCCCTTTTCTTCGAGAATTGCCTCGCGGAATTCGGTCTGGCCTTCCATGCCGGCGATTGCAAGGGGAATATCGCCGGGCACCGAGCAGGCTGAAAAATGCCGTGGCGTCAGCCGTGAGGCGTCCGCCGTGATGATACCGACACTGCCGCCGCAAAGCGCATGCATGAAGGGTATCTGCATGAGGCTGGACAGGAAGACCGGAACGTCGACCGCTCCTGCCACTTCTTCCTGGAAGTAAGCCATGAACCCGCAGGCACCGGTGATGGCCCGCACGCCTCTGTCCCTCAATTCGACCGCGGCTTCCACGAAAGCTTCCTTCAGGGCCGGATCGCGCTGGTTCAGCAGCCGATCGATGGAAGCGCCACGCACCTCCTGGAACCGCACGGGATAGTCATAGGTGGTTGCGTTGCCGACATTGCCGGGAATGCAGGGATAAGCGGCATCCAGTATGAGAATGCCGATCTGCTCGCCGTACCAGGACTGGGACTTGCGCCGAACCTTGTACACACTCATCGTTATCGTCTCGGTGTCATCAAAAAAGGGGGAGCAGAAAATAGTTCTGCTCCCCTGGCCTGGTTATTGAACCAGGCGCGGAGCGCCGGTATCGGCTGCGGTACCGTCGAGACCGTAGGACTTCAGGATCTTGACGATGGTGCCATCCTGATGCATCGCCGCGATATCGGCATCCAGGGCCTGGCCAAGGTCAGTCGCCTTCATGGAGTAGGGGAAGGCGGCCTGAGCGGCTTCCTTCGTGGCTTTCACGCGATCATCGGGTGCCGCGATCTCGACCTTGACGTCCTTCAAGGCACCTTTCTGTGCGGCGACGACGCCGGTGGAATAGCCGTCGACGGCAACCTGGATACGGCCCGCGAACAAATCCTGCTGCATGTTGACCGAGTTGGGATAAAGCTTCAGCGACGAGCCCAGCATGGTCTTCAGGTCGGCGACCCAGAGATAGCCCTGGACGGTGCCGACCTTCTTGCCTTCCAGATCTGCGACCTGCTTGAAGCCTTCCTTCGAATAGATCGCCATCTGGTCCGTATAGAGGGGCGCGGACAGGCTCATGACCTTTGCTCGCTCCGCGGTGCGATACCAATCGCCGGTCGTGATGTCGGCCTGGCCTGAGAGGATGTACTGGATCGCTGCGGCCGGATCGACAGCCACGGCTTTCACCGTCAGGCATTCTCGCTTGGCGAAATCGGCGGCGATGTCGCCATCGATGCCTTTCATCGTACCGGTCTGGTCCATGAACGAATGCGGCGCGTAGGTTGTCACTGCGACGGTCAAGGTTCCAGGTGCGATGGTGGTGAACTTGTGCTTGGGCGTGCAATCTTGCGCCGACGCCAGCTGCACGCAGGCGGCCAAGCCGGCAGCGGCTGCCAGGATAGTATAAGCCTTTGATTTATTTGAAGGCACGCTGGGCTTCCTTTCGATGCGGGTTAACGTTGGGCATAGAGGCCCGCCCGCCTCTCGACATGACTCACGAAGAGGGCGGCTGGTATCGATACGCAGGCGTAGAGGGCACCGGCGCACAGAAGAGCTGGAAAGTATCGGAATGTAGTCGAGCCGATCTCATAGGCGCTGCTGACCAGTTCCGGCAGAGCGATTGCAAAGCAGAGTGACGTACCCTGGAAGATCAGGATCGAAAATCCCAATAGGGCCGGCAGAGCGACTCGCAAACTTTGAGGCAGGAGGATGAAGCGCAGTTCGTCTATTCGGGTGAAGCAAAGCGCCTCCGAAGCTTCACGCTGGCCCTGCGGGATGGACAACAGGCTGGCCCGCATGATCTCGCTCGTATAGGCGCCGGTGTTCCAGGCCAGGGCGATGATCGCCGCAGCGAATGACTCGATCGTGAAGTTCAGGCTGGGCAAGCCGAAATAGATGAACTGCAAAAGCACCAGCGCCGGTGCGCCGCGCCCCACCTCGACGAGAAACAGGGAAAGGGCTCGCAGGGCCTTGTTGCGGACCATCACGCCGAGGGCAAGCAGGAGCCCGAAGGGGATCCCGACAAGAAGGCTGAAGGCCGTGACCTGAAGGCTGACGGAAAAGCCCGACAGCAGATCCGGCATCCACGAGATGATTTCGTCATATGTGGGAAACATCAGCGTGCCACCTTGCTTCGAAGGGCGGCATCCGCCTTGCGTGAAAGCCAGGCTACCGGCAGGCTCAACAAGATGTAGAAGAGCCCGACGACCGCGAAGATCTCCAGGCCCCTATACGTCAACTGTGAAAGCTGGTTGCCCTGATAGGCGAGTTCTGCCACCCCTATGGTAGAGGCGACAGCGGTTTCCTTCATGAGGCCGATGAGGTAGCTGGCGGTCGTCGGTATCGCCACTCGCAGGGCCTGGGGAGCCACAATGTCCTTCATTGTCGACCAGCGACCGAGGTCGAGCGCAGCGCATGCCTCCCATTGGCCGGTATGGACGGCATTCAGCGCACCGCGATAGATCTCCGCCATGTTGGCGCCGGCGATCAGGCCGAGCCCGCACAAGGCGGCCACGAAGGGACTGATCGGAAAGTAGGACATTCCGACACCAAAAAAGATGATGAACAGCCAGAGTATCGGCGGTATTGCCCGAATGATCTGGATGGCGATCAGGGTAGGCACGCGCACCAAGGCCAGGCGGTTCGTACGCGCCGCCAGGAGTGGCGCACCCAATATCGCTCCAATGATGAAGGAGCCCAGGGTCAGGGCTGCCGTCCAGGCCAAGCCCCCAAGAAAGATCGTTGTATAGGCCATGCTCATCGGTCATGCACCGCGCGCAAAAATCGCTGCGTCCGCTCATGCTGCGGATTACGCATGACTTGGGCCGACGGGCCTTTTTCGACGATCCGGCCATCCGCCATGATCATGACCGTATCGGACACGTTCTCGGCAAATCCCATTTCATGCGTCACGACAATCATCGTCATGCCGCTGTCCGCGAGTGCGCGCATGACTGCGAGCACTTCGAGCCCCAATTCAGGATCAAGAGCGGAGGTCGGCTCGTCGAACAGCATCACTTCCGGATCGAGCGCGAGCGCGCGGGCGATGGCAATGCGCTGTTGCTGGCCACCCGAACAGCGGACTGGAAACTGGGATGCCTTGTCGGCAAGTCCGACTCGGCTGAGCAGTTGCAACGACCGCTCATCGGCTTCGGCGCGCTTGCGGCCGAGAACCCGTTCCTGAGGAAGGCTGACGTTCCGAAGGACCGACATATGGGGGAAGAGGTTGAAGGACTGGAAGACCATGCCGACGCGTCGACGCAGGCCTGACAATTCCTCACGGGAGACTGGCCGTGCGGCGTTGATGGTTGTTGGACCAATTGTGATCGTGCCGCCGTCCGGCCGCTCCAGGTAGTTGACGCACCGAAGCAATGTGCTTTTCCCCGAACCACTCGGGCCTATGATCGCAAGGACTTCGCCTGACTTTATGTCGAGGTCGATTTTGTCGAGGACCGTCAGTGCTCCATAATGTTTGCTAAGGGAATCAAGGCGGATGAGTGGACTGTCACTCTCTTTTTTCATCGCCCTACAATCCCGGAATCGACACGATATTTCTGCGTATAACTATAAAACTAACAGATATACACGCTTTGCGTGCCATGTAATTCCTCCCCTGGATTCGATAATTCGATGCAGTAGTAAAAATAGTACTTTACGTATAGATTATTATACTATATTTACTTGCATTGATATTTTGTTTTTCTTGGGGGCGGTTGTAGCATGGGTGACTGTGGTGGAGGAGTATGAAAAAAATGTACCGATGCATATCCTCAAGTTATGCATAACGCGCCAGAATCCCGGGGCGTTCTCCGTACATCAGGCCCAGGACATGGGTATCGGGGCGGCCCCGATCCTGTGATTTTGGGCGAACATGATGATCCGCTTGCAGGCGGATGTGTCGTTCCAATTCCGCCGGGTTGCGCCATAGAGAAACCTGTGCCCGCAGCATTGGCTTCGTCGTGGCTTGGAGCACTTGATTGGCGATCCGGGGTCCACTTTGCGTGCTGCGGAGCGGCATCAAAGCGAGGGTCTATTAAAATCCGTACTCTGCACAAAACCGTATATTGCTACTGCTAAACAGGCACTTCGATCGAGTGTCGGTATCGGTGGCTGCGGGCCCCCGCAACCAATTCTGTCATAAATCGCTAACCGTCCCGCTCTGATCGACCCGGGCGGTTTTTGACGTTGGAACCAATGAACTATAGGGAGCTGCCGGCTGCAGTAGCATGTTGGGGCATTTGATCTGAGCCTGTTTGAACTTATCGCAGCCGACCGCCCTTATCGGGCACATCATGGAATGTCGGCATGATGGAAATGAACATCGACCGAGATCTGGCAGTTTGGCATGATGGCTCTAAAGAATAATATAGAATCCATTCATTGGGTCTTTCCCTCTCTTATTCCCAAGAGCCATTGCATAATGGAGGAAAGACCGTATCGCACTTTGCATGAGTAGTATCTTTCAATGCCTCACATGGTATGAATGGTCGTCCGTTTTGTCTCGATTATTTTGAAGTACGCTCCTGAGTGCTCTGGATAATTTAAATAAACCTATTGACCCAACCAAATGCTGTCAAACGCACTGCTTTTTCGCTACGCATCTGGCCCTGGGCAAAAGTACCCTGCGGGCCTGGAGCTGTGCTCTCTACAGGGCCGCCCTGAGTTCGGGCAGTGCGGTGTAGAGATCGGCGACGAGGCCGTAATCGGCGACCTGGAAGATCGGGGCCTCTTCGTCCTTGTTGATGGCGACGATGACCTTGCTGTCCTTCAT
>NZ_LYXZ01000083.1 GCF_001676615.1 Labrys sp. WJW | reverse complement strand
CGCCATCCGCCATCATCGCGGGCAGATGACCGAGGTCGCGCGCAAGCTCGGCATCGGACGATCCACGCTTTATCGCAAGCTCAAGGAACTTGGGCTTGACGAAACGTCGATCGGCGTGAGAGCCGGAGAAACGGGCGAGTCTCACCAGGCGGCGTGAACGGTTATGTGATCGTTTGCACACCAGAATTTGTCTTGAATCTGGCATGGTACTTGTCACTATCGACATGATTGCAGGCGGCGTTGGGACATTGGGCGCCGGAGATTGAGGAATCTTATGAGTTACCGCGCTAATTTGTTGAGTTCGGTCGCTCTGGCTTTGAGCTTGAGCGCCACATTGCTCCCGGCCTATGCCCAAGACAGCGGTACGCCCACCAGCCAAACGCCCGATGCTGCCGCGCCGGTCGCGCCGTCGGTTCCTGGCCTGAGTGCCGGTGAAAAGCAGAGCGCCTTCGCCCCGGCGGTGCCGCAGACTGCGCCCGCCGCCGCTTCGCCGCAGGAGCGGGTAAGCGTGCAGCATGTCAAGCCGGACTCCGCACCGGCTTCGACCGCGACCCTTGCACCTGCGCCGGTTGGCCCCGTTCCGGTGCCGGCTCCCGTCGAAATGGCGCCGAAGCCGACCGAGACGGCGGTGGCGCCGGATACGCCGTCCTCGATCTCCGCAACGGCCCCCAAGGACGAGGCCGCGCCGACGGGCGCCCAGTCCGTGGCTACCGCTTCGCCCGCCGGGCAACCCGCTCCCAGCACGGCACCGACCCCGGAAATCCCCGCCGCCGTTCCGGCTGAGACGCAGGCCCCCAGGGTCGAGCCCAAGGCTGAGTCCGTGCCGCCGGCTGAGGCCAGCACGCCTGCTCCCGGGCCATCGGTTGCTCCTGCCGCCGTCACCATGAACCTCGCCGCCAGGCTTGCCGATTACGTCGCCAAGCGCGGCACCGACGCGCAGGCCATCAGCGATTTCTACGCGCTGCGCGGCGCGACGCCGCTCTGGATCGACAATGGTGCGCTCACGCCCGCGGCCAAGGCCTTGGTCGATCGCATGAACCGCGCTGGCGAGGATGGCCTTGATCCCTCGGCCTTCCGCGTTGCCGGGCTCGACGCCCTGAGCGGCGCCAGCGCCGATGCCCAGGCGGATGCCGAGATCGCGCTGAGCGCTGCTATCCTTACCTATGCCCGCCAGGCCTCCTCGGGCCGGGTCGACACCAGGCAGATCAGCCGCGACATCGCCAAGGCTCCCAACATGCCCGACCCGGTGGCGGCGCTCGCTTCGGTGGCGATCGCCTCCGATCCGGTCGTGGTGCTTGACGGCTACAATCCGGCCTCACCGCAATATCTGGCGCTGAAGCAGAAGCTGGCCGACGTCAGGGCCGCCAATGCCGCCGCCGCCGAAGCCACCCTGCCGGAGGTTCCTGCCGGCCCCACGCTGAAGGTGGGCATGACGGACACCCGCGTGGCGGTGCTGCGCACGCGCCTCGGCCTGACGGCCAGCGATGCCGACAGCGATGTCTATGACGATGCCTTGCAGGCGGCGGTGCGCGACTTCCAGGCTACCCGCAATCTCAAGGCCAGCGGTACGCTGGGTCCCGCCACGGTGGTCGCCCTCAATGCGGCCCTGCGCCAGCCGCGCGTCAATACCGAGAGCGAAATCATCGCCAATATGGAGCGCTGGCGCTGGCTGCCGCACGACATGGGACTGACCAACGTCTTCGTGAACGTGCCCGAATACAAGGTCTGGTTCACCAAGGACGGTGTGCTGAGCTATGAGGCACGCGTGGTGGTCGGCAAGGCCAACACCCCGACCCCGATCTTCTCCGACCAGATGAGCTTCGTGGTGGTCAATCCGTCCTGGAACGTGCCGCAGTCGATCATCAAGAAGGAATATATGCCCAAGCTCGCCCAGGACCCCGGCTATCTCGAGCGCCGGGGCTACGAGGTGAGCTATGTCGGCGGCCAGATGCAGGTGCGCCAGCCGCCGGGCGAACGCAATGCGCTCGGCTTCATCAAGTTCATGTTCCCGAACAATTTCTCGGTCTATCTGCACGACACGCCGCAGCGCAACCTGTTCTCGCGTGACGAACGGGCCTTCAGCCATGGCTGCGTGCGTGTGGATAACCCCTATAAATTTGCCGAGCTGGTGATGGGCAATGGCTGGACCGAGGACAGCGTCCGCGGCCTGCAGGGCGGGAACGAACAGCGCATTGATTTGGAGAGGAAAATTCCGGTCCACATCGCCTATTTCACCGCCTATGTGGACGGTGACGGCGAATTGCAGCGCCTCAACGACATCTACGGATATGACCGGAAGGTGATTTCGGCGCTTGGCCTTCCCGGCTGAAATCTGTTATGCAACGATTTACCATGTTTGGTAAGGGTTGGCGTTCGCCAACCCGCGTTCGTCTTTTTGCCACGTTTCCCAAGCAAAAGGCCACTCCCAAGGCCGGTTTCAACGGCTAGATATTAGGGGTCGAACGGTGCATCAACGGTGCTTTAACCAATCTCGGCAAGACTCCGGCAATCCGGACCTGGCGCCGAGCGTCCCATTTGTGGAAATACGCTCGGCTCTGGTTCCCTCGCCTATTTGCCGAGAGTGCTAATCGTGCAGAACCCACTCAGCCTTTTGCCCCGGATCAAAGTTTCGCGTACCGGTCGCATTCTGGCCATTTCCCTCGCATCCACCGTGATGACGACGGTTCTGGTCGGGCCGACGCAGGACGCGATTGCCAATGGCGATACCCGCTCGCTCTATATGCGCCACCTGCATACGGGCGAAACCATCAACATCACCTATAAGCGCAACGGCTCCTATGATTCCGCTGCGCTGAAAAAGATCGACTGGTTCATGCGCGACTGGCGCCAGAACCAGGCCGTGCGCATGGATCCGCGCACGCTCGATACGCTTTGGCTGGTCTATCGCCAGGTTGGCGCTTCCCAGCCGATCAACATCGTCTGCGGCTATCGCTCGCCCGGCACCAACGGCATGCTGCGCCGGCGTTCGCGCGGCGTCGCCAAATTCAGCCAGCACACGCTCGGCAAGGCGATCGATTATTTCATCCCCGGCGTGTCGCTGTCGAAGCTGCGGGTCGCCGGCCTGCGCCTGCAGCGTGGCGGCGTGGGTTACTATCCCTCGTCCGGCTCGCCCTTCGTCCATATGGATTCCGGCGGCGTACGCATGTGGCCGCGCATGTCGCGCAGCGAACTCGCTTCCGTCTTCCCCGACGGCAAGACGGTGCTGGTACCCTCGGACGGGCGCCCGATGCCCGGCTATCAGCTGGCGATGAACGAAATTCGCCGCAATGGCGGCTCGGCTGGCGGTGGCGCCGGCGAGGATGATGTCGCCGAGACCAGTGGCGGCGGCTTCTTCGCGGCCCTGTTCGGCTCGCGCAGCAATACGACCACCAGCGCCCCGCCGGTCGAAGTGGCCCAGGCCTATGCGCCGACGACGCGCAGCAGTGCCCGCATACCGGCCGTGGCGCCGCAGCCGGCGGCCCCAGTGGCTCCTCCGGCGATGCAGCAGATGGCGATGGCCGATGAACTGGCGACGTCACCGCGTCGCATGGCTCCCGTGCCGTTGCCCGAGCGCCGTCCCAACGACATCGACGCCGCACAGGCTGCCGATGCTGCGACAGCGCAACTCGCCTCCGCCGATACCGGTCCGCGCATGATCTGGCAGGCCGGAGCGACTGGTGCGGGTGGCGAGATGGCTGCCAATGTGCCGTTGCCGCCGCTGCGTCCGGGCACGGCAGCCGAAGAGAGCCAGGCGGCCCCCGTACAGCTCGCTTCCCTGGATGCCCCGCCGGCGGTGCCGGCGACGCGGCCGGTGCTCGATCCCAAGCCTCCGATCTTCGCAGATCTTTCGCAGGGCAGCGAAGGCTTCATGAAGCGTAGTGCCAACCGCCAGTCGCAGCGTGCCCTCGGCTTCGTCGATCCGGCGCCTGTGACCAACACGGCCCGGCCGCCACGGCCGGCTTTGATCGCGACGCGCTTCGAGAAGCAGAACTTTGCTTCGCTGTCGGCACCGGTTTCCGCTGCCCGTAACAAGCAGCAGGCGACCTTGGTCAAGCCGGACCTGCGCACCACGGCATCGCTGATCGCCGCGCCTGCCAAGACGGTGGTGGTGCGCTTCGGCGTGGCCGCCTATCAGGACCTGCGGGCCGACAAGTTCACCGGCGCCGCGGTGAAGCCCCTGCGCGTCGCCAGCTTCGCGCCGATGCCGGATATCTTCACCGGCTCGATCGCCTCCAACTAGGCCTGAGCTTTTACCAGCGCACCGGTTCGCCCGGTGCGCTGGCTTCGATCGCCAGGGCATGAACGCCGCGCGCGAAGGCGGGCTTCAGGGCTTCGTTGACCAGGCGATGGCGATCGACACGGCTGCGTCCGCTGAAATGCGGTGAGACGATCCTCACCCGGAAATGGCTCTCGCCGCCCTCGCGATGGCCGGCATGGCCGGCATGGGCAGCCGATTCGTCCAGCACGATCAGACGGTCGGGTGCGAGTGCCGACTGGAGACTGGTTTCGATCAGATCTTGAATGGATGATGTCACGTTCGCAGGTTTCCTATTGCCCTGACTTCGGCCCAATTCTCCGCGATAGAGGGGCCTCGTCTCGAATCACGTTATTCCTGCGCTAAAATAAGGCTGATTCAAGAGGCCGATGCATCTATCGGTGACCTGGCCAATCCTAGAGCAAAAGCGCGTTCAAGTGTGAACGCTCATTTGCTCTAGCTCTTTGTTTCAACGTGTCTTTGCGATTCGTGGTGATCCCGTCAAATCGCAAAACGCTCTAGCGAGACCTTTTCGTGCCGACCGACCTGATCAATCCCGCACCGCGCCGCTCCTCCCGCCGCATCTATCTGCCGACCATTCTGTTCGCCCTGATCGCGATCGCCTGGTCGGGCTTCTGGTGGTACGCCTCCACGCGGCTCGAGGCCGAATGGGACCGTTTCCTGACCAAGCAGGCCGAGCTCGGACGCCAGATCAAATGCGGCGAGCAGACCATCGGCGGCTATCCCTTCCGTCTGGAAATGCATTGCGGCCAGGCAACGGTGGAGAGCGTCAGGGCCAACAGGCCCTTCAGTGCCGCACTCGCCGAGGTGAATGCGGTGGCCCAGGTCTACCAGCCCAACAAGGTGCTGCTCCAGGCCAAGGGACCGGTGACGCTGGTCGACAAGAGTGATGCCGGCGCAACCCTGACAGCCGATTGGAAGAGCGCCGAGGCCAGCATGTCGATCTGGACCTCCGGGCCGCAGAATGCCGCGGTGGTGATCAAGGGCCTCAGCGGTACCGTCAAGCGCGGTGACCAAGCCATCAATCTCGTCGAGGAAGGCAATGTCGAGGTCCATATCCGCCTGGCCGAGGGCACCAATGCCGCCCCGGGTGCCTATGATCTGGCCGCCGATGTCGATGCCAAGGCGATCGCGCCGCTCGATGACTTCCTCGGTGCTCCCTCGCCGATGAAGGGGACCTTTCGCGGGTTGATCACCAAGATCGACCTCAGGCCCATGCCGATGCCCGAGCGCCTGCGCGACTGGGCTGCCGCCGGCGGCACGCTGACCATCACCCAGGCCCAGGTCGAACGCGGCCCGAGCGTCGTCAAGGCGACCGGCACGGTCGGACTGGAAACCAGCGGCTTTCCCTCCGGCGACCTGACGGTGGCCCTCGCCGGCGTGCCGGAGCTCGCCGAGACGCTCAAGCAATCGGGCCGGGTGCCTGATATGGTGGCGACGACCCTCACCGTCGGCCTGCCCGTCCTCGGCAAGCCCACCAACATCGATGGCAAGGCGGCGGTCGAAGTGCCCCTGACCATCGCCGACGGCAAGGTCCGCGCCGGTGCCTTCCTGCCCGGCCTCAAGCTGCCGCGCCTGTTCGTGCCGGAATAGCGGCGAGGGCGGGGGCGACGACGGATCCCTCCCAATGGGTTGAATGATGGGCTCGCAGCCCTATGCTGCGCGCAACAAACCATTTGGGGGAATCACATGCTTCGTCCGCTTGTCGTCTGTCTCGGCCTGCTTTGCCTTGCACCGGCCGCCATCGCACGGGAAGCGCCTTCGGCACCGGGGCTCGATGCCGTGCTGGCTGCTGGCGTGCTCAGGGTAGGGTCCACTGGCGACTATCGTCCCTTCAGCTACAAGGACCCCGCCAGCGGCGAGTTCTCCGGCTTCGACATCGATCAGGCCAAGAGCCTTGCCGAGACGCTGGGGGTGAAGCTGGAGATCGTGCCGACGACCTGGTCCAACCTGTCGGCGGATTTCGAGGCCGGCAAGTTCGACGTCGCCATGGGCGGCGTATCGGTGACCTTCGATCGCCAGAAGAAGGGCCTGTTCTCCAGCCCCTATATGCGCGAAGGCAAGACGCCGATCGCCCGCTGCGCCGACAAGAGCAAGTTCCAGACGCTTCAGGATATCGACAAGCCGGGGGTGACGGTGGTCGCCAATCCGGGCGGTACCAACGAGAAATTCGCCCGCGCCAGCCTGAAGCAGGCCAAGATCGTGATCTTTCCCGACAACACCAAGATCTTCGACGAGGTGGCGGCGGGGCGGGCCGATCTGATGATGACCGATGCCTCCGAGACCCTCTATCAGGAAAAGCTGCATCCGGGCGTGCTGTGCGCCGTGCACCCCGACAAGCCCTTCAACTTCGCCGAGAAAGCCTATTGGCTGCAGCGCGACATCGGCCTGAAGGGGTTCGTCGACCAGTGGCTGCACCAGTCGATCGAGACGGGGGCCTACCAGAAGATCTACGACAAGTGGTTCAAATAGCAGGCCGCACGTTGTGTGACGTATGCCGGCAAGAGGGAGCTGTCATTCCCGGCGCCGCCGCAGGCGGCGCGAAGGGGATGGCAGGGCAGTCTTTCTGCGGCCGGGTGTCCCGATAGGCCGGATCGGGTTACTGCGCCAGGATCGGCGCCAGGGCATCGAGGAGCGGGTCTGGGGAAAAGGCTTCCCCTCCCGATTCCCAGGCATATTGAAACTCGGCGATCTCGATGCCGACGAAGGCCTGCTCGGCGATCACCTCGCAGCAGGTACGGAGATCGGCGAGCGACAGGCCGCCTTCGCAAGCATAGTCGGTGGGAACGACGCCTGGATTCAGCACGTCGCAATCCAGATGCACATAGACCGGGCGGCCGGCAATGGCCTTGCGCAATTCGGCGGCCAGGTCGCCGCGGGCCTCGACGAGCGGAATGCAGCGCTTGTCGATCAAATCCTGCTCGAAGGGGTCGAGATCGCGCTGGCCCACGAGAACGAGCTGGTCGAGGCTCAAGCCCGCTCCCAGACCCGAGTCCCACAGTCCGGCGGGACCGGAAATGGCGAGACCGCCAAGAAAGCCCGATGTCGAGGCCTCCGGCGTATTGAGATCGCCATGGGCATCGAACCAGACGATGCAGGCATCGGGACGATGCCTGGCAACGGCCGGCAGTGTCGCAAGCGAGACCGCGCAGCGGCTGGTCGCCGCAATGGAAACGGCCCCGCTCGCCAGCACGTCGTCGAAGCGGGCCTGCAGCTGTTTGAGCACCGGCAGGGCCACGTCCAGTTCCTCGCGCCAGCCGGTATTCAGGGCAGGTTCCGGCGTGCCAACCACGAAAGGCGCGATGCCCGTCCGCCGCGCCAAGGCTTCGCCGATCGCCCGGGCGCCCGGCATGGCCAGATCGTTGTGATCGCCAGCCCGGCCTTGAAATACCGTATAGGCGAACGGCTTGTTCACTGGCTGCCGTCCTGCCCGTTCCCATCCTGGCCGTCGGGCTTGACCTCATATTTCATCAGGATCGGCACTTGGGTGGCGGCAAAGATCAGGGTGATCGGCATGGTGCCGAAGACCTTGAAATTGGTCCAGAAATTATCCGAGAAATTGCGCCAGACGATCTCGTTGAGCACCGCCAGGAACAGGAAGAACAGGCCCCAGTTCAAGGTGAGCTTGCGCCAGCCTTCGGGCTTGAGGTCGAAGGCGGCGTCGAGGACGATGCGGATCAGGGGCTTGCCGAAGGCCAGCCCACCCAAGAGGATCAGGCCGAACAGCGTGTTGACGATGGTCGGCTTCAGCTTGATGAAGGTCTTGTCCTGCAGCCAGAGCGTCAGGATGCCGAAGACCAGCACGAAGATGCCAGAGATCAGCGGCATCACCGGAATGTGCCGGGTGAGCACGAGGCCGGCGATGAGGGCGATCACCGTGGCCGGGATGAACACGGCGGTGGCCGTGAAGATGTTGCCGCTCGGCCCCTCGAACAGGGCCGGCGCCATGAAGCGCTCGACCAGGGGCTTGAACAATTCCGGCTTGTAGTTGGCGAGGAAGAACAGGACCAGCGGTCCCATTTCCAGGACGAGCTTGAGGACGGGATTGACCTTCTGGCGCGGTTTGGCGGTGGCTTCAACGGTCATGGCTCACTCCATCCCGGCAATGGCGCGGGAGAAGTCCCGGGCGGAGAAGGGCTCGAGGTCGTCGATGCCCTCGCCGACGCCGATATAGTGCACCGGTAGGCCGAACTTGTCGGCCAGCGCCACCAGGATGCCGCCGCGCGCCGTGCCGTCTAGCTTGGTCATCACCAGGCCGGTGACGCCGGCTGTCTTGCCGAAGATCTCGGTCTGCGAGATGGCGTTCTGGCCGACGGTGGCGTCGAGCACCAGCAGCACCGCATGCGGTGCGCTCTCGTCGATCTTCTTGATGACGCGCACCACCTTGGCGAGCTCGTCCATCAGCTGCGCCTTGTTCTGCAGCCGCCCGGCAGTGTCGATCAGGAGCACGTCCGAGCCGTTTTCCTGGGCCGCCTTGAGGGCGTCGAAGGCAAGGCCGGCGGAATCGGCGCCCTGCTCGCGCGCCACGATCGGCGAGCGGGTGCGCTCGGCCCAGACCTTGAGCTGCTCGATGGCGGCCGCGCGGAAGGTGTCGCCGGCGGCCAGCATCACCTTGAGGCCGTCGGCGCTGAACTTGGCGGCGAGCTTGCCGATGGTGGTGGTCTTGCCCGAGCCGTTGACACCGACCATCAGGAGCACGAAGGGCTTGCGGGAACGGTTGATTTCCAGGGGCTTGGCCACGGGAGTGAGGATGGTCTCGACCTCGCTGGCCAGGACCTGGTGGACTTCCTCGGGCGAGATCTGGCGATCGAAGCGTCCCTTGCCGATCGCGGCGGCGATGCGGGTGGAGACATCGACGCCGAGATCGGCCTGTATCAGGACGTCCTCCAGCTCCTCGAGCGTGGTGGCATCGAGCTTGCGCTTGGTGACGATGTCGGTGATGCCGCGGCTGATGGCGCTGGAGGAGCGTGACAGGCCATCGCGCAGCCGGCGCCACCAGGATTTCTTCTCGACGGGAGCCGGCGGGGGGGGCGGGGCCGGCTCGCTGGCGCGGGGAGCCGGAGACGGCTCCGGTGTGGGAGGCGGTGCCGGCGCAGGGGGCGGCGGAGCGAGCGATTCAGGCGCCAGGGGAACGATCAGTTCGGCCGCGGCCAGGGGCACAGGTTCGACCAGGGCTTCGAGCGGTATGTCTGCCACCTGTTCGGGAGTATGCGGCTCCTCGGCGGGAGCGGGCGGCGCCTGCTCGGCGGTCGGCTCGGGCCTGGTCTCGGTCTCAAGCCTGGTTTCGGTCTCGGGCGTCGTGGCGCCTCGCCCGAACAGCCGTGAAAAGAAGCCGGGCTTTTGCTTGTCGCTCTCAGTCATCGAAACGTTCTGAATCCCAAAAGCGTTTTGCGATCAGGCGAAATCGCCTAGAATCGCAAAGACGCGTCAAAACAAGAAGTTAGAGCAAAATGCGCTCGATCGTCGACGCGTTTTGCTCTTTGGTGGCCAGCCTGCCACCGAAAAATGGTCTCATGTTGAAGGAACCTCTAGCCGACAATGCCCGATCACGATAGCGCTAAGCGATGATATCGCTCGATTTGACCACGCGGCTCATCCACCGCGACGCCCTGATCCTGATCCTCGACAAACCTGCCGGCCTGCCCGTGCATGCCGGGCCGAAAGGGGGGCCCAATCTCACGGCCATGCTGGAGCAGCTGCGCTTCGGCCTGCCTCGCAATCCGGAACTGGCGCACCGGCTCGACAAGGATACGTCCGGCTGCCTGGTGCTCGGGCGGCATGCCAGGCCCCTGCGCACCCTCAACGACCTCTTCGCCAAGGGTGGCGTCGAGAAGACCTATTGGGCAGTGGTCGAGGGCGGCCCGGCGGAGGACAGCGGCCTGATCGACATGCCGATCGCCCGGCGTTCGCCCGAGCGAGGCTGGTGGATGAAGCCGGCTGAGGATGGCTTGCCGGCGCAGACCGATTTCCGTGTGCTGGGGCGGGCCGAAGGCCTTGCCTGGTTGGAGCTGAAGCCGCGCACCGGCCGTACCCATCAGCTGCGCCTGCATTGCGCAGCCTCCGGCTTTCCGATCGTCGGCGATCCGATCTATGGCAGCGCGCCGCGCGAGGGCGGTCCGGTCCTGCATCTGCACGCCCGGGGCGTAAGCGTCCCGATCCTGCCCAAGAAGCCGGCCGTCACGGCGGAAGCAGCGCCGCCGGACCATATGGGCGAGCACCTTGCGGCCCTCGGCTATCAGGGACCTGTCAGCCCGACACCACCCGAACTGGTGAAGCCGGCAGTCGAGCCGGTGCGCCGCCGTGGCCTCAGGCCGAAATAGGCGTCAGAATCTTCCCCCTTGCGGGCTGCCGAATTCACACATCTCGACGTGGCAAGAAAAGGCGCAAGAAATCCTTCCCTGCCTTCGGGGAAGGTGCCTGAACGCAGTGAGGGCGGATGGGGGAGAGTGGCGCTTTGGGGCGAAGATTGGCACTGTCGCACCACTCTCCCCCATCCGTCACTGCTTCGCAGCGACACCTTCCCCGAAGCCGGGGAAGGATTATCCGCGCTCAACACTGCCAATATTGAGATGTGTGAAGCCGGCAGCCCGCAAGGGGGAAGGCCCAGCGTTCTACCCCGCTGTACCAGCCAGCTCCGCCAGGATCCAGTCGCGGAAGGCGCGGATCTTGGGCTGGTTGCGGCGCGTTTGGGGATAGACGAGGTAGAAGGCCCGGTCGCTCGGCAGCACCAGGTCGAAAGGCTGGATCAGGCGACCCTCGGCGAGGTCGTCGTCATAGAGGGCGGTCGAGAGAATGGCGACTCCCTGGCCGGCCTTGGCCGCCACGCTGATCATGGCCTGGGTGCTGAGATTGTAGGCATTCGCCGGCATCTCGTAGCTGGCGCCGGCAGCCCGGAACCATTCGCCCCACCAACGATCGCCCGGATCGAGGATCGGCAGTTTTAGCAGATCGGCGGGTATGCAGGCCGGTCCGAGGCGAGCGGCAAGGTCGCGATTCAGCATCGGGGTGAAATCGGCATGCAGCAAATGATGCGCCTGCAGGCC
>NZ_LYXZ01000082.1 GCF_001676615.1 Labrys sp. WJW | reverse complement strand
GGAGTGGACTGGGGTAGGGGTGAGGGGCGGCGCGATTCGACGACGAGAGGCGACTCATTTCTCCAGATAGACATTCCAGAAGGCCGGCCAAGGCGAAGGCTCGAAGCCCTTGAGCTTGGACGACTTGGCCGAGAGGGCGCTGAAGTCGCCGATCTTGACGATCGGGGCCTCGGTAATGATCAGCTCCTGCACGCGCTGCCAGCGCTTGACCCTCTCGGTGGGGTCGGACGTGGCGTTGAGGGCCTCGACCGCTGCCCGGCTGTCGGGCGTATCCCACCAGCCGACCGAGGCTGGCGCCAGGATATTGATCAAGGCGGGTTCGGGCAGGAAGGGGCTGTGGGTGATGAAGATGTCCCAGGAGGCGGGGTTCTGGATCTGCTGCACCAATGTCGCCCAGTCGACCACGTCCATCTTCACCTTGAAGCCGGCGAGCTTGAGATATTCGGCGGCGACCTGCGCCATCTTGTAGTGGAACTCATATTGGCGGCTGGTGAGGATGCGCAGCGGCACCTCCTCGCCGAGGCCCGCCTTCTTGAGCTCTGCCTTGGCCTTTTCGGCATCGGCGACATCGTAATTGCCTTCGACGCCGGCATTGGTGCGCCAGGGATAGCCCTCGGGATACATGGCGCCGTCGACGGCGTAGAATTTGGTGTCGCCGAAGGCAGCCGCCAGCATGTCGCTCTCGCTGAGCGCGAGCTGCACCGCCTTGCGCACGCGCATGTCGGCAAGGACGCCCTGCTTGGCGTTCATGCGGATCATCGGCCAGCCGAAATGCTCCAGAAGCACCGGCTCCGACTTGCCGGCCTTGATCTTGTCGAATTGCTCGACGGGCAGCGAATCCGCATAGCCGAACTGACCCGAGACAGCACCCTCGACGCGGGTGTTGGGATCAGGCACGGGCACGAAACGGATCTCGTCGAGATATTGCTTGCGTGCGCCGCCATAACCATCCGGCTCGCCGTCGCGCGAGCGGTAGCCCTCGAACCTGACGAGTTGGATATATTGGTCGGGCTTGCGCTCCTTGAGCTTGTAGGGGCCGGTGCCGATGACCTGCTTTAGCGGTACGTCCTGGTCCTCGGACGGCAGGATCACCGCCGCCGAATTGTTGAAGGCGAGCAAAGCGGGAAGTGGCGAATAGGGCTGCTTGAGTGTGATGCGCACCGTCAACGGGTTGACAGCCGCGATCTCGGCGACATTGGGGGCGACCTGCTGGCCGCGGGAGGCTACGGTCAGCCAGCGCTTGAGCGAGGCGACGACATCGGCCGAATCCATCGCGCTGCCGTCATGAAAGGTGATGCCCTGGCGCAGCTTGATGTCATAGATCTTGCCGTCCGGGCTTACCGTGGGCAGCGCCTCGGCCAG
Organism: Labrys sp. WJW; assembly: GCF_001676615.1. GTDB lineage: Bacteria > Pseudomonadota > Alphaproteobacteria > Rhizobiales > Labraceae > Labrys > Labrys sedimenti. Next base: position 24,937 of record NZ_LYXZ01000082.1, on the reverse strand, counting down.
CAGCGGTGCGACGTTCCAGTTGCGGTCGAAGGTGAACAGGGTCTCGAAAATGTGCTGGCCGACCATGCCGACGATGTCGGTGGCGCTTGCCATCGGGTCGAGCGTCGGCGGTTCGCCGATGGTGGCGACGTCGATGACGCCGCCCCTGGCCGGCTCGGCCGCTGCCGGTCTGGATACTGGCAACAGGAGCACAGCAAGGACTGCGGCCAGACTGAGGGCGCGCTTCATGGATCCTCCCAATGATACATAATTATGTAATATATATCTTATTTAGGGACTATGGTTGCATCCTCTCCGGAGCACGTCAAGATGCAGGGGTTGCGTCGCGCCCGAAAAGCAGGCGCCAGGAGCAGGCGGGAGGCACATGGCTGAGGGGAATAGCGGCATGATCGCGCTGGGAGAGATCCGCCGAACACTCAGGGGGCTGTATTTCGGCTCAAGCAGGAGGGCGATCGGTTTTCAGATCATCCGCTTCATCGTCGATGTCGCCATCCTCGTCTTCTTCATCGCCGGCCCGGGTCTGAAGAACGAAGCCCTCTATGCGATCATCAATGCCGCCGTGGTGGCGATCATCGCGGTCGAACTCGTGGCCAGCGCCATCGTCGCATCCAGCCTCAGGAACTGGATTGTGCGGCCGATGACCTGGATCGATCTGATCATTCTCGCCACTTTCCTGGTGCCGGCCTTCTCCAACCTGTTCCTGCGGGCGCTGCGCATCTGGTCGCTCAGCAAGAGCAATCTGTTCAAGCTGGCGCTGCGCAAGACGGGCTATCGGCACATGGAAGACACGCTGCGCGCCGGAATCGACCTAGTGGTGTTCCTCTTCCTGCTTTCCAGCTTCGTCTACACGGTGTTCTACGGGCATGGTGCCGACGAATATGTCCAGGCCCTCTATTTCACCGTCGCCACGGTGACGACGACCGGCTTCGGCGACGTCACCTTGCCCGGCAATCTCGGCAAACTGACCTCCATCGTCGCCATGATCATCGGCGTGTCGCTGTTCGTGCGCCTGGCACAGGCGATCGTGCGGCCGCACAAGGTGAATTTCAGCTGCCCCCAATGCGGGCTCTCGCGGCACGAGGCGGATGCCGTTCACTGCAAGGCTTGCGGCCATGTCCTGAACATCCCGGATGATGGGGAGTAGGGGTGTTCAGCCCCGGTCGGTGGCTGTCGTGAGGAGGGTTGTGATCCTGCCGGCCGGCGACGGCTCGACATCCATGTTTCCGATCAGCGCCGCCAGGTTCTGGCGTCCGACAGCGCCGGCTCCCGAGCCGACGGCCGTGGTCGCCAGGGCGCCGGCGGCATTGGCAAGGGTGCTGGCGCTGGCCGGCGACAGGCCGTTGACGATGCCGAAAATATAGCCCGCGGCAAAAGCATCGCCCGCGCCGGTCGTATCGATGGCGTTGACCTCGGCGGCAGGCGAAACGTGCGTGTGCTGCCGGCTATGGACGAGAGATCCCAGAGCGCCGCGCTTGACAACGATCTGCCTGGCGCCGGCCTCGAGCAGGCACCCCGCCGCCTTGTCGAGAGCCGCGCCGTTGCCGGCCTGGGCGAGGAGACACGCATCGGCCTCGCCCAGGAACAGGGTGTCGATTGCCGGCAAAAGAGGGAGGACCGTCTCCTTGATCGTGCCGGTGATGCCGGCCGGGATGTCCAGGCTGACGGCAATTCCTGCTGCCCCGGCGAGTTCGAGCGCGCGGAGCGCGGCCTCGCGCTGCGGCGCCTGCAGCAGGGCATAGCCCGACAGGTGCAGAAGAGCCGTGCCGGCCAGGGCGGCCGGATCGACCTCCTCCGCGGCGAGGCGGGCATTGGCGCCGCGATAGGCGAACATGGTGCGCTCTCCCCCGGCGCTGACGATCACGATATTGAGCTGGGTCGGTTCGGCCTCGTCGCGCCGAACCCAGCGCGTTTCGACGCCTTCGCGTTGCATCGCGGCCAGGCACCAGTCTCCCCAATTGTCCTTGCCTGTCTTGCCGATGAAATGCACCGGCAGGCCGAGACCTGCCAGGATCCTGGCGGTATTGGCGCCGGAACCGCCGAGGCCATGATTCTGGCGTTCGGCGATGCCTTCCCCGCCTTCCGGCGGATAGGCCGGAACCTGGAGCGTCAGGTCGACATTGATATCGCCGAGGACTGCGACTGCCGGCACGGTGCCTCCTCTGCTTCCGTCATCGGGCGATGGTATCGGCTTAGACCCCGACATGCATCTGGTCGATCGCCTGAGCGACGTCGGCGATGATGTCGTCGGCATGCTCGATGCCGACCGAGAAGCGCACCAGGCCATCGACGATGCCCATGGCCTGGCGCTCCTGGGAGGGGATGTCGAGGAAGGCCATGGTGCCCGGCATCTGCGTGGTGGTGCGCAGGCCCCCGAGGCTGGCGGCGAAGGAGCACAGCTTCAGCCGCTTGAGCAGGCGCACGCCATGCTCCTCGCTCTCCACCTGGAAGGACAACATCGCCCCGAAATTGCGGAGCTGTTCCTGGGCCGAGGCATGGTTGGGATGCGAGGGCAGGCCCGGATAGAACACGCGCTTGACCTTGTCGTGTCCCTCCAGATAGCGGGCGAGGGCGGCCGCATTGGCGCACTGCTTTTCGAGCCGGAGCGCCAGGGTCTGCGCCCCGCGCAGCAATAGCCACGCATTGAAGGGGGAGAGCGGCGCGCCGAGCTTGTTGAGCGTATTCCAGCGCACGTCCTCCAGCCAGTCCTTGGGCAGGATCTCGGATTTGAGCGTGATGATGCCGCCGACGGCATCGTTGTGGCCGCCGATGAACTTGGTGGCGCTCTCCACCACCACGTCGACGCCGAAGGCGTGCGGCTGGCACACGGCGGGGCTGGCGAAGGTGTTGTCGCAGATCACTGCGATGCCGCGGCTGTGGGCGAGCTCCACCAGCTTGCGCATCGGCGGCACCTTCATGGTCGGGTTCGCGAGCGCCTCGAAATAGAGCACCTTGGTCTTGTCGGTGAAGGCACGCTCGACCTGGACGGGGTCGGTGGTGTCCACGAAGCTGACGGTGATGCCGAAATCGCCGATGCGATGGTCGAAGAATTCGTGGGTGCTGGAATAGGTGGTGAGGTCGGTGACGATGTGGTCGCCGGCCTTGAGGATACCGAACAGAGCGTGGGAGATCGCGGCCATGCCCGAGGCGGTGGCGAGGCAGGCATCCGCGCCGGTCAACTGCGCCAGATGTTCCTCGAGCTTGTACTCGGTGGGATTGCCGCAGCGGCTGTAGATGTTCACTTCCTTGCGCGCGCCGGCCACGATCTGGTCGTAGATGTCGCCGGCATATTGGAAGTTGGCCGACATGTAGATGGGATAGCTGATCGATTGCGATTCCGGCTCGGGCGCGTAGAACACGGCGCGGCTGGCGAAATCGAGCTCTTTGGACGACATGCGGGCACTCCTTGAGGTGTCATTCCTTGACGGCGCCGCCGGTCAGGGCGGCGGTGATCTGGCGTTCGAACAGGACGAAAAGGACGAGCGGGGCGAGGGCGGCGATGAAGATGGCGGCCAGCATCACCGGATAGTTGGTGATGTGCTCGCCGACGAAATCGGCAAGGCCGACCGGCAGCGTCTTCTTGGCCGGCGTGTTGATGAAGACGAGCGGGAAGAGGAAGTCGTTCCACACCCAGATCATGTTGACGATCGCGGCTGTGAACATGGCCGGCCGGGCGAGCGGCACCGCGATGCGCCAGAAGATGCCGAATTCACTGCAGCCGTCGATGCGTGCCGCATCCATCAGTTCACGCGGCAGCGTGACGAAGAAGGCGCGCATGATGAACAGCGTCACCGGCACGTTGAAGGCCGCCGTCGGCAGGATCACGCCGAGATGGGTGTCGAGCAGGCCCATCGTGCGCAGCACCACCACCAGCGGCACGAGTGCGACATAGGCAGGGATCGCCATGGCGACCATCAGCCCGGCCTCGACGCCGGCCAGCCAGCGTGGGCGGTAGATGGCGAGCCCATAGCCGCCGGCCGTGGCGGCGGCGACGGCCAGGAGGGTCGAGCCGGCCATCACGATGAGCGAGTTCAGGGAATAGGTGCCGAGCGCGCCGTTGCTCCAGGCCTGCGCGAAGGCGTCCAGGCTCGGGGCCGACGGCAGCGACCATACCGAGCGCATGAACTCCTTGTTGGTCTTGAGCGTGCTGTAGGCCATCCAGGCGAAGGGCGACACCACGATCGCCACATGGAGCGACAGGAAGGCGAGGACGCCGAGGCGCGCCGGGCTCCAGCGGGACAGGGCCGGCATGCTCACGCCTCCCTGCCGGCGGCGCTGCTGCGCAGGGAGCGGAAGACGATGAAGGCGCCGATCGCGGTGAGCAGCATCTGGGCAAAGCCGATGGTGGCGGCATAGCCCATCTCGAAGGCGTTGAAGCCGACCTTGTAGAGATAGGTGGAGACGACCTCGCTGGCGTGGTTGGGGCCGCCATTGGTGAGCACGAAGACCAGGGAGAAGGTCTTCAGCGAGCCGATGACGCAGAGCAGGACATTGGCGCGCAGCGTATCCCACACCATGGGCAGGGTGACCGAGACGAAGCAGCGCCAGTGGCCGGCCCCGTCGAGCTCCGCCGCCTCGAACACGCTTTCGGGCACGTTGCGGATGGCCGCGACGAACAGCAGCACATAGAGGCCGAGATAGGTGAAGCTCATCACCGCCACCACCGCCGCGAAGGCGGTGGAGGACTGGCCGAGCCAGCCCGAGGCCAGGCTGCCGAGGCCGAGCGCCTTCAGCCCGGCATTGAGCAGGCCGAAATAGGGATTGTAGATGAAGCGCCAGAGCAGGCCGATGCACACTTCGCTGACGATCACCGGGACGAGATAGAGAAACAGGAAGAAGCGCCCGACTTCGCCGACGATGCGCACCAGGCAATAGGCGACGAGAAGGGCGAGCAGCACCTGCAGGACGATGGCCGAGACAGCCACGGCGAGGTTGCGGGCCAGCGCCGCCCAAAAGAAGCCGTCACCGGCCAAGCGAACGAAATTGTCGAGGCCGACGAAGACCGGGGCGGCCGAGCCGTTCCACTGGTAGAAGGACAGCACGCCCGAATGCAGCACGGGATAGGCGACGAAGAGCCCGACCAGGATCAGCGTCGGCAGCAGGAAGGCGAATGCGTAGCGTGCATCGCGACTTGCCGACGGGTCCTTTCCTGCTTGCCGAGATGCCATGGAACACTTCTTTCCTTGCCGGAAGGCGCTGCTATGGACTGCGCCTCGGGGCGGGGCCTATTTCGCCTTCAGGGCCTCTTCCACGCGCTTGGCGGCATCGGCCGGCGCGACAGAGCCGTCGAGCACGCCCTGGAGCGAGGTGTAATAGGCGTCGGTTCCCTTGGGCGGCATGGCGGTGTCGTAGAAGGGATCGAGCTTGCCGGCCTTGCTCATCAGGTCGTTGCTGATGGCATAGAGCACCGGTCCCGCGGCCACCTCAGTGGTGGCGCCCTTGACGGTGACCATGGTCTTGCGCAGCTCGACATATTTGGTCATCACCGCCGGAGAGGTGAGGAAGCGCAGCAGCGTCACCGCGTCCTTCTTGTTGGCGGTCTTTTCGGCGATGCCGAAGGCGGCCGCGACGCCGCCCAGCACGTCGCCGGGATTGCCCTTGCCGCCGGCCACGCTCGGGAAAGGGAAGAAGCCGAGCTCGAAGCCCTCAGGCGCGTCGGCGGAGGCGCCGATCTGCCAGGTGCCGTTGAGCATCATCGCGGCCTGGCCGTTGAGGAAGAGCATATTGGCTTCCTGGTCGCTCATGCCGTTGAAGCCGACCGGGAAATAGCCCTTGGAGGACAGGCTGGCGATGCGGGTGAAGGCCTCGGTGGCCTCCGGGCCGAGGGCGATGTCGGCCTTGCCGGCCACGATGTCGGACACCAGGCCCGAGCCCTTCAGGCGCATTTCGAGATATTGGAACCAGAAGGTGGCCGGCCAGGAGTCCTTGTTGCCCAGTGCCATCGGCACCAGGCCGTCAGCCTTGATCTTCTCGCACAGGGCCAGGAATTCGTCGTAGCTGGCGGGAACCGTCCAGCCCTTCTCGGCGAACAGGGCCTTGTTGTACCAGAACACGGCGGCATCGATGTCGATCGGCACGGCATAGCTGTGCCCGCCGATGCTGGTCTGGGCCAGGGCCGTCGGCAGGAAGCTCTCGCCCCAGCCATCCCTAGCGAGATCCGCGTCGAGGGCGTACATCTGGTGGCCGGCCACGAAGGCGCCGAGGAAGCCGCCGGGCAGGGTGTAGAACACGTCGGGCGGGTTGCCCGAGGCCATGGCGGTGTTGAGCTTGGTCTTGTAGGCCGACTGTTCGGCCGCCACCACGTTGAGCTTGATGTCGGGGTGGGCCTTGGCGAATTCGTCCAGGGCATAGGTGATGAAATCGACCTTGTCCTTCTGCCCCGAATAGGCGTGCCAGAAGGTCAGCTCACCGGCGAGTGCCGACAGGTTCATCGCCAAGGACGCGGCCAGGGACGCGGCAACCCCGAGTGCGAATGCGCGCAAACGCATGTCTTCAATCCTTCCCCACCGGTTTCGAATGCTCGGCTTGATTGATGCAGTGGTGCCACATTGAAGTTATAATGTCTACAGTGGCACCACAAACAAGGTCGTGCTAGAAGCTGGACGGCGAGTGCAAGATTCGAGGCGGGCATGATCGATCAGGCCAAGAATGCGGCGGGGGGGCAGGCGGCGAGCCGACTGCGCAGCGCATTGCCGGCGCTTTCCGACTCGGAGCGGCGCGTGGCGCTGTGGGTCCTCGACCATGTCGATCTGGCGATCCGCCAATCCATGTCGGCCATCGCCCAGACGGTCGAGGTCAGCGATACCACGGTCCTGCGCATGTGCCGTACCGCGGGCTTTGCCGGCTTCACCGATCTCAAGCTCGCTCTGGTCCGCGATACCGGCGAACGCTCGGCTGCCAGGCCCGACGACGGCATGGCCGGCGCCGACGGCGATCTCGGCTGGGCCAAACGGGTATTCAACGCCAACATCCAGGCTGTGAGCGACACCTTGTCGATGCTCGACCAGGGCGACTTCGCCCGTGCCCTCGACCTCGTCGCCGGCGCCAGCCACATCCTGATCGGTGGTATCGGTGGGTCGGGTATCGTGGCCCAGGCCCTTTATCAGCGCTGCTTTCGCCTGGGCCTGCGTTGCGATGCGCCGGTCGATTCGCAGCTCCAGCTCATGCATGCCTCGCTGCTCGGGCCAGGCGACCTCGCCGTGGCCATTTCCTATTCCGGCATCACCAACGATCCCGTGCTCCTCCTGCAGGAAGCCAGGACGCAGGGCGCTTCGACCCTGTGCATCACCGGCAACCGGCGCTCGCCTTTGGCGCGCCTTGCCGACGTCGTCCTGGTCAGCGTCTCCCATGAACTGCGCAGCGAGCCGATGGCCGCCCAGATCGCGCAGCTGACGCTGGTCGATGCCCTCTATGCCGCCCTGGTCGCGCGTGCGCCCGACACGGCCCAGCTCAACGAGGAGCGCATGGTCAACGCCATCCTCCCCAAATCCATCTGAACAAGGCCATCATGAAAGTACAGATCTATACGATGCAGACCGCCGCCGAGGCGCTCGAACTTGCTGCGCTCGGCGTCGATTGCCTGGGCGTGACGCCTTCCGATCGCGGCCTTCCCGGCGAGATCAGCAACGAGGCGGCGCGCGAGATCGTCGACGCCCTGGCGGGCAAGGCCACGCGTGTCGCCCTGTCGGTGGAGGCCGATCCTGCGGCGATCGCCGCCATGGTCGATGCCGTCAGGCCCGACGTGCTGCATCTGTGCGGCGATATCGCCAAGGTCACGCCGGAGGTGGTGAAGGCGTTGCGGGGTGCGCTGCTCGCCCGCCATCCGGAGCTGAAGGTCCTGCAGGCGATTCCGATGACCGGGCCGGAGGCGCTCGACCATGCCGCGGCGTTCGAGCCGGTGTCTGATCTCTTCATCCTCGATTCGGTCGCGGCCCATATCGGCGGTATCGGCGCGGCCGGCGTGACGCATGACTGGTCGCTGAGCCGCGAGATCGTCGCGCGCAGCAAGCTGCCCGTCATCCTGGCCGGCGGCCTCGGCCCGGACAATGTCGGCGAGGCCATTCGCGCCGTGCGTCCCTGGGCGGTGGATTCGCTCACCCATACCAACAGCCCGCTGGCCTCGGGCGGCTTTCGCAAGGATCCGGCCAAGGTCGCGGCCTTCGTTGCCGCCGCGCGGGCGGCTGCCTGAGGCAGCCCTCAATCGAGCGGGCAGGTCTTGCAGAGCTTGAGGTCGTCCATGCGATAGCGCAGGCAGCAGATCCGGCGCCTGCGCCCTCTTTCGGCGCTGTAGCGGACGGGCTCGAACAGCGGATTGCTCGTGCCGTCGTCCCAGCGCCGGGTCGCCAGCAACGTCCGGGCCTGGACGATCCCGGCATGGCCGGTGTCCAGGAACGCCTCCAACTCGCCCAGGCTATGCTCGACAATGGTTCCCGCGTTGCTCCACAGTACTTTCTGGGGCAGGGCGCTGGCCCGCGAGATCGCTGCGACCATCGGGACGAGATGGCCGTCGACCAGGGCTGCAAAGCGCTCGCGGACGCTGCTTGGGGTGAGACGGCTTCCCGCATGCGGCAGGCGCAGGGCGGCGGTGCGGCCGTCTTCGGACGGGATCACTCCGATCTCGCCGATTCCAATCGGCAGGCCCCAATCGGCGATGATGTTCGCGGCCAGCACGGGCGGGATCAGGATCGAAAAGTGCCATTTCGACCAGAGCGTCGCCACGGCGATCGGTTCCGGCTTCTGGTAGTTTCCGGCGAAGCGGACCAGGAGAGGTGTGAGATCCGCCCCCTCGACCAGGGCGGTCGCGGGAATGAAGGGGCGGGCGTCGTCTCCGAGCACCAGATTGTCGGCGAGGAAGGCGAGCGGGCCTTGGAAGAGGCTGGCGAGCACGGCCGTCATCGCTTCCAGGATGCCACGATGAAATAGGCGCCGCCCAGGCCCGTGGCGATCAGCCCGGCCGGGATCTGCCAGGGGAAGGCGATGGTCCGGCCCACCCAGTCGGCCAGGACCATCAGCACGGCGCCGACGAGGGCCGAGCCGTAGATCTCGGCCAGCGCCGTCCTGACGCCGAGGAGCCGCGCCAGATGGGGCGCCATCAGGCCGACAAAGCTCAACGGCCCCACGAAAAGGGTGGCGATGCCGGTCAGCACGGATACCACCAGCACAACGGCAAGGCGCGCGCCGGCGATCGGCACGCCGAGCGAACGGCCGACCGGATCGCCGAGCTGTATGAGGCCGATCCAGCGCACCAAGGGCAAGGGCAGCAGCAAGGCAAGGGCCGTTGCCAGGGCAATGGCGCGTGCCTCGGCGGCATCGACCGAATAGGTCGAACCCGACAGCCAGCCGATCACCCGCAGGATCCTGGGGTCCCCGATGACGAGCAGGATCGATAAGAGAGATGCCAGCAGCGCACCGAGGCCCGCCCCGATCAGCAGGAGATGGTCGGGGGCAAAGGCCGAGCGCCGGCCGAGCCAGAGCACGCAGGCCAGGATGGCAAGGCAGGCCAGGCAGGAAATCGCCGCCGTGCCGTAACGGTCGAGGCCCGGCAGGAACAGGGTCGCCACCAGCAGCGTCAGGGCGGTACCCGAGGAGATGCCGAGGAGCTCGGGGCTGGCCATCTCGTTGCGGGTGAGGCGCTGCAGCAGCGACCCCGCCATGGCGAGCATGGCGCCGGCACAGCAGGCGGCCGTGATGCGCGGCAGACGCCAGATCGACAGATCGGCGAGCAGCTTGCCTTGGGCGAACTGCCAGCCGTCGGGCCCGGGGCCGAGCAGGGCGGCGAGGGCGAAACTCATGACGAGGGCGGCACCAAGGCCCCAGAAGACCGGAGCGGTGCCGAGCTGCAATCGCAACGGCTCGCCCGCCGCGGCGAGAGCACTCGTGCCGGCCGGCGCACGTTGCAGCATCCAGAACAGCAAGGGGACGCTGAGGAGCATCACGGTGATGCCGGCCGGAATTTCGATGCCGCCGGCCAATGCCAGCAGGGCCTGGTCGGTCAGCGCCAGCAGGCCGGCGGCAATCAGGGGGGCTGCGATCAAGCGGGTCTGCAGTTGCCTCGCGCCGGCGCCACGGGCGATAGCCGCACCGGCAAGGCCGAGGAAGCCGATCAGGCCGACCGTGCTCGCGACCAGGGCGCTCAGCCCGACGGCGGCCAGGATGGTCGTGCCCCTGACCAGAGAGGTCCGCACGCCGAGGCGCTCGGCACCCTCGATCTGCATGGCCGAGAGCGGGCGCATGAGCAGGATGATCGCCAGCGACACCAGACCGAGCTTCGGCGCCAGGGCCAGCACGGTGCTCCATCCGTTCTGGATGAGGGAACCGGCTTCCCAGATATAGAGATCGCTCAGGGCATCGAAATGGGTGAGCACCAGCATGGTGCCGGCAGCACCGAAGGCGAGCGAAGCGATCAGCCCTATGAGAGTGACTCTGGTCGGCGCGAAATGGGACCGGGCCGAAAGCAGGAGGACGATGGCGGCCACGCCGATGCCGCCGACCAGCGCCGGCAGATCCCAGCTCAGCGACAGCAGGCCGGGAGCCCAGATGATCGAGGCGGCGATGGCGCATTTCGCGCCGGCGAAGATGCCCAGCGTTCCCGGTTCGGCGAGCGGATTGCGCAGCACCTGCTGCAAGACCACGCTGGCCAGCCCGAGCGCACCACCGCTGAGGAGGCCGGCGCAAAAGCGAGGCATCAGCCCGTCCCGGGCCATGATCGCGCGCAGGTCGTCGGCACCGTTCAGCAGGGCCGGCCAGCCGGCAGGTGGAACCTGTCGGGAAAGGTTGAACAGGAACAAGGCCGTGGCCACGCCGAGGAGGATGGCACTGACGATGATCCAGCCGAAGGTCCTGCCTTGGCTGCCGGTGGCATGTCGGGCTTCAGCCATCGTGCGGCAGGCTTTCGGCGAGCTGGCGGGCAAAGCGCATCGCCGAGGCGACGCCGCCATTGGGATAGATCACCGGCATCATCGTCAGCCTGTCGGCCTTGACGGCGGGGAGGGCCCGCCAGAGCGGATTGTCGGCAAGCCGGGCAAGGGCATTGCGGGTCTCCGCGCCCCTGTCGAAATGCACGATCCTGGCTTCGGGATCGCCGGCAAGCTGGTCGATGCCGACCGAGATCACGCCCGACCCGTTCACGCGCCCGCGCCAGGCATTGACGAGGCCGAGCCGCGACAGGCTGTCGCCGATCAATCCCGTGCCGCCGAACAGGGCGACCGTGCGGCCGTCCTGGGCAAAGCGGCCGACATAAAGGGATCGGCGGGTTCGCCCGGCGAGAGCGGCGCGTGCCTCGGCGAAGGTCGCCTCCAGCTGCGAAGCGAGGGCCTGCGCTGCCTCCTTCCGGCCGGTCAGTTCCGCGAGCTGGACGAGCAGCCCGATCGCCTGGGCGACGCCGGATTTGCCGGCCGAGGCCGCATCGAGGGGAACCAGCGGCGCGATTTCCCCCAGGCGGCGCAAAGGCCCGGCCTGCCAGGCGGCCATGACGATGGCGTCCGGCCTGATTGCCTGCAGCAGCTCGGCATTGGGCTCCAGCAGGGGCCCGAGGTCCATGACGCCATCGGCAAGCATCGGCTGGGCAACGAGCCTGCGATAGAGCGCGACATTGGCGACGGCCACGGGGCTGACGCCGAGCGAGACGAGAAGCTCGGTCGCCAGCAGGTCCAGCGCGACGAGCCGCGATGGCCCCGCAGCGCGGGCCGGGGCTTCCGTGAGGGCCAGCAGCGGAGCAATCAAGGCGAGACCCAGCAGATCCCGCCGCGTTGCTCCTCGGCGGATGGAGCGCCCTACCATTTATAGGACAGCGTCGCGGTCGCCGTGAGCGGCTCGCCATAGCGGCACCCCGTCGAGCCGGCGCAGGTGTAGAACTTCTTGTTGAACAGATTGCGTGCATTCACCGTCAGGCTGGCGCCGTCCAGCCTCTTGTCGATCACGCCGAGGTCGTAGCTCGCCATGGCATCGACCAGCAGATAATCCGGCACATGGGTCGGCTTGCCCAATATTTCGATGCTGTCGGCGATGTAGGTTTCCCCGACATAGCGCAGCCCGCCGCCGATCTTCAGCCCCCGCACGCCGAGATCGTCGAGCCTGTAGCTTGCCCACAGTGCAGCGGAATGCCGGGGCACCAGATCGACCGGCCGGCCGATCGTGGAAGCCACCGCGCTCTGGAGCGTCTTGCTGTCGGTGAAGGCGTAGCTGGCGACGAGGTCGAGATTGCCGAAGGAGGAATGAGCCTCCAGCTCGATGCCGCGCGAGCGGACCTTGCCGATCTGATAGACGTCGCCGAGAGCGTCGAAGCTGCTGACATTCTGCTGGGTGAGCTCATAGACGGCAGCACTGAGCAGCAGATTGCTGTCCTCAGGCTGGTAGCGCAGGCCCGCTTCGTATTGCAGGCCCTTGTTGGGCTTGAGCGCCGTGCCGGAGACCGAGTCGAGGCCGAGCTGCGGCGCGAAGGACTGGCTGACGCTGACATAGGGGGCGATGCCGTTTTCGAAGCGGTAGACGAGACCGGCGCGGCCGGTGAAGGCGCTGTCGTCCTGATGCGTCTTGGTGCCGTTCAGGTAGTTCACGGTCGTGGCGCGGCTCCAGTCATGGCGCCCTCCGAGCAGCACGGTCAGGTTGCCCAGGCGAATCTGGTCCTGGAGATAGATGCCGAACTGGTCGCTGAGATTATCGCTGCCGCGATCGACGGCATAGTTGATGACGGGGTAGCCTGAGTAGACCGGGTTGTCGACGTTGAGCGGGACGATGCTGCCGCGATAGCGATGCGAGTCGTAGCTGCGGCGGTAATAGTCGAAGCCGGCCAGGAGCGTGTGGCTGAGCGGCCCGGTCTCGAAGGTCTTTTCGATCGAGGTGTCGGCGGTGATGCCGTAGGAGCGCTCGGTGCGGGCGCTGGCCCGCCGCGCGAGCTGGCCGTTGGTGACGGGCAGGAGGCCCGCCTGCATGTAGTCCCAGCGCACGTCCGAATAATAGTAGCGGGCGTTCTGGCGCAGCTTCAGCGTCTCGTCGAAACGATGCTCGAAGGCATAGCCGATCGTATAGGCGTCGCCCACGAAGCGATCGAAGGATTCCTCGCCCAGGAACAGCTTGCGCGGGATGCGCCCGGTGGCGACATCGCTCCAGTAGAGCGGTGTGATGAAGCGCGTATTCACATGCTGGTAGCTCGCCAGGAGCGTCAGCGACGTCGCCTCGTTCGGCTGCCAGGTGATGGCGGGCGCGATATAGACCTTGTCGTCCGGCACATGCCTGACCCAGCTGTCCGCGTCCCGGACCAGGCCGGTCAGGCGATAGCGCAGCGTACCATCGGCCGTCAGCGCATCGGAGAGGTCGAAGGAGGCCTGCTTGCGGTCATAGCTGCCATATTCGAGATTGATCTCGTGCAGGGGCGTCGGTGTCGGGCGTTTGGAGATGGCGTTGATCACGCCACCCGGCGCCAGCTGGCCGTAGAGCACAGAGGAGGCCCCGCGCAGCACCTCGACGCGCTCCAGCCCATAGGGCTCCTGGGAGCTGTCATAGACATTGGATTGCAGCTTCATGCCGTCGCGCAGCATGCCGCCATTGCCGGTGGCGACATCGAAGCCGCGCAGCATGACGTCATCCGTCATGCGGCTGAAGCCCTGCGACTGCATGCCGACTCCCGGCGTATAGGTCAGGACGTCGGCAAGGGAGGCGACCTTCTGGTCCACCATCTGGTCCTTGGTCACCACGGTGACGGATTGGGGCGTCTCGATGATCGGCGTGTCGGTCTTGGTGCCCGACGCACTCTGGCGGGCGACATAGCCCTGCACCGGCCCCCAGGCCGATTGCGCCTGGACGATCACCGGATCGAGTTCGATCGCGTCCGAATTGCCGGCTCCGCCGATGCTTGCGGTGATGTCGGCGGAAAGGACGGTGACGGTGGAAGCATTGCTGAAGCGATAGTTCAGGCCGGAGCCCGTCAGCAGCCTGGCGAGCGCTTGCTGCACCGTCAGGGAACCACGAACCGGGCGGCCGAGCGTCTTGATGGGACTGTTCTCGCGGAACACCACGGAAAGACCGGCAACGCGTCCGATCTCGTTCAGCGCCTGGGGGATCGGCCTTGCCGGAATGTTGAAGGCGAAACGCTGTTGCGCGGGCTGCTCGGCCCGCGCCACCGATACACCTGCGCCTGCCGCCGTCGCAGCCATCAGCATGGCGGCCGCCATCCTGCCGGCCACACGCCTCACGCCATGCCTACTCATCGCAACCCATCCCCTCGATCATCGATCGCCGGCAAAACCGCGGTCTTGGTACCCGCGGTTACCGGCCTCCATGATCTTCACGTTCGAGGGGGCGTTTCACTGAACCCCTTGGCGAAGATTTTTGTTGCCGCAGGAGATTTGGAACCAAAGCCGATCGGGGCAAAGCCCAATGCAGGTCATGTGGGGAGGTAACGCTCCGATTTGTCACAGCCGGGCTTGACCCGGCTATCCAGAAGCCGCGTGCGTAACTGGCAGGTGGGCTGGATTGCCGGGTCAAGCCCGGCAATGACGAAGGTTGTGCCAACTCAAGGAAGCCCAAGTGACCCGCATTGGGACAGGTGTCATCTTTATGAAGACGGGTTATGCCAGCCAATTCTCGAGGACGAGATTGGGAATGCGTGCGAACTCGTCGATATTGGCCGTAACGAGAGGTATCCCCGCCGCGGCGGCATGGGCGGCGATCAGCAAATCATTGGGGCCGATCGGGGTGCCTGCACGTTCGAGGGCGGCCCGGATGTCGGCATAGTTGCAGTCGGCCGGTACGTCGAAGGCCAAAATCGTCAATCGTTGCAGAATGGCTTCGACACGCTCCTGCAGCCTTGTCGAGCCGCGCTTGACGGCCCCAAACCGCAACTCGCATGCGGTTATGATGCTGACGGCAAGGCCATGGTCGCCGATCCCGGAGATATGCTCGGCGGCTTTCCCATCGGGATGGCGAATGAGATCGGACACGATATTGGTATCGAGCATGTAGCGGGCATTGCTCAAAGTTCGATGTCCTTGAGGGGCAACATGCCCTTGTCCACATCGGGAAAGTCGTCCTCCTCGCATAAAGGCGGTTCGCTTGCCCAGCCGGAGAGCAATGTCAGCAGGTCGTTGCCATCCGTTGGGACCGGCTCGAGGATCAGCCTGTCGCCATCGCGCGTGATGCGTACACGATCACCGGGCAGAGCGAACTCGGCCGGGATCCGTACGGCCTGGCTGCGATTGTTCCGAAAGAGCTTGACCTGTTTCGATGGAGGCGAGGGGAGGGGATGTGCCATGGCAGTATCCTCATGCATATGCCATGTATATGCCAAAGACGCGATGGACGCAAATGATGTCCCGGCTTGAGGATCATCTTGATGGCGGGCCATAGTCCTACGGCCGGATGAACACGACGAGTCCACCGGGTAGGGCAGTCATGCGGAAGCCGACGCTGGCCTGCAGGGACTGCAATGCCGCATCCGTATCGGCTAGGCCGAAGCTGCCGGTGACGAGCTGGTCGCCCAGACCCGCGTCGGTGAGGACGATCCTGCCCTGGCGATAGCGCGCGATCTCCTCGATGACGTCGGAGAGCCTGGCCCGGTAGAAGACATAGCGCCCCTTGCGCCAGGCCAGGGCATCCTTGAGGTCGACCTGCTCGATCTCTCCCAGGCCTTGCCTGTCGAAACGAAGGCGCTGGCCCGGTTCGTCCAGCAGGGCTTCGCCGATATGCTCGGCCTTGATGGCGACCTTGCCGCTCTCGAGCGTGACGATGGTGCCGTTCTCGCCGAGGCTGACGTCGAACTGGGTGCCGATATCCCTGATATCGCCATCCGGCACGCGCACGACGAAAGGAGCCTTGCCGGGGGCGACGTCGAAAGAGGCTGTGCCGCGCAGCAGCCTCACCTGCCTTTCCTTCTGGTCGAAGGCCTCGTCGAGCGCGCTGTCGGCGTCGAGAAGCACTTTCGAACCATCGGACAGCGTGATGGCACGCCGTTCGCCGCGGCCGCTGCTGTGATCGGCCATCAGCTTCTGCAGCAAATGAGGGTTCTGCAGCCAGAGCACACCGCCCAGGCCCATGGCCAGCACCAAAGTGGCGGCCGACAGCCGGCGGAAGCTGCGATGCTGGCGCCGGCTCTTGTCGACGGCGTGCAGATAGGGCGCGAGCGCTTCATTTTCCCGGGAGGCGAGCTGGCGGGCGGGTTGCTCGGCTGCCGCCCAGGCCTGCTCCGTCTTGCGAAGGGCATCGGCATGAGCCGGGTCCGAATGGAGCCAATGCTCGAACGCCGCCTGCTCGGCCCGCGACAATCCGCCGAGGCGGCGAACGAACCAATCCCTGGCCTGCTGTTCGACATCCGCTGGTGAGGATTGGGGGGGCGCCATGATCTGTGGCCTCGAAAACCGCTTTTTCGTCTATGGCACCGTGCGATAGAGCGTTTTGCGATTAGACGGAATCATCTCGAATCGCAAAGACGCGTCGAACCAAAGAGCGAGAGCCGGTGGCCTCAGGCCCTGTCCGGGTATGCGTCATCGCTTGCCGTGCAGGCGGCGAGCGCCCGCGCCATGTGCTTTGCCACCGCGCGCTCCGATATGCCCAGGGTTGCCGCGATCTCGACGAAACTATGCCCGTGAATGCGGTTGAGCAGGAAGATGTGGCGCGTCTGCCGGGGGAGCGCTGCGATCGTGTCCTGAAGGGATTGCAGGTTCTGGCGGGCTGAGAGGATTTCGAACGGCGTCGCGGGAGAGGCCGCATATTGGCTCGGCAGCGTGCCTTCCTGCAGGCGCTCATGCCTCGACTCCGACCTCAGATGATCGATCGCCGCATTGCGGGCGCAACGGGTCAGGAACGCCGACGCATTGCCGGTGGTGTCGCTGGTACGCTCCCAGATCCGCAGGAACATGTCCTGGATGAGATCGAGCGCCGCATCCCGGCTCCTGACTCTGCGCCGCAGCGTCCGCTCCAGGCGAGGCCGCTCCGCGGCATAGAGAGCTTCGATGTCGTGGCTGCGGCTGTTCATGGAGCGAAATCTGTGAGCGGGCGGCGATGCTGGGCGAGTGACCAAGCATTATCCAGAAAAGCGGCATCGCTCAATCGAAATGATTTATATGAATTCTAAATTGTACAGATTAATGATATCGATCTGGAGTATACATTGTAATATAGTGTAGTGATTTCGTAAGTATCATGAGATAATTCTTAGTCCAATTCGTTGGGAAGGCAGGCCCAGCCTGTTGCGGGGCCTGTCTTCCCAAGGCGTCAGGCAAATTGCGCCCGGTGCAGCCGTCCATAGATACCGGATTTGTCGAGGAGGTCGCTATGGCGACCCTGTTCGACGATGCCGCCGCCGTCGACGACGAGAATGCGGTCGGCAGTCTTGATCGTTGCCAGGCGATGGGCGATCACCAGCGTGGTGCGCCCCCTGGAGAGTTCAGCAAGGGCCTGCTGGATCGCGAGTTCCGTTTCGGTGTCGAGCGCCGAAGTTGCCTCGTCGAGGATCAGGATCGGCGGGTTCTTCAGGAACATGCGGGCAATGGCCAGGCGCTGTTTCTGGCCGCCCGACAGTTTGACGCCGCGTTCACCGATAAGGGTGTCGAGCCCGTTCGGCAGTGAGGCGATCACCCCGTCGAGCCGGGCGCGGCGGGCCGCCTCGAGGATCTCGTCCTCGCTTGCTTCGAGGCGGCCATAGGCAATGTTCTCGCGGATGGTGCCGCCGAACAGGAAGACGTCCTGCTGCACGATGCCGATCTGGCTGCGCAGCGAGCGCAGGCTGAGGTCGCGGATGTCGATGCCGTCGATGGTGATGGCGCCCTGCGTGACGTCATAGAAGCGGGGCAGGAGCGAGCAGATCGTGGTCTTGCCGGCGCCCGACGGGCCGACGAAGGCCACCGTCTCGCCGGCTGCGATCGACAGATCGAGCTGGGTCAGGATCTGCCGGCCGGGCGTATAGCCGAAGCCGACCTTCTCGTAACGGATGGCACCGGTGAGAGGCGGGGCGGGCCGGGCAGCGGGGCGGTCGGTGATGTCGGGGCGGGTGTCGAGGAAGTCGAGATAGCGGCGGAAGCCGGCAATGCCCTTGGGATAGGTCTCGATCACGGCGTTGATCTTCTCGATGGGACGGAAGAACACGCCGATCATCAGCAGGAAGCCGACGAAGCCGCCATGGCTGAGCTGGCCCGTGAGGACGAAATAGCTGCCGGCGATCATCACGGCAAGCTGGGTCAGCCGCATGCTCAGATAGCTCAGCGAGTTGGAGGCGGCCATCAGCCAATAGGCCTGCAGCTTGGTGCGGCGATAATTGGAATTGTCGCGCGAGAACAGGGCCCGCTCGTGGTCCTCGTTGGCGAAAGCCTGCACCACGCGGATACCGCCGACATTTTCCTCGATGCGGGTGTTGAAGCTGCCCACGCTGTCGTAAAGAGCACCCCAGTTCTTGGTCATGCGGCTGCCATAGCGCAGTGTCACCCAGGCCGTCACGGGCACGACGACGGCCGTGATCAGGGTGAGTTCGACATGCAGGGAGAACATCAGGAGGAAGGCGCCGGCCAGCGTCATCACCGCGATGAACAGGTCCTCGGGCCCGTGATGGGCGATCTCGCCGATCTCCTCCAGGTCCTTGGTGAGCCGGGCGACGAGATGCCCGGTCTTGTTGTTGTCGAAGAAGCCGAAGGACAGCTTCTGCAGATGGTCGAACGCCTTGCGCCGCAGCTCGGTCTCGATGTTGATGCCGAGCATGTGGCCCCAATAGGTCACGATCGCCATCAGGCCGGTATTGACGACGTAGACGGCTAACAGGCCGATACAGGCCAGGGCGATCAAGTGCCATTGTCCCGTCGGCAGCAATGTGTCGATGAAGACCTTGATCGCGACCGGAAAGCCGAGCTCGAGCAACCCCGCTGCAATGGCGCAGGAGAAGTCCAGCAGGAACAGGCCGCGATGGGGACGATAATAGGCGGCAAAGCGTTTGAGTAATTCCATCGTCAGCCAGCAATTTCGATTGATTGGGCGTTGGGGAGGCCAGGCGGGAAATCCCCGGAAGAGCGGGCCGAGCCAAGCGTGGCGTGCTTATACACGCCGGCCGGCGGCAGGGCCATCGTTTGGATGGCAACATTCATTGCACTTTGCCTTCTCAATGCGGCCTGCGCCCGAGCTGCCAGATCAGGTAGGGCAATCCGATCAGGGCGGCCACGACACCGGTCGGCAGTTCGCGGGGGGCGATCAGCGTCCGCGCCAGGACATCGGCGACGACCATGACCAGCGCGCCGATCAGGACCGAGCCGAGGATCTGCGACCAGGCCCGGCGCAAGCCGATGAGGCGCGCCATATGGGGGCCGGCAAGGCCGACGAAGGTGAGCGGACCTGTGGCCATGACCGCGACGGACGTCAGCAGCGAAGCCATGGCCAGGATCGCCAGCCGGCTGGCCTGGACCGGCAATCCGAGGGCCCTGGCTGTGACAGGGCCCATCGGCACGATGTCGAGCCATCGCCTCAGCGCGAGGGCGGAAGGCAGCAGCAAGCCTGCAAAGACCGCCGTCGTCAGGACTTTCGACCAGTCGGCGTAATAGGTCGATCCGGCCATCCAGGCGAGCACCTGTGGCGCGCGCGGATCGCCCAGCGCGAGGAAGGCGACGATGACGACGTCGAGCAGCGCCGAGAGGGCAAGGCCGGTGAGGAGGACCTGGTCTGGGGCAAAGCCGCTACGCCGGCCGACCATCAGCACCAGGAAGAGCGCAAGAAACCCCCCGGCCGCACCGGCGGCGGTATGGGCAGCCAGGCCGGTCGTCTGGCCCAGGATCATCGCCAGGGCCATGCCGAAGGCAACGCCGGTGCCGATGCCGAGAACCTCGGGTGCGGCCAGCGGATTGCCGGATATCCGCTGCAGCAGCAGGCCCGCAGTGGCGAGCATGGCGCCGGCGAGGGCGGCGATCGAGGCGCGTGGGGCTCGCCAGGGCTCGACCAGGGCGAAGTCTGCCGGCGGGATCAGCCGCCAGCCCAAACTGCCATGGCCGATCAGCAGGGCGCCGGCCACAGCCAGGACGAGTAACGCCGCGAGTACAGGCAGGAGCCGGGTCCGGTCACGAGCACCGGTGGCCAGGGAGCGCTGCGTGGAGGGGGGCTCGCTGCGGCGCAAGCGCGGCAGAAGCCAGAGCAGGAGCGGGGCGCCCAGCAGGGCCGTGGCCGCGCCCGTGGGCAGGTCGATGATGCCGGCGGCCTCCAGCAGTCCGACGATGGCGTCGACCGCCAGCACCAGCAGGGCGCCGGTCAAGGGCGCTAGCACCAGCCGGGCAGCAAAACGGCGGGCTCCCGCCAGGCGCGAGATCTGCGGCGCCGCCAGGCCGACGAAGCCGATCACCCCGACATGGGCCGTGATCACCGCCGTGAGCAGGGCCGCGAGAAGGAGGCCGGCGCTGCGCACCAGGCCGAGCGGCACGCCCAGAGCGCGGGCGTTTTCCTCATCCAGGGCGAGCAGTTCGAAGGGGCGCGCCAGCAGGGCGGCAAGGAGGTAGAGCGCGCCGATGGACGGCGCCAGCGCCGCCGGCGCCGACCAGTCCTGCTGCGCCAGCGAACCGCCACCCCACAGGAAGAGGGTGGCGACATATTCCTGGTTGAGAAGGCGTAGCGCAATGGTGAGGGCGCCGCAGAACAGCCCCGCCACGAGGCCGGCCAGTACCAGGGCGACGGATGAGAAGCGATTGCGCGCCGCGCAGGCCATCACGAAACCCAGGGCCAGCAGCGTGCCGGCCAATGCGATCACGGGTCGCCCGAGCATGAGCAGCCCGGGAGCCGCGACGAGCACGACGGTCAAGGCGAGCTGGGAGCCCGCTTCCAGGCCGAGCGTGGTGGGGGAGGCCAGCGGATTGCGCAGGGTCTGCTGCAGCAGGAGGCCGGCCAGGCCGAGCCCTGCGCCGGCCAGAAGCGCGGTGAGCGCGCGAGGCAGGGCCGAGAAATGAAAGACGAGTTGCTGCGGGTCGTCGAGCCGGGGATGGAGCAGGGCGCCCCACCATTGCGGGGCGGGCAATTGCGTCGTCCAGCACCAGGCGGTCAGCACGAAGGCCAGCAGGCCAAGGACCGCATAGGCAAGCAGGGGGCGGTGCGCGTCAGAACCGGGCATTGCCGCCCTCCGCCGCGCGGTTCGCGCTGAAGGCATCGACCAGGAGATGAGCGAAGCGCTGCGCGGCCGTGAGATCGCCGAAGGGCCAGGTTGCGGCAAGCCGCTTGACGCGGCCTTGCCTCACCGCAGGCAGATTGCCCCACAGGCTGTCCGTGTCGGGTGCAAGCGTCACCTCGGTGGGCAACGGATCGACCACTACGATCTCGGCATCGGCGAAGGCGGCGAGCTTCTCCACGCCCGCCAGGGCAAAACCCCAGCCATTGGTCGGCGCGTTCCAGGCATTGGTGAGGCCGAGCCGTTGCAGGGCCCCGCCGAACAGGCTGGAGGGGCCGTAGATGCGCACGAAACGTTTGTCGAGAAACTGGATGACGAGCAGGCGGGGCATGGCCGTGCCTGAGAGGCGCTGGCGCAAGCCCGCAAACTCGGCATCGGCCTGCGCCACGACGGCCTGCGCCTGGGCCTCGCGCCCGACGACCGTGGCCAGCGCGTGGAGCTCGGTTTCGGCGTGGCGAAGGGGATCGCCCGTTCCGGAATAGACCGCTACCTCCCGCGTGGGCGCGATGCGCTGCAGCGCCGGCCGCGCGGCGGCGCCGAGCGGGCTGACGATGATGAGGTCCGGCTTGAGGGACGCTATGGCCTCCAGGCTGGGGGTATCGCGAAGGCCGACATCCGGTGTGCCCTTCGAAAGCGCCGGCTCGCCCACCCAGATGCGATAGAGATCGGCATCGCCCACACCGATGGGATCGATACCCAGCGACCGCACCATGGCCGTCGCCGTCCAGTCGAGCACGACGATGCGCTCCGGCACGCTGGAGGCTTGCGCATGCGCGATGCCCGGAACGAGTACCAGGCAGGCCAGGGCAATGGCGCCGTGGCGCAGGGCTGTCGCAAGGATGGCGGTAGGCTGCTTCACGGCGTCTCCGCACACCAGGCAAGTTCTCCTGGGGCGAGCCCAGGGCTCGACCCAGGAGAACGTGCTGGATTTCAAACTCGGCTTGAGGAAGTGGAGCATCCGCCGGCCGTGACCGGCCGAGGGCGTCCACTTCACCGAAAGGCTCTCAGTTTCTGACAGGGGCGGCTTATGGCACCCGAAATATACGTTATGCAACAGAGAATATTCTTGCTCCTGTGCAGTTTTGAATTCCTATAAATTGTGCAAACCAAAATAAGTATAATGATGTTTGTGTGTGAGTAATTCTATTATAAGTTTGTTTACATGGTAAAGCTTGTTGGTCTAAACGTCTGCCAAATGTCGATGCGGGCTGCTGACGCTGCGCGATATTGTTTCTCTCACTGGGATGGCAGAGGTGATGGACCGGCGGGTTGGAGTTTGCGTCAAGCTGTCCATAGGGACGGCATCGGGCCTGTTGATGCTGGCTGCGGCGACGGCCGCGCGGGCACAGGAGGGAGGCAATGGTGGAACGATTGCGCTTGACCCGGTTGTCGTCAGCGGCGGGACCGGCACGAGCCCGGTGACGGGCTATGTCGCCAAGAAGACCACGGCGGGCTCCAAGACCGACACGCCGATCGAGAAGGTTCCGCAATCGGTGACCGTGATCGGTCGTGACCAGCTGGAAGCGCGCCAGCCCCAGAAGCTCGACGAGGTCTTCTACTACACGCCCGGCGTGACCGGTGCGCCCTATGGTTACGACCCGCGCACCAACTGGGTGTTCATCCGCGGCTTCGATGCCAGCCAGACCGGCATCTTCCTCGATGGCCTGCCGCTCTACCAATATGCCTTCGGCAGCTTCTACATCGATCCCTATGCCCTCGAACGGGTGGAAGTCCTGCGCGGCCCTTCCTCGACGCTCTATGGCGGTGGCAATCTTGGCGGCATTCTCAATCTCGTCTCGAAGCGGCCGACCGACGAGCCGCTGCATCAGATCGAGGCTGGCATCAATAGCTGGGGCCAGGCGACCACGGGTTTCGACCTCGGCGGCAAGATCGACGATGCCGGCGTATGGAGCTATCGCCTGACCGGCCGGATCGCGGGCGGGCGCTACGAAACCGACAAGGCCAAGGGCTTCCAGGGTTTCATCGCCCCCGCTTTGACCTACAAGCCCAATGATGCGACCAGCCTGACGTTGCTGGCCAACTACACCAATATGGATCTCGACCATACTGGCGGGTTCCTGCCCTATTACGGCACGGTGAAGCCGACGCGCTTCGGCCGCATCCCTCGCGATTTCTATTCCGCCGAGCCGTCGGACGACATGTATCGCCGCTCTCAAGCGATGATCGGCTACGAGTTCAAGCACGACTTCAACGATGCCTGGACCTTCAGCCAGAACGTGCGCTACGCCTATCTCGATACGCGCGAGCGCTACGCCTACCCCTATGGCTATGAGGTCCCCGGCTCTCCGACGCCGTGGATACCCTCCCCCGTGCCGGTATCCGACGACAACCAGCTTCATCGCCTAGGTTTTGCGCACCACACCACGGTCAACACCTTCTCGGCCGACAACCGGCTCGAAGGACGGTTCGACACAGGGCCGCTGGCGCATGATCTGCTGTTTGGGCTCGACTACAAATATTATGCCATCAACCAGATGCAGGGGACGTTTACGACCACGCCCCTGAGCGCTACCGATCCGGTCTATGGCACACCGCAGGGCGGGGTGGTGACGCCCTATCTGCGCCAGAAATATACCATGCACCAACTCGGCGCCTATCTACAGGACCAGATCAGCTTCGCCGACAATTGGCTGCTGACCCTGAACGGGCGCTATGACCGAGTTTGGACGGATAGCACCGCCTCGGTCGGCAAGGCCAATTTCAACGGCGTCGAAGGCGCCTTCAGCGGTCGCGCTGGTCTCTCCTACGCCTTTGCCAACGGCATTACGCCCTATGTCTCGATTTCCCGCGGCTTCAACCCGGTGATCGGATCGAATTTTGCTGGCCAACCTTTCAAGTCGGAGACCGGCGTTCAGTATGAGGCAGGCGTGAAATATCGCCCGACCTTCTTCGATGGCCTGATCACGGCGGCCTATTACGACCTCACCAAACAGAATGTGGTGACGCCAGACACCGAACATCTCGGCTTCAGTAACCAGCTCGGCGAGGTGCGCTCGCGCGGCGTCGAATTCGAGGTGCAGGCCAACGTCACCGACGCCCTCAAGATGACGGCCGCCTTTAGCGCCTCGCAGATCCGCATCGAGAAGGACACGGATGCAACCGTGGTCGGAAAACGGCCGAACGTGGTGCCTGAGACCACCGCCTCGCTGTGGGCCGACTACACCTTCCAGGAGGGGGTGCTGCAGAATCTCGGCTTGCAGGGTGGCATTCGCTATATCGGCTCGTCCTATGCCGACAACCAGAACATCTACAAGGTGCCGGCCGTCACCCTCGTCGATCTCGGTATGCACTATAAATACAAGGAATGGGACTTTGCCCTGAACGTGAACAACGTCTTCGACAAGCGTTACGTCGCGGGCTGCTCCGGCATCTATGGCTGCAACTACGGCGCGGGCCGCGTCGCAACTTTGAAGGCCAGCTACACATGGTAGATTTTTGCCGCAACGGGCCGCTGATGGTCCTGGTTTCGCTTGCCTCGATGGCACCGGTTCGGGCCTTTGCCCAGGACGCACAGCCGGCACCGGCGAGCCCGCCGGCCGGCGATCCAGCCGCCGCAGCGGCCAGCATCCTGCCGCATGACCTGTCGCCCTGGGGCATGTTCATGCAGGCCGACGTGGTGGTGAAGGGCGTGATGATCGGCCTTGCCTTCGCCTCGCTGGTGACCTGGACGATCTGGCTGGCCAAGGGCATCGAGTTGCTGCTCGCCAAGCGCCGGGCGCAGACGGCGGCACGCCTGCTCGAAACCGCCGAGAGCCTGGAAGCCGCCTCCCAGACCATCCGGTCGCGCCAGTCCGGCAAGGGAGCCGT
>NZ_LYXZ01000081.1 GCF_001676615.1 Labrys sp. WJW | reverse complement strand
CCCGCCGTATCCTTGTAGGGATCGCCGACCGTATCGCCGGTCACCGAGGCCTTGTGGGCTTCCGAGCCCTTGAGGTGCTTGGTGCCGTTGGCATCGATGAAGCCGTCCTCGAAGGACTTCTTGGCATTGTCCCAGGCCCCGCCGCCCGCCGTCATCGAAATGGCGACGAAGAGGCCGGTGACGATCACGCCGAGCAGCATGGCGCCCACGGCGGCAAAGGCATCGGACTTCGAGCCGGTGATCCACAGCACCAGGAAATAGATCACGATCGGCGACAGCACCGGCAGCAGCGAGGGGATCAGCATCTCCTTGATGGCAGCCCGGGTCAGCAGGTCCACCGCCTTGCCATAGTCAGGCTTGTCGGTGCCCTGCATGATGCCGGGCTTCTCGCGGAACTGGCGCCGGACTTCCTCGACGATGGCGGAGGCCGCCTTGCCCACGGCGGTCATGGCGATGCCGCCGAAGAGATAGGGGATGAGACCACCGAGCAGCAGGCCGACCACCACGAAGGGATTGGCCAGCGAGAAGTTCGGCTGCACCCCGGCGAAATAGGGATACTGCGCCGAATTCGAGGCGAAATAGGTCAGATCCGAGGTATAGGCGGCGAACAGCACCAGGGCACCGAGGCCGGCAGAGCCGATGGCATAGCCCTTGGTGACGGCCTTGGTGGTGTTGCCGACGGCGTCGAGCGCGTCCGTCGACTTGCGGACTTCCTTGGGCAGGCCGGCCATTTCGGCGATGCCGCCGGCATTGTCGGTGACCGGACCGAAGGCGTCGAGCGCCACCACCATGCCGGCAAGGCCGAGCATGGTCGTCACCGCGATCGCCGTGCCGAAAAGGCCCGCCAGCGTGTAGGTGGCGACGATACCGGCGACGATCACGATGGTAGGCAGCGCCGTCGCTTCCAGCGAGACCGCGAGGCCCTGGATGACGTTGGTGCCGTGACCGGTGACGGAGGCCTGCGAGATCTCGCGCACCGGCCGATAGCCGATGCCCGTATAATATTCGGTGATCCAGACGATCAGGCCCGTCACCACCAGGCCGACGATACCGCAGGCGAACAGGGCGGTACCGGTGACGTCATGTCCGCCGATGGTGCCGATGGAGCCCCAGCCGATGAGGAAATGCGTGGCGACGGCCAGGCCTGCCACCGAGAGGACGGCCGAAGCGATGAAGCCCTTGTAGAGCGCACCCATGATCGACTGGTTGGCGCCCAGCTTGACGAAGAAGGTGCCGATGATCGAGGTGACGATGCAGGCAGCCCCGATGCCGAGCGGATAGAGCAGCACGTTGGAGAGTACCGGCGTGCCGGCGAACAGGATCGCCGCCAGCACCATGGTGGCGACCACGGTGACCGCATAGGTCTCGAACAGGTCGGCGGCCATGCCGGCGCAATCGCCGACATTGTCGCCGACATTGTCGGCGATGGTGGCGGGGTTGCGCGGATCGTCCTCGGGAATGCCGGCCTCGACCTTGCCGACGAGATCGCCGCCGACGTCGGCCCCCTTGGTGAAGATGCCGCCGCCCAGACGGGCGAAGATCGAGATCAGCGAGGCGCCGAAGCCGAGAGCCACCAGCGAATCGATGATCTCGCGCGCCTGCTTGGGATCAGCGAAAGAGAGCTGCATCGGCCCGGTCAGCACGTAGTAGTAGACTGAGACACCCAGCAAGGCGAGACCGGCCACCAGCATGCCGGTGACCGCACCGGCTTTGAAGGCGACTTCAAGCCCCTGCCCCAGCGAATTCATCGCGGCCTGTGCGGTGCGGACATTGGCCCTCACCGACATGTTCATGCCGATGAAGCCTGCAAGGCCCGAGAGCACGGCGCCGATCAGGAAGCCAATGGCACTCGGGATCGAAAGGAAATAGGCGACCAGGGCAAAGATGATGATGCCGACACCGGAAATGGTGACGTATTGGCGCCTGAGGTAAGCCTGCGCGCCTTCGCGCACGTAACCGGCGATTTCCTGCATCCGGGCGTTGCCGGCTGGCTGCGCCATCACCGACTGGAATGCCCAGATTCCGTAAACGAGGGAAAGCGCCCCGCACGCAATAATGACCCACAGAGAAAGCATGGACTAAGTTTTCCTTGTTCCTTACTCGCACAAGCCACAGAACAAATCGCACAAACGAACGACCCCTGCCCTTCGCATCGAAGGTCAGGATATTGCAGGTGCGGCGAATCCTCCCCCGGAGCCGTTTGAATGTCCGGATTGCCGCGATGCTGCCAAAATCGCACGGGCAGCGCAACCGACGCCGTGCGTTCGCGGCAAGTTCTTTCGAAGATCCTCTTGGTGCGTCACCCCCCGGAAAACTGTCACGCCTCTGTCATCGGCTCTTGCCAAGGAAGTCCACGCTGAAGCGTTTCGCAATTCGGCCATATTGCCGAAAGTTGCGAAGACACGTCGAAACAACAATGACCGGGAGCAAAGACGCGTTTTCGCTGAGGCGCGTCTGTGTTCTGGCCACCGAGCGAGATTTCCATGCGCCTTCTTCGCACCATCCTTCTCACCACCCTCTCGGTTCTGCCGACGCTGGCAATGGCCGAGCCCCTGGCCATCAAGGAGCCTTTCGTTTCTTCCGCCCCGGGCGAAGAGAAGATCGATTTCGCCGGTGGCAGCTTCGTCAACCACGGCCTGGTCGGCGTCGGCCGGCTGAGCGCCGACCTCAAGGACGAGAAGGGCGATACGCTCGGCTCCTTTTCCTCCATGGCGATCGATCCCAAGAGCTGGAGCAAGACTGCCACGGGCTACAAGGGCCAGCTCCGCTCCCTGCCGGATCGCGGCTACAACAATCCCGACAAGGGCCTGTTCTTCGACTATCAGGGCCGTGTCCTCGCCTTCGACTTCACCTTCACGCCCTATTCCGGTCCTGCCTTACCCACAGCCGTGACCTCGCAGTCGCAGATCGACTTGAAGCCGCTCGACGGCAAGGGCGTCTTCCTCACCGGCCTCGACGGCAGGCCGACGACGGGTGCCGATCCCGCCGACAACACCGTGGAGATGAACGGCTATACTCTGCCCGTGCCGCCGGCTGGTGCGCTCGGCGCGGGCTCTCTCTCCTTCGATGCCGAGTCGATCGCCTATCGCGCCGATGGCAGCTTCTATGTCGGCGACGAATATGCCGCTGCCGTCTATCTGTTCGGCGCCGATGGCAAGCTGAAGGGCCTGATCCCGCCCGGCCCAGCTCTCGCTCCCATCAAGAAGGGCAAGGTCAACTTCACCTCGATGGAAGCGCCCGACACAGGTCGGCGCAACAATCAGGGCCTGGAAGCCATCTCGCTGACGCCGGATGGCAAGACGCTCTACGCCGTGCTGCAGAGCGGCACGCTGCAGGACAGCTCCGCCGGCAAGAACCAGGCGAACCGCGCCACCACGCGCATCTATGTCTATGACGTCGCCTCGGACCCGCTGCCTAAGACCCCCAAGGCCGTCTATGCGATCGAACTGCCGGTCTATTCCAAAAAAGGCGACGGCAAGATCGACAGCACGGCCGCGCAGAGCGAGATGGTGGCGCTCGACGACCACCGCTTCCTCCTGCTCGCCCGTGATGGCGCCGGCCATGGCTGCGACTGCAAGAATCCGGAGATGTTCAAGGCCATCCTAGTGGTCGACACCTCAGGCGCCACCAACCTGGCGGGCACGGACTATGAGACCGGCACCAAGCCGATCGCACCCGCCAAGGACGAGCGCAACGTCCTCGACCCAGCCATCACCCCGGCCCGTTCGCAGGTGCTGGTCAACCTCTTGAATGCCACCCAGCTCGGCAAGTTCGGCCTCAACATCGACAATGCCAAGGCCAACGATCTGACCCTGTCGGAAAAGTGGGAGGCCATGACGCTGATGCCGGCCCTCGATCCGGCCGCGCCCAACGATACCTTCCTGTTCGTCGGCAACGACAACGACTTTCTCACCAGGAAGGGCGTGATGAAGGGGCAGAGCTACGACGCCGGCCTCACCAACGATACGCTGGTGCTGGCCTATCGCCTGACGCTGCCCGAAGACCTGGCCAAGGCTTTGGCAGCGAAGTAGAAGCGGCAGCCGAAGCGTCTGCGCGCAAAGCGGAAAGCCAACAAAGTAAGGTGTGACAAGCCTTCTCCCCCTGCGGGAGAAGGTGGACCGGCGGAGCCGGGACGGATGAGGGGTGCTGGCGAAATGCTTAGACGGATGCGTTTCTCCCCTCATCCGCCCCCAAGTCTTTTGCTTGAACGCGAGGTCCTGGAAGGACCTCGCTACGGCACCTTCTCCCACAAGGGGAGTAAGGGGAACACGCCTTCTCCTGCCTTGCTCAAAAATGACTGAAACTGCCGCGGGCGAACTGGACGTCGTTGCCCTCATCGTCAAGCCATCTCGGAGCATGATGACCTAGTGTCACCGTGCCGATTGGGCTGACCGTGACCCCGCAATTCTGTGCCGCGTTTTCGAAGGCGATACGCTGCCCGGAGGGTACGGCACAGAGAAGTTCGTAGTCATCCCCTCCCGTGAGCGCCGTTTCCAGCAATATCGCGTCAAGCTTGCAGGCTGCCTGCGCGGCCGGTGAAAGCGGCACGGCATCGCGTTCGATATCGGCTGACGCACCGGAAGCCCGCAGCAGCTTGGCGAGATCGCCGACGAGGCCATCCGAAATATCCATCGAGGCCGAGGCATGGGCGAGCACAGCCGGCGCCAGGGCCGTACGCGGCTGCGGCAGGAGGTAGCGCCTGGCCAGGTAGTCGCGTTCCACCTCCGCAAGCCCGGCCAAGGCGTCCGCCCCGCGGCGCGCCAGCAGCCCCAACGCTCCGTCACCGATGGAGCCGCTGACATAAAGGATGTCGCCCAGCTGCGCGCCGTCCCGGCGCGGAATACGGTCGGAGGGCACCAGGCCGAAGGCGTTGACGGCGATGGTCAGCGGCCCCGTGGTCTTGACGGTGTCGCCGCCCAGCAAAGCGAAGTCGAATTCCTTGCCGTCGACCGCCAGGCCCTCGGCGAAACGCTGCAGCCAGTCCTCGCGCCAGCCCGGCGGCAAGGCCAGGCAGAGCGTATAGGCATGCGGCTGCGCGCCCTTGGCGGCAAGGTCAGACAGGTTCACGCGCAAGGCTTTGCGCGCGATGAGATCGGGGTCGTCGTCGGCGAGAAAGTGAATGTCAGCGACCAGCGCATCGGTGGTCACCACCAGATGCGCTCCAGGCGGCACGCTCAGCGTCGCAGCGTCATCCGTCAGCCCGCGCGCCCCGGGATGGTTTGCGAGCGGAGCGAAGAAACGGCTGATCAACTGATCTTCGGTGAGCCGCGCCATGCGAGGACTGATGCTCAGGAAGCCTGGAGATGGTCGTTTCGTTCGGCCTTGGCGATCTTGTCGAGCACGGCATTGACCATACCGGCTTCCTCGCGGTCGAGGAAGGCATGCGCGACGCTGACATATTCGGAGATCGTCACCTTCGGCGGGATGTCCTGGCGATGCAGCAATTCATAGACGCCGGCACGCAGGATGGCACGCAGAATGGCATCTACCCGCTTGAGCGGCCAGCCATCGGCCAGCGCCTGGTCGACCTTGGGATCGATGCTGCGCTGCTCGCGCACGACCCCGCCGACGATGTCGCGGAAGAAGCTCTCCTCGGCCGGCGAATATTCGACACCGTCGATTTCCTGGCCGATCCAGTGGTTCTCGAATTCTGCCAGCACCTCGACGACATTGGTGCCGCGGATGTCCATCTGGTAGAGCGCCTGCACGCTGGCGAGGCGCGCAGCGGAACGTTTCTGGGCCCGGCTCATGCCTCGACCCCATGCAGGCGACGTTTCAGGGCAACCATGTGCAGGGCGGCATCGGCCGCGCCGCCACCCTTGTTCATTTCCGAAATGCTGGCGCGAACCCGAGCCTGCTCGTCATTCTCGACGGTGAGGATGCCGTTGCCGAGCGGCAAAGCGCGCTGCACGGAGATGTCCATCAGGGCGCGCGAACTCTCGCCGGCGACGATGTCGTAATGGGTGGTCTCGCCACGGATCACGCAGCCCAGGGCGATCGCCGCGTCATAGGCACGGCCGCGCTGCACGGCGGCGTCGAGTGCCATCACGATGGCCGAGGGGATCTCGAGGGCACCGGGCACGGTGAGCACGTCGAAGCTGCCGCCGGCGGCCTTGATGGCGCCGGTCGCACCGGTGAGCAGCCCGTCGGCGATCTCTTCGTAATAACGAGCTTCGACGATCAGGATATGCGGCGGCAGGGGACCGCCGAAGCCGGACTCGGTATTTTCGAAGGAAGGAGCGGAGGAACTGGATACACGCCTGGGACCGGCCATGGGAATTCTCGTCTCAGAGGAAAGGCAGGCTCTACACGCGCCGCCTGAATGCTGTTGGATTGACGGCGTTCCTAGAGCATCATGTCGAAAAGGGAAAGCCGGTTTTGAGCAGGAGGGCTGTGACCGCGAAGCATGGCGGCGCGCGGCCTGTCTCAGCCTCCGGCGCGATCACTCCAACGTTCGGTCCCGACAGCCGCCAGCCGCGCGGCATAGCGCGCCATGGTGTCGATCTCGATGTTAACAGTATCGCCCACCTCGGCATTGCCCCAGGTGGTGACGCACAGGGTGTGGGGGATCATCATCACGCCGAAATCCTGCCCCTCGACCTTGTTGACGGTCAACGACGTGCCGTCGAGCGCCAGCGATCCCTTCTGGGCGATGAAACGCGACAGGTCACCAGGTACCCGGAAGGTGAATTGCGAGGTGCCGTCCTGATCCTTGCGATCCAGCACGGTCGCCACCCCGTCGACATGGCCGGAGACGATATGCCCGCCGAGTTCGTCCCCAATCCGGAGCGCCCGCTCGAGATTGAGCTTGTGCCCCACGCGCCAGGAGCCGAGTGTCGTGCGCCCGATCGTCTCGGAAGAAGCATCGACGGTGAACAGCGCGTCGCCACCCGGCCGCAGCGCCAGGCTGGTCATGGTAAAGCAGATGCCGGCCACCGCCATGGAGGCACCCACCGTCATGGTGTCAGCGGGATAGGAGCAGGCGACGGTGATGCGCTTGGCGGAGCCGTGGTCCTCCAGCGCGACGATCTCGCCAATATCGGTGATGATGCCGGTAAACATGGTAGGCCCTTCAATTCCTGCGTTGAATGGTCATGGTATCATGTCCGACCATGCGTGCGGCCAGATTGGGCAATTGCGCGTCGATTTTCGCCTGAAGCTGCGGTGTCAGCGCCATCACGCCCTCCCCGATCGGGTCGGGCGAGGTGAACTGCACGAATTCCTCGACGAGATCGGCCTCGACCAGGCCGGCCGCAAGCCGAGGGCCGGCCTCGACCATGAGGCGCGTGACGCCCCGCGTGCCGAGCAGACGCAAGGCCTCGCCGAGATCGAGGGATGCTCCCTCGCCGGGTGACAAGGCCGAGCAGCCGATCCGCATCACTTCGACACCAGCCTCGACCAGGCCCTGTTCCGGTTCGATCGGCGCATCGGCGCGAGCCATGACCCATACCGGCACCTCGCGAGCCGTCTCGACCAGCCGTGAGGAGAGCGGGAGCCGCAGCCTTGAATCGAAGACGATCCGCACCGGAGACTGGGCAGCCATGCCGGGCAATCGCACGGTGAGCATCGGGTCGTCTTTGAGCACGGTACCGATCCCGACCGCGATCGCATCGCTCTGGGCCCGCATCAGGTGCACATGGGCACTCGCCTCTTCGCCGGTAATGCGAACCGGGCGCCCGCCGGGACCGGCGAGCTTGCCGTCCGCGGAGACCGCGATCTTCACGGTGACCCCGGGCCGGCCGAAGGTCACGCGGGTGATGTGCCCGACATGGGCCTGGAAGGCTTCGTCCGCCAGCACGCCCTCGCGGACCTCCAGACCATAGCGCCGCAACATGTCGAAGCCGCGTCCGCCCACGCGCGGATCGGGATCGCGCAGGGCGCCGACGACACGGGCAATGCCGCCGCGCGCCAGGGCATCGGCGCAGGGGCCGGTGCGCCCGTAATGCGAGCAGGGCTCGAGGGTAACATAGGCCGTGGCACCCTTGGCCAGCGATCCCGCCTCGGCCAGCGCCTGCGTCTCGGCGTGGGGGCGCCCACCCGGCTGCGTCCAGCCCCGGCCGACAATGATATCGGCGTCACCGACCCGCCGGACGATCACGCAGCCGACGGCCGGGTTGGGCCAGGTATTGCCAAGCCCCCGCCGCCCCAGCGCCAGAGCCGCCCGCATGAAGCGTTCGTCGCGCCGCAGGGCATCGATGGCGGAAACAGGCATGGCGAAAGTCACGGGAAAAAATCAAACCGGCAATGGGAGCTCGAAGCAGCAGATAGGCTTGCCGCTTACGTCATGCAAGCACGACACGGCAATGTCGCACCCACATGGACGGGTCGAACTCACTCCTCATCCACCCGCGTCTCGTCCTCGATGCTCAATTCATCCAGAACGGCCGTGAAATCCTTGGCTTCGCTGAAATTGCGATAGACCGAAGCAAAGCGCACATAGGCGACATCGTCGAGGGCCTTGAGCCCTTTCATGACGATCCGGCCGATCTGCTCCGAGGTGATCTCGCTTTCCCCCAGGCTCTCGATCTGCCGAACCAGGCCGTTCACCAGCCGTTCGATACGCTCCTCGTCGACCGGGCGCTTGCGCAGTGCTGTGGTGATGGAGCGCGAAAGCTTGTCGCGATCGAAGGCGACCTTGCGGCCCGAACGCTTGACGACCGTCAATTCGCGCAATTGCACGCGTTCGAAGGTCGTGAACCGACCTCCGCAGTCCGAACAGACGCGGCGGCGGCGGATCGAGGTTCCATCATCGGTGGGGCGGCTGTCCTTCACCTGGGTGTCGGGCGCACCGCAATAGGGGCATTTCATGGATCATTCCTGGGAGTGCGGACATCCGACATGCTTGCATGTCGCGATGCCCGCACTTCCTATACTGCACGCGATAGGTTTCCAAGAAGCGGACGTCGCAACATGCAGGCATGTTGCTGAGATGCCCGCTCTCCCGGCAGCGATCAGTAGATCGGGAAACGGCCCGTCAGCTTGTTGACCTTGGCGCGCACCGCTTCTTCGACCGCGCCATTGTTGTCGGCACCGTTCTTGGAC
Organism: Labrys sp. WJW; assembly: GCF_001676615.1. GTDB lineage: Bacteria > Pseudomonadota > Alphaproteobacteria > Rhizobiales > Labraceae > Labrys > Labrys sedimenti. The sequence goes on along the minus strand of NZ_LYXZ01000081.1, from coordinate 7,795 downwards.
AGGCCTTCCAGTGCCTCGGTGATGAGATCGCCGACCTCCTGGAACTCCTTGACGCCGAAACCGCGCGAGGTGGCGGCGGGAGTGCCGAGACGGATGCCCGAAGTCACCATCGGCTTCTGCGGGTCATAGGGAATGCCGTTCTTGTTGCAGGTGATATGGGCGCGTTCCAGGGCCTTCTCGGCGAAATTGCCGGTCAGGTTCTTGGGGCGCAGATCCACCAGCATCAGGTGGTTGTCGGTGCCGCCCGAGACGATGTCGAAGCCATTGCCCTTGAGGTTGGCGGCCAGGGCGGCGGCGTTCTCGACGACCTGCTTGGCATAGGCCTTGAACTCAGGGCGCAGCGCTTCCCCGAAAGCCACGGCCTTGGCGGCGATGACATGCATCAGCGGTCCGCCCTGCAGGCCCGGGAACACAGCCGAGTTCACCTTCTTGGCGATCTCCTCGTCATTGGTGAGGATGATGCCGCCGCGCGGACCGCGCAGGGTCTTGTGGGTGGTCGAAGTCGCCACATGCGCGTGCGGGAACGGAGAGGGATGCGCATCACCGGCGACCAGGCCGGCGAAATGGGCCATGTCGACGAAGAAATAGGCGCCGACCGCATCGGCGATCTGGCGGAAGCGGGCGAAATCCCAGTGACGGGCATAGCCCGAGCCGCCGGCGATGATCAGCTTGGGCTTGTGCTCATGCGCAAGGCGCTCGACCTCGTCCATGTCGACGCGCTGATCCTCGGGGCGCACATTATAGGGCACCACGTTGAACCAGCGGCCGGACATGTTGACCGCCGAACCATGGGTGAGATGGCCGCCGGCATTGAGATTGAGGCCCATGAAGGTGTCGCCCGGCTTCATCAGCGCCAGGAACACGCCCTGATTGGCCTGGCTGCCGGAATTGGGCTGGACGTTGGCGTAGGCGCAGCCGAACAGCTTCTTGACGCGCTCGATCGCCAGGTTCTCGGCCATGTCGACGAATTCGCAACCACCATAATAGCGGCGGCCCGGATAGCCCTCCGCATATTTGTTGGTCATGATCGAGCCCTGGGCCTCCAGGACTGCCTTGGAGACGATGTTCTCGGAGGCGATCAGCTCGATATGGTCGCGCAGGCGGCCCAATTCGAGGTCGATGGTGCGCGCCAGCTCCGGATCGGCGGAATGCAGATCGGCGGCGAAGAAGCTGTTCGACAGGGCGGCGGAGCGAGCGTCATTCATCGTGGCAGGGCCTCGTTGGAGAAGAGGCAGACGACATAACGGAGTTGCACCGCAAAGTCATGTCTGCAAGCGACCAAAGTTGCGCCATGACTGGAAAGGCAGGCTTGAAACGCAACAGCGCCACAGACGAGGCTGCGGCGCTGTCAATCTCTTTCAGGTCGGAGGGGACGACGCCCCGATCAGCCCTGCTCTTCCTTGGTGACCACGGAGAGCGAGGCGAATCCGTCCTTGTTGTAGATGTCGTCGCGGAACTCGACCAGGCCTTCCGGCGTCGCCCAGGCCGTGATGTAGGCCCAGAACACCGGCACCTTGGCGGTCGGGTTCACCGTCGTCTGGGCGCCCGAACGGATCACTTCATCGATGCGGTCGCGAGTATATTCGGTGCCCTGGAGGATCCAGGCGACCAGCTCACGAACGTCCTGCACACGGGCACAGCCCGAGGAATCGAAGCGGTAGTCCGAGCCGAACACCGACTTGTAGGGCGTATCGTGCATATAGACGCCATACTGGTTGGCGATGTTGATGCGCACCTGGCCGAGCGAATTGCCGAAGCCCGGCTCCTGCCGGAAGCGCATCTTGGTGGCTTCGTCGGTGTTCCAGTTGATCTGCTCGGGCGTGAGCTCCTGGCCCTGCGGATTGAAGATGCGGATATGGTGATCGGCCAGGTAGCTCGGCTCCTTCTGCATCAGAGGGATCAGGTCCTTCTTGATGATGGAGAGCGGCACCGTCCAATAGGGGTTGAAATTTATGTTCTGCACCACGGTCGACAGGATCGGCGAGGGCCGGTCCGGCTTGCCGATCACTGTGGAGTGGCGCTGCTCGACCGCGCCGTTGTTCACCGCTTCCAGCTCGGTCGCCGGAATGTTCATCATGATGTAGCGGTTGCCCAGATTGCCCATCGAGCGCAGGCGCACGATGTTCATCTGCAGCTGCTTGATGCGGACATCGATCGGAATGGCGAGGGCCGCGCGCGAGGTATCGCCGACGACGCCGCTGGACAGGATGCCGTGGCGCGACTGGAAGCGCTTCACCGCACCGTCGAGATAGGAATCGAAGACGGGCGAACCGCCGAGCGACGGCGCCAGATCGCCCGAGGCGATCAGGCGCTGGCGCAGCGAGACGACGTCGGGGCTGCGCGAGCCAAGCTGGAGCCGGCCCTTGCCGGTCACCTGGGGCCAGCCGCCCTGGGCCGCGATTTCACTATATTTCTGCAACGCATTCTGCGTGGCCTGCAAGGTGTAGGCCGAGAAAGTGGGCGAGGAACTGCTGGCCTGCCCGATGGGGCTGGCCACGGAATCGTAGCGTTCCTTCATCTCCATCTGGCCGAGGCCATAATCCTGCGCGGCGGCCGGACGCGCCAAGGCGGTCGCAGCGGCCCCGAGGGCCAAAGTGGAGAGAAAACCACGACGAGAATAGTCAGACATCTTGTTCTAATCCTGCAGCAAAGCCCGCTTGCGCCACGCACCTACCGTACCGGTAATTTCCTGCGGCCGTGAATTAGCCGAGCTCTTTACACGGGAGAGGTAAACGAACCGAGACCAAAATCAGACCTCGTCACCGGCCATTTGCGATCCCGGTATACGAAACTTGCGCAATGCCCTATCGCCAGAAAGCGGCAAAACCGGGACAAATGTGGCAAGGCCCGTCACGATCACCGCCATGTGAGCGCGAATCGCGCTTGCGTGACAAAGTTGCAACAATCCGGTCGCCGACTCTCACGGATGGCGCCGCTCGCGCGAGGCGAGAAAAGCCAGCCCGACATAGAGCAGGATCAGGACGCCGATCGTCGTCATCATCGCATATTGCCGGCCGAAGATCTCAGGACGGAACAGCGAGATGATGAAATAGCTGCCGGAAGCGATCAGCCAGATGACCCCACCCCATGTCGCCGCCATCCACAAGCCGACGGCCGCGACCAGATCGAAGACCGCGAACACGATCACCGCACTCTGGGTGAGCACCGGCATGCCGAGGAAGCGATCCGGATCGGCCTGCCCGATCCCCAGGATCAGGCACCAATGGATGATGCCCTTGGCCATCCACAGCACGGCGACGGCACGCATGAACCACAACAGATAGGCACCGTAGGGCGGGCCGTCGCGGTCAAACTCGATATCGCTCATGTCGTGCCTCGTTGCTGGAGGTCCTTCTAACCGTGCAGGGAGCCGAGGGCAAATCGCCCGGCCGCATGCAGGCGGATCGAAGCCTGGCCGAGGAAGGGAGACGAGGAATGCCTGCCGTCTCGCAGATGCTTCCCGGCTTTTGGCCATCAAGCCCCCGCATTTGCCGCTGCCAGGGTGTGACATGACGGCATGCCTCCACTGCACCGGATGTGATAGAACCTTTCCAAAGTTCATTTCGAAGAGACTGCCATGCCTTCCTCCGTCACCCCGCTCAAGCCCGCCCTCGCCTCCGCCTCGGACCGTCTCGACCTCATCGAGCGCCCGCGCCGCAACCGCAAGAGCGAATGGGCCCGCCGGCTGGTGAAGGAAAATGTGCTCACCACCAATGATCTGATCTGGCCGATCTTCGTGCAGGAAGGCGAGAACCTGAGAAGCCCCGTGGCTGCGATGCCGGGCGTAGACCGGGTCAGCATCGACATTGCGGTCGAGGAGGCACAGCGGGCCGCGGCCCTCGACATCCCCGTGGTGGCGATCTTCCCCTACACGGATCCCTCCTTGCGCGACCCGACCGGGAGCGAGGCCCTGAACGCGCAGAACCTGACCTGCCGGGCCTGCCGCGCCATCAAGGCCAAGGTGCCCGAAATCGGCCTGCTGACCGACGTGGCGCTCGATCCCTACACCTCGCACGGCCATGACGGGCTGCTGGAAGCCGGACGCATCCTCAATGACGAGACCGTCGCCCTGCTGGTGCGCCAGGCCCTGGTCCAGGCCGAATCCGGCTCGGACATCATCGCACCGTCCGACATGATGGACGGCCGCGTCGGTGCCATCCGTGCCGCGCTCGATGCCGCCGGTTTCCTCGATGTGCAGATCATGGCCTATTCGGCCAAGTATGCCTCGGCCTTCTACGGCCCCTTCCGCGAGGCAGTGGGCTCCTCCGGCGCGCTCAAGGGCGACAAGCGCACCTATCAGATGGACTATGCCAATTCGGACGAAGCCGTGCGCGAGGCCGAGCTCGACATCGCCGAGGGCGCCGACATGATCATGGTCAAGCCCGGCCTGCCCTATCTCGACATCGTCGCGCGCCTCAAGCAGAACTTCGGCCGCCCGACCTTCGCCTATCAGGTCTCGGGCGAGTATGCGATGATCATGGCAGCCGCCCAGAATGGCTGGATCGACGGCGAAAAAGCCATGATCGAGAGCCTCACCGCCTTCAAGCGCGCCGGCGCCGACGGCATCCTCACCTATTTCGCCCCGCGGGCTGCCGAATATCTGCGCGGCAAATAGCAGGCCGGCTATCTGTCGATATGGCCGAGATCGCGATCGGGATCGAGCCGGTCGCGCACCAGCTGCTTGAGGGCCTTCACGTCGGGAAAGCCGCCGTCGCGCTTGCGCTCCCAGATCTCCTGCCCCTCATATTCGATACGGAAGGCACCGCCGGTGGCCGGCACCAGCGTGACCTCGCCCAGATCTTCCGAAAAGGTCGAGAGCAGTTCCTGGGCCATCCACGCCGCCCGGAGCAGCCATTGGCATTGCCGACAATAAACGATGGTCACACTGGGCTTGCCGTCACGCATCACGAGTCTCGAAGCAGGAAAGGGATTCGACGATATCCCCACCGCCGCCTCAGGAAAAGCTCGTGTTTGAGCAGCCCCTCATCCCGGACCGCCGGGTTTGCTGTCCGAATCGCGGCGAGGCTGTAATCTGCCTACTGACAGCGCCGATATAAAAATCGGGTCAACTGGTCCGGCGCGACGATTCAGGCGGCACCCTTGATCCATCGTGTCATCGCCTTGCTTCTCGTCACTTTGTGCCTGGCTTCCTGCCGCGACAGCCTCGATCCGCAGGAAATCCGCATCTGCCGGCAGACATTGCCCGCCATTGCGATCGACGCAGATGGACTTACGGTCACTGCCGTTACCTCCGCCTCGCCGCCATTCAAGATCCGTATCGACTATCGGGCGCTGCATCAGGGACGCAGCAGCAATCACAGCGTGTTCTGCGGCTTCGGACCGAGTCTGCCGGATAACCGGCTCATCGAGCTGAGCGCCCTGGCCGCGGATGGCAGAGCCTTTGCTGCCTGGAAGCTTCATATCCTCAAGCGCTATTGGCTCGAACGCCCCGAGGCTGCCCTTGCCGATCCGGGGCCCGGTGAAACCATCGCCGATGTACCCGAGGTCCCCGGCAGCATTGCCTTTCTGGTACAGAGTCTCGGCAATGGGGTGCCGACCACGGCAATGACCATGCTGATCGCGGTGGCCTATGCCCTCGTCTTCGGCCTGGTCCAGCGCATCAACCTGGCCTTCGGGGATTTTGCCACGCTCGGCGGCGTGATGAGCGTCTCGATCATGCTGATGATGCTGGCGCTCGGCTCCCGCTCTCCGGCCCTGGACCTCGTCGTCGTGTTCGCGGCTGCGGTCGGCCTCGTGGTTCTCGCCGGTCATATCGTCGAAAAGCTGGTCTTCGCCCCCCTCGCCTTTCGGCGCGGCCAGACCATCCTGATCGCCACGGTGGCCGTGGCCTCGGTCATGCGCGAGGCGATGCGTGTCGCCCAAGGCCCCAACGACCGCTGGGCACCGCCGATCACCAGTCCCTATCTGCCCGTGCTGCGATCGGGCAATTTCGTCGTCCACATCACCGTCATGCAGATGTCGATCGGTGCGGCCGCGGCCCTCGTCGCCATCGCCGTCGTCATACTGATGCGCCGCAGCGAGCTCGGCCGGCGCTGGCGGGCGATATCGGACGATGCCCTGATGGCCAACCTCGTCGGGATCTCCAGCCGGGGCATGCTGGCCCTGACCTTCGGGCTCGCCTCCGCGCTGGCCGGTTTCGCCGGTTTCATCATGACGGTCTATTATGGCGGAGCCGACGCCTATGGCGGAGCCATGATCGGCCTGAAAGGCCTGGTCGCAGCCGTCATCGGCGGCATCGGTTCGATCGAAGGAGCCTTGCTCGGCGGCCTCGTGCTCGGCCTGTTCGAGGTCGTCTGGCAGGCTTATTTTCCGATCGAACATCGCGATGTGGCCGTGATGATCTTTCTCGTCCTCATGCTGATCTTCCGCCCGGGTGGACTGTTCGGCTTTGCCGACGCCACCCCTCGGCAGGTCTGAGGGCCGGGCTTCAAAAACAATCCCAGGCGCGATAATTTGATCTCGCCCGCCAGCAGGACTCTGGCGAGACGCGGCGCCCGGTGGTAGCCTTCGCCTTCATGCATGGAGAATGGCGTTGAGCATTGAAATACGCGACTCACCGCAATTCTATCTGACCGCGCCATCGCCCTGTCCCTATCTGAAGGGCAAGCAGGAACGCAAAGTGTTCACCCACCTGATCGGTGAACGGGCAGCGCGCCTCAACGACGTGCTCAGCCATGGTGGCTTCCGCCGTTCCCAGACCATCGCCTACCGGCCGGCTTGCGAAAACTGCAAGGCTTGCGTTTCGGTGCGCGTGCCGGTTGCCGACTTCATCAGGACGAAATCTTTCCGCCGCGTGCAGGCCGACAATCGCGACGTCGTTTCGCAGATGCGCACTGCCACGCCGACCTCGGAACAATATTCCACCTTCAGGGCTTACCTCGACCAGCGCCATGCCGATGGCGGCATGGCCGACATGACGGTGCTCGACTATGCGATGATGGTCGAGGACACCCATGTGAACACGCAATTGGTCGAGTACCGTCTGTCCGGCGCCGGCCTGCCGTTGAACCGGCAAGGCGAGGGTCCGCTGATCGGCGTTTCGCTCACCGACGTGCTGGCCGACGGCCTGTCGATGGTCTACTCGTTCTATGAGCCGGCCATGACGGCGCGCAGCGTCGGCACTTTCATGATCCTGGACCATATCGCCCGCACGCAGGCAATGGGGCTGCCCTATCTCTATCTGGGCTACTGGGTCGAGGGGTCGCGCAAGATGGCCTATAAGGGGCGTTTCCTGCCGCAGGAACGGCTCGGCCCCAATGGCTGGGATCGCGTCGAGAAATAAGCATCGGGGCGTCTCGCGATCGGGTGGCTGCGCCGGGAACTCCGTTAAGCGCCGAACCAAGTGGAGGCAGGGCGGCGTCTCCGGCTGGACGCGCTGTGCTCCGGGGCACGACCCGTCATCCCGCCATCATGTTTCTGAACGTCAGATGACCGGGGCGTTCGCGCCGCGTTCAGGCAGAAACTGGCATCGTGTCCTCATTGCTCCTCGAGTTCCCACGAGCTCGAGCCCCCTCAATGAGGTAACCGATGAATCTTCTCGGCAAGACCATGATTGCGGCCTCCTTCGCGCTGACGGGCCTGGCGGCCAGTGTCGGCACGTCCTCGGCCATGAATGTCGCTCCCGCAGCACCGGGCGCCTCGCCGCTGGTCCAGGATGTCCGTTGGGGCTGTGGCCCCGGCTGGCAGCCCAATCGCTGGGGCCGCTGCGTTCCGGTCCGCCGTCCCTACTACGGCTATGGCGGCGGGTATGGCTATGGCGGCGGCTGGGGGCCAC
>NZ_LYXZ01000080.1 GCF_001676615.1 Labrys sp. WJW | reverse complement strand
ATGAAGGACAGCAAGGTCATCGTCGCCATCAACAAGGACGAAGAGGCCCCGATCTTCCAGGTCGCCGATTACGGCCTCGTCGCCGATCTCTACACCGCCCTGCCCGAGTTCAAGGACGAACTCGAATGCGGGAGAGGAGCGACGGCCCGCGACAATGAGGTCCAACTCTAACGCCTCTCCAGCATGAGGGAAACGTCCACGGGGAAGGAATCACGATCGACGTGAAGCTGGCGAAAAGCGTGTTCCCCATGCGCGGAGCCGATGCATGTGGAGCGGTTGGCTTCCGAAAAATCTCAAGCGGGACCGAGTTCCCGTTCTTTGTGCCGCAGGCGCCGTCGACTGCGGTGATGGAGGCTTGCGGCATCGCTCACTGGAGAAGGCAAAGCTGCGGTCGCGCAAAAATGGATGATACGGGCATGTGCCCTAAGCGGGGTAGTAAATGTTCGAAGAAGAGGTTGAACAGAACGATGTCGCAGCCACTCCCCTCGTCTATCTTGTTGATGATGACGAGGATTTCCGCGACGAAATGGTAGCAGGCCTATCCAGATTGGGCCTAAACGTACACGGATTTCACAACGCTGACGCCTTATATAGAGCTTATGCGGTCAAGCCGGCGGAGATCGTGATCCTCGACATCGGCTTGAAGGGTGAAGACGGTCTGTCCATCGCCGCTCATTTGCGGTCTTCGCAATCGGTCGGAATTATCATGGCGACCGGCCAGGGGGCGATAGAGGACAGAGTCGCCAGCTTTCGGAAAGGCGCAGACGTCTGCCTCGTCAAACCCATTGATGTCCGAGAACTGGCTGCCACAGTGGTGACGCTCAGCAATCGTGTCAAAGGCAATCTCACTTCGCAGCCTCCCCCTCATGCGCCGCAATGGGCCCTGGTGGAAGGAGGCTGGGCACTCACCGACGGCCTGGGCCATCGTCTGCGTTTGACTGCCTCCGAGCGGCGCATCTTGGAGCGCTTGTTCCGTGAGCGCGGCAACACTGTCGAACGGAGTGCGCTCGTCGAGGCTATGGGCGCAAATATCTACGACTTTGACTACGGAAATCTTGACACCATCGTGAGCCGCTTGCGTCAAAGAGCCAAGAAGGCAGACATGCATTTGCCTCTGCATGCTATCCGTAGCCGTGGATTTTTCTTTCCAGATTAGGCATAGAGGCTCGATTCTATTCGGACAGCGACGATCAAGGTCTCGCTCGTTGGGATATGCGGACGTGCTTCCACCTGGGCTGAAGATTCAAAACGCAAGAACCGCCCTGATGGTCAGACCAGGACGGTAATTGATTTATGACAGAATTGGTTGCGGGGGCCAGCAACCACCGATACTGACACTCGATCGAAGCGCCTGTTTAATAAGGGAAATATACGGTTTTACGTCGATTTTCGATCTCGGATGGGCCATCGACCAGTCCAACGCATGGACCCATCCTCCCGAGTCGGCTGGGCAACTCAGATATCCAGTGCCGTTGACCTCCTTTTGAACGCTAATTCGACAAACCGAAACCTTCGACACGGCAGCGGCAACCATAGTCGCTACAATTGTCAGGCAAAGTAATGCCAGAGAAGGGCGTTGCCTGAGCTATTTCGCGGACGGCTTGCAAAAATCCTGAACGGCCGCCCGGCTACATTCGGGGATCGTACGTCATTTCATGCGTCCCGCTTGCGTTTCCCGATGATTACTCCTCCAGTTCCCAGCGCCGGTATGAGGGCTCGTCCATCGGCGCGATCTCGGTGGCCAACAAGACGTGGCAACCCGGACAGAAGACCTGGCGCAGGCCGATGGGCCGGTCGGTGAAATGCGAAGCGGGTGCGCGTACACCGGGCCCGGCTGCTTGGGAGGGCCGCTCGCGGCGGATGGCGTTGGCGAAGGGATCGCCGACGCTCGCCCCGAGGGCATGATCGCAATGGCTGCAGACGATGGTGCCGTCTGCGCGAAGGCTGACATTGTCATCGATCTTCATGGCTCCTCACTCCGCGGCCTGGTTCGGGACGGGTTCGCCGACACGCTCGCATCGAAGCTGGGTGCGGCGCCGGCGCGTCGCCGGGTCGTCGGCGCTGCCGTCGATATTCAGCAACACGCCATAGATGTCGTTGGCCGCCTGGACGGACACCTTGCGGGCCTCGACGTCGCGGGCGACTAGGATGGGATCACGCAGGAGCGGATCGCCATAACCGCCGCCGCCCTGCCAATGGGTATAGTAGACATCCTGCTCGCCGAGATGGGTCTCCAGATGCGCCTCCAGGATGTCGGCGGTGCCGCCCGCCTCCTCCAGGGTTGCCGGAATGCGGCCGGCGGCGAAAAGCTCGGCGACACGGGCATTGCGCTTGAGGACGTCATATTGGGTGCCGGCGGGATAGCCGCCGCTGATGCCGGTTGCCTGCGGCAGCGCCTTGCCGGTGGCCGAGACCACCAGATGCACGCCGCCGATGGGGGAATCATGCGGGATGAAGCAGCTGGAGCCGCCCATGCCACCGCGGAAACGCCCCGGCCCGCCGGAATCCGTCTCCTCCCGCCGCCACAGATAGAGCATGGGGAAGCTGAATTCGTTGATCTCGACATCGGCGACGCGCCCCATCGGGATGCAGTTGAGGCCGCCGGTGTCGACCCCGTCCTGGTCGACGCGGGCCCCCAGGCCACCGGCCATGGAATCGCAGATCATGGTCACGAAGGGATTGCCGCGCTGGTCCAGCCCGGCGAGGACCGCAAGGTCCCAGGTGCCGCAGCATACGCACATCAGCGATTTGCGGTGCTCGGGATGCACGTCGAGCATGCCGGCGACGCATTCCGACACCACGTTCTGCGTAGCCCAGGCCGACGCCACGGAAGCCTTGCCGATGCCGGCGGGGAAGTTGCAATTGTTGATGGTGCCGGGCTCGCTGATGATGTCGAGGCAGCGATAGAGCCCGCCCGGCGACCAGGGAATGTCACCGCACAGCATGGTCAGCACGATGGGCATGATGCCGCCGCGCAGGCCGGCGAAGGTGCAATTGGCGAAGCCTTCGGTTTCCTTGTCGGTGCCGGTGAAGTCGAAGGTCAGCCGGTCGCCCTGCTTGGTCATGGTGAGCAGGATCTTGTAGAGGTTGCGGTCGCTGTGGCGGAAGGAGTCCTGGTGGGCAACCCCGCTCCAGGTGCCGTCCGGCAGTGCCTGCAGCTTGGCCCGCAGCCGCGCCTCGGCATCGTTCATCATGCGCTTCATCACCGCCTTGACGGTGAGCGCGCCATATTTGGCGATCAGGGCTGCGAGGCGCTCCTGGGCGATATTGTTGGCACCGATCTTGGCCCGCAGATCGAGCGCGATCAGGCGCGGTACCCGGGAGCGGCGCAGATACATGTCCTCGATGTCGGCGCGGATACTGCCGCCCTCGACGATCTTCACCGGTGGGATCGGCGTCGATTCCCAGAAGACGTCGCGCCCTTCCACCGACCAGCTTCCCGGCGAGACGCCGCCGAGGTCGACTTGATGGCAAACCACGGCCGTCCAGGCGAAGACTTCGCCGTCATGCACCAGCGGCGCGAAGACGGTGACGTCGTTCTGGTGCAGCCCACCGCCGACCCAGGGATCGTTGCACAGGAACATGTCACCGGCCTGGAAGCCGGGCAGGCGGGAGCGGTTTTCCAGCGTCCATTTCACGGCCATGTCGACCGAAGCGGCAAGCTGGGTGTTGTAGAGGCCGACGACGACGGAATCGCCGCACTCGTCGAGGATGGTGGCGCCGAAATCGTTGCAGTCCGTCACCACGACGGACCCCGACATGCGCTTGAGGCCGTCGCCCATCTCCTCGGCGATGGCGGCGAGGCGGTGGCGGATGACCTCATAGGTCAGGGGATCGACGGCCTCGATGTCCTCGGCGGTCACCCGGTGCAGCCTGGCACCGGATGCCAGCTTTCTGGTCTCGTCGGCGGCTTTCGGCTGATAGGCGAAACGCTCCGACCCTGCGATTTGAATGAGCGGCATGGTTCCCTCCCCTCAGCCCTGTTCCGCGACGCGAATGGCGAGATTGCCATAGGCATCCACCACGCCGGCGAAGCCTTCCGGCAGCGCGACGGTGGTGGTCGGTGTCTCCACCACCGCCGGTCCCGACAATTTCGACCCTGCGCCCAGCGAGCGATAGTCGTAGATCTTGGTGTCCTGCCAACCCTTGCGCGTGTCGAGGAACACCTTGCGGATCGAGGACGGCGTGGGGTCGGCGCTCGCGCTTTCATGCGCGGCGAGATCGGCACGGATCGGCAGTATGCCGATGGCACGCACGCGGTAGGTGATGATCTGCAGGCCGGCATCGCTGAAGCCGGCGCCCTTGCCATAGATGCGCTCATAGAGCTGTTCGAAGCTGTCGCCGATGCCGGCGATCTCCGTTTCGCCGAGCGGACCGCCTGGCACCGGGGTGGTTACCTCGGCCATCTGCATGGTGTAGCGCAGCTCTGCTTCCCGCTCATAGACCACCTTGGCGAAGCGCAGCTTCTGCTGGACCAGGCGTTCGGCCAGCTCGGTTTCGAGCTTCTCGAAATTGCCGTTGAGCGTGGCGGGGTCGATGGGGAAATTGCCCGGATCCGACATTTCCGCGGTCAGCACGATGTCGGAGGAGGCAAGCCCATAGGCCGAGAACACCGCTGCCGTCGAACCGAGCGGCACCACCACTTCCGACACGCCGAGATCGGCCGAATAGTTGACGGCATGCACCGGGCCGGCGCCGCCGAAGGAATAGAGCACGAAATCGCGCGGATCATGGCCGCCATTGACGACGACGCTGCGCACGAGGTCGGCGGTCTGGGCGTTCTGGATGGCGTAGATCGCGGCCGCGCCCTGCTCCACCGTCAGGCCGAGCGGTTCGGCGATCCTGGTACGGATCGCCTCCGCCGCCAGCTCCTTGGACAGTTTCTTGCGCCCGCCCAGGAAATTGTCGCCGTTGACGATGCCGAGCACGAGATCGGCATCGGTGACGGTCGGCTCCTGGCCGCCCTCGCCATAGCAGACCGGGCCGGGACGGGCGCCGGCGCTACGGGGGCCGACACGCAGATTGCCGCCGCCGTCGATCCAGGCGATCGCGCCACCGCCGGCCCCGATGGTGCGTACATCGACCATCGCCGTGTTGATCTGGTGCTGGTGCAGCACGGTGGTCGTCGTCGTGCTCGGCTTGCCGTCGCGCACCAGACCAACCAGGAAGGTCGTTCCGCCCATGTCGGTGGAGATGATGTTCTTGTGCCCGAGGCGTTCGGCCAGGCGCAGGCAGCCGATGACGCCGCCGGTGAGCACCGAGCCCAGCGTGCTGACGGCATGCTTGGGCGCGTCGACTGCCTGCACGCAGCCGCCGGAGCCCTGCATGATCAGGAGGGAGCCTTCGAATTTCTTGGCGCGCAACTCCTCTTCGAGCGGCGTGAGATAGCCCTTCAGCACCGGCCCGACCTGGGTGTTGATGATGGTGGTGGCGCTGCGGGTATATTCGCGGATGCGCGGGCTGGTTTCATGCGAGAGCGCGACATAGAGCTCCGGCGCTTCCTCCTGGATGATCTCGCGGATGCGCCGTTCATGCACGGGGTTGCGGAAGGCCCAGAGCAGCGAAACAGCGATCGCACGCACGCCGTCATCGCGCAGCTTCCTTACGGCCGTGCGCACGCCCTGCTCGTCGAGGGGAACGATGACAGCGCCCTTATGGTCGATGCGCTCGTCGAGCTCGATCACATCCCGATGCGGTACCAGCGGCGCCGGCTTGTTGGTGCGGGAGATGTTCTGGACGGCGCTCGGGTCGAGCCCAGCATAGCGCCCTTCCAGATTCATGATGCGGATGGAATCGGCATGTCCGCGTGTGGTCAGGAAACCGACCCGCGCCACGTCACCGGTGACGACGGCATTGAGCGTGGAGGTGGTGCCGTGGACGATGTAATCCGTCTGCGACAGCAGGTCTTCCACACTGCTCCCGACGGTATTCGCCAGTTCGCCCAGGACATTGATGAAACCGCGCGAGAAATCGGGCGGTGTCGAATGGGCCTTGGCCGAGGCCAGCACGCCTTCCGTGCTGGCCAGGAAACCGTCGGTAAAAGTACCGCCGGTGTCGACACCGATTACATAGGTCATGGATCCTCCCTCGTATGGTTGTTCTGGTCAGCAGTACCCTCGCGCAGGCGCGAAACGATCGCCGTCTGCGTAAATCACCGGTGGGGAAATCGAACTGCTGCCGAACCTTGTTATGCCGGTTCTCGTCCTCTCCACCCTGCGCGCCGCAGCGAGGATGCGGATTGTTCTTCGTTTTTAATAAGTATACATATATTCAGTATGCTGTCAATATTATTGCGCCTTCATGTCGAACGGCACGCTTTGCGCGCAGACAGGCGCCCCTCAGCTTTTCGACAGCATGATGTTGATCGTCTTGGTTTCGGTATAGCCCAGCATCTCCTCGATGCCTTCCTCCCGCTCGATCCCCGAACTCTTCATGCCGCCAAAGGGAACGCCGATGAAATGCGCCGAAGAACCGTTGATCCAGGTATGGCCGGCGCGGATCTTGCGCACCATCCGCAAGGCGTCGTTGATGTCGTTGGTCCACACCGCGGCGGTCAGACCGTATTCGGTGCTGTTGGCCATCTCCACCGCCTCGTCGAAGCTGCGCCATTTGCCGACGGACAGGATCGGCCCGAACACTTCCTCCTGCCATAGCCGCATGCCCGGCTCGACATCGGCATAGACGGTCGGCTCGACCCAGTACCCCCTCTCGAACATCGGACCATCAGGGCGCTTGCCGCCGGTCATCAGGCGTGCGCCATCCGTCCTGGCACTCTCGAAGAAGGAAAGCACCTTTTCCAGTTGCCCTCGCGAATTGACGGGACCCATGCCGGTATCGGGCGATTGCGGGTCACCGAGCCGGATCGCCTTCACCTTGGCGACGACGCGCGCCAGCACGGCGTCATGGATATCGGCATGGAGGAGGAGGCGACTGGTCGAACCGCAGGACTGGCCCTGCCAGGCGAAGTTCATGCCACGCACGGCCGCCTCGGCGATCCGCTCCGGATCGACGTCCGGGAAAGCGATGAAGGGGTTCTTGCCGCCCAGTTCCAGGCTGATGTGCTTGACGCCGACCTCCGCCGCCGCGCGCTGGATCGCCCGCCCCGTCTGCGGCGAGCCGATGAAGGCGATGCGCTTGATCAGCGGATGCTGGACGAGGGCATTGCCCACGGTGCGGCCGTCACCGGTGATCACGTTGAAGACGCCGGGCGGCAGCGCATCCCGCGCGATTTCCGCCAGGATCATCGCCGAGAGCGGGCTGGTTTCCGGCGGCTTGACCACGATGGCATTGCCGGCCGCCAGCGCCGCCGCTGTCCTGGCCACCGCGAACATCAGCGGGTGGTTGAAGGGGGCGATGCGTGCCACCACGCCATAGGGCTCGCGCAGGGTGATATGCAGGTTCTCATGGGTGGAGGGGATCGTCGCGCCCTTCAGCTCATGGGTGAGGCCGGCATAATAATCGAGGCTGTCCACCGCAAAGCCGACATCGCCGCGCATGGGCGTGATGGTGTTGCCGGTGTCGGCAACCTCGACCTTGAGGATTTCCTCCGAGCGGGCGAGCAGCGCCTTGCCGAAATCACGCATCGCCCGGCCGCGAGCCAGCGGCGTCAGTGCGAACCATTCCGGCCAGGCGGCATCCGCCGCCTTGGCGGCACGGTCAACATCCCCGACCGTCGCACGCGGAACCCGGCCGATGACCTCCTCCGTCGCGGGATTGATCGACAGGTCGAATTCGCCATTGCCGGCATGCACGAGCTCGCCGCCGATCAGCATGCGATCCGCCTGGGTGACGTAGTTCATCGGACAGTGCTCCTCCCCTGCGGCAAGCCTCTTGGCAAGCTCGCCTGATTCTCCAATCGCCCGCTTGCCCCGCCCCTCGACGGGCTTCCGTCCGCCCGCGTCGCAGGCACCGTACCAAGGCAGCTCGACTGGTTCATTTGATAATTGACAGTATACGGATTATCAGTTAACTGTCAATTATCAAATACCCGATCGAACGCAGCCGGGATCGCCGTGCCTGGGGCATCTGCCCCGGCCACCGCACGGTCTGCCGTGCCGTGAAGGCCGCACCGATCCCAAGGACCGGCCAGAGGAGAGGAAACAGTGAAAATGCAGCACAGGACCGTCATTGCCGGCGCTGGAATAGGTGGTTTGGCGGCCGCCCTCGGTCTCGCCCGCAAGGGTCACGCCAGCACCGTGCTCGAACGCGCGCCCGTGCTCGGCGAGATCGGCGCAGGCATCCAGCTCGGCCCGAATGCCTTCCACTCCTTCGACTATCTCGGCGTCGGCGATGCCATGCGCAAACTGGCCGTCTATGTCGACCGGCTGCGCATGATGGATGCTCTGACGGCCGAGGAAATCGCCTCGATCGACCTGACCGAGCCGTTCCAGAAGCGCTTCGGCAATCCTTATGCCGTCATCCACCGCGGCGACATGCACCGCGTTCTCGTCAATGCCTGCCGCGCCGATCCGCTCATCGAGCTGCGCACCGGCTGCGCCGTGACCGGCTTCGAGCAGGACGGCACCGGCGTCACCGCTCTGCTGCAGGGCGGCGAGCGCGTCACCGGCAACCTGCTGATCGGCGCCGACGGGCTATGGTCCAACATCCGCACCCAGCTCGTCGGTGACGGTGCGCCCCGGGTGACGGGGCATACCACCTATCGCAGCGTCATTCCCACCGAGCAGATGCCGGAAGACCTGCGCTGGAACGCGGCGACGCTGTGGGCCGGCCCCAAATGCCATATCGTCCACTATCCGCTGTCGGACTGGAAGAGCTTCAACCTGGTCGTCACCTACCACAACGACGCGCCGGAGCCGGTCGCCGGCAAGCCGGTCAGCCAGGAGGAAGTGCTCATCGGCTTCCAGCATGTCCATCCGCGCGCGCAGGACATCATCCGCCATGGCAAGGACTGGAAATTATGGGTGCTGTGCGACCGTGACCCGACCGATACCTGGACGAAGGGGCGGGTCGCACTGCTGGGCGACGCCGCCCATCCCACCCTGCAATATATGGCGCAGGGCGCCTGCATGGCCCTGGAAGATGCCGTCTGCCTTGCCGACGAGATCGCCGCCCATCCCGGCGACCACGAGACCGCCCTCGCCTCCTACCAGCACCGCCGCGTGACCCGCACAGCGCGTATCCAATTGATGTCGCGTGCGGTCGGCGATCACATCTACCATCCGGCGGGCGTTCACGCCCGATTGCGCAACGAGATCATGTCGGCCAAATCGCAGGAGCAATGGTACGACGCTCTGCAGTGGCTGTATGGCAGCAACGGCCTCGGCGTAGCCTCGGCTCCCCAATCCATTTCGGCGGCCTGACCGCCTTGCACCGATCCAGCCTTTCAAGAGTATTTCGAGGACCTTCTCATGTGTGTCGATAAATCCCACGCTTCCGAAGATGCCGCAGGCGTCGTCGTCGCCGACCAGGCGGGAGCGGGCGTAGCGCCCTCGCCTGCCCTTATCGAGGACCTGGTCAACGCCAATCACATCCTGTTCGACCAGGGCGTCGTCGATGCCTTCGGCCATGTCAGCGTGCGTCACGATCACCGTCCGGACCGTTTCCTGCTGGCGCGCAACATGGCGCCGGGCCGGGTGGGCGCCGAGGACATCATCGAGTTCACGCTCGACGGCGATGCCGTCAACGCCGAGGGGCGCCGGGTCTATCTCGAACGCTTCATCCATGGCGAGATTTATCGCCGCCGCCCCGACGTGATCGCCGTGGTCCACAGCCATTCGCATGCGATCGTGCCCCTGAGCGTGTCGAAGTCCACGAGGCTGCGAGCCCTGTTCCACATGGCCGGCTTCATCGGCCAGGCCGCGCCCGTGTTCGAGATCCGCGAGGCTGGCGGCGACAGCACCGACCTGCTCATTTCCAACAATGCGCTCGGCCGCGCTTTGGCCGAACAGTTCGACGCCAGCGACATCGTGCTGATGCGCGGCCACGGCTCGACGGTCGTCGCCCAATCGCTGCCGCAAGCGGTCTACCGGGCTGTCTATGCCGAACTCAATGCCCGCTACCAGCTCGAAGCCAGCCGGCTCGGCGAGATCACCTATCTCAGCGAGGGCGAGAGCCGGACGGCTGCGCAGAACATCGAGGCGCAAGTCCATCGGCCCTGGGATCTGTGGGTCGAGCAGGCAAAGGCGCGGCGTGGCCGGGGCTGAGGGTCGGGCCCGGCGACGGGTTCAAGGCTCGAACTCAGGTTAATGAGGCGAATCTTTACCCCCCCCTCGATGGGGAGGGTCGGCTTGAAAGGCCGGGGTGGGGTGTTTCTCTCGATTTGAATTCGAAGACTTCGGAAAATCTTTTGAAAGGGTGGTCCGTAATCACCCCACCCCGACGCTTCGCGTCGACCCTCCCCATCGAGGGGAGGGTAAAAAGTCGCGCCTCGTCCTCGGAAAACAATTCTTGTTGACCTGAGTCCCGAGTCCGGCCGACGGGCTGCTTTGATTTGCCGCGGGCGATGATTTAACTATCGTCCCGCGAAAATTGGGTAGCATTCGATGACAGAGCTCTATGGCATGCCGGGACATCTGATCCGGCGCGCGCAGCAAATATCGAGCAGCATCTTCGCCGAGGAGTGCGATGGCTTCAATCTGACGTCGGTGCAGTTCGCGGCGCTGTTCACGATCCGCGCCAATCCCGGCCTCGATGCCACGCGGCTGTCGAGCCTGATCGCCTTCGACCGCTCGACCATCGGCGACGTGCTCGAGCGCCTCGAGGCAAAAAAATGGATAAGGCGGCGGGCCAGCCCGACCGACAAACGCGCCAAGCTGCTTTATCTCGCGCCGGCCGGCGAAAAGCTCCTGGGCGATGTCGAGCCGGCTGTCCATCGCGTGCAGGAGCGCCTGCTCGCACCGCTGCCGCCGGAGAGCCGCGCGACGATGATGCGCTTGCTCACGGAGCTGGTCAGCCTCCACAACGAGAGCACGCCCCCCTGATCTGCGCGTTCGGACGGTGAGGAAGCGCGGCATCCGACCGTCCGGCGAACGCCCAATCGACCTTCATATCGGCGGCCGATTTTATTGACAGTATACAGATTATATGTATACGTACTAAATTGAAAAATCGCACGGGCGCGCCCTCCTGGCTACCCTCCGAAGAGGCGGCCAGGGCAAATCGCGGGGCCACGCCCGCTCGACTTCGACAAGAAGCCAATAAGGATCCCGGCCGGATCTCTTCACGGATGACAGCCGGCCACTCGGGGAGGAAACAAGACATGGCGAGCCCCTCGCTCAACGTTTCGCGGCTGATCGACGAAAAGCCGATCAGCAGGCTGCAGATCGCCGTGATCGCCCTGTGCGGCTTGATCAATTTCTTCGATGGCATGGATACCCAATCGATCGGCGTGGCGGCACCGTTCATCGCCAAATCGCTCGGCCTGACCATCCCCCAACTCGGTCCCGTCTTCTCGGCCGGTCTACTGGGCGCTGCCCTCGGTGCCATCGGCTTCGGCGCCATCGCCGACAGGGTCGGCCGCAAGCGCCTGCTGGTAATCGCCGCTGTGCTCATCGGCATCTTCACCCTGCTCACCGCCTCCGCCCAATCCTTCAACAGCCTGATGCTCTGCCGTTTCCTCGCCGGCATCGGCCTGGGCGGCGCCACGCCCTGCTTCATCGCGCTGACCGCCGAATATACGCCGGAGCGCCACAGGGCGACCTGCGTGACCTTGATGTGGTCCTCCTTCCCGCTCGGGGCGATGGCGGGTGCCTTCATCAATTCGCGGCTGATCGAGCATTTCGGCTGGCAGATGATTTTCTATATCGGCGGCATGCTGCCGCTGGCGATTGCCGTCATCCTGGCGATCTGGCTGCCGGAATCGCTGAAATTCCTGATCGCGCGGCGCAACGACACGATTGGGACACGCCGCATTCTCCAGCGCATGGGCGTGGCTTCCCTCCCCGAGGGCACCGTGCTGACGGCCGATGGCGACAAGGCCGAACGCGCCTCCTTCGGCTCGGTTTTCCGTGGGGGACTCGCGCTCGGCACGCTCCTTCTCTGGGGTCCCTTCTTCACAGGTATGGGCGTCCTGACCCTCACCGTGCTGTGGACGCCGTCCCTGATGGGCATGAACGGCATCTCGCCGGCGGACGGCGCCTTCGTCGTCGCCTTCAACGGTCTCGGCGCCTTCTTCGGACAGGCCGTTGCCGGCCGCTGCATCGAGCGGTTCGGCATCATTCCGACCATGGTGCCGGCCTTCATCCTCGGGGCCGCTGCCACGGTCGGCCTGGGCTACAGCGTGGCGTCCGTGCCCGCAGCCTCCTTGTGCATCGGCCTCGTCGGCCTGTTCCTCGGCATCGGCACGGCCGGCGCCATCGCCATGGCCGCCGAAATCTACCCCACCGCCATCCGTGCCACTGGCGTCGGCCTGAGCATGGCGGTCGGGCGGTTCGGCCAGGTCTGTACGCCCTATTTTGCCGGCCAGATGCTTGCCGTGGGCGCCTTGCCGGGGCAGATCATGGTCAGCGCGGGGGTAGCGGCCGTCATCGGCGGCATCTTCGCCCTGCTGTTCAAGATGTGGCTCTCGCGCCGGCCGGCGCCGCCGGCTTCCGAACTGAAGGCAGCATCCTGATGGCCGACGAAACCCCGATCCAGGATGCCGGCACCTATGATTTCGTCGTCGTGGGGGGCGGTTCGGCCGGCTGCGTGCTGGCGAACCGCCTGACGGAGGGTGGCGCCAGCGTGCTGCTGCTCGAAGCCGGGCAATGGGATCGCGATCCCCTCATCCACATCCCCGTCGGCATCGGCAAGATCTTCCCGCAACGCCTGCATGACTGGGGCTATTTCATGGAGCCCGATCCCGGCATCGACGGCCGCGGCATCGAATGTGCCCGCGGCCGGGTGATCGGCGGTTCGTCCTCCATCAATGTAATGGCCTATGTGCGCGGCCATCGCAGCGACTATGACCGCTGGGCGCAGTCGGGCCTCGATGGCTGGTCCTATGCCGACGTGCTGCCCTATTTCCGCCGCTCCGAAACCTGGGAGGGCGGCAGCAACGCCTTCCGCGGCGACGCCGGCCCGCTGCGCGTGCAGCGCACCCGCTATCGCGACGGCATCCTGGCCGACTTCATCGAAGCCGGACGGCAGGCGGGCTATCCCGTGACGACGGACTATAATGGCGCGCAGCAGGAGGGCTTCGACTACATCCAGGAAACCATCCATGCCGGCAGGCGCAACAGCGCCGCCACCGCCTATCTGCGTCCAGCCCTCGGTCGCAAGAGCCTGCGCGTCATCGTCGGTGCCCGTGCCGACCGCATCGAAATGACGGATGGCCGCGCAACCGGCATTCGCTTCACAGAGGGCGGCCGTACCCAGCTCGCCCAGGCGCGCCGCGAGGTCGTGCTAGCCGCCGGCGTGATCAATTCGCCAAAGCTGCTGATGCTGTCGGGCATCGGCGATCCCACCCAGCTGGCCGGGCACGGCATCGCGGTGAAGATCGCCAGCCCCGGCGTCGGCGGCAATCTGCGGGACCATCTTTCGGTGATGGCGAGCTACCGCCGCAAGAGCCCGAGCTGGTTCCAGCAGGAAATGCGCTATGACCGGCTCGCTTTGGCCATGCTGAAATCCCTGCTGCGCCGGGACGGCTTTGCTTCCGACGTGCCGATCGGGGTGACCGCCTTCCTGAAGACCCGGCAGGATCTGCCGGCGCCCGACATCCAATTCCTGTTCCTGGCCGCGCCCTTCCCCGCCCGGCCCTATCTTCCGCCGTTCAGCACCCCGGTGCCGGATGGCTTCGGCTGCCGGGTCGCCCTGCTGCGCCCTGAGAGCACCGGCACGATCACGCTCAGCTCGGCCGATCCGGCGGCGAAACCGCGCATCACGCCGAATTTCCTGACCTCGGAACAGGATCGCGATACGCTGCGCGAGGGGCTGCGCATCCTGCGCAGGACCATGAACCAGCCTTCCATGGCACCCCATATCATCCAGGAGAATGCGCCGGGCCTCGCCGCTCAGGACGATGAAGCTCTCGACGCCTTCATCCGCGCGACCTCGGTGACCGTGCACCACCCGGCCGGAACCTGCCGGATGGGCGGGGTTGAGGACGCGCGGCGCGTCGTCGATGGGCAGCTACGGGTCGCCGGCGTGGAGGGTCTTCGGGTTGTCGATGCCTCGGTGATGCCGGACCTGGTGGGCGGTAACATCAACGCCGTCGTGATGATGATCGCGGAGAAGGCGGCCGACATGATGCTCGGCAGGCCCGCTTTGGCGCGTGCCGAGGACCTGCAGGGACAGACCATGGCCGCATGACGAAACGAAAACGGCAATGCTGCGCAGCATTGCCGTTTTTTGATTGATCAGTCTATTATTTGAAGACCTAAATCTTCCGCCCCCTCATGCAGGTCAGGCTTCTCGGTCGGGCTGCCTGACGGGATGGGCGTCTGCGAAAGCGGGCAGCGCCTCGCAGGCGGCGTGGACCGCGCGCAGCCTTGGCATGGCCGAGAGATCTGCGCCAAAACGCTGGGCCGAAAACATTTGCGGCACCAGGCAGATATCGGCCAGGGTCGGCGCCTCGCCGAAACAGAAGGTCGAAGGCGCGCGGCGGGCGAGCAGGGCTTCGCAGGCGGCCAGGCCGTCGACGATCCAGCGCTGGCACCAGGCATCCAGCGCTGCCTGGTCGGCGGCGAAATTGGTCTTCAGATAATCGAGGACGCGAAGGTTCTGCAGCGGGTGGACATCGCAGGCGATGACCTGGGCGAAGGCGCGTATTTCGGCGCGCGCATTCGCATCCCCGGGCAGCAGCTTCGGCTCCGGCCTGGTCTCGTCCAGCCATTCGATGATGGCGAGCGACTGGGTCAGGCGGAAATCTCCCTCCTCCAGCGCCGGCACCAGGGCCTGCGGGTTCAGGGCGCGATAGGCCGGCGCCTTCTGCTGGCCGCCATCCTTGCGCAGATGCACCGAGGCAAAATCATAGGCCACACCCTTGAGATTGAAGGCGATGCGGCAGCGATAGGCCGAAGAGGAGCGGAAATAACCGTGAAAGCGGATCATTCCGCCACCCCGATCGTCAGCTCGATCGGATCGAGCCCGTCGATGCCGCCGGTGATGACATCGCCGGCCACCACGGCGCCGACGCCAGCCGGCGTCCCCGTCATGATCAGGTCGCCCGGCTGCAGATGGTAATAATGCGAAAGATGGCTGACGATTTCGTCCACCTTCCAGATCAGGTCGTCGAGACGGGCTTCCTGCTTCACCTCGCCATTCACCGCCAGATGGATGCGCTGCGGCCCGATGGCCGCGAAATCGGCGGCCTTGGTGATGGCGGCGAACACGGCCGACTGCTCGACATCCTTGCCGAGATCCCAGGGGCGCTGCTTGGCGCGCGCTTCGAGCTGCAGGTCGCGACGCGTCATGTCGAGGCCGCAGGCATAGCCATAGATCGCCTTCTGCGCGGCGGCGCGATCGGCCTTGAAGACCGGCGCGCCGATGGCGATCACCAGCTCCATCTCATAGTGGAAATTCGAAGTACCGGGCGGATAGGCGACCGTCGCGCCACTCTGCTCGGCGGTCAGCGCCGATTTGGTGAAATAGAACGGCGCCTCGCGGTCCACCTCGACGCCCATCTCGGCGGCATGGGCGGCGTAGTTGCGGCCCACGCAGAAGATGCGGTGAACCGGATAGAGGGCGGTCTCGCTTTTCACCGGCACGGTCGGCCAGACGGGAGAGGCAAAGAGGTTTGCTGTCGTCATCGGATCATCCTTTGCTGTGATATCGGCAACCGTCAGCCCTGCAAGCCGGGCGGCAAGTCGCGCAATCGTGCTCCATTGTCGAGTTCGAGGGCGCCACACCAGAGACGGCGCGCGCGCTCCATCGCCGTGGCGCGCAACGCGCGCGGCAAGCCGTCGGCGTCGGGTGCGAACGCATCCCAGGCACTACCCGGCAAATCGCGCCAGACGACGTTGAGATGAACGGCGGCGTGCTCGAACAGATGACGCAGCGCCCGGGCAGGCAGCGTCGCGCCAAGCTCGATCTCTCCGATCCGCGCGGTCTCGTCGTCATAGAGGGGCGGCATCGCCTCGCCTGCTGTTGCCGCCTCGACTTGCCGGCTGATCGCTCGCGCCTGATAGGCGACATCGCAGATCACATGCGCGCGGGTCCAGCCTGGAACCCGGCAGGGCGCATAGAGCGCGGCATCGTTCAGTTCGCCGAGCTTGCGGGCGAAATAGGCCGTGCCCAGCCGGGCCAGCGCCAGCGCATCCGCCGGCGCCTCCGGCGCATCATAGCGTGCGCCGGCCCCCTGCCGCTCCTGCAGGGCTCGGCGGGCAGCGTCGAGCTCGCCCATCAGTCGCCGCCCTCGACCAGCACGCGGTCGAAATTCAGGCGCTCGATGATGGGGGCGTCGGAGAAGCGGAACAGGTCGAACTGGCTCTCGGCCTGGAGCGACCAGGGCACCCAGGAAGGCACTACGAAGATGTCGCCCTTTTCGAGCCTGTGCGTCGCGCCGCCCATCACCACGGCGCCCCTGCCGTCGAAGACCTGGAACACCGAGGAGCCGACTTCCCGCCGCACCGCCGTTTCGGCACCCTGGCGCAGGCGGTGGAACTCGGCGCGGATGGTCGGCATCACGTCGCCGCCTGTGGTCGGGTTGACATAGCGGATCGCGGCATGGCCCTGCTCCACCGTCGCCGGCTGGCCCTCCTCCTCGAGCAGCAGCTGCTCGGTGAGCGCGCGGTCGGTATATTCCCAGCGATAGGCGCCGATCGGGGAGGAAACCGTGTTCTGCAACCCCGACAGCGGGCGCAGGCCCGGATGACACCACAACCGCTCGCTGCGCGAGAACCGCGGCGTGGCATAGTCGGTCACGCGCTCGGACCCGAATTCGAAAAAACCGACATCGTTCTGGTAGGAGAAGGGGATGTCGAGGCCATCGATCCAGGCCATAGGCTGGTCCGTCTCGTTGTGATGCCCATGGAAATTCCAGCCCGGCGTCAGCAGGAAATCGCCCCGGCTCATGCGCACGGGATCGCCATTGACCACCGTCCACACCCCCTCGCCCTCCACCACGAAGCGAAAGGCATTCTGGGAATGGCGATGCTCGGGCGCCGTCTCCTTGGGGCCGAGATATTGGATGGCGCACCACAGCGTCGGCGAGACATAGGCCTCGCCGCCGAGGCCGGGATTGGCGAGGCCGATAGCGCGGCGTTCCCCGCCGCGGCCAACCGGGACCAGAGCTCCCGATGCCTGGGCCAGCGGGAAGAGATCCGACCATTTCCACACATGCGGCACCGCCTTCGGGCGCGGGTGGCGCGGCATCAGGTCGCCGAGCTGGGTCCAGAGCGGATTGAGGTGCTGATCCCTGAAGTTGGCATAGAGCTTGCGCAGGGCCGGCGTGTCTTCGGGCTGCATCGCATTGGCCATTATCGTTCCTCCCAATTAAATAGTACGTATACTTACTAATTGGATTTTGTCAATGATTGTCGCGGCCGCGGCGCGCTGGTAGGAAGCGAGCATGGCATTCATCCATCACCTTCCCGGCCACCTGATCCGACGGCTGCACCAGCTTTCCATCGCGACCTTCACGCAGAAGACCCAGGAAGCCGGCTTCGATTTGACCCAGCTTCAATTCGCGGTGCTGTCCGTGCTGGAAGAAAATCCGGAGATCGATCAGGCCACGCTGGCAACACTGGTCGACATGGACAAGGTCACCATCGGAGATGTGGTTTCCCGGCTGGAGGCGCGTACGTTGATCCGCCGCGTCGTCAAGAAGACCGACCGGCGCGCCCGAACGCTTACCTTGACCACAGGCGGCAAGACCCTGCTCGCCGATGTTCGGCCCCTGGTAATCGAGATTCAGGCGGACATTCTCGGCTCGCTGTCAGCGGAAGAGAAAACCCGTTTCATGGCCCTCGTCACCAAGGTCTGCCGGCCAGCCGATTGAGCGCCTTTCGTGATTGGCAGTTTTGGTGTGGCTGGATGAATGAAGGAGCGCCCATAGTACAATGCAGGTCATTCATGCGTCTTGTTTACTCGACCTTTGTCATTGCCGGGCTCGACCCGGCAATCTAGCCTGGATCTCCGCGTTGCGCGTGCGGCTTCTGGATAGCCGGGTCAAGCCCGGCTATGACAATTTTGAGCGCTTCTTCCTTAACTGAACCGCATTAGCCCATAGCAGGTTCATACATAGGTGAATTCATAACCATCCAGAGCCGATCGTGAGCGGGAAAAGTTCCAATGCCGAGCACCGATACGATTCCACCCGCCCAAGGACATGGCGCTCAACGCTTGTTCGCCTCCCAAGCCACGCTCCATAAGCTCGAGATCTTCTGCATGGTCTGCGACCTGCAGAGCGTCACCCGCGTGGCCGAGCGGCTGCGTATCGCCCAGCCCGTCGTCAGCGCGCATCTGCGCTTCCTCGAGGACAAGGTCGGCGCCAAGCTGTTCGAACGCAGCGGCCGCCGCCTGGTGCTGACGCGGGAAGGTATCCGGGTCGAGGCCTGGGCTCGCGACATCGTCACCCGGACACGCGAACTGGAGCGCGAATTGGCCCTCTCTGGCGACGGCGAAGCCGGCAGCGCCGTGGTCTCTGCTTCGATGACCGTCGCCTCCTATGTGCTGCCGCCGATGTTTGCCACCTTCCGCCGGACCGTGCGGGAGGGTGGCATCACCGTGCAGGTTTCCAACCCGCAATTCGTCACCGCCAGTGTGCGGGACGGCTCCTGCGACTTCGGGCTGTGCATCCTCGATCCCCGGCACGATGTCGATGGCCTCGGCGTCGAGAAGCTGTGGACCGAACAGCTGGTCTTGGTGGTTGCCGCCGACAGCACCCTGGTCGGCGATAGTGCCGATGCCGAAGCCATCGCCAGCCTGCCTTTCATCTCCTCGCCCCGCCAGCAGGTTCGGCGCGAGCTGGAAGAGGATGCGCTCTATGCTCATGGCATCCGGCATCGCGAGGTCATTCTCGAATTCGGGCATCCCGAAGCCATGAAGCAGGCGGTGCGCCATCACGCCGGCGTGGCCTTCGTACTGGAGAGCTGCGTGCGCGACGAACTGGCCCGGGGCCTGCTGCGGCAGGTCGCGACGCCGGGCCTGGACCTGCCCGTGCCCGTCTTCCTGATCCACAAGCGGGGCAAGAGTTTCTCGCGGTTCCAGTCGCGGCTGATGGATTTCGTGCGCGAAGCCGCCGCGGCTGGTCAGGTACCGAGCTTCAAGGCTCCAACGGCGCCGTGAACGCAGGCCGGTATCGCCATCCATTCATAGTCATCTGGCTATGCATCACCGCGAATTATATATTGGATTGCTGCGAATCCCGGGCGTAAAACTCGATCCATGCTCGCGGGAAATAAGAGCCCCGCGCCGGGATAGAATCCGATTTCGATCGCATGCCCAGCCGCGCTGCCAGCGTTGCAAACCCTTGCGCTCGACCATGGATCACCCGGTACCAAGCTGGGAGGAAGTCCATGTTTCTGGGTGTCGATATTGGCGGCACGTTCACCGACCTCGTCCTCCTGGACGAAGACGGAGGCCTGATCACCACCAAGGCCCTGTCCACGCCGGGCGAATTGGAGGTCGGCGTCTTCAACGCCGTGCAGGATGCCGCCGCTCAGCGCGGCATGACGGGCGAGGAGTTGCTGGCCCGCGTCGTCGCCTTCGGCCATGGCACGACCCAGGCGACCAATGCGGTGATCGAGCGCGACGGCGCCCGCACCGGCCTCATCGCCACGCGAGGCTTCGGCGACACGCTGGCGATCCAGCGCCTGATGGGCTTCACCGCCGGGGTGCCGGTCGACCGGCTCGGCTGGTATTCGCGCCGGCGCTATCCGCAGCCGATCGTGCCGCGCCATCTGGTGCGGGAGATCCGCGAGCGCGTCGACCATGCCGGCAAGGTGCTGGTCGCGCTCGACGAGGACCAGGTGCGGGCGGCCGTTCGCTCCCTGGCGAGTGAGGGCGTCCAGACCTTCGCGGTCGCCTTCCTGTGGTCGTTCCGCAATCCCGAGCATGAGCGCATCGCCGCCCGCATCATCGGCGAGGAAGTGCCGGGCGCCTATGTCAGCCTGTCGAGCGAGGTCGCACCCGTCATCGGCGAATATGAGCGCACCGCCACCGCCGCGCTCAATTCCTACCTCGCCCCCAAGGTGGTCTCCTATCTCGACGGCATCGAGCAGATGCTCAGGAAGCGCGGCTTCAAGGGCGCCTTTTCCATCCTCAATTCGGCCGGCGGCGTCATGCCGGTCGCGGAGGCCGCGCGCCGGCCGGTGACCCTGGTCACCTCCGGCCCAACCGGTGGCGTGATGGGCTCGGTACACCTGGCCAAGAAGCTGGGCTATCGCAACCTCATCACCACCGACATGGGCGGCACCTCCTTCGACGTCGCCATCGTGGTCGACGACAAGCCGCTGATGTCCACCAATCACGAGGCGGGCGGCTTCCATATCGCCACGCCGATGATCGAGGTCCGCGCCATCGGCGCCGGCGGCGGCTCCATCGCCCGCGTCGTCGACGGGCAGCTGCGCGTCGGGCCCGACAGCGCCGGGGCCCGGCCGGGGCCCGTCTGCTACGG
>NZ_LYXZ01000008.1 GCF_001676615.1 Labrys sp. WJW | reverse complement strand
CGGCGGTTTCGGACGCTTCCGTGGCGAGGCCGTCTGCATTCTCGGCCATGAAAAGGGCTCCGACACCGAAAGCCGTATCCGCCATAATTTCGGCATGGCACGGCCCGAAGGCTATCGCAAGGCCGTACGCCTGATGGAAATGGCCGATCGCTTCGAATTGCCGGTGATTTCCTTCGTCGACACGGCCGGTGCCTATCCGGGCATCGATGCGGAAGAGCGTGGCCAGGCCGAGGCGATCGCCCGCTCGACCGATGCCTGCCTGGGGCTGGGCTCGCCCAGCGTCGCCGTGGTCATCGGCGAAGGCGGTTCGGGCGGTGCCATCGCGGTAGCGGCGGCGAGCCGTGTTCTGATGCTGGAGCACTCCATCTATTCGGTGATCTCGCCGGAAGGCGCGGCTTCCATCCTCTGGCGGGAAGCCAGCAAGGCGCAGGATGCCGCCAACAACATGAAGATCACGGCACAGGATCTCCTGAAGTTCGGCGTGATCGATGCCATCATTCCCGAGCCGACCGGCGGTGCCCATCGCCTGCCCGAGAAGGCGATCGAGACCACGGGCGATTTCATCCAGAATTCGCTGCGCGATCTGTTCAACCAGTCCCGCGAAGCCCTGATCCGGGCGCGCCAGGACAAATATCTGATGATCGGCCGGAGCCTGTAGGACGCGGGCGGCCATTCACGCGTCATTGCGAGCGTAGCGAAGCAATCCAGGGCCGCGAATATCGGCTGTCGCTCTCGGATTGCTTCGCTACGCTCGCAATGACGTTGGCAAGGCGTTTCCGCCTCACCCCCTTAGCGCGGCTGCCGGCGATTGCCGGTAGGCCAGTAAGGCGGGGGCCAGGCCGAGCAGGGCGGCGAAGCCGGCCAGCAGGGCAGCCAGGCCCAGATCGGCCCGCGTGAAGGCCACCGGCAGAACCATGCCGCTCCAGCTCGTCACCCAGCCCGATATGGTCAGGGCACCGAGATAGCCGAGCGCGAAGCCGGCTCCGATGCCGAGTGCCAGCAGGACGAAGAGTTCGGACCAGACGATGCTAAGAACGGTCAGGCGCGGTGTGCCGAGCGCCCGGAGCGCCCCAATCTGGCGCCGGCGCTGGCCGACATGGATCACCGTCACGAAGATCAGGGCTGCCGCCACCAGGAACTGGGCGCCGGCCGCCACCGCCACCAGCACGGTACGGGCATCGCCGAGCGTAGCGTAGAGCCGCGTCAGCACCTCGGCGGGGAAGACGGCGAGCGTGCCCTCGCCGCGATAGGCCTGGCGCAGCTTGTAGGCGTCGGCGATCGTGCGGGGCTTGACGAGCAGGGCCGGGACACCGGCGGCGGTGTTGGCAAAGCTCTCGTCGAGCGGAGCCGCCGCATCGATCGCGCCTTCGTGCTCATGCTCCTCGTGGCCGGCTTCGCCATGCTCGGCACCATCGGGCTTGGATGCCTTCTGCTTGTGATGAGCATCGTGATCCGCCGCTTCCTCGGTGTGGCCAAGCCCGTGCAGATGCCAGACGGCCTGGATCGGCACCAGGACCGCCTTGTCCCAGGCGGTATGGCTCGGCTTCAGGCGCCCCACCACGGTATAGGCGAGTTCGGTATGGGCGTGGCCCCCTTCCTCGGCCATGCCGTGCGAGGGCTTGATGCGGGTGCCGAGCGGGATTCCGGCGGCAGCGCCGACCACAGCCTCGCCTTCGGCGGCGAAGGCTCTACCTTCGGCAAGGCCGTCGGACAGAGCATTCACCAGGGCCGTGGTAGTGCCGACGATCGGCTTGCCTTGATAGGAATCGCCAAAGCCGATCGGGGCGACCCAGGCGACGCGCGGATCGGCGGCGAGTTTGCGCAGCGTCTCCGCCGGCATCAGCGGCAAGGGTGAAGGCTGCAGGAAGACGGAGGAGAGCACCAGCTGGGTCTCGCTGCCGGCGGCGCCGATGACGAGGTCGAATTTGTCGGCCGCACGGGCACTGCCGAGGCGCATCGCCCGTTCCTGCAGCACCACGCCGACGCCGAGCGCAGTGGCCAGCGCCACCAGCAGCACCACGGCCAACGCCCCTGGCCAGACGCGGCGCAGATCGGCGAGGATGAAGCGGATCATGCGGCCTGCGCCCTTAATTGCTCGTCCGATGTGATGCGGCCGGCGGCGAGCGTCAGCCGCCTTGCCAGCCGGCTGGTGAGCGCAGTGTCGTGCGAGACGACGATGAGCGTAGAGCCTTCCGCGCCGGCGAGCTCGATGAGGAGGTCGCCCACGACGGCGCCGCTCGCGGCGTCGAGGCTCGCGGTCGGCTCGTCCGCCACCAGCACGGCCGGCCGGCGCAGCAGTGCCCTGGCGAGGGCGACGCGCTGCATCTCGCCGCGGGACATGCCGTCGATCGCCTGATCCGGCCTGGACAGGCCGACCCGTTCGAGCAGGGAGCGGCCGCGTTCGATCGCGCTCTTGCCGGCCCGCCCCGACAGGCGCAGCGGCAGCAGCACGTTCTCCAGGGCCGACAGGCCGGGAAAGAGATGAAAATCCTGCATGACCAGGCCGATATTGTGGCCGCGCCAGCGGTCCCTGGCACCCTCCGGCAGCCTGGCAATGTCGGTGTCGCCCCAGCATACCCGGCCTTGCCCGACGCGCTCGAGACCGGTGACGACGTTGACGAAGGTGCTCTTGCCGGAGCCCGACGGACCGGTCACGGCAAGCTGGCTGCCCGCCGCGAGGGAGAGCTCTTCGATACGCAGCACCGGGGCGGCGAGGCCGGGAAAGGAGACGGCGATGTCTTCGAGGTCGAGCGCCAGCACGGGATCAGACCACCCAGTAGCGCGCGTCGCGCAGGCGCAGCCGGCTGAGAAAGCCGGTCTCCGGATCTGTCCAGGACCCCATCTCCAGGCGTCCCGACACTTCTATCCGGGTGCCGGGTTGCACGAAGGTCTGCTTCTCGTCGAGATAGATCACCACGATATTGTCGGGCCAGTCCGAGTCGGAGGAACAGAAGGGGCAGATCGACATCGGGATTTCGGTGAGCACGAAGAAGGTGGCTTCCGCCTTGAGGGGCGGTGCCATGAAGCCGCTCATCACCACGTCCTTGCCGTCGAGTTCCTTGACCTTGGCGGAGAATTCCAGGCCGAGCACGCTGATCTTGCCATAGAGTTCCGGGAAGCCGAGCGTCGCCGGCGAGGCAGCCAGAGCCGGCCGCGCGAGAAGGAGCGGCGACAGACCGACTAGGGTCACGACATGGCGGCGGGACAGGAAAGGGATGGTCGTCATGGTGGGCTCTTACGCGGGCCGAGGTCGGCGCTCTCGAGAAACGTCGCCATCGGGCGGCTAGCCGCCCGATGGTTGCCGTCCGATCATTAGGCGTTGTCGGCAACAACTGAAACGCTGCCATTGTCATGCCCGGGCTTGACCCGGGCATCCAACCGCCTCGTCTTCAGTGCCGGGAGGAGGGCTGGATTGCCGGGTCAAGCCCGGCAATGACAAAGGTTGAGCCAATTCGACTCGTTTATTTCAGGCAAAGCCTTACTGCATCTGGGCCTTCTGGGCGCCGGAGGCGCCGAGCGCGAAGGCGTCGGCGAGGACGCGATAGACGTCGCTCTCTTCCAGATAGCCCTTGAAGCCTTCGGCGCCCGGGCCGGTGGCCTGCAGCACGATGTCGTCGACGGCGTGGGCGGTGCTGTCGTTGTTGCGCGGGATGTTGCCCTGGACGAAGACGGCGCCGGGCACGTCCTTGTAGGCGGGATTGGCGACATATTCCTTCTTCTCGTTCTGGATGGCCGGCTCATAGGGGCCGTCCAGCTTCGGGCTGAAGGTTTCGTAGTGGTCGGGATAGTTCCCATAGACGACGGCCAGGCGCTTGCTCGGGTCGATCTTGTCGGGATAGCCGTCGCCGTCCTTGTCCTCGTAATTGGTGAAGCCGGCATCGGCATAGATGCCGATCTTTTCGCGCATGTCGGTGCCGGGCTTGCTGTCGTCGACGGTGCCGATCACCGACATGGAGTGGGTGTGGTCGCCGGTGACGACGATCAGCGTGTCGGGATGGGTCTTGGCGAATTCGCGCGCCGCGCCGACGGCCTTGTCGAACTCGATGGTTTCATAGAGCGAGCGCTCGCCATCCTGCGCATGCGACATCTTGTCGATCGAGGCGGCTTCCACCATCAGGAAGAAGCCTTCCGGGTTCTTGGAAAGCTGGTCGAGGGCCGACTGGGTCATGTCGACCAGGCCGGGCTGGTTGGGGAACTTGCCCACCGTGCCCTTCTTGAGCAGGTTGCGGTCGAGCGCCACGTCCATGTTGCCGGTATGGAACAGGCCGAGAATCTTGCCGGTATTGGTGCCGGAAGCCGCGGCGAGGCTGTCCTTGTCGGTGGCCAGCGTGTAGCCGGCATCCTTGAAGAGCTGGATATAGTCCTTGTCGTCCTTGCGCTTGGAGCCGGTGGTCGATTTCGGCAGGAAATAGGCAGAGCCGCCGCCCAGGATGATTTCGGGCTTTACGTCGTAGAACATGCCGACGATCTCGGCCTTGTCGGCGCGCTTGCGGGTATGGGAAACCACGGCAGCCGGGGTCGCGTCCTCGATCTCGGCGGTGGAGACCACCCCGATCGACTTTTTGGACGTGCGGCGCAGCGCTTCGGCGATGGTCTCGACACGCGGATCGTCCAGGCTGGCGGGCGTGCGGTCGGCATAGACGCCGAGAGCGTTCACCGCCGTCTTGTGGCCGGTCATGTAGGCCGACATCGTGTTGGCACTGTCGGTGGCGATGGCGTCCGTCGAAGAGGTGCCGATGAAGGCCATGTGATCGAGGTCATCCATGTTGAGGCGGCCATTGGCCTTGCCCTCGGTCATGCCCTTGGACATGATGCGCGCGCCGGTGCGGTTGGCGACCGTCAGGCCGTCGCCGAGCAGGAAGATGATGTTCTTGGCCTTGGGCACGGCAGCGGTGCCGAAGACGTCCCAGGTCACGCTACGGCTCTGCCCGTTGGCCGAGACCTCGACCTTGTAGCTGCCGGGCACGCTGAGGGTGAGACCGCGCAGCAGCACCGCCGAGCCGAGATCCTTGTCGTCCTTGCCCTTTTCGGAGGCGACGAACTCGACGTCCTTGCCGAACACACCCTTGTAGTCCTGCCCGTTGACGATGACGCGCACATCCTCCGGCTTCACCGTGCCGGCGAACTCGGCCTTGAAGTCGAAGGGCGAGCCGGCCAGGATGGTCGCGCGGTCGAGCGGATAGATGCCTGCGGCCTGGCTGGGACCGATCAGCATGGTGGTGACCGCAAGAGCGGCGAGGAGCGTGCGCATGGCAATCCTTTCGCGATGCGAGCAGACTTTGCACTCAGGCGTCTTGCAGTTTGGCGAAGGTGCCGCATTGGCAAAGACGCGTGGAAACAAAGAGCTGGAAGAGAGCGCGTTCCCCCTGAACGCGCTTTGCGCTAGGGATAGCCAGGGCGTGCGACAGGTCCATGACAGTCAGAAGGCTCAGGATCAGGCCGCTTCACACGCAGTATTAGAGGGGGGATCATTGGGACTCGGGGCGACGAAGACTCCATGTCGCATCCCATTGTCCTGCTCGATCCGGGATTTGTCATCGCCGATGCTTGTCGAGCCGCGAGGAAGTCTATAGGGTCCCCGGCCAGTTTCCGGTGGAAGGCCTCTATCGGCAGGGCGTGGAATCAGGCATTGTGCCGTTAAGAGTCCGTTCACGCTGTTGCGTAACCACGATCGGCCCATGACTTGCGGCG
The DNA here is from genome assembly GCF_001676615.1 of Labrys sp. WJW. Classification (GTDB taxonomy): domain Bacteria; phylum Pseudomonadota; class Alphaproteobacteria; order Rhizobiales; family Labraceae; genus Labrys; species Labrys sedimenti. The sequence continues at coordinate 76,215 of NZ_LYXZ01000008.1, read as the reverse complement.
AGTGGTCGTTGACTGTAAATGTCCCTTAGTCTGTATTACTGACTTTGCACGGGTTCACTGGTTCATGACCGCTCACTTCAAGTTGATGCGCAAGATTGCAATGGCCGTGCCGGTTCTTTTGCTGGCGGCTGCCTGTTCCAATCAGAATGGCGCAAGTGTTCGTTCGACTAGCCCGGTGCCGCAGGCCCTGATTGCCGAAATGCAGGCCAAGGGCATGGCGCGTTCCGCACCCATCCTGGTGCGCATCTACAAGAAAGAGTCCGAGCTCGAGCTTTGGAAGCAGACCTCGAGCGGACGTTATGCCCTGCTCAAGAGCTATCCGGTCTGCCGCTGGTCGGGGCAGCTCGGCCCGAAGAAGAGCGAGGGTGACCGTCAGGTGCCCGAAGGCTTCTATGCCGTGAGCATGAGCAGCCTCAATCCGAATTCGCAATACTACCTGTCGTTCGACATCGGCTATCCCAACAGCTTCGATCGCCAGCTCGGCCGGGCCGGCGGCAACATCATGGTGCACGGTTCCTGCTCGTCGCGCGGCTGCTTTGCCATGACCGACAAGCAGGTGGCCGAAATCTATGCCGTGGCGCGCGAGGCGCTGCAGGGCGGCCAGGCTTCCTTCCAGGTGCAGTCGCTGCCCTTCCGCATGACGCCCGAGAACATGGCCCGTAACCGCCGTAACCCCAATATCGGCTTCTGGCAGAACCTCAAGGAAGGCACCGATAATTTCGAGGTCACCAAGCAGACGGTCAAGGTCGATGTCTGCAAGGGCCGTTATGTCTTCAACGGCAATGGCGGCACCGATTGCGGCATCGCTCCCGCCAGCCAGAATGTGGCGGCCGCCGTCTACGAGAAGCGGCGCGGTGACGATGCCAAGGTCACTGCGCTGGTTGCCTCCGGCACCAAGGCCGTCAACTACATCTACCAGGATGGTGGTTCCAACCCGGTGTTCACCGCGCGTGCTGTCGACCAATCGGCGGTGCCCGGCAAGGACCGGCCCTTCAGCTATTCGCGCGTCGACGTGACCGAGGTCGCTCTCAACGACGCGGGCGCTCCGGCAACGGAAGCGGATGCGAATGCCGCTCATCGCGTGACCTATGCCGCGGCCGAAAGCCTGCTCTATTCGGAAGCTGCCGTGGCGCGCAAGCCGATCAAGGGCACTGCGGACCCGAAGGCTGTCGCCAAGCGCCAGGAAGCCGTCTATGCCCGGCTGATGGGCAGCAAGTTCCCGGCTCCAATGCCGCAGAAGCCGGTGGCGGTGGCCGCGGCGCCGGTCTCCTCCAGTGCCCCGGCAAGCCAGCTGGTGGCCTCGGCGGCACCGGACGGCCAGCCCTTCTATGCGCGCTGGCTGGGCTTCGCGCCGACCGAGCAGCCGGCTTCCCCGGTGACGGCGATCAAGGTTGACCCGATCCAGACCGGCACGGTGCCTGACACCAAGCCCAAGCAGGGCAAGGCAAAGACGCTGACGCCGGGCAAGCCGATGATGGCCGCGACTGCGTTGCCGGCCGCCCAGATGGCCGAACTGCCGCCCGCGATCACCAACCCGCCGACCGAGCAGCCTTTCTACAAGCGTTGGCTGGGTCTGGGCGGTGAGCAGGGTGCCACGGCGACCAACTGACCCGATCTTTCTTGATCGATTGATCCGTGAGCCCTTTCCCGGCATGGGAGAGGGCTCATTCATTGGGGGTGACGAGAGCCGAGGGCTGATCGTCGTGCCCATATCCAGGCTTCGGCCTCACCTCGGGTGACAGGCAGTCTCCAGCCGTTGCAAAATCAATCTCGCCGCCACCGTTTGGACCCTTGATGCCATGTCGCTCGATGTCGTCGATCTCCGCGACTTCTACTCGACCAATCTGGGCATCGTGGCCGGCCGCCTGATTGCCACCAAGATCCGAGCCCGCTGGAACGATCTTCGCGGCCAGCGCGTTGCCGGCATCGGCTTTGCCGCACCCTATCTCACCATGTTTCGCGACGAGGCCGAGCGCGTCGTCTCCTTCAATCCGGCGACGCAGGGCGTGCTGGAATGGCCTGAAAACGGTCCGCTCGCTGCCGCCCTGGTCGAGGAGACCGAATTGCCGCTGGCGGATGGCTGTCTCGACCGGGTGCTGGCCATCCATCTGCTCGAGGAGGCCGATTCCGCTCTCGATACGCTGCGCGAGATCTGGCGGGTGCTGGCGCCCGGCGGTACGGTGATGTTGGTGGCCCCCAACCGGCGCGGGGTCTGGGCGCGCTCGGATGCCACACCCTTCGGCAATGGCCGGCCCTTCTCCCGGCCGCAATTGACCCGCCTGCTGCGCGATGCGCTGTTCTCGCCGGTGAACTGGACGGAAGCCCTCTATCTGCCGCCGATGTTCCATGGCTGGGCGCTGCGTTCCGCGCCCGCCTATGAGCGTTTTGCCGCCCGCTTCGCCTCTCCCTTTGCCGGCGTGCACATCGTGGAGGCCTCCAAGCAGGTGTTCCGCCCGATCACCGTCCGTGCCAAGCGGGCCGTGTCGCCGAAATTCACGCCGGTGCTGCTGCCGAGCCCGGCGGCCGGGCGGGTCGCCGGCGGGGCGTGAGCCTGCGCTGCCGCTTACTCGATTCTTCGTCAAGGTTGCGCTGCCCCTCACCGCACCTCTCCCCGTAAGAACGGGGCGAGGGGACTTCGGCGGTGCGTTTCATATTGACAGCAAACTATCTCGCCCAACCGTCGGGCGAGATGAGAGGTCCGAGGATCGATCGCAACGCTTGCGCCTCCTCGCCCCGTTCTTACGGGGAGAGGTGCGGTGAGGGGCGGCGCGACGATGCCTACGGCGTCAGCGAAGCCAACATCTCAGCGCCGCCGTAGCAGGAATACCGCCTGCTCGCCGAACAGGTTCCAGAACCACCATGGTGCCCTGACTTGAACCGGCTGGCCGGACAGCGTCAGCGCCTCGGCCCGTTCGATCACCGCATCGAGGCCGCGGGCCATCTCGACGAAGTCCCGGATCGAGCAGAAATGGATGTTGGGCGTGTCGTACCAGGCATAGGGCAGGTTGTCGGTCACCGGCATGCGGCCGCGGAACATGATCTGGCTGCGGATGCGCCAATGTCCGAAATTCGGGAAGGAGACGATGGCGCGCCGGCCGATGCGCAGCATGTCCTCCACCACCTGGCGCGGATTGCGGGTTGCCTGCAGGGTCTGCGACAGGATCACATAGTCGAAGCTGTCGTCGGGATAGTCGGAAAGGTCGGAATCGGCATCGCCCTGGATCACGGCGAGGCCGCGCCCGACGGCGGCGTTGACGCCGAGCTGGCTGATCTCGATGCCGCGGCCATCGACACCGCGCGTCGCCTCCAGCAGGGACAGCAATTCGCCGTCGCCGCAGCCGACATCGAGCACGCGGGCGCCGGGGATCACCATGTCGCGGATCTGCAGGAAATCGAGGCGGCTGCCCGGCGCGGCCGTGGCGCTGCGCTGGGCCGTCATCGTCCTGGTGTCGCGCGGTCGGAACCCGTTCATGCCACGCCTCGCTCGCGGGCGGCGGCGCCGACGAAGCCGCGCACCATGTCGAACAGCTCGGGAATGTCGAGCAGGAAGGCATCGTGGCCCTTGTCGGTCTCGATCTCGACGAAGGAGACGCGCGCGCCGGCGGCGTTGAGCGCATGCATGATCTGGCGCGAGGCGCTGGTCGGGAACAGCCAGTCTGAGGTGAAGGATGCCACGCAAAAGCGGGTATGCGTGCCCTTGAAGGCTGAGGCGAGGGATCCGCCATGCTCGGCCGCGAGGTCGAAATAATCCATCGCGCGGGTGACATAGAGATAGGAATTGGCGTCGAAGCGCTCGACGAAACTCAAGCCCTGATAGCGCAGATAGCTCTCGATCTGAAAATCGGCGTCGAAGGTGAAGGTCCGCGCCGCGCGGTCCTGCAGGTTGCGGCCGAATTTGCGCTGCAGCGCGTCCTCGGAGAGATAGGTGATGTGGGCCGCCATGCGGGCGACACCGAGGCCCTTGGCCGGGCGGGTGCCTGCCTCGAGATAATGGCCGCCGCGCCAATCGGGATCGGCCATGATCGCCTGCCGGCCGACCTCGTTGAAGGCGATGTTCTGGGCGGTATGACGGGCGGCGCTGGCGATGCACAGCGCCGAGAAGACGCGGTCGGGATAGGCGACTGCCCATTGCAGCACCAGCATGCCGCCCATCGAGCCGCCAAGCACGGCGAACAGGCTCTCGATGCCGAGATGGTCGAGCAGCATGGCCTGTGCCCGCACCATGTCGGCGATGGTCACCACCGGAAAGTCGAGGCCATAGGGCCGGCCGGTTGCCGGATTGGTCGAGGCCGGGCCGGAGGAGCCCATGCAACTGCCGATCACATTGGGGCAGATCACGAAGAAACGCTCGGTGTCGATCGGCTTGCCCGGCCCGACCAGGGTGTCCCACCAGCCGGCACGCCCGGTCACCGGGTGGATGCTGGCGACATGCTGGTCGCCGGTGAGCGCGTGGCAGACCAGCACGGCGTTGGATCTGGCTGAATTGAGCGTGCCCGCCGTGGTATAGGCGATGCGCAGCGGCGCGAAATCGATGCCGCTGTCGAGGCGAAGCGGCCGTTCCGGGCCGAAATCGACGAGCAGGCTGTCATCGGGCTGGTCTGCCTGCTTGCGGGCCAGTTCCGGGAAGCTCGCCCGTAGCTGCTCACCTTCCGACATGCGTCTGCATTTCCCCCGTCGCCCAAGGTCGCTCGACAAGTTCGTTCGATTTGCCGAACGTTTCGTTCGATACATCCTAATATCACGCACTGAAGCAAGTGCAATGGCATTGCGGATGGCGGCGCTCGTGCGTTTTCGCATCTTCCGGTTGCACGAGTTCGCGAGAGCGCTTTGCAGCACTCGTGGTCATCGTTAGACATGGTGAGATCTGGTCAGACCTGGAAAACGCCATGCCCGATATTCCGCTCACCGCAACGACAGCCGTCATCGTCTTGGCCATTGTCCTGCTGTTCTTCCTGATGAAGATGGTGAAGACCGTACCGCAAGGATATAACTACACGGTCGAGCGTTTTCGCCGTTACGCCTATACCATCCAGCCCGGCCTCAACATCGTGCCACCGATTTTCCATCGCATCGGTGTGCGCATGAACATGATGGAGCAGGTGCTGGATGTCCCGACCCAGGAAATCATCACCCGCGACAACGCTTCGGTGGCGGTGGACGGCGTCGCCTTCTTCCAGGTGATCGATGCCGCCAGGGCTGCCTACGAGGTCGCCAATCTCAACAGCGCCATCCTCAACCTGCTGATGACCAATATCCGCACCGTGATGGGCTCGATGGATCTCGACCAGCTGCTTTCCCATCGCGACGAGATCAACAATCGACTCCTGACCGTGGTCGACGCGGCGGCGACCAGCTGGGGCATCAAGGTCACCCGCATCGAGATCAAGGATATCGTGCCGCCGGCCGACCTGATCGCTTCGATGGGGCGCCAGATGAAGGCGGAGCGGGAGAAGCGGGCGGTCATCCTCGAGGCCGAGGGCCAGCAGCGCGCGGAGATCCTGCGGGCCGATGGCCGCAAGCAGGCCCAGGTGCTGGAGGCCGAGGGGCGCAAGGAAGCCGCCTTCCGTGATGCCGAGGCGCGCGAGCGCGCGGCCCAGGCCGAAGCCGCGGCGACGCAGGTGGTCTCCGAGGCCCTGTCACACGGCAATGTCGCCGCGCTCAACTACTTCATCGCCGACAAATATGTGAAGGCCATGCAGGCGATGGCGACGGCACCGAACCAGAAAGTGATGGTACTGCCGATGGAGGCGACGGCCTTGATCGGTTCGCTGGCGGGCATCGGCGAGATCGCCAAGGCCACTTTCGGGGACGCAGCCTTGCCGGCCAAGCGCTCCGGCGTGCCGCGTACCGGCCAGGATTGAGACGGAGCCGTCCATGACCGAACTTGCGTCCATCAATGTCTGGGGATGGTTCGTACTGGCCGCCGTGCTGATCGGCCTGGAGGTGTTCCTGCCCGGAGCCTTCATGATCTGGCTCGGTCTCGCCGCCGCGGCTGTCGGTGTGATCAGCCTCTTCCTGCCATTGAGCTGGCCGCTGGCCCTGCTGCTGTTCGCAGCTCTCGGCGTGGTCTTCGCCTGGATCGGCCGGCATTTTGCCCGCCGGGCCGATGCATCCGACAAGGAACAGCCCTTTCTCAATCGCCGGGCCGATGCACTCGTCGGCCAGAGTTTCACCCTGGCCGAGCCGATCGTCAACGGCGAGGGGCGGATCCGGGTCGGCGACACGGTGTGGCAGATCAGGGGAGCTGACGCAGGCGCCGGTGCGCGCATCAGGGTGGTGCGCGTCGAGGGCGGATGGCTGGCGGTGGAAGAAGTGGTCAGGCAGACGTGAGGATAGAAACTGGGTAGGCTTGGTTCTGCCCCTCAGCCCATCACCGCCATCCCCTTGATGTCTGCCGGTGTCACTCCATCCGCCCTGAGAGCCCGCAGGCTGGTGGAACGGGCGGACTTCGACAGTTTCTCGCCGTCGGGGCCGAGAAGCAGGCCGTGATGGTGGTAGATCGGCTCGGGCAGGCCGAGCAGGGCCTGCAGCAGGCGGTGCAGGCCGGTGGCCTGGTAGAGGTCCCGGCCGCGCACGACATGCGTGATGCCCTGCAGGGCATCGTCGACCACCACGGCCAGATGATAGCTCGCCGGAAACTCCTTGCGTGCCAGCACGACGTCGCCCCAGCGTTCCGGAGCGGCAGGAATCGCCTCGGAGCCCGCGCCTCGGGGCGTTGCCTGCTCCTGCCAGGACAGGGCAGGCGCCAGAGGCCCGGCCTTGGCCAGGGCTGCCGTCATGTCGAGCCTTAGGGCATAGGGCTCGGCCGGATCGCGCCGGGCCGGATCGTCGGCGCCGGCGAGCGCGGAGCGGGGATAGAGCGGGGTGCCGTCCGGGTCGCGGGGATGACCCGGCCGGTCGATGGCCGCGGCAATCTCTGCCCGCGACGCATAGGAGCGGTAGAGCAGCCCCATGCCGGCAAGGCGGTCGAGGGCCTGGCGATATTCATCGAAATGTTCGGATTGGCGCCGCGGCGATGGTTCGAACGGGAGGCCCAGCCAGGCGAGATCTTCCAGCAGGGCAGCGATGAATTCCGGGCGGCACCGCGTGGTATCGATGTCCTCGATGCGCAACAGCAGGCGCCCGCCGCTCGCCTCTGCCCAGCGTTCGTTCTCGAAGGCCGAGAGGGCGTGGCCGAGATGGAGGTGGCCGGTCGGGCTGGGGGCGAAGCGCAGGACGGGGCGGATCGATTGATTTGTCACGCCCGTGGTGTAACACACGGGCATGACCGTGATCATCCGCTCGCGCACCGAAATCCTCGCCGGAGTCGAGGCCTTGCGTGCGCTCGATCCCAGGCTGGCTGCCATCCATGACCTGTGCGGTGAGCCGCCCTTGCGCCGCAGCGAGGGTGGTCTGGAGGGACTCGCCTGGATCATCGTGTCCCAGCAGGTCTCCGTCGCCAGCGCCCGGGCGATCTGGGCGCGCACGAAGGCGGTGTTCGATCCCTTCACGCCCGAGAGGCTGGTTGGCGCTCCCGAGGCGGATTTTCGCGCCGGTGGTCTGTCCATGCCCAAGATCCGCACCCTCAGGGCCGTCGGCCAGGCAATGCTGGAGGGGCTCGATCTCGATGCCCTCGCGACGCTCAGCGCCGATGCGGCCCGCCTCGAACTCACCAAGGTCAAGGGCATCGGTCCCTGGACGGCCGACATCTATCTGATGTTCTGCCTGGGGCACGGCGATGCCTTTGCCTCGGGCGATCTCGCCTTGCAGGAGGCGGCACGCATGCTCCTCGACCTCGAAGAACGCCCGGATGCGGCAGAACTTGCCGGCATCGCCGAAGCCTGGCGCCCCTGGCGCAGTGTTGCCGCTCGCCTGCTCTTTGCCTATTACGCCAGGATGAAGAACCGGGCGGGCGTTGCCTTGGAGTAGACGGCGCGACGTATTTTCGTCACGCAAGGGTGTTCAGTGGATCCAAGAGTTACGTGAGGAGAGCAGAATGACGACACTCGACGGGCCCCGCCTGCCTGCCAAATCCGGAAAAGCCCGCCAGCTCGTCGTGTTTCTGCATGGCTACGGCGCCGACGGCAATGATCTGATCGATATCGGCCGTGCCTGGCAGGAGCTCCTGCCCGATACCGCCTTCGTATCGCCCCACGCGCCCGAGCCCTGCGCGGGAAGCCCCTTCGGGCGCCAATGGTTCCCCTTGACCTTCCAGATCCCCAATGAGCGCTGGCATGGCGTGGAGAAGGCACGCCCGGTGCTCGATGCCTTCCTGGACGAGGAGCTGAAGCGCGAAGGACTGGACGAGGCCGCTCTCGCCCTGGTCGGCTTCAGCCAGGGCACCATGATGGCCCTGCATGTCGGACTTCGCCGCCCCAAGGCGATGGGGGCGATCGTCGGCTATTCCGGCGTGCTCGTCTGTCCGGACGGGCAGTTGCCCACGGTGATGACGCCGGAAATCACGGCGAGGCCGCCCGTCCTGCTGATGCATGGCGACCAGGACCAGGTCATTCCCCCCTTCGCGCTCCAGTTCTCGCAGGAAGGGCTCAAATCCCTCTCCGTCCCGGTCGAGGCCCATATGAGCCGCGGGCTCGGCCATGGCATCGACAATCAGGGCCTGCGGCTTGGCGGCACCTTCCTGGCGCAGGCACTGGCACGGGCGGAGTAGAGGGAAGGACCGGCTTGAGGACATTGCCGCAACCGGAGCGTTTTGCCTTTCCCCGCAAGGGGGGGAGGGAACTTTCGAGACCCGATCGACGCACCTTCCTGCGCGGGGTGGCGGCGCTCGGCCTCGGCACGCTGGCTTCGCCAGCCATAGTCAGCCGGGCTCTCTCCTCCTCCGGGGAACTGAATTATCTGGGCTGGTCGGGCTATGATTTCAGCACCCTGTTCCGCAGCTTCACCGAAAAGACCGGCATCACCGTCAATTTCGTCGAGCAGCCCGACCAGGAGGCGATGCTGGCGCAGGCGCGCATCGCCGCCCAGGGCGTGGGCGCCGACATCGTGGAGCCTTCGATCGATCGCCTGCCGGAATGGCTGCAGGCGGACCTGCTGCAGTCCTGGGACGATGGCAATGTCGGTCTCGATCTCTATGACAAGGCCTTCCTGACCGGTTCGGCCATGCATAAGGGGCGGCGCTACTTCCTGCCGGTGGTCTGGGGCGCGGAGGCGCTGGCCTATGCGCGCCAGGCGGCACCGCAGGCCTATGGCACCGCCTCCCTTGCCGCGCTCTTCGATGACAGATACCGCGGCAAGGTTGCGATCAGACCGTCGACGGGCCTGGCGGCGATGGGCCGGGTGCTGGAAGCCGAGGGCAAACTGCCGAAGCTTTGGCTCGACGGCTACAGGGACGAAGCCACCATGCGCCAGCTCTGGGACCTGGCATTGGCGGAGGCGACCAGGCGCAAGGCGATGATCGGCCAGTTCTGGAGCAGCGAGAACGAAGCGCTGACGGCCTTCCGCGCCAAGGGGTGCACGCTGGGGCTGACCTGGGACACCACGGCGCAGGTGCTGGCTGGCGACAATATCGGCTTCGTGGCACCCAAGGAGGGCGCCTTCGGCTGGCTGCAGGGCTATGGCCTGCTCAAGAATGCCCGCAATGCCGAACAGGCGCATGAATGGGCCCGCTTCATCGTGACGCCGGAGGCGTCGGCCGCCTATGCCACGGCTTTCTCCGCCAATCCGGTGGCGCGGGGGGCCTTCGACCGGCTCGATCCCAAGCTGCGGGATTTCCTTGGGGCGGCCTATCCCGGCGATGCCCTGTCGAAGATCTGGTGGTGGCCGGCCCAGCCGCCCTGGTTCGTCGCATTGCGCAGCGAATACGCTCAGAAATGGCAGGCGGCGTAAGAGGTGGCCGAGCTGTTGCTTGGAATGGCGCACGCAGCGTCATAATGTAAGGCTATGCCACTCGATTGTGATATCCGTCACGCCGGCCCGGATGACGCGCCGGCGATCAGTGAAGTCATACTGGCCGCTCTTCGCGAAACCAACGCGCGCGATTATGCGCCCGAAATCATTGCTCGCATCGGAGAGAACTTCACGCCCCCACGGGTGGTAGAACTGATCCGGACTCGCAAAGTCCTCGTTGTTCTTGCCGGCCAGCGTGTCATCGGCACTGCGAGCCTGGAGGGAGAGTGGGTTCGCACAGTGTTCGTCGCCCCCGATGCTCAGGGCAACGGCGTCGGGCGACGCCTCATGACTGAGATCGAAGATCTGGCGCGGCACGCAGGTCTTGCGATATTGCGGGTCCCCTCAACCGTGACGGCTGAGCGGTTCTACGGCAAGCTGGGATTTACCGCCGTGCGAGACAGTTATCACGGTGATGAACGCACGATCATCATGGAACGGCACTTGGTCTCGCTGTGAATTCAGACTCAAGCTGGCGATCCGTCGATGGGCGTCGCCGGTATTACACCCCCACCGTTGCGGCGATCTTGTCCATGCTCCTGGCGAGCTTGAGGTCGAGCTCTGTCAGCCCGTCGACGTCATGGGTGGAGAGGGTGACGTCGACGGTCTTGTAGACATTCGACCATTCGGGGTGATGGTTGAGCTTTTCGGCGGTGAGGGCGGCCCGTGCCATGAAGCCGAAGGCTTCGCTGAAATTGCGGAAGACGAAAACGCGGCGGATCGCATCCCGGCCCGGCGTCGGTGCCCAGTTCGAGAGCTCGGCCAAGGCGGATCGGCGTTCGTCCTCGTTCAGTTTCGCCTGGGGCATGCCAGCCTCCTTCGATGCGTTTGAGCTGTGGCGGTGAGGACGCCGCTGCGCAGGCGGCAAGGACGACGTCAGCGCAGCGTGGCTTCTTCGCGGTGCTGCAATTCATAGGCCTCTTCGACGATATAGGGGCCGCCGCCGACCGAATCGCGCGAGGAGTAGAGCACGAAGCGCTCGGCGGTGAAGCTGAGACGGCCTCCGCCGCGCAGAGCCAGCCAGTCGGCGGTGAGGCGTGCCGTCGCTTCGCTGCGCAGCCGCGCCAGGGTGATGTGCGGCGTATATTGCCGGTTCTCGATCGGCACGCCAAGCCGGCGGAGCAGGCGCTCCTGCACGGCCTGCAACTCCATCAGGGCCGGGTTGGGCAGCACCCTGGCATAGACCGATTTCGGCCTGCTGCCGCCGAAGGCATCCAGCCCGTCGACGACGATGTCGACAATGGGGCGGCGAATGCCGTCGAGAGCTTCGGCGACATCGCGCGCCAGTCCGTCATCGATGTCGCCGATGAAGGACAGGGTGATGTGATAGTTCTCGACGTCGATCCAGCGGGCGCCGGGCAGGCCACCGCGGAGCGTCGACAACTTCATGCCGATGAGGGGAGGAACTTCCAGAGCGGTAAACAGACGCGGCATGGCACGAACGCCGTATAGTTATCGTCGGAGATTCAATCCTAGAGAGTTTTACCGCCGAGGGGAAAGCGCAAACCGTCGCGCCCCCTCGGCATCCTGTTTTTTTCTGCGGAAAACGAGCCAGGCCAGCGCTGGCGGCTGGCCCGCCGCATCTTCACGGTGCCGGGTTCATGTGCAGCTGGTGAATGGCGTCGATACGCGCCTCGAGCTCAGCCGGAATGGCGATGTCGATCGAGCCGATGGCGGTTTTGAGCTGTGTCATGGTGGTCGCCCCGATGATGGTGGCGGTGGTGAAGGGCCTGGTGTTGACGAAGGCCAGCGCCATCTGGGCCGGATCGAGGCTATGCTCGCGGGCGAGGTCGAGATAGGCGTTGAAAGCGGTGTCGGAGCCGGGCTTCTCATAGCGCTGCAGCCGATTGAACAGGGCCTTGCGCGAACCGGCCGGCAGGGCGCCGTCGCGGTATTTTCCGGTCAGGTAGCCCTGGGCCAAAGCGGAATAGGCGAGCAGCCCGAGCTGCTCGCGCATGGCGACCTCGGCTAGCGCGGTTTCGAAGGTGCGATTGACCAGCGAATAGGCGTTCTGGATCGACTGCATGCGCGCCAGGCCGCGCGTCTCGCTTTCGGTGAGAAAGCGCATCGCACCCCAGGCGCTTTCGTTGGAAAGGCCGATCCAGCGGACCTTGCCGGCCTTCACGAAGCCGTCGAGCACGTCGAGCTGTTCGGCGATCGACGTGGTCTCATCGCTGGGGCTGGTGCGAAAGGCCGTGGGGTTGGAGCCCCAGGGCATCGAGCGCTCGGGCCAGTGGAGCTGGTAGAGGTCGATATGGTCGGTCTGGAGGCGCTTGAGGCTCTTGTCGAGCGCCTCGGTCATCTGGGCGCGGTTGAGCCGTGTCGGCTCCTGGGCGTCGCGCAGCCAGACCGAGGTGCCAGCGCCGGCGACCTTGCTGGCAAGGATCACCTTGTCGCGGCTGCCGCGTGCCTTGAACCAGTTGCCGATGATGCGTTCGGTCGAGCCGGCGGTCTCCGCCCGTGGGGGAACCGCATACATTTCGGCGGTGTCGAAGAAATTGACGCCCTGCTCGAGGGCATAATCCATCTGGGCGAAGCCATCGGCTTCGCTGTTCTGCTCGCCCCAGGTCATGGTGCCCAGGCAAATCACGGAAACGTCCTGGCCGGTGCGGCCGAGCTTATGAAATTTCATGAAAGGAATCCGGAAAAGGGAGGACGCCTGTTTGAAGCAAGGAAGGCGGCGTTGGCAAGCCCCGCGGCTCTCGGGAATGCCTCACCGATAGAACTCGCTGGGGGGCATGCCGAAATGCCGGCGGAACATCGCGGTGAAGGCACTCTGGCTCGCATAGCCGCTGTCATAGACGACATCGATGATGCGGGCGCCTGCGGCCAGTTGCTCCAGGGCGAAGAGCAGCCGGGCCTGCTGGCGCCATTGGCCGAAGGTGAGCCCCGTCTGGCTGGCGAACAGCCGGTGCACCGTCTTGGCGGTGATGCCGAGGCGCGCAGCCCAGTCCTGCGCCGTTTCCTCGTTTTCGGGATGGGCGATCAGATGTCGGCAGACGGTGCGCAGGCGGACATCCCTCGGCATCGGCAGATGAAGCGGCAGGACATCGAGAAGTCTGAGCTCGTCGAGCAGCAGCTGCACCAGCCTCTCATCACGGCCGCTGGCGGGATGATCGAGCGGGATGGCGACTGCCGCAACGATCAGCTCGCGCAGCAGGGGCGAGACGGCGATCACGCAATTGTCGCTGGGCAGGGCAGCGGAGACCGTGGGATCGATGAAAACGGTGCGGATCTTGACCTTGCCGCACATGCGCACTTCGTGCTCCAGGCCCCCGACCAGCCAGACGGCCCGGTTGGGCGGCACCACCCAGCTGCCGGCCTGCGAGCGCACGATCATCACGCCCTGGATGGCGTAGAGCAGTTGCGCGCGCGGATGGGCATGCCAGCCGGTATCGGAACCGTCGGGATAATCGATCTCCATCGCCACGACGGCGCGCTCGGTGTCGTGGAAAGCGAGGTGGCGGGTGGTGTGGTCGTCCAGCATGTCCCAATCACGATAGTAGATGTTAGATTAGCGTGAGACGGACGCGGTGAAAAGAGGCAGTTTCCGCCCCTCCATTCCACGGGTGCGCCATGTCTTCTAAATCCTCTTCCTCCAAACCTCTCGCCTTGCTCTATCCCTTCTTCGCCATCGTCCTGTGGGCGGGCAACGTCATCGTCTCCAGGCTGTCGGCCCATGCCATCGGGCCGCAAGCCATCACTTTCTATCGCCTCGTCCTGGCAATCGGCCTGATGACCCTCTTCGTCGGCCTGCCGGCCTGGCGCAACCGGGCGGTGTTGTGGCGTCATCTCGGCGAATTCGCCGTGCTCGGCTTCCTGGCCATGTGCCTGTTCCAGAGCCTGTCCTATCTCGCAGCGGGGTCGACCACGGCGACCAACATGGCGGTGTTCACTGCATTGTCGCCCCTGCTGACCGTGGCCTTGAGTGCGCTGATGCTGGGCGAGCGGCCGACCATCGGCATGGTCGGCGGCGGGGTCCTGTCGATCGTCGGCATCGTCTATCTCGTCAGCGCCGGCGATCTCGGCAGCCTGGCCCGGGATGGCGTGCACCCCGGCGACGCCCTGATGCTGCTGGCAGGCTTCGTCTATGCCCTCTATTCGGTGCTGCTCAAGCGCTGGAACCTGCCTGTGTCGGGCTGGCAGTCGACCTATATGCAGGCGCTCTGCTCGCTGGCGGTGATGTTCCCGGCCTTGCTGGCGACGCCGGCGCCGCTGCGCGCCCTCAACATGGAAACCCTGCCGCTGATCGCCTATGCCGGCTGTGCCGCCTCGGTGGTGCTGCCGGTGCTGTGGATCCGTGGCGTCGAGCAGCTCGGCCCCAGCCGCTGCGCCATTTTCCTTAACCTGCTGCCGGTGTTCACGGCGCTCGCCGCCATCGTCATGCTGGGCGAGCCGATCCGCTCCTACCACGTCATCGGAGGTGGGCTGGTGCTGGCCGGCGTGATTGCTGCGCAGATGCTGAAACGGCCGTTGGGACGGCCGGTGGCGGTCGAACTGTCGGAGTGACGCAGACCCTAAGGGTCATGTTCCGTGCAGGCCGTGGGTTATACGCTCACCGCCTGCACCCCCCGCCCTTCCTCACCGAACACCTTCAGATAGCGATCGATCGCTACTTTCCCGCCGGTGGCCTTGGCGAGGTTGTCCGAAAGCTTCACCGCCGGCTTGCCGTTGACCGAGGTGATCTTGCACACCAGCGAGATCGGATCGAGCAGCGGGATGGGGTGCGAGCCGCAGCCGCGGAAGTCGTTGGTGAGATTGGTGCCCCAGCCATAGGAGGGGCGCATGCGGCCGTTGAAGTTCCTGTGGGCGGTCTCGATGGAATCGATGTCGAGGCCGTCGGAGAAGATGATCAGCTTCTTGGCCGGGTCACGGCCCCGCGCCCTGTACCAGGCGATGATCTCCTCGCCGGCCTGCTGGATCGGCTTGGAATCGGGGCGCATGCCGGTCCAGTCGGCCACCCAGTCCGGCGCACGCTCCAGGAAGGCGGCGGTGCCGAAGGTGTCGGGCAGCACGATCAGGAGATTGCCGTCATAGAAGTCGCGCCACATCTCCAGCACCTTGTAGGGCGATTCGCGCAGGCAACCGTCCTCCTCGCACAGCGCCGCATAGACCATGGGCAGCTCATGGGCGTTGGTGCCGATCGATTCCAGGTCGTTGTTCATGGCGAGCAGCACGTTGGAGGTGCCGACGAAGGCGTTGCCCAGCCCCTCCTTCATCGCCTCCACGCACCAGCTCTGCCACAGGAAGGAATGGCGCCTCCTGGTGCCGAAATCGGAGATCTTCAGGTTTTCCAGCTTCTTCAGCCGCTCGATCTTGTCCCACAGCTTGGCCTTGGCGCGGGCATAGAGGATGTCGAGCTCGAAGCGGCCCATGGAACGGGTGGCGGCCCTGGATTTAAGCTCGTTGATGATGGCGAGTGCCGGAACCTCCCACATGGTGGCCTGGCTCCAGGGCGCGTCGAATTCGAGCACATAATCGCCGTTCTCGATGCGCAGATCGTAGTCGGGCAGGCTGAAATCGGCGAGCCAGTCGAGGAATTCGGGCCGGAAGATCTGCTGCTTGCCGTAGAAGGTGTTGCCGCGCAGCCAGATCAGCTCGCGCTTGCCGAAGCGCAGCGTGCGGGCGTGGTCGAGCTGGTCACGCAGTTCCTTCTCGTCGATCACATCGGCCAGGTTGATCGACTTGGTGCGGTTGATCACGGTGAAGGTGGTGCGCACATTCTCATGCCGGGCATGGATGGGCTGCAGCATCAGGAGCTTGTAGAAGTCCGTGTCCAGGAGGCTGCGGACGATCGGATCGAGCTTCCAAGTCCGATCATACACCCTCTTGGCAATATCGATATTCATGAAAAGTGCCCCAAGCCGCCTTTGCCGGCGAAAGAGCGGACCATGCGTGGAATATGGCGCAAGATCAAGTAGCGCCGAAGCGCCGTCCTGTCGGGGGATGGACAATGTTAGCGATCGATCGCTGACTGGGTAGCTGGCGCGCGGCTTTGCCACGCTTGACGCTTGCCGATCCCCCCTTCCATATGTCCTACAAAGTGTCGTGCCGAAAGCGCGGGCCAAGGCGCCATGAGAGGCGCTCGATCTTGGGAATGGAGACGGAGATGGCGGGCGACGTCGCGGAATCGACCTCGGTGGCGGGGGCGGGCTTGCCGAAGATCGCCTGGGGCAAGGGCCTGGTGCTCACCGATGTCGACGGCAAGCAATATCTCGACGGCTCGGGCGGTCCCGCCGTCTATTGCCTCGGCCACGGCAATGAAGAGGTCAACCAGGCGATCAAGGACCAGCTCGACCGCATCGCCCATGGCTATCGCTACAATTTCACCTCCGATCCCCTGGAGGAATTGACCGAGCGCGTCGGCCGGCTCTGCGGCGGCACGCTCAAGCAGATGGTGTTCGTCTCCGGCGGCTCTGAGGCGGTGGAATCGGCCCTAAAGCTGGCTTTGCAATATTTCGCGGCGCGCGGCGAGATGAGCCGGCGCCGCTTCATTTCGCGTGAGCGTTCCTGGCACGGCAACACGCTGGGCGCCTTGGCGCTCTCGGGTTTTCGCGAACGCCGCCTCTCCTTCGAGGGCGCGCTCGTCGACGTGCCGCGCCTCTCGCCCGCCAATGTCTACCGGCCGCCGGCTGGCGTGGCGCCGGAGGATGTCGGCGCGGCCTGTGCGCAGGAACTCGAAGACAAGATCCTGGAACTGGGCCCCGACAGGGTCGCCGCCTTCGTGTTCGAACCAGTTGTTGGGGCGGCCGGTGGCGTGGTGCCGGCACCGCCGGGCTATGCCAGGAAGGTGCGCGAGATCTGCGACCGCCATGGCGTCCTGATGATTGCCGACGAGGTGATGTGCGGGGCCGGGCGCTGCGGCACCTGGCGTGCGCTCGAGCATGACGGCGTCTTCCCCGACATCATGACGGTGGCCAAGGGCTTGGGCGGGGGCTACCTGCCGCTCGGGGCCGCCGTCTATTCCGACAGGGTCGCCGAGCCGATCAATGCCGTCGACGGCGGGCCGCAGACCGGCCACACCTTCACCGGCCACACAGCCGCCTGCGCCGCCGGTGTCGCCGTGCAGCGCATTGTCGAGCGCGACGGGCTGGTGCAGCGCGTCGCCGTGAAGGGCGAGGAATTCAAGCGCACGCTGGCCGATGCCCTCCACGGCATTGCCCAGATCGGCGATATCCGCGGCCGCGGCTTCTTCACCGGCATCGAGATCGTCGCGGACCGGGAGAGCAAGGAACCCTTCCCGGCAGAGAAGGCGCTATTCCTCAAGATCCGCTCGCGCGCCTTCGCCAACGGGCTAATCTGTTATCCCTCCGGCGGCAATGTCGACGGCATCAAGGGTGACACCGTGATCCTGGCGCCGCCCTATAACGCCACCGACGCCGAACTCGGCGAGATTGCCGGGCGCTTTGCGGTATCGTTACGCCAGGCCCTCAAGGACATTGGAGCATAGCCGGGCTGCGGCATTGGATTTCGTCATTGCGAGCGCAGCGAAGCAATCCAGGAGTCGGAAAAATGCAAACCTTCTAAGAGACTGGATTGCTTCGCTGCGCTCGCAATGACGACCTGAAAACTATCCGCCATCAAACAAGACAAAAGTCATAGGTGCCCGTCATGGCCAATAAAGTCGTCATTTCCTGCGCGATCACCGGCTCGATCCACACCCCCTCCATGTCGCCGCATCTGCCGGTGACGCCGGACGAGATTGCCGCCTCCGCCATCGGGGCGGCGGAGGCCGGGGCTGCCGTGCTGCATCTCCATGCGCGCGATCCCGAGACGGGGGCGCCCACGCCCGATGTGACCGTCTTCGAGCAGTTCGTGCCCCGCATCCGGCAGGCGACGAACGCCATCGTCAACATCACCACCGGCGGTTCGGCCCGCATGAGCATCGAGGAGCGCCTGAAGGGGCCGGCGAGCCTGCAGCCGGAAATGTGCTCGCTCAATCTCGGCACCATGAATTTCGGGCTCTATCCGATGCTGGATCGCCCGCGCGAGTGGAAGCATGACTGGGAGGTGCCGTTCCTGGAAGCGACGCGCGGCGGCATGTTCAAGAACACGCTGGCCGATATCGAGCACATCCTCACCACGATGGGCCCGCTCGGCACGCGCTTCGAATTCGAATGCTACGATGTCGGCCACCTCTATACGCTGGCTCATTTCCTCGACCGCAAGCTGGTGACGCCGCCGCTCTTCGTGCAGACCGTGCTCGGCATCCTCGGCGGCATCGGCGCCAATCCCGACAGCGTGGTCGACATGCGCCGCACGGCCGACAAGCTGTTCGGCAAGGACTATGAGTGGTCGATGCTGGCGGCCGGCCGCAACCAGATGGCGCTCGGCACCATGGCGGCGGTGATGGGCGGCCATGTCCGCGTCGGTCTGGAAGATAATCTGTGGATCGGCAAGGGCCAGCTCGCCACCTCCAACGCCCAGCAGGTTACCAAGATCCGCACCATCCTGGAGGAACTGGGCCTCGCCATCGCCACGCCGGACGAGGCGCGCGCCATCATCGGCATCCGGCCGCGCTGATGCTGATTCGCCCTGCCGCGCCGGAGGATTGCGATGCCGTCGCTGCGATGGTGGGCGAGCTTGCGGCCCTGTTCGGGGTCAAGGTCGGCACGACGGGCGACATTCTGCGTGCCGAGGCTTTCAGTGCCACGCCGAGCATCGGCATCGTCGTTGCGGAGCCGCCGGAAGGGGGCCTCGCGGGCTATCTGGTGCACCAGGACAGTTTTTCGACCTGGCGCGGCGCCAATGGTGTCTTCGTGGTCGACCTCTATGTCGCGCCACAGCGGCGTAACGAACATATCGGCATCCAGCTCCTGGCGGAGGCGGCCCGCCGTGGCCGCGAGCGCGGTGCGCGTTTCATGCGGCTTGACCTCGATGCCGGCAACGAAGCGGGCCTGCGCTTCTATCGGCGGCACGGTTTCCGCACGCTCGACCATGATCGCTTCCTGGTGCTGGACGAGCCGGGTTTCATCGATCTGATCGAAAAGAATTGAATGTGAGCACCATCGAGATTTCCGACCTGCGTGACCAACCCCATTTCCTCGAGGCGGTCGCCGACCGCGTCTGGCGGGCCTGGTGGCAGGAACAGGGCGAGAGCCTCGAGACCGTGGCGGGCCTGTTCGCAGAAAACCTGACGACCACGGAAGTGTTGCCGGCCTGTCTGGTGGCTCACCGGGGCGACGACTTCGTCGGCACGGCCTCGCTGATCGCCAGCGATCTGGAAGAACGACCGGCCCTGACACCCTGGGTCGCCGCGGTGTGGATCGAGCCGGAATTCCGTCGCCGGAGGCATGGTGCCGCCATCGTGGCGGCTGCGGCGGAGCTGGCCTTCAGCCGTGGTTTCGCCCAGGCCTATCTTTGCGCCGAGAGCGACAAGCGTGCCTTCTACGCGGGGTTGGGATGGCGCCATCTCGAAAAGGATGTCGGCCCATACGCTCTCGATATCTTCGAGTTGAGGGCGCCGGCGGGCTGACTTTGATGCCTAAAACGGTTTCTACGCCATAATGCCGCCCGCAAATTCTTCCATCAGGCGGCAACAGCCTCTAGAGCAAGGCCGGCCCAGCGGAAACGCTCCTTTGCTCTGGTCCCCCGTTTCGATACGTGTTTGCGCTTCTTGGTAATTCCACCGAAGCGCAAAACACTCTAGTTTCGCGCCATGTTTCGTTCGCTTTCCCGCCTTCTGCTGCTCTGCAGCCTGCTTTTCACGCTCCTGGCTGCGCCCATGGCGGCGAGGGCGCAGGACGACCTGGCCCTGACGGGTTTCCAGACAGGGTTGAGTCTCGACAAGAAGTCTCTCGACGACATCGCGACCCAGCTCGCCACCATTACCGACAATGGCGAGGAGGCGCAGAAATCCCTGCAGGACCTGCGCGAGACGGTCAGCAGGAGGCGTGCCGATCTCGTCGCCTTGCTGGGCAGCATCATCCCGGCCCGCGACAAGGCCAAGGCAGCACTGGACGCTTTCCCCCCGCAGCCCAAGCCGGTCGACCCGCCCGAGGCCAAGGCCACGACCGACGCCCGCAAGGCGGCTTCCGACCTGCTCGCCAAGCTCAACGATGTTGCCGCCGAGACGCAAAAGCAGATTTCGCGCGCCGATCAGCTGGGCAACACCATTACCGTCCGCCCCTTCAATAATGCACTGGCCAAGGAACAGAAGTCGCTCGACGGGGTGGAGGCGACTCTGACCAGCTTACCTGCCGATCAGGAGAACGCGTCGAAGACGCTGGATGAGTTGCGCAGCACGGTGGATACGGCCATCACCAACCTCTCGGCACTGCAAGCGACGGTCTCCCCCTTGCTGGATCAGTCCAAGGCGAGGTTGGCAAAGCTGGGGGATCCAGATCCGTCCGAAAGCGCCGACATCGCCGAGACGCGCAGCACGCAGGGCAATCTGCAAAAGCAGCTCACCGATGTGGTCAAGGTGGCGGGAGACCAGTCCACTCGGGCGGCAAACCTCTCCAATGCCATCACCGAGCGGCAGCGCGAGCAGCTCACGGGCCGCCTCCTCAAGAGCGGCAACAGCCCTTTCTCCGGCGAATTCTGGATTCCAGTGCTGGAAAACCTGCCCAGGGCCGGGGAGTTGGCGAGGAACGCGTTCTCGGATCACAGCAGCTATCTGGTGTCGAAGGTCAATTCCACCAGCATCGCCATCTTCCTGCTGACCATCGCCATCGGCTATGCCGTCACACAGTTCCTGCGGCTGCGCATCCAGCGCTGGCGCGCCCGGCTGCCGCGCAGCAAGCGGGCCTCGCGACGCTACGTCGCCTCGCTCGATGCGGTGCTCGGCATCGCCCACATCATGCTCGGCGTGCCGGTCGGTATCACCGTGACGATGCTGGCCTTCGGTTTTTCCGGGCTCCTGCCGGAGAAGGTGCTTGCCGATTACGGCTCGAGCCTGATCGCTGCCTCCTCGATCGGCTTCGGCCTGTGGGCCCTGGCGCAGGCCGTGCTGGCCGAGGGCCACGCCGAATTGCGCCTGCTGCCCCTGAGCGACTGGGCCGTCCGCCGCATCGGACGGCGCATGGGCTGGCTCGCCGTGGCGCTGGGCCTGTCCGTTCTCCTGAATGGCGTCATCGAGCATCTCCACGCTGATCCCTCCCTCAGCGTGGCGCGCGAGACGATTTCGGCCATCCTCTATCTCGCCATCATCGTTTCCCTGCTCATCCGCCTCCGCAGCGCCCCGCCAACGGTGGTGGACGGCCGTACACTGGCGCCCGACGAGGATCTGACCGGGCTCGACATACTCAGGCCGATCGGGTGGCTCTCCGTGCTGGTGATGGCCGTATGCCTTGCTCTCGGCTACAGCACGCTCGCCGTGGCGGCGGCGGTCTTTCCGCTGCTCGTCCTGTGCGTGGTGGCGGCAAGCTATCTGCTCACCACCCTGGTCGATTCGGCTTTGACCGAACGGCTGATCTCGGACGTCGACCGTCGCCGTGCGGTGGCGAGTACCATCGGCGTCACCGCCAAGCAGGTCACCTTCGGGGCGACCCTGCTCTCCGGCGTCCTGCGCTTCCTGATCATCGCCTTTGCCGTCGGCAGCCTCGGCCTGCCCTTCGGCCTCTATTCGACCGACATGGCCCCGGCGATCCAGCGCGCCTATTTCGGCTTCAAGATCGGCGAGCTGACGATCTCGCCCTCGTCGATCATCAGCGGCGTGATGCTGTTCATCATCATCTGGGCGGTGATGCGCCTGATCCGGGGCTGGCTCGGCAACACGCTCTTGCCGCGCACCTCCCTCGATTCGGGCGTGCAGAACTCGATCGCCACCATCATCGGCTATCTCGGCTTCATCCTCGCCATTTCGGCCGGCCTGTCCGAGATCGGCGTGAGCTGGCAGAATATCGGCATCGTCGCCGGTGGTCTGTCGGTCGGTCTGGGTCTTGGCTTGCAGGGCATCGCCGGCAATTTCGTCTCCGGCCTGATCCTGCTGGCCGAAAGACCGATCCGGGTCGGCGACATCATCGCCGCCGCCGGCGAGGAGGGCTATGTCCGCCGCATCTCCGTGCGCTCGACCACGCTGGAGACCTATGATCGCGCCACGCTGATCATTCCCAATTCGACCCTGATCACCGGCTCGGTGAAGAACTGGGTCTATGGCAATACCTGGAGCCGGCTGCGCATCGCCCTGACCGTGCTCTATGACAGCGACATCGACGCGGTGAAGGCAGCCATGCTGGCCGCGCCGGAGGACGATCCGCGTATCCTGCCGACGCCGAGGCCCCAGGTCTACATGACCTCCATGGATGCAGGACTGGAATTCGAACTCATTGTGATGGTCGCCAGCATGGAGACGCAGGTTGCCGTCAAGAGCGACCTGCTCGCCCGTATCTTCAAGAATTTCAAGGCCAAGGGTATCCGCCTGCAGGGCCAGGGCGCCGCGGCGCCCCCGCAGCGGGTGATCCTGTTCGAGCCCGAACTGCAGGCGGCGATGACCGCCAGACTCAAGGGTGACCAGCCCGAGGCGGATGCTCCTGCCGCGGAGCCGGCCGCCGCCAAGCCTTCAACCCCGCCGGCTGCGGCGGGATCCTGACCGTGGAGAACTCGATGTCGCGCATGAGGGTGGCTGCGGCCGCTTTTCTTGTCTTGGGTGTTACCTTTGGATTGGGCGGCTGCGCCCTCACGCAAAAGCCCGAAGCCGTTTCCTATCAACGCCGGCCCGTATCCTTTAATCCGGCCCAGGCCCGGGACTGGCTGACCCAGTACCGCCAGAGCAAGGGCCTCACCGCGGTGGCGCTCGATTCGCGCCTGACGTCCTTCGCCCAGAACCAGGCCAATGCCATGGCTTCGGCCAACCAGCTCTCCCATTCGATCGGCGGCAGCTTCTCCTCCCGCGTCAAATCGGCCGGGCTGGACGATTCCAAGATCGGCGAGAATGTCTCCTACGGCACCTACACCGATCTCGACGCCATGAAGCAGTGGAAGAACTCGCCCGAGCATGACGAGAATCTGCTGATGCCAGGCGCCACCCGCTTTGGTATCGCCATTGCCAGGGCCGGCGAGCGGGTCTATTGGGCGATGGCGGTGGCTGGTGAACCCAGCCGGCCGGAGGAGGCGCAGGCCTTCGGGGCCGGTCCGGTGGTGCGCGTGGTACGCCGGCCTACGCGCGTGAAAAGCTCCGGAGGCCTCTTCGGCGGCCTGTTCGGGGGGTGAGTGCGGCATGAACGAGCTGGACAAGCAAGACTACGACATCGCCGCGCGCGATTTTCGCTGGGAGCTGCCGGCTCGCTACAATATCGGGGTGGATGTCTGCGACGTCTGGGCCCGGCGCGAACCGGACCGGCTCGCCATCCTGCGCCGGCTTCCCGGCGGCGGCAGCGAGCACATCAGCTATGGCGCCTTGCGCGAGGCCTCCGACCGCTTCGCTTTGGCGCTGAAACGTCTGGGTATCCGCAAGGGCGACCGCGTCGCGATCCTGCTGCCGCAATCGCCGGCGGTGGTGATCGCCCACCTCGCCGTCGCCAAGCTCGGTGCCATCTCCCTGCCGCTCGCCGTGTTGTTCGGCCCGGATGCACTGAGCTTCCGTCTGCGCGATTCCGGGGCCAAGGCCGTGCTGCTCGACGAAAGCGGGCTCGCCAAGCTCGGGGAGATCGAGGCCAGGCTGCCCGACCTGGAGACGGTGATCAGCGTCGACGGCGCCGGCGGAGGGGCGCTCGACTTCCATCGTCTGATCGCCGGAGCCAAGGGGGAGCTGGCGCCGATCGCCTCGACGCCCGACGATCCGGCCATGATGATCTACACCTCCGGTACCACCGGCCAACCCAAGGGTGCCGTGCATGGCCATCGCGTGGTGCTCGGTCACATTCCCGGCCTGCGCTTCGCCCATCCAGGGCTGGGCCAGCCCGACGACGTGATGTGGACGCCGGCCGATTGGGCCTGGGCGGGCGGCCTGCTCAACGTGCTGCTGCCCAGTCTGGCGCTGGGCGTGCCCGTGGTGGCAGGTCTCCATGCCAAGTTCTCGGTGGACGAGGTGCTGGGACTGCTGTGGGACTTCAAGATCCGCAATGCCTTCCTGCCGCCCACGGCCCTGCGCATGCTGCAGGCGGCGCATCAGCACGGCCAGGTCTACCGTACCCATCTGCGCTCGATCATGTCGGCCGGCGAGACGCTGGGGCCGGGCACCTATGCCTGGGCCGAAGCGGCCTTCGGCTTCCCGGTGAACGAGCTCTACGGCCAGACCGAATGCAATCTCGTGCTCGGCTCCTGCCACGAACTCGGGGTTTCCAGGCCCGGCGCCATCGGCAAGGCCGTGCCCGGCCATCGCGTGGCGGTGGTCGACGAAGAGGGGCAGGAAAGCCCGATTGACGAGATCGGCGAGATTGCGGTGCGCGCGCCCGATCCGGTGATGTTCCTGGGCTATTGGGGCAACGCCACCGCCACCACCGCGAAATTCCGCGACGGCTGGCTGATGACCGGCGACAAGGCGCGCCGCGACATCGACGGCTATGTGCATTTCGTCGGCCGTGGCGACGACATCATCACCTCGGCCGGCTATCGCATCGGCCCTGGTGAGATCGAGGACTGCCTGATGCGCCATGCCGCCGTCGCGATGGCGGCGGTCGTCGGCATGCCCGACACCTTGCGGACCGAGATCGTCAAGGCCTTCGTGGTGCTCAAGCCGGGCTTCACGGCATCGGACGCCATGACCGCCGACCTGCAGCTCTTCGTGCGCGAACGCCTGTCCGCCCACGAATATCCGCGCGTGATCGCCTATGTCGACGCCCTGCCGCTGACCTCGTCCGGCAAGATCATCCGCCGGGCCCTGCGCGAGCTCGACTGAGGCTTTCACGGAGCGCGGACATCCTGGCCGCTCCTCCTCCCCAAGCTCGCTTCGGCCCAGAGATAGTGCGGACAAGATGTCCGGGCTCCTAAAAACAAAACCGGCCGGGGAAACCCCGGCCGGCGCAATGCGTCAAGAAGCTCTTCAGGGATCAGCGGCGGTCGCCGAGCAGGCGCAGCAGCATGATGAAGAGGTTGATGAAGTCGAGATAGAGCGTCAGCGCGCCATGGACGGCGAGCTTCTCGCCCTCGTCGCGGCTGAAGCTGTGCGCATTCTCCACATAGAGCGACTTCAGCATCTGGGTGTCGTAGGCGGTCAGGCCTGCGAAGATGCCGACGCCGGCGACGCTGATCATGAAGGTCAGCATGCCCGAGGGGAAGAACAGGTTGACCAGGCTGGCAAGCAGCAGGCCGACCAAGCCCATCATCAGGAAGGCGCCGAAGGCCGAGAGGTTACGCTTGGTGGTGTAGCCGTAGAGGCTCAGGGCACCGAAGCTGGCGGCCGAGATGAAGAAGACGCGAGCAATCGAGCCATGCGTGTAGACGAGGAAGATCGTCGACAGTGACAGGCCCATGAGGGCCGAGAACACGTAGAACAGAACGCGCGTGGTTTGAACCGAGCGACCTTCCGTCCCCATGTTCATCCAGAACACCATGCCAAGGGGGGCGAATGCGACGACCCACTTGAAGGGGGAGTTGAACAGGAACATGCCGAACGAGTTCAGCTCGACGATCTTGCCCGCCTCGTTGACCACGATCCCCGAGGCCATGTAGGCGCCGAGCGCCACCAGGCCGGTAATGGCCACGCCCAAGGTCATGTGGTTGTAGACCGCGAGCATGAATGCGCGCAGGCCCTGATCGATCGCCGGTGCTCCGGCGCGGACGTCGGAGACGGTGCCGGCCGAGAAACGAGGATCATTGAAAGCCATGTGTCTCTCCAGATGCGGCACATGCCGCAAAAAGCTTGCTCTTATGTAGTGCTTTCCATTGAAACAGTTAAGTGAATTGCTTGCAATGTTGCCGGCATGCCACCGTGGGGTGGTCGATCTTCATCGCCTGAACTTCGGCTGAAACGCTTGTCATTTCAAGCACCTGCCATCCGGGCCTACAGGCTTCGCAGATGCGAGGCCGGTTTCTGGCGCAGGATGCGCCAGGTACCCGCAAGGCCGAACAGGATGGTCAGCGCCAGGGCGCCGAAGGCAGCCCCGAAAGCCGGCCCGGCCAGGAAGGTGAAGCTGAAATTCATCAGATAGGTGACGATCAGCCAGGCGCAAGCGGTACCGGCGACCACGCCGAACAGGGCGGTGGCGAGGCCCAGCAGCCCGTATTCGAGGATGAAGGCGAAGAGGATGCGCCCGCGCGTGGCGCCCAGCACCTTGAGGATGACGGCGTCGTAGAGCCGGCTGCTCTGCCCGGCGGCCAGCGCGCCCGCCAGCACCAGGATCGAGGCGACGAGGGCGATGGCGGCGGCGGCCCGGATCGCCATGGCGAGCTGGCCGGCGAGATCGGCGAAGCTCTGCAGCGCATCCTTGATGCGCACGGCGGTCACCATCGGGAAGGCGTCGGCCACCTGCTTGAGCAGGCCGAGTTCGACGGCATCGTCGGCCCCATGCGGGAAGGTGAGGGTGGCGATGTCCGTCACCGGCGCGCCCTTGAAGGTGTTCGGTGAATAGACCAGTACGAAATTGATGCCGAAATTCTGCCATTCGAGCTTGCGCAGGGCTCCGACCTTGGCGGTGATGTTGCGGCCGAGTACGTTGACGGTGATGGCGTCGCCGACCTTGAGGCCGAGACCATGTGCGACCTCCTGCTCCAGGGAGACCAAGGGCGGGCCGGTATAATCGGGACCCCACCACTGGCCCTCGACCACGCGTGAGCCGGCCGGCACCGCGTCGGTGAAGGTGACCCCGCGATCTCCGCTCAGCACCCAGGCGATGTTCGGGGATGGCTTGATCTTATCCGCCGGCACGTCCTTCACGCTGACGATGCGGCCGCGCAGCATCGGTACGCGCTCGCTGGTCGCCTGCGGGGCGGCCTGCTTGAGGAAGGCGTCGAAGCGGGGCGCGTCGGCGCGGCGAATGTCGACGAAGAAGAAACTCGGCGCCTTGTCGGGAATGGCGGCGGAAAGCTGGTGGCGGATATTGCCGTCGACCAGCGTCAGGGCCACCAGCAGGCAGAGCCCCAGGCCGAGCGAGAGCACCACCGAGGGGGTGGCGGCGCCGGGACGGTGGATATTGGTAACGGCCAGACGCAGCGGCGTGGAGTGCGGGCGGGGCAGCCGGCGGGCGAGCGCCATCAGCAGGCTTGCCACCACGCGCAGGAGGATGAAGGCGCCGAGCGCGGAGCCGACATAGACCAGGGCCACCTTGCGGTCGGCGGCGAAGAACACCGCCAGGGCGACCAGGGCGGCGACGGCCAGGCCGGCAAGGGTGAGCACGATGGGGGCCGGCCAGCGCCGTGTCGGGGCGATGGCATCGCGGAACAGGGCCGATACGGAGATGTCCCGGGCCCGCCCCAGGGGCAGCAGAGAGAAGGCGAGGGCAGTCAGCAGACCGTAGAGGGCAGCGAGCGCGAGCCCGGCCGGATTGAGCACCGGCGTGATCGGCAGCGGCAGATAGTCAGCAAAGCCATAGGCCAGGATGAAGGGCAGGGCGGCGCCGGCGACAAGACCGATGACGATGCCGAGAGAGGCCAGCAGCAGGGTCTGGGTGAGATAGATGCCGGTGACGAGGTTGGCTCCGGCTCCCAGCGTCTTCAGCGTGGCGATGCTGTCGCGCTGGCGTTCGACGAAGGCCCTGACGGCATTGGCGACACCGACGCCGCCGACGAGCAGGGCCGTCAGCCCGACCAGCGTGATGAACATGGTGAAGCGCTCGATGCCACGCCGAAGCTCCGGGGAGGCGTCGTCGCGGGTGCGGACCTCCCAGCCGGCCTGGGGAAAGGCCTCGTTCGCTTTCTGGCGAACGGCATCCGGCGAAACATTCGGCGGCAGTACCAGGCGATAGCGCCAGCGGATCAGGGAGCCCGGCTGGATCAGCCCGCTCTCGCGCAGCGCGTTCAGGGTGATCATCAGGCGAGGCCCGAAGGAAATGCCGCCGGCGATCTTGTCCGGCTCGCCGACGAGGCGATCGACCAGGCTAACCGTCAGGTTGCCGATGGTGACGGCGGCGCCGGGTTGCAGGCCGAGCCGGGCGAACAGGGCGGCGTCGGCTGCCGCATCGGCCCGGCTGCCCTGGCCGCCGATGGTGGCGGACAGGGCCTGGCCCTTGCCGAACTCCACCGTGCCGAGCAGGGGATAGGCCTGGTCGACCGCCTTGATTTCGACCAGGGCGGTCTGGCCGTCCGGTGTGCGCGCCATCGCCCTTGTGCTTGCGGCGACAGAGAGCCGCCCCTGCTGTCCGATGAAGGCGAGCTCCTCGGGACTGGCTTCGCGCCCCACCAGCGTGAACTCGATGTCTCCGCCATTGATCACCCGACCCTGGCTGCGCAGCCCGTCCGACAGGGCGCTGGAGATGGCGTCGACCCCGGCGATCGCCATCACGCCGAGAGCGAGGCAGGCAAGGAAAATACCGAAACCGCGGATGCCGGCGCGCAATTCACGCAGGGCAAAGCGCAGGGGAAGGGGAAGCGAAGCGAGGAACATCGGTGATGTTGAGCGGATGGACAAGGCCGAATCAAGGCAAAGTGGGGGTGCGCTCCGCTTACCGCAAGCCGCGCACCACGATATTGCGCGAGCCCGTGACAGACATGATATAGGCTCCATCATGACGATGACCGCGCCAGTTTCGCTGACGGAGCGCCAATGCACCCTGATCGCCAGGGCGCTGGCCGAGCCGCGGCGCTTTCAGATCCTCAAGGAAATCGCTGCGCAAGGCGGCTCGATGGCCTGCGCCTGCATGCAGCAGAAGCATGAGGTCACGCCGGCGACCTTGTCCCATCATATGAAGGAGCTTGAGAATGCCGGGCTCATCGAGATCGTGCGCGAGGGCAAGTTCGCCACGCTCGTGCTCCAACGCGAGACGCTGGATGCCTATCTGCGCGAACTGGCCAGCCTGTAGGGCAGGATGAGGGGCGGCACCGTCGAACGTCCATAAGCACCTTCCTCCTCCGGCCTGCTCGCAAAATTTTCCATCACCCGCTCTTGTTTCATTTCGATGATTATCTAACTATCGAATCATTGTCACTCGAACCAAGAGATATTCGATGAGCAGATTGGCAGGTAAGGTCGCCGTGGTTACCGGTGCCTCTAAGGGCATCGGCGCGGGTATTGCGAAAAGCCTGGCGG
Source organism: Labrys sp. WJW (assembly GCF_001676615.1). Taxonomy (GTDB): domain Bacteria; phylum Pseudomonadota; class Alphaproteobacteria; order Rhizobiales; family Labraceae; genus Labrys; species Labrys sedimenti. The sequence goes on along the minus strand of NZ_LYXZ01000008.1, from coordinate 47,267 downwards.
CCGAAGGCGCCGCCGTCGTGGTGAATTATGCCTCGAGCCGGGATGGAGCCGAGAAAGTCGTCGCCGAGATCACCGCCAAGGGCGGCAAGGCGATCGCCGTCAAGGGCGACGTCTCCAAGGCGGAAGAGGTGAAGGCCATCTTCGTCGAGGCCGAGAAGGCCTATGGCCGGCTCGACGTCCTGGTGAACAATGCCGGCGTTTATGCCTTCGCACCGCTCGAAGAGGTGACGGAAGCCGAGTTCCATCGCCAGTTCAACACCAATGTGCTCGGGCTGCTGCTGGCCAGCCAGGAGGCGGAGAAGCATTTCGGCCCCGAGGGCGGCAGCATCATCAATATCGGCTCGGTTGCGACCGACGTGAATTTCCCGGCCACATCGGTCTACACCGCCACCAAGGGGGCGGTGACCTCGATCACCCGGGTGCTGGCCAAGGAACTCGGCCCCAGGAAGATCCGGGTGAATTCGATCAACCCCGGCATGGTGGAGACGGAGGGCGTGCACGCCGCCGGCTTCATCGGCGGCGACCTGGAAACCCAGACCGTGGCCCAGACTCCGCTGGGACGCATCGGCCAGCCCGAGGACATCGCGCCCGTCGCGGTCTTCCTGGCCTCGGGCGAATCCGGCTGGCTGACCGGCGAGGTGCTGGCGGTCTCCGGCGGCGTCCGATAGGCAGCGGGATCAGGCAAGGGTGGGACGCCGGCCAGGGCGTTCCGCCCTCAATCTCCGCCTGTCAGCCGTTTCAGGCCCGCCTGGGTTTCAGGTTCGTTCGGGATCAGGCGCAGGGCAGCCTTGTAGTCCGCGATCGCCTCCTCGCGCCGGCCCAAGGCTTCGTAGATATGGGCGCGGGTGTCGAGGATGGCGCCTTCGTCAGGCGCCGCCTTGACCGCGGCCTCGGCATCCGCCAGTCCCTCTTCGGCGCGGCCGAGCTTGAACAGGGACCAGGCCCGCAGGTTGAGCGTCACGGCGTCGTTGCGTCCGCCCTTGATGGCGAGATCCACTTCCCGGAGAGCGCCCTCATAGTCGTCGCGCTGGGCCAGCACGAGGGCACGCAGCAGGCGGGCATCCGCATTGTTCGGGTCGACGGCAAGAACCGCGTCGGCTTGGTCCTGGAGGTCCTCGACGCTTTTCGTCGCGGCGTTCTGGTCATTCGTGCTGAACTGCCAGACCCGGGAGGTCGTGTTGCCAAGGCCGAAGGCCAGGGCGAGCAACGCCAGGCTGGCAAGCGTGAAGGCAAGACGACGGGGTTCCTGGAAGGGACCGATACGACGGGTGATGAGCACGGCGGCGGCCAGGCCGCCGAGGAAGCCGCCAAAATGGCCTGCATTGCTGATGCCGGGATTGAGGAGCCCGTAGAGGAAGTTGAGGCCGGCCCAGAAGGCGGCGTTGGTCATCAGGGCCCGGCCGAAGGCGTCGCCGCGCCGGGCACCATACAACACGATGGCACCGAGCAGCCCGAAGATCGCTCCGGAGGCACCGAGGGAAAACACCTCGCCCCACAGCACCGAGGCGGCGGCCCCGGCAATACCGCCGATGGCATAGATCACGAAGGCCCGCAGCCGGCCATAGGTCCGCTCCACCATCGGCATGACCTGAAACAGCGAGAACAGGTTCAACGCCAGATGCGGCAGGCTGCCATGCAGATAGGGCGCGGTGAACAAGGTCCATATCCGCCCCTGGGTGAAGGGAACCTGGCCGCCGATGCCGAGCGTGTAGAGGATCCCCTGCGAAGGCTGCCAGAGGATCCGCGCGAGATTCTCGGGCGAGCCGGCCAGCCAGGCCGTGAACAGCGCAGCCACCAAATAGAGGCCGGCGCAGACCGCCGCCAAGGGGTAGGCCAGGGGCATCGGCCCGAACAGGGCGCGATGCCACAGAGGCGGCTGCCGGGAGCTCACGCGGCGGCTCGGCGCGAGCCCGACGCCCCGGTTTCCTCGAAGAGTTCGGCGAGCTTGTCGGTCATGACGCCGCCGAGTTCCTCGGCATCGACGATGGTGACGGCGCGCTTGTAATAGCGCGTGACGTCATGGCCGATGCCGATGGCGATCAGCTCTACCGGCGAGCGCGTCTCGATATCCTCGATCACCCAGCGCAGGTGGCGCTCCAGATAATTGCCGGTGTTGACCGACAGGGTCGAATCATCGACCGGAGCGCCGTCCGAGATCACCATCAGGATGCGCCGGCTTTCGAAGCGCCCGAGCAGGCGCTGATGCGCCCAGGCCAGCGCTTCGCCGTCGATATTCTCCTTGAGCAGCCCTTCGCGCATCATCAGACCGAGGCTCTTGCGAGCCCGGCGCCAGGGCGCGTCGGCCGATTTGTAGATGATGTGCCGGAGGTCGTTGAGGCGGCCGGGGGACGCCGGTTTGCCGGCCTGCAGCCAGCTCTCGCGCGACTGGCCGCCTTTCCAGGCTCTCGTGGTGAAGCCCAGGATCTCCACGCGCACGCCGCAGCGTTCCAGCGTGCGGGCGAGAATGTCCGCGCAGGTCGCGGCCACCGTGATCGGGCGTCCGCGCATCGAGCCGGAATTGTCGATCAAGAGCGTCACCACCGTGTCGCGGAAATCGGTGTCGCGCTCGCGCATGAAGGAGAGCGCGGAAGTCGGGTCGATGATGACACGCGACAGGCGGGCCGGATCGAGCATGCCTTCCTCGAGATCGAAATCCCAGGAGCGGTTCTGTTGCGCCATCAGGCGGCGCTGCAGCCGGTTGGCCAGGCGCGCCACCACGCCCGACAGGCTGGAAAGCTGCTTGTCGAGATAGGCTCGCAGGCGATCGAGTTCCTCGGGATCGCACAGATCCGCCGCCTCGACGATCTCGTCGAAGCGGGTGGTGAAGGCCTTGTAGTCGCTGGCGCGCCGCTCATTGTCGCGATGCTCGGGCGGCCGCCAGGGTTGGGCCGCCTCCTCGGCATCGCCCGTCTCGGTATCGTCCGGCAGGTCGGAGGAGGGCGATTCGGCGTCCTGTGTCTCGCCGTCCTGGGATTCCTCGTCCTCGCTCTCGGTTTCCTCGAGCTTCATGGATTCGGAATCGTCCTGGGCCTCGCCCTGGTTCTCCTGGTTCTCGCCTTCCTGCTCGCTTTCGGCATCGTTCTCGCGATCGTCGGAATCGTCGCTATCGGCCTGCGCTTCCTCGGACAAGCCCATATGGGTCAGGAGGTCGTTCATGGCGCGGGCGAAGGCCCGCTGGTTCTCGATCACGCTGTCGAGGCGGGCGAGGTCCTTGCCGGCCTTCTCTTCGATCAGCGGGCGCCACAGGTCCACCAGCTTGCGGGCCGGCTCGGGCGGGGCGAGGCCGGTCAGCTTCTCGCGCACCATCAAGGCGAGGGCATCCTCGACCGGGGCTTCCTCGCGGACACGGATGTCCTCATATTTGCCGCCGCGGAAATAGCGGTCCTCGAGCATGGCGGTGAGGTTGTTGGCCACCCCGGCCATGCGGCGTGACCCGATCGACTCGCAGCGGGCCTGCTCGACGGCATCGAACACGCTGCGCGCCTGCTCGTTCTGCGGGGCGTGGCGGCGATGCACTGCCGGGTCATGGCAGGCGAGACGGAGTGCCATCGCATCGGCCTGCCCACGTACGATCGCCGCGACATGGGCATCGAGCTTGCGCGGCGGTTCGGCCAGGCGCGCCTTGTCGGCCATCAGCATCGGCTTTTCCGAAGCGAAGGTCACTTCGAGATCCGGCTTGCGGGCGATGGCGCGCAGGGCCCCGGCCACCGAACGCTTGAAGGCGTCGTTGGGAACGTCCTTGGGCTTTTCGCCGGGCTTGCGGTTCGTCGTGGTCATGATGCCGTCAATCCTGGGAGCGCGGACGTTCTCGTCCGCTCTTCCTCTCTTACGAGCGTGGTGTTTCCAGGGGCGGACCGTCCGACACTCGCTTGAGTGTCATGGGGACGTCCGCGCCCCCGGATCACGTCAGCGCGACGTTCACCGAGCTTTCGGCCAGCTCGGCCCCGAAGGCGCGCTGGTAGAACTCGGCCACGAGGCTGCGTTCGAGCTCGTCGCACTTGTTGAGGAAGGTAACACGGAAGGCAAAGCCGATATCGTGGAAGATATTGGCGTTCTCGGCCCAGGTCAGCACCGTGCGCGGCGACATCACGGTGGAGAGGTCACCGTTCATGAAGGCGTTGCGGGTGAGATCGGCGACGCGCACCATCTTGTTGACGATGTCGCGGCCGTTCGGGCTCTTCTGATAGTGCTTGGCCTTGGCCAGCACGATGTCGACTTCCTTGTCATGCGGCAGATAGTTCAGCGTGGTGACGATCGACCAGCGGTCCATCTGGCCCTGGTTGATCTGCTGGGTGCCGTGATAGAGGCCGGAAGTGTCGCCCAGGCCCACCGTGTTGGTGGTGGCGAACAGGCGGAAGGCCGGATGAGGGCGGATCACGCGCTTCTGGTCGAGCAAGGTGAGCTTGCCCGAGATTTCCAGCACGCGCTGGATCACGAACATCACGTCGGGACGACCGGCGTCATATTCGTCGAACACCAGGGCGATGTTGTTCTGCAGGGCCCAGGGCAGCATGCCGTCGCGGAACTCGGTGACCTGCTTGCCGTCCTTGAGGACGATCGCGTCCTTGCCGACGAGGTCGATACGCGAGACATGGCTGTCGAGATTGATGCGCACGCAGGGCCAGTTGAGACGGGCGGCGACCTGCTCGATATGCGTCGATTTGCCCGTGCCGTGATAGCCCGTCACCATCACGCGGCGATTATGGGCAAAGCCCGCCAGGATCGCCAGCGTCGTCGGCTTGTCGAAAAGATAATCGGGATCGAGGTCCGGGACGTGGTCGGAGGATTGGGAATAGGCCGGTACTTCGAGATCCGTATCGAAACCAAACAACTTTTTGGCCGAAACCATGATGTCCGGCAGATTGGCCGGTGTCGTTGCGTCAGTCATTATGCCTTCCTTGGCTCGCGCCAGGACGGCGCAGCCGACAATCAGTTCCAGCGGGCCGGACGATGCCGCCCCTGGAGTAAAAGCGCACTTCTACTCCAACTCCCTGGTTCGACGCGTCTTTGCGATTTGAAGCTGGTCATTCAAATCACAAAACGCCTTGGCCGAATTTCCCTGTCTCGCCAGGCGGGGCATGGGACGCTCGACATCGTCTCGACGATCTGGCGGAGATTTCCCGGATTGGACACGCTCCAAGCCCGGAAGCCTCGCCGGTGTTGCGGGCGCTCAGCAGAGCCCGGCGCTACGCAGCGTATTATAGGCCTGGATGATCCCGCGCAATTTATCTTCGCTGGATCGGTCCCCGCCATTGGCATCGGGATGGAGACGTTTGACCAGCGTCTTGTAGCGCGCCTTGATTTCGGGGCCGCTGGCGGTTTCCGGCAGATCGAGCGCGTCAAGGGCCTTGCGCTCCAGCAATTTCAGCCGTCGTCCCTCGGGTTCGGGCGTTCCTTGCGGGCGGCGGAAGCCGTGATCCTCGTCGAAGAAACCGAAGCCGTCATGGATCTCGGGGCCGGGTTGCGGCCCTTCGCCGCGCTTCTTGGACCAGGGATTGACCCCCATCGTCCAGGTCGGGCGATGGCCGGTGGCCGCATCGCGCTGATAGGCGCTGACCGAGTCGTCCGGCAGGCCGGCGAAATAATTATAGGTCTTGTTGTAGTCGCGCACGTGTTCCAGGCAGAAATGCCAGAACTGGCCTTCGCGGTTGCGCCCCTTGGGCGCACGAAATTCGCCGGCGTTCCGGCAACCGGCATGTTCGCATAGCCGTACGCTCGCCGGCTGGACCTCTTCGGCCCTTGGGCGCACCCGGATGCGATCAAACAAGGGCGAGTCCAGATCCATAATGACACACTATGCGAGGGTGAACACAAATGGGCAAGCGCGAGCTTGGACGCAAGAGCGTTTTGTAATTCGAACGAAGCACGTCAAATCGCAAAGACGCGTAAAACCAAACAGCGAGAGCGACAAGCGTTCATACCTGAACACGCTTTGCTCTATAGCGTTTTGCGATTAGACCGAATCACCTGGAATCGCAAAGACGCGTCGAAACAATGAGTTAGAGCAAATAAGCGTTCACACCTGAACGCGCTTTGCTCTAGGGTTAATCGAAGGTGGAATGCCGCTGCACAATCTGAAATATGGGGTCTGTCGACCCAAAAAAGAAAGAGGCCGCCCAATGGCGGCCCAAGTCTTAGGGAGGAAACGCCCAAGGAGGGCAGTGGGGGAGCGCAAAGGCGCATCCGCCACGTCCCTAAAGTGATCCTCATCGGTTCATTTCGCAAGTGCGAAATGAAATAAATTTTGAAAACCGCCCCAAAATCGGGTCGGTGTTGTAAAAATGCGACGTTTGCCGCGGTTGGCCGGCCTCTTGTCAGCGGCTGGCGCGGGCTTGCAGCAGTTTTTGTGCTGCAATGCCGAAGGCGATCCCGAGCGTCGCCCACAGCACGGCATGAATGCCGAGCGAGGCGATGCGGAACTTCCACAACACCGTGGCCGAAAAATCGGCTGGGATGTCGTTGACCGTCGGCAGGATCTGCATGGCCACCACCATCACCACCAGATAGGCTGCCGCCCCCACGAGGTTGGCGTTCCAGCGGCCGAGGCTGGCAGCGAGCCGGTTCGCGGTGCCGAGAGCCGCAGCCATCGTCACGAGGGACAGCAGGATCAAGCCGAAATAGAAGGCGGTGCGCAGACCGATCGTGTCGGGATTGCCGACGGCCGGCGGATTGGCAGGATATTTGATCTGCGGCACCACCATGATGGCGGCGAAGCCGATGACGGCGATCAATCCGGCGGTTGCGCGCGGGCTGAGGCTGCCGATCCGGCCCTGCGCGAAGGCAAAGATCAGGGCGAAGATGCCGCCGAGCGCTGCGCCATAGACGACCATGCCTGTGACGAGCCCGTAGCTGGCCTGGACCGGCCGGCTGACCGGCTCTTCCTCGTGTTCATGGGCTGCGGTCGTCTGCGCAGCGCCGGGAGCCGGCGCAGCTGTCGGAGCGGGCGCCGGCTCGGATGCGTGGCTTTCCTCGAAAGCGATGGCGGCATCGACCTGGGGTTCACCGAACACCCAGGCGAAGCCGGACGCAAACAGTCCGGCCAGGATGCCGATCAGCATCCCCCGGATCAAAAGCGATCTAACCATGTCGTGTGCCTATGCGCCCTAGTGGCAGGGGAAGCCGAGCAGATGGCGGGCGTCATGCACGAATTCGTGGATGTAGACGCCGGGAATCAGCGAGGTTGCGCCCTGTTCGGCGCCAACGAAATAGATGGCGAGCACAGCCAGGAGCACAGTGAAGAGCGCCCAGGGCAGGATCTCGCGGACCGGGATGGCGATCGGCTGCTGGGCGACGGGTGCCAGAGTTGCGGTGGTCATGAAAAGCTCCTTGGGATTACGCGTCCCGTTACGAGTCATGCTGCCTTGGAAGAGGTCTGACTTCCGGATTGACGCCGCAGCGCCGCCGTTCACAGTGGCGCGACCGTGCCGGAATTCCACCGGCTTCCCACCCTTGGCAAAGCTCTTCCATAAGAGCGCAAGTCACGGATATGTCAATATTCTGGAAGCGACTTTATCTTGGGGAATTGCCTTCATGACGCCACGCCTGATCCTGCTGTGCCATGGAGCGACGCCCGCACTGCGTGCGGCGGGGTTTCCACTCGACGAGGCGCTCGACGCGAGGGGGGAGAAGGCGGCTCGGGACCAGCAGGGACGTTTCGCCAAGGCGACCCGCGTCCTGAGCAGTCCGGCGCTCAGGGCCCGCCAGACGGCGCATGCCCTCGGCCTCGATCCTGAAATCGACGAGGCCCTGCGCGAATGCGACCATGGCCGCTGGGCGGGGCTTGGCCTGGAGGCGGTGGCCGCCGCCGAGCCCGAAGCGCTTGGGGCGTGGCTGACCGATCCGCAGGCCTGCCCGCATGGCGGTGAGAGCATTGCGGCGGTGATTGCACGGGTCGGTGCCTGGCTCGATGGCGGGCGGTTCGAGGGCTACACGCTGGCCGTTACCCATGCCTCGGTGCTGCGCGCGGCGATCGTTCATGTCCTCGGCAGCGAGCCTCGTTCCTTCTGGCGCATCGAGGCTGGCCCACTGGCAAGCGCTGATCTCAGGCCTTCCGCCCGCGGCTGGTCGCTGCGGCTAGGGTCGTAGAGGCGTCTCGGCAAGGCCCTCCGGCAGAGCTGCTTTTCCTTTTTCGTCATTGGCATGTCGCCGGGCCTTTTGTAGACACGGCTCTGACGGGTTAGTCGCCCAAACAGGATTGATGTCATGCGCGTTGCAATGATCGGTACGGGTTATGTCGGCCTGGTGACGGGGGCTTGCCTCGCCGATTTCGGCCATGTCGTCACCTGCGTCGACAAGGATCCGGCCAAGATCGAGGGCTTGCTGGCCGGGCGCATGCCGATCTACGAGCCGGGCCTCGACGATCTGGTGGCCCGCAATGTGCGCGAGAAGCGCCTGTCCTTCACCACCGAGCTCGCCCCTGCCGTGCGCGATGCGGCCGTGGTGTTCCTGGCCGTCGGCACGCCCTCGCGCCGCGGCGACGGGCATGCGGACCTGTCCTATGTCTATGGCGCTGTCAGGGAGATCGCCGCGGCGGTCGAGGGCTTTACCGTGGTGGTGACCAAGTCGACGGTGCCGGTCGGTACCGGCGACGAAGTCGAGCGGCTGATCCGCGAAGTCAGGCCCGATGCCGACGTTCGCGTGGTCTCCAACCCCGAATTCCTGCGCGAGGGCGCGGCGATCGAGGATTTCAAGCGCCCGGACCGCATCGTGGTCGGCGCGGAGGACGAGCGCGCCAAGGAGGTGATGGCCGAGGTCTATCGCCCGCTCCATCTCAATCAGGGGCCGCTGCTGTTCACGGCCCGGCGGACCTCCGAACTGATCAAATATGCCGCCAACGCCTTCCTGGCGACCAAGGTCACCTTCATCAACGAGATCGCGGACCTGTGCGAGAAGGCCGGCGCCAATGTGCAGGAAGTGGCGCGCGGCATCGGCCTCGACAACCGCATCGGCTCCAAATTCCTGCATGCGGGGCCGGGTTTCGGCGGTTCCTGCTTTCCCAAGGATACGCTGGCACTGCTGCGCACGGGGCAGGAGCATGGCGTGCCGCTGCGCATCGTGGAGGCGGTGGTCGGGGTCAACGATGCCCGCAAGGCGGCGATGGCGCGCCGCGTCATCGCTGCCCTCGACGGCAACATCGCCGGCAAGACGGTGGCCCTGCTCGGCCTCGCCTTCAAGCCGAACACCGACGACATGCGCGACAGTCCCTCGATTCCGATCGTGCTTGCCCTGCAGGACAAGGGGGCCAAGGTGCGGGCCTATGATCCCCAGGCGATGGAGGAGGCGCACAAGGTCCTCAGCGAGGTCGACTATCGCTCCAGCGCCTATGACTGCCTCGATGGCGCCGATGTCGCGGTGATCGTCACCGAATGGGACGAGTTCCGGGCGCTCGACCTCGAACGGGTCAAGAACCTGCTCACGCGGCCGGTGATCGTGGACCTGCGCAATATCTACCGGCTCGAAGACATGAAGCGGCACGGCTTCCGCTATGAGAGCATCGGGCGCGAGGGGACGGCACCCTGAGCTGACCGCCCCGCGAATTTGCGCGGCCAGGCGCAGGCGCGGCTGGCTCGAGAAGGCAGCAGGCAAGGCCTCGCCTCGTTCGGGGAGAGGGCCAGCACGTCCAGTTCGCACCAACGGAATGCAGCCACGCGGCTGTCAAGCGCCGGCGCGAGAAATGACAGGCGTGTTGCGGATTTGCACCAAGTCCCAACTCACGGTTGCAGGGCGCGGATCTTGATTGGATCAAAGCGCTAAGAATTATCATACTATAAGGCTCACACGGCGATTCGACCGCGATTCCGGCCGGTGGAGCGCTGAACAGGATCTCCGAACCTGCCCTGGCGGCGCAGGCTGGGAAATCCTGCAGAATTTCCAGACGCCAGCTCCAGCGCCCGCGACAGGCCATTCAGCCATGCGGGCGGCTTGGTTGAAGCGCTTTGCTTGCGAGGATGCCCATGTCGTTGTTGCGTTGCAAATTGAGTCGGCTGGCCGCCGGCGTGCTGGCATTGACGGCCGTCGAGGGGGTGGGCATCGCGCTTGCCCAGCAGATGCCTGCCATGCCGGTGACGGTGGCCAACCCGGTCGCCCGCAAGATCACCGAATCGGTCGAATTCACCGGTCGCTTCCAGGCCTGGCCGCAGGTGAACATCACCTCACGCGTCACCGGCTATCTCGACAAGTCGAGCTTCGTGGAAGGCTCCCTGGTCAAGGAGGGCGACGTGCTGTTCTCGATCGACCCGCGTCCGTTCCAGGCCGCGGTCGACCAGGCGGCCGCCCAGGTGAAGATCACACAGACCCGGATCGACCTGACCAAGGCCAATCTGGCGCGTGCCGAAGCCCTGAAGAAGACCGGCAACGTTACCGATGCCACCTACCAGGCCAACCTCCAGGCCTATCAGGAAGCGGCCGCCTCGATCGATTCGGCCAGCGCGGCGCTGGCGACGGCCAAGCTCGACCTCAACTACGCCACCATCACCGCCCCGATCTCGGGCAGGATCACCCGCCAGCTCGTCTCGCGCGGCAATCTGGTGGTGGCCAACTCGACCTCGCCGCTGGTTTCGATCGTCGCCGTCGATCCGATCTATTTCTACTTCGATCTCGACGAAGCGAGCTACCTTGCCTATCAGCGGGCCTCCAGGGGCAAGCTGGACACCGGCGGTAAGGATCCCACGCTGAAGGTCGAGATCGGCCTGTCGGACGAGAAGGGGTTCTCCCATAAGGGAACGCTCGACTATATCGCGCCCCAGGTCGACGCTCAGACCGGCACCGTCACGGCCCGCGCCAAGGTCGACAATCCCGATGGCTTCCTCACATCCGGCCTGTTCGGGCGCATCCGCATCACCATCGGCGAGCCCTATGAGGCGCTGGTCGTGCCGGATGTGGCGGTGAGCCAGTCGGCACAGGGGCGCACCGTCATCGTGGTCGGCGCCGACAAGATCGCCAATCCGCGCGTGGTGGAACTGGGGCCGAAATTCGGCTCGTTCCGCGTGGTCAAGTCGGGTCTCAAGCCCGAGGATCAGGTGCTGATCAACGGCCAGATGCGCGCCCGCCCGGGTGGCGAGGTCGTGCCGCAACCCACCAAGCTGGACGTGCCGGAAACGCTCGTTCCTGACCCGAACTGATCGGGAGCGCAGCCCATGAAATTCGGCCATTTCTTCGTCGACCGCCCGATCTTTGCCGCCGTCGTCTCGATCGTCACGGTGGTGATCGGGCTCGTTTCCTATGTCGGCCTGCCGATCGCCCAGTTCCCGCAGATCGCCCCGCCGACGGTGGTGATCAACGCCACCTATCCCGGCGCCAACGCCCAGACCATCGCCGAGACGGTGGCGGCGCCGTTGGAGCAGTCGATCAACGGCGTGGAAGGGATGATCTATCAGACTTCCCAGGCCACCAATGACGGCTCGCTGCAGATCACCGTCACCTTCGCCACCGGCACCGATCTCGACATCGCCCAGGTGCAGGTGCAGAACCGCGTCTCCTCGGCGGAGCCGCGCCTGCCGGCCGAGGTGCGGGCTCTCGGCATCACGGTCAACAAGTCGTCTTCCGACTTCCTCTTGATCGTCACGCTCTATTCGCCGGATAATTCGCTGAACGACTATGGCATCTCCGACTATGCCATTCTCAACGTCAACGACATCCTGGCCCGCGTCGACGGTGTCGGCTCGACCTTCGCCTTCGGCCTGCGCGAACCCTCGCTGCGCGTCTGGCTCGATCCGAACCGGCTTGCCAGCTTCGATTTGACGGCGGGTGAGGTCGTCCAGGCCCTGCGCGAGCAAAACGTGCAGGTCTCCGGCGGCACGCTCGGTGCCCAACCCTCACCCAACAACACCACCAGCGAGATCACGGTCACCACCCAGGGCCGTTTCCAGGACGCCGAGCAGTTCCGGAACGTCATCATCAAGTCGACCCCGGATGGCCGCCTGCTCAAGCTGAGGGACGTCGCCCGCGTCGAGGTCGGCGCCAAGCAATACAGTTCCAACCTCTATCTCGACAGCCAGCCGACGGTGGGCATCGCCGTGCTGCAGCGTCCGGGCAGCAATGCGCTTGCGACCGCCGATCGCGTCAAGGCCAAGATGGACGATCTGGCCAAGGCCTTTCCGCCGGGGCTGAAATATTCCATCGTCTACAATCCCACCGAATTCGTCTCCGCCTCGATCGAAGCCGTCTACGAGACCTTCTTCGAGGCGATCGTGCTGGTGGTGATCGTCGTCTTCGTCTTCCTGCAATCCTGGCGCGCAGCGATCATCCCGATCATCGCCATTCCCGTCTCGATCATCGGCACCTTCGCGGTGATGGCGGGGCTCGGCTTCTCGCTCAACATGCTCACACTGTTCGGGCTGATCCTGGCGGTGGGCATCGTGGTCGACGACGCCATCGTGGTGGTGGAGAATGTCGAGCGCAACATCCATGACGGCATGACGCCCAACCGGGCCGCCCATGTCACCATGGACGAGGTCGGCCGCGCCGTCATCGCGATCGCCCTGGTGCTGTGCGCGGTGTTCGTGCCGACCGCCTTCATTCCGGGCATATCGGGGCTGTTCTACCAGCAGTTCGCGGTGACAATCGCGGCCGCCACGGTGATCTCGGCCTTCAACTCGCTGACCTTGTCGCCGGCGCTCGCCGCCCTGTTGCTCAAGCCGCATGACCCGGAGCATCGCAGCCGCTTCTTCCTGTTCCGCTGGCTCCGGGCAGCGGGCGACGGCTTTAACCGTGGCTTCGACAGGATGTCGCGCGGCTATGGCGGTTCAGTCGGCTTTGCCGCTCGCCACAAGCTGTTGTTCCTGGCCATTTATGGAGGCCTGCTCTACGCCACCTTCTATGTCTACACCAAGGTGCCGACGGGCTTCGTGCCGGAATCGGACCAGGGCTACGCCATCGTCGTGGTGCAGTTGCCCGACGGTGCGTCGCTGGAACGCACCGACGCCGTGGTGCGCAAGGCGCAGCAGATCGCGGCAGGCAGCCCGGGCGTTGCCCATGTCATCGGTGTCGCCGGCTTCTCGGGCGCGACCTTCACCGCCGCTTCGAATGCGGCCACCATCTTCGTGCCATTCAAGCCGTTCGACGAACGCCTGAAGGAGGGATTGTCGGCGCAGGCCATCGTGGGCGAATTGCAAAAGCGCGTCTTCGCCATCGAGGAGGGCTTCGTCTTCGTGATTCCGCCACCCACCATCCAGGGGCTCGGCACCGGCGCCGGCTTCAAGATGCAGGTGCAGGATCGCGGCGGCGTCGGGCCTGAGGCGCTGATGCAGGCCGCCAATGCCCTGATCGGCAAGGCCAATCAGACGCCGGGCCTCACCCAGGTCTACACCACGCTGTCCAACAATGGCCCGCAGCTCTTCGTCAATGTCGACCGCATCAAGGCGCGCATGCTCAACGTGCCGATCGGCAATATCTTCGAGGCGATGCAGGTCTATGTCGGTTCGGCTTATGTCAACGACTTCACCCGGCTGGGGCGTGCCTTCCAGGTGAATGCCCAGGCCGAAGGACGCGACCGCCTCAACAAGGAAGATCTCACCCGCCTCAAGGTGCGCAGCAGCACCGGTGCCCTGGTGCCGCTCGGCTCGCTGATCTCCTTCGAGGAACGCACCGGCCCCGACACGGTGATGCGCCACAATCTCTATCCGGCCGTCTATGTCAGCGGCTCGGGCCTGCCCGGCGTGTCCTCCACCACGGCGCTCGACCTGATGGAGAAGGCGGCGGCCGAGGTGCTGCCGCCGGGCGTGGGCTATGAATGGACCGAGATCGCCTTCCAGGAACGCTCGGTCGGCAACACGATCTATTTCGTGTTCGGCATTGCCGTGCTGTTCGTCTTCCTGTTCCTGGCCGCCCAGTATGAAAGCTGGTCGCTGCCGCTCGCCATCATCCTGATCGTGCCGCTTTCCATCCTGGCGGCGCTACTCGGGGGCATGGCACGCGGCTTGCCGATCTTCGGCGGCTGGTGGTTCAAGGTGATGGACAACAACATCATGACGCAGATCTCCTTCGTCATGCTGATCGGCCTTGCCGCCAAGAACGCCATCCTGATCGTGGAGTTCGCGCGCCAGCGCGAGGACCATGGCGACACGCCCTGGCAGGCCGTGGTCGAGGCCTGCCGGCTGCGCCTGCGCCCGATCCTGATGACTTCCTTCGCCTTCATCCTCGGTGCGGTGCCGCTGATGATCGCCACCGGTCCGGGCTCGGAACTGCGCCAGGCCATCGGCACGGCCGTGGTCTTCGGCATGAGCGGGGTGACCTTCCTCGGCCTCTTCCTCACGCCGGTGTTCTACGTCACCATTCGGCTGATCGTGCGCAAGCTCTTCCGCGAGAAGCCCAAGCCGTCGACGGTGACGCCGGCGACGATGGGCGAGCCGGAAGGCAGCTGAGGCCGGCTGCGGCTCCAGGATTCAGCCCTTGGCGGGCCGGCATGCCGGCCCGCCAAGGATGACACGGCAAATCGCTCTCTTTCTGAGGTAATATGATAGGGAATAGAGCGGGCAAAGAGGCTTTGCAGTCCCTTTGATTGACTCGTCACACAATGTTGACCATTCTCAACCGCGCAGCACGGTTCGGGGCATAGTCGCGGATCGTTCTGACGATACTCAGATGTACGTGGGCCCCGGCAGCTTTGTCGCGCTGGGGCAGTTCATCCGGCCTGGGTCTCGATGAGGAGAAGATCGGCACCGACGTCATTACTGACGTGAGGCTGTGTTTGGCTTCATGTGTGTGATCTTCACCATCGAGACTCTCTAGCGTTGCACCTCTCAGGAGGCGCCGAGGTCGTGGTGGGCAAGATGGATGACAAGCCTTTCATAGCGCTTCGCCTGGTCGGTATTCCCCATCTCACGGTGGCGGGAGAGGGGGTGTTTCCCGCCAAGGGTTATGTCCTGGTCGCCATGCTGCTGCTGGCCGGCAGCCGACGCATGAGCCGCCAGGCCATCGCCGCCCTGCTTTGGGACGATGCGCCCGAGGAAAAGGCGCTCACCAATCTGCGCCAGCTGCTCGTCCGCATCCACAGGACATGGCCCTATGCCGACCCGCTGGTGGAGACCAGCGGACCCCACCTGACCGCAGGGCCTGGCGCTGACCGTAGCGACCTTGCCGCGCTCCTGCGCCTGGCGAAATCGGGCGTGCTGGCCGAGAGGGTGCAGGCCGTCCTGCTCGCCAAGGGCGATTTGCTCGACAGCATGGATTCGGGCGGTCCCGAATTGTCGCAATGGTTCCGCAGTGAACGCGAACGCTTCCGCCGCATCGTGCTCACCTTGGCCTCCGAGGTCCTGGTCGAGATGACCCGCTACGGTCGTGCGCCCGAGCGAGAGATCGATCTCATCGGCGAGGTCATGCTGGCGCTTGAGCCGGAACGGGAGGAGAGCTACCGCGTCCTGATCGAAGCCTATGGCCGCAACGGCAACATTCCGGCGGTGAATCGGGTTCATGCCGGCCTGACCGACATGCTTCGTCGCGAATTCGGAACGGAGCCCCGGCCCCAGACTATAGCCACCGTGCGTCGCATTCTCGCCAGCGCGCCGCAGCCACGAGTGCAGGTGAGCAGCGAAACGCGCAATGTGCCGGATGAACGCCCGCTTCAGGCGAACCCTGCCGTGCCTCGCCTGCCTGGCTTGCCGCGAGTGGCGTTGTTTCCGCCGCGCCCGATACCCGGTCGCATGCTGGATCCCCTGCATCGGGCCCTGATCGAGGACGTTGCCAACGACCTGTCGCGCCACCGTACTTTCGCGGTTCTCGCACCGCACAGCAGTTTCCATGTCGCCGATGCGGGCGATGCCAGGCGCTTTGCCAGCCTGTGCAGCGCTTATTTGATCACCGGCTTCATGGTGCCGGGCAGCGAGCGCATGGCCCTGCGGCTGACACGGCAGCCGGATGAGGAAATCGTCTGGGCCGCCGAATATCTGGTTTCGCCCGAGCGGCTGGCGCTTTCCTTCCGGCTGATCACGCGGCAGATCGCCGCCACCCTTGCCAATGAGATCGAACGCGACCAGCTCGATCGCGCCCGCGCCGATCCCAAGCCGGCGGCCTATTGCCATTATCTCGAAGGACAGGCCCGCCTACACAGCTTCGACCTCGCCCGTCTGCGCCGGGCGCGGGCCGAGTTCAAGCTGGCTACCGAGGAAGACGGGGATTTCGCGCCCTCGCGCGCCCGCATTGCCCAGACCCTGCAACTCGAATGGCTGATGCTGGGGGGCACGGATCCATCCCTGCTCAACAAGGCCCGGGCGGAAGCGGATCTGGCGATGAAGATCGATCCTGGTCACGGCACGGGCCATTGGATGTCGGCCGTGGTGGCGCTCTATCAGCATGATTTCGACTATACCGCCGAAAAGTTCATGGAAGCGGAGGTCCTTAACCCGCATTCGGCCGATCTGCTGGTTCACCACGCCGATGCGCTTTCCCATCTTGGCGAGCCGGAACTGGGCTGGGAGCGCTTCCAGCGGGCCCTGGAACTCAACCCCTTCCCGCCGGATTATTATTGGTGGTCCGGTGCCACCATCGCCATCCGTCGCCGGCGCTTCGAGGAAGCAATCGAGCTGTGCGCCCGGATGGAGAACGACGAATCGGCCATCCGGGTGCTGGCCATGGGCCATGGCTTCGTCGGCGATACCGCGATGGCCCGTCACTATGGGCGGCGGGTCATGGACACCTATCCGGGCATGTCCGCCCTCGACCTTGCACGCCTGGCACCGGATCGCCGCCAGGAGGACGTCGAGTTCTGTGCCCAAGGCCTGCGCCTCGCCGGTCTTTCCTGAAGAAGAGGCGGCTGGCGCGGGGGAAATCAAGAAGAGTCCAGTCGGCCGCGCGGATACCCGAAGTTTCAAGCGATTGGCTTCCTTAAATGTATTGTCGGTGTGCGGCGCTCGATATTTTCCTGCGTCTGACTTTGTTCGACTGCTTTATTTAAAGAATTGAATTATGATTTATTTTATAATTTCAAGATTAATCATATAATTTAAGGTATAGGCGTAGAGGTCATTCCTTGTCATCATTTTATAAATGAACTTCTTGATCGAGGGTGATGTGATATTCATGATTCCGTTTCTGTGTGACTCGGGCGTGAAGTCTGGTGAGGAATCAGATTGGACTTGTTGACTTCAATGTGTTTGACGAACAAGTAGTAGATGTGGCGCATAGGTCGGGCATGGCCCGAAGGTTCTCATTCCGAATCACGAGATTTGTGATGGGAACGGCGGGGATCTGGCAAGTGGTGGCGGCATGCATGGGATGCCGGACCAGACTCCCCAGGCGAGGATAGTCGAATGGACGCTGAGGACGACATTGTTCTTCACTTGGTGGGCGTACCGCATGTTGCCAAACCAGTGGAGGGCGTGTTTCCGGGCAAGGGATATGTTCTCATTGCGATGCTGTTGCTTTGCGGCAGCCGGCGGATGAGCCGGCAGACTATTGCCGCGTTGCTGTGGGACGATGCTCCCGAAGAGAAGGCCCTCACCAATCTCCGGCAATTGCTGGCCCGCATCAACAGGTTCTGGCCGCTGGACGAGCCGCTGGTCGAGGTGGAAGGCTCTAATCTGATGGCCGGACCTGGAGCCGCCCGCAGCGACCTTGCCCAGATCATGGTGCGCCGCAAATCCCAGGTGCTGGCCGAGCGCGTGGCCGTCGTCAGGCTGGTGAAGGGAGACCTGCTCGACACGATCGACAGCGGCGGGCCCGATCTGTCGCAATGGTTCCGCAGCGAGCGTGAGCGCTTTCGTCGCCAGGTTCTGGGGCTGGCGGGCGAGGTGCTCATGGAGATGACCCAGTTCGCCCGTGCCAAGAAGAGCGACATCGACGAGATCGGCGAGCGCATGCTGGCGCTGGAACCGGAGCGGGAGGAGAGTTTCCGCGCACTGATGGAGGCCTATGGCCGGATCGGCGATATCGAGGAAGCCAACCGTGTCTTCGACGATCTGAAAAAGACCTTGCGCGATGAATTCGGCATCGAACCGAGGCCGGAAACGGTGGCCACGATGCGGCGTATCCTGGCGAACGCTCCTCGCCCTCGGCTGCAGGTCGTCGCGGAAGCCGAGGTGTCGGCGGCGATCGAGCAGGCTGTCCAACCTCCGGCCCTGCGCAATCTGGCGGGCCTGCCGCGCGTCTCCCTGTTCCCGCCGCAGCCGCGGCCGGGAGAGACCCTGCATCCCCTCTATCGCATGCTGATCGAGGACGTCGCCAACAGCCTGTCGCGTCACGCCACCTTTGCGGTGACGGCGCCGCATAGCAGTTTCGACGTGGCCGATACCGGGGATCGTGAAAGACTGGCCGCGCTGCGCTCGGGCTATCTCGTCACCGGCTTTCTGGTGCCCGGGAGCGAGAAGATGGCCCTGCGCCTGACCCGCAATCCCGGCGATGAGATCATCTGGGCGGCGGAATATCGGGTGGAACTGGAGGATCTGGTCGTTGCCTTCCGCATGATCTCGCATCGGATCGCGGTGACGCTGGCGAGCGAAATCGAGAGGGACCAGCTCGACCGCCTGCGGGCCGATCCCAAGCCGCTTGCCTATCGCCACTATCTGGAAGGGCACCTCCTGTTCAAGAATTGCGACCTGCCGCGCCTGCGGCGCGCGAGAGTGGAGTTTCAGAAAGCGGCGGCGATCGATATGGATTTCGCCGGCGCGAGGGGGGCGGTCTCCAATGCGCTGCAGCTGGAATGGCTCATGCTGGGAGCGAACGACCCTTCACTCCTGATGCAGGCCCGTCACGAAGCCGAGGCGGCAATCAACATCGATGCGGGCAACAGTGTCGGTCATTGGATGTCGGCGGTGATTGCGCTGCATCAGCGCGACTACGACAAGGCGGCGGAGCAATTCCTGGAAGCCGAGACGCTCAATCCCAATTCGGCCGACCTGTTGGAATCGCATGGCGACACCCTGGCGCATCTGGGCGATCCCGACGCGGGCTGGCAGAGGTTTCAGCGCGCCATCGAACTCAACCCCTTCCCGCCCGACCGCTATTGGTGGGGTGGGGCCACGATCGCTTATTTTCGCGAGGACTTCGACGGGGCGATCGACATGTGCGGCAAAATGGAGAACGATCAGTCCGTCCTGAGGATATTGGCAATATGCCATGGCAATCTCGGCAACAGGGAAGTCGCCAGGAGCTATGGTGCGCGTTTGAAGGATATGTATCCCGGAATCACCGCGGCGGATGTTGTAAATCTTACGCCGGATAAGAAAGGAAACATGAAAGAGGTTATTGTGCGCGGGCTCAGGGTAGCTGGGATAAGTTAATTCGCAGAATGCTTCTTCTTAATTTCATAATAAGAAAACTTAAAACCGTAAATTTACTCAAGAGAGGGTAGCATGGCTGGAATAAGACGAGATCGAGATCATATCTACATCATTGGCGACAGGGGCGTCGGCGTCTTCCTGATCAAGATGAGTCCCATCCGCATCGTTCGGATTCCCGACAAGGAGGTCCGTCGTTTTGGCAAGGAGAACAATTGCGATGGCTATGCGGCGGTCGCCGCCCTCTGCTGGCGGGTGATTGCCGACCACCGCGCTGCCAATGGTGAAGGCAAGCCGCTTGAGCCCGAGAATATCGTCGGCATCGCCTCGCTTGCCGAGGCCGGTGCGGAACTGAGCAATCTGGAGTTTTCGTTCGGCACGAACATGTCGGCTACGGCGATCGAAGCCGTCCGAGGCCGAAACCGTTCCCTGAAAATGGCGCTTTGCTATCTGACGCAGAGAACCGGCAACAATCTGCAGGATGCGGTGTTGCTCGATGACGGCAATGCCGACGATTTTGCCTGCTAGGGCATTTTTCAAGGACGTTGACGGACTTGTTGATCGAGGCAATGCGTCAAGACGGCGAGCTGGAGCAAAGTGCGATTTCGGATATCGTGCTTTGCTCCAAACGGTTCGGTTCTGTTTTGCGATGCCGAGTTCGTGGAAGTATGAGGTGAGCCTTGTATAACCCTCGATATTTCCGGGAAGAGCGCGTGGAGGTGCTTCACGCCTTGATGCGCGATCATCCGCTGGCGACGGTCGTCACCCATGAGCGGGGGCGCCTTCAGGCTAATCACATCCCCTTGTTCCTGGTGGCCGACAAGGGGCGCAAGGGCGTGTTGCGGGGCCATCTCAACCGTAACAATCATATGGCGGTCGATCACGACCCGGCCCTGGAGGTACTGGCGATCTTCCAGGGGCCGATGCACTATATCACGCCGAGCTGGTATGTCGACAAGGTGGAGGGCGGCAAGGCCGTGCCGACCTGGAACTACGTCACCGTCCATGTCCATGGCCGTTTGAGGTCGACCGAAAATCCGCGCTGGCTGCGCGAGCATGTCACCGCCCTGACCAATCTGGTCGAGGCCGGGCGATCACGGCCCTGGCAGCCCGAGAGTGCGCCGCCATCTTTCATGAAGGGGCAGATCAAGGGCATTATCGGGCTGGAGATCGCGATTACCAGCATCGAGGGCAAATGGAAGCTCAGTCAGAACCGGCCGGAGCCCTATCGCAGCAGCGTCATCGAAGGCTTGACGGCGGAGGGCGATGCGGTCATGGCGGACCTTATGACCAATACCACCAAATAGCCGGCTCATCGATTGATGACCGCCCCAACCATGAAGCCAGCATCTGCTTTCCATCATCCGCCTCTCGTGCCCTTTGGCATCACGCGGGTGGGCGACCTGACAGAGCTCGACATTGTCGGCATTCCCGTCTGGTTTGCGACCCGGCCCAATGCCCGTTCCATCGCCGTGAGCCAGGGCAAGGGATTGACGCATGAGCAGGCGCGCATATCCGCCATCATGGAGGCGGTGGAAGGCGCCGTCGCCGAGCAGACCAAGGCTTTGATCGCCGAATTCGGCACGGCGGAGGAGATGCTGACCCGCGGCCGGCGCCTGGTTCCGCTGGAAGAACTCGTGCGTTTCCGGGCCGAAGCCTATGACGAGGAGACCCCACGCGCCTGGGTGCGCGGCATTGCCCATGGCAGCGGGGAGCCGGTCTTCGCACCCTATGAACTCATCGGGCTCGACATGCGCGAGGAGTTTCCCTGGGATCGGGATGCCTTCCATATCAGCTCGGCGGGGCTTGCCGCCGGGCCGAGTTTCGAATTTGCCGCCCTGGCCGCTCTGCTGGAACTGGTGGAGCATGATGCGACCACCTTCTCCGATGCGTTCGGCCATCTCGAGGCGACGTCGCGCCAAATGCGCTGGCAGGCCGGCGTGCATGCGGGACTGGACGAGGCCGTCGCCAAGGTGTGCGCCGCCGGGCTGGAGCCGCGCTTCTTCGACAAGACCAATCGCCTCGGCCTGCCGGTGGTCAGCGCCGCGATCGTGCGGCCGGTGGTTGGCGAGGCGGGCGGCGGCGAGCGCTTTTCCGGGGGCGAGGCCTGCCGGCTCGATGCCGGAGCCGCTGCGCTGGCGGCCTTGCTGGAGGCGGTGCAATCGCGGCTCACCCATATTGGCGGGGCCCGCGACGATCTCGAGCCGGATTTCTACGAAACGCGGGGCGACACTCTGCCCGCTCCGGATCCGGGGGCGCCCGGTCTGGCCGAGTTCGCCGAGCGTCATCGCCAGCCGCCTCTACTGCGGGCGGAAGAGCGGACGCATGCCGCACAGCTCGACATCGTCGCAGGCAAGCTCGCGGAGGCCGGCCATGCGGAGATCTTTCTTTTCGATCTTCCAGGGCCGGTCGAGGGCGTGCATGTGGTGCGCGCCCTGGTGCCGGGCCTCAAGACTTTCGTGGAGGACGGCGTCTCCGATATCGGCCTGGAGGACCTGGTCGGAACGGTGGTGTGACCGTGCCGGCCGGAGCGCAATGACGGAAGTAGCAATGTAGAAGCAGGGAAAGCGCGTCTTTCCGGGAGTCCCGCTCATGGGGGCGAGGGAGATCCAAAAACCGAGAATCCCCGCTATTCTCTGGGAGATTGGCAGTATATTTTCGGAGAACCTCAACGCAGATTTATCTTTTCCGTGTAAATTTTATGTATTAATATTATTTGTTTATGTTTATTTTTTGTATTATTTATCTGTCAATGGTAATTGTTTCGATTTTGCGGGGGTGAGTTTCAATAAAATTACAGATTACCTAAGGATTTTTGAAAAAAATGCTTATTTTATACTTTCATGATTTGATGGCTGGTGTGACGCCGGTGTGACTTGAGGCGAGGATTCCCGGTCAATTCATTGACTTGAATAGATTTTGTAACACAGTGTCGCCACGGTTCACGAACTTGGCGGTGCTCGCGCGAGTTTCCCACGAGCGCGAGCCGGCGTTGTTCGGATCGATAGTGCCAGGCCTTATGGGGGAGCGGGCGCGGTTTTCGTCCGTCAACCATGCGAAGGGAGCTGGGATCGACGAATGAATGCTGAGCGGGACATGATCGTTCATCTGGTCGGCGTGCCTCACATGGCCAAGCCGACCGAGGGGGTATTTCCGGCCAAGGGTTACATTCTCATCGCCATGCTGCTGCTCGCCGGCAGCGGCCGGATGAGCCGTCAAGCGGTGGCGGCCTTGCTCTGGGATGATGCGCCCGAGGAGAAGGCGCTGACCAATCTGCGTCAGCTGCTGGTGCGCATTCACAGGTGCTGGCCTTATGAGGAGCCCCTGATCGAGACCAGCGGCTCCCATCTGATGGCTGGCTCCAGTGCGCATCGCTCCGATCTGGCGTGCATCCTTGCCCTGCAGAAATCGGCGGTGCTCGCCGAGCGGGTGGAGGCGGTGCTGCTGGCGCGAGGCGATCTCCTCGACACCGTCGACACCGGCGGCGGCGAACTGGCGCAATGGTTCCGCGGTGAGCGCGAACGCTTCCGCCGCCTCGTGCTCGGCTTGGCCGCCGATGTGCTGTTGGAAATGACCCGCTTTGGGCGTGCGCCCGAGCGTGAGATCGATATCATCGGCGAACGCATGCTGGCCCTGGAGCCGGAGCGCGAGGAAAGCTATCGAGCTTTGCTCGAGGCCTATGGGCGAAACGGCAATTTCGATGCGGTGAACCGCACCTATGCCACGCTCGTTTCCGTTCTGAAGCAGGAATTGGACAGCGAGCCGCGTCCCGAGACGATGGCGGCGATGCGGCGCATCCTGGCGAACGCGCCGAGAGCGCGGCTGCATGTGGTGTCGGACCGGTCCAGCGAGATGCAGGGCGACGCCGACCGGGAAGTCTCGGCAACGCGCAGCCTGGTCGGCCTGCCGAGGGTTGCCTTGTTCCCTCCCAAGGCGTTGGCGGGCGACAATCTCCATTATCTGCATCGTGCTCTCATCGAGGACGTGGCCAATGACCTGTCGCGCCATCGAACCTTCGCGGTGATTGCACCCCATAGCAGCTTCGAGGTCGCGGATTCGCCGGACGCAGAGCGGCTGGCCGCGCTGAGAAGCGGCTATCTCATTTCAGGCTTCATGCTTCCCGATGGCGAGCATATGGCTCTGAGACTGACGCGGCAGCCCGGCGCCGAGATCATCTGGGCGGCGGAATATCCGATCGGCCTGGACAAACTGCCTTCCACCTTCAGGCGCATTACCCGGCAGATCTCGTCGACGCTCGCGAGCGAGATCGAGCGCGACCAGCTCGACCGGATGCGGGCCGACCCGAAGCCGAACGCCTACCGGCATTATCTGGAAGGCCAGACCCGCCTGAAGAATTGCGACCTGCCGAAACTGCGCCGGGCCCGGGCGGAGTTCAAGCAGGCCATTGGCGAAGACCGGTACTTTGCGCCGGCCCATGCCCGCATCGCCCAGACCCTGCAGCTCGAATGGCTGATGCTCGGGGGGAATGATCCCTATCTCCTGCACCAGGCCCGTCACGAGGCCGAAACGGCGCTCGCCATCGATGGCGGCATCGGCGAGGGCCACTGGATGGCGGCGGTCGTCGCGCTTTATCAGCGTGATTTCGACTATGCGGCCGAGAAATTCCTGGTCGCAGAGGCGCTGAATCCGCATTCGGCTGACCTCTTGTCCCACCATGCCGATGCCCTGTCGCATCTCGGCTTCGCCGACACCGGTTGGGAGCGCTTCCAGCGGGCGCTGGAGCTCAATCCGTTCCCGCCGGACTATTACTGGTGGTTCGGTTGCACCATCGCGATCCGGCGCAGGGATTTCGCCACGGGAATTGAGCTTTGCAAGAACATGAGCAGCGAAGATGCGGTGCTGCGCGTCCTGGCCATGTGCCACGGCCTCATGGGCAATGTGGACGTGGCGCGCCAATATGGCAGGAAGCTCGCTGAAATGTATCCCGGCGCAACGGCGCTCGAGATGGCTCGTCTCGCACCGGATCGGCGCAGCGAAGACATCAATCTATGTGCGGAAGGATTAAGAATAGCCGGCTTGGATTGAGTTTGTCATCTCCAAAAATTATCGAATTTGACTTTAAATATAGAGATTAAAGTCTTTCACTCGTGTATTGGGGTGGCGTTGGATAGCAATTATCGATTTGTGCGAAATAAAATTCCATAAGCTGGCGTGCATTCGAGGGTTGCTGTCTTTTTGAAAGGAGCAGGAGGGGATATGTCCACCGAGCGGATGTTCGTCATCGGAAACCGGGGCGCCGGGGTTGTACTCATCAAGATGAGTCCGTTGCGCGTTGTCGAAATCAGTCACGATGAGATCGTGAAATACAGCCAGGCAACCTCGAGTGACGGCTACGCGAAAGTCGTTGCGGCCCTGTGGCGGCTGATGGCGGACTGCCGTGCGCCGACCGCATCGGGAAGCGGCATAGACCCCAGCAGTGCCCAGGGTATCGAAGCGCTCGTGGCTGCCGGCGTGCGGCTGTCCGAGGTCGATTTTGCATTCGGAACCGATATTTTCACGGATGCCAACGGCCAGTTGCATGCGGGGATCCAGAGCCAGGCCGGCGTCCAAAGTCAAGCTGGCGTGCAGTCCCAGGCAGGGGTGCAGTCCCAAGCCGGCGTACAGTCCCAAGCCGGCGTACAGTCCCAGGCTGGCGTTCAATCCCAGGCCGGTATCACCAATCAAGCCGGCATCACCAATCAGGCTGGGATTACCAACCAGGCCGGTATCCAACCCCATGCCGGCATCCAGACGACCATTCAATCGAATGCGGGCATCTATTCTCCGGTCGAGGCCGCGCTGCGGCAGCTGATCGGTTCGGACGGCGATACGCTGCAAAATGCGGTCCTGTCGGATGATGCCGGCAAATAATGCCTGATCAACTGCACCATCCTCTCGAAAGAGGGGAGTTGCTCCCGGCGGATCCAGGGAAGGCGGCGGATTGCGATTCGCCGTTTTCTCCGCAGTCATTGGCGCCGTTCCGCATCACACGCTGCGGTGACATCACTGGGCTTGATATCATCGGCATTCCCGTCTGGTTTGCGACGCGGCCCAATTCCCGGGCCTTGTCGGTCAGCCAGGGCAAGGGCCTGACGCATGAGCAGGCGCGGATCGGCGCCATCATGGAATCGATCGAGGGAGCGGTTGCCGAGCAGACGAAAGAACTGGTCTGCGAATTCGCGACGACGACGGAGATGGCAGCTCGCGGACGCAGGCTCGTGCCTCTCGAGAGATTGTCGCGCTGCAAATACGCTCTCTTCGATCCCCTGCGCCAGCGCGCCTGGGTCCGCGGCATCCATCAGCGGTCCGGTGCGGAGGTCTATGCGCCCTATGAACTGATCGGGCTCGATACGCGCGTGGGATTCCCCTGGGACTACAGGGCCTTTACCGTGGCGTCCACCGGCCTTGCCGCCGGGCGGACATTCGAGTTCGCCGCCACCCGGGCCTTGTTCGAAGCCATTGAACGGGATGCCACCCTGCCGGTGGAGCTCTTCGGGCTTTCCAGCGCTTTCGCACGGCAATTGCTGTGGCAGCCGGGCTTGCATGCCGGGCTCGACGAAGCCGTCGGCAAGGTGTCCGCCGCAGGCCTGGTTCCCCATTTCTACCATGTCAGGGGCAAGACGGACCTTCCCGTTGTCGGGGCTGTGATAAGCCGGCCCGTCTTGGACGAGCAAGGAGCCGGGGAGCGACTATCCGGGGGCTATGCCTGCCGCCTCGATGCAGGGGAGGCCATGCTGGCTGCGCTGCTGGAAGCGGTGCAGTCGCGCCTGACCAATATAGCCGGCGCTCGGGACGACATGGACCCTTCCCAATATTGCGTCGCGAGCAGCATCGTGCCCTTGCCAAGGGAAGAGGCGGTGACGCTGTCATTCCTGGCCGAGCGCTATCCCAGCCGAAGCAGTCTTTCGGACGCCGAGCGCCTGAGTGTGACGCTGCAGGCGCTGGCCAATGCCGGCTGCGAGGATGTCTTCCTGTTCGACCTCGCCTCTCCCTCACCCCTTGCCCATGTGGTAAGGATCCTGACACCGGGGCTGGGCGCCTATATGGAAGGCGACGTCGCCTCCGTCGGTGTCAATGACCTCATTCCCAGACAGACGACGGTTGGTGGACCGGCCGGAGCCGCCAGAGAAACCTGCCCATGACCACTATCCTTTTCACCGGTCCCAGCCTTCACGGCATCGACCCGACTTTGCTCCAGGGTTTTGCGGTGCGCCCGCCCGCGGGGTGCGGCGATGTGCTGGCGGCGGCGATGACGGGGGCCGAAGCCATCGGCCTGATCGACGGCGTCTTCGATCACGCCCCCTCGGTCTGGCACAAGGAGATCCTCTACGCGCTTAGCGAAGGCATTCCGGTCTATGGGGCCGCCTCGATGGGAGCGCTGCGCGGCGCCGAATGCGCCGCCTTCGGCATGATCGGTGTCGGTCGGATCTTCGAGGACTATGCGAGCGGGCGCCGGGTGGCGGATGCCGATGTCGGCGTGGCGCATGCGCCGGCCGAGTTCGGCTATGCGCCGCTCAGTCTGGCCCTGGTGGATGTCGAGGCAACGCTGGAGGCCGTCGCCGAGGCCGGAGCGCTGCCGGCCGCGAACTGCGAGGCCTTGCTGGCGGCAGCACGGCGCATGCATTTCAAGGAACGCACCTGGCCGGACGTCGTGGCCCTGTCCGGGCTTGCCGATGCCGTCCCGGTGGAAGCGGTGCTGGAGCGTCACGCCGTCAGCCAGAAGCAGGCAGACGCCCTGGCGCTGCTCGCCCGCATGCGGGCCGATGCCGGCAAGCCGTTCGCCAGGCCGAATTTCACTCTGTCGCAATCGGGCTTCTTCGCCGTGCTGCGACAGCGGGTGGAGGAAAGGCTGGAGGCGGAGGCGAACGAGGTTTGATACCAGCGGTCGAGATGTTTGACTCACGCGTCATTGCGAGCGTAGCGAAGCAATCGAGGAACCATGCCACCGCGGCTACGAGTCCTGGATTGCTTCGCTACGCTCGCAATGACGGTGCTTGATCGGCCTTCTTCCCTTGAGGGATCTGGCACTTCCTGAGGAAGTGCCTAGGGTGGCGGTAGCGGGATGAGAGGCTAAATCCCGCCTATGCCAGCTGCCCGTGGCAGTGCTTGTACTTCTTGCCCGAGCCGCAGGGGCAGACCTCATTGCGGCCGACACGGCCCCAGGTCGAAGGATCGTCGGGGTTGCGGTCTTCCGGCGCGACGATGCGCTGGGTCGGGCTGTCGGCCGCGGGGAAGGGCGAGCTCAACTGGGCCGGCGGGAAGCCGGAGCCCATCTGGGCGAACTCATCCTCGCCGGTGAGCGGATCGATATGCTGGCCGAACATCTGCGGCAGAGAGGGTTCTTCCGGCTGCTGCATCACCTGCAGGCGGAACATGGTGCGGGTGACGTCCTCGCGCCAGCGGTTCATCAGGTCGGAGAAGAGCTGGTAGCCTTCCGACTTGTACTCGATCAGCGGATCGCGTTGGGCCATGGCGCGGAAGCCGATGACCTGGCGCAGATGGTCGAGCGTGACGATGTGGTCGCGCCACAGATTGTCGAGTGTCTGCAGGAGGACGGCCTTCTCGACCTGGCGCGTCACCTCGTCGCCGAAGCCGGCTGCCCGCTCGGCGGCGTGCTTGTCGGCTGCCTCGGTGATGCGGTGGGTCAACTCCTCGTCGGCGATGCCCTCTTCCTTGGCCCAGTCGGTGATCGGCAGGTCGAGGCTGAGCACGTCGTTCACCGACTTGTGCAGGCCTTCCGTATCCCACTGCTCAGGATAGGCATTCTC
Organism: Labrys sp. WJW; assembly: GCF_001676615.1. GTDB lineage: Bacteria > Pseudomonadota > Alphaproteobacteria > Rhizobiales > Labraceae > Labrys > Labrys sedimenti. The sequence goes on along the minus strand of NZ_LYXZ01000008.1, from coordinate 19,291 downwards.
GGGCACATGGGCGCGCACCGTGTCGTCGATGACGAGATGGCGGAAATCGGTGATGGTCTCGCCGACGGAATCCTGCGCCATCAGCTCGCGGCGATGCTCGAAGATCTCCTTGCGCTGGTCATTCAGCACATTGTCGTATTTCAGGATGTTCTTGCGGATGTCGAAATTGCGCGCCTCGACCTTCTGCTGCGCCTTTTCGAGCGCGCGGTTGATCCAGGGATGCACGATCGCCTCGTCCTCCTTGAGGCCGAGCTTCTGCAGCATGCCGTCCATGCGCTCCGAGCCGAAGATGCGCATCAGATCGTCCTGCAGCGACAGGAAGAAGCGCGAATGGCCGGGATCGCCCTGGCGGCCGGAGCGGCCGCGCAACTGGTTGTCGATACGCCGGCTCTCATGGCGCTCGGTGCCGATGATGTAGAGGCCGCCGGCGGCGAGCGCCTTTTCCTTCAGCGTGGCGACCTGATCCTTGATGCGGGTCTCAGCCGCCTGGCGCTCGTCCCCTTCAGCCAGGTCGGCGAGCTCGACCTTGATGCGCATGTCGGCATTGCCGCCGAGCTGGATGTCGGTGCCGCGGCCGGCCATGTTGGTGGCGATGGTGATGGCGCCGGGTACCCCGGCCTGGCTGACGATGAAGGCTTCCTGCTCGTGGTAGCGGGCGTTCAGCACGGCGAAAACCTTCTCCTCGGCCGTGCCCTGGTCGCCGTCATAGAGCGAGGCGAAAGCGTTCGGGTCGGAGAAGTCGCGCTGCTTGTAGCCCTGATTGGCGAGATAGGCGGCCAGCGTCTCGGATTTTTCGATCGAGGTGGTGCCGACCAGGAGCGGCTGGCCGCGCTGGCGGCAGTCCTCGATCAGGCGCACGATCGCCTTGTATTTCTCGTCAACCGTCCGATAGACCTCGTCGTCGTCGTCGATGCGCTGCACCGGCCGGTTGGTCGGGATCTCGATCACTTCGAGATTGTAGATGTCCATGAACTCGTCCGCCTCGGTGGCGGCGGTGCCGGTCATGCCGGCGAGCTTGCCGTAGAGGCGGAAATAGTTCTGGAAGGTGATCGAGGCCAGCGTCTGGTTCTCGGGCTGGATCTGCACCCGCTCCTTGGCTTCGAGCGCCTGGTGCAGGCCTTCCGAATAGCGCCGGCCCGGCATCATGCGGCCGGTGAATTCGTCGATGATCACCACTTCATTGTTGCGGACGATGTAGTCCTTGTCGCGGGTGAACAGCTTGTGGGCGCGCAGGGCCTGGTTGACGTGGTGGACGATGGTGACGTTGGCCGCGTCATACATCGAGCCGTCACGCAGCATGCCGGAGCCCGCCAGCATCTGCTCGACGCGCTCGTTGCCCTTCTCGGTGAGGCTGACGGTGCGCTGCTTCTCGTCAAGCTCATAGTCGTCCTTGTCGAGCTGCGGCATCAGCGCGTCGATGGTCTGGTAGAGCTCGGGGCGATCCTCCAGCGGGCCGGAGATGATCAGCGGCGTGCGGGCCTCGTCCACCAGGATGGAGTCGACTTCGTCGACGATGGCGAAGGCGTGGCCGCGCTGCACCATCTGCGCCATGTCGTATTTCATGTTGTCGCGCAGATAGTCGAAGCCGAACTCGTTGTTGGTGCCGTAGGTGATGTCGCAGGCATAGGCCGCGTGGCGTTCCTCGTCGGTGAGGCCGTGCACGATCACGCCGGTGGTGAGACCTAGGAAGGCATAGACGCGGCCCATCCATTCGGAGTCGCGGCTGGCGAGGTAGTCGTTGACGGTGACGACATGAACGCCCTTGCCGGCCAGGGCATTGAGATAGACCGGGGCGGTGGCCACCAGGGTCTTGCCTTCGCCCGTCTTCATTTCGGCGATGGCGCCCTCATGCAGCACCATGCCGCCGAGGAGCTGTGTGTCGAAATGGCGCTGGCCGAGCACGCGCTTGGCCGCCTCGCGCACGGTGGCGAAAGCCGGCACCAGGATGTCGTCGAGGGTCTTGCCGCCGGCGAGCTGGGCCTTGAACTCGTCGGTGCGGGCCCGCAGAGCCTCGTCGGACAATGCCGCCACTTCCGGTTCGAGCGCCGCGATGGCGGCGATTTTGGGTTTGTAGGCTTTCAGCCGGCGATCATTGGAGGAGCCGAACAGTTTCTTGGCGAGCGAGCCGAACATAGAAGGCCTTCAAATCTTCGCGCCTCGCGGCGGCGTGATACCTGACCGGAGAGGGGCTCCGGTCATCGTGTCAACCCCGGCCGTGAAAGCCGGGGAACGGAAACCGGACATCGCCCGGGCGCTGTCCGATGTGAGGCAACCCGCTTCCAATCACCGTGCGCTATGGCACCAGCATGGCGGCATGCTCCCGATACGGCAAGTTGGGGGCATTCCGATGCAGCGGGAATCAGGCTGCCTTTGAAATTGTGTGAACCGACGGCCGTAATGCCGGCGCCCCGGTTCGAAGGGCTTGCCGGCCGGACTCACTTAAGTATTGGGGTTTGGGGTGTCAATCGACCTTAGGGTCTACCACGCCGGTTGACCGGGGCATTTGGCTGAAAAATCCGTAATTTTTTGCCGTCACGTCGCCATGGCTCGATCATTCGTCGCAAAGCGCCGGCCTCGTCACAGTTTTGACGACAGGCCTTCCTAAAAGGCGGGCGAAGCGCTGGCCATTCGGCGACATTGACCTTGCTTTTCTCCTGTCCTATCAGCGCTGCGTAGGCGTTCGTCCCGGGATCAGGAGCAATGCGGGCCTGTTGCCGAAACAGCGTCCGTCCGGATGCCCCAATCGCTTCCGGGTCCGCCCCCGCTCTCGAGGAACCTGCCCATGATGTCACTTCGCCGCGCGCGTCCAGCCGCGACCCTGCTCGCCAGCGTTGCCTTCCTGGCCTTCGCTGCCGCGCCTTCCAACGCTGAAGACGCGGCGAAGCCTGCCGCTACCCCGGCTCCGGCAGCCCAGCCCGCTCCTGCGGCGCCCGCATCGCAGGCGACCCCGACCATCAGCGTGGACGGACAGCCCATCACCCAGGACGATCTCAACGCCGTGGAGCAGGAGATCGGGCCGAGCCTGTCGCCCCAGCTTTCGCCGGCCAAGCGGCAGGACATCATCATCAACGCCGCCATCAATCTGCGCGTGGCCGCCAATGCGGCCGAGCAGCAGAAGGTGCTTGATGAAGCCGAGGTGCAGAAGAAGCTCGCCTTCTACCGCCAGCGCATCCTGATCGATGCCCTGGTCGCCAAGTCTGTCAAGGAAGCCGTGACCGAGGACGCCATCAAGAAGGCCTATGACGACCAGGTCAAGCTGATCCCGGCCCAGGACGAGGTGCATGCCCGCCACATCCTGGTGGCGAGCGAGGACGACGCCAAGAAGGTCGAGGCCCGGTTGAAGGCGGGCGAGGATTTCGCCAAGGTCGCCAAGGAAGTTTCCAAGGATCCCGGCTCTGCCGAGCAGGGTGGGGACCTCGGCTGGTTCACCAAGGATCGCATGGTCAAGGAATTCGCCGAGGCTGCCTTCGGCATGAAGCCTGGCGAAGTCTCTCAGCCGGTGAAGAGCCAGTTCGGCTATCACATCATCAAGCTTGAAGAGCGCCGTCCGCAGGCTCCGCCGGCCCTCGACCGCGTCAAGCAGCAGATCTCGGACTATCTGACCCAGAAGACGCAGCAGGAAGTCTTCGCCAAGCTGCGTGCCGCCGCCAAGATCGTGCAGCCGCCGGCGGCGCCGGCCGATCCTGCGGATGGAAGCATGCAGCTTCCCGGCGGCGATGATCAGGCCCCGGCCACCCCGGCCCCTGTCACGCCGGCTCCGGCCGCTCCCGCCCAGTAAGATCGGGTGTGCCGGTCTTCGGACCGGCACTTTCTTCACCGACCGTGCCGATCCCATTCCATCGATAGGTCAATGGAACTGAGGAGATCGGCACACCCTATCGAGGAATACCATGGCCAAGGCCGCGCCGCTGTCCCCGCTCGCTCCCGCCCGCTTTCCCGATCTGCCGCCGGTGGCCGGCGTGCGGATGGCGACGGCCGAAGCCGGTATCCGCTACAAGGGCCGCACCGACGTGTTGCTCGTCCTGATGGACGAGGGCACGCAGGCGGCAGGCGTGTTCACCCGCTCCAAATGCCCCTCAGCACCGGTCGACTGGTGCCGCGCGGCGCTCGCCGACGGCAGCGCACGGGCCCTGGTGGTCAATTCCGGCAATGCCAATGCCTTCACCGGCAAGAAGGGCGCCGAGGCGGTGGCCCTGACGGCGGAACTCGCAGCCGAGGCCGCCGGCTGCCGGCCGAGCGAGGTTTATCTCGCTTCCACCGGCGTGATCGGCGAGCCGCTCGATGCCGGCAAGTTCCGGGGCGTGCTGGTCGAGACCGCCGGCCGGGTCTCTCCCGGCGCTTTCGAGGATGCCGGCCGTGCCATCATGACCACCGACACCTTCCCCAAGGGGGCGACCGCCAGCGTCGATTTCGGCGGCATCACGGTGACGATCAACGGCATCGCCAAGGGAGCCGGCATGATCGCGCCCGACATGGCGACCATGCTCTCCTTCGTCTTCACCGATGCACCGATCGCCAAGGATGTGCTGCAGGGCCTGCTTTCCAGGGGCGTCGTCGACAGCTTCAACGCTGTCACCGTCGATAGCGACACCTCCACCTCCGACACGCTCCTGCTGTTCGCCACCGGCAAGGCAGGGGGCTCTCCGGTGACCGATGCCGCCGATCCGCGCCTGGCTGGTTTTGCCAAGGCGCTCGACGGCGTGCTGCTCGATCTCGCCCAGCAGGTGGCGCGGGACGGCGAAGGCGCCCGCAAATTCGTCACGGTCGAGGTGCGCGGCGCCACCTCCAAGCAGGCGGCCCGGCGCATCGGCCTATCGATCGCCAATTCGCCTCTGGTCAAGACGGCGGTGGCCGGCGAAGATGCGAATTGGGGCCGCGTGGTGATGGCCGTCGGCAAGGCCGGAGAGGAAGCCGACCGTGACCGGCTCGCCATCTGGTTCGGCGACATCCGTGTCGCCGTCGATGGCGAGCGGGATCCTTCCTATGACGAGGAAGCGGTCTCCACCTACATGAAGGGGCAGGCGATCACCATTGCCGTCGACATCGGCCTCGGCGAGGCAGGCGACCGGGTCTATACCTGCGACCTCACCAAGGAATATGTCGCCATCAACGGTGATTACCGCTCGTGACCAAACGCCTGCTTCTCGTCGCCGCCTGCGCCCTCGTCGATGCCGACGGGCGCGTGCTGATCTCCCAGCGCCCCGAGGGCAAGGCCCTGGCCGGCCTGTGGGAGTTTCCGGGGGGCAAGCTCGAGCCCGGAGAGCGGCCCGAGGAGACGCTCATCCGCGAACTGCACGAGGAACTCGGCATTGAGGTGGAGGAGCCCTGCCTGGCCCCGCTCACCTTCGCCAGCCATAGCTATGAGGATTTCACCCTGCTGATGCCGCTGTGGATCTGCCGGCGCTGGAAGGGCACGCCGCATGGGCGCGAGGGCCAGGCGGTGAAATGGGTGCTGCCCAGGAAGCTGCGCGACTATCCGATGCCACCTGCGGACGAGCCGCTGATCCCGATGCTGATCGACATGATCCCGGCGCGGTAGGCAGGGAATGCAGGCTCAATTCCTGGAAGCAGTCAGGGACGCAGGGTCGGGCAGGCCGGGAAAGTCGGGATAATCCCCATTGAAGGTGAAACAGCTCAGCAGGGTTGCCTTGCCGTCTTCAAGGGGAGCGACGCGTACCTGTCGCCATCGTCCCCCCTTGTAGGCGCCGAGGCCGGCTGACCAGCCATTGGCCTCGGCACGCAGGCCGAGCCCTTCGCTGGTGGCGCGAATCTTCCTCAGATAGGGATCGATGGCATAGGCGACCGCGCGAGGTTTCGCCTCGATCACCAGCCCCCACTGCCAGGCCGTGGAGCTGGGCTTGGAGCCCAGCGTCGACTGCAATTGCCGATAGGCCCTGATATCGAATCCATGTGCCCGGACCGGCTTGGCGAAAACGAGTTCGTCCCATGTGCCGGCTTTGGTGACCACGGAGCCGCGGGTTGCCGGTCCATTGTGCGCGATATAATCGCGCAGAGCCTCGAAGAATTCAGGCTCGCACCGGGCAAAGTGCTGCGCCATCGAGGGGGCTGCCTGCGCCTGTGCCGCGGCAGCCAGGAAGGCCATGAGGGCCACGATCGATCGCATGGTATGTCCCTTCTTCATGGGCGCTGCCGAACATGGCGGCCGGGCGCCTGGGATTGCGCGACCGCCCCGGGACGAGGCCTCGTCACTCCTGCCTGTATTCCTTCACGCCCAGGGCGTCGGCGAGACGGGTCTTGGCCGACCCCGGCTTCAGAGGCTTCTGCTGGCCGGCATGGGGCGCCCAGCCGGAGATCCAGACGATCTCGAAGGTGGCGCGGATGCGCCCGTCCGGATCGGAGAAGCGCTCGCCATAGATCTGCGCCATGCGAAGCATCGTCGCCCGGCGCGTGAAGGCCTTGCGACGCTGGACCAGCATGTTGGCGGCCCCCATCGCCCTGAGATCGGCCATCAGGGCAAAGGCATTGTCGTAGCGCACGGTGAGGACATCGCTGTCGGTGACGGGCAGTGCGAAGCCGGCTCGCTGCAGCAAGCCGCCCATGTCGCGCACGTCGGCGAAAGGCGCCACGCGGGGCGAGACGCCGCCTTCCATTTCCAGCTCGGCCTCGGAAAAGGCGGCTCGCAACTCGGTGAGCGTGGAACCGCCGATCAGGGCAGCCAGCAGCAATCCGTCCGGCCTGAGGGCGCGGCGGATCTGGCTCAGCATGCCCGGCAGGTCGTTGACGAACTGCAAGGCAAGGGCGGACAGCGCAAGATCGATGCTTTCGGGCTGAAGAGGCAGCACCTCGTCGCCGATGGCGACTTCCTGCCAGTCTGCGGCGAGGCGAGGGCGTACCGCCTGCGCCAGCACGGGCGAAAGCGGGCCGATCTCTGCTGCCCGCTCGAACGGACGCAGTATCACGGCGAGGCGGTCGGCCATGTCCTCGGCGACGTGGCGCAACAGGAAGTCGGCGGGAGCGGCCGCAGCACGCCGGCGGTGCAGGGCGAGCGCCTGAGGATCGAACAGGAAGGGCGTGGTCATGCCCGCTATGTAGGACATTCGGGCTTGCTTTTCATCAGCAGGATGCGCCTATCCGACTATGACGCCATGGCTGGGACCGCGGACGTCCCGTCCGCTCTGTTTTTCCTGCGAGCGTGATGGTGCCAAGAGCGGACGGGACGTCCGCGGTCCCAGCCGCGATGTTTCCTCGGCTCGATTTGAGATTTCCATGCTTCTGCCCATCGATGACCCCTTCGATCCACGCATCGAGCCGTATCGCGACATCCGCGAGCGTGACCTCAAGGGCCGAGGCGGGCGCTTCGTCATCGAGGGGGAGGTGGTGCTGCGCACGGCGCTGCTATCAGGGCGTTTCGCCGTCGAATCCCTCCTGATCGCCGAGAACAGGATCGAGCCGATCGCCGACCTCCTCGCCAAGGTGCCGGCCGGGACCCCCGTCTACAGTGCCTCACGCGGTGTCCTGGACGGGATTGCCGGCTTTCCCATGCATCGCGGCATCCTGGCGATGGGGCTGAGGGGCGAAGGCCTCGCGGTGGAGAGGCTGTTGGCCGATGCGCCGCCGCATGCCCTGTTCGTCGGCCTGTCGGCCATCGCCAATCATGACAATATGGGCGGCATCTTTCGCAACGCGGCCGCCTTCGGCCTCGACGGCGTGCTGATCGACGGTGCTTCCTGCGATCCGCTCTACCGCAAGGCGATCAGGGTTTCGGCCGGCGCGGTCCTGATGACGCCCTTTGCCCAAAGCGGAGATATCGGCGATCTCTGCGACGCCTTGCTCGCCGCCGGTTTCGAGGTGCTGGCCACCAGCCCCTCCGGCAAGGAGCGCCTCGCCGATATCGAGCCTGTGGGCCGGCAGGCCGTCTTGTTCGGTGCCGAAGGCCCTGGCCTGCCCGAACGCATCCTGAGGCGGCTGCGGACCATCCGCATCGACATGAGAGGCGGCTTCGATTCCCTCAATGTCGCCACGACGAGCGGCATCGTGCTGCATCATCTGGCGCGGTAACGCTTCCGGGCGGTTCAAGAATTCAGGATTGCGAGGCTGGCGATCGCGGCCAGGAGCGCAGGGAACATCACGACGGTCCCGATCTTGAGGAACTGCCAGAAACCAACCTTTATGCCCTCGCGCCGCAACGCGTTCAGCCAGAGGATCGTGGCCAGTGATCCGGTGATCGACAGGTTGGGGCCAAGGTCGATTCCAATCAGGATCGAGCCGGAGAGAGCGGGCGATGCGTGGATCGACTGAACGATGTTTCCCGCCACGAGCCCGGCTGGAAGGTTGTTGACGAGGTTGGCGACGATGGCGGTGAGCACGCCGGCGGCAGGCGCGCCGAGCTGGGGATACATTGCCGTCAGGCGGCTGACGGACTCGGCCAGCATTGCGAGGACGCCGCTCGTCCCGAGTGCTTCCACCACCACGAACAAGCCCGCCACCAGTGGAATGACGCTCCACGAAATGTCTTCGAGCGCCTGCGATGGGAATTGGCGCTTGATGATCGATACGATCGACAGGGTGAGAATCCCGCCGGCAAAAGTGGGCCAGCCCAGGTCGACGTGGAGCGCCGAGGCGGTGATCAGGCCGATGGCCGTGACCGTCAGCCCCAGTCCCGCCACCTTTCCGGTAAGGGAAAGGCTTGTGCCCGGCACGCGAGCAGCCAGTGTTTCAGCTGCCAACGCCGCGCGCTGATTCCACAAAAGCGCGGCAAAGGTGATTGCGATGGCAAGCGCGGAGGGGAGTGCGAAGGTCGACAGCCAATCGACGAGGGCAGGCATATGACCGCCGTTGAATATCACCAGATTGGCAGGATTGGAGATCGGCAGCACGAAACTGGCCGCGTTTGCGGTAAACGCGCAGATCAGGAGATAGGGTAGAGAATCCTTGACCCTGGCTGCTCGGCAGGCTGCATAAACGGCGGGGGTGAGGACGACGGCGGTCGCATCGTTCGACATGAAGACCGTCACCAGGATGCCGACGAGATAGGTCAGGGTGAACAGCTTGAACGGGGAGCCTTTCGCATGGTTGGTGGCTATCAGGGCCAACCAATCGAACAGGCCTTCCTGTCGTGCCAATTCGGCGATCAGCATCATGCCGATCAAGAACAGATAAACGTCCAGGCCCTTGGCGATGCCTGCCCAAGCGTCCAGCAGGGGGATGGCGCCCGCACCCGTCAGCAACGCCGCCGCGAGGACGGCCCAGACCGCCTCCGGCCACTTGAAGGGCCGGATCAGCAAAGTCAACGCTGTCAGGGCTGCAACGGAAAGGCTGAGAATCGGGGCGGAAACTTGAAAGACCATGGGGACTGTATGGGGGCTCCGGGGAGTGCTCGAAAGCGATTGCATTTCGCGCGCCTCTTCGATCGTATATGTGCTGAACATCGAGGGGGCTAGAGCAAAACGCGTTCAGGCGTGAACGCTTATTTGCTCCAAATCTTTGGTTCGATGCGTTTTGCGATTCGACGCGATTCCGTCAAATCGCAAAACGCTCTCGCGGAAATCCCTGCGTCATTCCCGCCGGGTGCTCGGCATGGCGTGTCGTTGAAGAGACCTGATCGCGGGAGTAGTCGTGACGTCCTCTCCACCCTCCGAGTTTCGTCGCTCCCTCATCGCCCTGTCGATCTTGAACTTCTTCCTTGCCGATGCCCGCGATGGTTTGGGGCCCTTTCTCGACGGTTTCCTTGCAACCCGCGGCTGGGAGCCGTTCACACTCGGCGTGATCGCGACGATCGGAGGGGTGTTGGGCATGCTGACCACGCCTGTGTTCGGCGCGCTCGTCGATGCCTCGCCCTACAAGCGGACACTGATCATCCTGCCCGTCACCTTTGTGACGATGATGGCTCTGTGGACGCTGGCGACCCCCAATGGCCTTTCCGTCTTCGGGGGACAGTCCGCGACGGCCATCGTCGGCGCCGTCATCGGTCCCGCGCTCATGGGCCTGACGCTTGGGCTCGTCGGCGAAGAGCGCTTTTCCCGCCAGGTATCCCGAAACGAATTCTGGAACCACACAGGGAACGTTGCCTCCCTGGCGGCGATCTATGCGGGAACGCTCCTGTTCGGCCTCCACGGCGTCGTCGGGCTCATGCTGTTTGCCGCCTTTGCCACGATTGCGGCGACGCTCGCCATCGAGCCGAAATTGATCGACCATCAAGTTGCACGCGGGCTGGCGCATCACGAGGGAGCGGAGGCCCCTTCCGGATTTTCAGTGTTGGCCGGCAGCAAGGGGCTGGTCTTGCTCAGCCTGGTGCTGATGATATTTCATTTTGGCAACGCTCCCATCAGCCGCCTGATCGCCCAGGCTTTCTCCATTCAGCTCGGCACTCCTTTCAGGACCACCGCGATCACGACGGGCGTTTCCCAGCTTTCGATGATCGGCATGGCGTTGATGGCGCCCTGGCTGATCAGACGGTTCGGCCTGGCCGCCATATTCATCGTTGCACTGGCAGCCCTGCCGATCCGTGGCGCGATCGCGGGGACCTTCACATCCTTTGCCTTCATCTTCCCCGTGCAATTTCTCGATGGCGTGGGAGCCGGCCTGATCGGTATTGTCACGCCCATCGCCGCCGAGCGCATTCTCTCTGGTACCGGCCGCTTCAATGTCGGGCTCGCCGCCGTCATGACCGTGCAGGCTATCGGAGCCTCGTTGAGCAATGTCGTCGCCGGCTGGCTCACCGATTTGGGCGGTTATGGTTTAGCCTATTGGGTCCATGGCAGCGTGGCGTTGGTGGCGCTGGCGCTGTTCGTGTGGGGACGCCACGACATCGCGCCACGCATGCCTTCCCCGGCTGCGGCGACCGACCGGCAGCCGCAAAACGCCGAGGAAACGCCTGCCTGATACCGCTTGCCTCAAGCAGGAACTGAACTGGAGCCTTGCGAACAGGCCAGTCGGCAACATCGAGGTGCCAGCTGGCCGGCCATCCGCGACCTCGTCACTCCCTGACGAGATCGCCCAGCATGTTGGCCGCCACGGTGAGCTTGGCCAGGGTCAGGCCGCTGGCCGCGATTTCCTCCACCGAGCGGCGGATGCGCGCGGCTTCGGGATGGGCCTCTAGCCAGGCATCCGTCGCCGCCTGGCCGGACGAACCGGTCGCCAGCATGTCGGCGACCAGGCGCCGCTCGGCAGCCGCGATCTGTTCGATCGCCCGGTCGATGGCAAGGCGTTCGAAATAGTCGCTGGCGGGCACGGAGCGGGCAGCCGTGACGATGCGGTCGAGCTGGAAATTGGCTTCCGCCGCGTAGAAGGTGGCCGCGGTGTCGCCAATGGCCCGGCCGGTGCGGCCCGCTACCAGCACGATGTCGGGCGCCGACACCAGCGGATCGAGGTTGCCCATCCTGCCGGCGAGGTCTTCAGGCACGCCGCCCTCGACCAGCTCGCGGGTGCGCTTGAGGCGTGCCGCCTGCATCGCCTCAGGCAAGGTGGCGTCGAGCCCGATGGCGATTTCATGGACGCCGGCGCCGAAGCGGGCGATCACCGCTTCCAACCCGGGCGAGAAGTCGACATTGCGCACGAACCACACGACGCGCGAGAGCAGGAGATCCTGCAGGAAGCCATAGAGGCTGAGCTGGAGCTGCCCGTCGATACGATTGTCGAGAGCATCGATGGCATCGTAGAGATAGCGCAGGCCATAGGATTCATCCACGGCGGCGAAGGCCATGGCGATGGTGGTGACGTCGGCGTCGGTCTCGTCGCTGAGGCGCACTACGCAGGCGGGTCCGCCGCGGTTGATGATGCCGTTGGCCAGATTGGTGGCGATGATCTCGCGCCGCAGCCGATGGTTCTCGACGGCATCGGGGAAGCGGTTCTGGATCTCGGGCGGGAAATACACCGACAACTCGCGGGCCAGATAGGGATCGTCCGGCACGCTGGTGACCAGCAGGTCATCATAGAGCGTCAGTTTGGCATAGGCGAGCAGCACGGCGAGTTCCGGCCGCGTCAGGGCCTGGCCGCGGCGGGTGCGCTCGGCGATGGCGACGTCGTCGGGCAGGAATTCCACGCCGCGGTCGAGCAGGCCGCGCTGTTCGAGCGACTGCATCAGGCGGGTGAGGAAGCCGGTCTCGGCGACTCCCTTGCGCTCGGAGAGCGAGAGCGCCAGCGTCTGCAGGTAGTTGTTGCGCAGCACCAGCGAACCGACCTCGTCGGTCATAACAGCCAGCAGGATGTTGCGATCGGCCTGCGTCAGGCGCTGGTCACGCTCGGGCCGGGCCAGAGCGATCTTGATGTTCACCTCGACGTCGGAGGTGTTGACGCCGGCGGAATTGTCGATGGCGTCGGTATTGAGCTTGATGCCCTTCTGTGCCGCCTCGATGCGGCCGCGCTGGGTGGCGCCGAGATTGGCACCCTCGCCGATCACCCGGGCCCTGACATCGGCGCCGGTGATGCGGATGGGGTCGTTGGCGCGGTCGCCGACCTGGTCGTCGGTCTCGCTGGCGGCGCGGATATAGGTGCCGATGCCGCCGAACCACAGGAGATCGGCGCGGGCCTTGAGGATCGCCGTCATCACCTCGGTGGGCGTTGCCTCGGCCTTGTCGAGATCGAGCAGCGCGCGCATTTCGGCGGAAAGCGGGATGGCCTTGAGCGAACGTGAGAACACGCCGCCGCCCTTGGAGATCAGCGACTTGTCGTAATCCTGCCAACTGGATCGCGGCAGGTTGAACATGCGCAGGCGCTCGGCATGGCTGATGGCGGGATCGGGCGAAGGATCGATAAAGATGTCGCGATGGTCGAAGGCCGCGACCACCTTGGTCGCCGGCGACAGCAGCATGCCGTTGCCGAAGACGTCGCCCGACATGTCGCCGACGCCGACGGCGGTGAAGGGCTCGACCTGGATGTCGGTGCCGAGTTCGCGGAAATGTCGCTTTACCGCCTCCCAGGCCCCGCGGGCGGTGATACCCATCTTCTTGTGGTCGTAACCCTGGCTGCCACCCGATGCGAAGGCGTCACCCAGCCAGTGATGCTTCTCGATGGAGATGGCATTGGCCGTGTCGGAGAAGGTGGCGGTGCCCTTGTCGGCCGCGACCACCAGATAGGGGTCGTCGCCGTCATGGCGCACGGTGTTGTCGGGCGGCACGATGTTGTCGCCGTCGATATTGTCGGTGAGTTCCAGCAGCGAGCGGATGAAGATGCGGTAGGCTTCCGTTCCCTCGGCCAGCCAGGCATCGCGGTTGGACGGCGGCGGCAGGCGCTTGGGCACGAAGCCGCCCTTGGCGCCGACGGGCACGATCACCGCATTCTTGACCTGTTGTGCTTTGACAAGACCCAGGATCTCGGTGCGGAAATCCTGGGGGCGGTCGGACCAGCGCAGGCCGCCGCGCGCCACCTTGCCGAAGCGCAGGTGGATGCCCTCAACACGCGGCGAATAGACGAAGATCTCGTAGAGCGGCTTGGGGGCGGGCAGGCCCTCGACCTTGCGGCATTCGAACTTGAAGCTGATCACCGGCCGGGGCTGGCCGTCCGGGCCGACCTGCCAGAGATTGGTGCGCATGATCGCCTGCACCAGATTGGTGAAACGACGCAGGATGCGGTCCTCATCGAGCGAGGAGACCGATTGCAATTGTTCCTCGATCTCGGCCACGATCTCGGCTTCATGCGCGGCCCGCTCGGCATCGGTGGCCGTCAGCCTTGGGTCGTGGCGGGCGCGGAACAGGGCCACGATGCTGGCGGTGATCTGCGGATTCTTGCGCGCCGTTTCCCACATATAGTCCTGGCTGAAGGGGGCGCGGATCTGGCGCAGATAGCGCGACAAAGCCCGGATGGCGGAGATCTCGCGCCAGCCCAGCGAGGTGCGCAGGACGAGGGCGTTGTAGCCGTCGGATTCGGCATAGTCGCCGACCACCGCCATGATCGAGGCTTCGAGGCGATGCTGGAAGTCGATGCCGGGAGGGATCGGCTGGCCGTCGCTGGTCTCCACCGTCATGTCGTGCAGCCAGACGGGAGCCGGCGCCGGCTTGGCGGTGGGGGTGATCTCGTAGGTGCGTTCGTCGACCACGCGCAGGCCGTGATTCTCGATCACCGGCACGCGATAGGACAGCGACATCGGTGCGCCCTGCGAGAAGACCTTGAGGCCGCAGCGCGAAGGCGTGTCGTCCTCCTCCAGGCGATAGACCAGGATCGCCACGGGGCGGGCGGGCGTCAGCTTCTCGATCACGCCGATGTCGGCGATGGCCTGGGCGGTGGAGAAGGTTTCGGGATAGCCGCCGGTGAAGGCATTGGCGTAGCGGTTGCCGAGCAGGCGCGCACGCATGCCGTCGGTGGTGCCGGTCAGGGCGGCCCGCAGTTTGTCGCCCCAATTGGTGGCGATGGCAGTGATGCCGGCTTCCAGCACCGAACGCTCGATGAAGGGCGTATCCCCTTCATAGCGGCCGATGATGTAATGCACGCGCGCCAGCGGCCCTTCGGGGAAGGCCGCATAGGAGGCCGAAAGGCGGCCCTTATAGGCATTCGCCAGATAATTGCCGATGCCGATGCGCACGTCGGTGTCGTATTTCTCGCGGGGAATGAAGACGAGGATGGAGACGAAGCGGTCGAACTTGTCGGCCCTCACCAGCGCACGCAGGCGCGGGCGCTCATAGAGGAGCAGGATTTCCATGGCGAAGTTGTAGAGCGTCTCGGAATCGACCTGCACGAGTTCGTCGCGCGGATATTCTTCGAGGATGTGCAGGATCGCCTTGCCCGAATGGCTCTGCGGATCGAGCCCGGCGCGCTGCAGCACCTGGGCGACCTTGTGGCGGACATAGGGGATCTGGCGCACCGAGCGCGTATAGGCTGCCGAGGTGAACAGGCCGACGACGCGCAATTCGCCCTCGACCTGGCCGTCGGGCGTGTAGAGCTTGACGCCGATATAGTCCATGCGCACGCGGCGATGGACGCGGCTGTTCACATTCGCCTTGGTGACGATCAGGATCGTCGGCTCGCGCATGAATTCGCGGATTTCCGGCGTCATCACCACCAATTCGGTGCCGCGGCGCAGGATCTTGACCTCGGGATCCCTGAGGATGCCGAGGCCCTCGCCCTCACTGACTTCGTCGGAGGCGTCGCTGTCGGTGGAGAAGCGATATTCCCGCAGGCCCAGGAAGGTGAAATTGTCCGAGCAGATCCATTGCAGGAGCTGGTTGGCCTCGGCGATCTCGTCGACCGGCAGCGGCGGCGGATTGGTGCGGAAGGATTCGATCGCCTGCTCGACCCGGTCGCGCATGGCGCGCCAATCCACCACGCAGGCCCTGACGTCGTTGAACACCAGCGTCAGCCCGTCGATCAGGCTCTGCCGGTCGGCGTCCGAATCGATGCGGGCGATATGGATGTGGATGAGGCTCTCGCGCACGCCCTTGCTGCCGTCCGGCACGGCATCGCCGAAGAATTGCACGAGCTTGCCCTGGGCGTCGCGCTCCAGCGCGATGATGGGGTGGGCGACCAATTGTGCCTCGATCCCGCGTTCCGAAAGCTCGGCCATGGTGGAATCGAACAGGAAGGGCATGTTGTCGTTGAGGATCTCGATGACCGAGATCTCGCGGCCGTCGGGCATGTCGGGATTGACGACGCGGATATCGGCATGGCCGGGCGTGCGGCGCTGCACATGGTCCCAGGCCTGCTCGGCCAGGAAGGCGAGCGAGGCGGCGTCATGGGTGGCGAGGTCTTCGAGGGTGGTTCGGCCGAAGAGTACTTCGGCGAAGGTGGGAGGGGTCTTGCCTGGCTGGAGGCTCCTTGCCGCCTTGTGGATCAGGGCCGCCCGGGCTTCGTCGTCGCGCCACGCCATCTCGTTCATCCCTTCTTGCTACGCCGCCTTGTGGCGGCGCTCTGTGGAATTTCCGAACCCGCCCAGCGACGGGCTCGGAAATTCCACATTGGCCGAATGCCGTGCAGTCCTACCCGGGGCGAGGATTCCTCACCTTGGGAAGGCCGGCATTGCCCGGTCGATGCGGCTCGGGTGACCATAGCTGAAATTAAGGCCGCTCAAAGTCCAGGCGCGACGGAAATTGCCAAATTGCGATGACAATATCGAGAAAGAGAGCGGGGCATTGTTAATGGGGTTGCCTTAGGGGTAGATCGGGGCCACACAGGCGGCTGAAAACGGTAATTTTCTGCTCCGTACCACGCGATTTTTGTGTTTTGCGATTTGACGGAATCGGCAAGAATCGCAAGAGGCACCGAAACAGGGAGCTGGGGCAAGCAAGCGTTTCCGTCGGAACGCGTCTTTCTCCAGGACGCAGGCATGAGCGCAGCAGGCAAGGGTTCGTCGGTCGATCCCAAGGAGATCGAACGCTTCGAGGCGATGGCGGCCGATTGGTGGAACCCGCGCGGCACCATGCGGGCGCTGCACCGGCTGAACCCGGTGCGACTGCGCTATGTCAGGGATCAGATCGCCGGGCATTTCGGCCGCTCCTCCGTCGCCCTCGACGGGCTGAAGGGCCTCAGGCTCGCCGATATCGGCTGCGGTGCAGGCCTGCTCAGCGAGCCGCTGGCCAAGCTTGGCGGCGAGGTCGTCGGCATCGACATGGCCGCGACCAATGTCGAGATGGCCAAGGCCCATGCTGCCCGCTCGGGCCTCGCCATCGACTATCGCGTCCTGCCTGCCGAGGATCTCGAAGCGGCCGGGGAGCGCTTCGACGTGGTGCTGGCGATGGAGATCGTCGAGCATGTCACCGATCCCGCCGCTTTCCTGAAGACATGCGCTGATATGGTGAAGCCCGGCGGCCTCCTCTTCGTCGCCACCCTCAACCGCACCATGAAGGCCTATGCGCTGGCGATCGTCGCGGCCGAGAAGGTGCTGGGCTGGGTGCCGCGTGGCACGCATGACTGGAACAAGTTCGTCACGCCGGCGGAGATCGAGGAAGCGGTGACGCCGCAAGGCCTGGCCGAGCTCGACCGCTGCGGCGTGGTCTACAATCCCCTGCTGGACGAATGGCGCCTCAGCCGCGACACCGACGTCAACTTCATGATGGTGTTTTCGCGAGGGGCGTGAGGAGCCTCAGGGTAGATTGTCCCTGAGATAGATGTCGATGCGGATGCGTTCCTGGCCCTGGTCGATGGGCTGGCCGTCGGTGAGGGCGCGCAGCACGCGCATGGCGCTGCGGGCTTCATGGCCAGGGTCCTGGTTGAGGATGGCATCGAAGGTGCCGTCGACCAGGGCTTCGCGGCAATGGGTGGTCAACTCATGCGCGATCACGCAGATGCGGGCGCCGGCTTGGCGCTTGTTCAGGGCGGCGATCACGCCGCGATTGCCGCCGCCGAGGCTGTAGAGGCCGATGATATCCGGATGGTCGTCGAGCAGGGTGCCGAGCACCTCCTCGACGACGGCGCCATTGTCGCGGCCCTCGATCACCGGCAGGGTGACGAGATCGGGATACTCGGTTCGCAGCACGCGCTCGAAGCCGAAATGGCGCTCGACATGGTCGCGCAGCAGCATCGAGCCGGCGAGCACGGCAATGCGGCCCGAACGTCCGCGCAGGAAGCGCCCCATCAGCGAACCAGCAGTGCGGCCGGCCGCGCTGTTGTCGATGCCGACGAAATGGGCGCGGCGTGAAGCCGGCACGTCGGACACCAGCGTCACTACCGGGATGCCCCGCTCGGCCAGCCGGTCGATGGCCTGGCGTATCTGGGCGTTCTCGGTGGCGACCACGGCCACGCCCGAGATATCGGCGCTGTCGAGCCCGTTGAGGATCCCGGCGAGCCTGTCGTCGTCGAAGGGCGGGATCTCCACGACACGGATGCTGATCCGGTCGGCGGCATTGAGATCGGACAACCGTGTGGCTTCGTTCGCCAGGTTGCGCATGAAGGTGTTCACGCCGACCGGGACGAGAAAGACGAAGCGATATTCCTGCTGCTTGGCCAGCATCGCGGCCGCCATGTCGCGGCGATAGTTCAGCCGGGCCATGGCCTGCTCGACCTTCTCGATCGTCGCCGGCCGCACGCCGCCGCGGCGATTGAGCACGCGGTCGATGGTGGCCAGGCTCACGCCCGCCGCACGCGCCAGATCGTGCACCGTTGCCCGCGCCATGGTTCCACCTGTCCCGATCTTTCGGGAACGTACCTCAGAAGATTCGACGAGGCAAACGGCAATAGGCGATCGGCCTTTTCCTCGAAAACGTTGCTATCCCGTTCATATCAGGCGGCTATTGCCAGCGTCCCCCGGTCACTGTGCGACAGGGAAGAGCGCCTTGAAACAGGGAGCGATTCCTGAGGGACGTTCATCATCCGTGAGCAACATGGATGCCGATCCAGAAAAAAGGCCGGCATTGCTGCCGGCCTGGATGATGCTCAGGTCAACCGCGTCAGAACATCAGCGGCCAGACTTCCTTGGCGCCGCGATAGATCATGTCGCCGGCGACATAGAGGATGGCGATGAGGCCGACATAGGCAATCCAGCGATAGCGGTTGAGCAGGCGGGCGATCAGGCTCGCCGCGATACCCATCAGTGCGATCGAGACGACCAGGCCGAAAATCAACACCCACAGATGGTCGCGCGCCGCGCCGGCGACGGCGAGGACGTTGTCGAGCGACATCGAGACGTCGGCGACCACGATCTGCCAGGCGGCCTGGGCGAAAGTCTTGCGCGGGGTGCCGTTGCTCGAGCCGTTGCCGTTTTCCCCGTCGCCGTCGAGGGCGTGTTGGGCGGCGGCTTCCTCACTATGGCTGGTGCTCAGTTCGCGCCACATCTTCCAGCACACCCACAAGAGCAGGATGCCGCCGGCGAGCAGAAGCCCGACAATGGCGAGAAGCTGGGTGGTGATGGCGGCGAAGAAGATGCGCAAGACGGTGGCGGCGGCGATGCCGATCAGGATGGCGCGGGTCCGCTGCTCCTTGGGAAGGCCGGCGGCGGCGAGGCCGATGACGATGGCATTGTCGCCGGCCAGGACCAGGTCGATCAGGATGACCTGGCCGAGCGCGACCAGGGAGGAGACGGAAATGGCTTCCGACAGGATGGCAAGGATATCGGGCATGGAGGAAGGCTCTCTCGTTCCGGTGCGGGAGAGCGGTGCCGATTCGAGCCAGGAAGGAAGCCTGGGGCGCTAGGGGACGCCGACGCGCCGGGACCGCTCTGTTTGCTCCAGTCCGACATCACAGGTCCCGGAACGCTACGCATCGGGAACTGCCAGAGGGGCCCGGCCTGGTGCGGGTGGTGTACTGCAAGTCGAGATGAAAGAAAAGTAACGTCCCGGCATGGCTGCCGGAACGTTGCATCAATCCTCGGAAGCGGCGAGCTGGGTGAGAACCTTGCCGCGTCCGCGCCAGCGCATATAGGCGGGGACGACGAGAGCCAGGGCGGCGATGCTGAAAAGGATCACCGCCG
>NZ_LYXZ01000079.1 GCF_001676615.1 Labrys sp. WJW | reverse complement strand
AGCGCCGCCGCCATGTCGTTGGCGTCATTGGCCGGGTTCACCAAAGGCGTCACCGAGCGATAGGCACTGTTGCCGATCACCAGCGCCGCCTTCTGGGCCGCCAGAGCCTCGCCTCCGACGAGCAGGCCGGCGAGCAGAAAAAGACCCCACATATAACGTCGCATCATCATGGCCCGACCGGTCTTGTACACCTTGGCAGAGTATCACCTTTTGTTAACACATCGAACGCGCGAAAAAGCACATCGAGGCGCCGGCATGAATTTGGGGATCGATGCCTGTGGCAGGATTGTCACGCCTTCCAACCGTCTCATGATTCACGGCAATTTCGCCGATTTCATCCTTGCAACGAAGCAGCGCTTACGGCCATGAAGGCTGCCACCCAAGTGTTGTGTACGGGATCGGAGAGGCTGTGGATTTGCGCCAGGCAACCGCCATTGCGAAACAATTCATGCCACGGCCGGGCAAACCGGCCAGCCTCGCGGTTCTCGCCCTGCTCGCAGCAACCGGCACGGTTCAGGCAGGCGACGATTCGCAGCCCATGCAGTTCAATATCGTTGCCTCCGGCAAATCCTGCCCGGGATGCGTGGTGATCAACGCCTCGGGCCAGATCGTCGACGAAACCTCGCGAAATTTCGCCGTCTTCCTCTCGCAGAACCGCCTGAGCGGTGTCCTGCCGGCGGAACCGGCGGACGGGCAACTGCCACCGGGCGATGCGCCGAAGGTCATCGTGGCTTTCGAGTCGATCGGCGGTAAGGTGCAGCCTGCCCTGATCATAGGGCGGCGCATCCGCAAGGCCGGATGGACGACCATTATCGGCCAGGCCCGCCTTCAGCGCGGCCAGCCGGTCTTCAATCAGGCCGGCTGCTTCTCGGCCTGCACCATGGTGATGCTGGGCGGCACGGCCCGCTTCGTCGTGCCGGGCTCGAAGGTCGGTGTGCATCAGTTCTCACCGCAATTTACCGATGGCGAGAGCTTCGATGCCCGCGAGATGGGTCAGATCGTGCGCGATTACGGCCGCGAGGTCGTCAGCGTCTATGACTTCGTCAAGACTCTGGGGGTGAACGAAGCATTCTTCACCACCACCCTGCGTACCCCCTTCAACAGTCTCGACGTCCTGCCCGAAAGCCAGTGGATCCCCGTTGGGGTCGCCACGACCCTGCTGCCGGCCTCCGATGAACCCGTTACGACCTCGAGCCTGCTCACCGGCAGGGGGAACGACCAGCCAATGGCCGCTGTCGCCAAGCCGAGCGTGGGGCTCAAGGCCTCGCCGGGCACGCCGCCGCCCGGCCGCGGCCGCTGGACCCTCATCCAAGCCGTGGGCCTGCCGGCAACCGCGGAATTTGCCAGCGAGCAGTTCCGCGTCGCCCTCGCCTGCCGCGACAGCAAGACGGCGCGGCTCGAACTATCCTTCAAGGCCCTGGCGCCGCTCGACCTCGAACGCATGCGGGCCGCTGCCGTCTCGGCGCGCGCGCTCAGGATTGCCGGGCGTCAGGTTGCGATCGACAGCGTAGAGGCGGCCGGCAATGGCGAGCAGAGCGTCGCCGCCCTGCTCGCTGCCAAGGATATCAGGGATTTGCGCAGAAGCGGTAGTCTCACCGTCGCCGTGCTCAACAAGGCCGGCGAGCCAGTCGGTCGGTCGGAAGCCATCCCCACCGAAGACGCCTCGAAAACGCTCGACGACGCCATGGCGTCCTGCGGGGCCTGAAAGCCCGCAGGCAGGGACGAGCCCGGCCATAGCAATAGCGTGCCTTTCCCGGCCTCGTTGCGCCTTTTCAGATGGAGCACCGTGCCTTTCAGGAAACGGCGCTATCTCGCGCTTCAATGCAGCTTGTCGGCTTCCCACGCTGCCCGCATGGCATCATCGACCGAGGCGAAATGCGGCGAGACATCGTCGGTGCTTTCCTCGGCGTGTGGTTTTTCCTCGCGAATGACCAGCACAGAGCAGCCGGAATGGCGCACGATGGCGCTCGCATTGCAGCCGAGCAGATAGGTCGCGACGCTCGGTTGGTGAGAACCGACCACCACGAGATCGGCCTGCTGTTCCTCGGCAATGGCCAGCACTTCGTGATAGATGCCACCGATCCGCACCACGCTCTGCACCTGGCCGCCCGGCAGCAACACCGTACGGGCAAGATCGGCAAGCGAGCCTTTGGCCTTTTCGGCGACTTCGCCTTCAAAGCTCACGGGCACCGTATCCAGCATCATCAGGGGCATGATCGGCACGACATGGACCAGGGTCAGCGTCGCGCCGGCGGTATCGGCAAGTTTCACTGCGCTGTCGATGGCGAGTCTGGCCAGTTTCAGATCTGCAATATCGACAGGAACGACGATCGACTTGAACATCTTGTCTACTCCCGTTGGCCGAGCTGACGCACAGAACAGAATAGACGTTATGGCGTCACGCCTCAGTTGAAAGAGCACGCCCCAGCCGTCCTTGGACGGCTGTACCTAATCGATATAGGGCCCCCTGACGAATTGCAAACGCTTGGGATGCCAAAAAGTTCAGAGCACACCGAGTTTTTTTTGCAGGGAAGACGATGAGGTCGTGTATTGGAAGGTCAGGCGTTTCTCCGGGTAGATATAGCGGAAAGCCTTCTGCGCCATCAACGCGCCTTCATGGAAGCCGGAGAGGATCAGCTTGAGCTTGCCGGGATACCAGTTGATGTCCCCGATGGCGAAAATGCCCGGCTGCGATGTCTCGAAGGTCTCGGTGGAGACAAGCACCAATTCGTCATTGTGCAGATCGAGCCCCCAGCTCGACACCGGGCCGAGCTTCATGGTCAGGCCGAAGAAGGGCAGCAGGTGCTCCACCGGCAAGGTATAGACAGTGCCGGAATCCTCGCGGATCACGGCCCCCGAAAGCTGCCCTTCCGCCCCTTCCAGGCCGACGACCTGCCCGAATTTCAGGTCCATCGCCCCCTCTGCCGCCAGGGCCCGCATCTTCTCGACCGAGTGGGGGGCGGCCCGGAACGCGTCGCGGCGATGCATCAGCGTCACGCGCTTGGCGATGGGCTGCAGGTTCAGCGTCCAGTCGAGAGCGGAATCGCCGCCGCCGACGATCAGCACGGAGCGGTCGCGGAAAGCTTCCATCTGCCTGACGGCATAGGAGACCGACTTGCCCTCATAGGCTTCGATGCCCTCGATCGGCGGCTTCTTGGGCTGGAAGGAACCACCGCCGGCGGCAATCACCACGGTCTTCGTCTCGAAGACGTCGCCGGCATCCGTGGTAACCCGGAACAAGGGATCACCGATGCGCTCGATCGTCGAGATCATGCGCGACAGATGGAAGACCGGCGAGAAAGGCTCGATCTGCTTGAGCAGATTGTCGACGAGTTCCTGCCCCGTCACGATCGGGAAGCCGGGAATGTCGTAGATCGGCTTTTCCGGATAGAGCTCGGCGCACTGGCCGCCGATCTTGTCGAGAATGTCGACCACATGCACCCTGATATCGAGCAGACCGAGTTCGAATACGGAGAACAGGCCGACAGGCCCGGCGCCGACGATGAGCACGTCGGTCTTGATAATCTCAGTCATGATCTGTCCGATAGGTGGTTCACAGCAGCTTCTAAAGCGTTTTGCGATTTGGCGGAATCGCCAGGAATCGCAAAGACGCGTCCAATCAAAGAGTGAGAGCAATGCGGCGTTTCCGTCTAAACGCGCTTTGCTCTAGGGCAGCAAGGCTGACCAAAGTCAACGAAGCGCATGCCCTCGTCAACTCCGCAATCATGATCAAATCAGCGCAGCTAGGGTGAAGCCACCGGAGACAGATCATGACCCGACACGAAACCAGCCTCGCCTATGCCGCTCGCATCGAGCGGGTGATGAGCCATATCGCCGAGCACCTCGACGACCGGCTCGAACTCGACGATCTCAGCGACATAGCCTGCTTCTCGCCCTACCACTTCCACCGCGTCTTCGTCGCGGTCACGGGAGAAACCGTGGCAGAGGCTGTGCGGCGGCTGCGCCTCCATCGCGCTGCCGTCGAGCTCAACCGCTCCCGGCACGCGCTGGCCCGCATCGCCAGCCGGGCAGGCTACGGATCGGTGGCGGCCTTCACCCGCGCTTTTGCGGCCTCCTATGGCTCGCCACCGGCCGCCTATCGGCGCGCCGGGCAGGATCTGCGCCCGGTATCCCCGCAATCAGGATCACAAGCCATGACCCGTGCGACCGCGTTGCGCTCCGCCCTGCATTACGATGTCACCATCGAGACCGTGCCCAACCTCAGGCTGGTGACTTTGCCCCATCACGGCGATTACCAGAAGATCGGTGCCAGTTTCGAGCGCCTGTTTGCCTGGGCAGGCGGACACGGCCTGCTGCGCCCGGGCGTGCGGATGATCGGCATCTATTACGACGATCCCGACAGCAAGCCCGTCGCAGAGCTGCGCTCGGAGGCAGGCCTAGCGGTGCCGGAAGACAGCCCGCTCGGCCCGGACATGGTCTGGCGCGAGGTTGGTGGCGGTCCGGTGGCACGGCTGGTGCACAAAGGTCCCTATGCCGATCTCGATGTCGCCTATGCCTTTCTCTATCATAGCTGGCTGCCGCATTCCGGGCGTCAGCCGGGCGATGCGCCCTGCTTCGAGGAATATCTCAACGATCCCCGCAGTGCGCCGCCTTCCGAATGGCTGACGGCGGTGAACCTGCCGTTGAAGTAGCGTCCTCTGCCGAGATCAGAGGCTGATTCCCAATCGAGTCAGCCAGCGGCGCCAGCTCGGTGTGGCTTCGGCCACCACCTGGGTAAAATCCGCCTCGTCTCTGGCCCGGTACTCTGCAACAGCAGCGAGCGTGTTGGGAGAGACGGTCAGCGAAGGGCACGGCTTTGCCGGCTCAAAGGGAAGCGTGCTACGGGCGTTGAAGACATAGCGCCCGCCGCAACTCGCCACGGTCGGTTCGCGTCGCGTGGCTTCGAAATGATCATACCCTTCCTTGAGATTCTGCCAGAAGGCCCGGTCCGGGCCATTTGCATTGGCTTCCATGTTCCGGGCATGCATACGGAAAGGAAAAGCCTGCACCTGAATGGTTTCCTGTCCGGCCTCCAGGGCATCACGCACCAGCGGGTAGATTTCGTTGATGCCGCCATCCGTCATGGCGTAGCAGCCGACGGAACGGCACGCGCCATGCACCATCAGCGCCGAACCGGTATAGCCAAGGGAGCGCTCAAGCGCGTTGGGAAAACCGAGATTGAAGGAAAGGTAATAGGAGGAGCGCGGATTGAGCGAGTTTTTGGTCAGGGTGTAGAACCCTTCCGGCGATTGACGATCACCTTCTCGCTTCTTGCGTCCGAGTTCGCCGGACCAGGTACAGATGGGCCAGGTCTTCAAAAGGGAAAAGCGCCCATCCCCGCCTTTCTTCCAGATTTCGAGTTCGCTCTCGGCCTTGAAGATGCGGATCAGCACCGGGTCGATGCTCTTCATGCCTTCTCTTGCCATCACCGATCGAACCGACATCGGTACGGCTTGAAGGTGGCGCTGTTCGAATGGAATCCCGACCGGAAGGGCAGCAAAGACCGCTGGCTTTTCCTGCTTGAACGGCGGAGGGAGCCCCGAGCGATCAAGCACCGCAGGCAAAGCCGTGAAAGCCCCCGCCAGCGCAAGCACCGAAACGCCAATACCGACCATGCGCGTCGTCATTCCAACTCAATCACTTGCTTGAACCCACGAAGCAATCGCAGGCCTTTTCGGCAGTTTTGTGATCGCTGCGGCCCCGGCGATCACAGTCCTGTTCGGATTGTCACTGGAAATTTCCGGCAAAAAAGCTGCCGTCCTGCTCGATTATCTCCCGTAGCTCACCGTGATCTCACCGACCCCTTCGCAACGGCCGTGCAGCGTGTCGCCGGGCTTCACCGAGCTGACGCCGGCCGGCGTGCCGGTCATCAGGAGATCGCCGGGCGCCAGCGCCACATAGCGCGACAGATAGGCGATAGCCTCCGGCACCGACCAGATCATCTGCGACAGATCGCCTGACTGCTGCACCTTGCCGTTGACCGTCACCTCGATCCTGCCCCTGTCGGGGTGGCCGATGTGCGCGGCGGGCACGATGGCACTGATCGGGCATGATTGGTCGAAGCCCTTGGCAAGCTCCCAGGGCCTTGAAAGCTTCTTCGCCTCGGCCTGGATGTCCCGGCGCGTCATGTCGAGGCCGACGGCATAGCCATAGACATGTTCGAGAGCCCGTTCGACTGGAATGTCCCGCCCGCCCCGTCCGATAGCGACCACCAGTTCGATCTCATGGTGCAGGTCAGAGGTCTGGCTCGGAAACGGCAGCAAGCCGCCGGGATTGACGGCATCGGCCGGCTTGGCGAAGAAGAAGGGTGGCTCACGCGTGGGATCGGCTCCCATCTCCCGGGCATGATCGGCATAGTTGCGCCCGACACACCAGATGCGGCGCACCGGAAAGGTCCCGGTTTCGCCGGCGACTGCCACGAAGGGCTGCGGCGCTGGTTCAATGACATAGTTCATCGTGAAATCTTCCTAACTATCCGGAGGTTCGTCGCCCCGATGGGCTTCGATCAGCCAAACACCTCTCTCAGCCGCTTGACGATGTCGGCGACGCCAAACCTGACAGGGTCCGTCGTCGGCAGCCCCTCGGCTTCGGCGATCTCGGCCAGGCAGGCCCGCGCCGCCGCCTCGTCCAGCGCCTGGGTGTTGACCGCGATGCCGACACATTGAATGCCGGGATTGGTGAGGCGGCCATTGGCGATGGTGGCGTCGATGACGGCACGGATGCTCGGCAGCGCGGCCGGCACGCCGCGCATGGTCCTGCGGGTCGGCTCGTGGCAGACGACGAAGGCATCGGGCTGGGCGCCATGCAGCAACCCGAGGGTCACGCCGGCAAAGGAGGGATGGAACAGGCTGCCCTGCCCCTCGATCACGTCCCAATGACGAGGGTCGGCATCGGGGCTGATCCATTCGGCGGCGCCGGAAATGAAATCGGCCACCACCGCATCCACGGCCACGCCGCGTCCGGAAATCAGGATGCCGGTCTGCCCCGTGGCTCGGAAATCGGCATCGAGGCCCTGGGCTTGCATCTCCCGTTCCAGGGCAAGGGCGGTATATTTCTTGCCCACCGAACAATCGGTACCGACGGTGAGCAGCCGCAAGCCGCTGCGCTTGGTGCCCTTTCCGGTGGCGAAACTCTGGCCCGGGATGCGCACGTCGTGGAGCTGCCGGCCATGGCGCCGGGCGGCTTCGGCAATTTGCGGAAATTCCTCCAGTCGGCGATGCAGGCCCGAGGCGACGTCCAGCCCGGCTTCCAGGGCCTCGACGATGACGCTGATCCAATGCTCCGGCAGGACGCCGCCGGCATTGACCACGCCGATCACCAGCGTCCGGGCGCCACGCCGGACACCCTCGCCAATGCCGAGGTCCTCCAGCCCCAGATCCGCCCGGCACCCCGGCAGCCGCAACTGGCCGAGGCACCAGTCCCTGCGCCAGTCGACGATGCCTACCGCGGTCTTGGCGGCAAGCTGGTCGGCCACGTCGCCAACAAACATCAGATAGGGCTTTTCGATCTGCATGGGGCAGCGACCTTCCTGAAGACCTGCGCGCAGTGGTTGCCGGGTCGCGCCGTCACACGCTATCCTATTGACTGCACAGAAATATTGGCAAAGCAGCACAGGGCTTTTTGCGCATCATGCCTGAGAGATTAGTATGGCCTCCAGTGATTCCCCCGCAAGAGCCCGTTTCGCAACTTGAAGCCCGAACAGGACATAGACAATAGCGATCTGACCCAGACGGGTCCCGCTCGGCTGGCGCCAACAGGCGCCTGGGTCGCACGCAATTCGCGGCATCTGGAAAAACTCTCTGCGATCATGATCAAGGCCGCCCCGGCCAATACCGTGGTGGAGTTCGATCTGTCGGGCGTCTCGCAGCTCGACACGCTCGGCGGGGTCGTCATCGAGAATATCCGGGCAGCCTTCGGCGCGCGCAACTCCACGCTCGAGATCACCAATGCCACCGAGGCGCAGGCGATCCTGCTGGCGGAGATCGCGGCCCAGAACATTACGTCGCCCCCTCAGCCGCCGGAAGCGCATCATCTCATCGAACTCCTGGCCGATCTCGGCCAGTCGATGCGCCGAATCGTGCACGACGCCGTGAACATGAACGTCTTTCTCGGCGAAACCATGCGCGCGATCGGGCGCCTGCTCACGGCGCGTACACGCTTTCGCTGGGCCGCCGTGGTGAATCAGATCGAATTGATCGGCCTGCGCGGCGTGCCGATCATCGCGCTGATCTCCTTTCTCGTCGGCGCCATTCTCGCGCAGCAGATGATCCTGCAGCTGAGCTATTACGGCGCCACGCTGCTGGTGGTGTACACCCTGGCCGTGCTGATGTTCCGGGAAGTCGGCCTCCTGCTTGCGGCCATCATGGTGGCCGGCCGCTCGGGTTCGGCGATCACGGCGGAACTCGGCTCGATGAAGATGCGCGAGGAGATCGATGCCATGCACGTCATGGGCATCGATCCCATGGAAGTCCTGGTCATCCCCCGGATCCTCGCCTTGATCATTTCGTTGCCGATGCTGACCTTCCTGGCCGCGATGGCAGGCATGTTCGGCGGCGCGCTGGTGGCCTGGGGCTATGGCGGCATCACGCCCACCACCTTCCTGCAGAACCTGCGGGATTCGATGACAATGCACACTTTCCTCGTCGGCCTGATCAAAGCGCCCGTCATGGCGCTGATGATCGGCATCACCGCCTGCGTCGAAGGTTTCAAGGTACAGGGATCGGCTGAATCGCTCGGGCGCCAGACCACGGCCTCGGTGGTCAAATCCATGTTCATCGTCATCGTGGTCGATGGCGTCTTCGCCATTTTCTTCGCATCGATCAGTTTCTGACCATGGCACCCCCAGACCAATCCCGCGAAATCATCATCTCCGCCCACGACGTGCGCGTGAACTTCGGACCCCGTTTCATCCTCGACGGCCTCAGCCTGGACGTCTATCGCGGCGAGA
Source organism: Labrys sp. WJW (assembly GCF_001676615.1). GTDB lineage: Bacteria > Pseudomonadota > Alphaproteobacteria > Rhizobiales > Labraceae > Labrys > Labrys sedimenti. The sequence continues at coordinate 49,978 of NZ_LYXZ01000079.1, read as the reverse complement.
TCCTGGGCGTGGTCGGCGCTTCGGGCACCGGCAAATCGGTGCTGATGCGCACCATCATCGGCCTGGCACCGCTCCACTCCGGGCAGATCGAGGTCTTCGGCCTGGACTATCTCAATTTGCGTCCGCGCGAACAGCAGCGCATCGCCCGGCGCTGGGGCGTGCTGTTCCAGCAAGGCGCACTGTTCTCCTCCCTGACGGTGAAGCAGAACATCCAGGTGCCGATGCGCGAATATCTCAAGCTCTCGCCCAAGCTGCTGGACGAACTGGCCATGCTGAAGATCGCGCTGGTGGGCCTCAAACCCGATGCCGCCGACAAGCGTCCCTCGGAGCTCTCGGGCGGCATGATCAAGCGTGCGGCGCTGGCACGGGCCCTGGCCCTCGACCCGGACCTGGTTTTCCTGGACGAACCGACCTCCGGCCTCGATCCGATCGGCGCCGGTGAATTCGACGAGTTGATCGCCACGCTCAGGCAGACACTCGGGCTGACCGTCTATATGGTGACGCACGACCTCGACAGCCTCCATGCGATCTGCGATCGCATCGTGGCGATCGGCGAGGGACGCGTGTTGGCCCAAGGCCCGATGGAGACCATGCTCGCTTCCGAACATCCCTGGCTGCGCGCCTATTTTCACGGCCCGCGTGCCCGTGCCGCCCTGGCGACCGCCAGCAACGGCGCCAAGAGAGCGAGTTGAGCATGGGGAGCGAGTTGAGCATGGAAATCGAGCTGAACATGGATAGTGCCTGACCCATGGAAACACGCGCTCACAATGCCCTGATCGGCCTGTTCACCCTTGCAGTCGTCGCCGCCGCGCTCGGCTTTGTGGTCTGGTTCGCCCGCATCAGCGAAAGCCAGACGGTCCGGCGCTTCCAGGTGGATTTCGCCGGTTCCGTCACAGGCCTCACCGTCGGGTCGAGTGTCACGTTCAACGGCATCCGGGTTGGCCAGGTCGAAACGCTGGAGATCAATCCCAACAACCCCTCGGGCGTGATCGCCATCATCAGCGTACGCGACAAGACCCCCGTGAAGGTGGACACTTCGGCAAGGCTGGAATTTACCGGCATCACCGGTGGCGCCAACATCCAACTCTATGGCGGCAAGCCGAACACGGAGGATCTCAAGCCCAAGGACGACCAGCAATATGCCGTGATCCAGGCCCAGCGCTCGGAGCTGCAGAACCTTGTCGACGGCGCGCGCGACACCATCACCCAGGCTGCCTCCACCATGAACCGCCTGGATGGCTGGATCGCCCAGAACGAAGCCAATGCCACGGCGACCATTCAGAACGTTCAGGCCTTCACCAAGGCGCTCGCCGACAATTCCGCCAATGTCTCCGACTTCCTGCACAGCACCGGCGAGGCTGCCCAGAGCATCAAACGTGTGGCCGACAACCTCAACGGCATGACATCCGACCTGCAGGCCCTGCTCAAGGCGGTTTCACCCGAGAAGATCGATCATATCGTCAGCAACGTTTCCCTGGCTTCCGACAATCTGACGTCTTTCACCAAGGCCTTCGATGCCGCCAAGGCGCAGGCTGCCGTCGACAATATCACGGCCTTCAGCAAGACGCTGGCAGACAGCCGCGAACCGCTGCAGGCCTTCGCCACCAATGCCTCCTCGCTGACGGCCCAGCTCAATGCAATGGCGCCCAAGCTCGATGCGGGGCTCGAGAACATCAACCGTATCACCGCGGCGGTCGACAGTGCGAAGGTCAACCAGGTGGTCGACAACGTCGCCGCCTTCACCGGAGCGCTCGGACAGAACGCCGGGGAGATCACGGCCTTCGTCAAGGATGCCCGCAGGATTTCGGGCGACCTGTCGGCAATGACGCCCAAGCTCGCCGCTGCCTTCGACAGCTTCAACAGGGTGGCGACCGCGCTCGATCCGGCCAAGATCGACGGCGTCGTTAGCAATGTGAACAAATTTGCGACCACCCTCGGCGATTCCAGCGCCCAGGTCCGCCAGGTGGTCGCCGATGCCGGCGACATCTCCAAGAAGCTCAACCGGGCAGCCGACCAGCTCGACGGCATCATGAAGAACATCACCGCCATGACCTCGGGACAGGGCGGTCAGGGCATGTTCGCCGAGATCACCGAAGCGGCAAAGGCCATCCGCCAATTCGCGACCAATCTCGACGCCCGCACTGCGGCATTGGCGAAGAACCTCGATCAGTTCACCGGTGCCGGCTTGCGGGATTATCGGCAATTGGCCGTCGACGGACAGAAAACTCTGCAGAATCTGCAGCGGACCCTCAACGGCCTTCAGCGCAATCCACAACAGCTGATCTTCGGGCCGAAATCGAATATCCCTGATTACAAGGGTAAATGATATGCGTGGTGTCGGTATGCGTTCCCTCCTCCACTCCCTGCCCGCCCATTCGGCAAAGGCCCTGGCCCTGGCAGCAGCCCTGCTGGCTGCCGGTTGCTCCACGCTGGCCGGATCACCGCCACCGGCCACCTACGACCTCAGCGCTCCCCGGGATGTCGAGGCGCGCGGCAACAGCCGCGCCCAGATCATGGTGGCCGAGCCGACCGCGCTGCAGGCCATCAACAGCGAGCGCATCCTGGTGCATGCCGCCAACAGCCAGATCTCCTACCTGCCTGCAGCACAATGGGCCGATCGCCTGCCCCTGCTGGTACAAGCCCGCCTCATCCAGACCTTCGAGAACGCCCACCGCATCGGCATGGTCGGGCGACCCGACGACAAGTTCACGCCGGATGCCCTGCTGGTGACGGAACTGCGTGATTTCCAGATCGATGCCGGCACTTCGCCCGTCGCGGTGGTCACGGTCGCCGCGCGCGTGGTCAGCCAGAAATCCGGGCGCATCGTCGCCGCCAATCTGTTTTCCGCCCGGTTTCCCGCCGGCGGCCTGACCGGTCAGCAAGCCTCCGCCGCCCTCGATCAGGCCCTGCGCAAAGTGCTGATCGAGATCGTGGCCTGGACGACGGGCAAGGCGTCCCTTGCGTCATAATTTTGATTAAAATTCAATCGCAATAGATTGAAATAAAGGGAATATCCTTTGACGTCCCTCAGCCTGCCGTGGCGACCATGCCTCCGCCACCTGCAGGTTCGGTTCAGCTGAACAGCGCCGCTTTCTTGGTGAACGGCATGACCTCGATCTCGCCGAGGGTCAGGCGAGGCGCGAGTTCGCGTGCTTTCGGCGTAGCGGGCCTGTGCGCGACGGCGACCTCGACTTCCTTGTCCACCACCGCCTCAGGTTCGAGCCTGAGGGGAGCGGTGAAGATCGAGTGCTGCTCCTCCACCGGTTCTTCATCGATGAAGGTCACCAGCCCAGAAGGAGGCGCAGGCTCGAGTGCTGCCTCCACCACGGCCACCATGTCGAGCACCTTGTCTCGCTCGCCCTCCGGTATCGAAAGACCGGCCGCGCCATCGCCCTTGCCTGAGATTGCCGCCCATTTATCGAGGCGATGCTGAGCCGTGTCCTCGCTGGCCGCCAGTTCCCTATGCCAGCGCTGGGTTGCGAGGTGATTGGGAGGCAGGATCAGCTCCTGGCGCGGCACGTCCAGCGTCAGCAACGCCTCGGTCGCTTCCTCGTCGAGCTCGAGGATCGGAAAGAGTTCGTCGGGCACCGCCACGCCGCCCTTGGGGTCTGAAACAGCCTCACCCTGCTCGATGGCAGCGGCGGCGATCTCGCCCCCGGCCTGCTGGCCGCCTCCTTGGTCGTGCACAGTTTCGGTGCTGTCCGGACTCGCCAGCTCTGGCGGCAGGCCGAGAGCCGCGATCTCGGTGGCTGCGTGTTCGAGGCCTTCCCAGCCCCGATCGGCGTTCGCGGTTTCGGCTTCCGGCCCCGCTTGTTCCGACTCTGAGGGCGAAAATACCACAATCTCCGCAGCATCCGTCTCGCCCGCCGCGGCAGCCTCGACCTCGGACATGACCGGCATGGTTTCGGTCATCGTGGGAGGGGGAGCGTCTCCGGCTGCCTCCGCTCCGATTTCGGAAGCGAACCCGATGCCGTCGGTCTCCATAGCCGCCTCGGCCTCTTCGAAAACCGCGGCTCCTTCGGCGGGGTGCTCCTCAAGGGTGGGCGAAGAGTGCTTCGGCGCCGACGCCGCGTTGGCGGTTCCCTTCACGGTTACCGGCGGTCCCGATTGGGCGGCGGCAATCGCCTGCGCGATGTCGGCCATGCCGCGCGTGACCTCGTCGCGGGCATCCAGGGCGCCCACGCTGTGGACCAACCGCTCGAGACGGCGGATCGCCGCCAGCACGGCGTCGGTGTCGGCATTGCGGTTGCGGCGGGCATATTCGGCCAGGAACCAGCGCCCTCGCGCGGTCTCCATCACGGCCGCTTCGATGGCGCCGTAATCCTCTTCGCTGAGCAGCGGTTCGGGCGAAAGCGATTGCATGAAATGGCCCTCGTCAACTGGCACAGGCGGGCGTAAGAGATTCAACGAATCGTCGTTGTCCTGATTCTCACCCCATATAATCCAAAGCGCCCGCCCGGAGCCAATCCTGCGCGGTTGTTTTCCCCCGATGTCGCTGATTTCCTTCAAGGATTGGAGCGTCTCACGCAAATCTGCGATCGCAGCCAGCGTGACCTACGCCCTGTTGCTCTCCGGCCCCGGCGTCTATACGCCCTTCTTTCCCCTATGGCTGGTCGAGCGGGGGTTCAATGCCAGCGATATGGGCCTGCTGCTCGCCATTCCCATGCTGATGCGCGTGACTTCAGCGCCCTTTGCCTGGGTCGGCGACGGTCCGCTCGGCCCGCGACGCACCTTTCTCTTCATGGTGTGCTGCGCGGCCTTCGGCTATGCCGGCCTCACTTTCGCCGAGAGCTTCACCGCAGTCGCCATCAATCTGGCCATCGCCTTTGCCTTCGTGGCCGCCACCACGCCCCTGCTGGACACCATCGTTCTGGGCGGTGTCAGCCTGCATGGCCATAAATACGGCCAGATCCGGCAATGGGGCTCGCTCGCCTGGCTCGTTTCCGGCCTCACCGCCGGCCTGGTGCTGAAGCATCTGCCGATCACCACGGTACCACCCATCCTGGCGATCCTGGCGGCGCTCACGGTTTTCGCCGGCCTGTCCTTGCCGGACGACCGCAGCCGCGGCCGGCGGCTGGTCATGCGCCCGGCGTCGGAAGGCACCTCACCGCCGCTCAAGCTGATGATCGTCTTCGTCGCCGGCATCGCCTGCCTGCAGGGCGCCCACGCCTTTCTATACAGTTTCGGCACGCTGATCTGGCAGGATCAGGGCTTTTCTTCCCTGCAGATCGGCGTGCTCTGGGCCATCGGCGTGGTGCTGGAGACCAGCGTCTTCCTGTTCGGCAGCAATATTGCCGGGCGGCTCGGTCCTTACCGCTTGATCCTGTTCGGCGGAGCCGTCGGCATCACGCGCTGGATCCTGCTGGGCCTTGCTCCCGCCAATGGCTTCGCCGTGGCAGGGCTCCAGGCCCTGCACGGCTTTTCCTTCGCCTGCGTGCATCTGGCCACCATGGGCTGGGTCGCCCGCTTTACACGCAATCCCTCGGCGCGCCAGGGCGTGGTCGCTTCGGTCATCGGCATCGGCCTCACTCTCGGCACCGTGATGTCCGGCGAACTCTACGGCCTGTTTTCAGCCCATGGCTATTTCGCCATGGCCCTGATCGCCATGATCGGCACCGGCCTGGTGGTCGTCGCCGGTACGATCGAGCGCAGGAGTGGCGCTCAGCCCCAGAGCCCGGCTTCGGGTGGATAGACGGTGCTGCCGTCATAGCGCAGGCCGGGTTCCCGGTCGCGGGCGAGCAGCAGCGGCCCGTCGAGATCGACGACGACGGCCTGGCCGGCAAGCAGCAATGCCGGGGCCATGGCCAGGGACGTGCCCACCATGCAGCCGATCATCAGGTCGAGCCCCAGCGAGCGCGCCTGCCCAGCCAGCGCGATGGCTTCTGTAAGGCCACCTGCCTTGTCGAGCTTGATGTTGATGGCGTCATAGCGCCCCTTGAGGTCCGGCAGCGATGCGCGGTCATGCAGGGATTCATCGGCACAAACCGGCACGATCCGCTCCACCTGCGCAAGGGCGCCATCATCCCCGGCCGGCAGCGGCTGCTCGATCAACGTGACGCCGGCCTCCGCGCAGGCGCGCAGATTGGCCACGAGATTGTCGGCCCGCCAGCCTTCGTTGGCGTCGATGATCAATTGCGACCGAGGAGCGTGGCGGCGGACAGCGGCGATACGCGCGGTATCGTCGGGCGTGCCAAGCTTGATCTTGAGCAACGGCCGGTGCGCCGCCTTGGCCGTGGCTTCAGCCATGGCCTCGGGCTCGCCCAGCGAAATCGTATAGGCCGTGGTCAGCGGGCCGGGCTCTGTGAGGCCCGCCATGCGCCAGGCGGGCTTGCCCGCGAGCTTCGCTTCCAGATCCCACAAGGCGCAATCGATGGCGTTGCGGGCGGCACCGGCTGGGACAAGGTCCTGGAGCGCGGCACGCGACAGGCCCGCCTCGATTGCTTCACGCCGTGCCTCGATCGCCTCGAGCACGCCTTCCACCGTTTCGCCATAGCGAGCATAGGGCACGCATTCGCCACGCCCCCTCAGGCCATCGCGCGAGATCTCGACGACGACCACGACCGCCTCGGTCTTGGACCCGCGGGCAATGGTAAAGACATTGGCGAGCGGCCAGCGCTCCACGGCGATGGAAAGATGCGCGGCCATGGCGACGATCAGGCCTGCTTTTCGGGGGTGTTGACGATCAATCCGTCGAGATTGTCGCGAACACGGATCTGGCAGGAGAGCCTGGAGGTCGGACGCACGTCGAAAGCGAAGTCCAGCATGTCCTCCTCCATCGGCTCGGGCTCACCGACCAGAGGCATGAAGGCCTCGTCGACATAGACATGGCAGGTGGCGCAGGCGCAGGCACCGCCGCACTCGGCCACGATACCCGGAATGCCGTTGCGGATCGCCGCCTCCATCACCGTCGAGCCCGGCTCGGCCTCCACTTCCCGGCTTTCGCCGGTGTGATCTCGGAATATGATTTTGACCATCGTCCATCTCAGCTTTCTGACAAACGTTCTATATAGAGCGCATTGGCAAGGTTCCAGTCCGGCCCCATCCGTATTGCGCGCGTGGCGGGCTTTCCGGACACGCCACTTTTCACCAGCGCGGTCTCAATCCCGGGAAAACCTCGAATTTGCCTCATTTTCGCGCGATTTCGACGTGGTAAAAAAGTCGTTAACGATGCTGCTGGAAAGCGTGCCGAAGCGGTTTCCATTCCCAGCCGTGCAGGATAGGATTTCAAGCTGGCAGCATTGTCCTTCGCATAGGTGGAGCGATGCGATCCCCATTTCGCCTGAAATGGGGGCTGAAACAGGTGCAGCGATTTCAGCCTGGGGTCATCCGGATCCCAGGCGGGCGGCGTTGAATTGAGTAGCGTGAGGCAGATTATGGCGAACAAGTCGAAGATGCAGGATCCGGCGGATGCCGCCCTGTCTGCGATCGAGGAAGCACTCAATCTGAGCACGGCTGCTTCTCAGACGCCCGACAAGGAGCCCGCGCAGCTACCCAAGGCCGACGAGGGCTTCAACTTCGAAGTGGAGCCCGAGCCGCAAGAACCGCCGGCCGCCGCACCTCGTGCCGAAGACAAGCCTGCTGCCGACCGCCCGCTCGCCCGCGAACCCCGCTCGCCCGCCAATGACGATCGCGCCAGCGTTGGCCAATTGCTCCAGGCCCTCCAGCGCCGCCCCTCGCGCACGCCCTATTGGACCGCCCTCGCCCTTTCCGCCGTCTGGCTCGCCGGCGGCGCCCTGCTTCTCAGCATCCTCGGTAACCTCAACCTCGCCAACCTGTTCCAGGCTTCCACCTATCAGGCCAATCCGGGCCTCGCGCTCGGCATTCTTGCCGTGGCGTTGCCGCCCTTCTTCTTCTTCGCCGTGGCGGGCCTGATCTGGCGTGCCCAGGAAATGCGCTTCGTCACCCGTTCGATGACGCAGGTCGCCCTGCGCCTGGCCGAACCCGAGGGAGCCGCTGCCGAGGCCGTCACCTCCGTCGGCCAGGCCATCCGCCGAGAAGTCGCCGCCATGGGCGACGGCATTGACCGTGCCCTCGCCCGCGCCAGCGAACTCGAGATCATGGTGCATAACGAGGTCTCGATGCTCGAGCGCTCCTATACGGAGAGCGAGCAGCGCATTCGTTCGTTGGTGGATGACCTCTCGACCCAGCGCGAAGCCATCGTCGGCAATGCCGATCGCGTGCGCTCGGCCATCGTGGTCGCCCATGATGACCTGACCCTGGCGCTCGGCTCCGTCGCCGGTCGCATTTCCTCGGAAGTCTCCGAAGCCGGCCTGCAGGTGATGCGCTCCTTCGGCGAGCGCGGCAGCCAGCTCACATCGGAGCTCGCCAAGGTCGGCGACCACATGGTCGGCGCCATGGCCGATCGCGGCAATTCACTGATCGACCGCATGACGACGACCGCCCAGGACGTCAACAAGTCGCTGTCGAGCTCGTCCGAACAGGTGACCGAACAGCTCAACCGCCGCGTCTCCGAGATTACCGAGCACCTGACCACGACCTCCAACCAGGTCAATGAGAACTTCGCGACCCGCGCCAACGAGATCAGCAGCACCCTGTCCTCGCGCGCCCTGGAGCTCAACGAGACCCTGACCACCAGCAGCCAGCGCATCGTCGACGACATCGTCGAGCGCGGCACGGCGGTGAACGACACGCTGGTACGCACCGGCTCCGGCCTCACCAACGCCTTCGCCGAAGGCACCGACGTGGTGGTCAGCTCCATCCGCGAAACCGGCACCAAGATGGTCGAGCAGATCATCGGCTCCGTGGCCGACGTCAACGGCACGTTGCGCTCGACGGGCGACGCCATTCTCGGCGACTTGCAGAACCGCGGCATGGACGTCGCCGGCAAGCTCGAGAGCACGGCCACCCAGATCGCCGAGATCATCACCACCCGCGGCGGCGACCTTGCCGACCGCCTCACCCAGACCGGCGAGCGCATCCACGAATCCATCGTGGTCGGCGGCGGCGACATCGATCGCCGCCTGGCGGCGACCGGCCAGACCATCGTGGCCAACATCGAAAAGCGCAGCACCGACGCCGAGGCCGCGGTTACGGCATCCGCTCAGCGCCTGCAGGCCGTGCTGGAAGAGGAAGGCACGCAGCTTTCCGCCCGTATCAACACGGCCGCCCGCGATGCCTCCGGCATTCTCGCCATCGGTGGCGATACGCTGACCCGCGTCATCGGCGAGCGCAGCGCTGCTGCCGTCTCGCAGATCAATTTCGGCGTGTCGCGGCTCGAGAACACGGTCGAAACCCAGACCAACGCCTTCGGCAAGGCCCTTGCCGAACGGCTCGACAGCCACGAGAAGCGCAGCCAGGAGATCGCGGACAATCTGCATTCGCGCCTCGACGAACGCCTGTCAGGCCTGGAATCCCGCAGCCTCGACCACGCGCAGAAGGTGCATTCGGCCCTGGACGACACGCTCAAGGGCTTCGATACGCGCTTTGCCGAAAGCGCCGGCACCATCCATAGCGGGCTCGATACCCGCATGTCCGAGTTCGAGCATCGCTTCAAGTCGCTCTCCACCCTCGCCCATGCCGATCTCGACCGGCGCCTGGGCGAGTTCGAAGTGCGCTTCGCCACCAATATCCAGAACAACCGTTCGGGCCTCGACGATACGCTCAAGGGCTTCGAGCAGCGCTTCAACGCCAATGCCGAGCAGGCGCATGGTGCTCTCAGCCAGCGCCTCGGCGAGTTCGAGCAGCGCTTCGGCACCAATGCCGAGGATATCCACGCCTCGCTCAGCCAGCGCCTCGGCGATTTCGAGAAACGCTTCGGCTCGGGTGCCGACAGCATCCATGCCTCGCTCAGCCAGCGCCTCGGCGAATTCGAAGAGCGCTTCGGCGCCGGCGCCGAGACTATTCACACCACGCTCAATCAGCGCCTCGGCGACTTCGAGAAGCGCTTCGGCTCGGGTGCGGACAGCATCCATGCCTCGCTCAGCCAGCGCCTGGGTGAGTTCGAGCAGCGCTTCAGCGCTGGCGCCGAGGATATTCACACCACGCTCAATCAGCGCCTGGGCGACTTCGAGCAGCGCTTCGGTGCGGGTGCCGACGACATCCATGCCGCCCTCAGCCAGCGCCTGGGTGACTTCGAGCAGCGCTTCATGTCGGGCGCCGGCGACATCCAGAGCGCTCTTTCGCAGCGCCTGGGCGAGTTCGAACAACGCTTCATGTCGGGCGCCGGCGGCATCCAGACCGCCCTCGCCGACCGCATGGGCGAGTTCGAACAGCGCTTCATGTCGGGAGCGGGCGACATCCAGACCGCCCTCGCCGACCGCCTGGGCGAGTTCGAACAGCGCTTCATGTCGGGAGCGGGCGACATCCAGACCGCCCTCGACCAGCGCATGAGCGAGTTCGAGCAGCGCTTCGGCTCCGGTGCCCAGGGCATCGAGACCACGCTCAACCAGCATCTGGGCGAGTTCGAGAAGCGTTTCGGTTCCAACGCCCGCGACATTCAGACCACGCTCAGCCGCGAACTGGGCGGTTTCGAACAGCGCTTCGGCGCCAGCGCCGATCAGGCCCAGGCCGCGATCGAGCAGCGCATCAGCGATTTCGAGCAGCGCTTCGGCGCCAGCGCGGACCAGGTCCAGGCCTCGGTCGACAAGCGCCTGGGCGAGTTCGAACTGCGCTTCGGCTCCAGTGCCAACGGCGCTCAATCGGCTCTCGACAAGCGCCTGGGCGAATTCGAACAGCGCTTCGGCTCCAGTGCCGAAGATGCGCATGGCCGGATCGACACGCGCCTCAACCAGTTCGAGCAGTATTTTGCCGGCAGCGCCAATGACGCCCATGCCCTGCTCGATACCCGCCTCAATGATTTCGAGCGCCGCTTCCAGTTGATGGCCTCGACGGCAGCCTCGAATTTCGAGAACCGGATCAGCGACTTCCAGGCCAGCTTCAGCGACACGCTGCAAGCCAACCAGGCCGATCTCGCCGCCCGTCTCGGCGATTTCCAGAGCCGCTTCAACGGAGACGTGCAGAACACCCAGGCCGCGCTCGACGACAGCCTGGCCGCTTTCGAGATGCGTTTTGCCAGCAACACGGCTCTGGTGCGCTCCTCGCTCGACCAGCGCTTCGGCGCCTTCGAGACGCATTTCCTCAACAACTCCTCCGCCTTGCAGGACGCGCTCGACGAGCGCCTGGTTACGCTGCAGGCGCAGGTCGCGGCCAATACCGACGTCATCCACGGCGCGATTGCCGACAAGCTCAACGCCTTCGAGACCAAGTTCCAGTCGAACGCGACTACCATCCACGCCACGCTGGACAATCAGCTCAAGGCCTTCGAGGATGGCATGAGCCATCGCATTGGTGAGGTGAACCAGTCGCTGGGGCGCCAGATCTCCGAACTCGACGACATCGTCAGCAACCGCGGCCAGGCCCTCGTCACCCGCATCGGCGACGATTCCCGGGCCCTCAGCGACGACCTCGCTCAGAAGCTGCTCGGCTTCGAGAGCTCGATCCGCCTGCACGGTACCCGTCTCACCGACCAGGTGCAGGGCCACACCGCCCAGGCAGCCGAACTGCTGGGCGGCAAGCTCGAAGCCTTCGATGCCCGTTTCGGCACCCACACGGCCTCCGTTGCCCAGACGCTGGAAGAAAAGCTGGCAGCACTGGACGGGCAGTTGTCGGATCTCGATGACCGCCTGACCACCAAGGCGAGCGACGTCGCACAGGCCATCGAGGGGCGCCTCGCCCGGATCGATCAGGGCCTGGATAGCCGTGCCCGCTCGCTCAACGAGACCCTGGCAACCCGCACCCTCGAACTCGCCAAGCTCCTCGGAGAAGGCGGCAAGGAAGTCGGCGCCACGCTGGAAGCCAAGGCCCGCGAGGCCAGCGACCTGCTCGATGGCCGCGCCGCCGCCATCGGCAGCGTGCTCGACAACCGCGCGTCCCAGATCAGCGATCTCCTGGATGGCCGCAGCAGCGCCATCGACGAATTGCTCGGTGGCCGCGCCACGCAGATCAGCGCTCTCATCGACGAGCGGACACAGGCGATCGGCACCCTGCTCGACGGGCGGGCCCGCGAGATCACCTCGCTCCTCGACGGCCGCAGCGCAGCGCTCACCGACACCCTGTCGCGCCGTGCCGACGATATCGTCGTGGCACTCGGCAACAAGGGCGCCGACCTGACCGAGACGCTCGGCGCCCGCGCCGAGGACCTGACCTCGCATCTCGACAGCCGCTCCTCGCTGATGAGCAACGACCTCACGGTCAAGGCGGCCGAGATTGCGGCGCAGTTCGACAGCAAGACCACCGCTATCGCAGACGCGCTGTCCAGCAAGGTCGACGAAATCGATCGCGCCCTCAGCACGCGTGCCGACGACATCGCGCATACGCTCGACTCGCGGATCACCCGCTTCGAGCAGGACGTCCTCGGCCGCCTCGCGGATCTGTCGGACTCCCTCGACTCGCGCGGCCTGCATATCGCCGACACGCTCAGCGAGAAGGTGCAGAACGTCTCGGTCGATCTCCTGCAGAACGTGGCTTCGGTCGATGCCACCCTCAGCCGCCTGTCCAGCGACGTCAGCGTCAAGCTCGGCGAGCGCGCGGAGGAGATCAATGCGTTGCTCGACACCCGCGCCAATGCCATGGCCGGTCTGCTCAGCGAACGCGGTCAGCAATTGATCGACACGCTGAACCAGATCTCGGGCGATGTCAGCACCCAGTTGCGCGACAAGACCAGCGCCCTCGCCAGCCTCCTGGGCGCCCGTTCCGGCGAGATCGCCCGGATTCTCGACGAGCGCGGCCAATTCCTGGCGGAGACGCTGTCCACGCGCAGCACCAGCATGTCCGGCGAACTCGGCGATATCGCCGAGGCGATGGCCAAGACTCTCGACGAGCGCAGCCGGTTCCTGGTCGACGCCCTGTCGACCCGCAGCACCAGCATGTCGAGCGAGCTCGGCGATATCGCCGAGACGGTGGCCAAGGCGCTCGACGAGCGCGCCGGCCAGCTCGCCGAACTGATCGGCCAGAAGGGTGGCAACCTGGTCGAGGCTCTCTCGACCAAGCGTTTCGAACTCAGCCAGGCGCTGGAGGCTTCGTCGCAGGCCCTCTCCTCGTCCATCGAGACCAAGGCCAGCCAGGCGATCGGCGATCTCGGTTCGCTGCAGGCTCGCCTGCGCGAGGAAATCACCGCGCTGCTGGATCGGGTTGCCGGCACCAACACCGCCCTGCAGGAATCACTCGACAACTCCACCAAGGCCCTCGATGCCATCGAGGGTGGCCTGGCCGGCCGCCTGCGCGACTTCCAGTCGACCATGCTGAGCCTGGCGGACCAGACCAGCGGCGCGACCGATCGCGTCGGCGACCAGGTCTCGACGTTGCGCGACCTTGCTGCCCACGTCATCAGCGATGTCGGCACCATGGCCAATCGCCTGGAGGAGCAGAGCGGCCATCTCAGCAGCGCCGCCGCGGTCCTCACCGATACGCAGGCCCGTGTCGACCATGCCCTCGACGAACGCCGCGCCACCCTGGAGGCCCTGGTCTCCACCGTTGGCGGCAAGGTCGAGGCGATGGAAGCGATGATGAAGTCCTTCGCCGAGGTGATCGAGGAAAAGCTCGCCAATGCCGAAAGCAAGGCGCGCCAGACCAGCGGCCTGCTCGCCGACAACGCCAACACCACGGCCCAGGCCATCGCCGACCAGTTCGAGCTCATCCGCGCCACCACCGGCAAGGAGCGCGACCGCACCTCCACGGCCCTCAAATCGACCTATGAGCAGGCAGTGCAGGAAATCTCCGGCCTGTTCGGCAGCGCCACCGAGCGTTTCGCCGAAGTGGCCCAGGAGATGCGCGGGATGACCCAGACCGTGAAGCAGGAGTTGGAAGCCACCCGCTCCGAGCTCAAGCGCGGCCTCCTGGAGATCCCGAAGGAAACCTCGGACTCCACCGCCACCATGCGCCGTGTCGTGGCCGAACAGATCCAGGCTCTCAACGACCTCGCCGATATCGTCAGCCGCTCCAGCCGCTCGCTCGATATCGCCGAGCCGACCGACCGGCCGATCCCTGCCCCGCTCCGGCTGCGCGAGCGCGCCGACGTGGCGGCCGAGGCCCCTGCCCGCCGGGCGGAAATGCCGCGCGCCGGCACGCTGCCTCCGGTGCCCGAGCTGAAGCCTGCCGCGCCGGCTCGCAGCACCGCTGTGGCAGCACCCGCCTCGCGGGGTGAACGTCGCGGTACCGGCTGGCTCTCGGAAGTGCTGGCCCGCGCCTCGCGCGAAGAGCCCGAACCGGCTCCCCAGGCCAACACGCCCGCCGTGATGGCCTCCTCCCTCGACACGCTGTCGGTCGATATCGCCAAGATGGTCGAGCATGACGCCGTCGCCGAGGTTTGGGACCGCTACCGTCGCGGTGAGCGCAACGCCTTCTCGCGCCGGCTCTACACGCTGCAGGGCCAGCAGGCCTTCGAGGAAATCCGTCGGCGCTATCGGCGCGACGCGGACTTCCAGGCGACGGTGGACCGCTACGTCCAGGAGTTCGAACAGCTCATCACCGAAGTGGACCGCGAGGATCGCAGCGGCAACATGGCCCGGACCTATCTCACCGCCGATTCCGGCAAGGTCTATACGATCCTGGCGCATGCCGCCGGCAAGCTCACCTGAGCCCGGCTGGAAAACGACCTTCCTCAACTGCCTGGTTGAGCATGGAAAAGGCCCCGGAATTCCGGGGCCTTTTTCGTTGTGGCGGCCAGATGGCTGCCATGCCGAAGCCGGGCTTGCGCTGAAGCGGGGCGCCGCTATTGTCTGTCTATTCTCCGCCGGCATGCCGAAGTTGGGCTTGCGGTAAGACGTTTGCGATGGGTGACGCCTTGTTCCATCAGTTCCATGCCTTGCTGGCGGTCTATGCTCTCTACACCGTCGCCGTCGCCAGCCCCGGCCCGAGCAATCTGGCCATCATGGGCGTGGCCATGGGACAGGGGCGCCTGCCGGCACTGGTGCTGGCGTCCGGCATCATGACGGGCTCGATGATCTGGGCCATGCTGGCAGCCACCGGGGTCTCCACCCTGCTGGCCGCCTATGCCGACGCCATCACTGCCATCAAGATCGGCGGCGGGCTCTATCTCCTCTATCTGGCCGTCAAATCGGCGCGTTCGGCCTTCAAGGCCGGCCAGGACGAGGCCAGGCAAGAACAAGGTCCAATCGACTACCGTCGACTCTACTGGCGCGGCCTGATGCTGCATCTGACCAATCCTAAGTCGATCCTGGCCTGGATCGCCATCATGTCACTCGGCCTGAAATCCGACGCTCCCGGATATACCGCCCTGGCCATCATCGCCGGCTGTGCCGTGATCGGCCTGACCACCTTCGGCGGTTACGCCCTGATCTTTTCCGCCCGGCCCATGGTTCGCCTCTATCAGAAGGCACGGCGCTGGATTGAAGCCACGCTGGCGCTGTTCTTCGGCCTGGCCGGCATCCGCCTGCTGCTATCGCGGATATAAGCCCAGACATCACATGGTCATAGGGCAGCGCGCCAGGCTCCAATCTTGATCGTCAAACCGGCAGGCTGGCACGCCCCTGCTTGACCGCACCGGCTGGCGCAGGTGTGGTCTTTGCCCGGCTGCAGGCGTCCACCACATTGGCGATGAACTGGTGGGCGCAGGCGTCCCACGAATATTTCAAGGCCTCCGCCCGGGCGTCCGCGGGCTTGAGGTCGAGACAGGCCCGCGCAGCAGCGGCAAGGTCGTTGTCAAGGATGCCTGTCCTGCCGGTACTGATCACATCGATCGGTCCCGTTACCGGAAAGGCCGCCACAGGCAGGCCGCTGGCCATCGCCTCGAGCAGGACGATGCCGAACGTATCGGTCAGGCTGGGGAATACGAAGACATCCGCCGAGGCATAGGCCCTCGCCAGGTCCTCTCCCTCGAGCATGCCGGCAAAATGAACGGCCGGATAGCGCAAGCGCAGCATCTCCAGGGCCGGGCCTCCGCCCACCACCACTTTCGAGCCGGGCAGGTCGAGATCGAGGAAGGCCTCGATGTTCTTCTCCACCGCAACCCGGCCGACATAGAGGAAGATCGGGCCCGGCAGGTCGAAGATGCGCACCGGTCTTGGTCGGTACAGTTCGGCATCGACCCCGCGAGACCAGCGCATCAGCCGCTTGAAGCCGCGCCCCGCCAGTTCGCGCTCGAGGGCCGGTGTTGAGACCATCGTACCCGCCCCGGCATTGTGGAAACGCCGGATCCAGCGATAGCTCCAGTCGAGCGGTACGGGAGCGCGTGCGGCGAGATATTCGGGAAAGCGGGTGTGATAGCTGGTGGTGAAAGGGCGCCCCTTCTTCAGGCAGGCCCGGCGCGAGAGCAGGCCGATCGGCCCTTCGGTAGCGATATGAACGTAGTCCGGCTTCTCGGCCTCGATATGGCGCTCGATGGCGCCGAGCGGCGGCATGGCGAGGCGGATTTCCGGATAAGAGGGCATCGGCACCGACCAGAAGCGATCCGGCGCCAGGAAGCCGATCTCGACGCCCTGCCGTGCTGCAGCCGCAGCCGTCTGCTCCAGGGACCGGACGACGCCGTTGACCTGCGGGCGCCAGGCATCGGTGGCGATCAGGATTTTCATGGCGCCGGCTCAGGCGGCGCGCTGAGGAACCAGCGTCTCGTCCTGGAGGGCCGGCGGCTTGTCGGCCTGTCGGACCAGCTCGCTCCAACGCACCAGTTCGAAACGGCCGTCGAAATGCTCGACGATCGCCGTGCAGCTTTCGACCCAGTCGCCGGAATTGATGTAGGTGATGCCATCGAGGTCGCGCAGCGTGGCGTGATGGATGTGGCCGCAGATGACCCCGTCGCAATTCAAACGCTTGGCTTCCTTGGCCAGGGTTTCCTCGAAATGGCCAATGAAGCTGACAGCGTTCTTCACCTTGAGCTTGGCCCAGGCGGATAGCGACCAGTAGGACATGTCAAGGCGCCGGCGAATGGCGTTCAGCCAGGTATTGACACCCAGGGCCGTGACATAGGCCCAGTCGCCGAGCAGGGCCAGCCACTTGGCGTGTCGCACCACCACGTCGAAGGCGTCGCCATGCATCACCAGGTAGCGCTTGCCGTCGGCAGCGACATGCACGGTCTGCTCCATGACTTCGATGCCACCGAAGTGATGTCCGGGGAAATCGCGCAGGAATTCGTCGTGGTTGCCGGGAATATAGACCATGCGCGCACCCTTGCGCGCCTTGCGCAGCAGCTTCTGCACCACGTCGTTGTGAGCCTGCGGCCAGTACCAGCCGCTTTTCAACTGCCAGGCGTCGACGATGTCGCCGACAAGGTAGATCGTCTCGGCGTCATAGGCGCGCAGGAAGTCCAGCAGCATGCCGGCCTGGCAGCCGCGCGTCCCCAGATGCACATCCGAGATAAAGAGCGCTCGATAGCGCGTGCCTTCGCCGTCGCTGTTCATGGCACCATCCTCGCCTGGCCCAAAAAACGTGTCGTCGAAACGAAGCATGAGAGCATGGCGCTTGCTTTGATGCGCTTTGCTGCAGACATCAGCGAAATCGACGACGCATCCTGATTGTCACAAACACGATTCAGTTCATGGTTTTATGACAGGCGACATGTCCAAGGAGACATCGATGCTCTTTCGTCACCTTTTCTCTTATGGCGTCTTGCGCCGAGACGAGAACACCTCGATTTGCGGGCGCGCGCCGAAACAAAGACTTGGAGCAAACGAGCGTTCACTCATGAGCCACCCGGCTCTAGTGATAGGCAATCCACAGCACGACGGCCCCGAGCACAATGCGGTAAATGATGAAGGGCCAGGTCGAAAAGCGCTCGAGAATGCGCATCAACCCCCACAGGGCGGCAAAGGAGGAAATCGCCCCGACGACAAGGCCCACCAGGAGGATCAGCCAGCCTTCGAGGGAGAGATGGGCGCGCAAAAGGGTGCCGATTTCGTGCAAGCCAGCCAAGGCAATGGCGGGAATGCCCAGAAGGAAGGAAAAGCGCGCCGCCTCCTCGCGCGAGAAGCCGCAGAACAGCGACGCCGTCAGGGTCGAGCCGGACCGCGACACGCCGGGGATCAGGGCGCCGACCTGAGCCAGCCCGACGATCAGGGCATCGCGCAATCGCATGTCCTCGACCCGGCGCCGGTGGCGAGCCAGAAGTTCGGCAGCGGCGAGCAGCCCACCCATGACGAGGCAGGCAAACCCGATCACCGGCAGTGCGCGCAGGGGACTGTCGCAACGATTGAGAAGGGGCGCGAGCAACAGGCCGGCCAGCACGATCGGGATCGTGCCCAACACCACGCCCACCGCCAGGCGAAATTTCGGGGACATCCAATCCCCTGTCCGCACGGCCGCCAGCGATCCCAGGGTGATCGAGCGGATATCCGTCCAGAAATAGCAGACCACCGCGCACAGGGCCGCAAGCTGCATGGCCGCGGAGAAGGCCGAGCCGGGATCCTGCCAGCCAAGCAGGGCCGGCACCAATCGCATATGGGCCGTGGAGGAGATCGGCATCAACTCGGTGATACCCTGGACGACGCCAAGGAAAGCGACCTTTGCCACCCCCAACGTCATGAAGCCGGTGTCGACGCCTTCGGTGCAAGCGCCATTCATTCCACACCTCGAAGATTGCGCCCGGCCCAGCACGCGCGCCCACAAAGCTTTCGATCACGGCAACTTTGCGGCAGGCCATCACCACCGCCGAATTTGCGGCACGAAACGCGGGAGCAGCGCTTTGCTGCTTGCGCGGTCGCCAAGATTAAATCGGACACAACTTCGGCTTGTACCCTTGAAGCCACCCGTCGCCACCCCCAACTGCTCGGGTGCTGGGTTGCAACATGGGAGAGGATAATGACCTCTTGTTCTACGCGTGGCCGCTGGCATCCGCTTCATGTGGTGGCGGTTATCGCCAGCTTTCTGATCTGGTGGCCGCTTGGCCTGGCGGCGCTGGCCTATTTCATCTGGGGCGACCGCTTTCCCAGGGAAAAGGTGCGTGAAGGCTTCGAGCGGGCCAAGGCGGAATTCGCCGGCTTCTCGCGTGATCAGCGCAGCTATGCCGGCCAGGGCTGGTCGGCCACCGGCAATGCCGCTTTCGACGATTATCGCCGCGAGACGCTGCGCCGCCTGGAAGAGGAGCGCCGGCGCCTCGAGGAAGAAGGTCGCGCCTTCGCCGAATTCGTCACCAATCTGCGTCGTGCCCGCGACAAGGAAGAGTTCGATCGCTTCATGGCCGAGCGCAATGCCGCTCGCAATGGCAGCGAGGGACACTCCGCCTGATGCGGAGAGCAAGACGCGTTTGGGCGGGAGCGATGTAGACCGAGCAGGTCGCCCCCTGCTCAGGCCGCCAATGTTTCCAAACCGATCACGAGGCCCGCACAGCTCAACCTGTGCGGGCTTTGTCATTTCGCGAGGCTTGGGGACGACAGGCCTGGGCGCAACCTTCGCGAAACCCGCGAAGGACTATCCGTTCTTTTTGCGCAAAGCGTGCTTCCACCGCATTTTGCCCGCAGATTGAGGGGTGCCTTCCCTCTTCTCGACATGAGGCCAACCATTCATCCGACAAATATTGGCGTGGCATCCCACACAATGCTTGCGACCGCCCCCCCGATCGGGCATGGTCCGCACCGGCCGGCTGATGGCATTTGCCTCGCGAGGACCGGCTTTCAGGATCGATAATTTCAACGACGGCCGAAGGGCTGCAATTTTCGTCTAAAGGACCCCACAATGAAGCTGGTACGGTTTGGCGTGCCGGGCTCTGAAAAGCCCGGTTTGATCGATGCGGATGGCAAGATCAGGGACTTGTCGGCCCATGTCGCCGATTGGAGGGGCGATGCCCTCTCGCCACAGTCTTTGGCCCGGATCGCCGCGCTTGCGCCAGCCTCGCTGCCGGAAGTGACCGGTAATCCGCGCCTGGGCTCCTGCGTCGCCCAGCCCGGCAACTTCATCGCGGTCGGCCTGAACTATGCCGACCATGCGGCCGAGAGCAACATGCCGATCCCCAAGGAGCCGGTGTTGTTCAACAAGGCGCCGTCCTGCGTGGTCGGCCCCAATGACGACGTCGTCATTCCGCGCGGCTCGGAAAAGACGGACTGGGAAGTGGAACTGGCCATCGTCATCGGCAGCCGCGCCTCCTATGTCGAGGAGAAGGACGCCCTCTCCCATGTCGCCGGCTACGCCGTCTGCAACGACGTTTCCGAGCGCGCCTATCAGATCGAGCGCTCCGGCCAGTGGATGAAGGGCAAGGGCTGCCCGACCTTCGGCCCGCTCGGCCCCTGGCTGGTCACGCCCGATGAAGTCGGGGACGTGCAGAACCTTTCCATGTGGCTCGATGTCGACGGCGAGCGCGTGCAGACCGGCTCGACCAAGACGATGATCTTCGGTGTCGCCCACATCGTGCACTACATCTCGCAGTTCCTGATCCTGGAACCCGGCGACGTCATCACCACCGGCACGCCTCCCGGCGTCGGCATGGGCATGAAGCCGCCGCGCTATCTCAAGCCCGGCAATGTGATGACGCTCGGCATCGAGAAGCTCGGCGACCAGCGCCAGACCACGGTGGCCTGGAGCGCCTGAGCGTTCCACCGCGCCTGACGGCTTGACTGGCGCCCTTCCCCGCTCGACGAGAGGAAGGGTGTCAGGTGTCGAAAGATGAGACGGCACAACATGAAAAAGCCTTCGCGCCGGCTGGAACCTGCGCGAAGGCTTTTTTATCGGAAGTTCAGCGTCTTACTTGAAGATGCCGGGCTGGTTGGGCTCACCCGGGTCGTCCCAGCGATAGGTCAAGCTGGCTGAGACGATGTCGACGGACGAGTCCGTCTTGGCGAAATAGGGCAATCCCACATAGTGAGGGTTGCGGGCATTGAGCTTGATATCGCCGTTCACCGTGAACAGATGCGAATAGGCAAGATCGACCGAAAGCTTGTTGTTGATCTTGTAGCCCAGGCCGATCGAAGCGTGGATGCGATCGCTGTCAGGCAGACGCAGATCACGATTGAAGTCGGAAATCGGGGACCACTCATAGCCGAGGCCGGCGCGGAGCGTTAGCTCCGGACTCCAGGCATACTCACCACCCACTGAAACATAGTAGCCGTCATCATATTTGAACGGCAGGGTCGTCACTTGGCGGCCCGTCGCAGGTCCCGACGTCGCGATGACGGGAATTACACCGAACCTGCTCCATTTCGTCCATTCGAAACCGGCGGAAAGCGTGAGATCAGGCGTAACGGTTTGCGTGATGCCAATGGTCAACTGATCCGGGAGTTCCAGATCGGCCTTAACTCCCGTCCGTCCCAGCGGAGTGCGCAAATTGCCCTCCAGGTTCTGCTTGACGGAGGAACGGTAGCCTATGCCGATTACGGTTCCCTCGATCGGCGTGATGGTGACACCCGCGGTGAAGCCATAGCCCCAGCTATCGCCCCGAAGGGTCGCATTTGGAGCGTTGGGAGCCGGGGAAATCGCCTGACCGAGCCGAGTCTTGAAATACATGGCCTGGAAGCCGACACCGACCGACAACCAGTCCGTTACCTTATAGGCAATGTTGGGATTGATATCGAAGGAGGCGACCTTGGAGGTGCGTGCGTAGACCTGCCCGGGTGCGTTGAAGGGGTTTTTGGTGACCAGGCCGAACGGCGTGTTGGTGGCAAGGCCGATCCAGAGCCTGTCATTGACCTGGTAGGAGGTATAACCCGCCGCGAGGAAACTATCCTGGCCGATATCCCCCGTCGAGGGCCAGTCCCTGGTTATGCCGCCAACACTGTATGGCTTGATGTCAGACTGCGGGAAGATACCGTTGAGAACCCACTCCGATTGCCAGCCCGGAACGAAGGTCATCGTCGCCGGGTTCCAATACATGGAACTCAGGCCACCCGATCCGGCCGCCACGCCGGCAAATCCCTGCCCAAGACCAATCGTGCTCTGCTCACGCAGCATGAAAGAGCCGGCATAGGCCTGGCTTGCGGCCAGCGAAACGCCGGCCATCAGCAGCAATGCGAGTTGGGTGTTCCTTGCCATTCGTTCCCCCATATCATGACCCGCCGCTACGGCAGGTCCGGCTGAGTAATCTCAGCTGCCTATTGCTTTTGTCTGACCACAGGCAAGTAAGTATTGCTTGCGGATGGTTCATTCGAACTCATGATTCCTCGTACCAGAATATTCGACGCTCCGTAACGGGCAGAGCCGGCGTTTCACCGCCTTTCCGTCACAGCCCCGTCTCAATTCAGCGAGGTTGTTGCGTTCCTGTAACACTCGGTTTTTACGTCAACTTGGGACAGGAAACATGCTTTACCGAGTGAAAAACCATTCGAAAGCTCATTGGTTCGCGACCACGCTGGTCGAGGCCACTCCGACGGCTGGATGAAAGAGGAGTGAAACACAGACGCCTCGATCATCATCTTGTTGGATGACAATACATCGCAAAACTTAGATAATTGCCGAGAACTTCTTCAGGCGGGAGCTCGGCAATGAGCGTCATCCCTTTTCCTCGCGTCGGCCTGCAGAAAGGCCCAGCAGCCTTGTTGCCGCCCATTCCCATCTTCGATGCACGCGATAGCGGCCTGGTCCTGCACGCCCAGGCCCGCCTGGATACCGTGCGGGCGCTGTTGCGCTCCTGCCTGATCTCGATGCCGGCGGAGGCCCATGGCAAGGTGGCCGAACTCGACAGCGGCGCGCATGCCTGGCTGCTCGCCAGCCCCTCCCCCTATGTCGGTGAGATCGAGGCGATCGCCGCGCTCCTGCCGATGCCCGGCGCCTTCCTGATCAACGCAGCCTATGAATGGGGCTGCACCACCCTGGCGGCAGCCGCACCGGACGGACGCGGAGCCCGGCTGCTGCGGACGCTCGATTGGGATTTCGACGGTCTCGGTCGCTTCGTCGAAGTGGTCCGCCAACGCGGCCCTGCAGGAGAATTCCTCAACGTGACCTGGCCGGGCGCCGTGGGTGTGCTGACGGCCCTGGCACCCGGCCGTTTTGCCGCCACGATCAACAAGGGCCCGACACCGGCCGGCGCGGCCAGCGCCAGCGGTGCGATCGTGCCGGATCTGTCCGGCTTGCGGCGGGGACTGATGCCCGCCATGCACCTGCTTCGCCGCGTCTTCGAGGAGGCTCCCGATTTCGCCACCGCGCGGGACCTGATGGAACGCATACCGATCGCCGCCGAGACGATCTTCACGCTGACGGGCCTTTCGCCTGCCGAGACTTGCGTGATCGAACGCAGGCCCGAAGCTTTCGTCACGCAACCCGGCCCGGTCGCCGCTGCCAATGACTGGGCCAATGCGCCGAGCTGGAACAATGGGACGCTGAGCGAAAGCGACAGCCCCAGCCGCCGTCTGGCGATCGCCTCCCACGCCGGCCGGGCCATGGCGCCCTTCGCCTGGGTGGAGCCGCCCCTGCGCAATGCCATCACCCGGCTTGCCGTCGAAGCCGATGCCCGCCAGGGCAGCCTGCGTGTCCGCGGCTATGAGGCAACGCCGGACCGCAGCGATGCCGCACCCGTCACCGCCGACCTGGAGCTCCAGGTCTGACGACAGCGCTTGCGGTGAACACGGGCAATACATTCCCATAGAAAAAGGGGCGGACCGTTGGTCCGCCCCACTCCGGTGTTGTCTGTCGTCGGACCTCAGGCTGCCGCAGCGACCGTTTGCGGCGCGTCGTCGCCGCTCAGTGCCGCGGCGAGCTGGGCCTTGTCGAGTTCGCCCTCCCAGCGAGCCACCACGATGGTGGCAACGGCATTGCCGACCAGATTGGTAAGAGCACGGCACTCGGACATGAACCGGTCGATGCCAAGGATGAGAGCCATGCCGGCAACGGGAACGGCGGGCACCACGGCCAGCGTCGCCGCCAGGGTGATGAAGCCGGCGCCGGTGATGCCGGCGGCGCCCTTCGAGCTCAGCATGGCGACGAGAAGCAGCAGGATCTGGTCACCCCAGCTCAGCTGGATGCCGGTGGCCTGCGCGATGAACAGCGCCGCCAGGGTCATGTAGATATTGGTGCCGTCAAGATTGAAGGAATAGCCGGTGGGAATGACGATGCCCACCACGGACTTGCGGCAGCCAGCTCGCTCCATCTTGTCCATCAGGCTGGGCAGTGCCGCCTCGGACGAGGAGGTACCGAGCACCAGCAAGAGCTCTTCCTTGATATAGCGGATCAAGGCAAGGATCGAGAAGCCATTGTACCAGGCGACGGCGCCAAGCACGACCAGCACGAAGAGCAGCGAGGTCAGGTAGAAGGTGCCGATCAGCATCAGCAAATTGGCCACCGAGCCGATGCCATAAGCGCCGATGGTGAAGGCCATGGCGCCGAAAGCACCGATGGGGGCAGCCTTCATCAGGATGGCCACCAGCCGGAACATGCCACGGGAGATCGAATTCAGCACGACCATCAGCGGTTCGGCCGCGCTGCCGATCTGGGCCAGCGCAATGCCGAACACCACCGAGAAGAACAGAACCTGCAACACGTCCCCACCCGCCAGGGCGCTGATCGGGTTGTTGGGAATGATGTTCATCAGGAAGCCAGTGATGGTCTGGTCATGCGCCTTGGCGGCATAATCGGCCACCGCCTTGGGATCCAGCGTGGCCGGATTGATGTTCAGTCCCGCGCCCGGCTGCACGATATTGCCAACCAGAAGCCCGATGATCAGGGCCAGCGTGGAGAAGGTCAGGAAGTAGATGAAGGCCTTGCCGACGACACGGCCGAGCTTCTTGAGATCGCTCATGCCGGCAATGCCGGTGATCACGGTCAGCGCGATCACTGGGGTGATTACCATCTTCACCAGCTTGATGAAGGCGTCGCCCAGAGGCTTCAGGGACTTGCCGAGATCGGGATAGAAATGACCGAGCAAAATCCCCAGCGCGATCGCGACGAGGACCTGGAAATAGAGGTTTGCATAGAAGGGGCGCTTGCGCGGAGTTTCTGCCTTGGGCGTCTCGCTGAGGGCGATCATCTGTTCCTCCGTGGGGCCTTGGCAGGCGGCCTGGCCCAAAGGGTTTCCTCGACGCCGCTTTCTGTTAGCGGCTTCCCTGCGAACAGCAAGTCTCGTGCCAACCCGTTAAAACATTGATATTGCTTGCTTTCCACAATTCTTACCCTATGACGACGCCGGCCCTATTGAGCGAAGTCCCGCACATCGGCCTTGCTCCTGTGCGGATTTCCGCACATGTTCGATATGAAGGATGACAACGGAAACCCATGAGCGGAGCGGCGCAAAGACGGCGAAGGCGACGGATCGAATGGCTGATTTTTACTGCCCTCAGCCTGGCGAGTCTGGCGCTCGCCGTCTGGCTCGCCGGCAATTATGGCACGCGCCAGGCCGCCGACGCCCTCAGGGCCCAGGCCGCCGGCAGCGCGACGCTGGATATTGCGGTCCTGCGCAGCGAGCTGGAAAAGCAGCGCACGCTGTCGCTGGTGCTGTCGCGCGATCCCGACGTTCTGGCGACCCTGAGCACGCCGGATACCGCCCATATCGGCGCCATGAACGCCAAGCTAGAAAGCCTGAACGCCGGCGCGCGTTCGGCTGTGATCTATCTGATCGACCGCACGGGCCTGGCGATCGCCTCCTCCAACTGGAAGGAGGATATCAGCTTCGTCGGCACCAACTATGCGTTCCGCCCCTATTTCACCGAAGCCGTGGCCAAAGGTGACACGGAGCATTTCGCTCTCGGTACCGTCAGCCAGCGGCCCGGCCTTTACATCGCTCGCCGCATCGACGGCCCGGGCGGCATGCAGGGCGTCATCGTGGTCAAGGTGGAGTTCTTCTCTGTCGAGGAAGACTGGCATCGCTCGGGCGCCATCGTCTACGTCACCGACCCCCGGGGCATCGTACTGCTGACCAGCCAACCGGAATGGCGCTTCATGGCGCAGGCCCCGTTCACCGCCGAGGAAGCAGCGAAGATCCGAACTTCGCTGCAATTCGGCGATTCGCCTTTGACGGTCTTGCCGATCCGGCGCGGCCAGGCGATGACACCGGGCGCGGATTTCGTCTCCCTGCGCGGCAGCGGACTGCACCTTGCCAGTGTAAGCGAGGTACCTTCCACGAATTGGCAGCTGCATCTGCTCGAGCCCGCCGCACGAGCGCTCGCCGCCGGCGCCGCGACCTTGCGCTCCATCACCTTCGCCGTGGTCGGCGCCACACTGGTCCTGCTCGGCATCCTGCTGCACAGGCGCCAACGGGCGATCGCGCGGACGGCCGAACTCACCGAGGCCCAGATCGAACTCGAGCACCGCGTCGAGGCGCGTACGCTCGACCTCAGCCAGAGCAATGCGCTCCTCTCGGCCGAGATCGACGAGCGCCGCAAGGTCGAGGCCAAACTGCAGACCGCGCGGGACGAACTCACCCAGGCCAACCGCCTTGCGATCCTCGGCCAGATCACGGCGGGCCTTGCTCATGAGGTCAATCAGCCGGTCGCCGCCATCCGCAGTTTTGCCGACAACGCCGCCATCTTTCTCGATCGCAGCGAGCCGCAGCCCGCACGCCAGAACCTGGCGACCATTGCCGGGCTAACCGAGAGGATCGCCGACATCATCGCGCAACTGCGCCGCTTTGCCCGCAAGGCCAGTGGCGATATCGGTCCGGTTGCCCTGCAGGACGTGCTCGATGGCGCACTGCTGCTGGTCGGCATCAGGGCAAGGCGCCAAGGGGCCGAGATCGAGGTCGAGCCGGTCGCGGAAGATCTCCAGGTGGTGGCCAATCGCGTGCGGCTCGAACAGGTGCTGGTCAATCTCCTGCAGAATGCCCTGGAAGCACTGGAAGGACGACCCGAGCAAGCCATCCAGATCGGCATCGCCGGCGATGGCGACCTGGTCCGGCTCGCCGTCACCGACAACGGCCCCGGCCTCGCGCCTGAGGTGACGGCCAATCTGTTCACGCCCTTTACCACCACGAAGTCCGGCGGGCTCGGCCTCGGGCTGGTGATTTCCAAGGACATCGTCGAGGAATTCGGAGGCCGCCTGGAGGTGGAAAGCCGGCCAGGCCAAGGCTGCCGTTTCCTGATCACCCTGAAGCGGGCGGAGAAAGAAGGATGAACGGCATGGGCAACGCTTCGGTATTTCACGTCGTTCGATTTCCTGCTCCCGTCATTTCGAGCCTGGCAAAGCAATCAGGTCTCGCCCCTCCGCGAAAGACTGGATTGCTTCGCTGCGCTCGCAATAGCGCCTCGTCGACCAGCCTCCTTCCGGAGAGGCGCACGCCATGACCGTCAGCCCCCCCTTTCCCGTTGCCTTCGTCGATGATGATGCCGTCCTGCGTGACGCCAATGCGCAGACGCTACGGCTTGCCGGATTCGAGCCGTTCCTGTTCGAATCCGCCGTCGAAGCCCTCAAGGCCATCGACGAACGCTTTCCGGGCGTGGTGATCACCGATCTGCGCATGCCGCGCATCGACGGCATGGAATTGTTCCGCACCCTGCGCACCCGCGATCCCGACCTGCCGGTGATCATGATCACCGGCCATGGCGACATCGCCACCGCCGTCGAGGCGATGCGCGAGGGCGCCTATGATTTCCTGTCCAAGCCCTTCGCCTCCGACCGGCTGATCCAGAGCGTGAGGCGCGCCACCGAAAAGCGGGCCCTGGTGATGGAGAACCGGCGCCTGCGCCAGGCGGCGGAGGAGGCCCACGCCCCCTCGCCCCTGCTCGGCGACGCTCCCGCGATGGAGCGCCTGCGCGAAACGCTGAAGGCGGTGGCCGATGCCGATATCGACGTGATGATCGTGGGTGAAACCGGCACCGGCAAGGAATTGGTGGCCGACCAGCTCCACCATCTCGGCCGCAGGCGCAGCGGGCGCTTCGTCGCCCTCAATTGCGGTGCGCTGCCCGAGACGGTACTGGAAAGCGAATTGTTCGGGCATGAAAGCGGCGCCTTCACCGGCGCGCTGAAGAAAAGGGTCGGCCTGATCGAGCATTCGAGCGGCGGCACGCTGTTCCTGGACGAGATCGAGAGCATGCCGCTCAGCGCCCAGGCCCGCCTGCTGCGCGTGCTCGAACAGCGCGAGATCACGCCGCTCGGCTCCAACACGGCCCGGCAGGTGGATCTGCGCGTGGTCGCCGCCGCCAAGAGCGATCTCGGCTCCCCCGTCCACAAGGCCAGCTTCCGGGAAGACCTGTTCCACCGCCTCAATGTGGTGACGCTGCGCATTCCGCCCGTGCGCGAACGGCGCGAGGACGTGCCCTTGCTGTTCGCCGTCTATCTCGACCGGGCCTGCCGGCGCTTCCAACGGGAGGCGCCAATGCTGACGCCTGTCGTGCGCCACCACCTCGCCAGCCACGACTGGCCCGGCAATGTGCGCGAGATCGTGCATTTCGCCGAGCGTGTGGCGCTGGGCCTGGCCGAGATCGACCTGGCGGCGACCGGCAAGGCGCCCCCGCCCCCGGCGGCGGACCAAGGCGCCTCCCTGCCCGAACGGCTGGAGCGCTACGAGGCCGACCTCATCCGCGAGGCCCTGACCCGGCACAAGGGCGACGTCCGCGCCAGCCTCGAAACCCTCGGCATCCCGCGCAAGACCTTCTACGACAAGCTGGCGAAATACGGCATCAACCGCGCGAGTTTCGAGGCGGGAGAATCGTAATCTCCGGGTACGCGGGCATCTTGCCCTTCGTCCCTTCCAGAGTGCGCCGCGTTTCCAAGAGCGGGCAGGATGCCCGCGCGCCCTGAAAAACAACGGCCCTCCCCGCTGGCGCGGGAAGGGCCTTCATGACGTCAGGGAGTGACGATCGCCTTAGAACTGCGCCGTCTCGGTCGAATGTTCCATCGCCGTGGTCGAGCTCTGGCCTTCGCCCAGAATGGTGGCGACAGCGTCGAAATAGCTGGTGCCGACCTCGCGCTGGTGGCGCGTTGCGGTGAAGCCGTCGGCTTCGGCGGCAAACTCGGCCTGCTGGAGCTGCGAATAGGCGGCCATGCCATCCTGCTTGTAGCGGCGGGCGAGGTCGAAGGTGGTGTAGCTGGTGTTGTGGAAGCCAGCCAGCGTGATGAACTGGTACTTGTAGCCCATCGCACCCAGCTCGCGCTGGAACGCCTTCATCGCCGCCGGATCCATATGCTTGGCCCAGTTGAACGAGGGCGAGCAGTTATAGGCCAGCATCTGGTCGGGGTGGACCTTGCGCACCGCTTCGGCGAAGCGCTTGGCGTCGGGCAGGCTCGGCGTCGAGGTCTCGCACCAGATCAGGTCGGCATAGGGCGCATAGGCGATACCGCGGGCGATCGCCGCCTCGAAGCCGCCCTTGAGCACATAGAAGCCTTCCGGCGTGCGCTCCCCGGTGATGAAGGGCCGATCGGCTTCATCGACATCGGAGGTGATCAGGCGAGCCGCCTCGGCATCGGTGCGGGCCATGATCAAAGTGGGCACGCCCATCACGTCGGCCGCAAGGCGCGCCGCGTTCAGCGTCTTGATGAAGGTGCGCGTCGGCACCAGCACCTTGCCGCCAAGATGGCCGCACTTCTTTTCCGAAGCGAGCTGGTCCTCGAAATGCACCGCGGCGGCGCCGGCCTCGATCATCGCCTTCATCAATTCATAGGCGTTGAGCTGGCCGCCGAAGCCGGCTTCGGCATCGGCGATGACAGGCACGAAATAATCGAGCTGTTCGCCGCCCTTGCCGTCGACGCGCTCCATGGTCTGGATCTGGTCGGCGCGCTGCAGGGCCTTGTTGATGCGGCGCACCACGGAGGGCACGCTGTCGACGGGGTACAGGCTCTGGTCGGGATACATGTTGCCCGAGGTGTTGGCATCCGCCGCCACCTGCCAGCCGGACAGATAGATCGCCTCCAGACCTGCCTTGACCTGCTGCACGGCCTGGTTGCCGGTGAAGGTGCCGAGCGTCGGCACATAGTCGCGCTTGTGCAGCAGTTCCCACAGGCGCCTGGCGCCATTCTCGGCCAGCGTCTGGCGGATCGGCAGCGACCCAGCGAGCCGCTCCACGTCCCGCGGCGTGTAGTTGCGGCGGACGTTGCGCCAGCGATCCGGCGCCCATTCCGGGGCGGGGAAGGTCTCGGCGGGACGGTTCTTCTGGGTATCGAGCATCACAAAGTTCCTAACGTGGAGACGTGTAAAGAAATTGACGGCGGGAGTGCTCTTCACCCTCCCCCTCCAGGGAAGGGTGAAACAAAGTCAATTGCGCCGGGTGCGGGTGAAGGTGGCGGCGATCATCGACTGGCCGTCGAACATGTGTTCGGAAGCGCCACCGCCCACGCGGGTGAAGCGATGCCGGCCGATCTTGTGCACGATCGAGAAGTCCCGATCCGCCAGGCCCTGGGCGTGGTACTCGGCGTTGATCTCGGCCATGCTGGCGCCGATGATGGTGATGAATTCGTCGTGTTCGTTGCTCTGGCGCATCTGGTCCATAACGCATTCCTCCGTGCCGCGTTTCGTGTTAAGTCAATGATTGACACCGCGGCGCAATAAAGCAAGACGTATCGCAATTCCGGGGCGTCAACCGGAAAAGCGCTGTAAAGAAAATTTTGTAATGTTGTAAATCGTGTAAATATTTACAACATTCCGGAACCAGGGACGAACGATGACAAGCGCCATGCAAGAGGCCGATCCGCGCATCGGCGGCAAGATTCAGCGGCTGCGCCGGCAGAGCCGGATTTCGCAGGCGCAGCTCGCCAGCTCGCTCGGCATTTCGGCGAGCTATCTCAACCTGATCGAGCACAATCGCCGGCGCATGACGGTGCCGCTGCTGTTGAAGACGGCGAGCTATTTCGGTGTCGACGCCACTGAACTCGCCGAGAACGACGATTCGCGCCTGGCCGGCGACCTGATGGAGCTGTTCGGCGACGACCTCTTCGCCGACAGCGACGTCACCAACCAGGATGTCCGCGATCTCGCCAGTTCCAACCCGCAGATCGGCCGGGCCATCGTGCATCTGTTCGATCGCTTCCGCTCGCTGCGCAACAGCAATCAAGGCGCAACCTCGGCGCAGGAGGCTGGCTATCACGTCGCCACCGATGCGGTTTCGGACTTCCTGCAGGCCAATGCCAACTATTTCCCGGGTCTGGAGGCCCAGGCCGAACGCATTCGCGGCGAGATCGACAATCTCTCCGATTCCTTCGAGCCCGGCCTGAAACTCTACCTCTCCAACGTATTCGGCGTGCATTGGCGGCTCGCTCCCCTGCCCCAAGGCCTTGCCGGGCGCCTCGGCCGCGACGAGGAGACCTTCGAGACGGCGGACGTGCTCTCGCCCGAAAGCGCCACCTTCACGGCCGCCCACCGCCTGGGCCTGCTCGCCGCCTCGCGCGAGATCGAGCATCTCATCACCGAGAGCGCCTTGCCGGCCGATGCACCGGCCCTGGCCCGCCATGCCCTCGCCGCCTATTTCGCCGGCGCCGTGATCATGCCGTATCAGTCCTTCCTCGCCGCCTGCCGGGAGACGCGCTACGACATCGACAGGATCGCCCGGCGCTTCAAGACCAGCTTCGAGCAGGTCTGCCATCGCATGACCACGCTGCAGCGCCCCGGCGCCAGCGGCATCCCGCTGCACCTGATCCGCACCGACATCGCCGGCAACATCTCCAAGCGCTTCTCGCTCTCGGGCATTCACATCCCGCGCCATTCCGGCGCCTGCCCGCGCTGGAACGTCTATGCCGCCTTCCTGCTGCCGGGACAGATCAACATCCAGATCAGCCAGATGCCGGAAGGCACGCGCTATTTCTGCATTGCAAAGTCGTTGACAAAGGGCGGCCATCGCCACAATGCGCCCCGGCGCCATCTCTCGATCGGCCTCGGCTGCCACATCTCGCATGCCGCCGAGATGGTCTATTCCGACGGCATGGATGTTTCCAATTCCGCCCAGGCCGTGGCGATCGGCGTCGGCTGCCGCATCTGCCCGCGCCTCGACTGCGGACAGCGGGCCCATCCCCCCGCTGAGCACAAGCTGGTGCTGAACGAGCACGAGCACGCCGAGAGCCTCTATTCGCGGATCTGAGGCCGTTCGACGTAGCGATGCGAAGAACGTCGAGCCTCACCGGGCGCCGAACCACCGCGACAGGGCCTTGGAGGCCTCCTCGAGGCCCTGCCCGGCCTCGCTGGCCCAGGCGACGACGCCATCGGGGCGGACCAGCACAGCGCTCAGACCGAGCCGGCCATGGACGTCACCGGCGACATAGTCGATCCGGTCGTTCCAGCGCGATGCAAGGGCTCGCCGCTGCGGCTGGGCATCGAAATCCAGGAAAATGCCTTTGGCTGCCCTGAGGAGCTCGGCAAGCCTCACACCTTCCCTCAACTCGAAATCGGGTGCGCTGCGGCCCACCAGCGGATGATCGTCGCCTAGATCGTAGCGCAGAGACACGCCCCACACCCGTTCGGCGAAATAGGTCGCGCCGTCGCGCGTCTCGACGAGGTCGCGGATGATGGCTTCGAGCGCGCGCGTGCTGGCGGTCGGCCGCATGATCGCAACCTGGGCGCGGGACCAGTCTAGGATCCGCGCGCCCACTGGATACCGTTCCTCGAAATAGCTGTCGAGCAGACCGACCGGGGTATCGCCCCGGATCGTGGCGGCCAGCTTCCAGCCGAGATTCATCGCATCGCCAAGCCCGAGATTGAGGCCCTGGCCACCCAGCGGAGAATGAATATGGGCGGCATCTCCGGCCAACAGCACCCGCCCTTTCCGATATGCCGTCGCCTGATAGGCGCGATCCGTCCAGGTCGCGGCGCGCTTGAGGGTGGTCAGGGTGACATCGATGCCGGAGACACGCCGAAGTACCGCCTGGACATGGTCGAGCGTGATCGCCTGGCTTCGATGGCAGGCGCCGCCATCGAAATCGACCATCGCGATCGTCCCGGGCGGTGAATAGGTGTACATGCCCGTCGGCGTGTAGTGGCGGCCCGGACTGAGCCCGTCCGGATCGGCCATTTCGATGTCAACGGAATAGCCGGTGAATTCGGGGTCGGTGCCGGCGAACCCAAAGCCGCCGGCCTTGCGCACCGTGCTGCGGCCCCCGTCGCAACCGACCAGCCAGCGCCCGTGCAAAGTCGAAGTGCCGGCACGAATGGCCACGTCCTCGTCCGATTGATCGAAGCCCTCGACACCGATGCCCCGCCTGATCTCCACGCCCATGGCATGGGCACGCGCGGCCAGGACGGTTTCGAGATGCTCCATCGTGACCGCAAGGCCGGAAGTGGCCGGGCTCGGCAGGCGATAGGGCCATTTCGAAGCATCGATGTTGTCATGAAAGAACTGGATGCCGGCGAAATGTCCGCCGGGTCGGCGGGGCTGCTGCATCCAATGGGCAGCAGCCTGGGCAGCGCGGCCTGAACCGTCCTTCGCGGGCTGCGAGGACGCGATGTCGTCCAGCAAGCCGCGACGGTAGAAGGCTTCCGCCGTAGGCACCGACAAGCCCCTCAAGCCGAAGGGAAGCCGCTTCAGGGGGGATTGCGGATCTTCGTTCTGCTCCAGCACCAATACGGACAGATCCGCAAGGCGCAGTTCACAGGCCAGGAACAGGCCGACCGGCCCTCCGCCGGCAATCACGACATCATACAGCAAGGGATAGATCCTCCATCGCGCTGGTGAGCGCTAATCTGCCCTCAAGCATCGCCTTGGCGAAAGGCTCCATAGCGGCCCCAATCATCGCTTGAGGCATGTCACCAATACCGCTATAAAATTACACTGAGTGCGATTTTTTATTACACTCAGTGTAATTTTGCAAGGGGTGACGATGGAGCCTGTTCGCATGGAAGACCTCTCGTCAAAGCCGCAGGGCCTGCGGGAGCGCAAGCGGCGAGAAACGTCCGGGCGCATCGTCGAAGAAGGCCTGAAACTGTTCGTGAAACATGGCTATGACGGCACGACGCTCGAGGCGATCGCGCAGGCATCCGGCATCTCGCGCCGGACCTTCTTCTATTATTTCAAGTCGAAGGAAGACGTGCTGCTGGCCGCGCATGACGGTGGTTTCCGGGAAGAACTCAAGCCGGCCATGCTGGCGGAGTCCCCCGAGCAGCGCCCGCTGGCTGCCGTCCAACACTGCCTGATCAAGCTTGCTTCCCGGCGCGAGACCAAGGAGTCCATCGTTTTCGACCGCCTGATGCAATCGACCGAGGCCCTGCGCGCACGCAAGGAGGCCGGCTTCGTCGAGACCGAGCGCATCCTGCTGGAGGCGATGTGCGAGCTATGGCCTTCCCCCGAACGGCGGGACGGGCTTCGGCTGGTGGCGATGGTGGCCATGGGCACCCTGCGGCTCGCCCTGGAGAGATGGAAGCAGAGCGAAGCTGCGCGTCCTCTCGCCCATTATGTCGAAGAAAGTTTCGGCCTTTTGGCGAAGGAGTTCCGATGACGGCCGCGGTTCCAGAGCGGGGTGTCGGAACGCAGGCTGTCCTTGCCCGCTCTCCCCATCACCGCTGCAGCTCTGCCAATAGCAACGGCATTGCGACTTGACCGATCAGGCACCGTCATTGCGAGCGCAGCGAAGCAATCCAATCTCCAAAGCGTGCCACGCGTGCCTCTGGATTGCTTCGCTGCGCTCGCAATGATGCGCGCGTCAAACATCACGACCATTGGTATAGACTGTCGCCATGTCCGCCCCCACCCGCAAGATCATCCATATCGACATGGATGCCTTCTACGCTTCCGTCGAACAGCGTGACGATCCCTCATTGCGCGGACGGCCGCTGGCCGTGGGCTATTCGGAACGCCGCGGCGTGGTCGCGGCGGCGAGCTATGAGGCGCGAGCCTTCGGCGTGCGTTCGGCCATGCCTTCCTCGACCGCGCTGCGCAACTGCCCCGATCTCATCTTCGTCAGGCCGCGCTTCGAGGTCTATCGCGCCGTCTCCCGCCAGATCCACGCCGTCTTCGCCGAGTTCACACCGCTGATCGAGCCTCTGTCGCTGGACGAGGCCTATCTCGACGTCACCGCGAACTTGCAGGGCCTGCCCAGCGCGGCAGCGACGGCGCAGGCCATCCGCACGCGCATTCTCGAGGAAACCCGCCTCACCGCCTCGGCCGGCATCTCCTACAACAAGTTCCTGGCCAAGCTCGCCTCCGATCACCGCAAGCCCAATGGCCAGTTCGTCATCACCCCAGCCATGGGACCGGCTTTCGTGGAGACATTGCCGGTGGCCAAGTTCCACGGTGTCGGCCCGGTCACGGCCGAGAAGATGAACCGTCTCGGCATCATGACCGGCGCCGACCTCAAGGCGCAGCCCCTGGAGGATCTCGTCCGCTATTTCGGCAAGGCCGGGGCCTGGTACCATGCGATCGCACGGGGCGAGGACAGCCGGCCGGTGGAGCCCGACCGCCCGCGCAAATCCTCGGGCTCAGAGACGACGTTCTCCGACGACCTGACGAAGCCCGAGGATATCGAGGCCGGAGTCCTCGCCATGGCCGACGAGGTCTGGGCCTGGTGCGAGAAAACCCATGCCTTCGGCCGCACCGTGACGGTGAAGATCAAATATGCCGACTTCCAGCAGGCCACCCGCAGCCGCACCCTGGCTGCACCGGTGCACACCCAGGAAAGCCTGCGATCCGTCAGCCTGGACCTCATCCGTAGCGTGTTCCCGCCAACGAAGGGCATCCGCCTGCTCGGCGTCACTCTATCGGGTTTTGCGTCGGAGGAAGTTTCGGACAGCGACCAGCTCGAACTCGGCTTCGAGGAGCTCTGATCGCCGAGAACCTTGCCCCGTCCGTCCGCCTTTCGCCACTTGACTTAAAGTTCACTTGAACTTGTATGAAACGAACCTGAGTGATTCAGGGAGTTTCGATCGATGAGCATTCATACCGATCTCAAGGGCCTTCGCGTCGCCGTTACCGGCGGCACCTCCGGGTTGGGGCTGGCCCTCGTGCGGGCGCTGAGCGGGAGAGGCGCGCAGGTCGCCTTCGTTGCCCGCACCAGAGAGGCCGTCGAGCGCGTGGCCGCGGAAACCGGTGCGCTCGGCATTGTCGGCGATGTCGGATGCAAGACCGATATCCATCCGATAGCCCTGCAGATCACCGGCAAACTCGGTGGTCTCGACCTCCTCGTCAACAATGCCTCCAGCCTCGGACCGGTGCCTCTCGCCTTGCTGGCCGATACGCAATGCGAGGAACTGGAGGAAGCCCTCGCGACCAATCTGGTCGGCCCTTTCCGCCTGACCAAGGCCTTGTTCGGTGCCCTCACGGCTTCGGCACGGCAGGGGCGCGACGTTGCCGTGGTCAACATCACCAGCGACGCGGCCGTCAACGCCTATGTCGGCTGGGGTGCCTATGGCGCCAGCAAGGCCGCGCTGCAGCATCTCACCGCCATCTGGACCGAGGAAGCGCGCGATGAAGGCGTGCGCTTCTTTGCCATCGATCCCGGCGACATGGACACGCTCCTGCATGCGCAAGCCGTTCCGGAGGCCGATAGATCCGCGCTCAAGCGCCCGGAAGAAGCGGCAGCCGACATCATACGCGCCCTGGGCCTGGATCAACCGCGCCTCGCCTTGACCCTGGAGATCCGGCCATGATCGCCGCCGGCAATCCCGAACCAGGCGCTGCACGGCTGCTCGCCGTCTCCGACACCGGCAAGATCCGTCATTTGCCACGCAGTGCCCTGTCGCTGCTGTTCAGCCCCGGCGACCTGGTCGTCGCCAATGATGCGGCCACCTTGCCCGCCAGCCTTGCCGGCAGCCATGTCGACAGCGGCAGACCAATCGAGGTCCGGCTTGCCGCCTGGGTTGCGCCCGGCGACCCCAGCCGTTTCATCGCCGTCGTCTTCGGGGCGGGCGACCACCGCGTGCGCACCGAGGACCGCCCTGCGCCACCCCAGTTGTTCGCCGGCGACAAGCTCGAGCTTGGCCCGCTGACGGCCGAGGTCGAACGCCTGCACGGTTATCCCCGTCTGGTAACGTTGCGTTTCTCTGGTCCCTCGGAGCGTATCCTCGCCGGCCTGGCGCGGCACGGGCGACCGATCCAATATGCCCATGTGCCCGAGCCTCTGGCGCTTTGGGACATGTGGACGGCGATCGCAGCCGAACCCTTGGCGTTTGAACCGCCCTCGGCCGGTTTTGCGCTCGATTGGCGCACGATCGCCGACTGGCGACGGCGCGGCGTCGGCTTTGCCAGCTTGACGCACGCCGCCGGCATTTCCTCGACAGGCGATGCGGTGATGGATCTGCGCCTTCCCTTCGACGAGCCCTACCGCATCCCTGCGGCGACCGCGACCGCGATCGCGCGCACGAAAGCCGCCGACGGACGTGTGATCGCCATCGGCACCAGCGTGGTGCGGGCGCTCGAACATGCAGCCTCGGCAACCGGAGACCTCCGAGCTGGCGACGGCGTGGCACAGGGTCGAATCGGGCCGAAATCGAGGCTTCGTCTCGTCGATGCCATTCTCAGCGGCGTCCATCAGCCGGGCGAAAGCCATTTCGAATTGCTGCGCGCCTTTGCCGACGACCTAACGCTCGACCGCGTCTGCCTGATGCTGGAAGCCTGGAACTATCGCGCCCACGAATTCGGCGATTCCGTGCTGATCGAACGCCGGACATCGGAGCGAAAAGAACGGGGCGCAAATCGGCCGGCACGCCTTACGGCAACCTCCCTGTGGGCGGGGGCGGCCCCTACTCCATGAGGGCCGCCTTCATGAAACAGACCATGGTGGCGTGGACGGGCTCGTCGCCGACCACGCGGATGGCATGCTGGCGGTCGCAGCGATAGCGCAGCGTCTCGCCGGGCTCCGCCCGTTCGCGCACGCCGGCAACGTCGACCTCGACCACGCCCGCCAGGATCGACAGGCATTCGACCGAGCCACGCTGATGGGCGTCGCTTTCGAGCACCCCGCCCGGCTCGGCCCTGAAGTCATACCATTGCAGCCATTCCACCGTCTTCAGCCAGCCGACCACCGCCAGGCGGCACTTGCCGTCGTCGGAAATGATCACGGGCGTATCGACACGGGTGGTCTTCTCGATGAAGGGCTCGTCGTCGCTCGAACCCAGCACTCTTTCGATCGAAACGTCGAGAGCCTGGGACAGGCGCCAGATCGTTGCCAAAGTGGGGTTGGTCTCGTTGCGCTCGATCTGGCTGATGATCGACTTGGCCACGCCCGACTGCTCGGCCAGTTCCGACAGCGAGAGATTATAGGCCTTGCGCAGACGCTGGACCGTCTTGCCGAGTTGCCCCGATAGCGCAACCGCGCCCGCATCGAGTTCACCCCGCCTGTCCAACCCACTCATTGCCAGCCTTTCGTTTGTTATGACGAACGATCGTTTGTTCCAGCGGACAATAGGGCGGAGCGAGGTGAGAGAAAAGCCCTTTGATGGCAGGAGCGACAGGATTGGACAGATCGCCATCCCCTAGAGCAAAGCGCGTTCAAGCGCGAACGCTTGCTTGCTCTAGCTCCTTGTACCGACGCGTCTTTGCGATTCGAGGAGACTCCGTCAAATCGCAAAACGCTATGGCTGAGTCGAGCCCGATCACGGCGGCCCGCAAGCCCACAAGCGCGACTCCCTCTCCCGCCCGGATCAGCGTATGATCCGCGCGGTGGCGTTCGGCCGACAAGGCCTGGGTGCAGGGATTGACCGGGATGTCTGATGGGCGTGGGACATAAGGATTCGGGCGAGCCGGTTTTCTGGTATCGGCCACCGGCCCCCCGCCTCGCCGCGCTGGTGAGCGGCATCTTCGGTTATCGCGAGTATGGCGAGGCCATGAACGGCCTGGTCGAGGCCGCTTCCTTGACCGTACCGCTGATCGTCAATTTCGGCAGCCCGTTCCGCATCGGCCTTGGCCGCAAACCAACTGCCCTCGACAGCCATGACAGCTTTGCTGCCGGCCTGTTCGCCGGCCCGATCATCATGGATTCGGACGGGGCGGCCCAATGTATCCAGATCAATTTCACGCCGCTGGGCGGCCGGCTGTTCTTCGCCAGGCCGATGAGCGAATTTACCGATCGCATGGTGGCGCTGGATGACCTCGAAGACCGGGATGTCGGCCGGTTCGCCCAGCACCTTGGCGAATTGAACGCCTGGGAAGCCCGTCTCGACCTTGCCGAGCACTTCGTCGAAACGCGTCTCACCCAAGCAGACCACGCCCGTGCCGACATCGGCTGGGCTTTTTCGGAATTGATGCGCAAGGGCGGCGCCGTCCGCGTCGGCGCGCTCGCCAGGCACTTGGAGTGGAGCCGCCGTCGCCTGATCGCCGGGTTTCGCGAGGAGATCGGGCTGCCGCCCAAGGCCGTCGCCCGCATCATCCGCTTCAATGCCGCCCAGGCGCTCGCCGCCAGCAGCACTGCAGCCGGATGGGCCGACATCGCGGCGGCTTGCGGCTATGCCGATCAGGCCCATCTCACCCGCGAATTCGCGGCCTTGGCCGGCTGCCCGCCCACGGCCTGGCGCCCCGCCGCGTAACATTTCTTCAAGACCGCCTGGATCCATGCAGGCACAGTCAGCTCCGGTTCAACAACGGAGATCTGTTCATGCCTTTCTCGCCCACCGAAGCCCCCCGCATCTATCCGACCCTGCGCTACAACAATGCCGGCGCCATGATCGACTGGCTGCAGCAGGCCTTCGGCTTCACCCTGCACGTGCGTTACGGCGAGGGCGACAGCGTCGATCATGCCCAACTCGCCCTCGGCTCCTCAATGATCATGATCGGCAGCACGCGTGACGATGGTTTTTGCAAGATCGTCGGGTCGCCGGGACCGGGCGGCGGCAAGTCGATCTATATTGCCGTCGACGACGCCGACGCCGCCCATGCCCGCGCCAAGGCCGCCGGCGCCGCGATCGAGGAAGAGCCTGTTGATCGCGACTATGGCAGCCGCGAATTCATCTGCCGCGATCCGGAAGGCAATGTCTGGGCCTTCGGCACCTATTGGCCGAAGGCGGCCGAACCGGCCGGGCCTTGAAAAGCGAGACCATACCGAGTCGTGAAAATAATGACCCATTTGCCTGAAATGCCCCTGGGAGCGCGGACGTCCCTACGACACTCGAACGAGTGCCGGACGATCCGCTCCTCTTTTCCTGCAGACACGGCGTTTCCAAGAGCGGACGAGGACGTCCGCGCTCCCAGGGACTTCTCGTTCATGAGTCAGCGTCTTCGCGACCTGCATCATCTTCCCACCGAAACGCGCCCTTCCGAAGTTGCCGCGTACAGAAATGAGGTGGCCGCCGGAATCGAGACAGGCAACTCGCAGTAGGGAAATTCAAAACAAGGTGGGATGAAATGGCCCGCCGGCTTGCCATTGCTCAAGAGAGTACCAACGGATATCGCCGAATAGGCCGACGTTGCGCAGCCACTTCTCGACCAGACCAGCAAGCCCGTTCATTGCTTCGGGAAAATGCGGCCGCATAACGGCGAGACATCGACCGTCGCCAAGTGCTTCGAATTCAATTCGATGAAATTTCCGTTGATACCAGGAGACCGCCACGATCGCCCTGGCGTCGAGGCATTCGATTTCTCGCGTAATGTGGTTGGGATCGGCTTCGAAGCCTTGCTTGAAGTGAGTGAGAAAAGATTTTGCTGCCTCTGGCACGTTAACATTGAACGCCGTGGCCCCGATGGCCCCGAATGTAACGTGCGATCTGCGCACGGAGCAGGCATCGGGCGGAGGCGGAAAATCACACTGATCGCCCTCGCCCATTGCCACCAACCGACGGCCAATTTCGGGATCGCGCCCCTGATAGCGGATGCATGGCACCTCGGCCCCCCGGACAGCGGCCAGCGTCCTGTAGATTTCATCCGGAGTAGTCGGCTGACGCACCACGACACAGGATGGCAAATCAACGTCTGTCGCCCAAGCAAAGATCTCGGGTGCGAGATCGAGCGGCACTCCACAGGTTACACAGCAGTCGTCATCGACATAGAAATCACCGACGCAGTTCTCCGGATGCGGGCGAACATCCGTCGGTGGTTTCCACATCACCGCTCTTCCTACTCCGCCGCCAGCTTCCCGGCCTGCGCGTCCTGGATCGTGCGCCACACCACCTCGGGCGTCGCCGGCATGTCGAGCCTGGTGACGCCGACTCCGCGCCTGAGGGCATCGATCACCGCATTCATCACCGCCGGGGCAGCGCCGATGGTGCCGGCCTCGCCGGCCCCCTTGACGCCGAGCGGATTGTTCTTGCAGGGGATGTTGCGCGTCTCGAAATGGATGAAGGGCAGATCGTCGGCCCGCGGCAGGGCATAGTCGGTGAGCGAAGCCGTGAGCAACTGGCCGTCTTCCGAATAGACCGTGCGCTCCAGCAAGGCCTGGCCGATGCCCTGCACCACGCCGCCATGCACCTGTCCCTCAAGCAGCAGCGGGTTCACCACCATGCCGAAATCATCGACGATGGTGTAGCCGAGGATCGCGGTGACGCCGGTCTGGGGATCGATCTCCAGCTCGCAGATATGCGTGCCGTTCGGATAGGTCGCCTCGCCGGGCTGATAGTCTGTCTCGGCGCTGAGCAGATCGGGCGTCGCCTTGGGCAGGCGGGCGAGCGCTGCGAAGTCGATGGCCTTGTCGGTGCCGACCACGCGCACCCGGCCGTCGACGATTTCGAGATCGGCGATGCCGGCCTCGAGTTCATCGGAGGCGAGTGTTTTCAGCTTCTCCGCCAGGGTCTGGCTGGCCCGGGCCACGGACGCGCCGCCCACCGGGATCGAGCGCGAGCCGCCGGTGCCGCCGCCCGTCTTGATCAGGTCGGAATCGCCCTGGATCACATTGATTCGCTCCAGCGGCAGGTCGAGATATTGCGAGACGAACTGGGCGTAGGCCGTCAGGTGCCCCTGCCCGTTGGTCTGCGTGCCGATCAGCACGGTGGCGGTACCGTCCTTTTCGAGCGTGACGCTGGCGGCTTCCTTCGGGCCGTCGGCGCAGGCCTCGATATAGGTGGACATGCCAATGCCGCGGAATTTGCCGGCCTTCTTCGAGGCCTGCCAGCGGCCCTTGAAATCACCCCAGCCGGCAACCTCCATCGCCTTGCGCATATGGCCCTCGAACTCACCCGAATCATAGGTGCGGCCAGTGGGCGCCTTGAACGGCATCTGTTCCGGCTTGACGAAATTGCGCGAGCGCACCGTATCGACCGAAAGCCCGGTCTCGAAGGCAATGGCGTCCATCAACCGCTCGATGAGATAGGCAGCCTCCGGCCGGCCGGCACCGCGATAGGCATCGACCGGCAGCGTGTTGGTGAAGACGCCACGCACCCTGACGTCCATGGCTGATATCGCATAGGCGCCGGTCGCCATCAGGGCGCCGAGCCACGGAATGAAGGGCCCGAACTGCGAAAGATAGGCGCCGAGATCGCCAATGATGTCGATCCTCACCGCCAGGATGCGCGAGCGCCGGTCCAGCGCCGCCTCGATGCGGCTGATATTGTCGCGCCCCTGGGTGTCGGCGAGGAAATGCTCGGCCCTGTCGGCGAACCACTTCACCGGCTTGCCCAGGCGCCGCGCCGCCTCCAGCGAGAGCGGATATTCGCGATACATGAAAGCCTTGGTGCCGAAGCCGCCGCCAACATCGCCGGTCTTCACATGCACCTTGTCGGGCTCGACCTTGAAGACATGGTTGGCAAGCGTATCGCGGATGGAGTGCACGCCCTGGCTGCCGACCGTCAGGGTGAAGCGCTTGCCGTCCCATTCGGCGAGGCAGCCGCGGGTTTCCATGTAATTGGCGACCAGGCGGTTGTTGACCACGTCCAGGGACACCACGCGGGCCGCCTTGTCGAAGGCCTTGGCCACTTTCTTGGTGTTGCCGATCTGAGCATCGAACGCCAGGTTCGAGCCGTGGTCGGGCCAGACCAGCGGTGCGCCCGGTTCCAGGGCAGCCACCGAACCGACGATGGCGTCGAGCGATTCGTAATCGACTGGAATCGCCTCGGCGGCGTCGCGGGCCTCGATGAGCGAATCAGCGACCACAAAGGCTACGGCATCGCCGACATGGCGCACCACGTCCCGGGCCAAAA
Source organism: Labrys sp. WJW (assembly GCF_001676615.1). GTDB lineage: Bacteria > Pseudomonadota > Alphaproteobacteria > Rhizobiales > Labraceae > Labrys > Labrys sedimenti. Next base: position 7,251 of record NZ_LYXZ01000079.1, on the reverse strand, counting down.
GCGGATAGGGCTGCGGGCGCTGCGGCGAGCCGTCGGCGTTCTTCATCAAGGCCAGACACGGCAGGTCCCCGAGCCCATCGAGATCGGCCGCCGTGAGAATCAGCTTAACCCCCGGCATCGCCGCAGCGTCGGAGAGATCACCGATGCTGAAGCGGGCATGGGCATAGGGAGAACGCAGGACATAGGCCCTGAGCACGCTGGAACGCGATTCGTCGTCGACATAACGGCCCGTGCCCGTGATGAAGGACTGGTCCTCCTTGCGGCGCACGGCTTGGCCAACGCCAAATTTGGTGGGCGGCATACGGGACCTCCGGCGATTTAATGAATGGCGCTTTTGAATAGAGCCTTCGAATAGCACGCCGGAGCGCAATTTCAAAAAAGCTGAAGAATTTTTCCGTCACACGCTAGACACACACAAAGAGCTTTGCTACATCGCCGCCATCGAACGCGGCACCGCGTCGCGCTTCGGTGGTTTCGATGGGCGCATAGCTCAGTTGGTAGAGCAGCTGACTCTTAATCAGCGGGTCCTAGGTTCGAGCCCTAGTGCGCCCACCATCGAAACTCCTGATATCGCTGACGAAAAGCAAGGCGCCCCCAGGGGCGCCTTCTTTCGTTTCAAATCCCGTCGTCCCACGCGGCACCTCCGTTTTCCCTCCTGCCATGCAGGACGTGCAGAGATCGCGCGGCGATGGCCGCCGGCTTGCGGCTCGTACCAAACTCCTGGAGGTGGAAGATGCCGGCGAATGATGCCGTCATCGAGCCCGGATGATGGCGGCGTTGCCCAACAGAAAGTCGGCGCGCTGTCCTGGGAGCTTGTTTGAGAACATGCCGGCCCCGCGGCCGGCGATTACGGCATCCATAGTTCTGGCCCCTCCATTCTCGATGAATACTGCGCCCGCCGAAAATAACTACATGATGCCGCGACGTAATGTATATCGGTCAGAATTCGGGCGTAATCACGACCTGTATTTCCGACTATCCTTCATGTTGGAGATAAATCGATCTCAACGCGACAATCTTAGAAACTAATCATCTCAGATGATGACGTAGCCATGACATTCACCCTCCTAAAGAGTTAATATTTGCTTCCCGCCTACTCCTTATAAAATTTCATACAGGTGATATCATCAGTGTTACTGGACTGGGGGCATTCCAGAAAGAGCGAGTTACTGATCATGAACATCGCCTTCGAAAATAAAATAGAAAGAGGACCGCCATCAATTTCTGATGACATAGATCACATACTCGAAATCAGCGAACGAACATTTAAAGAAAATTACAACCTTCGACCTTTCAAAGTTCATCACACACTTTGCCGGAGCGGCCTGTTCGAGATCTCCGAGATCGTCAAAACTGCCCGCAGCATCATCGGGAGTGGCAATGCAGCCGATTTTCTCGCTCTCGATTTGAGAAAGGAATCGATCAGCAGCAAATTCACCGAGGCTACGCAGCACGATCGATTGACGGAAGTGATCGAACGCCTCGGCGAGGGAGGCTCCTGGATCAGGCTTTCGCGGACGCAGGACTATAATCGCGACTATGCCCAGGTTCTCGCCCGGCTCATCGACGAAATCGGGATCTATGCCGATCGTCCGTTCCGCCAGGAGGTGACCTGGGCGACCTTGACCGTGATTCTGACCTCACCGGGGATCTCTACCCCCTTCCATATCGATCACGAATCCAACTTCCTGTTCCAGATTCAGGGCGAGAAGGATGTCTGTCTGTTCGATCCCGGAGACCGCGAGGTTCTGCCGGAAATCGAGCTCGAACGCTTCTATGCCAGCAGCTACAATACGCCGAGCTACAAGCCCGAACTGCAGAGCCACGGCCAGATCTTCAAGCTGACGCCCGGCGAAGCCGTGCATCATCCGCCTGTGGCGCCCCACTGGGTCAAGAACGGCAACAACGTCTCGGTAAGCCTGAGCATTTCCTTCTGCATGCGTCCGTTGGAGCAACGGGCCAGAATCTATCAGGCCAATTTCATGCTGCGCCAGCTCCGGCTGAAGCCGAGACCACCCGGTTACTCCCCCAGGCGGGATGCCCTCAAGGCCAAGCTGGTCTCAGCCCTTGAAATGCCCAATCCCAAGACCTTCCAGGATATCGTCTATTCTCCGATGACCCGGCTGAAATCGCCCATGCAATTCCTGAAGAAAGTTTCCGGTCATCGAGGCAGCGCCTGAGAAGTCGACGTGCCTTCCGGTCGAGCTTCAACCGATCGACGGAACCGCCAAAAGAAAACCCGGCGCTGTCGGAACGCCGGGCCAAGGAGGTTGCTGTCTCGCTGAATCGCGAGCCGATGGTGATAAATTTCATATCACGTGATACGCGCGTGACATGAGAGCCACGCGGGCACGGTGGCCCCGGTCCTGCCATTCGCTACCAAAGAAAAAGCCCGGCGATACGCTACCTGCCGGGCCAAGATCGGATGCGACGTATCAGGCCGGTATTGGGACGGCCGACAACATGCGATGATTAGACCAAATGGTGTGACGGGAGCGTGATAGAACTCGGCGCGCTACGTCTCCGGCATTCACGCGGCCAATTTCCTGATGAAGAAACCGCTTGCTACCCATCTCTGCGCCCTGCTGCCAGCGCCGGCCGTCACGGCTTGGATAAACGCTTCACATTGGATCGAACCTTGCGCCGATAGTCTCGAACCACGGCACCTGGCGCCGCACCCGTCATCAGCTTGCCAGCGGCGTTCTGCGCGGCAGCGACTTTCTCGCTGATCATCAGCTTGGCCTCGCGCTCGGCGCGGCTTCCACCCTGCGCCAGCCGAAGCGTACGCAGCCAAATGGCCTGCTGCGATTCAAAAGCAAGCATCGACATGTCGTAAAACAGTTTGAACATCAGATCTCCTATGCCCTTGCGTAACATAGTCCGATGTTTGCGACGCAGCTATGTCGATCACGCAAGTCCGGCATTCACACCTGCCGCTCCTCCACGACTACAACACTCCTTCGCCACTTCCGTTGAAGAGGGCGACCTGCCCCTCCGGCCTTCGAGCCGGGGGGGGCTTCCTGCGTTTTGCTTCAGAAAGCGCTGGTGACGTCCTTGCGCATTTTCTTCACGACGGGATTGGCTCCCATCCACAGAAACAGCCGCGTCAGGGCCACAAAGAGCAGGAACAATCCGCCAAGCGCCAAGGGCACCAGCCATTGCTCCTCGCCGCGCAGGCGAAACGAGCCGAGGCTGCCCAGCTCCTGCCAACTGTCGGTCAAGGCAATGAAGCCGAAGATCACAGCCAGATTGAAGGCCAGCGATATCACGAAGCCGACAAGCGCTATCAACCAAGCTTTGACGCCCCTGGGCTTCATGCCGGTGCGGGTTGCATAGTATTTCCCGGTTCCCGAGCCTGCCGTCATCAAGGGCAGCACGCCCAGGAAGGAATTCTTGCTCATATCGATATGCAAGAAAGCTTCCAGCAAGAAGGCAATGACCACGACGGCGATCGCCGCAAGAACATATATCCATGAAAAGCGAAAGACGACTGCTCCGAATGAAACGGTATTGGTCGCCGGAACGTAACTATCCACTCACAAGCCCCCCAGGCTCAAACGAAACTCAGCAAGCTGTTTTCAGCCCGCATTCGACCGCCCCTCTAGCTGATTCTCCTTGCTGTTATGAGTTGTACGTTCGGACTAGTCAGTTCCAGGCGAAACTCTCAGTCACCTTTGCTCCCACAAAACGCCGGGTCGAGGCGTCCACCCGAGTGATGCATGCAGCCAAAGAAAAAGCCCGGCGCTAGACGACCTGTCGGGCCAGGATCTTCGGATGCAATGATGTCATCGAGGTGATGTCGGAGCATGGACGACAACAATCGATCAATAACCTGAAGGGTAAGACGGGGATGCGATATAGCTAAATTGGCCATTGTACCATGAGATCATGTCCCTGGGCTTCGTCTGTGTTCCGGTGTTCTTCGCCATGCGCAAAGATTATAAATATCGTCTATATTAAAGTATGCACCCCTAATACCTATGTATGGCCCAGCTGCGTCTGACGTCTAATTCTTATCTAAGTTTCGACGGTCTAACTCACGGGCGTTCCCACCCCGGGAACCCGGAGGCCCGGATGACAACCTCAGCAAGGCGTCCTCCCCGGGCCTCCCCCCTTTTTGGGCGATCCATCCCTTGCGTGATGCAACCGCGATTGAGCTTCCTCTCGCGGAGGACACGTGCCCGCCTGTCCTGATCCCGGGTCAGGAAGAAGTGAGCGAGACAATGCGCGTCCTGTGCGAAAACGCACACCCCCGTGCCGCGGCACAGGCTAAGCCGCGCATGGATCATCTCGATGGTCCACGCAGTGCATCTCGACACACCTCCATCAGACCAGAGCCCGCTCCATGATCGCCAGAGCCCCCCTCCTGCTGCCCGCCGCGTTGATGTGCCTGGCAGTGCTTGCGCCCACCGGGCTTGCCGCTCAAGAAGCGCCCATGGCGAACGCTCCTGCAATGGCCCCCGCTTGCGCTCCAGGCTTCCATTTCAATCAGTGGCGCAGATGCGTACCCAACCGCTCCATCAACGACGCCAGTCGCGACGCGTTCGATCCCCGACGCATGGCGTCGAGTGCCTCGGTCGGCCAGACATCGGAGCATCACAAAACCATTGACGTATGCCCGCCATCGCAGCGTCCCAATCACGCCGGCCAATGCATTCCCAATGGCTGACGGGCGGCCGGCACACCGCCTCGAAAACGATCGATCCTACCGAATGGCCCGCTCATCGACCGGCAGCAGGGTTACCCAAGGGCCCGGCGAGGCTCTTTTCTACCCTGTCGGGGGGCTCTAATAGCCCCTTCAGGCGGCGCGCTTGCGCAGGCTCTTGATGCCGCGCCAGACCAGGAACAGCACCACCGGTGCCGCGCACAGCATGGCAATGGCCTTGTCGACATGCCAGATATGGCTGACGCCCTCGATCATGTAGCCGATGATGGCAAGGGCATAATAGGAGATCGCGATGATGGACAGCCCCTCCACCGTCTCCTGCAGACGATATTGGCTTTCCGACGTGCGCGAGATGGTATCGAGAATCGTCTGGTTCTGGGTTTCCAGGCTCAGGCTGATATGGGCATTCAAGAGTTCCGCCGAGCGCTCCAATTTCATCGCCACCGCCTGCAGGCGCTTTTCCGTCGCCAGGCAGGTGGCTACCGCCGGTGTGGTCCGATTGGTCAGATAGCGGTCGATGGTGGTGAACTCTCCGATCGGTCGCTCGACGAGCTGCCGCAGGCGGGTGTCGAGCACGGCCGCATAAGCCTGGCTTGCCGCGAAACGGAAACTGGTTTCCTCGATACTGCGGCCAACTTCTGCCGACAGCGCATGGATGCTCTCCAGCGCCTCCCGGTTCTCCCTGGTCGAATGCGCATGGCCGACGCGTCCCATCACCTGGCTCACAGCCCCCTCGAACTGGCGGATCGTGGAGCCGAGCGCCCGGGCCACCGGCAGGCCGAGCAGGACGAAATTGCTGTAGGTCTCGATCTCCAGGAGCCGGCGCACCAGCACGCCACGGCGCAAGACGTTGCACTGGCCAGCCGCGAGTTCGTAGCGGGTGAAGCCGTCGCGATCACGATTGAAATCGGTCGCGACCTGGGCCCTGCCGTCATAAAGCTCGGAATAGCACAGGCTGATCGGGTTGAAGCCGACCAGCGCCGCTTCCGTGATCGTGTGGGTTTCTGTCAGGTCGACACGCGTGGCGCTGACCCGCTGCAGCCCCGCAAAGCAATCCAGGCCGATATCCTCCGGCCAGGGCTCGCGGTCGGTGAGATCGGACTGCCAGGTCAGGGTCGCGAATTCGTTGTGGAGTTCGAAGGTGGCCTTGCGCCCTCCCCGTTCCACCTTGATGTGGCGTGTACGTGCATCGTCGAAGGGCAGCACGGGCTGGCCGGCGAAAAGGGCGAAGCGCCGCGCCACCTCCTCCAGCGAAGGTCCGGCGTCCGCCGGCATGAAGGCGATCCTGCGGATGCGGGCCGAGGTTGCGATCGGCTCAGTCGGCCGGGCATGCAACTCGGCATAGATGGCCGCTCGCCCCTGATGGTCGGCAAACGGGGGCTCGCTCGCTTCGGAGACGCCGATCGCCGTCATCGTGATTTCTCCAATTCCATTGCGCCGAGCCTTTCGAAGCAATTTCCAGGCCAGTATTTGCTGGTTCACCCCACCTGTACCCGCAGGAAATACACGCCAGCGTTGCAGTGCGAAAGGCTGAACAAGTGCACTCGCCCGCCTCCATTTGACGCGGCACGGCCATTCTTTGCTTCTCATTGACGGTTGAGGCCCTTACACCGGCATGTCGCAATCGCCCGTCAGGAGCACGAGAGCCATCGTGAGTATCATCTTGGTCACCGGGGGCGCCGGCTATATCGGCAGCCATGTCTGCAAGACCTTGGCTTCATCCGGGTACAGCCCCGTCGCCTGCGACGATCTCTCGAACGGCAGAGAAGGCCATGTATGCTGGGGGCCGCTCGAACGGGGCGACATTGCCGATGCGGACTGGCTTGCCGGCGTTTTCGCTCGCCATCGCCCCAAAGCGGTCATGCATCTCGCCGCCTACGCGAATGTGGGGTCATCGGTCACCGATCCCTCGCCCTGCTATGAGGCCAATGTCGCAGGCACGCTCGCCGTGATCGAGGCAGCCCGGCACAATGGCAATTGCCCGATCGTCTTCTCCTCGACCTGCGCCGTCTATGGCGACGCCCCCGCTCTTCCGGTGACAGAAACCTCTCCCACGGCGCCTGTCAGCCCCTATGGCACCACCAAACTCATCGGTGAGCAGGCGCTCCGACACTACGACTCGGCCTATGGATTGCGGAGTGTGGTGCTGCGCTATTTCAACGCGGCCGGCGCCGACCCCGACGGGGAGATCGGCGAGCGGCATGCGACGAGCAGCCTCGCCATACCCAAGGCCATCCGGGCTGCCTTGGGCCTCGGCCCCGCCTTCAAGCTTTTCGGTACGGACTATGCCACGGCCGATGGCACAGCCATGCGCGACTATGTCCACGTCATCGATATTGCCGACGCACATCTGCGGGCCCTCGATCACCTGCAGGCGGGACGCGGCAGCCTCACGCTCAATCTGGGCAGTGGCCGCGGTGCCACCGTACGGGAACTGCTGAATGCGGTCGAAACCGTTACCGGGCACCCCGTACCGGTCGAGCCTCACCCCCGCCGTAGCGGCGACCCGGCCGCCCTCTATGCGAATATCGACAGGGCAGCCGATGCGCTGGGCTGGACCCCGGCCAATAGCGACCTCCACGATA
>NZ_LYXZ01000078.1 GCF_001676615.1 Labrys sp. WJW | reverse complement strand
CAGTTCGAGCGAGAGATGATGCTAGAGCGGCAGCGGGAAGGCATCGCCAAGGCCAAGGCTGAGGGGGTCTACAAAGGCCGGAAGCCCACCGCGAGAGCCAAAGCGTATGAGGTCCTCAAGATGCATGCCGAAGGAAAGACCCCTACGGAGATTGCGAAGGTTTTGGGGAGAGGCAGGGGGAGCGTCTACAGGGCCATTGAAGCGGTAGGCGCAGACCGCAATTGCGATAGGCAAATGGCGCAGTAAAGGTTAGTGAAGATGAGGATAAATCTAAGATATCCGCCTATACCAGAGCTCGCAGGTAAACATGCAGAGTTGGCAGTTGATGCAATCAGGAACGTCGAAGGTGTGTCGATTGATTACACGTCGGATTCGCTTGAGATACTAGACAGGATTATCATTTCATTGAAAGATGAGGGGATATAACTAAATCAGATAGCGGAGACGATATCTGCATTCGGCTGCTATGCTGGCGAGGTCATGATTCGTAATCTCGGTGGCGAGTGGGCAGATCCAAATAAAGTGCTGCCGCCCAACATCGCGCAGGACTCCTCAATGATGGTAGTGAAGCTGGCTGCCGGCAGTGTCTGGAACCCAATTGGAAAAGCCTTTGCGACATTTGAAAACGGCTCCGTGGACTCCCTCGCATATTTGTTCACTGTAGCAGCAGCCCAATAGCTTAACCCAACATCTAGACTGAGTCGTGAAGGCCCGTGGCGAGATGGCTGCGGTCTTTCCATTTGGGCCGCTGTGCGTGATCGCACAGGCCACAACATTGAAGCCATGCGAAGTCCCCGAGGTCACAATATTTGGGGCAACGGGAATGCCGCATATCCAGGTCCGCAGTCTGGCCAACCTGAGACGGTTGATTAACGACCAGGAAGCGCAGGGCATCTGCTTTCAGTTCCGGGGATGGGTGGTTCGGCTTCCGGATGGTAGTTTCGCTCACGGTCCCGATACCGCATACGGCATTATCAGACGGAAGCTTCTAGTTACACATGATCGGACCGAAGCCGAGCGAATAGCCCTGAAAGATAGCGGCGAAGCAGTCGAACTTTGGACCACACCTACAGTCACTCTTGCCATTGCTCGAAAGACCGATGGCGCCCTGTGGTGGGACGCTACTGTGCAGGCAACCGGTTAGCACCGACCTTCCGGCTCAGCGTCTTCCAGCTCGATTTCCTTTCGGATACTCATCAGAAGACGGAGGATCTCGATGTCTTTCGCCGCTTCGAGCAAAAGCGCCACCACCTCATCAATGGCCCGTCGTCAGCACCGCTCGAAAGGTGGGCAGTAACCTCTGTCGACATCATGCGGAGGCGAGGGATGATATCAACGGCGGCAAGGGGGCGGAGGTTTGGCTATGGCGCATTTTATCATGCCTCCGGCAGACTCAACAGGTGGAACCGCTCGGGGCCGCCCAGATCGGGGCCGGGAGTGCCTGCGAGCGCCCGTTAAGAGCCGCTGGCGGGCTTTCTCTTTGGTTGAGCCGAGGAGTGCCTCGGGAGGAGAAGGGCGCCTAGTGGCTCTCCCGGGGTTCTCCGCACTCGGCACAGAATGACGCTCTGGGTGTCCGAAGGGGCTTCCCGCAGGTGTGGCACGGCGGGCCGAAAGCGCTTGCCCTGTGGTGCCACAAAGCATTCACGTCTGTTTCCCTGTGGCCGGTTATCTCGAAATAGCGATCAAGTGCGCCCTGGCCGAGGTGTAGTCTTTGGCCCCGGTGGGCGAAGCATTGTGGTGCATTCGGTAGCGCTGAAAGTCCCTGACGCCGTCGCGCAGGCCAGGCAGCACCTGGGACCATTCGCTTTCGTCCAGCATCGGAATGTCGCACTTGCAGCGCCAGCAGTATTGGATCTTGGGCATTTGGGGTACTTCTCAGAGTGAGGCATGGTCGGCGCGACCCTAGACAGGCACTGTGCTCGTATAGCGTCTGCGCCTGGAATGCCCGAGCGGCAATAGTTTGGGAGGATCAACAAACGTGGCGGCCCTTCACTGGCTTATATTGGCTTTCATCCTTCTGGTTCTGGCGTCCCCCTTCATTCTCGTTGTGTGGTTGGTGTTGAGGCGGCCCAAAGCCCGCTCAAAGTAGCGGTTCGCCCTCAATTGGGTCCGCCACATCGGGCTGATTATATCGAGAGCTGGGGACTATGCCGCCGGCAGCGCGCTCGACCATGCCAACACGGCGATCGAGGCGATGCTGCGGGGCTCCGGCCTGCTGCCGATCCCCCCTGAAGCCCGCGA
>NZ_LYXZ01000077.1 GCF_001676615.1 Labrys sp. WJW | reverse complement strand
TTGACGGCATGGGCGTCTCCCTCAAGGATCCGCAGGACGGCGATCTGTCGGAAGTCTCCGACATCAATGTCACGCCGTTCATCGACGTCATCCTGGTGCTGCTGATCATCTTCATGGTGGCGGCGCCGCTCTCCACCGTCGACGTCGCCGTCGACCTGGAAGACCTTGCTGGCGGCCCATTTCCGTCGCTTCCGGCGTCCCGGTTTCGGAAAGGGGACCGCCACCGTTGTGTTCACGATCACTCGATCGGGCCAAGTCACATCTGCTCGCCTTGCTGCCTCTTCCGGGGATGCGGTTGGCGATACGGAGGCAGTCGCACTTGTCCGTCGTGCTAGTCCGGTGCCCGCTCCACCGCCAGGGCTGTTTGGCAGCGGCCCCCTGACGCTCAGCCAACCAATTCGCTTCAATCAATGAGAGTTTGGCTCATCCTCGACATCGTTTGCCGCCTTCATCGCCGAGATTCTTGCTAGGTTTGGAGCTCACCTTCGCAGCAGCCACCCTTGGTCGTTGGTCAATTCGGAGGCAGATTATTGGGTCGTCGGCGATAGTTGATGGCGCCGATGTCCGCAGCACCGCTATCGGCGCGCTTGATCGCGTTCCTGGCTGGATGCGTCTTTACCGCCTGCCAAAAAATTCGTCCTGGAGGACGCGCAGCTCTGGTACTTCCCGAAGGATCCACGCTGATTTGGGGTTTGGTCGTACCTGACGCTTGCCGGTGTCGGGGTCCTTGACAAAGCGCTGGCAATTCCAGACCAGCTTGCCGCTATGGAGTTCGTTGTTGAGGATGCCGTTGCCGCGCTTGGGATTGCAATTGATGGTGCCGAAGTCTCGATCGCCGGCAGCCGGTGCAGTCACACCGTTCCCATAAAAGAGCCGCCGTCACCAAATTCTCCATTTTGGTACGATTCCAAATTGTGCTTAATTTTCAAGTCGTTGCCTAATTTTGCCAGGAGCGCTAGAGGAGTTTCTCTCGGTCCATAGTTTGCGTAGCGGCACGAGCATCTTGCATGCAGTCGCGGAGGGCACCTCTTGTACAAATCAGCGATGCAAGTTCCGACAAACATGGTCCCGGATCATCGGCACGACACTACAGGGCCGCTCTATCAAAAGACATTTGTCAGTTATTTCGACGGTCAGCTGATCGTATCAACCGGAGAAAACGAGTTTCCTGAGCCCAAGATCGTTGCGACACCGTTGCGTCGTGGCCTGACGGTAGCTGTTGCCCTTTGCGGTCGGATGTCGTGCAAAATCGACGATCGATCCGTCGTCGAGATAGCCGGGCCAAACGCTACGCTCATCCTTAATAATTGCGAGCACAAGCGAGAACAGGTTTTCGCCGCGAATGTTCGGTTGCGCTACGCCATTGTCCACATTGCCCCTGCTCTCATCGAGGAGAAATTCAATCTCGATTTTTCGCACCTGATGGACGCGGGCAAACGCATCGGGCGCGAAGTAGACCCTGTTTTTCTGGCATTGCCGGCCGACGACGTGGTCCGCTCGGTTGCGTCCAAGATCATGGCCTGTCCGATTACGGGGTTGGGGAGGAACATTTATCTCGTCGGAAAGGCCCTCGAACTGGTGGCTCTCGTCCTCGACCAGTTTTTGCCTTGCTCGGTCGAGGAGCGCATGCATCTTCCCCTCAAAGATGTCGAGCGCGTGCAAAAAGTCCGCGAGATGTTGATCGAGAGCTATCGCGATCCACCGTCGCTGCCTGTCCTGGCTCAGCTGGTCGGCTCGAATACACGCAAATTGAACATCGACTTTCGGCGGGTTTTTGGAACGACCGTGCACGCCTTCCTGCAAGAGCATCGACTCCAAAGGGCCTACCAGAAAGTGACGGAAACCGACCTCAACGTGTCCGAGATCGCCTATTCAGTTGGATACCAGCCCGCTCATTTTGCCACGATATTCCGCAAAAGGTTTGGCCTGCCGCCGACCGAGTTGCGCTAAGCGACCGGCGCATAGATCACCTTAAAACCGCGATAAACTGCGTCAAAAGCCTTTGTCCAATTCGCGAAAGGCTTGTGTGTTGCCCCCCGAGGCCGCGCTGGCATACCCCTGCATCACAAAGTGACGGGGCCTTCGATCACACCATTCATCCAGATCGGGGCCGGTAATCTGATCGGGACTTAGCACGTGCGCAATCTTGCACCTCGACCTCTCCTGGGATCTGCCCTGCTGGCAGTTGCTGCCGTGACCATCACCAGTGCCCGGGCACAAGATCGCGATGGTGGTGCCATTGAACTGGATCCAGTGATCGTGAACGCCGAAAAGGCCAATGGACCAGTCAACGGCTATGTCGCACAGCGCAGTGCCACCGGCACGAAGACCAATGCTGCAATCGTGCAGACACCGCAGTCTATTTCGGTCGTCACGCGTCAGCAGATCGAGGCCCAGGGCGCGCGAACGGTGTCGGAATCGCTACGCTACGAGCCAGGGGTGGTTGCCGAAACGCGGCCTGGCAGCCGCTTCGACACCACGTTCATCAGAGGTTTTGGCGGCTTTGGAGGCAACGCCAATTACATTCAATACTGGGACAATCTTCGTTTGCCCAAGGGCGTGTCCTACAACGTTCCTTCCATCGATCCCTATCTGCTCGAGCGTATCGAGATCCTGCGCGGGCCGGCCTCGGTGCTTTATGGACAGGGCAATCCCGGAGGCCTGATCAATCTTGTCAGCAAGATGCCCAATGCGAGCGCCAAGAACGAAATCCAGCTGCGAACGGGCAGTCACAATCTGGCCGAACTCGATTTCGATCTCAATGGTGCGGTGAATGCTGACGGGACCTTGTTGTATCGTGTGATTGGTGTGGGCCGCAAAGCCGATGGCGGCGTCGACTACACCAAGGACGAGCGCTTCCTTCTGGCGCCGATGATCACTTGGACTCCCGATCCCGATACCTCGGTTACATTGCAGGCCACCTATCAGCGGGATCCCGACAGCTACCAATCGAATTGGTTGCCAGCCCTGGGTACCCTGCAGCGCAACCCCAACGGTCAAATCCCACGGGACTTCTTCAGCGGGAATCCTGCCTACAACAGCTTTGACCGGACCCAGGCAACGATTGGCTACCAGGCCCAGCATCGCTTCAACGATACCTGGAGCGTACGCCAGAACTTTCGCTACATGCACGCCGAAAGTGAATTCAAGGCCTTGTCGGTTCCCGGGGGCGGCAGCGCATGGGCGTCTGCAGCCCTGTGCGGCGGGGTCAGTTATCTCTGCCTTGCCAGATCTGCGACCCACTACGTTGAAAATCTCGACGCAGTGGCGGTCGACAATCAACTGGAGGCGAATTTCGCCACAGGGCCGCTGGAACACAAGCTGCTGGCTGGACTCGACTTTCAATATCTCAATGCCAATGCGACTTATGGCAATGGGGCAACGACCTATGTCAACTATCTCAATCCCATATATGGATCCATCACGGCGCCGACCTTGACCACCTATCAAAAGCAAACACGAACGCAGATTGGAACCTATCTCCAGGACCAGATCACGTTCGGTGGCTGGCATGCCATTTTAGGCGTTCGCCATGACTGGGCCAATACCAGCGTCGACACCCAGAACCTGGCCACTGGAGCCCTGACACGCGGCCGGACACGCGACACCGCCTTTACCTGGAAAGCAGGCCTGCTCTACGAATTCGACAATGGTCTTGCGCCCTACGCCAGCTACTCGACCTCGTTCGATCCGACCACCGGAACGGGATATGGCGGCGTTGCCTTCAAGCCGACGACGGGCCAGCAATATGAAGCCGGCATCAAATATCAGCCGCCGGGCTTCAAGGGCTTGATTACGGCATCCGTATTCGACCTGACGCAACAAAATGTGCTGACCACGGATACCCTTCACACCAGTACCAACACGGCCGTGACGCTGTGCAGTTCGACCACCTGTCAGATTCAAACCGGTGAGGTGCGCTCGCGCGGCGTCGAAATCGGGGGCAAATTGACGCCCGTCGACGGTCTCAACCTGATTGCCTCCTATACCTACAACGATGTGGAAGTCACCAAGAGCAATGTGGCCAATGTCCAAGGCAAGGTGCCGGTCGGCGTGCCCAGGCAGACGGCCGCTCTTTGGGCTGATTACACCTTCCAATCCGGTACCTTGGCCAATCTCACCGTGGGGGCTGGTTTGCGATATGTGGGCTCGTCCTTTGGCGACCAGACCAATACGCACGCCATGCGCGTTCCTTCCTATACGCTGGTGGACGCATCCATCAGCTACGATTTCAAGGACCTCAGGCCCGCCCTCAAGGGCTGGCGTGCTTCGCTGACCGGCAGCAACCTGCTGAACAAGACATATGTGGCAGCGTGCGCTTCAGCCAATCAATGCTTCTACGGCACGGGCCGCACCATCACCGGCTCACTATCCTATCGATGGTAGCAGAACCGACAATGCAACCATCTCACCACGCATCTCAGCGCGCCGACACCGCAGCCGTTCACGAGAAGAGATCGCTTCTCCTCGATCAGCCGCGCATGGCAGGCTACGCCCGTGCCGAAAGCCATCGCGTCGCCACGAACCGTGGTCGCACCTATCTGGTCAATGTCGCCCTGCCGGAAGGCGCGCCGCCGCCGCAAGGGTTTCCCATCGTTTACGTCCTCGATGCCGGCGCCTGTTTCGGCACCATGCTTGAGGCGGTGCGGATGCAGTCACGAAGGCCGGCGAGAACCGGGGTGGAGGCTGCGATCGTTGTCGGCATCGGCTACGATACCCAGGAGACGTTCGATATCGACCAGCGTCTGCACGATCTGACGCCCTCGGTGACACAAGAATTTCCAGGTTCAGGCGGAGCGAACGAGTTCTTGGATTTTCTTGAGACGGATCTGCTTCCTGCCTGCGAGCGACGCTACACCGCTGATCCTCGCCGGCGCCTGCTGTTTGGGCATTCGCTCGGCGGCCTGTTCGCACTCCATGTCCTGTTCACTCGCCCGTATCTTTTTTCCAGCGTCGCGGCCGCAAGCCCGTCCTTGTGGTGGGATGGTGGCGCTTTGAAAGCCGAGCGCCTTTTCTGCGCTCGTTACGACCGGCTAGCCCAGCACACGCGCCTCTTGATTTGCATTGGAGCATTGGAGAGGGGGCTTCCCGCAGGTCTGCTGAAACTCCAGCCCAATGCCGGGGACAAACATATGGTGGATCGGGCGCGTGAACTGGCAACGCGGCTGCAGGCTCTGAACGACCCACTCTTGAACATCTCCTTCGTCGAGTTTGCCGATGAAAACCATGCCTCGGTCGTTCCGGCTGCGATCAGCCGGTCCCTGCGCTTGTTGACGCGCCTTTACCCGGAAGCGAGGGAGGGGGCGGCGGATGTATAACCGTCGCACCGTCTTGTTTTCGTTGGCCGCCGGTTCTCTCGCCTTGTCGAGCGGCAGACGCGCTTTTGCCTCCACGCAAGCGATAGTGGTCAAAGACGTTGCCGGTCGAACGGTCAGCCTTGCCAAGCCGGCCCGGCGCATATTGTTGGCGCAGGGCCGCCAACTGCCCGCGTTGGCCATCGCCCACCCGCAGCCCGTCGATCTGCTCGCCGGTATCGGCGGAGAGTTTCGCCAACAGGATCCAACCGCTTTCAGGCATTATCTCGCGGCCTTCCCCAATCTTGACGGCGTTCCCGTCGTTGGTAAGGGGACGCTGGAAACATTGTCGATCGAACAAGCGATTTCAGTGGCGCCGGATGTCATCATCCTCAGTCGAAGCTTGGCCGGTCCGTTTGATGCCAGCGGTGCGAGTGCGATCGTCAAGCGCTTCGAGGCGACGGGAATTCCAGTGGTGGTGGTCGATTTCCATGCCAGCCCCCTGCAGGACACGGTGCCGAGCCTGCGGCTCCTGGGCCAGCTATTGGACACGCAGGAACGAACCGAAGCGTTTATTCGTTTCTACCAAGCCCGGCTTGATCGGATTCGTCAGCGCTGTGCCGGCCTGCCATCCCGCCCACAAGTCTTCATGCACGCCCATGCCGGGGGCACGGATTGCTGTTTTACGCCCGGCAAGGGAACCTTCAACGACTACATCGCAACGGCCGGCGGCATCAATATTGCCGCACGGTTGGTGCCTGGCGTAAGCGGGCAGATCAGCAGCGAACAGCTTTTGTCGATCAACCCCGACATCTACCTGGCTACCGGCGGGGAATATCAGGCCGGACGTGGAGGGCTCGTCGTGGGAGCCGGCATTTCGTCTCAGCAGGCGACAGACAGTTTAGGAAAAATACTTCATTCCCCCGTAATCGCAGCACTGGACGCCGTCCAAAAAAAGCAAGCACATGGGCTTTGGCAGGGCTTCAATGACAACCCGGTTCATATCGTGGCAATCGAGGCAATGGCCAAGTGGTTCCATCCCGAGACGTTCCAGGACACCGATCCCAATCAGACGCTGGATACTCTGAACCGAATGCTCGCCGTGCCGATGGCAGGTACCTATTGGGTCGATGCGGCATGATGGAGATCGGTTGCGACAGTAAAAAACATACCATTCCGGCCGACCAGACCCACCAGGTTTGGTCGCCTGCGCTGGAAGCGCATCGGCGAATATTGCAGCGTCGACGCCTAGTCATCGTTGCCTTGGCGTTGGCGGTCGTGTTTGCATGTTTCATCGACATAGCCACGGGTCCGTCGGGCATGGGGTTGTCGACGGTGATCCATGGAATCGTTTCGCCCTCCGCCGTGGCGCCGCGGGACTTATTGATCTTGTGGGCAGTGCGCCTTCCGGTTGCACTCATGGCTGTCCTGGTGGGTGCCGCTCTTGCTCTGGCGGGAGCAGAGATGCAGACCATTCTCGACAATCCTCTCGCCAGTCCCTTTACCACTGGCTTGTCCTCAGCCGGCACTTTGGGGGCAGGGCTCGTCATCGTGCTTGGCATTTCTCTGCCTTGGCCGTCTTCGGACTGGCTTTTGCCAGCATCCGCCTTTGTCTGCGCGTTTGGTTCAGCCCTTTTGCTGAAGGGGTTGTCGATGCTGCGCGAGGGGCGCGAGACCCTTGTCCTGGTTGGCATCGCTCTGTTTTTCACCTTCAATGCCGTGGTTGCCCTCTTGCAGTTCGTCGCCAGTGAGCAGGCATTGCAGCAATTCGTATTTTGGTCTCTGGGTTCGCTAGTCCGCGCAGACTGGCAAAGAGTGGCCATGCTGGCTACGGTCCTGGCTCTTGTGAGCGCTTTCTCATTCCGGGTACGCCACCAGCTGACGGTCTTGAAACTGGGCAGCGACCGGGCGCGCACGCTCGGACTGGACGTTGAACGCATGCGTTTCTTTGCCTTGATGCGCATAAGCCTGTTGACGGGAGCTGCGGTGGCATTTGTCGGCGCCATCGGCTTCGTCGGCCTGATCGGTCCGCATGCAGCGCGCTTGCTGGTTGGCGAGGATCACCGCCTTTATTTGCCGGCGAGCGTCTTGAGCGGCGCCCTGATCATGTCGCTGGCTTCGGTTGCAAGCAAGTCGATCATACCCGGCACCCTGTTGCCGATCGGGATCGTCACCGCCTTGATCGGAATCCCCGGCTTCTTGCTGCTGGTCGTCACACGCACGGATCACCGGTGATGCTGCCTGCAGATGCCGTCCTTCGCGTTCGTGAGCTTTGCGTGACCTACCGCCATCGGCCCGTACTCAGGCAGATCTCGCCCAGCCCCTTCCTGCCGGGCACGATAACCGCCTTGGTCGGTCCGAACGGAGCCGGCAAATCGACCCTGCTTCGAGCCTTGGCAGGGCTCGTTCCTGCAATCGGATCGGCCATGCTTGCGGACAAGGATTTGCTCGGCTTATCTCCTTTCGAGCGCGCTCGCTGGATCAGCTTCATGCCGCAAGCTTCGCCCTATGGCGGCGCATTGACCGCGATCGAGACGGTTATGGCGGCGGCACGGATTGCCCCATCCCCTGCGAGCGGGTCGCCGCGTCACCGCCCGGAATGGCAGGCTGGATATATCCTCGACAAATTGGGAATACTGGGTCTTGCCACCAGCAGGATCGACCAATTGTCTGGTGGACAACGCCAGCTTGTGAGCCTGGCCCAAACCATTGTCAACGATGCGCCTTGTTTGCTGCTGGACGAACCGACGAGTGCGCTTGACTTGCGATATCAACACCAGGTGATGCAGCATGTGCGCGATCTCGCTGGCCGGGGGCACATCGTCATCGTCGTTCTGCATGACCTTTCACTGGCCAACCAATGGGCCGATCGCATCATTGTGCTGGAGGCTGGCCAACTCTATCGTGAAGGCCCTCCCGTCGACGTTCTCAATGCCGAGATGCTGAGGGATGTCTACAAGGTACGAGCTGATGTGAATGTCTCGCCGTTGCAGCCCCTGCAAATCCACATCCACGGTTCAGCTTAGGATGACGACCATTTCCAGGGGTCTATCGCAAACCTAAAGTCTCGATGCGGTTGCCCGCTTTGGCGATCGCTCAGGCGGCCAGAATTTCGAACGGCTCTGCGATCGACGGAACGGGATTATACGCATACCTCGCCTGCCGCTTGCGCATCATGTGGACCATCTCGATGCCGGAGAGAATGACGTCGGCGCTCAAGTGCGACTTAAAGCCGAGCATCGACCGGTTGCGGCGCTTTACACCGCGATGATCCTGCAGCCGGTTCTCGCCATCGCAGGCTATGACTGCCTCACGGTTTAGCTAGCTGCCAGCAATGACGATGCGTTCTGGACGTCCATGATGATTCAGGGCCATGCGGATGAAGCGCTTGGCAACCTGTGGATCATGGTTCTCGCAGACGAAGAACTCGATCGTTTCGCCGACACTATCGATGGCACTGTACAGATACATCCAGCGACCGCGGAACTTGATGTAGGTCTCGTCGAAATGCCATTTGCTGGTGACGGCACGCTTGCACCGGTTGAAGCGCTCAGGCAGCCGCGGCGAGAAATGCACGATCCAGCGGTGGACGGTCGAATGGTCAAGGCCGGCTCTGCCAGCATTTCTTCCAGGTCGCGAACACTGAGATTGTAAAGCCAAGTACCAGCGGACGCACAGCGGAATCACCGCGTGATCGAAATGGCGGCCTTTGAACGTGAAGATACTCCGCGAATGAAGGAGCCTTCATGCCTCAGATAATCTTGACGGAAAGTTTGCGACAGAACCGTTGGCTGCGCGTTCAGGCCTTAAGCCTTCCGGAACAGGACGCGGAACTGTGGGCCGGAAATCGTCGCCATCGTCCTGCTGGGTACGGGCAAGACGGCGATTACCGCAGATGCTTCGATGTTTTCTTGAGCGAGAGCGGCATTGAGCGCTTGTATCGTCGCTTCCGTGTAGATCTCACCAATAGGATCGATTGTAGTCGTTTGGGCTGAATTCATGGCTTGTCTCCATCTTGTTCGACGTTGAAGCGGAGCGACTGCATGAAGCTTTGCCGCCGTCGATTTCATTCGCTCAATAATTCATCCTATCCATCAGATCTAATCGCATTATCTTCTGTTTCTAATCAGAAAATCTTATCATATCGAGAACTGCATGCTGCAATCGACAATTGCGCCGTGCCCTTCTCGACCCTGCTGCCCGCGACATTCACGCGCTCAGTGGCCATCGGCGATTGAATTGCTCAAGCAAGATATCGGCAAAAGCACCGCGGTGTTATTGAGCGCCGAAATAGCGACCTGAAAAACATGAAGTCATTGGCCGAATGAGGCTAATACTCATGCCATTCGTGCCCCTATATCGCGGGTGCAGCCGGTCAAGCAGCGCGATTGGGTATGCGGACCTATCGGCTCACCCGAGCATGATGTTGATGGTCTTGGCCTCGGTGTAGGAGAGCATCTCCTCGATGCCTTCCTCACGGCCGACCCCCGAATTCTTCATGCCGCCGAAGGGAACGCCGAGGAAATGGTTGGAGCAGCCATTGATCCAGACATGGCCGGAACGGATCCTGCGGGCGACGTTGAGGGCATTGCGGATGTCGTTGGTCCACACAGCGCCGGTGAGGCCGTACTCGGTGCTGTTGGCGAGGTCTACCGCTTCGTCCACCGTCTTCCAGCGCCCCACCGACAGGATGGGTCCGAAGACTTCCTCCTGCCACAGCCGCATGCCGGGCTTGACGTCGGCATAGACTGACGGCTCCACCCAGAATCCCTTGGCGAAGCGTTCCCCTGCAGGCTTTCGGCCGCCTGTCATCAAGCGCGAGCCGTCATTCTTGGCGCTGTCGAAAAAGGAAACGACCTTTTCCAATTGCAGGCGTGAATTGAGCGGACCCATATCGGTGGCGGGATCGAAGGGGTCGCCGAGCTTCAGGCTGGCTACCCTCTCGACCACGCGTTCGAGCACGGCATCATGGATGTCCTCATGCAGCAGCAGCCGGCTGGTGGAGCCGCAGGACTGGCCCTGCCAGGTGAAGTTCATACCGCGGACCGCAGCGGCCGCGATGACATCGGGATCGGTATCGGGAAAGGCGATCAGGGGGTTCTTGCCACCCAGTTCCAGCGTCACATGCTTGACCGCCACCTCGGCGGCCGAGCGCTGGATGGCACGGCCGGTCTGGGGCGAGCCGATGAAGGCGATGCGCTTGATGCCGGGATGCCGCACGATGGCATCGCCCACCGTGGCGCCCGGGCCGGTGACGATGTTGAACACACCCGGCGGCAGGGCCTTTCGAGCGACTTCGGCCAGCAGCAGCGCCGACAGGGGGCTGGTTTCCGGCGGCTTGACGATTACCGCATTGCCCGCCGCGAGCATGGCGGCGGTGCGGGCGACGGCGAACATCAGCGGGTGGTTGAAGGGCGCGATGCGCGCCACCACGCCATAGGGTTCCCGCACGGTGAGATGCAGGTTCTCCGCGGTGGCAGGGATGGTCTCGCCCTTCAGCTCGTGGATGAGCCCGGCATAGTAGCCGAGGCTGTCGACGGCATGGCCGACATCGCCGCGCATCGGCGTGATGGTGTTGCCGGTGTCGGCGACCTCGATCCTGAGGAACTCCTCGGCGCGGGCACGCAGGGCCTCGCCGAAGGCGCGCATGCGGGCGCCGCGTTCGGCCGGGGTGAGGGCGGCCCAGGCCGGCCAGGCGGCATCGGCTGCGATAAAGGCGCGCTCGACGTCCTCGGCCGTGCCGCGCGGCGAGCGGCCGATCACCTCTTCGGTGGCGGGGTTGATCGAGAGGTCGAACTCGCCGCTCGAGGCATGCACCAGTTCGCCGCCGATCAGCATCCTGTCCTGTTCTATCGCGTAAGCCATGTCTGCGTACCTCTTGCGGCCGCCCTGCGAGGGCGGCCCGGGGTCAATGGGTGATCATGCCGCCGTCGGCATTGAGGAGCTGTCCGGTGATCCAGCGGGCCTGGCGCGAGAGCAGGAAGGCGATCGCATCGGCGATATCGTCGGGGCCGCCGGCGCGTTTGAGGCATTGCTGCTCGATCATCGCGGCCTTCTGTTCGGGCGTCACGGTTGCCCGCTCGACCTCGGTGAAGGTCGGGCCGGGGGTCAGCGTGTTGACCCGGATCGCCTGGCCGCCGAGTTCGCGCGCCATGGCCCGCGAAAGGCCCATCACGCCGGCCTTGGACGAGACGTAATGGGCATAATTGGGCCGCCCGAAAAGGATGGTCGAGGAGGCCACGTTGACGACCGAACCCTCGCCCGATGCCGCCAGCGCCTCGCGGGCGGCGCGCGTCATGTTGAAGACGCCCTTGAGATTGACGGCCTGGACCTGGTCCCATTCGTCGGAGGGGATCTCCCAGAAGGGGCGCATCTTCAGGGTCGAGAAGATCGAGGCGTTGTTGACGAGGCCGAACGCACCGCCAAAGGCTTCGAGTGTGGCCGCGACGGCGGCCTGGCAACTGGCCTCGTCGGCGACATTGGTGCGCACGAACAGGCGCCGGCCGGTTCCCGGCGTGTCCTCTTCGGCCACCGAGCGACCCTTGTCCTCGTTCCAGTCGGCGATGCAGACATCGACGCCTTCGCCGACCAGCGTGAGGGCGAGCCGGCGCCCGATGCCTTGCCCGGCGCCGGTGACGATGACGGCGCCGCGTGCGGGATAATTTTGCATGGTGAGTTCCTTTCGTGCCGACAGTCTCAGGCGGCAGCGCCGAGCTGCAGCGTGACCAGGGACGGCTCGTCCTTGCGCACGACCTCGGCTTCAAGCAGGGTGCCGCAGGCGGTGCAGACATGTTCGCGCAGCTCGAGATCGACGTGGGTGCGGATATGCGGCCCGTAAGATTCCGGTTCCACGCGATAGCTGCGCACCTTCTCCTTCCAATTCGCCGCCACGGGGCCGAGGTCGCAGCCACAGCCGCAGGCAAAGCGCTCGTCTGCGATAGTGAGCTCGCTTTGGCCCGCTGCCCGCGTGGGCGCGGTGCCGGCCAGGCGCCGGACGCGGATCGCGGCCCGGGCTTCCTCGGTGGCGTGCCTGTCGATGGCGCCGTTCGCGATCACTACGCCATATTGGGCGGCCGCGGCAGCGGAGCTGACATGGCCGTTGACGATATCCCTAAGCACCGCGTCGGGATCGCGCAGCAGGGGGTCGCCATAACCGCCGCCGCCCTGGAAGGCGTAGCCGAGCACGTCATGCGAGGTGAGGCGCATGCGGCCGGGCTTGGGGCCGAGCTCTTCGACACCGGCCGTCAGCAAATCGTCGAGATCACCGGCGAGACCAGCCAGGACCGCCGGATCGCCGGCGTCGCGGCGGATGACGTTCCGGCCGCAGGCGCCGGGCAGGCCGCCGAACTGGCCGATGGCATTGGGCACTTCCACGCCATGGCCCAGCATCATCGCCTGCAGGGCATCTGTGCCATAGGGCGCGATGGCGAGGGCGGCACCGGCACCGCCGCGCTGGCGGCCGGGCCCGCCGCTGTCGGGCACGAAGGCGCGGAAGAGATAGAGCAGGGGGCCGTTCGCCTCATTGGCCTCGACATTGGCGATGGCCGGCCGCGGCACGCAGAAATCACCGGAACCGTCGAGGCCATCATGGTCGGGGAAGGCACCGCCTCCGCCCGCCGTGGAGTCGAGCAGGAAGGTGCCGAAGGGCGCGCCGTCCCGATCTCGGCCGGCCAGCGTCATCACCATCATGTGGCCCTTGGTGACGGCCTGGCTCTCGCCGGCATGTTCGGGCGAGCAGGCCACCAGGCGCGACAGCGCAGAAACCACCACGTTCTGGACGATCCAGGCGGTCGAGATCGTGCCCGAGGAGATCGGGGCCGGCCAGGAGGCGTTGCACAAGATGCCTTCCGGCGCCACGAAATCGACGGCGCGCAGGATGCCTTCGTTCCAGCGGATGCGGGGCGCCAGGATGGGCAGCAGGCCGGTCAGCGCGGCGCCGCGCATGCCCGAGGCCGTGCAGTTGATGAAGCCGGGCGCCTGGGGCGAGGTGCCGGTCATGTCGAGGGTGAGGCGATCGCCCTTCTTGGTCGCGGTCACGCAGACGCGGTAGAGCACGTTCTCGTGGCCGTCATGCTCGATATAGTCGCGCGCCCGGAAGACGCCGTCGGGCAGGGCTGAGAGGACTTGGCGGATCTGGCGCTCGGAACTGGCGATCTCCTCGGCCATGATGGTTTCGACGGTGTCGCCGCCATAGCGGTCCATCAGTTCGACCAGCCGGCGGGCCGCCACGGTGTTGGCCGCGATCATCGCCTTGAGGTCGAGCCCCAGGACATGGGGCAGGCGGGTCATGCCCATGATCATCTGCCACAGATCCTGGCGCAGCACGCCGTTCTCGACCAGCTTGATGCCCGGCAGCAGCATGGCTTCCTGCTGGATCTCGGTGGCGCCGATGGCCCAGGAACCGAAGCTCATGCCGCCGACATCGAGCTGGTGGGCGCAGGAGCCGGCCCAGGCGACATGACGGCCTTGATGGAAGATCGGAGCGACGATCGAGACGTCGGGCTGATGGATGGCACCGCGATAGGGATCGTTGAGGATGAACATGTCGCCCTCCCGGATGCCCGGATTTTCGGCGAACTCGGCATTGATCGAGCGGATCACCGAGGACATCGTTCCGGTGTGGAACAGCACCTGCGGGCCCATGGTGACGATGGAGCCGTCGGCGAGATAGAGGCCGTTGTTGAAGTCGGTCGCCTCGGTCACCACCGGTGAGCCGGAGACCGATTTGAGCGTGATCGCCTGTTCCTCGGTGATCGCCTGCAGCTTGTTGCGCACGACCTCGAAGGTGATGGGATCGATGGCGTTGTCGGTTGTAGACATGGTGGTCTTCCTAACGCTGCTCGATGGTGATGTTGCTGGTGGCGTCGAGCCGGGCGATCTGGCTGGCCGCGACGAAGACCGAGGTCTCGGGATGCTCGATGACGGCAGGGCCGGGAACCGTGAAATCCATCGGCAGCTCGCGCCAATTGTAGACGGCGCACTCCATCCATTCGGCGGCCACGGGCTCGAAGATGCGGCGCTTGCCGACCGTCGGCTCGGATGAGGGCGCCGTGAGGGCGATCTCCGGCCGGCGCGCCTTGCCGAAGGCCTCGACACGGATGTTGGTCAGCTCGATGCCGGCTTCGCGGAAGGCAGATCCCTTGCCATAGGTCTGCTCGTAGACGGCCTCGAAGCGTGCGACGAGGTCGTCCAGCGTCGCGTCGGCGATCTCGCCCGATGGCACGGGAATGATGAGGTCGTTGGTCTGGCGGCGATAGCGCAGGTCCGCCGTGCGCACGAGCTGGATGTCCTCTTCCGCGACGCCAGCCCGGCGCATGGCATCGAGGCATTCGGCTTCGAGGCTCGCAAAACCCGCCGCGATCTCGGAGGCGACCAGGCCGTCGGCCGGGGCGCGGGACCCGCCGCCCGCCCGCATCAGCAGCGACTTCTCGACCGCGAACTGCAGATCGGCGGCTAGCGCCCCATAGGCCGAATGCGCCATTGAGGTGACCGGGACCACCATCTTGGGCACGCCGAGCTCGGCGCCATAGCCGGCGCAATGGACCGGGCCGGCTCCGCCATAGGCAAAGATCACGAAGTCGCGCGGATCATGGCCGCGGCCGATGGTGACCTCGCGTAGCGTATCGGCCATCTGGGCATCGACGATGCGGCGTATGCCGGCGGCCGCCTCCTCGGTGGTCAGGCCGAGCGGCCTGGCGATCTGTTCCTCGATCGCGGCTGAGGCCGCCGCCTTGTCGAGCTTCATCTTGCCGCCGAGAAAGGTCTGGGGGTCGATGATGCCGAGCACGACATCGGCATCGGTGACGGTGGCGAGCGTGCCGCCGCGCCCGTAGCAGACGGGCCCCGGCCGGGCCCCGGCGCTGTCGGGCCCGACGCGCAGCTGCCCGTCGACGACGCGGGCGATGGAG
>NZ_LYXZ01000076.1 GCF_001676615.1 Labrys sp. WJW | reverse complement strand
AAAAAGGACCCCCGCCGGTACCGAGCTGAAGAAGCCCTGGTGCAGCTGGAGCGCCTTGCGAAGTTGCTCTTCGGCGAGCGGCCCCAGGATCAGCCCCACCACCACCGGCGCGATCGGATAGTCGTAGAGCCTGAGGCCGTAGCCCATCAGGCCGAAGGCGAGCAGCATGGCGAGCTGGGCCGGCGAGGGATTGGACGCCAGCGTGCCGAGCGTGGCGAACAGCAGGATGCCGGCATAGAGCCAGGGACGCGGAATGGTGAGCAGCTTCACCCACAGGCCGACCAGCGGCAGGTTCAGTGCCAGCAGCATGAAATTGGCGACCAGCAGGCTGGCGATCAGGCCCCAGACCAGCTCGGGATTGGAGGTGAAGAGCTGGGCGCCGGGCTGCAGGCCGAATTGCTGGAAGCCGGCAAGCATGACGGCGGCGGTCGCCGAGGTCGGCAGGCCGAGCGTGAGCAGCGGCACCAGCGTGCCGGCGGCCGAGGCGTTGTTGGCCGCTTCCGGCCCGGCGACCCCTTCGATGGCACCGTGGCCGAACTCTTCGGGTTTTTCGGCCAGGCGCTTCTCCGCGGCATAGGAGAGGAAGGTGCCGATCTCCGCACCGCCCGCCGGCATCGCCCCGATCGGGAAACCGAACAAAGTGCCGCGCAGCCAGGGCTTCCAGGAACGCCGCCAATCCTCGCGACCCATCCAGATCGAGCCCTTGATCGCCTCTATTGTGCCGGTGCTGAGCTGATGGGTGGCCGCGACGGCCAGCGCTTCGCCGATGGCGAACAGGGCGACGGCGAGGATGGTGACCTCGATGCCGCCGCGCAGATCGACAAGGCCCATGGTCAGGCGCCCGTTCTGGCCGCTGACGATGTCCTTGCCGATCAGGCCGATGACGAGGCCGATGAACAGCGAGGTCAGGCCCCTGAGGGCCGAGTTGCCGAAAGCCGCCGACACCGTGACGAAGGCGAGCACCATCAGCGCGAATTTATCGATGAACTTGAAGGACAGCGCAAACTTGACCACCCAGGGCGCGATGAAGGCCAGGGCCAGCGTCGCCAAGAGGCCGGCAACGAAGGAGCCGATGGCGGCCGTCGCCAAGGCGGGGCCACCGCGGCCGGCCTTGGCCATCTTGTTGCCCTCGACGGCCGTGACCATCGAGGAGCTTTCGCCCGGCGTATTGAGCAGGATCGAGGTGGTCGAGCCGCCATACATGCCGCCGTAATAGATGCCGGCGAACATGATGAGTGCGCCGGTGCCCGAAGGGTCGAGCTGGAAGGTCACCGGCAGGAGCAGGGCGATGGTCAGCGCCGGGCCAATGCCGGGCAGCACGCCGATCAGCGTGCCCAGCGTGACGCCGATGAAGGCGCAGATGAGGTTGAACGGTTGCAGGGCGACCGCCAATCCGTCGACCAGATGACCGAATGTCTGCATCGAAGGGTCCTATGAGCGTTTTTCAGAAAAACCGGTAGGGAGTTGCTTAAACCCCCTATCGCAAGGTGCCGCTGCCCCTCACCCTTACCCTCTCCCCGTAAGGACGGGGCGAGGGAGGCTTCTGCCGCGCGCTTCATACGAAATGGCCCTATCTCGCCCAACCGTCGGGCGAGATGAGAGGCTGGAGGATTGGTGCAACGCCCGCGCCTCCCTCGCCCCGTCCTTACGGGGAGAGGGTAAGGGTGAGGGGCGGCTGGACTTCAACAAGAATCAAAGGATGCGCGACTGCAGCCGATGAGCGTCTCAATCGTTCAGGAGCGCGGAGACGGCATGTTCCAGCGGTCCCTGCGGCAGCGACAATTGCAGGAGCTGCGAGAAGGCCAGCCAGGTCAGGAAGGAGAGCACCACGCCGACGAGGCAGGCCAGCCAGAGCGGCTTGCCGAAGCCGCGGGCGGCCAGTCCGAACAGCAGGCCGCTGGCGAGCGAAAAGCCGGCATTGACGGCGATGAGCAGGATCTGCGCCAGCAGGCCGGCGATCACCCAGCCGACCGCCGTGAAATCCTGGCTCTCTTCCGGCGTCGGCGTCTTGCCGCGCAGGGCGGATATCACAGTGGCGACCGCGAGGACGAGCAGTCCCGCCGCAACGGCATAGGGGAAGGCGGCCGGCCCGAGCGGATCGCTGGCAACCTTGGTGTTGAGCATGGCCGCATCGATGCCGATGACGGCGGCGAGGATCACCAGGCCGGCTGCGATCACCAGCCCGGCGACGGTGGAGCCGGGCGGACGCCCGGGCTCCGTCTTGCCCCCCACGCTGCTCATTTGACCAGGCCGATGTCTTTGAGCACCGTGCCGGTGGCTGCGATGTCGCTCTTCAAGGCGGCATCGAAGGCGTCACCGGACAGATAGGTATCGGTCCAGCCGCGCTTCTTGAGCGTGTCCTGCCAGGTCTTCGACTTCACCATTTTCTCGATGTCGGCGGTGATGGCAGCCTTCTGCTCGGGCGTGATACCGGGCGCGGCGGCGACCATGCGCCAATTCTCCAGGGCAACGTCGACGCCGGCTTCCTTGAAGGTGGGGGCATCGACGCCCTCGATGCGCTTGGCGCCGGACACCGCCAGAAGGCGCAGCGCGCCGCCCTTGATCTGGCTCTCGAACTCGCCATAGCCGGAAATGCCGGCCGTCACCTGCTCGCTGAGCACGGCCGCAACGGCCTCGCCGCCGCCGGCAAAGGCGACATAGTTGATCTTGGAGGGATCGACACCCACGGCCTTGGCGAACAGGCCCGCGGTGATGTGGTCGGTGCCGCCGGCCGAGCCGCCAGCCCAGGAGACCGCGCCCGGATCCTTCTTGAGGGCCTCGACCAGGTCACCCAGCGTCTTGATCGGCGAGGAGGCCGGCACGACGATGGCTTCGCTCTCACCGGTGAGGCGGGCGATCGGCGTGACGTCGGCCAGGCTGACGGCGGAATTGTTGGTGAGGATGGCGCCGACCATGACATAGCCGCCGACGATCAGTGCGGAGGGACTGCCCTTGGCCTGGTTGACGAACTGGGCGAGGCCGATGGTGCCGCCGGCACCGGCGACATTGTTGACCTGCACGTTGCGGGCGATCTTTTCGGTGCGCAGTGCCGTCTGCATGGTGCGGGCAGTCTGGTCCCAGCCGCCGCCCGGCGCGGCCGGGGCCATGATCTCGTAGCCCGCCGTCTGGGCGAGGGCAGCGAGGCTGGAAAAAGCCAGGGCGCCTGCGGTGGCGCAGGCAAGCAAGAGTCTCTTCATCATTTCCTCCCTGAGCAGAGCATTCGTGGCCGAACGCTTGCGATCGTGCGGGTAGGGAAAGGAGGAAGGGACATGCACCTTGAGGCCGCTCCACGGCAGCCGTTCCCCCAGCACCCTACGTCTTGTTCCGGACCTTGCTAGGTCCGGTTGCAGGCACGATAGCAATTATTCCTGTCAGCGACCTGTCAGCGCGAGCCGTCGGTGACGAGTTGGCGCCAGGTCGCCAGGAAGCGGGCCTTGCGCTCTTGGTCCAGTGCCACCAGCAAGGCTGGGCCGAGTGTAATCGGCTGCAGCACACCGCGTGAGGCGGCGCTGATGCGCTCGGCTGTCCAGCCGCCCGGCGTGCCTGGCACGATCGAGCCCAGTGCCGCCTGGCCCGCCACAACCGCCTGGCCCCGGCGGGAGAGGGCATAGTCGATGAAGCTGCGGCCGAGATCGGGCTGGTTGGCCCAGCGCGGCACCAGCATCACGCGGGTGAGAATGAGGGCATAATCGTCGGGAATGACGATGCCGATGCGCTTGTCGAGGCGCTGGCGGGCATAGGCGTAGGAGCCGAGCACATTGTAGCCCAGCGCCAGGGAACCGGAGGCGATACCCTCCAGGATGGCCGGGCTGGAGCCGGAAAGCTTGACGTCGGCCCGACCGAGAGCGCGGGTCAGGCGCCAGAAGTTCGAGGATATCTGCGCATCCTGCGCCGCCAGCAGATGGCCGACTCCACTCTTGCCGATATCGTAGGTCGCCACCTTGCCGCGGAAGCGATCGGTTTCCTGTTCCAGGAGTTCGGTGAGAGCGAGGTGGGAATGCGGAGCCTGTGCGTCGGGCACAAGCGCGCGATTATAGACGATGACGATCGGCTCGAAGGTGAAGCCGAAAATCTCCGAGCGCCAGCTCGCCCAGGCAGGAAGGGCCGGCAGCAAAGGCGAAGCATGGGCGAGGGCGTGGCCGTCATTGGCGAGCTTGACCTGCAGGTCGGCGGCCGAGGAAACCAGGAGATCGACGTCGGCATCCAGCCGCTTTTCCTGTGTGCGCTGATAGAGCGGCAGCGTATCGGTTTCCTCATAGGTGACGCTGACGTCGGGATGCAGTTCCTGGAAGTCGTGGATCAGCAATTCGAATTGCGGGGTATCGGTGGTGCCGAGGATCGAGAGCGTCGGTCCGCCCGCTACCGGTGCCGGATAGAGCTTGGGAGCGGCTCGGGCGGTATCGATCCAGCCACCTGCGACAGCGATCCCGAGGGCCAGAGCGATGGCCGCGGCACCACGCTTGAGGGCTACGCGCCCTCTCGTGGGCTCCGGCGCCAGCGGCAGTTCGAGCCGAACCTCCAGCCCGCCGCCGGTGCGATCCTGCAGGGACAGGCTGCCGCCATGGGCTTGCGCCACGGTGCGGGCGATCGGCAGGCCGAGCCCGGAACCGACGATGCCGGTGCCGGCATGTCCGCGCTGGAAGCGCTGGAGCACGGTCTCCTTCTCCGCATCGGGAATGCCCGGGCCGCGGTCGCACACTTTGATGAGCATGCGTCCCTCCCCCGCCGGCTCAGCCACGATTTCCACCTGACTGCCGGGGGCGTAGAGCAGGGCATTGCCCGCGAGATTGCGCAACATCTCCTGCAAGGCGAGGCGATCGCCTTTGAGGCGGGCGCTGGCCAGGATGGGGGCGATGGTCACGGTGAGGCGCCCGGCCTCATCGGGGTCGAAACGGCGTGCGACGTCCTCGACGAGGTCGGTGATGGCAATGAGGGCGGATTCGCGGCTCTCGAGCCGATGGGTCAGCGTCGCTTCCATCAGGAGCTGGCTTACGAGTTCGCTGGCATGCACGGCATTGCGGTGGATCTTGGCCACGCGCTCGTGCAGGGCCTGGTAGTCGCGCTCGTCCAGGGCCACTTCGGCCTGGGCACGCAGGGAGGCGAGCGGGGTGCGCACCTGATGGGCTGCATCGGCGACCACGCCCGACAGGGCGTTCATCACGCTGGCAAGGCGACGCATGAAGTCGTTGAGGGCGGCGACGAGTTGGCTGACCTCGACGGGAACCGGCACGGCGAGAGGCGATAGATCCTGCGGGGCCCGATCGCGCAACGCCGCTTCCACCGTGGTGAGTGGCGCGAAAGCCCGCTGCACGCCGAACCAGACCAGGGCCAGGGCGAGCAGGAGGACGCCGATCAGCGGCAGCACGGCCCGCGAGGCAATTTCCGAAGCCAGAGCGGTGCGTGCGCCGCGCGTCTCGGCGACGCGGATGGTCACCCAGCCGGCGGCGTTGCTCGCCGAGATCAGGCGGCCGATGCTGGCGACCCGCACGGGCTCGTCGTGAAAGCTCGAATCGGCAAAGACGGTTTCGGCCGAGCGCACGGCCGGCAGATCCTCGGCGAGGTCGCCATAACCGGTGACGAGGGCACCGTCGGGCGCTTCGACCTGATAATAAATGCGGTCACCACCCGAGCCGAGCATGGCGAGGGCGGCGTAGGGCAGTTCGACGGTGACGCGCCCTTCCTCGACCAGCACGGCCCCGGCGATGGTGAGGGCGGAGGCGGTGAGCAACCGGTCATAGGCCTCGTCGGCGGCGCGGCGGGCATAGGAATGGATGAAAACGATGAAGACGAGCGCTGCGAGGGCAAGCACGATGAGGGCGGCTGCCAGCACGCGGCGGCGGATCGAGGCAGTGGCGCGGGGAAGGGCATCAGGCGCCGTCATGCCGCCGCGCCATATAGCCCGCGCCGCGCATCGTCACGATCTCGATGCCGGCACCCTGCAGCTTGCGGCGCAGCCGCGAGACCAGCAGTTCCAGGGCGTTGATGGAGACCTCGTCGTCGAGGCTGAACACCTGGTCCATCAGCCGTTCCTTCGGTGCCACCTGGCCGAGCTTGGCGACGAGGATTTCGAGCAGGCGGAACTCGCGCCGGCCGCAATCGACGGGCTTGCCCTGGACCGCGACCGTGCGTGCCGCGAGGTCGATCGTCAGGGCCTCGATCTCGATGGTGCTGGCACGCATGCCGGCCGGCCGGCGCATCACGGCACGCAGCCTTGCCTCGAATTCGCGCAAGTCGAAGGGCTTGACCAGATAGTCGTCGGCGCCGAGGTCGAGCAGGCTGATCTTGTCGTCCACCTCGGAACGGGCGGTGACCACCAGCACCGGCGTGCCGTGGCCGGCCCGGCGCAGATCGGCCAGGATGGCAAAGCCATCGCGGCCCGGCAGCATCACGTCGAGCACCACGGCGTCGAAGGTTTCCTCGCGCAGGCGCTCGGAGGCGAGCACGCCATCGCGCAGCCACTCCACGGCATGGCCGGAGCTGCGTAGCCTCGCCACCATGGCATCGCCCAGATCCTCGGCGTCCTCGACCAGCAGGATACGCAATCGACCTCCCTTTCGTTGCGGGAACTGTAGGGCCGAGCGTGCGGATAGGGAAGGTGGGATTGGGGGCAAGGCTTCGGACCCACCGGACCTATCCGCAGGCGCTGCCTTTCCAGGCTGGTCTGAAGAGTCTGGTCGAAAAAGTCACGGGAACTTCGACCTTTGTCATCACCGGGCTTGCCCGGGTGATCCAGGGGTCACAATCTCCATGGATTGCGGCAGCTGGATGCCCGGGACAAACCCGGGCATGACAAAGGTGGTGCTTTTCTTGGTTCCGTTGCGAGTTTTGAGCTAGGCTGGTCGGAAGACCCCCCAGTGCTAGTTCCGGTCGTCGGGCAGCATGGGCAGGGGCAGGATGTCGATGCCGTCTTCGAGCAGGGTGCGGACGTCCTCGCCGGTCGCCTCGCCGTGAATGGTGCGATGCTCGCTCTCGCCTTCATGCATCTTGCGCGCTTCGGCGGCGAATTTGTCGCCGACATAGTCGGATTTCGCCGTCAGCATGGCATGCAGCTCGCGCACCTTGGCGCGCAAGGCCTGTTCGTCCGGAGAGGTCAGGGCCACCGGCTGCGGCAAGGCCGGCAGGTTTTCACGAACTCCATTTTCGCCGTCTCGATTTTCGCGATCCTTGCGCGCCACCTGCGGCGCCATGATGGCCTTGCCGATCTTGGTGGAAGCACAATGGGCGCAGCTCAGCAGGCCGCGCTCGGCCTGGTCGTCATAGGCGGCACTGTCGCGAAACCAGCTTTCGAACTCGTGCCCCTGGTCGCAGACGAGGGAAAAGCGAATCACTCTGCAGCCCTCAGCGCCGGTTCCGTCTTCACCGTGAACGAGCGCGCATTCTTGAGATTGGGAATCTTGCCGCGCGTTGCCGCCACGGCATGGACGTCGATCTCCCCATAGATCAGGCCGAGCGTGTCGCCGGCATCGGCGACCACCCTGCCCCAGGGGTCGATGATGACGGAATGGCCATAGGTATCGCGACCGTCGTCATGATGCCCGACCTGGGCGGCCGAGATCATCCAGGCGCCGTTCTCGATGGCGCGGGCGCGCTGCAGCACATGCCAATGGGCTTCGCCCGTCTGCTTGGTGAAGCAGGCCGGCGCGCTGATCACATCGGCGCTGGCGTCGCCATAGGCGCGGAAGAGCTGGGGAAAGCGCACATCGTAGCAGATGGCCAGGCCGAGGCGCGCAAAGGGCAGGTCGACCGCCACGGCATGGTCGCCGCCGACATAGGCATTGGACTCGCGCCAGGATTCGCCGCCGGCAAGATCGACGTCGAACAGATGGATCTTGTCATAGGAGGCGAGCACCTCGCCCTTGGGATCGATGACGAAGGCGCGGTTGGCGGCCTTGTCGCCGACGCGCACGGCCATGGAGCCGATATGGAGATGCAGGCCGTTGTCGCGCGCGATCGAACGGAAGGCGTCGAGCTCGGGATTGGACTGCTCGTCGCCGATGGCCGCCATCATGGCAGCCCGGTCGCGATTGACCACGGTGGTCATCTCGGGCGTCTGCAGATATTCCGCTCCGGCGGCCTTGGCCTCGCGGGCGGCGGCGGCGACGGTGGCGACATTGTCCGATGGCACCAGACCCGAGCGCATCTGCAGAACGGCGGCTTTGAAACGCATGGATCCGTCTCCCTGGATAGCTTCAGGCTGCGATGAGTTTGTCGAGGCCGCCGGCGGCGTCGAGATCGTGTAGATCGTCGCTGCCGCCGACATGGGTGTCCCCGATGAAGATCTGCGGCACCGTGCGCCGTCCGTTGGCGCGCAGGCTCATGGCCTCCTGCAGCTCGGGCTTGCCGTCGACGTCGATCTCCTCGAAGGGAATGCCCTTGCGGGTGAGCAGCGCCTTGGCCGCCTTGCAATAGGGGCACCAGGATTTCGAATACACGACGACGGGCGGCATTGCCTTCATTCCATCCACAAACGACCTCGCCCACAGATGGGAAGGCGAAGAACCAAAATCAATCGGTATTATAGGCAGTTGCCGCAGGCCGACAAGAAGGGGCGTCCCGGAGCCACAGGCGGCGGCTCACGGCTTCTGGAAGACCATCCAGGCCCGGTCGAAGGCGCGGATACGCATGTCGTGCTCGCGCATGAGGATGTAGAGCGCGCCGGAGGGCAGCAGGCCGAGGGCGTCGTCCCGGCCGATCTGCAGCAGCAGGCGCCAGCGATCCGCCGAGCGCAGCAGCCTGCGAGCCTCCGCGCTGGCATAGGCCTCGCCCGTGCCGCAGAAAATGCCGTGCGAGGCCAGCTGTGCCTGGGCCTGCATGCCGTTCTGCAGCGGGCGCGGCCAGCCGCCGAGCTGGTGGTTGGCGCAGCCCTTGCCGTCCGGCGTGCCGTAGCGGCCGAGCCAGGTTTCGTAGTGGATCTCCTCGCTGTCCTCGTCCCAGAAGGTGGACGCCTCCTCGCCATGCGGGAAGGCGTCGAATCCCTTGTCGCTCGGCGGGATGGCGGTGACGACGGGGCGCGCCGTCACGGCCGCCGGCTTGAAGCGGCTGCTCCAGCGTTCCTGCGCCAGGGCCGCCAGAGCGGCGGGTTCGGCCTTGCGTTCCAGGCGCTCGATCGGGGTCTTGTCCCAGATCAGGCGCAGCCCGGTCGCGGCATGGGGATCGTAGGATTTCGGCTTCACCCAATAGTCGCAGAACAGCAGCAGGCGGCCGTGATGAGGCAGTGCCGCGGGAAAGCCCGGGGTCAGCGACAGCGCAGCCAGATCGAGCTGGGCGATGAAGGCGAGGGGAAACACCGCTGTCACGGCCCTGGCGAGGTCACTCTGCTCGCGGCTGGCCTCCCGGGCATGCTCCGGCGTCAGCCATGAGCCTGGCCGCGTGGCTTCGCTGGCCAGGCGATCGGCCTCGGTGAGATGGGTCTGGGTGCGTTCGGCCGCATCGCCATAGGGCGGACGTTCCGGCCAGGTCATGGTGTCGGGCAAATCGGGCAGGCCGCCGATCTTGCTGGCGCCGAGCGGAATCCGACTTTCCTCGCAAGGCGTGGTTTCCAGCACCAGCGCCGGGCGGGCCTGCTCGACGAGCCGGGCGACGCTTTCGGGGGCGAGGCCGGCTTCGGTCAGAGAACTCTGCAGGGCCTCACGGCTGTCTGGCCAGGCGAGAGGGAGCGATTGGTCTATCGGATCCAAATTAGGCAGTCCCGTTCGGTTACTCGATCGGCGTCGCCACCCGGGCGAACACCAGCATGTCGACATTGGCGGCGCCGGCCCGCAGCAGGGTGCGCGCCGCTGCTTCGCCCGTGGCGCCGGAGGTCAGCACATCGTCGATCAGCACGATGCGCTTGCCCTTGATCGCCGGCCTGGCGCCTGGCGGAACCACGAAGGCACCCTGCACGTTGCGGGCCCGTTCCTTGCGGCTGAGGCCGACCTGATGGGCCGTGCGCCTGGAGCGGCCGAGCAGCAGCGGCTCATGGATCACCCCGCTGCGATTGCCGATCTCGCGCGCCAGCAAGGCGGCCTGGTTGAAGCGCCGCCGCCACAGCCGCAGGCGATGCAGCGGTATCG
The DNA here is from genome assembly GCF_001676615.1 of Labrys sp. WJW. Classification (GTDB taxonomy): domain Bacteria; phylum Pseudomonadota; class Alphaproteobacteria; order Rhizobiales; family Labraceae; genus Labrys; species Labrys sedimenti. The sequence continues at coordinate 7,940 of NZ_LYXZ01000076.1, read as the reverse complement.
GTACCAGCATGTCGGCGTCGGCCAGCACGTCCTGTCCAGCCTGGACCATTAGCCGGCCCATGAAGGGCGCGATCTCGACGCGGTCGCCATATTTGAGCCGATGCACCAGCTCGATGGCGGCGCCTTCATAGCGGGCCGCAGCCCTGGCGCGGCCATAGGCGGGCGGATCGGCGATCGCCTGGGCCGAAACCATGCCCTCGCCATGGTCGTAGACGAAGGGAATGCCCAGTCTCTCGCAATAGGGCCGCTCGATCAGGGACAGTTGCTGCCAGCAGGCCACGCACAGATTGGCGTGGCTGGCCGTGGTTTCCCGGCAGCTCAGGCAGCGCGGCGGCAGGATGATGTCCGCCAGCCGGCTTCCCCCCTGCAGGAGCAGGCGCGGCAGCGAGGAGGGGGCTATGGCGGGGACGGACATGGCGGCAAAGTGGCAAAGATTACCGAGCCTGTCATCAGGACATTGCAGTGGAAGTTCCACCGGTAATATGAGAAGGCATTGGGGCTTAATTTGCCGAGCGAGCCCGACATCGCCATTATACCCGCCATATTTACGTTTGAGACTGGAATATTTGCGTCAATGTCCGTCCCGCTTCGCACTGCCATTGCCCGCCTCGATCTGTTTGCCGGCGCAAGCCCGGAGGATATCGACGCGGTTGCGAATCTTGCCATCGAACAACGCTTTCGCGACGGCGAATCGATCTTCTCGCGGGGAGCGCCCGGCGAGGGCATGCTGATCGTGCTCCAGGGTACGATCCGCCTTTCCATCGTTTCCGTCGAGGGGCGCGAGCTGATTCTGCGTGAAGCCGGGCCGGGAGACGTGATCGGCGAGATCGCGGTGCTGGATAGCGGCCGGCGCACCGCGGATGCCACCGCGGTCGGCCCGGTGGTTGCCGGGTTCATCGCGCAGGCCTCCTTCGTACGGCTGCTCGCCACCCGCCCGGCGCTGCAGATGCCGATCCTGCAGGTGCTGTGCGCCCGGCTGCGCGACACCACCGACCAGCTCGAATCGATCGCGCTCTATCCGCTCGAGGCCCGGCTGGCCCGCTTCCTTCTCTGGCATGTCAAGCGGTACGGGCGCACCCGCGCCGACGGCGCCCGCAGTGCGCCGCTGACGATCTCGCAAAGCGCCATCGCCAGCTTCGTCGGTGCCAGCCGGCCCAAGGTCAACCGGCTGCTCGCCGCTTTCGAGGAACGGGGTGCGATCGAACGGCGCGGCGCCATCGTGCATTGCCATGTTGCCGCGCTCACCCAACTGGCGCAGGCGGAGACGGTCCCCGGCGAGGCGCATGCCGGCGCCGGCCAGGACGCGGCGCGTGGCTGATCTGGCCTTCAAGCCCGCAATTGCCACCGGGCTGACGGCCTTCATCCTCGGTCTTTATTTTCTCGTCTACAATCCAGGCGGGGCCGCCAATACGTTGCGTGAAGAGGCTTTCGACTTTCTAGAGAGCGTGATCCCGCCCAAGCGTTTGCCCGATGGCGTGGTGGTGGTCGACATCGATCGCCGGACCTTGTCGGCCAAGGGTGGTGGCTGGCCTTGGAGCCGGGAATGGCACGCCGATCTCATCGCCAAGCTGAAACAGTCCAATCCTGAAGTGATCGGGATTGATATTCTGTTCTCCGGTCCGGATCGTCGCTCACCCGCCTTGATCCTGAGCGAACTCGCTAGGACAACGGGGCGAACGGATCTCGAAAAGACTGCTGAGGGATTACCCGACGGTACCAAGCGCCTTGCCGAGGTCATTGATGGTTCCGAGGTGGTACTGGGATTGCTGCTCGATGAGGCCGGCAAGGACACCGTGCCTTTTCCAAGCCCGATCCTCCAGATGGGATCCGCACGGCAACAATTGCGGCCGGTCCAGGTGGCCAGCGGTGTCGATGCACCCTTCGCCGGACTGAGCGATGGTGCCGCGGCGGTGGGAGCGCTGTCTTTTTCGGCCGGCACGGGCACGAAAGTGCGCCAAGCCCCCGCTTTCGTTCTCGGCGGCGGAGAGATCTTCGCCGGCTTTGCAATGGAGGTGTTTCGCAATTCTCAGCAAGCCTCCGCCTTTGTCCTCGAGGAAAACGGTACCGGCGTCTCTGTCGGTGATCGTCGTATTCCTCTCGACGAGGGGGCTGCCATGCGATTGCATCTGTCTTCGCCTGCAACCTGGGGCGCGCGTACTGTCTCTGCCATCGATGTGTTCGAGGGCAAGGTGCCGGCCGAACGCCTTGCCGGTCGCATCGTGCTGGTGGGTACCAGTGCGCCCGAAGGCGGAGCATTCCTTGCTACATCGGTGGGGCCGATCACGCCGACCGTGCAGGTTCAGGCCGAGGCCATCGAAGGCCTGCGTTCAGGGGACATTCCCCGCCGCATCCGCAACCCTCGGGTGCTTGAACCCCTCGCCGCTTCCGCCCTCGGCCTCGTGGCGCTGGCGGCCGCGCTATGGCTCGGCCCTCTGGCGGCGAGCTCGGTGCTGGCGATGCTGATGCTAGGCTGGATCGGCTTCAGCGCTGGCCTGTTCGCCAGCACGCGGTTGCTGATCGACCCCGCCGGCCCGCTGATCCCGGCCATCGCCGCCGCCAATTCGGCCCTGGTGGTGATGTTTGCCCACACCCGCAAGCTGCGTGGGGCGATCGAGCGCAAGTTCGGACGCTATCTCTCCCCGGAGATCGTGCGCCGGCTCACCGCCGCCCCGGAGGAATTGAAGATCGAGGGCGAACTGCGCGAAGTCTCGGCGCTGTTCTCGGATATCGAAGGTTTTACCACCATGTCCGAGAACGCCGAGCCGCGTACGCTGGTCGGCGCGCTCGACGCCTATTTCGACGGGGTCTGTGCCATCGTCATCCGCCATGGCGGCATGGTCGACAAGATCGTCGGCGATGCCGTACATGGCCTGTTCAATGCGCCGCTGACGGTCGAGGGACATGCCAAGGCAGCGCTGGACTGCGCCATCGAGATCGGCCGCTTCACCACGGAGTTCCGCCAGCGCGAGGATGCCAGGCGCCTCGGCTTCGGCCGCACCCGCATCGGCCTCGATACCGGGCCGGTGATCGTGGGCGATGTCGGCGGTCTCGGTCATCTCGATTATACGGCCCATGGCGACGCGGTGAACTCGGCGGCGCGCCTGGAGGCGCTGAACAAGCAGTTCGGCACCACTGTCTGTCTGGGCGCCCGCGCGGCCGCCGCCATCGGCGAGCCGGAGAGGCTGCGGCCCCTCGGCAATGTCGTGCTGCGGGGGCGTACGGCGCAGACGGCCGTCTTCAGCCCCTGGCCCGACGATGCCACTCCCGAGCGCCGCCAGGCCTATATGGCGGCCTTCGACAGGATGGCCTCGAATCCGGCCGAGGCGCGGAGCCTGTTCCAGGCTCTTGCCGAGACCTGGCCCGGGGATCCGGCAGTGGCCTACTGGGTCAAGACGCTCGCCTGAGATCGGGTGAAGCGCCGCCGCTGGCCTGGTCAGTGTGGAGTAATAAAATACCAGAACATGTGTTTTTCGAGATGAGCGGGATCTACTTTCCCCGATGTCTATTATTTGTTTTGTTTGAATTTAAAAACAAGGCATGAAAGACAATCTTGTTTCGCGTTGTATCAAATAATCCTGTTGTATTATTTCAGTGCATTGGAGTGCGATGTATAGATGATTTTGATATCATTGTTTTATAAAGATCATTCATTTTGGTAAGTATATATCTATACAATATAAAATCTAAATTGTCTAGTCGTGACTTGATCGTGAAACGTCAAGTAAAAACCAAAAAATACGGCAAACGTCGTATGGAATGGTAAGGTTTGTTGAGATAGCTTTCGGCTGCGGGGACTAAAAATCCAAGCCTGCGTCGATTCGGCCTTACCGGGGGGTAAGACGTGCCGGGTTTGGCGTGGGGTGGAGGCAGTATCCCCGCGGCGGGGTCCGTTGTCTCAACTTGTTGGAACCATCAGCCGGCATCGACGTCCTGCGTCGCTGCTAGGCGGTATCAGCATGCCGCAGATCCCTGCCGATGCCTGAGCGGGTGGGGATTCCAGATGACGTGCCATCGTCGTGACCAGAGTTGCGTTGCCAAGCAGAACCTTGTTTCCCGCCCGGCACTATCGCGATTGAGCGCCAATCTCGGAGGCGGCTTGCTCGGCGCCTCCTTGCTGTCGATCGCCATGGCGGTCCCAGCCTTGGCCGATTGCTCGACGAGCGGGTCGATCCAGACCTGCACGGGCAGCCTGCCCACCGGCGTGCAGCTTAATGCCGGTCCCACCACGCTGAACGTCAACAGCCTGACTGGGCCCGTGAACGGGCAGGTCCTGCTTCAGCAGAACGGCGGGGATGGCGGCAACGGCCACGACGGTGCCCTGTTCGTGCCGCCGGCGTCGGGCGGCGGCGGCGGTTCGGGCGGCGGCAGTGCGCCGACCGTCACGGGCCAGAGCTTCAACCAGACCACGGGCGTTGCCGTCATCAACTACAGCGACGGTTCCATCATCACGCTGACGCCGAAGGCGGGATCGAGCACGCTCTATACCAAGCAGACCCAGACCCCCAAAAGCGGCGGCGGCTACGATACGACCAGCGTCGATATTCCCGCCACCATCACGCCCAACGAGGCTGATGGCTCCATCACCATCTCCCTCGGCACCAATGGCGATGCCGGAACCATGACCATCAAGCCGGGCGCCGCCGGTGGCAGCCTTACGGGTGGCGGCCTCAACTTGAACTATGCCGGCACCGGCCAGACGCTGACAACCTCGGGACAGCCCGGAGTCATCGCCATCAGCCGGGGCGGCGACGGTGGCGATGGCGGCGACTATTACCTCGGCGGCGGCGGAGCGCGTGGCGGCAGCGGCGGTGCCGGTGGCAGCGCCACCGTGACCAGCAAGGGCGATATCACGGTCACCAATGGCTATGGCGTGGTGGCGCAGTCGATCGGCGGCAGCGGCGGCCATGGTGGCGGTTCCTATACGGTGGTCGGCAGCGGCGGCGAAGGTGGCAAGGGCGGCGGCGCCGGCGCGGCGAGCGTGACGGCGGGCGAAGGTACGATCACCACCTATGGCGACAATTCCGGTGGCCTGGCGGCCATCAGCCAGGGCGGCAAGGGCGGCGCCGGCGGCAGCGCCGGCGGCATCGTCGCCTCCAGCGGCGATGCGTCGGGTGCAGGCCGCGGCGGCTCGGCCTCCGTCACGGCGCTGGAAGATCTGACCATCGTCACCAACGGCGCCAATTCCCATGGCCTGCTCGCGCAATCCATCGGCGGCAGCGGCGGCAGCAGCGGCAGCGCCGGCGGTCTCGGCGCGATTGGCGGCCAGGGCGGCACGGGTGGCGACGCCGGCACCGTCGATGCCCGCAATTTCGGCGATGTCACCACCAACGGCACCCACTCCTTCGGCATCCTGGCCCAGTCGATCGGCGGTGGCGGCGGTTCGGGGTCCGCCGGCGGCGGCCTCGTCGTGCTCGGCGCCGATGGTGCAGCCGGTGGCGCGGGCGGCAACGTCACTGCCGTCAATGGCGGCAGCATCACCACCAAGGGCTTCAATTCGACCGGTATCTTCGCCCAGTCGATCGGCGGCGGCGGCGGCGACGGCGGTTCTTCCGGCGGGCTCGTGGCGATCGGCGGCAAGGGCTCGACCACCAGCAATGCCGGAACGGTCAGCGTCACCAACGCGGCAGGCGGCTCGATCACCACCTACCAGTCCTTCTCGCAGGGCATCTTCGCCCAATCGGTCGGCGGCGGCGGCGGCAATGGCGGCTCCTCCGGCGGCCTCTTCACCGTAGGCGGCCAGGGCGGTTCGGGCGGCAATGGCGGAGCCGTCACGGTCACCAGCGCCGGATCCATCGAAACCGGCGTCAATGCCAAGAACAATCCCAGCGCCGTGACGGATTCGGCGGCCATCTTTGCCCAGTCGGTCGGCGGCGGCGGCGGCAATGGCGGCAATGCGCTTGCCGTGGGCACCGGCATTACGGTGGCCCTGGGTGGCAAGGGCGGTGTCGGCGGCACGGGCGCGAATGTCAGCGTCCTGCGTGACAATGTCGATCCTGCCCAGGCCAGCAGTGCCTCGATCATCACCTGGGGCGACCGCTCGGCCGGCATCTTCGCCCAGTCGGTGGGCGGCGGCGGCGGCAATGGCGGTTTCGGCATCAGCGCCAATGGCGGGGTGATCAGCGCCAGCGTCGCCCTGGGCGGCAGTGGCGGCGATGGCGGCGGCGCCGGCAACGTCCAGGTCGATACCAAGGGCAGCATCCAGACGCATGGCAGCGGCTCGACGGGCATCTTCGCCCAGTCGGTGGGCGGCGGCGGCGGCAATGGCGGCCTGGCGGTGGCCGGCTCGGCAGGGCTGGTCCAGGCTTCGATCGCGCTCGGTGGCGGCGGCGGCAAGGGCGGTGATGCCGGTACGGTCAATGTCTCCAATCTCTCGGTGATCACCACGGCGGGCGACAATGCCAGCGGCATCCTGGCCCAGTCGGTCGGCGGCGGCGGCGGCAATGGCGGCGTGTCGGTTGCCGCCGGCCTCGGCCTGGCCAGCGCCAATGTCGGCCTCGGCGGTACTGGCGAGAAGGGCGGCTCGGGCAAGAGCGTCACTGTCGACAGCAATGGCGACATCGCCACCGGCGGCAAGAACTCATCCGCCATCCTGGCGCAGTCGATCGGCGGCGGTGGCGGCAATGGCGGCCTCGCTGTCGGTGCCGGGATCAGCGGCGTCGGCGCTTCGGTCACGCTCGGCGGCAGCGGCGCGCAGGCCGGGCATGGCGATATCGTATCGGTGACCTCGACCGGCAACCTGTTCACCAAGGAGGACAATTCGTCCGCCATCCTGGCGCAATCGGTCGGCGGCGGCGGCGGCAATGGCGGCTCCACCGTGGCTGGCCAGCTCTCGGTGGCCGGCAACGTCAATGTCGGCCTCGGCGGCACGGCCGGTGGTGGCGGCAATGGCGGCGCCGTAACGGTCAAGGCCTACAAGCCGGCGGGCGCCACAGGCAACACGGCAACGCTCGAGACCGACGGGAACAATTCGGCCGGCATCCTAGCCCAGTCGATCGGCGGCGGCGGCGGCAATGGCGGCTTTGCCGGCGCGCTTGCGCTTTCGGGCGGCGTTTCCGCTGGGATTTCCCTCGGCGGTGGCGGCGGCAGTGGCGGCAGCGGCGGGGGCGTCCTGGTCGACCAGAACCACAACATCCTGACCAAGGGCGACAATTCGGCCGGTGTGCTCGCCCAGTCGATCGGCGGCGGCGGCGGCAATGGCGGCTTTGCCGCCACCCTGAGCGGCAGTGCCCCCCTCGTCGGCGTTTCCGGATCGGCGGCAGTGTCGCTGGGCGGCAAGGGCGGTGCGGGCAACAATGCCGGCACGGTTTCCGTCACCAGCAATGGCGCGATCCAGACCGAGGGTGACCGCTCCGACGCCGTGCTGGCGCAATCGATCGGCGGCGGCGGTGGCAATGGCGGCTTCGGCCTCTCCGGTTCCTTCAATGTCGGCGGCGTCGGGGCGGCTTCCGTCGCCATCGGTGGCAGTGGCGGCGCGGGGGCCGATGCCGCCCTCGTGACGGTGAAGAGCACTGGTCCTGTCGTCACCAAGGGCGATGCCTCCAATGGCCTCGTCGCCCAGTCGATCGGCGGTGGCGGCGGCAATGGCGGCTTCTCGGGGTCGGCTTCGCTCTCCAGCAGCATTTCGATCGGTGTTGCCGTCGGCGGCACCGGCGGTGATGGCGGCAATGGCGGCGGCGTCGATCTGACCAATCAGGGGGCCGTCCAGGTCACAGGTGCCAATGCGGCCGGTGTGCTCGCCCAGTCGATCGGCGGTGGTGGTGGCAATGGCGGCTCCAGCATTGCCGCGAGCCTCGGCGGATCGGCCGGCCTGTCGGTCGCGGTCGGCCGTAGCGGCGGCAGCGGCGGTACCGCGTCGGCGGTCAGCGTCACCAGCAATGGCGACATCCTCAACGGTGCCGGTACGGGCAATGTCGCCGACGGCAGCTACAAGGCCACCACCG
>NZ_LYXZ01000075.1 GCF_001676615.1 Labrys sp. WJW | reverse complement strand
GGGGGGAACCGCCACTCGGTGTCCGAAATCGTCTCCCAGCTCTCGGCCAGGGCCGGCTCGAGCTTGAGGTCGCGGTTCCAGCGCACCAATCCCTCATAGACATTGCTGAGCAGGCTGAGCGTGAAGTCGTCACGCGCCGCATGCGGGTCCATGGAACTGATTTCCTGGGCTTCGGCAAAACGCAGCGTCTTGGCGCTGGCTGCTCCCGTGGCCAGCGCGGCGCACGAAGCGATCAGCAGGATCTTCAAATAGGTCTTCACGGACATCTCCCGGTTAAACGGTCCTTCGTCGGCGGTCACGACGGCGCGGCTTTGTTGTTGTCTCACGCTTCGTCACCAAGCGACCGGCTGCTTGTCGGACGGCCGGTGACACCGTTCACAGCAGACGATCCATTCCCCTGCCCGTCCCTCGGATCGGGCACTGCGATCATTCCATAAGCGGCCACAGCCGTCTACAAATTTGTACTATATCGAGTATACAATCTTGTATGGCATCATTGAAGACGAGTTCCCCTGGCGCGGAAAACGTCATTCCCACGCGATCGTCAGAGCGTCGTACCGCCTTGATGCAAGAAACAGGCCGCCGTGGTGGCGCCCGCCATGGCAAGCCGAGGGCTCTCGGCCTCGCAGCGCGGACCGCTCTGCCGGCAGCGCGGATGGAAGGCACAGCCTTCGGGCCAGTTGCCCAGGCGCGGCATCGCCCCGTCGATCTGGGCCAGGCGCTCGACCTGGCGGCCCAGTGAAGGAATCGAGGCCATCAGGCCGGCCGCATAGGGATGGCTCGGCCGGCGCACGACGGCCTCCACCGGGCCGATCTCGACCACGCGGCCGGCATACATCACCGCCACCCGGTCGGCGATCTCGGCAATCACCCCCATGTCGTGGGTCACCAGCATGATGGCGGTGTTCTTCTCCCGCGCCAGCCGCTTGAGCAAGGCCAGGATCTGGGCCTGGATCGAGACGTCGAGCGCCGTCGTCGGCTCGTCGGCGATGATCAGTTCCGGCTCTCCGGCCAGCGCCAGGGCAATGACGATGCGCTGGCGCATACCACCGGAAAACTGGTGGGGATACTGCTCGAAACGATTGACGGGATCGGCGATTCCAACTTCGGTAAGCAGGCGGATCGCCCGGCTGCGGGCCTCCTCGCGACCGAGAGCCGGAAAATGCGTGCGGATGGTTTCGGTCAGCTGGCGCCCGACGGTGAACAGCGGATCGAGGCTCGTCAGCGGATCCTGGAAAATGGCGCCGATGCGACGGCCACGGATCAGGCGCTGACGATGGGGAGGAAGGTTGTCGATGCGTTCGCCACTCAGACGGATACTGCCGGCTGCAATGCGCCCCGGCGCCTGCAGGAGCCCGATCAGGGCATTGCCGGTCATCGACTTGCCTGCGCCCGATTCGCCGACAACGCCCAGAATCTCGCCCGGAGCGATGTCGAAGGAGACATTGTCGATGGCGACCAGCGTGCCGGTGCGCACCGGGAATTCGATGCGTAGATCGCGGACTTCCAGCACCGGCGAAGGCAGCGGGGCCGCCCTGCCTGCTTCATTGTGCGCGCTGGTCATGCCGCCTCGCAATTTGGGCGCCGCACCTTGGCTGCGGCCGCCGCGACAGAGGTTGTTTCCAACTCGATAATATACAATGTAGAATACACTTGTTTTCCTCCCTAGAGTCAAATCGCAAGGCCATACCATGCCCCCATCGCCCGGGCCCCTCGCCAAGCAAATGCCTGCTGCCCGCCAGCGCCGCGGACGGGCCGATGAGCGGATCCATTCGGAGATCTATTCGGCCATCATCAACCATCAGCTTCGTCCGGCCACGCCTCTGCAGGAGGACGCCCTGGCCACCGCCTTCGGCGTCAGCCGCACGCTGATCCGCAAGGTCCTGCAGCAGCTCTCCCACGAGAAGCTGGTCGAGCTCATCCCCAACAAGGGGGCGATCGTGGCCCGCCCCTCGGTGGAAGAAGCGCGGCAGGTTTTCGAAGCCCGTCGCGAGATCGAATGCATCCTCATCCGCCGCCTCGCCACAACCATCACCGATGCGGAGATCACCAGGCTGCGGGCCGCGGTGGAAGCCGAGGCCCGGGCCCAGGAGCAGGGCGACAAGCGCCGGCGCCTGCAGCTTTCCGGTGACTTTCATCGCGAACTTGCCTCCATGGCCGGCAATGACGTTCTCAAGGACTTCGTGCATGAGCTCGTCTCGCGTTCTTCCCTGGTGATCGCACTCTACGAATCCCCCGGTGCGGTTCCCTGCGCCTATGACGAGCACAAGCGCATCGTCGATGCGCTCGCCAAGCGCGATGCGGAAGATGCCGCCCGCAACATGGAGCACCATCTGCGCCACGTGGAGGCCCAGGTCGACCTGTCAGACGTTCCGGCCCGTATCGATTTCAAGTCGCTCTTCCGGCCGCTGGGCTGATCCCCACCAGTCCGCAGGGGCATAAGCGGCGAGCTTGCCGGCATAGGGCTTGGCAAGAGGATAGGCGAGATCGCCGCGCTTGGAGGTCTTGAGGCCCATGCCGACCAGGGCCTCGGCAAATTTGACCGCAGCGCAGACGCCGTCGATCACCGGGATCTGCAGCCTGTCCTCGAGATAGTCGGCCAGCCCGGCCATCCCAGCACAGCCGAGCACGATCGCCCCGGCCTTGTCTTCCTGCAAGGCCGTCCGGCATTCGGCCAGGATGATGTCGCGCGCCCGCGTGCCCGGCTGTTCGAGCTCGAGCACCGGCAATTCCGTCGCCCGCACCCGGCGGCAATGGTGGTGCATGCCGTAATTGCGCACGAGGTGCTCGGCGATGATGCGCGTGCGCTCCAGTGTGGTGACCACGGAAAAGCCGGTCGCCACGAAGGCCGCCGCATGCATGGCCGCCTCGGCAATGCCGATCACCGGGGCGTCGGTGATCTCGCGCGCCGCCAGCAGGCCGGGGTCGCCGAAACAAGCGATTACATAGGCATCGGCCGACGGCCCGTCGCGGATTTCGTCGACGAGGCCTATCACGCTCATGGCTTCATCGAAATGCCCCTCGATCGAGGCCGCCCCCGAACGCGAGGTCACGGCGACGATCTCGGTGCCGGGCGCCGCCACGGCGCTGGCACTGACACGCATCGCCTCGGTCATCGAGGCCGTGGTGTTGGGATTGATGAGTTTGATGCGCATGGGGTTCCTCGGACAGGGGGCACGCAGTCTTGTTCTTAATATTGTATACTACATTGTATCTTTATGTGATTTCCGGCAAGCGTCAATGCCATTGATGCGCGACGATATCCGCCCCCCATGGCGTGCTCGGCCAGCGCACCGGGCGCCTCAAGTCCGATGGATCGCTCCAAAATAGCCCCAGATCGTCACGTATCTCGAACGAAAAGCCACATTGGTGCGCCAAATCCGATGCCTCATCACCTTAGGATGCAATTCTACTACAGATTGAATTTCATTGTTGACACATAATTGTATACATGTGAGGCTTTTAATCGTATCCGACAGAACCGCCTGCAAGGGAGATGTCGATGGATGGCGATAACCACCCTGTCCTCAGGGTGCGCAATCTCAAGACCGGGTTTGCCACGCCGGCAGGCACGGTGGTGGCAGTCGACGGTGTCGACTTCGATCTTCATCGCAATGAGATCCTGGCGATCATCGGCGAATCCGGCTCGGGCAAGACCGTGACGGCGCTCTCGCTGATCCGGCTGATCACCACCCCGCCCGGGCGCTATCTCGGCGGTACGATCGAGATCGGCGGCCGCGACCTCCTCAGCCTCGACGAGACAGCGATGGAGACGGTTCGCGGCAAGACCATCGGCATGATCTTCCAGAACCCGCGCGCCTCGCTCGATCCCTCCTTCACCATCGAATCCCAGCTTACCGAGACATTGCTGCGCCACGACCCGGCCCTCGGCCGCAAGGGCGCCCGCGCCGCGGCGACCAAGGCGCTACAGGAAGTCGGCTTTCCCGACATCCCGCGCGTACTGGCAAGCTATCCCCACCAGCTGAGCGGCGGCATGTGCCAGCGTATCGGCCTTGCGATGGTGCTGGCCTGCAAGCCGGAACTGCTCATCGCCGACGAACCGACGACGGCCCTCGATGTCGGCGTCCAGGCCAAGATCCTGCTGCTCCTGAAGAAGCGCAGCCGCGAGACCGGCCTGCCGATCGTCATTATCACGCACGATATCGGCGTGGTCCGTGCCATCGCCACCCGTGTCCTCGTCATGTATGGCGGCCATGTCCAGGAGGCCGGCGAGATCGACGAACTCCTGGCCGAGCCGCTGCACCCCTATACCAAGGCTCTCATCCGCTCCATTCCCGATCCGGATGCGCCTGCCGACACCATGACCTTCATCAAGGGCGAGCCGCCAAATTTGCTGGCACCGCCACCGGGCTGCCGCTTCGCACCGCGCTGCGACCAGGCGATCGGACTGTGCCACCAGAAGCTGCCGGATTGGCGTGCCGCCGGTCCGGGCCGGATGGTGCGCTGCCACCTCGCCGCCGCGGGAGCGACCCAATGAGCCCTCCGCCCCTGATCGAGGTCCGTTCCGTCAACAAGACCTTCACCGTCAGCAAGGGCGGCCTGTTTCGCCGGCCCGCCGCCAGCACCAAGGCGGTCAACGATGTCAGCCTGACCATCGCCAAGGGCGAGATCCTGGGCTGCGTCGGCGGCTCGGGTTCCGGCAAGTCCACGCTCGGGCGCATCATCCTGCGCCTCATCGAGCCCGACAGCGGCGAAGTGCGCTATGGCGGCGCGGATCTGCGCGCCCTGACGCGCGAGCAGATGCGCCAATATCGCCGCCGGCTGCAGATCGTCTTCCAGGACCCGCTGCAATCGCTCAATCCGCGGCGCACGGTTGCCGAGAACATCGCCCGGCCCCTGCTCAATTTCGGCGTGTCGACCACGGCCGCCAACCGGCGCGTCGATGAATTGCTCGATCTCGTCGGCCTCGATCCACGCCAATCCTACCGCTATCCGCATGAATATAGCGGCGGCCAGTGCCAGCGCATCGCCATCGCCCGCGCTTTGGCGCTCGAGCCCGAATTCCTGTTCCTGGACGAACCGGTCTCGGCCCTCGACGTCTCGATCCAGGCCCAGATCCTCAACCTGCTGGCGGAGTTGAGGAAAAAGCTCGACCTCACCTTCCTGTTCGTCTCGCACGATTTGAAGATCGTCAAGCAGTTCTGCGACCGCACCATGGTGATGTATCGCGGCTGCGTGCTCGAACAGGGGACCAGCGAGGAGGTCTATGCCGAACCGCTGCACCCCTTCACGCGCGACTTTCTCGGCACCGTGCTGCACCTGCGCAAGGACACGCGCTGGGAACAGGCGGCCGAGCGGGCCGAGGACCTGGAAGGCACCGCGGGCCTGGCGGGATCGGGCTGCATCTATGCCGGCAATTGCACCGAGCGCTTCGAGCCCTGCAACCGTTCGGCACCCGCCCTGACGACCCTTGCCGGCGAAAGGAGGGTCGCCTGCTTCCGCCACAGCGGGCCCTGAACGTCCGAACACCATCCCAACGACAATCAAAAATCACGAGGGGAACCATCATGACGACAGAGCATCGAAACGATCGAACGAGCCCGCACGCATCCTGGGCCCGCCTGCTGCGCGCCGGCGTGACGGCGGCCGCGCTGATTGCCGGCGCCTATGCCGCCTTCGACGCACCGCAGGCTTTCGCGGCCGGCAACACCATCACCTTCGCAGTGGAATCGGATTTCAGCCGGCTCGACCCGCATGCCTCGCGCACCTGGAACACCTTCAAGGTGGTGCGCCATCTGTTCGAGACCTTCGTGGAGGAGGATCTCACCAAGGGCCCCGACGTCGCGCCCAAGATCGTGCCGGCCCTGGCCGAGAGCTGGGATGTCTCGCCCGACGGCAAGAGCTATACCTTCCATCTGCGTAAGGGCGTGCAGTTCCATGACGGCACGCCCTGGAACGCGCAGGCGGCCAAGTTCAATCTCGACCGCATGACGGACAAGAATTTCAAGTATTTCCAGCCCGTCTCCCCTGGCCTGATGGGCTGGATGTGGCAAGACCTCGCCGGCTATGAAGTGGTCGACGACTATACCTTCAAGATCAATCTCAAGCAGCCGAACGCCGAGTTCCTGCGCCGCATGGCCGCCGGCGGCTCGGGCGCACCGCGCATGATCAGCCCCACCGCCGTCGAAACCTATGGCAACGACAAGATCGAGCAGCACCCGATCGGCACCGGGCCCTTCAAATTCGTGGAAAGGGTGGTGGGCGAGAAGCTCGTCATCGCCCGCAACGACAATTACTGGGATCCCGCGCGCAAGCCCAAGGCCGACCAGATCATCTTCAGGGGCATTCCCGAGGTCTCCACGCGCGAACTGGCACTGGCCGGCGGCGAAGTGGACGTGATCGGCACCCCCTCCCCCGATTCCCTCGATTTCCTCAAGCAACAAGGCATCCAGATCATCTCGGGGCCGAGCCCGATGATCTATGTGCTCTGGCTCAACCACAAGGACGAGCACTTCAAGGACGTGCGTGTGCGCAAGGCCGCCTGCATGGCGATCAATCGCGACGACATGGCCAAGTATCAGCGCAAGGGCCTGGCCCGTCCGGCGTATGGCGTGCTCAATCCCGGCGGCCCGGGCTTCGATCCTGCCTATAAGGACTGCAATTACGATCCCGAGGGCGCCAAGAAGCTGCTGGCCGAGGCCGGCTATCCCAATGGCTTCACCACGCGGATGGATTGGACCTTCGGCGCCGGCGCCGACGTCAACACCAAGGGCGATGCCGAGTGGCTGCAGCGCGATTTCGAGAAGATCGGCATCAAAGCCAGCATCGAGATGTTCGACAACAACACCTTCTGGGAGATGATGTCGAAGGGCATGCGCGAGGGCACCGGCCTGACCTCGGCCTCCTGGGGCGAAAGCACCTTCGCCTGGCTCGACCAGATGGTGACCACCACCGCCTTGCCGCCCAATTGCTGCAATTCGGGCTATTACAACAACCCCAAGATCGACACTTTGCTGTCGGAGGCCCGCGGTTCCGCCTCGGCCGAGGCCATGGACAAGAAGCTGCATGAGGCGCGCGACGCCATCGCCACCGACATGGCCTTCACCTCTTATTACACGGCCGACTCCGTCTATGCGGCCAGGCCAGAGGTGAAGGGCTTCGTGCTGGCGCCGCAGCACTGGTTCGACCTCACCGGCATCACCAAGCAATAGCAGCAATCCTCGTTCCGCCGTCGCCCCTGTGAGGCTGCGGTATTCACAACCCGGCACCGGGACGAGTGAAGAGCTGAAATCCTTCCCCGACTTCGGGGAAGGTGCCGGTGCTCGGCACCGGCGGATGGGGGCGAGTGGCACGACCGTGGACCGGTCAGTTGCCCTTGGCGCCACTCTACCCCACCCGAGCCGGCTTTGCCGGCCCCAGCACACACAAATTGTGTGTGCGACCTCCCCGAAGCCGGGGAGGGATCTCAGCGCTTTATTCGTCCCGGTCGAAATGTGCGAATCCAGGAGCTCAGTGGGAGTAGCCGGACGCATCAAGGAGAGGGGTTCCATGTCCATCTTCGCCTTTGCCGGCAACCGGCTCGCCTATGCGGTTCCCGTGCTGCTCGGCGTGACGCTGGTGGTTTTCCTGTCGCTCCAGCTCATTCCCGGCGACATCGCCCTGACCTTGCTCGGCCGCATGGCCACCGAGGCGCAGCTGGAAGCCCTGCGCCAGCGCCTCGGCCTCGACCAGCCCTTGATCCTGCAATATCTGCGCTGGCTGTGGCATCTCCTGCACGGCGACATCGGCAATTCCGTCTCGCAGCAATTGCCGGTCATGCAGATCCTGCTGCCCAAGATCCTCAACTCGCTCATCCTGATGGCCGGCAGCCTCGTCATCGTGCTGGCTTGCGGCTTCGGGCTCAGCGTGCTCTCGGCGCCGCGCTTCCGCAGCCTGACCGACAAGTCCGTGGTGGCCCTCACCCTGGTACTGGCCTCGCTGCCGGTGTTCTGGCTCGGCATCGTGCTGCTCTATTTCTTCGGCTTCAAGTGGAAGCTCTTCCCGATCTCCGGCATGTACAACATGATCGATCCCGGCGGGCTCGGACAATTGCTCCACCACATGGTGCTGCCGGCGATCGCCACCGCCGCTTCCTCGATCGCCGTGGTCACCCGCGTCACCCGTTCGCGCATGCTCGATGTGCTCGGCCAGCCCTATATCCTGGCGGCCCGCGCCCGCGGCCTCAGCCGTCGGCAGATCGTGCTGCGCCACGGCGTGCGCAACACGCTGCCGACCTTCGCCAGCATTGGTGGGCTGCAGATCGGCTATCTGTTCGGCGGCGTCATCTTCACGGAGATCATCTTCAACTGGCCCGGCGTCGGCCAGCTCCTGTTCGACGCCATCATGCAGCGCGACGTGCCGGTGATCCAGGGCTGCGTGCTCGCGGTCGCCATCGTCTTCGTCCTCGGCAACCTGGTCTCTGATGTCATCGTCCATGCCCTCGATCCCAAGCAACGGTGAGGCTGCCATGACCGCGGTTCCCTCCCTGGCGACGGCCAGCAAGTTCTCGCCGCAGCGCCGCGGCAATCTCTACTTCGTCTGGCGCGGCGTACTCGGCGATCCCGTCGCCCGTATCGCAGCCGGCATCATCATCGTGCTGGTGCTGATGGCGATCTTCGCGCCTCTTCTCGCCCCCTTCCCGCCCAACGAGGCCAATCCGGCCCTGCGGCTGAAGCCGCCCGGCACGCCGGGCCATCTCCTGGGACTTGACCAGCAGGGCCGGGACATTCTCTCGCGCCTGATCTACGGCGCGCGCCTCACCCTGGTCTCGGGCGTCATCCCCGTGTTCCTGGGGGCAGCCATCTCCATCCCGCTCGGCCTGATCGGTGCCTGGTATCCCCGGCTCGGCGAGGTGATCATGCGCCTGATGGACGTGCTGTTCGCCTTCCCGATGGCGCTGCTCGCCATCATGCTGGCAGCGCTGATGGGCCCCGGCCTGGTCAACATGATGATCGCCCTGGTGGTGACCTTGGTGCCCTACAATACCCGCGTCGTCTATGCGGCTGCCCGCCAGGAGCGAGACCTTGCCTATGTCGAGGCCTCGCGCGCCATGGCCACGCCCGATCTCAAGATCCTGTTCGTGGAGATGCTGCCGAACGTGGTGGCCGCCTCCGTCGTCTATAGCTGCACCATCGTCGGCGCCGTGGTGATCACCGCCGCAGGCCTGAGCTTCCTTGGCCTCGGCGTGCAGCCCCCGATCGCCGAATGGGGCATCATGACCAGCGAAGGCCGCAGCTTCGTGTTCGTGGCGCCGCATATCGCCGCCATTCCGGGCCTGGCCATCACTATCCTGGTGATGGCCTTCAACCTGCTCGGCGACTCCCTGCGCGACTCGCTCGATCCCAAGACGCGCCTGCAGCTGGTCAAGCACCGGGCCGATCCGGCCGACCAGGAGCCGTGAGGCCATGCTGACCCTGATCAAGGATGCGCGCGTCCTCACGCTCGACGAGGCCGGCAGCGAACATTTGAAGGCCGATATCCTCATCCGCGGCGACACCATCGAGGCGATCGCCCCGGATCTCGCGGCTGAGGTCACCACCGACGGGGTGCGGGTGATCGAAGCCGCCGGCCAGCTCGCCATGCCGGGCCTGGTCAACGGCCATTTTCATTCCCCCGCCAACTTCATGAAGGGCGCGCTCGACAACTGGCCGCTCGAGCTCTTCATGCTCTATGAGGTACCGCCCTTGATGCGCGAGGTCGTCTCGCCGCGCTTTGCCTATGTGCGCACCATGCTCGGCGCCATGGAGATGCTGCGCCAGGGCGTGACCTCCGTGCATGACGACTGCTTCTTCGTACCCGTGGTCACGCCGACGGAAGTCGACAATGTCATGCAGGCCTATGAGGATGCCGGCATCCGGGCCACCGTGACGCTCGACCAGCCCAATGTGGTCGAGCATGCCAAATATCCCTTCCTCAGGGATCTGCTGCCGCCGGACCTGCGCGAGCGCATGGAAGCGGCGCCCCTGATGCAGGACGGCGAACTCATCGCCCATTACGAACGTTTCCTCGATCGCTGGCATCATCGCGCCGGTGGCAGGCTGCGCTGCGCCGTGTCCTGCTCGGCGCCCCAGCGCGTGACGCCTTCTTATTTCAAGGCGCTGGGCGCCCTCGCCTGCGAGCGCGACCTGCCCTACAACATGCACATCCTGGAGACGCGCCTGCAGCGCGTGCTCGGCGAGGTCAATTACGGCAAGTCGCTGATCCGCTATGCCCATGAGATGGGCGTGCTCAATGAGCAGGCCATGGTCATCCATGCCATCTGGATCGATGAGGACGACCTCGCGCTCCTGGCCGATTCCGGCTGCTCGATCGCCCATAATCCGGTGTCGAACCTCAAGATCGGCAGCGGCATCATGCCGTTCCGGCGGCTGCGCCAGCGCGGCATCAATGTCTGCCTCGGCAATGACGAAGCGGCCACCGATGACGGCATCAATCTGTGGACCGTCGGCAAGGTCGCCGGCCTCGTCCACAACGTCGCCGATCCCGATTTCGACCGCTGGCCCCTGCCCCTGGAAATCCTGACCGCACTGACCTCGGCCGGCGCCAGGGCCATGCGCCTGCCCCGCCCAACCGGCAGGCTGGCGCCGGGCTGGCAGGCCGACATCATCCTGCTCGACCTCGACAGCTTCGCCTTCACGCCGCTCAACGACCTGAAGCGCCAGCTCGTCTATTGCGAGACCGGCTCGTCGGTCAGCACGGTGCTGGTGGGCGGGCGCATCGTCGTCGAGAACCGGCGCCTGCTCACCGTCGACGAAAGCGCCCTCAAGCAGGAAGCCCGCTTCCTGGCCGGCGAATTCGCCGACTACATGGCCCGCTGCAAATCCGCCGCCGACGAGCTCGAACCCCATTACCGGCGCATGTACCGCCAGGCTCTCGCAACGCCGGTCGGCATGCACCGCTGGGCGGGGCCGATGACGCCCTGACCCCTCCTCCACCATCCCGAACGGACTGGACATCATGACCACCACCAGAGTGAAGGCGCGCTATGTCATCGGCTTCGACGGCGAGCAGCATCGGACATTGAAGGACGCCGAGGTCGTCTATCGCGGTGACACCATCCTCTTCGTCGGGCGCGGCTATCCGGGCGAGGTCGACGAGGAAATCGATGGCGGCAATGCCATTCTCGGGCCGGGCTTCATCGACCTCAACGCTCTGGGCGATCTCGACACCACCGTCCTCGCCTTCGACAACCAGCCCGATTGGGCGAAGGGACGCGTCTGGCCCGAGGATTACCTCGCCGCCGGCCCGATCGAGATGTATTCGGCCGAAGAGCAGGCCTTCAAGATGAAATATGCCTTCGCGCAGCTGGTGCGCAACGGCATCACCACCGCTTTGCCGATCACCTCGATGTTCTACCGGCAATGGGCGGAGACCTATGACGAATTCGCGCGCTCGGCCGACAGTGCGGCGGAAATCGGCATCCGGGCCTATCTCGGCCCCTGCTACATGACCGGCGTCACCATCATTCGCGAGGACGGCAGCTTCGACACCTTCTGGGACGAGGAGCGCGGCCTCAAGGGACTGGAGACGGCCAGGGACTATGTCCGCGCCTATGACGGCGCGCATGACGGGCTGATCCGCGGCATGCTGGCACCCGACCGCATCGAGAACTGCACGCCTGAACTGCTGCTGCGTTCGGCCCGCATCCGTAACGAACTCGACTGCCCGATCCGCCTGCATTGCTGCCAGGGCATGGACGAGTTCGAGACGATCGTCGAGCGCCACGACAAGACGCCGGTGGGATGGCTCGCCTCACTCGGCTTCCTCTCCAGGCGCTCGCTGCTGCCGCATGGCGTCTACCTGACCGGCCACTCCAAGGTGGCGCGAACGGGTGACGATGTCGGCCTGCTGGTGCAGTCGGGCGCCGCCCTGATCCATTGCCCGCTCGTGCTCTCGCGCTATGGCGGCGCCATGGAATCCTTCGCCCGCCTCAAGCGCCAGGGCATTCCGATCGGCCTGGGCACCGATACCTTCCCGCCCGACATGGTGGAGAACATGCGCCTGGGCATCAGCCTGTGCCGCGTCGCCGATGCGGATGTCGGTGCCTGCAGCTCGGCCGATTTCTACAATGCCGCCACCCTCGTGGCGGCCGACGCCCTTGGACGCTCGGATCTCGGCCGGCTCGCCGCCGGCGCCAAGGCCGACATGACACTGTTCGATCTCGGCGCCTTCGAACTCGGCCCGATCATCGATCCCATCCAGACCATGATGCTCAGCGGCACCGGCCGGGATTTCAAGACCACCATCATCAACGGCCGGGTGGTGATGCGCGACCGCCAATTGCCGGGCATCGACCTCGAAGACTATCGCCAGCGTGCCCAGACCCAGTTCGAGCGGCTGATCGACAAGTATCCGCTGCGCACCTGGCGTCATCCGCCGGTCGAGGAGATCTTCCAGCCTTCGTTCAAATTCGCATGAGCTGATCGAAGCGGTCCTGGCCTTGCGGTTGGGGAGCGTTCGCTTCCCGCTTCAACCAGTCTATGAATAGGTCGACGGCCGCCTTCCTCGCCTTGCGCCGCGGCGCGATGAAGAAATAGGCATTTTGCGTCACGATGGCTTCGTTCGTGAGCCTGACCAGCCGGTTCTGGGTAAGCAGGTCCTCGACCAGCCGGCGCCAGCCGAGTGCGATGCCGTGGCCGTTCAAGGCGGCGTAGATCGCCTCGGTATAGAAGCTGCAATGCATGCCTAAGCCCTTGCTCGGCATCGGGACGGAGAACGCCGCAAACCATTCGGTCCAATTCGTCCAGGTGGAATCGGCCGTGTCGTTGGTGATCAGGGGATGGCGCGTGAGCTGGCCAAGATGCTCGATCTCGCCGATCTCCAGCGCGTAGTCGGCGCTGCAGATGGGAAAGATCTCATCGTGGAAGAGAAATTCGGCGTCCCCATCCGGCCAGATGCCTGTCCCGAAGCGAATGGCGAGATCCACGTCCTCGCCGTCGACCTTGACGGCATTGTCCTGCGTGATGATGCGCAATCTGATATTGGGATGCGCCTTCGAAAACGAGGAAATGCGCGGGAGAAGCCAGAAATGGGAGAAGGCGATCGTCGCCGCGATGGCGAGGTCGTCCTCCGCCTCTTCCCTTGACCAATCCGAAAT
This sequence comes from Labrys sp. WJW, assembly GCF_001676615.1. Taxonomy (GTDB): domain Bacteria; phylum Pseudomonadota; class Alphaproteobacteria; order Rhizobiales; family Labraceae; genus Labrys; species Labrys sedimenti. The sequence goes on along the minus strand of NZ_LYXZ01000075.1, from coordinate 49,722 downwards.
CGTCTCGGCGATGAGATTGAAGGCCGTCGTGGCCGTGGACGAAAGCTGCTTTCCCTTTTCCGTCAATTCCACCCGCCTGTGCAGGCGCCGGAACAAGGGGAAGCCGAACGTCTCCTCCAGGAGATGAATCTGACGGCTGATCGCGGCCTGGGTGACGCCCAGTTCCGCCGCCGCCCTGGTGAAGCCGCCGAGGCGCGCCACCGCCTCGAAGACGGTGAGCGCTGTGAGCGGGGGAAGCTTTCGCCGCAGATTGGCCATGGCCCTCGGGAACCCTCGCCTGAGGAAGACGTCGCAAACCGGCGACGGCATCAGCAACGCATTACATTGAGTTATGGCAGACGTAAACATTTATGCCGTTGAGAGGGTGGTTTCATGCGCGCAATATGGGCACAAATCTGGTGATGAAAACTCATGCTCAATACATTCTCATCTGCGATCTCGCCCCTCCTGGACCAGCGCATGCCGGGCCATGCCCTCCCCGCCGGCCTCTACACGCGCGAAGACGTCTTCAAGGCGGATCTCGACGTGTTCTTCCGCCGGCACTGGATCTATGTCGGGCTGGAATGTGACGTTCCCGAGCCGGGCGATGCCCATGTGATCGATCTCGGCAGCTCAAGCATCATCCTGCTGCGCGACGACGACAGCCAGATCCGCGTGCTGCACAATGTCTGTCGCCATCGCGGTGCCCGCCTGCTGGACAGCGGCACGTCCATCGTCTCCAAGCTCGTCTGCCCCTATCATCAGTGGACCTATGAACTCGATGGCGAACTCGCCTATGCCCCGCATATGGGCACCGGCTTCGACAAGACCTGCAAAAGCCTCAAGCCCGTGCATTTCCGCTCGATCGGCGGGCTGATCTATGTCTGCCTCTCGGACAATCCCCCTGATGACATCGGCACGCTCGAGACCGTGATGCGGGAGCGCCTGGCGCCCTACGACATTGCCAACAGCAAGGTCGCCTTCCAGAGCGAGATCATCGAGAAGGGCAATTGGAAGCTCACCATCGAGAACAATCGGGAATGCTACCATTGCTCGTCCAATCACCCCGAGCTCTGCGTCTCCTTCATCGATCTGGATTTCGGTTTCGATCCGGCCAGCCTGAGTCCCGAGGACCGGGAAGAAGCCGAACAGCACCAGGCCCTCTACGAGGCGCGCACCACGGCCTGGGAGGCCGAGGGCTATCCCTCGGCAGCCGTCGAGCAGCTCGTCGACTGCGCCACCAATTTCCGAACCCAACGCCTCATCATCGCGGGCGCCGGCGAGTCCCAGACGCCGGACGCCACGGCCGCCTCGTCCAAGCTGCTCGGCTCGATGACGCGCAAGGATCTCGGCGACGTCCATCTGTGGGGCCATAATTGCTGGCATCATTTCATGGGCGACCATGCCGTGTGCACGCTGATCATCCCCCTCAGTGCGGACGAAACCCTCGTCCGCACGAAATGGCTGGTGCACAAGGATGCCGTCGAGGGTCGTGACTACGATCTCGACAAGCTCACCAGCGTGTGGATGGCCACCAACGAACAGGACGCGCAACTGGTCGCTCGCTCCTATTCGGGTGTCCTCGACCCGGCCTATGAGGCCGGACCCTACTCCCCCTTCACCGAGGGGCAGCTCGACAATTTCGCCACCTGGTACATCGATCGGATGCGCGCCAATGGCTACTGACAGCTCGTTGCAGACAGGCGCCGGCATGGCCATGGCTCCGCACGCCGAAGCATTCGACCAGCTGCTCTGCGTCGATGTCCATGACGAAACGCATGACGTGAAGAGCTTCACCTTCCTGTCGCCGGACGGCAAGGCCTTCGATTTCGAGGCGGGCCAGCATCTGTCGCTGGAACTGGAGATCGACGGCCTGCCGGAAAGCCGCTGCTACAGCATGTCCTCCTCGCCGCTGAGGCGGAAGGCCATCACCGTCACCGTGAAGCGCACCGAGGGCGGCCGCGTCTCGAACTGGCTGCACGACAATCTCGTTCCCGGCATGACGGTCAAGGCCTTGGGGCCGCTTGGCGCCTTCGTCCGGCCGACGACCGCACCGGCCAAGCTTGCCTTGCTGTCGGGCGGCTCGGGCATCACCCCGCTGATGTCGATCGTCAGGGACATCGCCGACTCGGCGCAAGCCGCGGACGTGGTGTTCGTCCACGCGGCCAGGACACCCCGCGACCTCGTCTTCCGGGACGAACTCGGCGTGCTGGCGAACCGCCTGAAAGGCCTGCGGCTGATCCTGCTTCCCGAACACGTCACCGGCGAGCCATCCTGGCCGGGATTGACCGGGCGGCTATCCAAGGCGTTCCTGTCGCTGGCCATTCCGGATCTCGCGGAGCGGGTGATCATGTGCTGCGGCCCGGCGCCCTTTATGCAGGCTGTCCGCTCCTTCAGCGCCGAATTGGGAAGCCCAGCCCACAATTATTACGAGGAGAGCTTCGACGGTGCTGGCGTCGAGGAGCCGCCTGCCGAAGTCCTGCCGCAAGCCAAACTCTTCAAGGTCGAGTTCGCCAAGCAGTCGCGCACCATCGACGTGGCGGGCGGGCAGACAGTGCTGTCGTCAGCCAAAAAGGCAGGGGTTCGCCTTCCTTCATCTTGCGCCAATGGCCTGTGCGGCACCTGCAAGTCCAAGCTCGTCAGCGGCAGCGTCGACATGCAGCACAATGGCGGCATCCGTCAGCGCGAGGTCGATGCCGGCTTCTTCCTGCCCTGCTGCTCAAAGCCATTGAGCGACCTGGTGATCGACAGATAGTTCCCGGTGCCGACTACAGCCAACCGCAATTGCAGTGCGAGTGCCAATCGCAGACATCCTTGCCCCTAAGTGCTGACTTTACGAGTATGGTGCAGGATTGGAATGTCGATCTCCAGATCGACATTCTTGGAAACGGCACGCTTGCGGGAAAGACGTCTGGAGGAAAGATGTCGGTTCGGAGATCGACACGCCAGCGCCCATGGCCAAGGATGCCTGCGATCCCCGCAAGAGGCGATTTCGATCCAAGATGCTACAATGGCTTGAACGCCTTCCCGCCGGGGCGCGGGAGGGCATTCATGCACGTCCATCGCCGCCCTGGTTTGCCGAGTCCCCGCAATGGGGCACTATCAAGGTCGACAGCGCGCCCGAATACTGTTCCAGACCTGTACATTTATGTCTACTAAATCGACATAATTGACGCTATGCTCGACATCCATGTGCATTTCGCCTGATCGCCGATTTGCCGTTTGATGGGGGCATTGCATGGAGCAGGTTTTGGGCGAAACAGGCTGGCGGGGCTCGGCCGAAGTCTGGCTGGAGGCGGCCTATGAACTCCTGCTCGAATCCGGGGTCAGCACGGTCAAGATTCTACCTCTGGCCAAGAAACTCGGCCTGTCGCGCACCAGCTTCTATTGGTTTTTCAAGGATCGCGAGGAACTGCTCGGTGCCCTCATCGCGCGCTGGCGCGACAAGAACACCGGCAATCTCGTCAAGCAGGCGCAGGCCTATGCCGAATCGATCGCCGAAGCGATGCTCAACGTCACTGATTGCTGGATCGACAAGACCCTCTTCGACGCCCAGTTCGAATTCGCCGTACGCAGCTGGGCTCTCGAATCCTCGGACATCCTCGCTGAAGTGAGAACTGCCGACCAGATCCGCCTCGAAGCGCTTGCGCAAATGTTCACACGGTTCGGCTATACCGCCATCACGGCCGACGTGCGGGCCCGGACGACCTATCTCACCCAGATTGGCTATATCTCGATGCAGATGCAGGAAGATGTCGGCGTTCGCATGAAGCGCATTCCCGAATATGTCGAGATTTTCACCGGTGTCCGGCCTGAACAGCGCGAGCTCGATCGCTTCCACGCCAGGCATGACTTCAAGCCATAACTTGTTTCGGGGCCCAATCAGCCCGGGGCTGCCTCAGGGCCGGTTGCCCGCCTGCAACGCCCAGAAGGCGAATAGCGGCGTGTCGAGCGAGCGCATCGCATGCCTGATACCGGGTCTGTTGTAGAACGAGCCGCCAATCCCAGGCGAAAACCAGTCTCCCTCCCCCTGCCGGAACTCGCCGTCCGACAACACCAGATAGACCTCCTCGGGGGCATGGTCATGGTCGGGATAGCGTACCTTCGGCGCCATCAGCGACACGCCGAGCCAGACGTCCCCGCGTTCCTCCAGGCCACCGGGGCCCAGAAGCATCGCATTGGCGTGCCCGTCCTCGAAATTGGCGCTGGCCGTGCCATCATTGTTCGGACGGCGACGCCATTGCAGGGACGGCTCGACCGCCCTGAAGCATTGGAGCAGCCTGTCGAGCGTCGTGTGGCCCGTTTCGACCGCAAGGGCCTGAACGAGATGCCCGCAGGCCGGCAGACCGGCGCCAGCGCCCGCCCTTGCCTCCCTCGGCTCTTCCAGGGCCCTGAAGATCTCTGCGATGGACCGGCTTGCATCCGGATCCTGCGCGAATTGACCGAAAGCCTCCCGGGCTGCGTCGACGAAATTCTGAAGGACCATGCTCCGCTGCGTCATCGAAACCCTCGCGATCAAATATCCTTGGCCAGCCTGAGGCCATCATAGATGGCCGCATGGGTATTGCGAGCGGCAACCGCATCACCGATGCGGAAGAGCTGGAACTGGCCTCCCCCGTTGCGGACCACGGATTGGGGCTGGCCGGCGATCAATTGCTCGTAGGACATCTCGCCGAGATTGCTCGAGGACGGCTTCAGCTCGAAATAGAGGTCGTCGAGCGGGATCGTGCCGTGATTGACGACGATCTGGTCGAAACTGCGCTGCTTGACGATGCCGCCATAGTCGCTGCCGATCTGGGCGACCAGCTGGTTCCCCGCCTTTTCAACGGCAAGAAGGCGGTAGGTAACGGTGAAGGTGACATCCAGTTTCTGCAGGGAACGCATATAGGGCACCAAATTCATGCCCATGACCTCGGGTGCGAAAGAGCGGTCCGGCGTCATGATCTCCACCTTCGCCCCCGCCTGCGCCAGGATCTCGGCGGCCTGCAAACCGGCATGGTCGCCGGCATCGTCGAAGATGAGCACGTTGGAACCGGGTTTGACATCGCCTGAAATGATGTCCCAGGCGGAGACGACGAGCTCGTTGCCCTTGGAGAGCACTTCCGTATGCGGCAGCCCGCCCGTGGCGACGATCACCACGTCCGGCTTCTCGGCCTCGATACTGTCGGCATCCGCCCAGGTGTTGAAATGGAAGGTCACGCCCAGCTTCTCGCACTGGCTCATGCGCCACTCGATGATGCTGATCATCTCCTTGCGCCGCGGGCTCTGGGCGGTGAGCCTGACCTGCCCGCCCGGCTTGCCGGCAGCCTCGAACACGACGACCCGGTGCCCCCGCCCGGCGGCGACCCTCGCCGCCTCCAGGCCCGCCGGACCAGCGCCGATGACGGCAACGGTCTTGCGAACTTCGGCCGCTTGCAGGGTATGCGGCATCGTCAGCTCGCGGCCGGTGGCCGGATTGTGGATGCAATAGGCGGCTCCGCCCTGATAGATGCGGTCGAGGCAGTAATTGGCGCCGACGCAGGGCCGGATGTCGTCCTCGCGTTTTTCGATGATCTTGCGGACCAGATGCGGATCCGTCATGTGGGCACGCGTCATCCCGATCATGTCGACCTTGCCGGCGGCGATGGCATGACGCGCCGTGGCGACATCCGGGATCTTGGCGGCATGGAAAGTGGGAAACTGCGTGGCCGCTCGGATCTCCCCGGCGAAATCCAGGTGCGGCGAGTTCGCCATGCCCTGGATCGGTATGACGTCGGTCAGCCCGGCATCGGTATCGATATGGCCGCGGATGACATTGAGAAAGTCGATCAGGCCGCTCTCCTTGAGCCGGCGTGAGATCTCCAGGCCCTCTTCCTTGGTCGTGCCGCCCTCGAGCTGCTCGTCCGCCGTGTAGCGCACGCCGACGAGGAAGTCGGGCCCGACCCGCTCGCGGATGGCCTTCAGGACGTCGAAGCCGAAGCGAAGGCGATTTTCAAGCGAACCGCCATAGGGGCCGTCCAGTTCGTTGGTGAGCGGCGACCAGAACTGGTCGATCAGATGGCCATAGGCTTCGAGCTCGATGCCATCCATGCCGCCGGCCTTCATGCGCTCAGCCGCGTCGGCGAAATCCTTGATGATGCGCTCGATGTCCCAGTCTTCCAGCTTCTTGGGAAAGGCACGGTGCGCTGCTTCGCGCTGGTGGGATGGGGCTACGACCGGCAGCCAATCGCCCTTGTCCCAGCGCGTGCGGCGGCCGAGATGCGTGAGCTGGATCATCACGGCCGCGCCGTGCTCGTGGACGGCGTCGGTCAGGTCCTTGAGCCAGGGCACGATCTCGTCCTTGTAGGCGAGGAGGTTGTTGAAGACCGGCGGGCTGTCCTTCGAAATGGCTGCCGATCCCGCCGTCATGGTCATGGCGACCCCGCCCTTGGCCCGCTCCACGTGATAGGCCCGATAGCGCTCCTTCGGCATGCCGTCCTCGGGATAGGCCGGTTCATGCGAGGTCACGATGATGCGGTTGCGCAGCGTGAGATGCTTGAGCTGAAAGGGCTGCAGGAGAGGATCGTTCGACATGGCTCGGGGGTCCAGCGTTGCATGTGCACCGAAAAGCTAGGCAAAATGTACATAAGTGTCAATTGATCTCTAACTGTGTCGTCATGTTTTTTGACAATAGTGTACATTTTTATTGCTTCTAAACGGGAGGCTATGGCAGCATGGGCTTCGTCCCAAGTGCTCGTCCACCGCCGGCATGACGACGACGCCATCCTCGATCCGGCGGGCAGGCCCGTCGGCGTGGTGAATCTCGGGGCGGCTCATAGCTGCCGTCGTGCCTGCGCACTGACGGTCGGCTGCAAAAGCAAGCAATCCGAGGGGCGGGAGAAGCCCTCGCCCCTCGCCAACGCCCTCTCAACCTGCCGGATGGCCACGGTGTCCAAGCAGTTTCCCCGCCTGTTCTCACCCCTTACGATCGGCACGCACACGCTGAGGAACAGGATCGTCTTCGGCGCCCACACCGCGAACATGGCCGTGAACGGGCTGCCGACGGAACGGCATGCGGCCTATTATGCCGAACGTGCCAAGGGCGGCGCCGGCATGATCGTGGTGGAGCCGATGCCCGTCCATCCCGCTGCCATCCTCACCCGCGGCAATTTCCGCCCCTGCGACGACAGCGTCATACCCGCCTTTCGGAAAGTCGTCGGCGCCATCAAGGACAATGGCGCCGTCGCCGTCCAGCAGCTCTATCACATCGGCGCCCATGGCGATTCCGACAATTCCTTCCATCCCCATTGGTCCCCCTCGGGCCTGCCGAGCTACCATGACAGCGACGGCTCGCATGCGATGAGCGAGGCCGAGATCTGGGAGACGATCGAGAGTTTCGTGGAGGCTGCGCGCCGGTGCCGGGCCGCCGGCTTCGACGGCGTGGAGGTCTGGGCCGCCTATCTCGGCCTGGTCGACCAGTTCTGGACGCCCTGGACCAACCGCCGCGAGGACCAATGGGGCGGTACGCTGGAAAACCGCACGCGCCTGTCGCGGGAAATCCTCACGCGCATCCGCAAGACATGCGGCGAGGATTTCATCATCGGCCTGGCCATCAGCGACGAGCCCGACTACACCGTCGCGCTCAGCCGCGACGAACTGGCCGAAATCGTGGGCCTGCATGACCGGCAGGGCCTGATCGACTACGTCACCTGCGGTTCCGGCGGCTATCTCGACTTTCACAAGCTGATGCCGACCTTTCTCTATCCCGAAAAGCTCGGTGCAGATCTGGCGGCCAGGATCAAGGCCGCCACGACGCATGCGGTCGTCATTGCCGAAAGCCATATCCGCACCCCCGAAAATGCCGAGACGGTCCTGGGCGAAGGGGTTGCCGACCTGGTTTCCATCGTGCGCGGCCAGATCGCCGATCCGCATCTGGCCCGGAAGGCCGGCGAAGACCGGCCCGACGACATCAGGGGTTGCATCTCCTGCAACCAGATGTGCTGGGGCCGCCGCTCGCGCGACTATTGGATCAGCTGCCTGATCAATCCCTCCGTCGGGCGGGAGTTCATGTGGGGCGGCGACCGTTTCGAGCCGGCCGCCACGCCAAGGCATGTCCTGGTGGTGGGTGGTGGCCCGGCAGGCCTGGAAGCAGCCCGGGTCGCCGCCGAACGCGGACACAGAGTAACGCTGGCCGAGGCTTCCAGCCGGCTCGGCGGCAATTTCCTGCTCGCCGGCCTGCAGCCGCGCCGCGCCCAGATCCTCGATCTCATCGCCTGGTATGAACGCCAGTTGCACAAGCTCGGCGTCGATATCCGCCTGAACTGCTATATGGAGGCCGACGACGTGGCGGCGATGGTACCGGATGCCGTCATCCTCGCCACAGGCTCCCTGCCGCCCGACACCGGCTTCCAGAAAGCCCTTCCGGCAATCGAAACGCTGCCCGGCATCGAAAAGGGCAATGTCTTTTCGATCGAGGCCGTGATGAGCCGCCAGGCCCGTCTCGGCAAGCGGGTGCTGCTGCTCGACGAGGGCGGCGGCTGGCGCGGCGGCGGGACGGCCTGGAAACTCGCGGAGGATGGCCACGAGGTCACCATTCTCACGCCGGATGCCTTCGTCGGCAAGGAACTGCAGCGCACTACCGCCGACGTTCCCCTGCGGCGGATCCTCAAGAAGCTCGGCGTCAGCTGGCAGGTCGAGGTCAGCATCGCCGAATGGCATGGCCAGGGCGCCACGATCATCGACCACAACAACGGTGAAAGATCGTTTATTGCAGCCGACAGCCTGGTGCTGGCCATGACCAATATCGCGGCGAATTGGCTCGCCACGGACCTTGCGGCCCGGGACGTACCCCATGTCGAGATCGGCGACGGCGCAGCGCCGCGCCAGGCCCCCTATGCCTTTTTCGACGGCCGAAAAGTCGCTCTCGGCCTCTGATCGGAGCTCGAAAGGCACGGCGCCGAGCCTGCGATGATCGGTGGAGCGACGATCAGGCTGCCTTACGCCGCCTGTGCAAATCGTTTCTCGCCGTCCCCGACCAGATCCCCGTCGAGCTCGAAGCCGAGGCCGGGAGCCTGGAGAGCCTCGATCCAGCCCTGCTTCGGATCGAGGTCGGGGGAAGCCACGATGTCCTTTTGCACCAGCTGCCACATGATCTGGTTGCCGTCGTCGAGATTGGGGATGGCAAGCGCGATGTGGTGCTCGGCACAAGTGGTGATGCCGGTGGTGAAGGAACTGTGGATGCAGATCTTCAGCCCCGCCGCCTCGGCGACCGCCGCCGCCTTCAGCATGGGCTGGATGCCGCCGATCTCGCGCGGCCCGATGCAGATCATGTCGGCGGCGCGCTGGCGGCAGATCTCATGGACGTCGTAGAGCGTGAAGGCCGCCTGGTCGGCGACGATCGGAATGCCGACGGCTTCGCGCACATGCGCCATGGCCGGGATGCTCCAGCTCACGGTCGGCTGCTCGATGAACTCGATCTCGAATTTCTCGAGCTTGCGGCACATGTTGATCGCGTCATGTACGCTCCAGCCTTCATTGGCATCGAGCCGCAGGCGGGCATCGCCGATCTCGCGGCGCACCGCCGCGGTGATTTCGAGGTCAAGCTTCTCGCCCCGGCCGACCTTCAAATAGAAGACACGCTCGCCGCGCTCCCGGCCGGCCGCGGCATCGCGCGCCAGTTCCTCGGCGGTCTCCCCCTGCAGGAAATAGAAATAGCCGATGGCCGGGCGATGGGCGCCGCCGAGGAGACGATGGACCGGCAGGCCGGCAAGCTTGCCCTGCAGGTCCCACATTGCCATGTCTACGCCCGAAAACATCTGGTTGGCGGCGCGCATGATGTTGGCGCCATGGCCAAGATATTCCTGGTGGAAGATGCGCGCGATCAGCGGCGCGACGTCATAGGGGGACTGGCCGACCAGATGCCTCGTCAGCCGCCTGAGGATCGCCGCCGTCCCGGCCTGGTCCGGTGCCACGGTGCATTCGCCGATGCCGACCATCCCGTTGTCGGCCTCGATCTCGACCAGATTGACGGCGAAATTCTCCCTGATGCCGTAGGACCAGTGATAGGGCTGCTTGAGGGGCAGCACCAGCGGCCTGACGCGCACCTGCGAGATCTTGACCATATTGCTCGTTCCTTCCTGATATCGATGCGGTGGCGTTGCCTGGCCTAAGCGCGCGCGCCAGTTGCAAGCGTCGAGAGAGCCTGGGTGATGCGGTCCATCGCCGCCCTGGCCCGGGATGACATCCCTCGGGCTCTCAGAAAACTGTGCGGCAGGCCCCTCTCCTCGTGCCAGGAGGCGGGGACGCCCTCGGCGCGCAGCCGGCTGCAATAGACCTCGCCATCGGAAGAAAGCGGGTCGCATTGGGCCGTAAAGACGAAGGTCGGCGGCAGGTGGCCGAAGCTGGGGCTGGCAAGCGGCGTGAAGCGCGGATCGGCGCTGCAATCGAGGCCGCCGGTGCGCACATCGCGATAATAGAGGACGTCGCGGGTGGTCAGCAGGGGCGCCTCGGCATGGGTCAGATAGGAGCCCTTGTCGACATCTGCCCCCAGCAGGGGATAGATCAGCGCCTGCCCGATCGGTCGCCGCCCCTCTCTGCCCACATGATCCGCCAAGCATGCGGCGAGATTGCCGCCGGCGGAATCGCCCGCCAGCGCAACCGGGCGCTCGAGGCCGGCCGTCACCCAGCCATAGGCGGCAATGGCATCGTCCAGCGCTGCCGTTCCCCCATGTTCGGGCGCCAGGCGATAATCGACCGAGACAACCGTCAGGCCTGTCGCCGCGCAGAACTCGGCGCAGACGTCGTCATGGCTGTCGAGGCCTCCCAGCACGAAGCCGCCGCCATGGAAATAGAGGATCGTCGCACGATCATTGCCGCCTTCCACCGAATAGATCCGGATCGGAATGGCATGGCTCAGCGTCTCCACAGCCGTGGTCTCGACGGCAATACCTGAGGGACGACCGGCATGAAAGGCCTGCGACATCCGGTCATAGACCTCCCGGTTGCGCTCGATCGGCCAGTCGACCGCTTCAGGCGGATAGAAGGCATTCGTCCGGTTGATGAAGCCCCAGGTTTCGGCGTCTATCAGTCGAGTGTAGTCCGGCTTCATTATCGGGTACCGCGGGCAGGGTTGAGGTGAGGTCCATCGGCAGTTCGGTCGCCATTGCGAGCGCAGCGAAGCAATCCAGAGGTTATAAACACTGCGTCTGAAGCCCTGGTTGCTTCGCTACGCTCGCAAGGATGGTCATTCATCGTTCAAGTCCAGGTGCCAGCCAAGATCAAAGCAATCCCGCCTGCTTGAGGTAGGCCTTGGCAACATCCTCGATCGCCTTCTTGTGGACGTCGACCTCACCGTTCAGCGCCTGCATGGTAGCGTCGTCCAGCTTGGCCGAGAGCGCTTCGAGCGTTGCTTTCAGGTCCGGATGGGCATCGAGCGCGGCCTGCCTGACGACCGGGACGAGTGCATAATTCGGGAAGAAGCCCTTGTCGTCCTTGAGCAGGGTCAGCTTCATGGCGGCGATGCGCCCGTCGGTGGCACCCACTGTGGCGACGTCGATGTCGCCCGCCGCGAGGGCGTTATAGACGAGCCCGATCTCCATCGGCCGAAGATTGGCGCGCCCGGCCTTGAAACCATATTTCTTCTCCAGGCCGATCAGGCCGTCCTCGCGCTTGGGAAACTCCGCCGTGGCCCCGAGCAGGACCGGCTTGCCGTCTGTGTAGGCGGCTGCGAGATCGGAAAAGGTCTTGAGGCCGTCCGTCTTGGCATTGCCCGGCCGGATCGCCAGGGCATAGGTGTTGTTCGCCTTGGAGGGGGCGAGCCAGACCAGTCCCTTGGCGCCATCCAGTTCCTTGACCCTGGCATAGGTCGCTTCGGGTGAGAGCGGTTCCGTCACCTTGTTGAAGGTCACCAGCGAGGTGCCCGTATATTCCCAGTAGAGATCGACCTGTCCGTTCTCCAGGGCGGCACGCACGATGTTGGTGCCCATACCGTCCTTCTTGTTGATGGTATAGCCCTTGCTCTCCAGCAATTGCCGGGTCATTTCGGCGAGCAGGAACTGCTCGGTGAAATCCTTGCCGCCGACCGTGAGCGAGGCGGCAAAGGCCGGCGTGGACAACACGAAGGAGGCCGCGACGCACAGGGCGGCGATCGCGCGCTTGGGCAGAATGCTGATCATGGTCTCTCTCCTGCCGGCCGCCTTCAGGCGGCACGGGCGCGAAACTTCGGGAAGAAGGGGGTCAGCCCCGTCAGGGCCGACCCATCGGGCTCACTTCAGGCCGTTCTGCTTGAGGAAATCGGCCGCGACCACCTCGACCGTCTTCTTGTCGACATCGACCTCGCCGTTGAGCTTCTGCATGGTGGCGTCGTCGAGCTTGGCCGAGAGCGCCTCGAGGGTCGGCTTCAGGTCGGGATGGGCGTCGAGCACCGTCTTTCGCACCACCGGCGTCAGGGCGTAGTTGGGAAAGAAGCTCTTGTCGTCTGCGAGCACGCGCAGCCCCAGTGCCGCGATCTGGCCGTCCGTCGCCTGAGCTGAGATGACGTCGAGATCCTTGTTGGCCAGGGCCCGATAGGCCAGACCGAGATCCATCGGCTTGACGTTGGCGCGGCCGGCCTCGAAATCATAGGTCTTCTGCAGGCCGAGCAACCCATCCTGGCGCTTGGGGAATTCGGCGGTGGTGCCCATCATCAACGCCGTTCCGGCCTTGTAGGCAGCCGCCATGTCGGAGACCGTCTTCAGCCCGTCCGTCTTCGGATTGTCCTTGCGCACCACCATGGCATAGGTGTTGTTGGCCTTCGATGGCGCCAGCCAGACCAGCCCCTTCTCGCCGTCGAGCTGCTTGACCCGATCATAGGTCTGCTGCGGCGAGAGCTTGTCCGTCACCTTGTTGAAGGTGACGAGGGAGGTGCCGGTATATTCCCAATAAAGATCGACCTCGCCGTTCTCCAGGGCGGCGCGGACGATCTTGGTCCCCATGCCGTTCTTCTTGTCGATCGTGTAGCCCTTGCTGGTCAAAAGCTGCGTCGTCATCTCGGCGATGATCTGCTGCTCGGTAAAATCCTTGCCGCCGACCGTGAGATTGGCCGCCAGGGCCACGCCACCGGCCGCCGCCAGTACGACAGCCGAAAACACGCCCGAACACACGCTCCTGCCCAGTTTCTTCAGCATTGTCATCGTCTTTCCCTCTGTTGCTTGTTGCCGCCGTTCAGCGCAGCGGATTGATGCCTCGCGGGACGAGGTAATATTGCAGCCGGCCGACCAGGAAATCGGTGAGCACGGCCAGGATCGCGGTGGGAATGGCGCCGGCGAGCATCATCGGCAGTTCGTCGAGGGCGATGCCGGTGAAGATCAATTCGCCGAGGCTGCCGGCCCCGATCAGGAAGGCGAGCGGGGCGGAACCGACGCAGATCGCCAGCGCAGTGCGGATGCCGCCGAAGATGACGAACAGCGCATTGGGCAATTCCACCCGCCACAGGGTCTGCAGCGGTGTCATGCCCATGCCGCGCGCCGCCTCCAGGAGATGGGGCGGAACCGCGCGCAAACCCGCATAGGTATTACGCACGATCGGCAGCAAGGTCGCCGCCCATAGCCCGAACACGGACGGCAGGGTGCCAATGCCGAGCCAGGTCATCGACAAAGCGAGGATGGCGAGCGTCGGGATCGTGCTGCCCAGATTGAAGATCTGCATCACGAATTCGGAGAACCGCCTGAGGGCCGGGCGCGACAGCAGGATGCCCACGGGAACGGCGGTGAGAATGGCAAGCCCGCCCGCCCAGGCCACCAGCTCGATATGCTGCACGCTCAGATAGGTGATGTCGTCCCAATAGCCGAGGATCTCGCCCGCCATGCCGCTCAGCCACAACCACAGACAGATGGCGAGCAGCACCGCCCACATCGCCAGCGGCACCCAGAGGTGCGAACGCCCCCTGCCCTGGCTGGTCGCGATTGTTGCCGCAGGCCCGCTCATCCCGTTTCTCCGGCATGGCTGAGGCTGGCGACGATCGAGCGATAGGTCAGGACGCCCTTGAGCTGCCCGGCCTCGTCCACGCAGGGCAGCACCGGCATGTCCTGTGCGAACATAGAGGCTACCGCGTTGCGCAGGTCCGAATGGAGCGCGGCCGTGGTCTCCACCGGACGCGCATGGTCACCGACTGTTCCGGTCGAAGTCCTGGCGCGGTCGAGCGCGACCAGGCCTTCGGGCTTGCCATCTGCCGCAACCACGATGATGGCGTGCTGGCCGGAAGCCTGCATCTTCTCGAGCGCCAGAGCGATCGGATCCTCGGCCCGCACCGCATCGAACTCCGCAGCCATCGCCTCCCCCGCCGTGACGAGCCGCAGGCGCTTGAGGGCCCGGTCGGAGCCGAGGAAATTCTCGATGAAGGCATTGGCCGGCCTGGCCAGCAGCGCGTCGGGGCTGGCATATTGTTCCAGGCGCCCGCTGCGGAAGATGGCGATCTTGTCGGCCATTTTCACCGCCTCGTCGAGATCGTGCGAGACGAAGATGATGGTCTTGCGGATCGCCTGCTGCATCTTCAGGAATTCGTCCTGGATCACCTCGCGGTTGATCGGGTCGATCGCGCCGAAGGGCTCGTCCATCAACATGACAGGCGGATCGGCGGCAAGCGCACGCAGCACGCCGACGCGCTGCTGCTGGCCGCCGGACAATTCTCGCGGATAGCGGGCAAGGAAAAGATCGGGCTGCATGCCCACCAGTTCGAGCAATTCGCCCGCCCGGGCGCGCGATTTCCGGCGGTCCCAGCCCAGCAGATCGGGCACCACGCAGATGTTCTCGCAGATGGTCTTGTTGGGAAACAGGCCGATCTGCTGGATGACATAGCCGATCGAACGGCGGAGCTGGATCGGATCGGTCGCGCTGGTATCCTTGCCGTCGATATAGACCTTGCCGCTGGTGGGCTGGATCAGGCGGTTGATCATCTTCATGGTCGTGGTCTTGCCGCAGCCCGACGGCCCCAGCAGCACACAGATCTCCCCAGCCGGCAAATCGAGATTGATGTCGTCGACGGCGACGAAGGGCTTGCCCGCGGTTTCGAAGGTCTTGGTGAGATGTTCGAGACGGATCATCGGCTCGCTCCGCCCTTGATGCCCTTGGAAGTCAGCAGCCACTGCACCAGAGCGAGAAGCAGGTCTGCGGCGATCGCCAGAAGAGACACGGCCAAGGCTCCCGTGATCAGCTGCCGCGGATCGGACTGGCTGATGCCGCGCGAGATGAAGGTGCCGAGCCCGCCGGCGCCGATATAGGCGGCGATGGCGGTCACCCCGATATTCATCACCACGGCGGTGCGCACGCCCGCCATGATCACCGGCACGGCCAGGGGGATCTCGACCTGGCGCAGCCGCTGGACCGTGCTCATGCCCATGCCCGTGGCCGCTTCCCTAAGGGCCGGATCGACATTGGCGATGGCGGTATAGGTGTTGCGGATGATCGGAAGCTGCGAATAGAGGATCACGGCGATCACCGCCGGCACATAGCCGATGCCGTGGCCAAGAGGCGAAAGCAGCGGAATCATCAGCCCGAACAGCGCGATGGACGGCACGGTGATCATGATGGAGGCGAGATAGAGCACGGCATCGGCCGCGGTTTTGGACTGGGTGATCGCAATGCCGATCGGTACCGCCGTGGCGATGGCGATGCTCACCGCCACGAAGACGATGGAAATGTGCTCGAGTGCCCTGGCACCGATCACATGGAGATTGTCGGAGATGAAGGTCAGGATTTCCATCATGCCGATGCGCCGCGATCCTCGTCTTGTCTTCGTCGTTCGAACCCGCAAACCATCCCTCACAGTTCCGCGTAGAGACCTGAGGCATTCTCATAGGTGAAACGCAGGGGCACCGAGCCCTGGACCTGCCAGGCCTCGACAGGCCCGCCCGCCATCAGGCGGCAGGCGTCGTCCGTCGACACCACCGCGCCGCCATAGAGCCGGTTCGCCAGGTTGAGGATGGCGGTCTGGTGCATCGCGGTGCTCGCGGTACCGCAGGCATCCTTGACCAGCAGCACGTGGAAGCCGAGGGCCACGGCATCCTTGACCGTCGCATCGACGCAGGCCTCGGTCCACACCCCCGCGATCGCCAGCCATTCGATGCCCTTGCGCTGAAGTTCTTCCGCCGGTGAGGCAACGCCGAACAGGCTGGGTTCCGATTTGAAGATGACTGCCTCCCCTGGAGCCGGCGCCACCTCGGCGCAGATCGCGATGTTGGGATCGTCCTTGTCGCTGAAGGCCGAGCGTCCGTCAGCCTGCATCGGATGGAACGGGCGGCCGGGCGCCGCCGGATCCACGACATAGGCGGCGTGATAGAGCGGCATGCCATGCCGGCGTGCCGCATCCTGCAGGCGGCGCGCCCGCGCCAGGACGCCGGCATAGCCTTCGACCAGATAGCGCGGATCGGCCCGATGCTCCTCCTGGAGATCGATGAAGATGGCCGCCATCTTGCCGGTGTCGATGCGAAGCGTCCGTTTCACGTCAGATCTGTCCTTCCAGGAATTCGTCTTCATAGGGAAAGCGCGACAGCAGCTCCGTGCCGGTCTCGGTGATGAGGATCTCGTCTTCGAGCTTGACGCCTTCGCGCCCGCCCTTCTCGCCGATATAGCTTTCCACCGAGACGACCATGCCCGGCACCAGGTGGCCGTCGCGGCCATAGGTCTCGTAATCGATCGAATGGGCGATGAACGGTGTCTCCCCATGCATGCCCACGCCGTGCATCACCGAGGTGTAGCGCTGGTCGACGAAGCGCTCCGGGATCTTCCAGGCCTTCTCGGCGATCTCGCGGAAGGCCATGCCCGGCTTCACGATGCCGATATTGTGCTGCACCTGGTCGTAGGACATGCGGTACAGCATCTTCTGATAGGCCGTGGGCTTGCCCGGACCGCAGCGGAAGGTGCGGGAGAAATCGGAATAGTAGCCGTAGCAGCCGATCGTATCGGTATCGAGGGCCACCAGTTCGCCCGGGCGGATCTTGCGCCCGCTCGCCTCGTTGAACCAGGGATTGGTGCGCTGGCCCGAGCTCAAAAGGCGCGTCTCGATGAATTCGCCGCCCTGCCGGATCACCTCGTGATACATGATGGCGAAGAGCTCGTTCTCCGAAACGCCCGGCTTGATTGCTTCCCGAACCGAGGCAACGGCGGCTTCGGCACCGGCCATCGAGACCTGGAGGCACTTGACCTCCTCCGGTGTCTTGACCGCGCGCACCGCCAGGATCTCGCCCTGGCAATCCCTGACGTCGCAGCCGCGTTTTTGCAGCGCCAACGCCTGCAGATGGCTGCAGCGGTCGAGGCCGAGCTTCATCGACCCGCCGCCATGCGTCTTGAGGAGTTCGGTGATCTCTTCTGCAAAGGGGCCGGCCGTCTCGTCGTCCCGGCCGGAGACCGACGACCAGACGAGCTTGGAGGGGCGGGCCTCGTCGACCGTGTCGAGCACCATCGAGACATGGTAGCTCTGCGGATATTCGAACAGGACGATCGGCCCTTCGGTCGGGATGAAGAAATAGCGCGTGGAATTGCGCAGGAAATAGCCGAACATGTTGCGCGAGCCGGTGGCATAGCGCTGGTTGTAGGGATCGAACAGCACGACCGCGCCATAGCCCGCCTCGGCCATCCATCGCCGCAGCCGGGCAAGACGCCCCTTGCGCAGGGCATCGGCATCGATGAAGGAAGGCTCGGTATCGGAAAGCCACATGCCGCCGGCCGGATCAGCAGCCGCCGGATGGCGCATGCGATCCTTGAAGTCGACATCCTCGACGCGATCCGGATCGAAAACCACAATGCTCATGAACGTTCTCCTGTCCATGAACAGTGGCCAACCCGCGCGCGCATTGTTTGCGCGTTTTCCGCGAAAACTATGCGCGATTCCGCTGGGCAGCCATTTGTCACCCTTCTTGTCATATCCGGGGCACCTCCCCCGAGATCGACTTGCGCTGGCGCACGCCCCGGGGTGCGTAGCCGAAGCTGTCGCGGAAGGCCCGGGAGAAATTGGCCGCATTGTTGAAGCCGCAGGCCAGGGCCACCTCGCCGACCCGCAGGCTCGAATGGGTGAGCAGGTCGGCCGCCCGCCTCAGCCGCAGGCTGCGGTAGTAGTGGCTCGGCGTGACGCCGAGCTCTGAGCGGAAACAACGTTCGAGCTTGTCGGCCGATACGCCGAGGCGCCGCGCCAGCGCATCCATGCGCAGCAGGTCCTCGACACAGTCCTCCATGATCGCCACCGCAGCCAGCACGAGTTCGTCGCCGATCCCGGTGCGCAGGCGCAACGGCATCAACCGCCGGTCCACGCTCGACCGCAACGGGCTGTGCACGAACCATTCGGCGACGCCGGAAGACAGCTCGCTGCCATGGTCGCGGCCGATCATCTCCAGCATCATGTCGAGGCTGCCCACCCCGCCTGCAGCCGTGAAGCGCCGCCGGTCGATCACATAGAGGTCCCGCTTCATGTCGAGGCCCGGGAAGGCCTCGCGAAAGGCCGGCTGGCTGGTCCAATGCAGGGTGCAGGCATGGCCGTCGAGCAACCCGGCCCGGGCCAGCAGGAAGGCCGCGTCGGCGACCGAGCCGAGGTCGGCACCGGCCCTGAGGTTGCGGCGGATCCAGGCCATGGCATCCTCGGCGACCAGATGATCGGCATCGCCGCCCGAGCACACCACGATGCGATCGACGGAAGGCGCGTTCCGGACGCCGAAATCCGGCTCGATGTTGATGCCGTTCGAGGCTCGCACCTTGGCGTCGTCCGGACCGACCGTGATCCAGGAATAGCAGCACCTGCCCGACAGCGTATTGGCGGCGCGCAGCGGCTCGATCACCGAGCTGAACGCCATCAGCGGAAAGCCCGGGAACATCAGCACGGCAAAGCGGATCGTCTCGCCGACCGGCCTTTCGCTCGGCCTCGTCTCCATGGCATCGATCCCTTCCTCGTTCGCATGCCGGGCCTTGCGCGGCATGCCTCAGGGTTCCCCGGCACCGATCTCGGCGCGCCGGCGCGTGATATAGGCCTCGAGTTCCTCGCGAACAGCATCGTCCATCGCGGGTTCCTGGTACTCCCGCAAGGCCTGCTGCCAGAGGCCGGTCGCCCGCTCGAGCGCGTCACGCCCCCCTGCCTCCTGCCAGCTGCCATAGTTCTGCCAATTGGAGAGCATCGGCTGATAGAAGGCGGTTTCGTAGCGCGACATCGTGTGTTCGCTGCCGAAGAAATGCCCGCCGGCCGGCACGGCCTTGATCGCCTCGAAGCCCAGGTCGTCCTCCTCGAAGGGCATGGGCCGCAGGAACTCCATCATGTTCTGGAGGATCTCGACGTCGAGGACGAGCTTTTCATAGGATGCCGTGAGGCCGCCCTCCAGCCAGCCGGCGGCATGATAGATCAGGTTGGCCCCGCCCAGGACAGCGCCCCAGGTCGCCATCTCCGTCTCATAGGCTGCCTGCAGGTCGACGGCGTTGGAAGCATTGGCATTGGAGGTGCGGTAGGGCAGGCCGTAGCGCCGCGCGAGCTGGCCGGCGATGATGTTGGCCTTGGTATTCTCGGGCGTGCCGAAGGCCGGCGCGCCGGAACGCATGTCGACATTGGAGGTGAAGGCACCATACATCACCGGCGTGCCCGGATTGACGAGCTGCGTCAGCACGACGCCGAACAAGGCCTCGGCGTTCTGCTGGCACAGGGCAGCCGCCAAAGTCACCGGCGTCATCGCGCCCATCAGCGTGAAGGGGGTCACCGTCACCGGCTGGCCATGCTCGGCCATGGCCATGAGGCCATCCGCCATGGCGTCGTCGAAGAGGCGCGGCGAGTTGACGGAGATGATGGTGATGACACCGGGCGAGGCGCGCATCTCTTCCAGCGTGATGCCGCGGCCGATCGCCATCATGTTGATGGCGTCCATGGCCCGGCCGCGCCCGATGGCGCTGCAGTGAAAGCTGAGGTCGCTGAGCTGCAGATTGGCCCTGTAGGTATCGAGATGACGCGAATTGGCCGGCAATTCGATCGGCGCGCACACCTGGTTGCCCAGGATGTGGATGGCGTTGAAATAATGCGCCAGGCGGGTGAAGTTCTCATAGTCTGCAAGATTACCCGCTCGTCGGCCGTTGACGCGGTCATGTACGTTGGGCGGCCCGGCCACCAGGCCGAAGACCAGCGCATTGCCGCCGATCTCGAGCTGTTTGTCGGGGTTGCGGCCGGTCAGGGTAAAGCGGCTCGGCGCGGTGCGGAGCGCCTCCTTCACCAGCGTCTCGTCGATGCGGATGGTCTGGCTGTCCCGGTCGACGAGCGCGCCGGCCTTTTCGAACAGATCCATCGCCCGCGTGCTCATCACCCGGATGCCGAGTTCGGAAAGAATGCGCATCGAGCTGCGATGCAGCACCTCCATGCGGTCTTCATCCAACATCTGCATGGGTGAATAGGGGTTCGACACGCGCTGCCAGGGCAGTTGGGGAATGCCCCCGCCCCGTGTGCTTCTCGATCGGCGCCCCCCGCTACGCCTGTCCTGTGTCATGCCCGCTACGCCCACCCTGGTTTATTCATCCGACAACTCGGCATGATAGGTGCGGCGGGACGGGCCTTTCACGCGATTAGTTTGGCGGCATTGCCCAAAAAAATTGATGTCATGGCGAAAAGCGACATTGAATAGGCAGGCGGGGTTGGACTAGCCTCCGGCAAACATCAAGAGCCGCCATGAAGCCCCCTCCTCCGCTCAACTACATCCGCTCGTTCGAATGCTCGGCCCGCCATTTGAGCTTTACCGAGGCGGCCAAGGAACTGGGCTACACCCAGGCCGCCATCAGCACCCATGTGCGGGCGCTGGAACATTATATCGGCCGGCAATTGTTCGTGCGCTACCCGCGCAGCCTGAAGCTGACCGAGATGGGCGAGGCCTTCCTGCCGACGCTTCGGCAGGCGCTCGACCAGATCGATCACGCCACCGAAGCCATCCTTGCCTCCGTCCGCAACCGGACGGTGGTGATTTCCTGCCCGGCGACGCTTGCCACCAACTGGCTCACCGGCTGTATCGCCACCTTCCACGCCAGGCACCCGGACATCGAGGTAGTGCTGCATGGCACGATCTGGGAAGACCCCAGCGAGCCGGCAGCCGATCTCACCATCGCCGCGAGGCGCTTCGACAACAAGCCGCCTGCGGCGATTGCCCTGTGGGACGAGAGCCTTGCCTTGCTTTGCGCGCCGCAATTCCTGTCGGGCCCGAACGCGATCCGCTCCCCCCCCGATATCCTCAAGCAGGGCTGGATCTTCGTCCACAGCCGGCAGGAATATTGGCAATGCATGGGAGCCGCCCTCGGCATCGAGACGTCGGAGCATGAGAAATATCTCAGCACCAACTCCTCCAACATCGCCCTGGAACTGGCGGCGGCCGGCGCGGGTTGCGTGGCCGTGCAGCTTTCGCTCGCCCGCCCCTTTCTGAAGAGAGGGCTCCTGGCCGAACCCTTCAGCGTTCGCCCGCCCAGCCCGTGGGGCTATTATCTTTCCGACAACGCCTCATCCAAGGGTAGCGTGGTGAAAATCGTCAAGGAATGGATCCTGGCCCGCGCCAGGGCGGAGGCAGCCTGATACCAAGTTTGACAATACCGATACGCCGAAGGCGGGGAGGCCTGGGATCGCCGGCATCCTGCCGGCTCTTGGACACGGGCCGTTGGAGGTAAGGAAGAGCCGGCAGGATGCCGGCGATCCCAGGAAGAGGCGATCTCAACGCCGCTTGCTCTGACGCTATCCTCCGATAGACTTCCCCGATCCGATCCTAGGCCTGACAGGTTCGACAACAAGCGAAGATCGCGAGGCCAATGACCTCGTTTTATTTGGTCATTCTCGATCGAATACCGAGTTTTTGCCTGGAAGGCCGCCTACCCGCCCAGCCCGCCGCTGCCTAGATTTGGGCGGTCAGGCAAATGCCCCGCCGCGGATCTTCCGATGGCAACCGGCCTTCGCCGGACGGTTGTTCATCGGGAAGTACGTTCCATGCGTAGCCATGCCCAGGCCGTCGTCATCGGCGGCGGTTTGATCGGTTGCTCGATCCTCTATCACCTCGCCAAGCTCGGCTGGACCGATGTCGTCCTGCTGGAACGGGACGAACTCACTTCGGGATCGACCTGGCATGCGGCCGCCAACATTCACGGCCTGCACGACTCCACCAATATCAGCCGCCTGCAGCACTACACCATGGCACTCTACAAGGAGCTCGAGGCCGAAACCGGCCAGGGCTGCGGCATCTTCCAGCCCGGCTCCCTCTATCTGGCCCAGACCGAAGAGCGCGAGCACCAGTTGCGGCTGCAGGAAGCCAAGGCCCGCCGCTATGGCATGAACTTCTACGAGGTCTCGCGCAACGAGGCCGAAAAACTGCATCCGCTTGTCGATTTCTCCGGCATACGCTGCATCATGTTCGAGCCCGAGGGCGGCAATGTCGATCCGTCGGGCGTGACGGCCGCCTATGCCACCGGGGCACGCCAGCGCGGCGCCGAAATCCACCGCTTCACGCCAGTGACGGGCACCGAGGCCCAGCCCGACGGCAGTTGGATCGTGCGCACGCCAAAAGGCGACATCCGCACGCAATGGGTCGTCAATGCCGCGGGCCTGTGGGCCCGCGAGGTGGCGGCCATGGCCGGGCTGACGCTACCGCTGATGCCGACCGAGCATCAGTATTTCGTCACGCAAACCATCCCCGAGATCGCCGCGCTCGATCGGCGCCTGCCCTCTGTCGCGGATCGCGACGGCGAATATTACCTGCGCCAGGAGGGCTTGGGCTTGCTGGTCGGCGCCTATGAGCGCGACATGCGGTTCTGGGCCGAGGACGGCACGCCCGCCAATTTCGGCCATGAGTTGTTTCCCGACGATCTCGCCCGCATCGAAGACAACATGATGCGGGCGATCGAACGCGTGCCGGTGCTCGGCTCGACCGGCATCCGGCGGGTGATCAACGGCCCGATGATCTGGTCACCCGACAGCGCCGTTCTGTTCGGCCCTGTGCCGGAAATGAAGAATTATTTCTGCTGCAACGGCATCATTCCCGGCTTCTCCCAGTCGGGCGGCATGGGCAAGCTCGCCGCAGAATGGATGATCGAGGGCGAGCCCTCGCTCGACATGTTCGCCTGGGATCTCGCCCGCTTCGGTGACTGGGCCGACAAGGCCTTCACCAAGGCCCGGGTGCGCGATCAATACGGCCATCGCTTCAAGATCCACTTTCCCAATGAGGAGCGCAGCGCCGGCCGGCCTGTGCGCACGCGCCCCGCTTATGCCATGCAGCAGGACATGGGAGCCGTCTTCGGCCTGAATTTCGGCTGGGAGCATCCGCTTTGGTTCGCCGCCGACGGCGAGCCACGGGAGGAGACCGCCGGTTTCGCGCGCCAGAACTGGTGGGAGCCGGTGGGACGGGAAGCCCGCATGCTGCGCGAGCATGCCGGCATCATCGACATCTCCAATTTCGCCAAATATGAGGTCACTGGCCCGGGTGCCCAGGCCTGGCTCGATGCTTTGTTCGCCAATCGCATGCCGGACCGGACCGGCCAGATCCGCCTCACCCCCCTGATCGGCCGGCGAGGCGGCGTTGCCGGCGACTTCACGGTCGCCAAGCTCGCCGATGACAACTACATGGTCTTCGGTTCCGGCATGGCGGAGCGCTATCACCAGCGCTTCTTCAATGCGGTGCCGCTGCCGGAGGGCACGCTGTTTCGCTCGATGACGCAGGCCATGTGCGGCTTCAGCGTCGCCGGCCCAAAGGCGCGGGCGCTCCTGCAAGGCCTGACTTCGGAAGACCTTTCCAACGGCTCCTTCCCCTTCATGCAGGCGCGCCGTCTCAATCTGGCCGGGGTCGAGGTGGTGGCCCTGCGGGTTTCCTTCACCGGCGATCTCGGCTGGGAGCTTCATTGCCAGACCGGTGACCAGGAAGCGCTCTATCGCGCTTTGCTCGCGGCCGGAAAGGGACTCGGTGCCGGCCCTGTCGGTGCGAGGGCGATGGCGTCGCTGCGTATCGAGAAGGGCTATGGCAGCTGGGGGCGGGAATACTCACCCGAATATTGGCCCCAGGAATCCGGCCTCGCCCGCCTGATCAAGCTGGACAAGGGCGAGTTCCTCAATCGCGATGCCTATGCAGCTGTCGCCGGCAATCCGCCGCGCGACCGGCTGATCACGCTGGCCATCGAGGCCGAGGATGCCGACGCAACTGGCGGCGAGCCGGTCTTCCTGCCGGACGGCACCCCGCTCGGACAGGTTTCCTCCGGCAGCTATGGCTATTGGGTCGGCCAGTCATTGGCCCTTGCCTATGTCAAAGCCGATCTGGCTCAACCCGGCGATGTCGTGACGGTGGCCATATTGGGCGCCTCGCGCAAGGCGCGCATCCTCGCCGAGCCTGCCTTCGACCCGCGGGGTGAGCGCTTGAGAAGCTGAAGCCCCGTCCGGTATGGAGTGCGCCTCCTGCCGGCTGTGCGCTATTTCCTTGCAGGCAGGAGCGCGACGGCTGCTTCCGCCGTGAGCAGGCGGAAGGACAGGCTTTCCTGCAAGGAGAGCTGCACCGAGATGACCGAACGGTCAATTCGAAATCCCCGCCCTGCGTCGTCAGCACCAGCCCGCCCTCGATCGCTGGCTCCCTGGATTGGTGGGCATTGCTTCCCGTTCTGTTCGTCGCCTACGCCTTTTCGGCCTGGAACCGAACGCCTTGCCCCTGGATGCCTTGAAGCGGACGATCGAACGGGAAGTGCTTGCCCCTCTTGGCAGCGATGATCTCCCGGGCTGCGATCAAACCGCACAGAAACATACTGAAGTAGTGTCAGCCCGCCCCCAAACGACCCTTTGATTGATTGCGCTTCTTCGCGACCTGCTGCCGCCTGCTGGAACAAGTGCCTGTTGCAAAGGCAGCGGATCGTTTCGTGCCGCAGAGGCGGCGGCTTCTCCCCTGATCATGGCTCGACCGATCCATGGATCGGCTCTTCGTCACCTTCTGCCGGGCCGCCCGGCACGGATCGGGACGGCCGCAACCTCGGTCAGGACTCCGCCCCTTGACAGTCTATAAATTATATAGAGTATATAAATATAGTATTTATTTAGCCCGAGAGCGCGC
Organism: Labrys sp. WJW; assembly: GCF_001676615.1. Lineage (GTDB taxonomy): Bacteria > Pseudomonadota > Alphaproteobacteria > Rhizobiales > Labraceae > Labrys > Labrys sedimenti. The sequence goes on along the minus strand of NZ_LYXZ01000075.1, from coordinate 24,745 downwards.
CATGCCCGATCCCCGTCCGAAGATTCTCGGTATATCCGGCAGCTTGAGCGTGCCCAGCCGGACGACCGGGCTGGTGCGCACCATCCTCACCCGCTTGGAGCCTTTTGCGCAGGTCGAGCTGGTGGAACTGGCAAATGACGCAGCGGCCCTGTTTGCAACGCATCCAAAGGGCCCGCGAACCGGGCGGGCGCGGGAGATCATCGAGGCGGTCGAAGGCGCAGATCTGCTGGTCGTCGCCTCTCCCATCTACCGCGCCTCCTATACGGGCGCCTTGAAGCATCTGTTCGACCTCGTCGACTATCGCGCCCTCGAAGGCAGGCCCGTGCTGGTGGCGGCAACGGGCGGAACGCCGCTGCACGCTTTGGCCATGGACCACCAGTTCCGGCCGCTCTTCGCCTTCTTCAAGGCCATCACGCTCCCGACCACCGTCTATGCGCTCGAGGGCGATTTTGACGATCATGCCCTGGCCAGCGCCGAGGTTTCGGGGCGCATCGATCGCGCCGTCGCCGAAGCCCGCCTCCAGCTGCGCCTTTCCCACCCGCACGGGTCTGGAACGGTCGTTCCGTTCCCCGCCACCGCCTGAACCCGCCATAAAAACCAAGGATCCACCATGCCAGCCGAACCTCAGCGCGAACCGATCAAGTTTGCCTATTGGGTGCCCAATGTCTCCGGCGGTCTCGTCATCAGTTCGATCGAGCAGCGTACGAGCTGGGAAATCGACTATAATCGCAAGCTCGCCCAGATCGCCGAGCGTTCCGGCTTCGACTATGCGCTTAGCCAGATCCGTTTCACAGCAGGCTATGGTGCGGACAATCAGCACGAGCCCCTGACCTTCAGCCAGGCCCTGCTCGCCTCGACCGAACGCCTCAAGCTGATCGTGGCCCTGCTGCCCGGCCCCTGGCATCCTGCCGTCGCCGCCAAGCAGATCGCGACCATCAACAACATCTACGGCGCCCGGGTGGCCGTGAACATCGTCAGCGGCTGGTTTCGCGGCGAGTTCACCGCGATCGGCGAGCCCTGGCTCGACCACGACGAGCGCTACCGCCGGTCTGAAGAATTCATCCACTCACTGCGCGGTATCTGGACCGAGGAAAGCTTCACCTTCAACGGCGATTTCTATCGCTTCCGCAACTACAGCCTGAAGCCGAAGCCCATCGATCCGCAGCCCGAAATCTTCCAGGGCGGCTCATCCCGCGCGGCCCGCGACATGGCCTCGCGCGTCTCCGATTGGTATTTCACCAACGGCAATACGCCCGATGAGATCAGGAAGCAGGTCGACGACATCCAGACCAAGGCCCGCGAGAACGGGCATTCGGTCAAGGTCGGCGTCAATGCCTTTGCCATCGCGCGCGATACCGAGGCCGAAGCCAAGGCCGTGCTGGACGAAATCATTGCCAAGGCCATTCCCGAGGCGGTCCACGGCTTTGCCCATGAGGTGAAGAATGCCGGGAAGGCGTCTCCGGAGGGTGAAGGCAACTGGGCCAAATCGTCCTTCCAGGACCTGGTGCAATATAATGACGGCTTCCGCTCCAACCTCATCGGCACGCCGCAGCAGATTGCGGAACGCATTCTGGCCCTGAAGGATGCGGGCGCCGACCTGATCCTGCTCGGCTTCCTGCATTTCCAGGAAGAGGTCGAGTTCTTCGGCCGCGAGGTCATCCCCCTGGTCCGCAAGCTCGAAGCGGCACAGCCCGTGGCCGTCGCGGCCGAGTGATCGCGGCTCGCTCTTCCCCGCCCCGCAACCGTTCCATCCCGCATCCCTGCCGTCGGCAGGGATGACGGGTAGAGACACGCTCATGACCACGGCCACAAGCGCAATCCTGCAACCGTCCCCGTCATATCGGGATGCGCCACCCATCGAGGGTGTTGCAACACCCTCGACACCAAAGACCGACACGGCCCGACGACAGTCCGCGCTGGTGCTCGATCGCATCAGCCTGTCCTTCGGCGGAATTGCAGCCCTGAGGGACGTCAGCTTTGCGATCGAGCTCGGCGAAACTCGAGCCATCATCGGGCCGAATGGTGCAGGCAAGAGTTCGCTCCTCAACGTCATCAGCGGCATCTATCGCCCCGATCACGGCCATATCCGCCTCGCCGGTCGTGACTTCCGGCAGGTCTCGGCGTCCCGGCTCGCAGCGCTCGGTGTTGCGCGCACGTTCCAGAACCTGGCCTTGTTCAGCGGGCTGGACGTGCTCGGCAATGTCCTGATGGGACGGGTCGCCTCGCGACATGCAGGTGTCATCGGACAGGTTCTGGGCTTGGGGCTGGCGCATCGCGAACAGGAGGATGCCCGCGAGTGCGCCGAGCGAATGATCGACTTCCTGGACCTTCGCGCGGTCCGCAACCGCCCCGTCGCGACCCTGCCCTATGGCCTACAAAAACGCGTCGAATTGGCCCGGGCCCTGGTGGCCGAGCCTCGCATCCTGCTGCTCGACGAGCCCATGGCGGGCATGACGGCCGTGGAGAAGAACGAGATCGCCGAGGTCATCCGCAAGGCGAGAAGGCAGTTCGATCTGACGATCGTGATGATCGAGCACGACATCGGCATGGTCATGGACCTGTCCGACAGGGTGGCCGTGCTCGATCACGGCAGCCTCATTGCGGACGGCACTCCGCAGGTCGTGCAGGCCGACCAGGCCGTGATCGACGCCTATCTCGGCGTCGCTCACACGGAAGAGCCGGGCCACGCCGAAGACCGGGAAGGTGCATGATGGCGGATTTTGATTGGGCCTTCCTGGTCGAGGTGCTGGTTGGAGGCCTGCTATCCGGCGTGATGTATTCGCTGGTCGCGATCGGGTTCGTGCTTGTCTACAAGACCTCGGGCGTTCTCAACTTCGCGCAGGGTGCGATGCTGCTTTTCGCGGCGCTCACCTTCGTCAGCCTGATCGAACGAGACGTTCCCTTCGTTGCAGCCCTGGCGATATCGATCGCCATCATGGCCGCGCTCGGCCTGACGATCGAGAGGGCCGTGCTGCGCCCGCTGGTCAACAAGCCGCCGATCACATTGTTCATGGCAACGCTCGGCCTGTCCTATGTCATCGAGGGCGCGGCACAGCTTCTGTGGGGCACCCAGGTCCACGCGCTCGACCTGGGGATCGACGACACGCCATTTGAAGTGGCCGGCGTGCTGATATCCAAGTTCGACCTCTTCGCGGCAGGGGTTGCCGCGACGCTGGTGGCGGTCCTTGCGGCCTTCTTCAATTTCACGCGTATCGGGTTGAGCTTTCGCGCCGTCGCCGACGACCAGTTCGCCGCCTATGCGGTCGGTTTGCGGCTGCCACGCATCTGGGCCGCGGTCTGGACCGCCGCGGGCGTCGTCGCCCTGGTTGCAGGGCTGATCTGGGGCTCCAGGCTCGGCGTCCAGTTCTCCCTGTCGCTCGTCGTGCTCAAGGCGCTGCCCGTTCTGGTCCTGGGCGGGTTCGACTCGATCCTGGGCGCCATCGTCGGCGGTCTTCTCATCGGTGCCTTCGAGAAGCTCTCGGAGGTCTATCTCGGCCCCTTCGTCGGCGGCGGCATCGAAGGATGGTTCGCCTATGTGGCGGCCCTCCTCTTTCTCCTGCTGCGGCCCGCAGGGCTGTTCGGCCAGAAGCTCGTGGAAAGGGCCTGAACGTGACCGCGCTGACCGCTTCCAGCCACGCAAACGCCGAGGCTCCCAGCCGTTCCTGGATCCTTCCCGCGGCGCTCCTGGCCATCGCCTATGGCGTGATCCCGCTGGTCGGCAGCAGCTACGTGTTCGATGCCATCCTCACGCCCTTCCTGGCCTTGTCGCTGGCCGCCCTGGGCCTGAACCTGCTCACAGGCTATGCCGGGCAGCTTTCGTTGGGCAGCGCCGCCTTCATGGCCGTGGGTGCCTTCGCCGCTTATAATTTCAACCTGCGGGTTCCCGGCCTGCCGCTGGTCGCGAGCATTGTCCTGGGTGGCGGTGTCGCGGCGCTGATCGGGCTGGTCTTCGGCCTGCCGAGCCTGCGCCTGCGCGGCTTTTACCTCGCCGTTTCCACCTTGGCGGCGCAGTTCTTCGTGCAATGGGCCCTGACCAAGTTCAGCTGGTTTTCCAACGACAACCCATCGGGCGTCATCGACGCCCCGCCTCTCGGCGTGGCAGGCATTTCGCTGGAGAGCCCGGCCGGCCGCTACCTGTTCACGCTCACCATCGTGGTGGTCCTCACCGGGCTCGCCGCCCGGATCGTCAAGACGCAAACCGGCCGCGACTTCATCGCCGTTCGCGACAACGAACTGGCGGCCCGTGTCATCGGCGTGCCCGTGCTGCGCACCAAACTGCTCGCCTTCGTGCTGTCCTCCTTCATCATCGGCATTGCCGGATCGCTGTGGGCGTTCGCCTATCTCAGGACCGTCGAGCCGGCCGGCTTTGATCTTGATCGATCGTTCCAGATCCTGTTCATCGTCATTATCGGCGGGCTCGCCACGATCCGAGGCGCGTTCCTCGGGGCGGCTTTCATCGTGGTGTTTCCCCTGATTCTGTCCCGCCTGGGCAGCGCCTTGCTGGGCAGCACCTTCGACTCAGGCGTTCTCGACATGAGCCAGCGCATCGTGCTCGGCGCGCTGATCATCGTTTTCCTCATCGCCGAACCGGACGGCCTGTCGGCGCTGTGTCGACGCCTGCTCGATAAAATCCGCCCGCACCGCTGACCGCGGTTTCCCCCCAATCCTCGCCTGCCAACCCCGGAGCCACCATGCCGTCCATTTCATTTCGCCTCGCCGGCGCGCTGCGCGCCACCACGATGGCAGCAGCCCTCGCACTCACGACCCTGCCTTTCTCCCATTCACAGGCTCGCGCGGACGAACAGTATTTCCCGCTGCAAAGCTACCGGGTCGGCCCCTATGCCGCCGGCGGCACCGGCTTCTTCGGCGGCTTCATCGACTACCTCAATCTGATCAACACCCGCGACGGCGGTGTGAACGGCGTCAAGCTGACCTGGGACGAATGCGAAACCCAGTATGAAGTCGAGCGAGGCGTCGAATGCTACGAACGGCAGAAAAGCCACAAGGACATCGCGACCTGGAACCCGCTTTCCGTCGGCATCGCCTATGCAATGATCGACCGCATCACCAATGACAAGGTTCCCCTGCTGACGATCAATCACGGCCGCACGGATTCGACCGATGGCAGCGTGTTCAAATATGTCTTCCCGCTGCTGCTCAACCCCTACAGCGAGACGTCCGGCATCGTGAACTACATCGCCGGCAAGTTCGGCGGGGTGGAACAGCTCAAGGGCAAGAAGATCGCCGTGCTCTATCACGGCTCGCCCTATGGCAAGGAGACGATCCCGATCTATGAGCTGCTGGCCAAGAAATATGGCTTCGAACTGCAGCAGATCGAGGTGCCCCATCCCGGCAACGAGCAGCAATCGCAATGGCTGACCATCCGGCGCTGGCGGCCCGACTATGTGGTGCTGCGCGGATGGGGCGTCATGAACCCAGTGGCACTCAAGACGGCCCAGAAGGTCGGTTTTCCGGCCGATCACATCGTCGGCAATGTCTGGTCCAATTCGGAAGAGGACGTGCTGCCCGCGGGCGCAGCTGCCAAGGGGTATGTCGCGATCACGACCCAGGCTTCCGGCACCGAATACCCCGTGGTGCAGGAGATCGTCAAAACCGTCTATGGCGCCGGCAAGGGCAATCTCGACGACAAGAAGCGGATCGGCAGCGTCTACCACAACCTCGGCATCGTGAACGGCATCCTGAACGTCGAGGCCATCCGCATCGCGCAGGAGAAATTCGGCCACCGCACCCTTACAGGCGATGAAGTCCGCTGGGGGCTGGAACATCTCAAGCTCGATCCGGCTCGCGTGGAGGCTCTCGGCGCCAAGGGGCTTTTCCACTCCATCAACGTGACCTGGAAGAACCATGAAGGCGATGGCCTGGTCACCTTCCAGCAATGGGACGGTGCCAAGTGGAAGGTGGTCTCCGACTGGATCGCACCCGACTGGGCGTTGCTGCGGCCGATCATCGAAAAATCCGCGGCGGCCTACGCCGCCGAACATCAGATCAAGCCGCGAACCGAGGCGGATGCCGACAAGGCCGCCTCGAACTGAGGCACATCCCCTCGCTCTCCTGCAACGGCGTGTCCCAGGAAAGATATTCGATGCCAGGGTCCTCGATGTCCGAGCCAGTCCCCCTGCTTTCGGTCAATGCGATCGAAGCCGTTTATGGTGGCGCCATCGTCGCCCTGAATGGCGTGAGCCTGACGGTTGCCGCAGGCGAGATCGTCGCCTTGCTCGGCCCCAACGGGGCCGGGAAATCCACGACGCTCAAGGCGATCTCCAACCTATTGCCGGCCCAGCGCGGCCGGCTTTCAGCCGGGACGATCCGGTTCGACAATGTGGACGTCAACCGGCACAGCGCCTCCGCCCTGGTACGGCGAGGGCTCGTCCAGGTGCTCGAGGGCCGGCATTGCTTCCGCTCGCTGAGCACCGAGGACAATCTCGTCACCGGCGGGCTGGCACGCGGCTCCAATCGGTCGGAATTGGCACGCGACCTGGAGCGCGTCTATTCGATCTTCCCGCGCCTGCGCGAGAAACGAAAGACGATCGCCGGCCTGACCTCCGGCGGCGAGCAGCAGATGACCGCAATCGGTCGCGCCCTGATGTCCAGGCCACGCCTGCTGGTGCTGGACGAGCCTTCCATGGGGCTGGCACCGCTCGTGGTGCAGGACATCTTCGAACGCCTCACCGCGCTCAATGCGTCAGAAGGCCTCTCCATTCTTCTTGCCGAACAGAACACCGCCGTGGCCCTGCGCCATGCCCACCGCGCGGTGCTGCTCGCTTCGGGGCGCTCGGTCCTGCAAGGACGGGCTGCCGAACTGAGGGGCCGTGCCGACCTCACGGATATCTATCTCGGACGGACTTCCTTTGCCGACTCATCCGCGGTCTCGACCGCGGCCTGATCTTCACCCTCATCTTAGGAATCGGCCCATGACGACAGCCGCTCAAGCCAAAGCATTTCCAGACATCTTTGCAGAAGGCGTATCTGCCCTCCCCCGCCCGTCTGAACCGGCGCACATCATCCGCAGCGATGCTGAAGCGATCGCAGTTGCCGAAGACCTTGCGGCACAATTTGCCCAAGAGGCATCGGAGCGCGACCGCGACCGCATCTGGCCGGTGGCCGAACTCGATGCCTACTCCCAGAGCGGCCTGTGGTCGCTCAATGTCCCCAAGGCTTTCGGTGGACCCGAGCTTTCCTATGTCACCATCGATCGCGTGATCCAGATCATTTCGGCGGCGGATCCTTCGATCGGGCAGATCACGCAGAACCATATCGGAGTCGTCGCAGCCATTCGAACGGTCTCCGACGAGGCTCAGCAGAAGCTGTTGTTTGCCGAGGTGCTGCGCGGGACCAGGTTCGGCAATGCCTTCTCCGAATTCTCCTCCAAGCGAGCAGCCGATTTCGAGACGACGTTCAAGGACGAAGGCGACCACGTCGTCGTCACGGGCAAGAAGTTCTATTCCTCCGGCGCGCTTCTCGCCCATCTGGTGCCCATCGTCGCACTCGATGGCGAAGGCCGGGCCTGGTATGCGATTGCCGAGCGCGACGCCGCCGGCCTCGCGGTGATCGACGACTGGTCGAGTTTCGGCCAGAAGACCACGTTGAGCGGCACGGTGATCCTCGACCACGTGAAAGTACCGAAGACCCATCTGGTCCCGGGCTATCGGGGCTATGATCGCCCGACGGCAGACGGCGCGATTTTCCAGATCATCCAGGCCGCGGTCGATACGGGCATCGCGGAGGCGGCCATCAAGGATACCATCGCCTTTGTCAGGGGCGGCTCCAGGGCCTGGATCGACAGCGGCCTCGATCACGCCTGGCAGGACCCCTACACGATCCAGGCGGTCGGGGACCTCACCTTGCGCCTTCATGCCGCCGAGGCACTTCTCGAAAAGGCAGGTCTTGCCGTGGATAGGGCCGTCGCCGATGCCACGGCCGAAAGCGTGGCCAAGGCCCAGATCGCCGTTGCCGAAGCCAAGGTCCTATCGACGGAAGTGGCGCTGCAGGCCACCAACAAATTGTTCGAACTGGCCGGCACACGCTCGACGCTGGGCGTTCACAACCTCGACCGGCACTGGCGCAATGCCCGTACGCATACGCTCCATGATCCCGTTCGCTGGAAATATGCCATTCTTGGCAATTACGCCCTGAATGGCATCAATCCGCCTCTGCATGCCTGGAGCTGATCGGGCCGCACTTTTGCAGCCCGGCAAAACCCGGCGCACAGTGGCCGTAGGGGAACATTTCGGCTCGTCCAAGCATTGATCAGCCAAGTTCAAGCGCAGCAGTCGAAGCTTCATTCAACGGAGATAGAAACATGGGCATCTTCGATTCAATCAGCAACGCCATCTTCGGCCGTGCGAAGGCTGCGGAGGCTCCCCAAGCGCCTGCCGGTACAACCGCTGCCCCTACGCCCTCGTCCAATCCGGCTCCCGCACCATCGAGTTCGGCCGCTCCGCCGAGCACCGTCGATGTCGCTGCCGTTCTCGATCAAGCGGTCAAGGCCAGCGGACAGAGCCTCGACTGGAAGCACTCGATTGTAGACCTCCTCAAAGCCCTGAAGCTCGACAGCAGCCTTGCGGCTCGCAAGGAGCTCGCCGGGGAGTTGGGCTATACGGGCGATACGTCGGATTCCGCTACGATGAATATCTGGCTGCACAAGGCGGTCATTGCAAAACTGGCAGCGAATGGGGGCAAGGTGCCCGCCGATCTACAAAACTGACCAACCTGTCCGGCCGACCCTTTGTCTTCCGCCGCCCCGCGGAGATCTTTCGAGGGTCTCTCCGCTCCTGGCTGGGCACCGGGCCGGCAACCCCCTTGAAGTGCAGGTTTCCAGACACGAAAACCGCCCAGGTTCGTTCCCGCCTGGGCGGTTTTCCACGGCGATTTTGGCTATGGAGGCCAGCAATCCGCGCGCTTGGGAAGGCCAGTGGGCTGCCGAGGGGACACTTACTCCGCGATCCTGGTCAAGTAAGGCGCAATCGTTTGCGGGGCCGGGATCACCGCGACGATCTTCATCTGCGCGATATTGCGGTTCCTCGCCTCTTCCAGATGCGCGTCGAACATCGCAGCTGCGGCATCGATTGCCCCGCGTGTCAGCAGTTCGACAATCAGGCGATATTCGGCAATGGCGATACGATCGCGCGGCAGGCCGAGTTGGCGCAGCAGGCGCTCCGAGGCAACCACCGGCAACAGATTGTCCCGTATCAGATCGCGCAGCCGCTCGTTGGGGGTGGCCATCACGCAGGTTTCGACCAGTTTGGTCTCCAGATCTTCCCACTCGACCAGATCGGCATCCGATACGGTTCTTTCGGCCTCGGAGAGGCTCTCGAGAAGAGCCGTCAATCTGGAGCGATCGATGCGCGGAGCCGCCGACACCAGGGCGGGAGGTTCGAGGATGCGCCGCAAGGCAAAGCGGTCTTTGATCGATTTTGCCGTGAGCGGTCCGGCGATCCAGTGGGAACTCTGGTTCTTATGCACCAGCCCCTTCTCCTGCAGGCGTCCGAGCACGTCGCGCACCACGGTGCGGCTGACATGGAAATGATCCGCCAGCTCGATCTCGATGATGCGATATTGTCCGAATACGACGCAGGCTGCGACATCCGCCTCGATGGAATCATAGATGCGCTCCCAGGTCGACCGACTTTGCAGCGCCTCGTCGATGGCTTCGGGCACCATCAGCCCCAAGCTCTTGATATCGGTGCGCACGGGGGCGACTTGCCGTCCCGGTGCTCCGACGAGATAGCCGCGCCCATCGAAACGATGGATGAGTTGCTCTGCCTCGAGGCGAAGCAGCGCTTTCTGAACCGGGGCACGCGATGTCTGAAAGATCTCGGCGATCGGCCCTTCGAGCAGCACCAGTCCCCGTGGCAGTAGCCCGTCGGCGATATTGGCACGCAAGACGTCTTCGACGATTTCGTAGCGCCGCTGGGCTGTCTGGCGAGGCTTGGACAATGGCATGCCGTAAACGGACCTCCTTGCGGGCGTCATCGCTGACCGCCGCCCGAACTGTCCGTGTCTACCGCGTTTGACACACCCTGTCCCACATTCGGATAAATGATTTTTGCATACTATAGTGCAATTTTTGGCGCAGAGAATTCATTTTCACCGATTTCCGGCAAAATCTCCGGCAGATCTCGTCGCGAGCGCCACCCCCCTCCAACGCCGCATCACCCCCCCCGACCGCCCATCGCATCCCTGCCGAGCGCGCCGCATGCGGTAAAAAAATACAGAGAAACCCAATCTAGATGGTCAATTCTCAACAAAAGGCGCCCAGGCTCCGCCAATCCTTCACCGAGAGTCCAAATTCAAGGCTCGCCCGGAATTTGAGCAGGCGATGCACAAAAAAGATTGTTGCATACAAAAATCGATCGTACTAAGATCCAAGCACTCATTGCCAAAGAAGCAATGCAGAGGCGAACTGAATCAAGAAAGTTGATCGAGATTCAATCGGACGCGAGCGTATTGCGGCCGAATGATATTCATCATCTCAAATTGAGCTACCGATTACCCAAGCTACTCCGAGGAGTAGCCTGGTATTTACGTGGCTTAATACGACCTGGGAGGCTCGTTTGGCAGATGTACTTCGTCTATCCGGCATCAGGAAATCCTATGGCGATCTGCAAGCGCTGGACGGTATCGACCTCGCCATCCCCGACAACGCCTATGTGTCGCTTCTAGGCCCCAGCGGTTCGGGCAAGACCACGCTTCTGCGCGTGATCGCGGGATTTGAAGATCCCGACCAGGGCAGCGTTGCACTCGGCGGCCTCCCGATCGACAACGTCCAGGCGCATCGGCGTGGCATCGGCTTCGTCTTCCAGAACTTTGCCCTGTTCCCTCATCTCTCCGTTGCCAGGAATATCGCCTACGGCCTCGAAAACCGCGAGGCTGCTGCACCGACGGATCGCGCCGCCATTCGCCGCAAGGTCGGCGAAATGATTGAACTGGTCGGTCTGGGCGGCCTGGAGGATCGCGGTGTTGCCCAGATCTCGGGCGGCCAGCGCCAACGCGTGGCGCTGGCGCGAACGCTCGTGACTGAACCGCGGCTCGTGCTGCTCGACGAACCACTCGGCGCGCTCGATGCCAATCTGCGAGCCCGGATGCGGACAGAGCTCAGGAGCATCCGCGAACGCCTCGGCGTCACCTTCCTCCATGTCACCGGTAGTGAATCCGAAGCACTGGCGATGGGCGACATCGTGCTGGTGCTCGACCGGGGCCGGATCACCCAATCGGCGGATGCCGACACGATCTATAACCGCCCTGCAGCGCCCTCGGTGGCGCGTTTCCTCAACTGCTACAACCTGTTCGAGGGAACGCTCTTGGGCGCGGACTTCGTCGGGCCGGCGGGCAGGTTCTCGACTGACGGAAGCACACGCCTCGCAGGCGGAAAAACCGCCTACGCTGTGCGCTATGACCGCATTCAGGTGCGCCCGCTCTCCTCGGCCCTGGCGACGGACGAGGTGGGCGTCGTGGGCGCCTTCATTGCCAGCGAATATAGCGGCGCGGCGGTGAACTCCTTCTTCGCCCTCGATAGCGGCCAGGTGGTGGAGGTGGAGACCCATCTCAGCCATCGCCCGCCCGCAGACTACGCGCCGCAGGAACGCTACGGCCTCGTCTGGAAGCGCGACCTTGCGCTCCTCTTTGCGTGAGCGCCGGCCATGGCTCTTGCTGACCCTCGACCCGGAACGGAGATCGACTGGATGACGACGCCTCCCGGCAGCGAAGCGGCGGCGCCGCAGGCTGCATCGCCGCACAGGTCCGGCAACAAGACACTATGGCTGCTGGCCCCGGGCGTGGCATGGATGGTGCTCTTCCTGCTCGTCCCCATCCTGATGATGGTCTATGTCTCGTTCTGGACGCAGACCACCTTCAAGATCGAGCCCATCCTCACCACCAAGAGCTGGGTCACTTTCTTCACGAGCGATACCTACCTCCAGGCCCTCTGGACCACGATCCGCATCTGGCTGACGGTGCTGGTCGCGACGCTGGTGATCGGCTACCCCACGGCCCTGTTCGTGGGCCTGTTCGTGCGCAACAAAGCACTGCAGACGACGCTCCTGGTGCTGTGCGTCATCCCGTTCTGGACGTCGTTCCTGATCCGTGTCCTTGCCTGGCGCCCGATGCTGGGCAAGGAAGGCGCCATCAACCTGATCCTGCTCAAGACCGGCATCATCACCCAGCCGATCGAAGCCTTGCTCTTCTCCGACCTGTCGGTGGTGATCGGCATGACGCAGATCTACTGCGTCTTCATGGTCGGCCCCATCGCCTTCATGCTCGGCCGGATCGACCCGAACGTCATCGAGGCGGCACGCGATCTCGGCGCCGGCTTCTGGCGCATCTTCCGCACCATCATCCTGCCTCTGTCGATGCCCGGCGTGGTCGTCGGCTCGATCTTCGTTTCGGTGATGGTCCTGGGTGAGTTCGCCACCTCCGCCGCGCTGTCGGGCCGCAAGGTCAATCTTCTCGGCAACATCATCGTCACCCAGGTCGGCTCACTCAAATGGGCCTTCGCCGCCGTGGTCGGCGTGATCCTGACGATCGTCATGGGTGCCGTGGTTGCCGCGCTGCTGCGCGTCGTCGATCTCAGGAAGGAACTCTGAGCCATGCAGGCACGCGGCGTCAAACCGGTCCTGGCTGTCTACACGGCCCTGTTCCTGCTGTTTCTCTACGGCCCCTTCGTCGTGCTGGCGATCCTGTCCTTCCAGACCGGACCGGAGGGAGGGCCGCAGTTCCCGATCATCGAATGGTCGACCTATTGGTACCAGCATCTCTTCGGCCTCACGCCCCCTTCACGCATTGCCCCCTTGCCGATCGAGGAGAGCCTCGGGCGTTCGATCGTCCTCGCCATCATGACGATGGTGGTCTCGACCGTCCTGGGCGTGACGTCCGCGCAGGCCTTCCGCAAGAAGTTCCGGGGCTCGGGCATCGCCTTCTATCTGATCGTCCTCGGCATGATGGTGCCCGGTGTGCTGGTCGGCCTCGGCATGGCGCTGGTGGCCAATGTCCTCGGCGTCGACCGCCACTGGTGGGGCACGGCCTTCGTGCTCCACGTCGTCTACACCTATCCCTTCGCCTTCCTGGTCATGCTGGCGATCTTCAACCGCTTCGACCAGAGCGTCGAGGAGGCCTCCTGGTCCCTTGGCGTCTCGCCGATCCGCACCTTCCGGAAAGTGACGTTCCCGCTGATCTTCCCCGGTGTCCTCTCGGCGATGCTGTTCGCCTTCACCCTTTCCTATGACGAATTCTCGCGCACGCTCTTCGCCTCGGGGCGCGACCTCACTCTGCCGCTGGCGATCTACGGCACGTTCTCGGTCGAGATCCATCCCAACGTCTTCGCCTTTGGCGTGCTGACCACCCTTTTCTCGTTCGCCCTGCTCGCTGTCTACGCCATCCTGATGGGTCTGTCGGTCCGCCGTGGCAGGCGCGTCGCCATCCAGGAGGACGCGTGATGCCCGGCCTGAAAACAGCCATCGTCACCGGAGCCGGCTCGGGTATCGGCAAGGCCGTCGCCGAACGTCTCGCGGCGGATGGCTATGGCGTGCTCGTCAACGATCTGGCGTTGGAGCGGGCGCAGGCCCTCGCCGATGCCATCCAGGCGGCGGGCGGCAAGGCGGTTGCCGCCGCCGGCGATGTCTCCAGCGAAGCGGACGTCGCGGCCATCGTCGCCGCGGCCAGAACGCAGCTCGGGCCGGTGGACCTGCTCGTCAACAATGCGGGCCATGTCCATCAATGCCTGTTCGAACATCTCGAGCCCAGTGATTTCGACCGCATGTTCGCCGTGCATGTGCGCGGCACCTTCCTGATGATACGGGCGGTGCTGCCGACGATGCTGGAGGCAGGATCGGGCATCATCATCAATGTCGCATCCCAGCTCGGCCAGATCGGCGGGATCGAGCTCGCCCATTATTCCGGCGCCAAGGCCGCCGTGATCGGCATGACCAAATCGCTTGCCCGCGAGGTGTCGAGCCGTGGCGTGCGGGTCAATGCCGTGGCGCCAGGGCCGATCAACACGCCGCTGGTGAAGGCGCTCTCCGACGACTGGAAGGACCGCAAGGCCAGGGAGCTGCCGCTCGGCCGCTTCGGCGAACCGGAAGAGGTAGCGGCGACCGTCGCCTTCCTCGCCTCCCCGGCCGCCAGCCTCTTCGTCGGCCAGACGCTCGGGCCCAATTCCGGCGACGTGATGTTGTGAACGCACAGATGGAGAAGACACCACCATGACGAAGGCACGCATCGTCCTGATCACCGGCGGTGGCATCGGCATCGGCCGCGCCAGCGCGAAGGCCTTCGCCGCCCTCGGCGACCACGTCATGGTCACCGACATCCTGGAGGCGGAGGGCAAGGCCGTCGTCGACGAGATCAGGGTGGAAGGTGGCTCGGCCGAGTTCATGGCACTCGACGTCCGCTCCACGGATCGTGCCGATGCCGTGATTGCCGATATCGAGGCCCGTCATGGCGGCATCGATGTCGTCGTCGCCAATGCCGGCATCGCCCATCGGGTGCCGCTCGCCAGGCTCGACGACGACAAGTGGGACCTCACCTTCGACATCGACCTCAAGGGCATCTTCCGCGTGGTGCGTGCCGCTTTGCCCGGCATGCGCGCCCGCGGGTCCGGCGCCGTGGTCGCTCTCTCCTCGATCATGGGTGTCGCCTATGGCTGGGACGAGCATGTGCATTATTCCTCCGCCAAGGCCGGTGTCGTCGGGCTGGTGCGGGGCCTTGCCGTCGAGGTTGCCCGCGACGGTGTCCGGGTCAATGGCGTGGCCCCGGGCTATATCCGCACCGCCCAGCTCCTCTCCAAGGAACATTCGCTCGGCCCGGAAGGGGCCGAGACAGCCGGCGCCTTCATTCCCATGGGCCGTATCGGCGAGCCCGATGAAATCGCCGACGTGATCGTTTTCCTCGCCTCTTCCAGCGCCCGATACCTCACGGGCCAGACGCTGGTGGTCGATGGCGGCCTGCTGGTGGGCCGCTACTGAAACAAAAGCAAATGAACCAGAACCGGAGAAGGAACGATGTCTGACCAAAGCGAGATGACGCGCCGCTCTTTGTTGAAGCGATCCGCGGGAATGATGGCCCTGGCCTTGGGCGGCGGCACGCCGTTCATGTCTTCCCGCGCCGCCTGGGCGCAGGGTAGTGGCCTGGCGAGCCAAAGCCTGCGCACGATCGGCCTTTCCGTCACGGTGCAGGAACGCATCCTGGCCGAATTCAAGGCTGCCTCCGGCGTAGGTACCACGTCCGGCACGGCCGCAACCTTTCCCGATGCCCAGACGAAGATCCTGTCGGGCTCGAAGGATTATGATTGCTGGGAAGTGATCGCCGAGCGCCTGCCCTCGGTGGTGATGACCAACAATGTCGCGCCGATCGCCGCCTCGTCGCTGAAGAACTGGGCCAACATCCGCGATACCTTCACCAAGCCGAGCGACAAATGGGATCCCAAGGCCCAGATCACCGGGCAGATCTGGCAGGACGATGCCCATAGCCAGCTGTGGATGGTGCCGGCCGTCTACAATTACGACTCCATCGGCTATAACCCGGACGTGCTGTCGGACGAGGAAGCCAACACCTGGGCGGCGATCTTCGATCCCAAATGGAAGGGCAAGTCCGGCCTCAACACCGATCCGCTGATCGCCTTCGGCCAGGCCGTGATGGCCATGAACTCGCTGGGCCTGTCGGCGGTCAAGAACCCTGGCAATCCGTCCGAAGCCGAAATCGACGAGGCTGCGAAATTCCTGGTGTCGAAGAAGAAGGAAGGCCAGTTCCGCGCGCTCTGGGGCGATTTCGGCGAACTCGTCAATCTCCTCGCCTCCGGCGAGATGGTGGTGTGCGATGCCTGGCAGCCGGCCGTGATGGCGGTCAAGGCCCAGGGCAAGGCCTGCAGATATGCCCGCCCGAAGGAAGGCTATCGCGCCTGGGCGATCGGCCCTTCGCTGATCGCCGGCTCCACCAACAAGGAAGCCGTGGCCGCCTACGCCGATTACTGGCTTTCGGGCAAGCCCGGCATCACGGTTTCCGAACAGGGCTATTATTCGCCGACGACCAATATCAAAAGCGAGATGGCGCCAGAGAAATATGCCTTCTGGTACGAAGGCAAGCCCTGGGTCGGCGCGGCCGAGCGCGGCATCAAGGAAGGCGACCTCCGCGACGGCGGCAGCCTGGCCGAACGGGCCGCCAATGTCGCCTACTGGCACCAATGGCCGGATGCTTATGACCATCTCATCCAGAAGTGGGACGAGTTCCTGAACGCCTGATCACGATCCGGGCGGAAAGCGTGCCTTTCCGCCCGCGTCCCCAGAGCAAAGTACGATTTCGTTGAATCGCACTTCTTTCTCTAACCTTTTGTTTTGGCATGTTTTCTTGATCGAGAAGTCTATCAACTTTTCTGGAAAACCCCTTAGCCACTCCGGCGGAGCCTGACGCGATGGTCCACGATCTCGAACTCATCAAGGTCGGCAAGGTCTATGACAACGGCACGCCTGCCGTTGCCGGTTTCGACCTTGCCGTCGCCAAGGGAGAATTCATCGCCTTTCTGGGGCCGTCCGGCTGCGGCAAGACGACGACGTTGCGCATGATCGCCGGTTTCGAATCCATCTCGTCCGGTGACATGCTGATCAAGGGAACGCGCATCAACGACGTGCCGCCCGAACGGCGCCCCACCTCGATGATCTTCCAGAACTACGCGCTCTTTCCCCATATGACCGTCCGCCGCAATGTCGGCTATGGCCTCGAGGTCAAGGGACTGGCGAAAGCGGAGCGCGACGCGAAGGTCGATCGCATCCTGGCCACGCTCGGCCTCGAGGATGTCGCCGACAAGCGTCCCGACAAGCTGTCCGGCGGCCAGCGCCAACGCATCGCCCTGGCGCGCGGCCTCGTCGTCGAGCCCGACATTCTCCTGCTGGACGAGCCGTTGGGCGCCCTCGACGCCAATCTGCGCAAGGCGATCCAGAATGAACTGAAGCTGCTGCAGAAGAGACTGGGCGTCACTTTCGTGTTCGTGACCCACGCCCAGTCCGAGGCCCTCGCCCTTTCCGATCGCATCGTGGTGATGAACCAGGGGCGCGTCGAGCAGATAAGCCCACCGCACCAGCTCTATACGCGGCCCAACACGCCCTTCGTGGCGCAGTTCATCGGCCGCAACACCATCCTCGACGGTTCCGTGGGCGGCATCGAGGATGGGCGCGTGGTGGTCGATACCCCGCTCGGCATCCTGCGCGGCATGGCGAACGGCGACCTGGCCAGCGGCAGTGCCGCCAAGATCGTCGTCCCGGCCGAAGCCATAGAAGTCCGCTCGGCTTCTGGAGGACGCGCAAGCGACATGGGCAATGCCGTCGCCGCGACCGTCAGGCGTCTCGATGTCGTCGGGCACATCTCGCATCTGTCCGTCGAACTTCCGGGAGGCCGGGCGGTCTCCCTGGAAGCGCATGTCGAGAAATACCCTCCCGGCCTCTTCGCTCCGGGAGGTGAGGTCGTACTGGCCTGGAATGCCTCCGAGGCAACCGTCATTCCAGCCATCTGACAGACTGTCTTTTCCAGAAAACACCGATTTCAACATGAAATGAGGAGACCTCACCCATGGCAAAGGAAATACTCTGCGGCTTCGGCGTTGACGTCGATGCGGTCGCCGGCTGGCTCGGTTCCTATGGCGGCGAGGACTCGCCGGACGACATCTCGCGCGGCCTGTTCGCCGGCGAGGTCGGCTCGCCGCGCCTGGTCAAGCTGTTCGAGCGTTTCGGCATCAAGACGACGTGGTTCATCCCCGGCCATTCGATCGAGACCTTTCCCGATGAGATGCAGGCTGTCGCTGACGCCGGCCACGAGATCGGCATCCACGGCTACACCCATGAAAACCCGATCGCGATGACCCGCGAGCAGGAGATCGAGATCCTCGACAAATGCATCGATCTCGTCACCAAACTCTCCGGCAAGCGCCCTACCGGCTATGTCGCGCCCTGGTGGGAATTTTCCAACGTCACCAATGAGCTGCTGCTCGAGCGTGGCATCAAATACGACCATTCGCTGATGCATAACGACTTCACGCCCTATTATGTGCGCGTCGGCGATTCCTGGACCAAGATCGATTATTCCGGCAAGCCGAAGGACTGGATGGTGCCGCTGAAGCGGGGGCATGAGACCGACCTCATCGAGATCCCAGCTTCCTGGTATCTCGACGACCTGCCGCCGATGATGTTCATCAAGAAGGCGCCCAACAGCCACGGCTTCGTCAATCCGCACGATATCGAGCAGCTCTGGCGCGACCAGTTCGACTGGGTCTATCGCGAGATGGATTATGCCGTCTTCCCGATCACCATCCATCCCGACGTCTCGGGTCGGCCGCAGGTCCTGATGATGCTGGAGCGCCTCTATGCGCATATGGCCAAGCATCCGGGCGTGAAGTTCGTCACCATGAACGAAATGGCCGACGATTTCGCCCGGCGCTTCCCGCGCAAGAAGTGACGGAAGAGGCCGGGCCCCCTATCGTGGTCCCGGCCATCACCATTGTCGGAAAATGCGCCGCAACGAGGAAGATCTGCATGTGTTCGCTGTGCGGCATTCTGGGGGGCAACGAGCACTGGGCCGACGCCGTGGCCCGCCCGGGCGTCTTCACGCGCAACGGCGACAGGATCGATCGGCGCCGCGAGCGTGCGAACCGCGTGCGCATCGCCTGCCAGGTCCTGGAACCTTTCGGCATGACCCTCTCCGATTGGCAGGGCGCTTCCTTCCTGCTGTCGACCAAAACCGGCAAGACCGAGATCATCGATGATCTCGGCCATCTGTGGCCGGCCGCCGAAAGGCTGGCCCGGCGCGCCTGCGATCCGCTTTCCGTTTCAGTGATAGAGGCCATGGAGAAGCGTCATGGCCGATGACGTCCCGGCCTTCACCCCGGTCCACCTCCTCACCGGCTTCCTTGGTTCGGGCAAGACGACCTTGCTGCGGCAGCTCCTGAAGGACCCAGCCATGGCCCGCACGGCCGTGCTGATCAACGAATTCGGCGAAATCGGGCTCGACCACCATTTGCTCGAGCCTATCGACGAGACCATGGTGCTGCTGCCGTCGGGGTGCCTGTGCTGCACGATCCGCGGCGAACTGGCCCAGGCGATCCGCGATATCCATGCCAGGCGGGAGCGTGGCGACATCCCGACCTTCGACCGGCTGGTGATCGAGAGCACCGGCCTGGCCGATCCCTTCCCGATCCTGTCGACCATCAAGGCCGATCCCGTCCTGCGGCATCATTTCCGGCCGGGCACGGTGATTGCGACGGTAGATGCAGTGAACGGCCGGTTCCAGCTCGAGACCCATGTCGAGTCGACGCGTCAGGCCGCCATCGCCGATCGGCTCGTGCTCACCAAGACCGACATCGCCGATGAAGTGACAGTCGCCCGCCTCCTCGATCGGCTCCGGCACTTCAACCCGGATGCGCCTGTCCTGCGGGCCGCCGATGGCGATTTCGATGCCGCTTCACTCTTCGACCAGGACGGTTCAGCTTCCGCCGGCCGCCCGGAGCGCTCGACCCGCGCCTGGTTCCGCCAGACCTTCCAAAGCGACGACCCGCTTGCCCCCGGGACAGCCGGCCAGCCCGGGCACGAGCATGGTTCGGGCGATCGCACGCGCCATGGCGAGCGCATCCGCTCCTTCGTGGTCACGATCGATGAGCCGCTCGACTGGACGGCCTTCGGCATCTGGCTGACCATGCTCCTCAACCGTCATGGCGACCGTATCCTGCGGGTAAAGGGCATGCTCAACCTTGCCGGGGAGAGTGCGCCGGTGGCAATCCACGGCGTGCAGCACCTGGTGCACACGCCCGTGCATATGCAGGCCTGGCCCGATGGCGATCGACGCTCCCACATCGTTTTCATCGTGGATGACCTCGATTCCAGCTTGATCCGACGCTCCCTGGCGGCCTTCAACAGATTGGCGGCTCCCGTGTCGCAGCAACCCTGATCAAGCGATTTCGAATGCCATTGTCTCCGCCCCGCTGTTCGAGCTCTCCATGAAAGGAGATGCATTGCAAGAAAAGCTCTCAGCGCCCGCCCTGCACCTCGCGGAACGGCCGACACTGCGGGTATTGGGGACCGAGATTTCGCATCTGGAGGAACTGCGCCTCAAGGCCGAAGCGGACCTGGGCATCAATGTCATCTTCGACACCCAGGATTTCATCACCGCCCAGCACAAGGCGGCGGCGGAGCCCGGCAGCTATGACATCTACGACCAGTGTTTCCACAATCTCGATATCGTCTGGTACTGGCGTGCCATCCAGCCCATCGATCTCACGCGCATTCCGCTCTGGAGCGAAATCACCGACCTGACCAAGACGGGACGGCTCGATCCGGGTGCCCGCATCGGGTTCGGGGACGCTCCCGTGACCAAGCTCTTCGTCCAGCCGAACCGTGCCCTGGGTCCGACGCCCTCACGCTGGCTCTCGATGCTGCCGACCACCCACAATTTCGATTCCTTCGCTTTCCGTCCCGATCTCGCCAATGGCGATGCCGAGCAGATCGTCTCCTGGGGCGCCCTGCTCGACGACCACTGGCATGGCAAGGCAGCCCTGGTCGACGAGCCGGCGATCGGTGTTTTCGACGCGGCTCTCGCCGCCCAGGCACTGGGCCTGATGAGCTTCGAGGATCTCGGCAACATGTCGACCGAAGAGATCGACACCTTGCTGAGCATCCTGATCGAACGGCGCAGGAGCGGGTTTTTCGCCGGCTTCTGGAAGACCGCGGCGGAAGCGGCCAGTCTGATGCGCGATGGCGGTGTCGTCATCCAGAGCATGTGGTCGCCCGGAATCACCGCCCTGCGCCATTGCAGTGTGCCCGTGATGGAGGCCGTGCCGCGCGAAGGCTATCGAGCCTGGCATGGCGGCCTGTGCCTTTCGAGCAACCTGTCGGAGCGCACGCTCGACATCGCCTATGACTATCTGAACTGGTGGCTGTCCGGCTGGCCGGGCGCGGTGATGGCCCGCCAGGGCTACTACATGTCCATTCCCGCTCGGGTCCGGACTTACCTCACCCCGGACGAGTGGGCCTACTGGTATGAAGGCCTGCCGACACAAGTCGATTTGCCTGGCCCGGACGGCACCATCACCATCAAGGCTGGATCCGTGCGCGATGGCGGGTCCTACCGGCAGCGCGCCAACTCGATCGCCGTCTGGAACACGACGATGGACGAGCACAATTATCTGGTGCGGCGGTGGTCGCGATTGGTTGCGACCACCTGAAGCGTTTGCGATTTGACGGTGTCGCCGAGGTCACGAAGACGCGTCGATACAAGGCGTTCGAGTAAAGGTGCGGTCCGAAGAAATCGCACTTTTCTCCAGCTGTTCGATCCCGGATCTTGATGGTGGATGGTTTTACCCGGTGCGAGCGATGTCCGCCTACGATACCTTTTTCCTTTTGCCCTTGCTTGGAGCGCGAGGCGATGCTGGCATGCTCTCGGGATCCTGGCGTCGTTGGCCGAGGCCAAACTCCCTCGCCAGGCGAGAACGTTGAGCCGAATAGTTCGGCGCAACCATCGGGTAATCTGCCGCCAGCGCCCACTTCTCCCGATATTGTTCCGGCGTCATATTATACGCCGTTCGCAAATGCCGGGTGAGCGACTTGAATTTGAGGCCATCTTCCAGACAGATCACGTAGTCGGGCGTGATGGATCTCCTGATCGAAACCGCCGGCGTCGGTGGCTTGTCCGCCGCGACCGGCTTGGGATCGTTCAGGCCGGTAAGGCTTCCATGCACCGAACTGATCAGATCCGCCAGGGAAGCGGTAGCGACCTGGTTGTTGGCAACATAGGCGGAGACGATGTCGGCGGTCAGGTCGAGCAGACTCGTGTCATCCTCGAGCATGTTCAGTCACTTTCTTTTTGTGTTGATGTCGAAATGAGTGACGTTTTTATCTGTGCAGCATTGTGGACCCGATCGCTGCACTGGCTCGGATTTTCGAGCAATTGCACGCAATTGTAAAGTTAATCTTCAATGATAAACATAGATTTAGATAAGATTATTTAGTTTTTACTAAGACACCAATTACCAGACGGTGTAATTCGAGGCAATTGTCGGCGACCAAGCAGCATTCGATTTATGTTCTCCTGTCATACCCGTCGACGTGAAACAGGTTGCTGCTTTACTCAGCCAGGGTTCGTTCCAGCCGCTCCACGAATTCCAGGATGAGGATCTGGCACAGGCGTGCGGCGCCCGCGCCATTGGCATTCTACACCTGGCCCTGAACGCAACCACCTCACCGGCGAACACCAAATCGAGGCCGGATACACGCTCTCGCAGACGACGAAGGCCGCCGAGGGCGGCCTTCGCAACAGGAGAACAGCTGTGCTACCTGGCCTTCGACTTCACGGTCGCCCTTGTGGCTGGCTTCGCCCCAGCGTTGGCGTCGGCCGTTGTGTCGATTGCCATCAGCTCTTTCTTGCTCACTTTCTTCTCGGTGAGGGAAACCTGGCCGAGGAGATAGTCGACGACTTTGTCCTCGAACAGTTGCGCGCGCAGTGCATTCAACACCTGCGGCTTGGAGCGATAGAGAGCCAGCAGATGCTGTTGCTGATTGGCCGGGTACCGGCCGATCTGCAGGAGCAACCCGCGCTGCAGTTCCTCGTTCGAAATAGAGATGTTTGCCTTGCTTCCGATCTCGACGAGGATCAGGCCGAGGCGCGTACGCCGCTCTGCCAGTCGCATATATTCGGCCCGCGCTTTGTCCTCGGTTATGCCGAAATCGGCGAAGGTGCGGCCCGAGGCCTGGAGATTGCGGTTGACCTGTGCCCAGGTGTTGTTGAACTCGACCTCTACCAACTTCGAGGGCACCTTGAACGGATAGGCAGCCTCGAGTTGTTCGAGCAGTTGCCGCTTTTCCTTCTGGCGCGTCAGCGAGCCGAACTGGTTCTCGATCTGGCCACGCACGACAGTCCGCAGGCGCGCCAGTGAGTCCAACCCGAAGCGCTTTGCAGTCTCGTCATTGAGCAGCGCCTCGTTGGGCTTTGCCACTTCCTTGACCGTGACGTTGAAGGTCGCTTGCTTGCCTGCCAGATACGGGACCTGGTAGTTCTTCGGGAACGTCACGTTGACCTGCTTCTCATCCCCCGCCTTCGCACCGATCAACTGGTCGTCGAAGCCCGGGATGGAATTCTTGGAGCCGAGCACCAGTAAACGATTGGTGCCGGTGTCGTGGGGAATGACTTCGCTGACCTTGCCGGCATAATCGATGGTGATGCGATCACCCTCGGTAGCCTTGCCGTTCTTCGGCTTGTAGGAGCGCGCCGCTTCGGCGACTCGTTTGAGCCGTTCATCGACATCGGACTCCGACACATCGTAGACCGGGCGTATCACCTTGATGCCGGCGAGATCCTTGATTTCGATTGCGGGGACGACCTCACCGTTCGGCCCACGAACATTGGAGCCATTGGTGACGGCACCCTGGTTCGTGGCACCGCCCGTCGCAGTATTGGCTGTGGAAGCGAACATGCCAGTGACATCCTTGTTGTTGGTGTTAGCAACATTGCAAACCAGGCCTGCAACCACGCCATTCGATCCGGCACTCTCGCCGCTTGCCGCCTGGCCGGTAGCAACCCCGACCGAACTGCCGGTCAGATAGGCGAGCCTGCCGGTTGAACCGGCGCTACCGTCGATGCCGTTGAAGGCACGGCCGATTGCATTGCCCACCGTGTTGGAGGACAGGCCGTTCAAGCCGGTTCCGGTGCCGCCGGTCGCTCCGCTGAGAGCACCGCCTGCCGGATTGCCGGCCATGCCAGCGCGCTGGGTGCCAAGACCGACGTCATTGCTGACGCCAGCCCCGTTGAGGCCATATCCAGCTGGATTGCCGGCCATGGTGGTGGGCTGGCCGTTCGAACCGACACCGTTGCCAGCGGTTGCGCCAGCGGGCGCCTTGCTGGCTGGATCGCCGGCCGTGTTGGCAGGCGCGCCGGCAGTTCCGGCGTTGCCGCTATCGATTGTGCTGGGAGAGTCGCCAGAATCGTCAGCCCGGCCGCCCGTCAGATAGGCGAGGAGGCGGCTAAACCGGCTGCTACCAGCAGCCCCGTCGGCAGCATCGCGGACCTGATTACCAGCTATCCCAGCGTGCTGGCTGTCTGGATCGGTGCTATTGCTGCCACCTTGCCCCTTGAGGGCATCGCTGGCCGAATTATCGGCGGTGTTGGCAGGCGCACCAGCCGTTCCAGCGTTGGCATTGCCATCGCTGCCGTTGGGAGTGCCATCGGCCGAGTTGCCGGCCATGGTGGTGGGCTGACCGTTCGAGCCGGCGCGGCTACCGCCGACGGTTCCGTTGAGCGGATTGCCAGCCGTGCGAGGCCCGCCGGTCGATCCGGCATTGCCGATACCGTCAACGCCGCTGGGAGTACCGTCGACCGGGTTGCCGGTGGCGAGCTGACCGTTCGGACCGGTGCCATCGCCAGCAGTTATGCCAGCGGGAGTCTTGCCGGCCGGAGTGCCGTCTGTGGGCTGGTCGCGCGACGAAGTGGTACCATCGGCGGCTGCACCGGGAGAGTCACCGGCCCGATCGCCCGACAGATAGGCAAGGAGTCGGCCAAACCGGCTGCTGCTGCCAGTCGTGTTGGCAGGCGCGTCGGTCGATCCGGCGTTGCCGCCACCATCGATGCCGTTGGGAGCACCGCCGGCCGGGTTGCCGGCCGTCGTGACGGGCTGCCCGTTCGAACCGACACCGTTGCTGCCGGCCGGTCCGTTGAGGCCCGCGCCAGCTGGGTTGCCACCCGCGCCGACGGGCGCACCGGTCGATCC
>NZ_LYXZ01000074.1 GCF_001676615.1 Labrys sp. WJW | reverse complement strand
GGCGGTGCCGGGGGCGGACGCGGGCTGGCTGGGCTGGGTGGCGGTGGCAGGCTGCTGCGCGGCGTGGCCCTGCGCCGGGGCGGCGGTGAACTGCGGCGCGACCGTGCCCATCAGCGCGGCGTAGTCGCGATGGTCGGGCGTGACGGCAGCGCGGATCTCGTTCTTGTCCTCGCCGTTCGTGTCGGTGCCGATGTCGATGCGGGCGATGAACTCGACGCCGTCGAGATCACCGAACCCGTTGATGCGGCGGCGCGCCTGCGCTTCGGGCGAGTTGTCCTTGTCCGACACGCCGCGCGCCGAGTTGAGGATCCCGCGGATCAGTCCGCGACCCATGTTGGCCCAGTCCGGACCCTTCGGGCTGTAGAGGCCGATCAGCGACCAGATCTTGCGCTTGGCATAGGGCCCTTCGAGCACCGTGTATTCGGCGTCGAGATAGACGGCGCCGGTGGTGGCGCGGCGGGCCCAGCCGCCGGTCCAGCCCTGCGACGGGTCGTCGAAGCCGCCCGGGCGCAGGGTCAGCCGCACCTTGGCGAGCGTGCCCTTCGGGATGACGTTGCTGTTGGATTGCGCGGAGTTGAAGTCGTTCCAGATACCGGACATTGCGCGGCTCCTTATCTGTTAGAGGACGGGACGCGCGGCGGCGTCGAAGGGGAAAAGCCACCCCGGCGACCGGATCGGGACACCGGGCATGGTGAGAGGCGCTCAGCCATGTCCGGGCTCCTGGGCGGGCGCGGGATCGGCCGGGATCACCGGCGGCCAGGACAGGCGTTCGGAGGCAGGTCCCGCAGGGCGCTGAACCTTCTCCATCAGCAGACCGAGATGCGGAGGCTCGACCATGTCGAGGCGGCCGGAACGGTCCTTGGCGGGATAGCCCCAAGGGTTCAGCGTCTGGCAGACGAAGGCGCGCTGCGGCTGACCGCCCGGGTCCGGGATGTCGGCCATGGTGATGACCTGATCGACGATGCCCGGCAGCTCGAGCCCGGTCTTCGCGCCGTCGATCTGCGGCTGGAAGACCTTGCGGTTGAAGTCGTCGAGCTTCTCGTCGAGGATCCCGACGAACCAGACATGCTTGCCGCGCGTGTGCTGCAGGTGGGTCAGCCAGCCGATCATCTCGCGGCCATGCAATCCGTAAGCGCCGCGGATGTCGGGCTTGCCGGTCTTCTCCGACATCGCTTCGGGCTGGCCGCGGCACCACTGGAAGCAGAGCCGCCCGGCCACGGTGATCGAGTCGATGAAGACGGTCTCGTATTTCTCGATCACCGCCGGATCGCCGTAGCGCCCGCAGACCTCGTCGAAATGCGCCTGGCTGTAGGGCTGGTCCTCGCGCAGCGCCGGGTTCGGCCCGCCGATGAACACCGCGAAATCGCGGCATTCCTTCCATGTGCGCGGCCGGAGCGTGTCGATCTCCAGCCCCTCGACCGCCAGATCCCCGGCCTCGAGGTCGAGGAAGAGCGTGGTCGAGGCGTTCAGCGTCCAGAGCAGGCTGGTCTTGCCGATGCCGGACCGGCCAAAGATGACGCCCTTGATGCCCTTGCGCTGCGCGAGGCGCTCGTCGGCGCCGATGATGGGAAGGGCCATCACCGGCCCTCCTTCTTCAGCACCGCGACGGCGGCACGGTCGGTGCCGATGCACCCCGCCTCGCGGGCGAGCTTATAGAGGCGCTGGAGCGCGGCGGCGCGGGCATAGGCGGCCGAGCTTTCCTGCTCCGCCTCCACGATCGCGAAGGCGATCTCGTCGACGGTCGCCTCGACGACCGGCAGCGCCTCGCGCGGCTCGTCACTGGCGCGCTGCGGCAGGGAGATGGTTTCGGGGAGATCTTCGAGGGCGTAGTTCACCTTGCGAAGACGGGTGATGGCGTCCGGCTGGTCCGGCATGGCGTTTCTCCGTGAGATGATGTGATCGAGGAGGCGCATCACGCGGCCTCGCGGACGTCGGGCGCGGGCTCGGCGACGTAGATCGCCAGCAGCGGCGTCCCGTCGGCATGGGCACCGGCGTCCTCGATCTGATAGTTGCGGTTGGGCTCGCAGACCTCGGTCAGCTCCCAGCGGCGATAGAGCCCCGGGAGACGCCTGAAATCCTCGAGTGACAGATCGGCAGTGCGGTTCATGCGTGTCTGCTTTCGGTTGGAGGGAAGGCGCTCGGGGCGCTCGAATGGGAAAAGCCACCGGCGGGGCCGGATCGGGACATCGGCTCAGGGGATTTCCTGGAGAGCGCCCTTCAGCTTGCGCATGGCGCGCTGGTACCGCTTGCGGGCGGCAGCTTCGGTCAGGCCCAGTTCGGCTCCCGCCTCGACTTGCGAGAAGCCCTCGATCGCCACGCGGATCACCAGCAGGGCGTCATCGCCGAGCAGCTTCCGCACGGCGCCGTTCAGCCGTGCATACCCGGCCGCGCCGATCCCGCTGTCACCGCTGTCCGCCACCTCGTCGGGATCGGCGCCACTGGCGAGATATTCGCGTGCCTGGTCGCGCTGGCGCACGCGGATCATGTCGCGCTCGACGTTGCGCAGCACCGTGGCCGCGATCCAGTTGACGCGCCCGAGGTCGAGGCCGCGGACAGCCTCGGTGGTGCGCGCCAGAACGTCGGACGCGACCTCGTCGGCGGTGCCGATCCTGCGCCAGAGCGACCGGCGCCGGATGGCATCTAGGCCGGGCCAGAGCGCCAGCAACAGCATCGTCAGGGCGCACTCAGATGCGGGGCCGTCGCTCTGCGCTGCCTCGACGAGCGCAGCGAGGATCAGGTTCTTCCGGGCGGGATCGCCGGGTGTGCGGTGCAGCCCATCCAGCAGTGCCGCCGGGTCCCGGAACGGTGTGAGGGCAACATGTGCACGCCGGACGGCGTCGAAGCTGCGCTGGAAGTGAAGGTTGGAGGATGAATGCATGAGGTGATCACGGATCTCGTGCCACGCGAAGGACATCGGACGCCTGCCTTGCGGCCAGGCGTCCAGCGCCTTCTCGTGGCCAGGTCAGGACGTCGCGCGTCTCTGCGATTTCAGGGGGTTGGGTGAATGCGCGCGTCAGCGCGCGGGTGCGGTCGCGTTGTTCAGCGTGCCGCAGCCGCGGCAGGTGGCCTGAACCGGGAAGCCCACGAGATACTCGTGCCCCCGCGCGAAGCGCAGGTGCATGCGGCCGTCCCGGCAGACGCCGAGCAGCTTTTCACAGCGCGTGCAGCGCCATTCCGAGTTGGAGGTGGTGGGTTTGGTCGTCGCGGCGCCGGCCCAGCTCGTCGGGGCTGCCTGGCGCAAGGGAAAGGGAGTCGGCATGGAAGTGCTCCTCTGATGTGGAGCCCTTCCAATAATCAGCGGTTTGTTAGACCGTCCCGCCCGAAACCCTAGATGAACTCTAGATCACGCGGTGTCGGTCGCCTCGCCGAGACGCCAATAGCGATTGCTTGAGCCGTGCCGGATGTAAGTCGGATGCGCCTTCGCCCATGCGCCGGAAGAGAACAGCTGTCTGGGATTGTCGGACCCCATCCCGTCCATCAGGACCTTGGTCAGCCGCTGGCCTGTGCCATCGGTCGCCGCTTCAACAAGGCTTTCGAAGAGTTGGATCTGGCCCACGCCGTCGAGCGTGAGCGGCTCGAGACCAGGGATGATGAGCGTCGCAGAGCGAGGCGTGTGTCGCACAACCTGAGCGACTTGCGCAGAGGTCGCCAGCGTTCGGTTTGCCTCGAAGCGCCGGGCCATTTCCTCTCGGTCCAGATCGCCGAGGCTTCCGTCGTTCAGCAGCAGGTCGCGCAGCGCGATAACGACGTTCGGCCCGAGGAATTGCGGCGGCTCATCGGAAACGGCGAGTACGAGACCGGGGCCCGCTGTATGCCGCGACCGAAGCGCAGTCTCCACACTCTCGCGGGCTTTCAGATCGGCAAGGCGGCGCGCCAGGTAAAGTGGGACCTTTCGCTCACCCAGTGCCATCGGCCCAAGCGAGACGAGGAACTCATTGATGGTTTCGATGTTCCTGATGCCGAGAGAGCCAGCTATCGCCTTGAGGATGGTTTCGGCGAGCCATGCTCGATCAATCCCGTACTCGATCGCATTGGTGTCGAGACGCAATCCATCCGCCTCTCCAAAGGAACCGGTTTGTCGAACCGTCCCTGGCTCCGGACCCGTTTGCTGCTCAACTTCGACAACCTCATCGTCATCCTCGGCGAGCCCAATCACCTGCCGCCCTTTGCGGGCAATCAATCTCGCACTGACCAGGCGCGCTGGATCGACGCCCGCGGAGTTGAAGAACGAACCTGCAACAGTGTCGCTGGGCAGGTCGTACAGCGACAGCAGAAAGCCGAACCACTGCGCCCGTTCCTGATCGGTGAGTGTCCGCAGGTTCTGCGTAAGACCCCAGTGTTCGAGCAGTCGGAACCCGAGGTCCCGAAGGAACGGATCGCGCATGCTCTGCACGTCCGAACTGCTGCCATCTGAGATCGAGACCCGGAAGGTTCCCTCCTTTCCGTCCGATCGACGGGTGTAACCAATTGCGATGGCGATTTTTGTGAAGCCGAAACTCCGGATCAGGTTGGCTGAATTGGAGACGTATTTCCGGACAACGTCCTCCATCTTGTCCTTTATGGTCACCTTGATATTCAGTCTTCGGCCCCACGAGCCGAGGCGGACCTCGGCCTCGACTACCGCCGCCATCGTGATCTCGACGTCCTCGAGATCCGGACAATCCAGATCGAAGGAAGACCTGAAGCGTTCGAGGTTGAATTCCCGGCGGGTCAACGGCTTGGCCGACGGCGGGCGCCCTAGAACGACCTCCGCGAAGACCTTAGAGGTCTTTTCGCGAACGTCGCTGCTGGCAGACGCGACCTCGATTTTCTTCAGCTGGGGTGTGTAGATCAGGACAGCCTCATGCGAGGGCCTGTAGTAATGGACGGTCCAGCCCCCTTCCTCGCGATGATTGTCGATACTCGACAGGGGCCCGGGATGGCGCAGGGCGACCATAAAGGACGGCGGATAGTTGGCGGTCTCGGGCAATTCGAGGACGGACGCGGTGACCTTGCCCTTCAGTCCCAGAGCTTCCTGAACAGCGTCACAGAGCTTCTCGTCAGGAATTCCGTCTGTGTCGGCAACAGAAGCGTGGTCGAAGTCCACTTCGCAGCATGTGTAGTACGTCCGCCGTTCTCGATAGCGCCGCGCGGCATAGAAGCTCTGGGCGTCGTGGAAGTGCATCGGGAAGACCGTGCGCATCCAGATGCTCTTACACAGCAGGTCAGGCTGGGACTCATACTGGTCGTAGTCGACATTCTGCAGCCGTTGGCCCGCAACCGTTTCGAGTGAGGTCGCTCCCTTGTCCTGGCCCATGTCGAGCAGAGCGCCAGCGATGCCCTCAAGTAGCCCGATGATTTCCTTGTCCTCCGAACGCAGGTACGCACTCAGCGCTGCCTTGCCCTGATCATCGGTCGTGCCCTCAGTGATTTCCGGCGGAGCGAGAAGAGTGTCGTCGGGCCGTTTGAAGCTGGCGAGAAACTGCCGGACCAGCGCAGCGGGGGCGCCCTGAAGGATACTCCCGAGGTTCGGTCCGAATTCGCTCTTCCTCCGCGCCATGAACTCACCTCAATGAACAACTGCTCTCGATTGATTCAACCCACGATAATCATGGACATATCCGTGATCGACAAGCCCTGATGTTCTCTCCCTGTTCGCATTTCTGCATTCCGTTCTTCTGAGATGTCCTGTCCCGGGCGGCTGGGTGGCTTTTGATCGGTAACGACACCACCGAGATAGCCACCGAGACATGAAACGCCCGAACCCGCTCCCTCCCGACCACATGACGCCCGCCGAGCGCCGCGCCGAGCTCTGCGGCCTGTTGGCGCTCGGGCTTGTTCGGTTGCGCATGCGGGAGAAGGGCGAAGTATCTGACGATACTGGAGAAAGTTGCCTACACTATCCGCCCGACCAATGCCGTCATGCAACTCCAACTCAACGGAGAAACGCATGAACAAGCACGATCCCATCCCAGCGCGCCTCGCCGCGCTGAAGACCACGCCGACGCCCGACCTGAAGAAACAGTGGCGCGACCTGTTCGACAGCGAGCCGCCGCCGTTCAACCGCCGCTACTTGGAAAGCCGGCTCGCCTACCGCATCCAGGAACTCGCCTATGGCGGGGTGGATCCCCCAAACCACCC
>NZ_LYXZ01000073.1 GCF_001676615.1 Labrys sp. WJW | reverse complement strand
GCCGGCGTCGAGAACGAGCTCTTCTTCAAGGACAACACCATGATGCTCTTCGGTGACGCCAAGAAAATGGTCGAGGAAATCATCAAGGGCTTCTGAACGAGGCGGCCTGGTATTCCGTCGCGTCTCACGCGCGTCTCGTAGATGCCGATCATGAGGCTGCCATTGCGAGCTCTGCCAATCCCGCGAATTGGAAGAACTCGCAATGACGGCGAATCCAGCCTAACAATGAAACGGCAATTGTAGGGCTCGGGAGGAGGACGCGATGCGGCAATGGCGGCACTATTGGTGTCCCGGCACCGGCTCCCTGGTCGTCGATGTCGCCTTCGCCTGGGCGGGGATCACGCCCGAGCGCATCCTGGTCGACACCGATAAGGGCGAGCAGCAGGCGCCCGATTTCCTCGCCGTCAATCCTGCCGCGCAGATCCCGGTGGTGATCCTGCCCAGCGGCACGGTGCTGACGGAGACGGCGGCGATCCTGCTTACCATCGACGAGGCCTCCGCCGGGGCGGGCCTGCTGCCGGCCGCCGGCTCGACGGCGCGCGCCGTCTCGCTGCGCTGGCTGATGTTCCTGGCGACCAATGCCTATCCGGCGGCCTTGCGCACCTATTACGCCGATCGCTACACCGCCGATGCCGGCGAGGCGGCCAGGGCCGCGGTCGCCGAAGCGGGCAGGCGGGATTCCGACCGCATTTTCAGCCTGCTTGCCCAGGAGATGGCCGGGCCCTTCCTGCTGGGCGACAATGTCAGCATCGTCGATGTTTATGCCGCCATGATCGCCGGCTGGCACGAACAGGCACGTGCTCTGCCGGTCTTCCGTACGCTGTACAAGGCCCTGCAGGCCCATCCGGTGATCGGGCCGGCCTGGCGGCAGCATGAAGGGCGGCCGGATTGATCAGGGTTCAGCCCTTGGGAAGGCAGACACGAAATCTATACCGGCACCATCGATTTCGTAGTTATTATTACCCCACGCAAGGCTTGGTATAATGGAACGCTAGCGGTTTGGGGGTATCACACCTTCGCATGAAGTCGCCCATCGCGCGCTCGAAAGAACAGAAGATATTTGTGATTGAATGAGCGCAGTCTTGGAAGATTGAAGCAGGACTGAGGCATGATCGATATCATCATGGCAGTCATTACGTCTCATTAGAGGCAACTAGAACCTGCATAAAATCTACGATTCGAGTAAGTTGTAGAGATCTTCTATGGTTTGAAAAATTAGACGGCTTCTTTCCAGATCATGCTGGAAATTGCAGCATTCTTGGTTGGCAGCAAATAATATAACACTACAGGTAGAAAATATCTGTTTAGGGCCCAAAAAGGAACCCGGATTGGAGGAGATCGCAACCAATCCGGGCACTTTCCAAGATTGCACGGGTCTCGCTTACCTGCGCAGTATAGAGCTACCACATCAAAATTCACTAGGAAAGAAGATAGGCAGTCTGCTTCAGCGAGCCTGTTCTGTGATTACCGTAGTGTGGCAATTCCGTGACACTCGATGGTAATTCGGAATGGCGACTGTGCTTCCAGCTTGTGCAATTTTTCCGTGCATATAAAGATTAGACAGTCACCGTGCCTTGCAAGTGTAAGAATATGCAACCGGCTAGGCACGTCGACGCCAATTCAGAATGCTGGTTCTTAGCCGCATAATCTCCCTAGGGGGTCTCTAATGAAATTGAGCTCAGCTCTCCTCGGCGCCGCTGCTGGTATTGTCGCCTTTGGCGCTGCCCAGGCCGCCGATCTGCCCATGACCAAGGGCGAAGCCGTTGAATATGTGAAGGTCTGCTCGGCCTTTGGTCCCGGCTTCTTCTACATTCCCGGCAGCGATACCTGCCTGAAGATCGGTGGCGAAATCCGCGCCGACTATCGCGTCTTCGGCGGTAACGGCTTCAGCCGCAACGATGATCGCTCTGCCTTCAACACCCAGGCCCGTGTCTGGTTCGATGCCCGCACCGAGACCGACTGGGGTCTGCTGCGTTCCTACTTCCAGATCAATGCCGACTCGCATCCGATCAGCCGCCAGGGGCGTGGCGGCATCTATAACGGCAACACCTTCTCGATTGACAAGGCTTTCATCCAGTTCGGTGGCCTGACCGCTGGTTACGCACATTCCTTCTTCGGCTTCTACGATAACGAATATGGCGATACCATCTGGGCGCCCTATTATGCTGAGAGCAACACCGTCAACCTGATTGCTTATACGGCCCAGTTCGGCGGTGGCTTCAGCGCCACGCTGTCGATTGAAGACGGTCGCGACCATAAGCTCGATAGCGGGTTTGGCGTGAGTGGGATTCCTACCACCAGCCTCCGCGGTGGGCAGCAGGTTCCGGATGTCGTCGCTCAGCTGCGTTGGGATCAATCATGGGGTTCGGTGGCTGTACAAGCTGCAGCTCACCAGTCCCGGACCGCAGAATCCGTGACGATTACCGATCCGAACGATCCGACCAACACTCAGACCCTTGGTTTGGCTCATTCCGACAAGTGGGGCTATGCGGTCGGCGCTACCGGCTTGATCAAACTGCCATTCATCGACGGCGGGCACTTCATCGTTGAAGGTCAGTATGCCGATGGCGCCACTGATTACCTCGGAGCTGGGAACTCGTTCTTCGGCCGGTCCCCGGGCGACCTCTACATCAAGGGTACTAACGCGGCCGGCCTGGGTGTTGTCGACCGTGCGAAGGGTTGGTCGATCGTTGCCGAACTCGGTGGCAACATCACGCCTGTTCTGAATGCCAATCTCGTCGGCAGCTACATCGATACCAAGTCCGACAATATCCTCGGGAGCGGTGTCGACACTAAGGTCCAAGAATATACGATTGCCGGTAACTTGACCTATACGATCGTCAAAGGCCTGACGATCGGAGCCGAAGTTGCTTATACGCATGGCAAGGTCAAGAACGGTCTCGTGTATGACGCGGATGCGGAAAATGTTGTTCTCTCCAACGACAGCATCAACGCGTGGCAGGCTGGTATTCGCTTGAAGCGCGTTTTCTAAATCTGGCTCTAAATGAGTTGGACGAAGACCCAGCCAATCGGCTGGGTCTTTTTTTATGGGTGGAAATCGCCCGGGAGAGGAATGGCGTCCTAAGGCACGCAATACCGAGATCGGATATGCCGTGCCGACCCAGCAAGAGACATAGTCGCAAGAATGTGCTGTCCGAGCTCTTTCGAAAGGCAAGTCAGCAATGAAGAGAAGGTTGACGCCAAGCCAAAGGGCTATCTTTAATGGGACATGCACCTTGCGGAACGTGTTGCCGACAAGCTATTCCCGCTGTGAGAAAGGTGTGGGCGACCTCTGAGATTTCACCCGCATTATCAATGCGTTGGCAACCAAGATAAAGAAGACGGATTCTCATGACAGACCTGACCTTGCTGGGCGACATCGGCGGCACCAACAGCCGGTTTGCCCTCGTCGTTCAGGGCCGCACCGACTATCGCAGCGAGCGGCATTACGAGAACAAGCGGTTTCCGACCTTCCGGGAGGCGATCGAAGCCTATATCGCCGATGTCGGCGAACGGCCCAATGCCGGGGTCGTCGCCATTGCCGGCCCGGTGGCGGGCGAGATGGTCGGGCCGACCAACCGGCAGAGCTGGCTGTTCAACCCGCCGACCCTGGCGGCGGAGTTGCGCTTTGCCCGTCTCGACGTGATCAATGATTTCGAGGCCGTCGCCCATGCCCTGCCGCATCTCGCCGAGGCCGACACCACGGTGATCGGCAATGTCTCCGCCGGCGTGGCCGGCGGCAACATGGCGGTGCTCGGGCCTGGCACGGGGCTCGGCGTCGGCGCCCTGGTGCGTGGCGGTTCGCGCTGGATCGCCGTGCCGTCCGAGGGCGGCCATGCCGAGATCGGCGCGCCGGCCGGCGACTGGGCCAAGGCGCATGAACTCATCCGCGGCAAGATCGGCCGCGTCTCGGGCGAGCATGTGCTGTCGGGCCCGGGCCTGCAACGTATCGATGCCGCGCTGGCGACGCTCGCCGGCCATCCCGCCGAACGCAGCGCCGCCGAGATCGGCACGGCGGCGGTAGCGGGCGCCGATCCGGTGGCGGTGGAAGCCACGCATCTGTTCTTCGATTATCTCGCGCGCTTTTCCGGTGATGTCGGCCTGATGTTCGCAGCCAAGGGCGGTGTCTTCCTCTATGGCGGGGTGGTGCAGAAGCTCTCGCCGCTGATGGACGAGGCCGCCTTCCGCGCCGCCTTCGAGGCCAAGAGCCCGCTGGAGAAATTCCTGCGCGAGATCCCGATCCGCCTGATCACCCATCCCACGCCCGGCCTGATCGGCTGTGCGGCGGTGGCGGCGCACTGGTAGGGCTGCCATGGGCGGCGCCACCACACTCGTTTTGGCTAGCCTCATCACTTATTTTTCGGGCATCGCGGCGGCGGCCGAATTGCCGGAGCCCGGTCAACGCATCCCACATTATCCGTCACTGAAGGTCAAAGATCGCCCGCGGGATCTCGAGCCTCCTTATATTCTTCCCAGGGAGTTTCAAAAATGCCTTTCGAAAGTGCTTTCTTTCCGTGATCGGAATTTCAAATCAATCGAATTCGACATTCAATTCGTGATGCATTCCGAAGGGTATTTGGCCTACGCTTTACTTAGAACTCAGGGAGCGGTTCGTACCGGAGACTGGCCGCCTTATCAGATGAATCTCGGTGTCAATGCGAGTAATTGCAAAATAATCTTTTTCCATCCGAGCAATTTAAATGAGTTCGAGAATATCCCGCCTCATCCTGAGATCACTTTGGAATAGCCAGGCATAGTTTATGGCAGGTCTGAGGAACTGCCCCGCTGTGGCTGTGCCACGTCCCTTCCCGGGCTCCTCAGCACCCGGAGCAGGATGAACACGGCCATCGCGGCGTGGATGCCGGCATTGTGGAGGTAGAGGCCTGGGTCGCCGAGCCAGTGCATCACATAATAGGCGGTGATCGGGCCGAGCACGGCGCCGATGCAGTAGAGGAACAGCAAGGCGGAGGCGACGCCGACGGCATTGTCGCGGCCGGTGATGTCGTTGGTGTAGGCCGAGCTTGCGTAATATTGCGTCGAAATGATGCCGCCCAGCACGAAGCCGGTGATCACGAAGGGCCAGCCGACCAGGAGCTTGCCGGACCAGTAGATGCCGATCTCGACCAGGGCGGTGAGGGCGGTGAGGCCGATCAGCACCTTGCGCCGGTCGAAGGCGTCGGAAAGCCGGCCGACGGGGAACTGGAAGGCGGCCGAGCCCAAAGTGATGGCCGAGATCAGCGTGCCGGTCTGTACCCCGTCCATGCCGAGCTTGGTGGCGTAGACGGGGGTGAGCGACCAGAACGGCCCATTGGCAAAGCCGATCAGCGTAGCGCAGACGAAGCCGACAGGCGTGGTACGCAGGAGCCAGAGGAGGCGCATGCCGGCCCGGCGGGTTCCCTTGGGCGGCGGCCCGTCGGCGATCAGCAACAGCGGCGCCAGGCAGACGATCACCACGGCTGCAGCGATGCCGAAAATGGTGAAGGCGGCCGGGTCGCCCAGCCGCATGAACTGGTTGCCGACGGCCCAGCCGCCATATTGGGTGATGGAGTAGAGGCCGAGCAGGCGCCCGCGGATGCGGTTCTCCGCCTTGCCCTGCAGATAGCTCTCCACGATGGCGTAGATGCCGGCCAGGAAGAAGCCGCGCAGGAAGCCGATGACCACCCAGGCGTGCGGCTCAACCAGGGTGCCGGCGACCAGGATCATCACCGCCCCGCAGATCGAGGACAGGCCGAAGGCCTTGATATGGCCGAAGCGCTGCACCAGGCGCGGCGTCAGGAAGGCGCCGGCGAGCATGCCGCCGAAATAGGCCGAGCCCATCAGGCTGATGGCCAGCGCCGGAAAATGTTCGAGCTCGGCGCGCACCGGCAGAAGGGTGGTGAGCACGCCATTGCCGGCCAATACGCCGGCGACGGCAACCAGCAGGGCGGCGATGGAAGCGTAAGGGGAACGCAAGGCAGCGAACTCGTGGCAGGAGGGTGTTGGACGCGGTGTATGGGAGGAGGCGGATCAACCGGCTGGCGGCGTGCCGTCTCCGAGGAAGGGCGGGCGTGAGAAACGGCGGATCAGCCAGGAGCGGAACAGGGCGATCTCCGGGCGGTCGAGGTCGTCGGGATGGATGGAGAGGTAATAGCCATAGCCGTCGTCGACATGGATGTCGTAGGGTCGTACCAGGCGGCCGGCCCGGATCTCGTCCTCGAACAGCACGGGATCGACCAGCGCCAGGCCTTCGCCCGACAGCGCATATTGCACGGCGAGCTGGGCGGTATCGAAGATGAGGCCGCGGTCGAGCGATCCTGGCGCGACATGCGCGGCTCGGGCGAAATTCTGCCACAGGAAGGCGGGCGGGCGGCTGTCGAGCTTGACGTGCAGGAGGTCATTGGTGGCGAGGAAGCCGGCGATATCAGTCTTGGCTGCCCGCGCTGCGACGTCGGGATGGCACAGGATGGTAAGCTTCACCATCCAGAGCAGGTCCAGCACCTGCGGCGCCACCCGGGGCGGGGTGTAGATCACGGCGACGTCGGCCTCGCGCTCGGCATTGCCGGGCACCGGGCGGGAATCGATGTCGAGCTTGAGATCGGGGAATTCGGCGCGGAAATGGCGCAGGATCGGCACCGCCAGGCGCTGGGCGAAGGTCGTCGGCAGCAGCACGCGGAGGGAGCGCTGCGGCTCGCCCCGTTCGCGCATGATCTCCTCCAGCGTGGTGTCGATGCGCTCGAAGGCCTTCTCCACCACGGGCAGCAGGCGCCTGCCGGCCTCGGTGAGCGCCGGCTGCGGCGGCTTGCGGTCGAACAGGGGCACGCCGAGGAAGTCTTCCAGGCCGATGACGTGGCGGCTGACGGCGCTTTGGGAGACCAGCAGGCTCTGGGCGGCGCCGGTAAAACTGCCTTGCCGCCCCACTGCCTCGAAGGCCCGCAAAGCGTTCAGCGGCAGCCAGCGCCTGTCCATGATGTCGAACCCCGTTGATCGCGGCGATCGGGAGAAAATCGCATCCTCTTACATCATCCGGTTCCACCAAACTCAATGTTCCCCGCGCGACCTGGATGAGGGGCATGATGACGCATGGAGGGTAGTGGCTCGCAGGAACGAGAGACGCCCATCGATCGTGACGGCTCAGTGTGCGGGTGAGCTGGGGCGCTACCTTCCCATGAGGAAGGAGTCGGTCGCGACATCTGAGCACAGGGCTCTCGCTCGCATCCAACCGGGGACGGTGCTATAGCCCATCTATCAGCTCTGCGTTGCTGCCTCGCGTACCCCTGCATGCCCCCCCTTACTCCCCCCGATACACGCCCACTGACCGGCATCGCTTTGGCCTCGGTCGGCTATTGCCTGTTCGCCATCCAGGACGCCGCCGTCAAATGGCTGGTGGCGAGCTATGAGGTGCCGCAGATCCTGTTCCTGCGCTCGGTCGTCATCCTGGTCGTGGGCATGGCGATCGCCTGGCGCCAGGGCCAGCCGCCGATCTGGCAGAGCCGCAACAAATGGGCGCTGACCTCGCGCGGCCTGCTTTTGCTGGTGGCCTGGCTCAGCTTCTACAATGCCTCGCGCTATCTGGGCCTGGCCGATCTCACCACCATGTATTTCGGCGCGCCGGTGATGGCGGTGGTGCTCTCCATCCTGATCCTGAAGGAAAAGGTCAATATTGCCCGGTGGCTTGCCGTGATCGCCGGCTTCTTCGGCGTGATCGTCGCGGCGGATCCTTCGGGCCGGTCCGACTTCCTGCCGGCGGCG
Source organism: Labrys sp. WJW (assembly GCF_001676615.1). Lineage (GTDB taxonomy): Bacteria > Pseudomonadota > Alphaproteobacteria > Rhizobiales > Labraceae > Labrys > Labrys sedimenti. The sequence continues at coordinate 22,805 of NZ_LYXZ01000073.1, read as the reverse complement.
ATGGTGCTGTTCGCTGCCTTCTGCTGGGCCTGGGGCACGGTGCTGATCCGCCTGATCAACCGTTCCGAGAGCACGGCCAACCAGATGATCGCCACATCGGGCCTGTTCGTGCTGGTGTGCGGGGCGGCGCTGCCCTTCATCTGGAAAACGCCGGATGCCATGGGCTGGGGCCTGATGCTCGGCCTTGGCCTCGTCTCCGGCATCGCCCAATATTTGCTCTATGAGGGTTACCGCTACGCGCCGGCCTCGGCGCTGGCGCCGGTGGAATATACCGGCCTGGTCTGGGCGTTCATCTATGGCTATCTCCTGTGGCAGGATGTTCCCAAGCCCCATGTCTTCGCCGGTGCGGCGCTGATCGTCGCGGCCAGCCTCGGCCTGGTCTGGTGGGAGGCGCGGGCCGCGCGGCTGCGGACGGCCTGAGGCCCGGGGGACCCGGTAGCCGATATCTGCCCGCAATGCGGGGAAGCGTCCTGCCTGTCTGTCTGGTGCAAGCCGAGCCTGGGGACGGCGGGCTCGGTGCGCTGCCTCGTTCTCCTGCCGACGCTCGAACTCATCGCTTTTGCTTGGGCGCCGCGCCATGCCTCCAGGCCATCGCCAGCGCGTCCTGCAAGTCCGCCTGGCTCGCAGCGGATAGGGTGAGCATGGTCCAGCCCTGCCGGCCCCAAGCATTGGGAATGGGGCGGAAGACATCAGGGGCGAGCAGGCATTTGAATTCCTGCTCTTCCGGCGTGAACAGCAGGTTGGCGCTGAGGCCGTCGGGGGCGAGGGTGGCGTAGATGCGCCGCGCCTTGAAGGCCTTGCGCTCGAAATGCGGCGCCTCGCTGGTGCCGTCCAGGGACAAAGCGATCCGCCTGAAATCATCCGCATCGGCCATGATGGGTTTTCCCCGCTATTGTGGGGCGAGCCTATCCTTTTGCGGGCCGCGTCGACACTGCCTTGCCAAGGTTGAAGGGGCTGGCTAGGCAGGGATGATGAAGACCATGTTGCGCCTTTTACTCGCTTTCCTGTTCGCCGCCGCGACTCCTCCCGCTTTCGCCGCCGCGCCGCCGGCCAAGCGTCATCTCGCCTGGGTCGGTACCGGCGTGCAGAGCGAGCGCGGCGCGCCGCCCAGCCGCTGGCGCATCCATCTCGTCTTCGACACCAATGGCAATGCCCGCATCGACTATCCCAGCCTGCATTGCGGCGGGGTGCTGATCCGGCGCAGCCAGCACGGCGCCATCGTGCGCTATCGCGAGCATATCCGCTACGGCCGCGGCACCTGCATCGACGGCGGCACGGTGACGGCCTGGCGGCGCGGCAACCGGCTGTTCTGGCGCTGGAGCGGGGTGAACACCCGTTATCCGGGTGTCAGGGCGCGCGCGACCCTGGTGCTGTCCCGGCATCGGGGGCGGTAGGAGCGGGGCGCGCGGCAACAGGAACTGTCCGGTCGGTGGCGTAGCCCCTCACCTCTATCCTCTCCCCGCAAGAGCGGGGCGAGGGGGCGCAAGCGTTGTGAATCGCCTTGCCGCACCGCGTCTCGCTCAACGGTTGGGCGAGATGAGTCGATTTCCGCATGAAGCCCGACGCCGATGCCCTCCTCTCCCCACTCTTGCGGGGAGAGGATAGAGGTGAGGGGCAGCGCTACTTGGCGGAATTAAGGGCTGTTCTCCGGCAAAAACCTCAGCCGATCCGCGTCTTCTCCAGCATCTTCTCGTCCAGCGCGTAGCCCATGCCGGGCTCTTCGCTGAGCGTGATCATGCCCTCGGCATCCACCGCCAGGGGCTGCGCCATCATGAAGTCGCGGCGCGGTAGGCTCCATTCCGGCGGATCGTAGGGGAATTCGACGAAGGGTGCGTCGGCGAGGCCGGCGGTCAGGTGGCAATTGGCTGTTACCCCCATGCCGTTGGTCCAGGTATGCGGCGTGAAGACGAGATTGTTCTCGGCCGCCATCGCCGCGATACGACGCAGGCCGGTGATGCCGCCGACGAGCGCAGCGTCGGGCTGCAGCACGTCCAGGCAGCCGTCGCGGATGAGGTCGCGGAACTCGTAGAGCTCGCGCGTCATCTCGCCGCCAGCGATGCGGATGTCGGCCATTTCACGCAGGCGCCGCATGCCTTCCCGGTCGGAGCGGTGCAGCGGCTCCTCCATCCAGTAGACGTCGAGCCGTTCGAGTTCGCGCGCGACCGGGATGGCGTCCTTGAGCGTCCACGGCGTATAGGCGTCCCAGGACATCCGCCAGCCCTGGTTGCAGTCGACCATCAGGTCGAGCCGGTTGCCGATACGGGCCCGCACCGCCTCCAGCGCCTTGATGTCGGCCCGCCAGTCGCCGCGATGGAAGCGGATCTTCAGTGCCTTGAAGCCCTGGCCGAGATAGACCTCGGCTGCGTCGGCGAGTTCCTCGGGCTTCCTCAGCGTGCCCGAGGAGGCATAGGCGGCCACCTTGTTGGAGAGGCCGCCGAGCAGCTTCCACACCGGCTGCCCGGTGATCTTGCCGGTGAGGTCCCACAGCGCCAGGTCCAGCGGCCAGCAGCGGCCGTAATGGAACTGGATGTTGGAGAGGATGCGGTAATGGCGCTCGATCGCCATCGGATCCTGGCCGATGAAGAAGCGCTCATGGCCCTCGAAGCCGGTCATGGTGTCGCCCGAGCCGTAGCCGGTGAGGCCCTCGTCGGTGGTGACCCTGACGATGGTGGCGTCGAAGGCGGTACGCGGCTTGGAATCCCAGCTCGCATGGAAGGGTGGGTCGAGGGGCAGGCGGTGATGGGTGATCTCGATGCCGGTGATTTTCATGATTTTCTCCGGGTGCGCGGACGTCCCGTCCGCCTCTTCCTCAATGTCGAGCGCTGCGTTTCCAAGATGCGGACGAGACGTCCGCGCACCCGGAATTCAAGAATACGCCGTCCACACCGTCTTGAAGTCCATGTACTTCTCGATGGCGTGGGGGGAGCGGTCGCGGCCGAAGCCCGATTGGCGGAAGCCGCCGAAGGGGGTGGCGAGCGAGGAACGGTCGAAGCAGTTCACCCACACCGTGCCGGCGCGGATGCCCGAGGTGAAGCGGTGCGCGGCGTTCATGTCCTTCGTCCATACCGCGGCGGCGAGGCCGTAGATGGAATCATTGGCCATGCGCAGCGCCTCGCTTTCGTCGGCGAAGGTGCTGACGACCACGACCGGGCCGAAGATCTCCTCGCGCGCTACGCGATGCTGCGGCTCGACGCCGTCGAGGATGGTAGCCTCGACATAGTAGCCACCGGTCTCCGCCATCACGCGCTTGCCGCCATGGGCGATCGTGGCGCCTTCCCTCGTGCCGATGTCGATATAGCCGAGCACGCGTTCCATATGCCCCTTCTCGACCAGGGCGCCCATCTGGGCTGTTGGATCGAGGGGATGGCCGAGCGGGATCTGCTGGGCCGCGACCTCGCCGATTTTCCTGACCAGTTCGTCCTTGATCGAGGCATGGGCGATCACGCGCGAGCCGGCATGGCAGGTCTCACCCTGATTGTAATAGATGCCCCAGGCGATGCCGGAGGCGGCGGCGTCGAGGTCGGCATCACCAAGCACGACATGCGGGCTCTTGCCGCCGCATTCCAGCGCCACGCGCTTCATGTTGCTTTCGCCGGCATAGCGCAGCATCAGCTTGCCGACCTCGGTGGAGCCGGTGAAGGAGATCATGTCGACGTCTTCATGCAGAGCCAGCGGCTTGCCGGCCTTCTCGCCGAAGCCGGGCACCACGTTGAGCACGCCGTCCGGCAGGCCGGCCTCGCGAGCAAGCATGGCGAGGCGGATGGCCGAAAGCGGCGACTGTTCGGCCGGCTTCAGCACCACGGAGTTGCCGGCCACCAGGGCCGGGCCGATCTTCCAGGCCGTGATGATCAGCGGGTAGTTCCAGGGCACGATGGCACCGATCACCCCGAGCGGCTCACGCCTGACGATGGCGAGATCGTTGGGTCCGGTCGGCGCGACCTCGTCGAAGCTCTTGTCGGCGAATTCGGCATAGTACTGGATGCAGTCGGCGCAGAAAGGGACGTCGACGCTGAGCGAATTGGAAATGACCTTGCCGACGTCGAGGGTTTCGAGCAGGGCCAAGTGCTCGAGATCGGCCCGGATCAATTCGGCAAAGCGCAGGAGGATGCGCTTCTTCTCGGCCGGCGGCTTCAGGCGCCAGCGTCCGTCCTCGAAGGCGGCCCGCGCGGCCTTTACCGCGGCCTCGATGTCCTCGGCCCCGCAATCGGCGACCTCGGCGATCACCCTTCCGTCGATCGGCGAGGCCTTGGCGAAGGTCTTGCCGGAGAGGGCGGGGACGTAGCGGCCGTCGATGAAAGCGCGGCCTTCGGGCTCGATGGCCGCGGCCTTGGCTTCCCAGTCGGAACGGGTGCGGGGGGTGGTGAGCATGATACTTCCTGGAGAAGGAGCGCGGACATCCTGTCCGCTCTTGAAACGGTGAGTTCTACGAGAAGGGAAGAGCGGACATCGCGACATGCGAGCATGTCGCTGAGATGTCCGCGCTCCAATCAAACCTGCGTCAGCACGCGTTCGGCGAAGCGGACGAGGTCGGCCTCCTCGATCGTGCGGCGGTTGGAGGCGCGCATCGCGGCATTCTCGGGCCGGGCCATCTGCTCGGCGAGGCGCGTGGTGCTGATGCCTTCGAACTCCTCGGCAAGCGAGACCTTGATGCCGATGGCGCGCACCAGCCTCTCGAAGGCGGCGGGCAGGTCGGCAGCCGACGTCAGGCCCATCGCCCGCGCGGCGGCGGCGAAGCGCCCGTCATCATCCTCGATATTCCAGCCGAGGGTGGCGATCATGCCGAGCGCCACCGAGCGGCCATGCTGCACCGGACGCAACGAGCCCAGCGCGTGGCCGATATTGTGGGCGACGGCGGTGCCGCAATTGTCGATGGCGATGCCGGCCAGCGCCGCGGCGCGCTGCAGCCCCTCGCGGGCGCGGAGGTCGCTGCCCTTGCCGACGGCATCGGGCAGGTTGGCGACGGCGAGGCGGATGGCCTCATGCGCATAGACATTGTTGGCCGGCGTGGCGTTGCCGTTGGTGGTGGCCTCCAGCGCGTGGACGAGGGCGTCGATGCCGGTCCAGGCAGTCAGCACGGGCGGCAGGGAGAGCGTTGTTTCCGGATCGAGGATCACCTCGTCCGGCTTGAGCTCCTCGCCCCAAAGCCAGACCTTGGCCTTGTCCGAGCGGGTGAGGATCGCGGTGCGGGTGCATTCCGAACCGGTGCCCGAGGTGGTGGGGATGACCAGAGAGACCAGGCGCTTGCGCGGGAAGGGACGCTTGCACAATTCATAATCCTCGGCGGAGCGTCGTGCCGTGGCGGCCGTGGTGGCGACGGCAGCCACCACCTTGCCGAGGTCGAGGGCGGAGCCGCCGCCGAGCGAGATCACGGCCTTGGCCTTGGTGCGCCGCGCCAGGGCGGCTGCGGCATCGGCCGAGGCGATGGTGGGGTCGCCGCCGAACTCGGAGAAGACGGAGACGCCGAGCCCGGCCTTGCGCAGCGAGGCCTCGACATCGTCGATCAGGCCTGTCGCCTTCAGGCCAGGATCGGCGACCAGCAAGACCTGCGCGCCCGCGCCGAGCCTGGCGGATGCAAGCTCGCCGGCGAGTTCCCGGGCCCCCGGCCCTCCAGTGATGCGTGGCAGATGGGAGAGCTGGTAGCGGGACATGGACTGTCTTTCGGTGGGGCGGGTACGGGCCGATCTGGAGATCGGCCCGCCAACATTACCTCTGCCCTCGGCGCGCCGTGTGCGCCTTTATTCGATGGCCCGATCCAAAAAAACGATAGTGCCGTTTCGCCGTGGCGGCGCGCTGGAGCGCGGGTTAGGCTCTCTTCAAATTCGTGAATCGAAGAGTGCTGTCATCCCCGGCCGAGCCCTTTGTGGGCGAGGGGAAGGGGATCCAGGGGCCACGAGGCATTTTAGGCTCCTGGATCCCCTTCCCGAGGCCTGCGGCCTCGCCGGGGATGACAGGCCCGTGCTCTTCGGACAGGGGAACGGCCTGCCATGCAAAGCCCGATGGAACTTTCGCTCGAAACTTCGGAGCGGCCGCGCCGCCGTGGCCGCGAGGAGCGCCAGCGTGCCGGCGCTGCCGCCCCGGCCAGCAAACCCCAGCCGCGGCGTCCTTTCCCGGCCGTCAACGCCGTCTCGGCCGACCAGCTCGAGGCCATCCATCTCGCCTCGCTGCAGATCCTGGAGGAGATCGGCCTCGACGTGCTGCATGCGGAGGCCAAGGCTATCCTCAAGGCCGAAGGCGCTGAGGTCGACCCGAGTTCCGACCGCGTACGTTTTCCGCGGGAGCTGGTGGAGGCCAAGATCGGCCTGGCGCCGCAGAGCTTCACCCTGCATGCGCGCAATCCGGCTCGCAATGTCGTGCTCGGCGGCGATCATCTCGCCTTCTGCTCGGTGGCGAGCGCCCCCAACGTCGCCGACCGCGAAGGCGGCCGCCGGCCCGGCAATCGCAAGGATTACCAGAATCTCATCCGGCTCGGGCATACGCTGGACAGCATCCATCTGTGGGGCGGCTATCCGGTCGAGCCGGCCGACATCCATGCCTCCGTGCGCCATCTCGACGCGCTCTCCGACATGCTGACCCTGTCGGACAAGCCCATCCATGCCTATTCGCTCGGCCGCGAGCGCAATCTCGATGCCATCGAGATGGCGCGTATCGCCCGCGGCATCGACCAGGAGACATTGGAGCGCGAGCCCTCGCTCTTCACCATCATCAACTCCTCCTCGCCGCTGCGCCTGGACACGCCGATGATGGAAGGCGTGATCCAGATGGCGCGCCGCAACCAGGTCACCGTGCTCACGCCCTTCACCCTGGCGGGCGCCATGGCGCCGGTGACGATCGCCGGTGCCGTGGCCCAGCAGAATGCCGAGGCGCTGGCCGGACTGGTGCTGGCCCAGTCGGTGCGGCCAGGTTCGCCCTTCGCCTATGGCGGCTTCACCTCCAATGTCGACATGAAGACCGGCGCGCCGGCCTTCGGCACGCCCGAGCAGATGAAGGCGGCGCTGGTCGGCGGTCAGCTCGCCCGCCGCTACGGCTTGCCCTACCGCTCCTCCAACACCTGCGCCGCCAACACCATCGACGTGCAGGCCGCCTATGAGAGCGTGTTCTCGCTGTGGGGCGCGGTGATGGGCGGGGTCAATCTCCTGATGCACGGCGCCGGCTGGATGGAAGGCGGGCTGCATGCGAGCTTCGAGAAGATGGTCATCGACGCCGATCTCCTCGACATGATCACGCATTTCCTGATGCCCTTCCAGGTCGATGACGACGAGCTGGCGCTGGAGGCGGTGCGCGAGGTCGGGCCCGGGGGGCATTTCTTCGGCTGCGCCCATACCCAGGCGCGCTACCGCAACGCCTTCTTCGCCCCGATGATCTCGGACTGGCGCAATTACGAGACCTGGCAGGAAGCGGGATCGCCCACCGGCTATGACCGCGCCAACCGGCTCTACAAGGAGCGCCTCGCATCTTACGAGGAACCGCCGATGGATCCGGCCGTCCGCGAGGAACTCGCCGCCTTCGTGGCCAAGCGCAAGGAAGAGGGCGGCGCGCCCACGGATTTCTAATCCGGATGCGCGGACGTAGCCGCGAAATCGGCTATGCCGATTGTCGCGACAGCCGCTTCTTGGAAACGATACGCTTGATGGAAGGGAAGATGCGGACGGGACGTCCGCGCACCCGGGAAATCACCGCCTGTACCGCTCACTCTCGATCTTAGGATATCTCCCCCATGAAATCCCACACCCGTGTCCTCGTCATCGGCGGTGGCGTCGTCGGTTGCTCGGTGCTCTACCATCTCGCCAAGGCCGGCTGGACGGACATCACCCTGATCGAGCGCGCGGAGCTGACGGCGGGCTCGACCTGGCACGCGGCGGGCGGTTTCCACACGCTCAACGGCGATCCCAACGTCGCCAAGCTGCAGCAATATACGGTGGAGCTGTACCGGGAGATCGAGGAGCTCTCCGGCGAGTCCTGCGGCCTGCACCTCACCGGCGGCGTCATGCTGGCCGGCACCAAGGAACGCATGGACTGGCTGAAGATGGCCCATGCCAAGGGCCGGTATCTGGGCATGCACACCGAGATCATCTCGGCCGCCGAAGCCAAGAAGCTGATGCCGCTGATCGACGAGAAGCAATTCGCCGGCGCGATGTATGATCCGCTGGAGGGGCATCTCGACCCCTACGGCACCACCCATGCCTATGCGAAATCGGCCAAGATCCTCGGTGCCGAGATCGTACTGCGCAACCGCGTCGTCGACATGGCCCAGCGCGAGGACGGCAGCTGGGACGTCGCCACCGAGCAGGGCACCATCCATGCCGAGCATGTGGTGAACTGCGGCGGCCTGTGGGCGCGCGAATGCGGCCGCATGGTGGGCCTGGAGCTGCCTGTGCTCGCCATGGAGCACATGTACTTCCTCACCGAGGACATGCCCGAAGTCGCCGAGATCAACGCCTCCACCGGCAAGGAAGTGATCACCGCGCTCGATTTCGAGGGCGAGATCTACATGCGCCAGGAGCGTGGCGGCATGCTGCTCGGCACCTATGAGCAGGCCTGCAAGCCCTGGTCGGAAAAGACCACGCCCTGGGATTTCGGCCAGAACCTGCTGGAGCCCGATCTCGACCGCATCGCCCCATCGCTGGAAGTCGGCTTCCGCCATTTCCCGGCCTTCGAGAATGCCGGCATCCGCCGCATCATCAACGGCCCCTTCACCTTCGCGCCCGACGGCAACCCGCTGGTCGGCCCGATCAGGGGCCTGCGCAATTACTGGGTGGCCTGCGGTGTGATGGCCGGTTTCTCCCAGGGCGGCGGTGTCGGCCTCGCGCTGTCCAACTGGATGGTGCATGGCGATCCCGGCTTCGATGTCTGGGGCATGGATGTCGCCCGCTATGGCGACTGGACCACGCTCTCCCACACCAACGCCAAGGTGCGCGAGAACTATGCCCGCCGCTTCCGCATCCGCTTTCCCAACGAGGAACTGCCGGCGGCCCGTCCCTTCCGCACCACGCCGATCTATGACCGGCTGGAGAGCCACAACGCCGTGTTCGGCGACATGAACGGGTTGGAGCACGCGCTCTGGTTCGCGCCGTCCAAGGCCGAGGCCCGGGACGAGTTCTCCTTCCGCCGCGCCAACGATTTCCCGCATGTCGCCGCCGAGAGCGCCGCGGTGCGCGAGGGCGTCGGCCTCCTGGAGATCTCGAACTTCGCCAAATACGGGATCACCGGCAAGGGCGCCGAGGCCTGGCTCGACAAGATCCTGCCCAACCGGCTGCCGGCCAGGGGCCGCATGGTGCTCACGCCCATGCTGAACGAGAACGGCATGCTGATCGGCGATTTCACCCTGGCGCGCGAGGCCGACGATCGCTTCATGATCTTCGGCTCGGGCCTTGCTGAGCAGTACCACATGCGCTGGTTCCAGGCCCGTCTGCCCGAGGCCGGCGTCACTCTGCGCGCCCATGGCCTCGACCTCGTCGGCCTGCAGATCGCCGGCCCGAAATCGCGCGAGCTGCTTGCCAACCTCGTCGACGCCGATCTGTCGAAAGAGGCTTTCCCGTTCATGGCGGTCGGCCGCTTCAATGTCGGCACCCTTCCTGCCCTGATCGGGCGCGTCACCTATACGGGCGATCTCGGCTACGAGATCTGGGTCAAGCCGGAACACCAGCGTGCGCTGTTCGATCTCCTGATGAAGGAAGGCGCCCGCTTCGGCATCAGGCTGTTCGGGGGGCGGGCCCTCAACTCGCTGCGGCTGGAAAAGAGCTTCGGCTCCTGGTCCAGGGAATACCGGCCGATCTATACGCCCTGGGAAGCCGGGCTGGAGCGCTTCGTCTCGACCCAGAAGAGCGATTTTATCGGACGCGATGCATTGCTGCGCGCCCGGGACGAGGGCCCCAGGCGTCGCCTCGCCACCTTCGTGGTCGATGCCCTCGATGCCGACGTCATCGGCGACGAACCGATCTGGCTCGATGGCAAGGTGGTGGGCTGGGTCACCTCCGGCGGCTATGCCCATCACGCCAAGGCCTCGGTGGCGCTCGGCTATGTCGAGACGGCCGCTTTCGACGCCTCGGCGCCCTACGAGATCGAGATCATCGGCGACCGTCGCTCGGCCAGGATCGCGCCCGAGCCGCTGTTCGACCCCAAGGGGCTGAGGATGCGGGGGTAGGAAAATTTGGAGCGCGGACATCCTGTCCGCTCTTCGAAGCCACACGCGTCATCGGGGACGCATGTGCGCTGCACTCGAAAAGGCCCAGTCTTGCGCTCGCGCGCATAAGCCGGCCGCCACGGCATTCTGTTCGATGTAGTAACGAACGGTCTCAAAATGTTTCTCGTCCCTGATCCGCCGGTCGAAATATTCGGGGAACCAAAGCGTTCCCTGTCGTCCCAGGGTTCGATTGATTTGGAGTGCCGTGAAAGACTTCCAGGAGTGTACGACTGCGGACAGCGCATGTCCGTCGATCGGTGTGGTCAGGACATGCACGTGGTTTGGCATGACACTCCAGGCATGGAGGCGGTATCGCACTCCGTCGAAATGGAGCAGGGCGCTCTGTACGGTAGCACCTGCATCGGGATGGACTAGGAGAGCTTCGCCATGGCCCATGTCCAGCGCCTCTTCGTAGCGCCGTCGCCGATCGGTGGAGTTCGGAGAGCGTTCCGAGCTTTCTGACTCCTGCGTCCAACGTTGAAGCAATTCGACCGGCAGAGAATCTGCAAGACGGAAGGTGATGCTTTGCGGATTCTCGCCGGCTTCCCAATGCGGAAGATAGCCTCGGGAATGCCACTCTGCTTCGGGCTGTAAGGGGCGTTTCTTATCAGCCATGTCTGCTCGCCCCTCAGATAGACTTACTCTTCTTTCCGCGCGCGGAGCGGGTGGGAAGAAGAGCGGACAGGATGTCCGCGCTCCAAACTATTGCCGCGAATAGAGCCCGGTGAAGCGCACGTTCTCGCCGCCGCAGGCGTCGTTGTCGATCACCGCGATATAGGAGCCGAGCTGAACCATGCGGGCCGCGCAGCGCTTGGGGCCGGCATTGGCCTCCTCGTATCCCATCTGCTGGCCGCCATAGTAGCCGAAGGCGAAGTCGCGCTCATTGGCGTCGCCCTCGACCTCGAACTCGCCGGTGTTGACATAGGAGCCGGTATCGTAGGTGGCATTGCCGCGCACGAACATGCGCCCGCTCCCTGTGGTCTTGATGGTGATCACCGAGCGCCCGTCATAGGTGCTCCAGCGTCCGTCCCAGCGCGGCTGGACCTGGACCCGCGAGAGGGACGACAGGGGCAGCCAGCTCGCGATGTCGGTGCCCTTGCGGTCGACATAGTTGGCGCAGGCGAAATCGCCCTCGATCTCGTTCACCACCACCTTGTCGCCCTCGACCAGGAAGGAACGCTGCCGGCAGGCGGGGGAGAGGGACGGGCAGCTTTCGCGCTGGCTGGTCGGGCCCTTGATGAAGAAGGTGCGCCCGCTTTCGGCGACCTCGTAGAGGCTGATGGCGGCAAGGTCGTTCTGGAAATTGAAGCCGCGGCAGACGCCGTTGGCGGCGAGGGCGGAACCGGTGGCGGCGGCGATGAGCAGCGCGGCGCCCAGACTGGAACGGAACATGTCTTTTTCTCTGATCATTGCGTGAAACAAAGGCCGGTGAACGTGGCGTTCGATCCGCCGCAGGCATTGTCGCCGGCCACGGCGATATAGGCTCGAGCCGGGCCCTGCGCGTAGAGACCGGCACCGAGGGGATGATCCTCGAGATTGAAGCCAGGACGGAGGCCGGCGTCCCGGGCGAAAGCAGGGGGGGCGACAAGTAAAACGAACAGCAAAGCAAAGGACAGCGAACGGCGAATCATCAAGCACCCTGGAACCCGCATGCCGCTAGGAAGCCGATTTTCGCTGTCTCGTCCATGTGAAGCAGACACCAGTACGCGGGCATCCCAGTCTATTTGCGTCTTCGGCAGCAGGACGCACAGTAACGATCGCTCCATTTTTTCTCAAACATGACCTGCGGTGGCCTGTTGATGGCGACAGGATTACCCGGCCGTCTTCTTGTCGAAAGGAAAGCTATCTTCTAACAAGAACCAACAAAATCCCTCCCATCCGGACGTCCATTTGGGCCGCCTTCGCCTCGACAAGCACTATGGCGACGCCATTCTCGACGACGGGACGGCGGTGTCGCCCTGACCTGGCATCCTTTGGGGCAGTCCACGCCCGATACCCTGCTGCATGGCGAGCCGGCGGGCTCCTTGCGCTGGCAGGCGCGCATGCCGCGGGCGAGGGTAAGCATCACCAGGCCCGGCAAAGACGAGGCGACGGGTCTCGGCTATTTCGAGACGCTCGCCGTCGACCTGTGGCCGACGCGCTGGCCGATCCGCACCCTGCATTGGGGGCGCTTCACGGGCCGTAACAGCAGCCTGGTCTGGATCGTCTGGGAGCATGAGCAGCCACGGCAATGGTTGTTTCTCGATGGTTCGCCCGCCCGACTTGCGCGTTTCGACCTGCCACGCTCCTTCGCCTTCGACGGCGCAGCCAGCGGCATCCTGATCGGCGGAGAGGCGATCACGCTGATCGCCCAGCCCGTGTCGCGCCGCCTGCGCCTGCTCGGGCCACTGCGCTACGGCCTGCCGGCGATGATCCGCAACCTCGACGAGGAAAAGCGCATCGCGCCCGCCAGGATCGTCTTCTCGGACGGCTCGGAGGACAAAGGCTTCATGATTTTTGAAAGGATCGTCCTGGCATGAAGCGGATCGGCCCGATCGCCTATGGCGCCCTGTTCTGCATCGTCCTGCCCGCACTTCTCCTGGTCAGTGCCCGGCATCTCGACGCCCGCCTCGGCCTTGCCATCGAGGCCCGGCCGCTGGTCGGTGGCGCCGTCGCAGGACTGGGGGTAGTTCTGACGGTCGCGGCCATCCTGGTGCTGATCCTGCGCGGCAAGGGTCTGCCGATGAACGCCTATCCCACGCGCCGGCGCGTCGAGGACGGGCTCTATGCCTGGTTGGCGCATCCCGCCTATGTCGGCTTCGCGCTCATCGTGCTCGGCCTCTCCCTTTGGCAGGGCTCGTTCGCCGGCCTGTTCATCCTGACGCCTTGGACCGGTCTTGCCGCCCTCGCGCTGGTGATGGGCTACGAGGCGCGGGCGACCGATCGGCGTTTGGGCCCGCGTCGGCAGGCGCCCGCCATCGGCCTGCCGGAAAACTGGCCTCTGCCGGCCGATTTCCGCCGCAGGCTCGGCGCTGCGCTCGCGGTCTTCCCGACCTGGACGGTGGTCTACTGCGCTTTCGCCGCGCTGCCGCCGGCGGCCGACGCCTTCGATACCTATCTGTCTTTCGAACAGGGCCTGCCCTTCTGGCCGCTCCTGGTGCCCGTCTACAGCTTCACCTATGTCTTCGCCCTGGCGGTGCCCTTCCTGGTACCGGATCTCGCCGCGCTGCGCCGTTTCGTCCTGGCCGGCTGGAGCGGCACGGCGATCGGCGGGCTCGTCTTCGCGCTGCTGCCAGCCGTCGCGCCCTTGCGCGGCGTGCCGCCCGACACTCTCATGGGCTGGTGGCTGCAGATGGAGCGCGGCAGCGACGGCATCACCGCGGCATTGCCCTCCTTCCATGCCTTCTGGATCGTGGTAGCGGCTTTGTTCTGGCGCCAGCGCTTTGGCGCGGTACTAGTCTATCCGCTCGCGCTGCTCCAGCTCGCCGCCTGCCACCTGACCGGCATGCATTCCCTTGCCGATCTGGTTTGCGGCATGGCCTTGGCCCTGCTCTGCCTCAATGTCGAGGCGGCCTGGCATGGCCTGCTGCGCCTAGCCGAAAAGGTAGCCAACGAGTGGCGGCCGGTGCGCCTCGGCCCGATGCGCTTCTTTCCGCATGGCCTCTACATCCTGGCCGCCGGTTCCCTGGCTTTCCTGGTGACGGCGAGCCTGGCGCCGCCGTACCAGCTCGCGCCGATGGCGGCGATGTTGCTGGCGGGCCTCGCCGGTGCGGTCATCTTCGGCCAGGCGGTCGAGGCGAGCAGCAAGCTCTCGCGTCCGCTCGGCTTTTTCGGCGGCCTGATCGGAGCCAGCTTGGCGGCCGCCCTGTTGGCGATGTCAGGTGTTATCGACGGCGCGACGTTGGCGGCTTGCACAATAGGGCTTTGTATCGCCCAGATGCTGGGGCGATTGCGCTGTCTGGCCCAGGGCTGCTGCCATGGCGCGGCCCTGGCCGTCTCTATCCCGCCTGCCGCCGGCCTGACCTATCGCCACCCCTTGTCGCGGGTCGGGCTGATCGCGGGCATGCTCGGACGGCCGATCGAACCGGCGCCGGTGTTCTCCATGCTCGCCAATCTCGTGGCGGCGCTGCTGCTCTGGCGTGTTTTGGCGGTGACCGGCGATGCCTGGCTCGTCGCCGGCCTCTATTGCTGGCAGCTCGGCATCGCCCGTTTTGCCGAAGAGGGACTGCGCGGCGAACCGCAGACGCCGGTGCGGGCCGGCCTCAACCTCTATCAATGGCTGTCACTGGCGGTGACCGCGGTGGGGTTCGTCATCGTGCTGGCGGCGCCCTTCGTTCCGGCCGCGCCGCCGCATTGGCCGGAATGGTCGGCCCTGTTCCTGGCGCTGCCGCTCGCCTGCCTGTGGGCCCTGGCGATGAGTGTCGACTGGCCCGAGAGCACGAGGCCCCTCAGCCGGCTGACGCCGGGGCAGTGAGCGGGCGCTTGTGCCCGCGATAAGACCAGACCAGCAGCAGGATCCCGGCCGTCGACATCGTCCAGTAGTCCACGGGCGCCACCCAGAACCAGTGGATGTGCCAGGGTACGAATTCGGGGCTGAAGCGGGCGAGGCCGAAGGCCGGATTCAATACGAACCAGAGGAAATCCTCGGTGAGCCAGAAGATCATGATGCAGGCGATCACGCGCGCTTCCAGCCGCCACGACCAGGTCCAGGCGAACACCAGCGGAAAGTGGAAGAAGATCGCCATGAAGGGGAAGACCCAGGCGTGATAGCCGGTCATCGGCCGCCCGCCCCAGACAATGTCGAGCAGCCAGTGGTGCTCGATGCGCCAGGTCGGCAGGCTGGTGGCCCAGCCATGGCTACCCTCGATCTGGATCTCGACATTGGCGAAGAAGCAGGCGAGCGCGAGCACCATGGCGACGAGCGCCGCGGGCTGGACGAGGGCACCGCGCCGGGCCGGGGCTGAAGAGCCGGGAACATCGGAGACGGTCACGCCAGCGCCTCCAGCACGATGCGCATGGCATCCCGCCCGGCTTGTGGGCGGCCGAGGGCGCGGGCCTGGCGGGCCATCGCCGTGAGGCGCTCGGGCTCGCGCTTCAGCAAGCCGACGTGATATTCCAGGCCGATCTCGTCGATCGCCTTCATCGCCGCCCCGTTTTCCATGAGATAGTCGGCATTGCGTTCCTCCTGCCCGGGAATGGGAGAACTGAGCAGCATCGGCACGCCCATGGCCAGGCATTCGGAGGTGGAGAGCCCGCCGGGCTTGGTGATGACGAGATCAGCCGCCGCCATCAGGCGCGGCACCTCGTTGGTGAAGCCGAGCGGAAAGAGCCGGCCGGGCCGGCTGGCTGCCAGGGCCTGGAGTTCCTCCAGCGCTTTGAGGTTCTTGCCGGCCAGCACCACGAGCTGGAGTTCGGGATCGGCGGCGGTGAGGCGCCTGGCCACCGGCCCGACGCCGAGGCCGGCACCGCCGCCCATCAGCAGATAGGTGCGCCGGCCGGGATCGAGCCCGAGGGCAGCGGCGCAGGCGGCCCGGTCGTGCTCCTCGGCGAAGGCCGGCATGATGGGAATGCCGGTGACATGGATCTTGCCGGCCTCGATGCCTTGGGCGGCGAGGCGGAAGGCGACCTCCTCATTGCCGGCGAAGAAGCCGGCCATGCGCGGGATCACCCACATGCGGTGGAGGTCGAAATCGGTGATCTGCACGAAGACCGGCACGTCGACGCGGCCCTTGCCGATCTCGCGCATCAGGAGTTCGGCCGGCAGGAAATGGCTGCAGACGATGGCATCGGGTGCGAATTCGTCGATGGCGCTGCGCAACGGCCGGGTCGAGAGGCGTTCCACTGCCCGCCGCAATTTCTGGGAGACGGCGTCGGGCGGCGCGTCAGAGCTCGCCTGGTAGAGCATGCCCCACAGGGTCGGGTGCTTGGTGACGAGCTTGATGTAATAGTCGGTATAGATCTTGCGGAAGGTCGACGGCACATAGTCCATCACGTCCAGATGCAGCGCCTCGGCCTCGGGAGCCAACAGGAGCGTGGCTTCTTTCAGCGCTTCGGCGGCCCGCATATGACCGGCCCCGGCGGAGACGCTGAGGAAGAGGACGCGATATGATCTGGCCAAGGCGGCGGCTCCGTTCGCAAGGCGAAGACTTGGCGAGGCAAGGGCCGATTTGTCAACTGTGAGGGTTTCCTGGGAGTGCGGACGTCCCTACGACACTCAAGTGAGTGTCGGACGATCCGCTCTTGCAGCACTGTACTTGCTGGAGAGGAAGAGCGGACGAGGACGTCCGCGCTCCCAGGGAGGCTACAACCCGCCCTGCCAGGCCTTGATGCCGGCGACCGGGTAGACCAGCATGAGGACATTGAGGGTGAGATTGTCGCGGATGGCATAGAGGGCCAGCAGCTCGAAGAAGATGGCGAGCGCCACCGTCACCCAGACGGGCAGGCGCGAGGCGATGAGGAAGCCCACCAGCATGAACAGGATGTCGCTCACCGAGTTCAGGATGCTGTCGCCCTCATAGCCCAGCGCGATGGTGCCCTCGCGATAGCGGTTGATGATCAGCGGGCTATTTTCCAGGATCTCCCAGCCCGCCTCCACCACCAGGGCCAGGAGGGCCCGGAAGCCGAGCGGGCGGCCCCGCGCCACCAGCCAGAACAGGCCGCAGAACAGGAAGCCGTGGATGATGTGCGAAAGCGTGTACCAGTCGGCGATGTGCTGGGAATTGTCGGCGGTGTTGGGATCGCCGACCCACAGTTTCACCGTGCCGCAGGTGCAGATCGGATTGCGGCCCATCGTGTAGAGGATCAGCGCCGCAAGGGCGATCAGGCCGGCACCGGCCAGCCAGTAGCGCAGCGCCGGAGCGGAGGTGGCGCTGCTTGCGACCGTTTCGGAGGATGGATTCATGACGCGGCCAGTTCCATTGTGACAGGCCGTGTGTCCCATCATCGGCCGGCATTGGCAAGCCGGGGCCGGGGCTGGGAAGCTCTTGGGGCCGAAGAGAATGGCGGCGGCTGTTGATCCAGTTCCCGGAACAAAGGCTTGCTTCAATATATATAACGCGTTATATAACTTGTTATATATAGGAGGCAGGCATGGCGGATGTCGTCCGGGAATTTGGCTATCTCACCCTCGGCACGCGGCTGAAGCGGCTCGGCGAGCGGCTGCAGGCGGATACGCAGCGCTTCCTCGAGGTGTTCGACGACAGGGTGCCGGCCAGCCAATATCCCTTCCTGGCGGCGCTCGCCCGGGAGGGGCCGCTCGGCGTCGGAGAATTGGCGCAGGCGGTCGGCATCACGCAGCCGGGCGCGACACGCAGTCTCGCCCAGCTGGAGGCGCTCGGGCTGGTCGAGGCCGGCCCGGCGCCGGACGATCTGAGGCGGCGTCTGGTCACGCTGACGGGGCGGGGGCATCGCCTCGTCGAGGAGACCAGGCAGCAGGCCTGGCCGTTGATCGAGGCTGCCGTCGCCGATCTGTGCAGCGACCTGACCGGGCCCTTGCTCGATCAACTCTCCGCAATCGAGGATCGCCTTGCCGTCGCAAGGCTGGATCAACGGGCGGCCCTGCCCAAAGGGAACAAGCCATGAGCCATTGTCTCGACCGCCCGGTCTGGACGGCCCTTTCCAGCACCCATGCCGCCCTGGCGCAAGGAAACCGGCAGGCCCGCCGCTATCCGGCTGCGATCGTGCCGTTTGCCGCCACCGGATCGGACGACGCCGAAAGCCTGCGGGCCTTGGCCGAACTGGTGCCGGACGGCGATAGCGTCGTGCTTGCCCAGGCTGACGTCGTCTCCATCCCTGCCGGCCTGAGCGTGCTCTCCCGCGTCGCTGCCGTACAGATGACCGCCGATGCGATCTTTCCGCGTGTGGAGGATGTCCGTGTGCGGCAGCTCTCCCTGGCCGATGCCCCCGAGATGCTGGCCTTGGCGAGCGCAACCAATCCAGGTCCGTTTACCTTGAAGGCGTTGAGCCTCGGCGATTTCTGGGGTGTGCGCATCGACGGCAGGCTGGCGGCCATGGCCGGCCAGCGCATGCGGCAGCCCGGCCATATCGAACTCAGCGGGGTGTGCTCGCATGCCGATTTCCGCGGCCGAGGCCTGGCCCGCCTGCTCTCGCTCTTCGTTGCCGGCGAGATCTGTGCAGGAGGCGATGCGCCCTTTCTGCATGCTTATGCCGGCAATACGGTCGCCATTCGCCTCTATGAGAGCATTGGCTTTACGCTGCGCTGCCCGATGCATGTCGTGAAACTGGGCCGGGCCGGATAGGCCCGTGGCCATGGCATTGCGGAATGAAACCTATGTCCGGCCGAGGCGGCGGATCAGCGGATATCAAACCGGGCTGCGCCATCGGCGATGTCGTAATAGTCGGATTTCGAGGCGACGAAGATGTGCCGTCGCGTGGTGAGCCCGGTCGGCGGATCGAGCGTGCCGGCGGTGATCGAGATGCGGTCGTCACCCAGGGCGCGCCAGAACAAATTGCCGCCGCAGGTGGCGCAGAAGCCGCGCTCGGCCCGTTCGGACGAGCGATACCAGCGCAGCGTGTCCTCCGCCGTCAGCGTGAGATCGGCGGCCGAGCAGTCGGTGGTGGCGACGAAATTTCCGCTGGTCTTGGCGCATTGCGAACAATGGCAGGCACTGACGGGTGTCAGCGTGCCATGGATCCGGTAGCGCACGCCGCCGCACAGGCATGAGCCGGTGGCGCGCACGGAGGTTGCGGACATGGATGGTCCCTCTCGATCCTGGCGTCATTGCGGCCGCCGACGCTCACTGCTTGTTGAGCAGGCGTTCCAGATAGTCCGTCTCCGCCTTCGGCCGGTTGGGATCGGCGAGGCGGCGGCGCAACTCGTTCAGCACTTCGCCGGCGCGCCTGGAAGGCGAGGCCTCGGTCGAGCCGTCGGCATTGAAGTCGGGGCCATTGGGCAATTGCCGGCCGAGAGGATCCTTGCCGCCCCGGTTGTTGCCCTGCTGCGGCCCCTTGCCGTTCTTGCGGGCCTGCGCCATCTGCTCGGCAAGCCCCTTGGCCGCCTTGCGCAGGGCTTCGATGGCTCGCCCCTGCGAATTGACGGCGTTTTCGCCATCCTGCTCGCCGAGCTGGTTTTCGGCATCGCGCATGGCCTGCCCGGCCTCGCCCAGGGCACCGGGGGTCTCCGCGCCGCTATCGCGCAGATTCTTCTGCATCTTCTCCAATTGCTGGCGCAGCGCTTGCTGGCGCTCCTTCAACTGGTCGAGGGAGGGTGAAGCTTGGCCCTGGCCGCCTTGACCCTGCCCGCCTTGACCCTGCCCGCCCTGGCCCGAGCCCCCTTGCCCGTTCTGACCCTGCTGCCCCTGGCCGGACGGGCCCTGTCCACCCTGTCCGCCTTGACCCTGATCGCCCAAGCCCTGGTCGCCCAAGCCCTGGTCGCCCAAGCCCTGGTCACCTGAGCCCTGATCGCCCGGACCTTGGCCGTCTTGTCCCTGGCCTTCCTGCCCCTGACCCTCCTGTCCCTGCCCGAAGGGCTGGTTCTGGCGATAGGTCTGGTCGCGCAGGCGCTGCTGGCGCAGGATCATCTTGCCCATGTCGTTGAGCGATTGCTGCATCTGCTGCATCGTGGGGTCGCCCTGGCCGACGCTGTCCTCGGGATTGGCGAGGCTGTTGAGAATATCGTCGAGCTGCGAGAGCAGCTTCTGCGCATCGTCCTTCTTGCCGTTCTTGGCCGAATTCTCGAGCTGGTCGAGCAGCTTGTTCAATTCCTCCGGCGTGATGTTGCGCACGGGCTTGTCGCCGGGCCTCTGATTGTTCTTGAGGGCCTGCTGCTGGCGCTTGGCATAGTCCTGCAGGAAATCGTTGAGGGCCTGGCGCAATTCCTGGGTGAGCTTCTCGATCTCCTCCGGCGAGGCGCCGCGTTCCAGTGCCTCCTTCAGCTTTTCGCGCGCCGCCCTGAGCCGGCGCTCGGCGATGCTGCCGTCGCCTTCCTCGATGGCGAGGGCGATCTGCCAGAGATAATCGGCGGCGTCGCGATAGGCGTCATCGGAATTGGCGCGGTCGAGGCGGTCGCGCACGGTGCGCAGGCCGAGATAGAGGCCGGCATCCTTGGTGAAGTCCTCCGGCGCGATCATCAGCGCTTCCAGCGCATATTTGACCTCGCGGGCCCGGTTGGCATCGACGGCCAGGTTCAGACGCTGCTCCACCAGGGCGCGGGCAAGCGGATTCTGGAATTCGCGCTGGGGCAGGGTGACGTCCTGCGGGTCGCTGCGGCCTTCATTGCCGGCATCGTCGCGCACAACCAGCGTCATCTTGACGGTGGCTCCCGCCAGCGGATCGGCCGAAAGATTGCGCGTAGCCGTCACCGTGCCGGAGCGGGCATGGCCGGCCGGCGCGGAGAGGGCGATCTTCGGCGGCTGGTAGAGCGGGTGGCCATCCGTCAGCAGCGTGCTCTGGCTTTCGACGGTGGTGGCACCGTAGTCATCGTCGATCTTGTAGGTGAAGATCATGCCGCCCTTGCCGTCGGGCTTCACCGGCCCTTCGAAGGCGATGGTGGGTGGCCGATCGGGGATGACGGTGAAGGCAAAGCGCGTCTGGCTGCCGTCGCCATGGCGAATGTCGACGCCGGTGTCGGCCACCAGCTTGAGGCGCTTTTCGACGACGGCGGCTTCCTGATCGGCAGGCGTCGAAGAGGGAATGTCCTCGGTGCCTGCCTGTGCTGCGATCTCGGCGCCCTTGTCGCCGGCGAGGCGCACGACCAGGACGGAGCCCTGCGGCACCGGGATCGGCGCACCCTGATTGGCTTGCGAGAGGACCTGGGGCGCACGCCGCGTATAGGGCGGCGGCGTCACCCAGGCGTCCATGCGCATGCCTGATAGCTCGCCGTCCTGGCCCGAGAACAGCGCGGCGATGTCGTGCCGGGGGGAGGCGAGGGCATCGATGAGGCGCGGCAGGCGTTCGGCCCCGGCATAGAAGAAGCCGACGAACAGGGCGAGGATGGCGCCGACGCGCAGGCCATAGCGATCGAGCTGCGGCAGTCCGGGCGAGGGCAGGCCGAGGCGCACCCGGCGGCTCGCCTCCAAAGCGAGGCGGAGGTGCCGGCGCCACAGCGCTTCGGCGAGGGGGTCGCCGCCGCCCTGTACCAGCCGGTCCTGCCGGGCGGTGGCCGGGCGATGCGGCAGGCCGATGGCCTGGTCGATGCGCTGCAGCGCGGTATCCCGGTTGGGGAAGCGCAGCCGGGCGAGCGGCAAGAGCGACGCAAGAAGGCCGGCAAGGAAGACCAGGACGAGGAGAAGACGGGGCAGGCCGGACAGGACGGTGAACAGGTCGAACCAGCTCAGGGCCACGAAGAGGCCGATAATGCCCAAGGGCACCGCCAGGCGCGGCCAGGCCCGCTCCCAGAACAAAGCGAGCCTCGCCCGCAGTACGAGCGTCTCGAAGGCTCGCGCATCGCGTGCCGCTTCCTCGCTCATGCCTGCTTCGGGATCAGCCATGCCATCATCCAAATATCTCGATCGGCAGCAGGATAGGCCGCCCAGCCGGGTGATTCCAGTACCTGCCCATCATAAGCCTGTACGTGGCAAATCCATGTCCGACCTGTTTGCCGTCAAGCGTCTATTTCGGAGGGATGACTATGCCAAACGGCGCAGCATGCGTTGCCTGGCAGGTTTGGCCCGCCATTCAGGCCTGATAACATTAGAACATGTTGCCATGAGGGAGCTGTGCGACTCAGATCAATGATGTTTGCACGGGCCGCACCGCTCTTTGAGTGACTAGAGTGCTTTGGCATGATGTCGCGTATAAATCGCTCTTAAATTGCCGTTGCTTTTCAACGGAAAAAGAAAAACCAAAGCAAGATGATGATTGGAATGGGTATTCCGACCAGCCAGAGCAAAAGCGCGCGTCCCATTATACCACCTCCATTACTGATGCAGAACGGAGGACTCCGCTCCGGTTTCCAAGAACGATTAACCGCGGAATTGGTTCCCGACGCGAATGCGACATCGAGGCCGTGTCGTCATTTCGCCGAACGGGGCCTGAGGGCGCCCCCTTCAAGCCGCAGAACATGTCGAACAGGGCCGTTGTCGCCGAGGATGACGGTCGGGCTACGGCGGGCCAAGTACGGGTTGTCGCTTCGAGCGCAGCGAATCGACAGGCTTTGCGATGCCGGATAGGGGTGATAGGCAGGCAATTTCTCGACCGAGCCGAGCAGGACCGACAAGCCCGTGAACGACAAAGCCCGCCCCGACCGGCTCTATGAAGATCCGGATATCGCCAGCTTCTATGATGTCGAGAACGAGTGGAGCGCCGATCGCGCCTGCTGCCGGTCCCTGGCGGCGGGCCGTGCTTCGGTGCTCGATCTCGGCTGCGGCACGGGCGATCTTGCGGTGGAAGTGGCGCTCGAGCCTGGCTGTACCGTCTTCGGCGTCGATCCCGCCGCGGCCATGCTCGATATCGCGCGCCGCCGCCGGGGCGGCGACAGGGTGACCTTCGTGCAGGGCGACGGCCGGACCGTGCGCCTGGGCCGGCGTTTCGAGCTTGTCGTAATGACCGGCCATGCCTTCCAGGTCTTCCTCACGCAGGAGGACCGTATCGCCGCCCTGCGCACGATCGCGGCGCATCTGGAGCCTGGGGGCCGCTTCATCTTCGACAGCCGCAACCCCGCCGTAGCGGAGTGGCGGGGAAGGGCGCC
>NZ_LYXZ01000072.1 GCF_001676615.1 Labrys sp. WJW | reverse complement strand
GATGGCGGATGGCGAATTTCAGCATGTCCGTTTCCAGCGATTCCAGCGTGCGGACATCCCCCCGCGCATCGAGCATGGTCATGGTGTGGGGTTCGCGCACCGTGATGATCTCGCGCAGCGGCGCCCCGGTGATCATGGCCGGGCCGGTGTGGACCGGCTTGGGCGGCAACAGCGGTGCGGAGGGGATGCGCACGTCGAACCCATCCACGCGGGCGGCGATCTGCGGCAGCTCCGGTACGCCGATCTCGTCGCCTTCAGCGAGAATCACGGCACGATACATCGCATTCTCGAGCTGGCGCACATTGCCGGGCCAGTCATAGGCCGCGAGCAACGCCTGAGCCTCAGCGCTGATGCTGCGCACTGCCTTGCCTTCCTCGGCCCCGAAGCGGGCGAGAAAATGCCAGGCAAGGTCGGCGATATCCTCACGCCGCACTCGCAGCGCCGGCAGCATGATCGGGAAGACATGGAGACGATAATAGAGGTCTTCGCGGAACTGCCCTGCCTTGACCAGATCGATCAGGTTGCGGCTGGTGGAGGAGATCAGGCGGAAATCCGTACGCACAGCCCGCCGGGCACCGAGCGGTTCGATCTCGCCGCTGCGCAGCGCGTCGAGCAGCTTGACCTGCAGCGTGGGCGACAATTCGCCGACATTGTCGAGGAAGAGCGTGCCGCCATGGGCCTCCGCCAGCTTGCCGGCCTGCTTGTCGACGGCGCCGGCTGCGTTCTTATCCTGGCCGAACAGGATGCGTTCGGCTTCGGCCTCCGGCAGGGTGCCGCAATTGACGGCCACGAAGGGCCGGCCGCGACGTTCGCCGCCACCATGGATCGCCTGCGCCACCATCTGCTTGCCGGTACCCGTCTCACCCTCGATCAGCACGGGAATGGTCGAGCCCGCCGCTTTCTCGGCCAGGCGCACCACCCGCTCCATTTCGGGGCCGCGGGCGACCAGATCCCTAAGGCCGAGCTGGCCCGTGACGCGCTTGGCGAGCACGGCTACTTCGCGTTCCAGAGCGCGATGCTTGAGAGCATTGCGGATCGAGGCTTGCAGGCGCTCGGCGCCGACGGGCTTGACCACGAAATCGGCCGCGCCCGCCTTCATCGCCGAGATCACGGCATCGATCGAGCCGTGGGCCGTCTGCACGATCACCGGAACCTGCAGGCCGCGGGCCCGCATGCGACCGAGCACGCCCATGCCGTCGAGATCAGGCATCACCAGATCCAGGACGAGAAGATCGACCTTGCCGCCTTCGAGTTCGCGCAGCGCCGCTTCGCCACTGTCCACGAGGCGGGCATGATAGCCAAAACGCCTCACCATGGCCTCGAGAAGCCGGCATTGCACCGGATCATCGTCGGCGATCAGAACAGTCGAGCCCATCAATCCCCCGTCCCATTTCATCCGACGCAGCGATCGGATGCCGATCCCTGCGGAAACCCGGCATCACCGCGCCAGCACGAGGCCGCCCTCCGGAGAGGCGCCACGATTTCACCCGGGCGAAGCGCCCTGTGTGCCGTTTCGGATCATCTAGGAGGAGAAGCGTGAAGGACTGCTTAACGACGTTTCATCAAAGTCACATTCCACTGAGATGGTTGAAACCGCAGCCGCGAACGGCGATATGTGGGACCATCATGGGGCCGCATCGCCGGCCCGGCTTTGTTGCAAACACCGAGTGTCAGCTTCCGGCTGACGTCTTGATCTGCCGGCGAATGCTTGGTTTTCAAGATGCCAGCCGGAGGCTGACACGCCGGAATGCCGTTCGAACGACAACCGCAATCGTAGTGCCAAGCGGTCTCAAGGAGTTTTCATGGCCGGCCAATCTTTTTCCGCATCCTCCGGTTCCTCCACATCCGAGGCATCCAAGGCTGATTCGCCGGAGACCAGGGCCGACCGGAAGGGCAGCGAACTCGGCCGACTGCCGGAATGGAATCTTGCCGATCTCTACCCGGGCCTCGATTCGCCCGAGATTACCGCCGATCTCGACAGAGGCCTGATCGACTGTGTGGCCTTCGAGGAGGCCCATAAAGGCAAGCTCGCCGAGATTCTGGCCGGCAAGGAGGGCGCCCGCCGTCTCGCAGCCATCATCAAGACCTATGAGGGCCTCGAGGACAGGCTCGGGCGAATCGCCTCCTTCGCTGGCCTCGTCTATGCCGGCGACACCACGGATCCCGTCCGCGCCAAATTCTATGGCGACGTGCAGGACAAGCTGACCACGGCGTCCTCCCACCTCCTGTTCTTCACGCTGGAGCTCAACCGCATCGACGATACGGCCTTGGCCGAGGCGGTCAAGGACGAGGCGCTCGCTCATTGGAAGCCCTGGCTCGACGATATCCGGATCGAGAAGCCCTACCAGCTCGAGGATCGCGTCGAGCAATTGTTCCACGACAAGTCGGTCACCGGGCGTGGCGCCTGGAACCGCCTGTTCGACGAGACGATCTCGGGCCTGCGCTTCCGGGTGGAGGATAGCCAGGAACTGACGCTGGAGCCGACCCTGAACCTGCTTCAGGACCCCTCCCCGGCCAAGCGCGAGAAGGCGGCCCATGCCCTCGCCCGCACCTTCAAGGACAATCTCAGGCTGTTCACCCTGATCACCAACACGCTGGCCAAGGACAAGGAGATCTCCGACCGCTGGCGCGGCTTCGAGGATGTCGCCGATTCCAGGCATCTGTCGAACCGGGTCGAACGCGAGGTGGTGGACGCCCTGGTCTCGGCGGTGCAGGAAGCCTATCCGCGCCTGTCGCATCGCTACTATCGCCTCAAGGCGAAGTGGTTCGGGCTCGACCAGCTCAACCATTGGGATCGCAATGCGCCGCTGCCCAAGGTGGAGAGCACGCCGATCAAGTGGGAAGATGCGCGCGGCACCGTGCTGGAGGCCTATGCCGGCTTCTCGCCGCGCATGGCCGGCATCGCCCAGCGTTTCTTCGACGAGAACTGGATCGACGCGCCCGTCCGTCCGGGCAAGGCCCCTGGCGCCTTCGCCCACCCGACCGTGCCCTCGGCCCATCCCTATGTGCTGCTCAACTACCAGGGCAAGACGCGCGACGTGATGACGCTGGCCCATGAGCTCGGCCACGGCGTCCACCAGGTGCTGGCGGGCCATAACGGTGCGCTGATGGCGCCGACGCCGCTGACCCTGGCCGAGACCGCCTCGGTGTTCGGTGAGATGCTGACTTTCCGCGCCTTGCTGGCGCAGGCCTCAAGCCCGGCACAGAAGAAGGCCATGCTCTCCGCCAAGGTGGAGGACATGATCAACACGGTGGTGCGCCAGATCGCCTTCTATTCCTTCGAGCGCAAGGTACATGTCGAGCGCCGCCAGGGCGAGTTGACCGCCGACCGCCTCGGCGAAATCTGGCTGTCGGTCCAGGAAGAGAGCCTCGGGCCGGCCATCAAGATCGGACCGGGCTACGAGACCTTCTGGACCTATATCCCGCATTTCATCCATTCGCCGTTCTACGTCTATGCCTATGCTTTCGGCGATTGCCTGGTGAACTCGCTCTATGCCGTCTACGAGAAGGCGCATGATGGCTTTGCCGAACGTTATCTCGCCATGCTCGCCGCCGGCGGCACCAAGCACCATTCCGAGTTGCTCGCCCCCTTTGGCCTCGACGCGCGCGATCCCGCCTTCTGGCAGATCGGGCTCAATCTGATCGAGAGCATGATCATCGAGCTCGAAGGGATGGAGTGAGGCAGGTGGGGCCGCGACGGAGGCTTTGCGCCCTCCCCCTCATCCTGCGGCGATCGCCTCCAGCTCCACCAGCCAACCCGGTTCGAGCGTCTCGACCACGATGGCCGTGGTCGGGATGCGGCGGCTGCCGAGAGCCTTGAGCCGCGCCGCCTGATTGGCTTCGACATAAGCCGCGTCGCGCAAATAGCTGGTGACGCGCACCAGATTGTCCACGCCCATGCCGGCCTCGGCGAGGATGCGCCGGATATTGGACCACACGCAGTCGAGCTGCTCCGCCAGGCTGGTGGGCGCCCTCCCCGCCGGATCGAGCCCCATGGTGCCGCTGAAGAAAAGCAGGCGCTGAGGCTTCACCACTTCCATGGCATGAACATAGTCTGGTGTGGCGGCATAGATACCATTGCTGGGATTTCGTACTATCATCTGCATGTTCCGGCCTCTCGTTTCCACGTCAACCTGCTCAGAAACATCTTCGCCAGAAAGAGGTTTTTGCCGAATGAAATCAAAAACGAAGGATGTTCGGCCGACCGGCCAGGCTGAGCGCCATCTCGACGATTTCGACCGAAAGATCTTAACCGCCCTGAGTGCCGATGCCCGTCAGACCTATGCCGAAATCGGCCAGAGCGCGGGGCTATCCGCGCCGGCCGTGCATGAACGTGTCAAGCGGCTGCGCGAATCCGGTGTGCTCAAGGGCTCGACGGCCGTTATCGACGCCCAGGCCATCGGCAAGCCCTTCCTGGCCTTCGTGCATGTCGACACCGAGGGCTGGGGCAAGAGCGAGCGCATGATGACACTGCGCCGTTTCCCCGAGGTGGAGGAAATGCATTCGGTGGCCGGCGATACCGGCGTGGTGATGAAGGTCCGCACCCGAAACGCCCGGGCCATGGAGCATTTCCTCTCCCAACTCTATGTCCTGCCGGGCGTCAGGGGCACCAAGAGCTATGTGGTGCTCTCCACCTATCTGGAGAGGGCGATCCAGCCCGCCGCCACCGAAGATTGGCCCGACATCCCGCTGCCACAGAGCTAGGTTCGGCATCCCGCGTCAGCCTGCCCGCAATGCCCGCGCAATCCGCCCTCCCTAGGTTGCGCCCGCATTCGGGAGCCGACGATGATCCGCAGGAAGCAATGGGCCGCCAAGGCTGCCGGCTATGGGCTGCACGCCTATATCAGCGGGGTGATGCGTACCACGCGCTTCGCCCCTGAGCCGGGCGAACTGCCTCCCTGGGAACGGACGAAGGGTTCCTTCATCGCACTGACCTGGCATGGCCAGCAGATGCTGAGCGTCGCAGCCCTGCGCGGCGCGCCGCGAACCAGCGTGCTGGTCTCGCTGCATTTCGACGGCACGGTGATCGCCACGGCGCTGGCACGGGCTGGCTACGGCACCATTCGCGGCTCCGGCACCCAGACCCGCGCCAAGATCCGGGGCAAATGCGGCATCCCCGCCTTCCTGGCGATGCGCCAGGCGCTGGAAACCGGCACCAATGTGCTGATGACGGCCGACGTGCCCAAGGTCGCGCGTGTCGCCGGTAAGGGCGCGGTGCAACTGGCCCGTGCCACCGGGCGGCCGATCTTCCTGTTCGCGGCGGTGACCAGCGCCCGCATCGACCTCGACAATTGGGACAAGGCCAGTCTGGTGCTGCCCTTCGGGCGCGGCTGCGTATTGTGGTCGGAGGCCCTCACCGTAGCCGGCAATGCCAATGCAGCGGAGATCGACGCGGTCAGCCGCCGCATCACGACCGGGCTCGATAACCTGCATGCCGAAGCTCATCGGCGACTACGTTCCGGGACCTGATGGCGCCCATGCGCGTTTTGGCTGGATATTGCCGCGCTTTGGCGTGGCCCTGCGTTCCGAGGAGGCAAGGGCCGCAGCTAAGAGGGACGGAGCCTGAAGGATGTACGTTCCCCTCACGGCCGAACAGCGGATGCAAACATGGCAATTCTTCTCGGCCTGGCGGCCGCCCTGTGCTGGGGTGGCACGGATTTTCTCGGCGGTGCGGCGGCGCGAGCGCTCGGGGTGCGCCGGTCCCTGTTCTTCAGCCAGGCCATCGGCTTTGCCGGCCTGTCGCTGCTGGTCCTGTTCCTGCCCGCCATCCACGGCCAGATGGCGTCGGCCCTGCCGGAGGCCTGGCTGTGGGGCCTCGCCGCCGCCCTCTGCAATTTCCTGGGCATGCTGGCCCTGCTGTCGGCCCTGGCCCGCGGCAAAGCCGCCCTGGTGGCGCCCCTCACCGCCACCTATGGCGTGATCACCACCTTGCTCTCGCTGGCGACCGGCGAGGTGTTGGGCTGGTGGGCCCTGGCGGGCCTGGCGCTCTGTTTCATCGGGGTACCCTGTACGGTCTATGCCCCGGACGACGGCGGAGCCTCGGCGGGTTCGAGGGCTTCGCTGCGCCTGGCGCTGGCGGCGGCCCTGTTCTTCGGCGTCGGCTTCTGGCTGCAGGGGCACCTGGCCCTGCCCGGGCTCGGCGCCACCGCGACGCTGTGGCTGCTCTATGCCACCAATTTGGTCTGTCTTGCCGGCATGCTCGCGGCGCGGCCGGCCGAATTCCGGCCACCGCCTTCATCGCTCTGGCTCCTCATCACCGCGATCGGCCTGCTCAGCCTGTGCGGCTTCGGCACGTTGGCCTTGGGGGCGCTTACCGGGGCCGTTGCGGTGGTCACCGTGCTGAGCACGCTGTCCGGTGCCGTCACGGCCGCCCTAGGCGTGGTGCTGCGCGGCGAAAGGCTGTCGCCTCTGCAATGGTTCGGCATCGCCGACGCCCTTCTTGGCGTCCTCCTGCTCAGGATCGGGGGCTAAAGCGTTTTGCGATTTGCCGATATCGACAAGAATCGCAAAAGCGCGTGACAAAGAGGACCGAGAGCAAACAAGCGTTTACGCTTAAACGCGCTTTGCTCTAGCCGGTGTCCCCGGCACCGCTGCCTCGTTCCGGCGCAAGGGCGACCAGCCGAGCGTCATGCCGGCGGCCGCGACCAGGATGGCACCGGCGCCGATCATCTGCAGCCAGTCCAGGCGGTGGCCGAAGGCGATGAGGTCGACCAGGATCGCCACCACCGGATAGATGAAGGAGAGCGCGCCGGTGAGGCTGGTCGGCAGTTTCTGGATGGCACCATAGAGCAGGATATACATCAAACCGGTATGGACGATGCCGAGCGTACCGAGGATCACCCAGGTCTGCATCGCCCAGCTCTGGTCCGCCGTGGGCGAATGGAACAGGCTGGCGAGGGGAGCCAGCATCACCATGCCCACGATCACCTGGATCAGCGCGATCAGGTGTGGTGGCACGCCCTTGAGCTTCTTGGCGACCAGAGCGGCGATGGCATAGAAGAAGGCGGCGCCGAGCGCCAAGCCGATGCCGACCAGATAATCGGTGCCGGCAGCCCCGCTTTTGGCCTGCACGATGCCGAGCATGCCGGCGAAGGCGAGGCCGAGCCAGAACAGCTTGGAGGCCGTCAGCTTCTCGGCGAAGAACAGCACGCCGAAGCCCACCAGCATGAAGGGCTGGGTGTTGTACACGGCGGTGGCGATCGAGATCGAGGCGCGCGGATAGGCGGCGAACAACATCAGCCAGTTCGCCACGATGGCGATGCCGCCGACCACGGCGAGCCCAATCTGCCTAATCGTGATGACGTCGCGCCTGAAAAGGCCGAGCCCCAGGCAGATCAAGGCGAGCGTGCCCGCCCCGAACAGGCAGCGCCAGAACACCACGTCGATGACGGGCTGGCCGGACAGGATGACGAACCAGCCGATCGTGCCGGATATGATCATGGCCACCGTCATCTCGGCCGTTCCGCGGAGCTTGTCCATGGCATTCACCTCTCAAAGGAGGCTGAATTCTATTCGGGTGCCGCGCAATTTTATATGGATAGGCTAAGGCTAGATATGACATGATCCTAAATTACGAAGGAAAAATCGCGGATTTGCATCATGCTTGATGAAGTGGACAAGCGCATCGTCGACATCCTGGTCGAGAACGCCCGCATCTCCCTGAAGGAACTGGCGGGCCGGGTGAACCTGTCCTCCCCCTCGACCTCGGAACGTCTCAGGCGCCTGGAGGAGCGCGGCGTGATCCGCGCCTTCACCGTGGACGTCGATCCGCAGGCTCTCGGCTATACGCTGCAAGCGATCGTGCGTATCCGCCCTTTGCCCGGCCAATTGCCCCGGGTGCAGCGGCTGATCGAGGAAATCCCGGAATTCTCCGAATGCGACAAGGTCACGGGCGATGACTGCTTCGTCGCCCGGTTGCATCTGCGCTCGATCGAACAGCTCGACGAGATCCTCGACCGCCTCATCGACAAGGCCGAAACCAACACCGCCATCGTCAAGTCGCAGCCGGTGAAACGCCGCCTGCCGCCGCTGTGAGGGGGTGCTTCGCCGAGACCAGATCAGCGCTGGAACAGCAGCGCTCCCGTCGCCACCAGCAGCAGCCAGGCGATGCCGTCCCATTCCGTCAGCGAGGAAGATGGCGCTCGGCGACGTGCACTGAATGCTGCCATCGCCTGCAACACGGCGAACAGGGAGAGCAGTGCGGCGAAGGTCGGGCCAAAGGCCTTCGATCCGCAGGCTGCCAGCAAGGCGGCGAAGAGGACTTCGGCAGCAAAGACGTGAATGGTTACCCTGGAGACGATGTCCAGTTTTCTCGGAACTGAATGCGACATGGTGAAAGCGGTTCTGAAAATGCCTTGTTCTCACGCCGGCCCACGAAAGCATTCGGTCGGACGAGGGAAAGAAAGGACGTTATCCTGCCCTGCCGCAATTGTTCGGTGGGCTGACATCGAAGGCATTTTACGAAATAGCAAGTCCATTACACAAATAAATATTGTGCATTATTTTAAGCAGGATGCGTAAGCAAGATATAAGGACACCGGCCCTGCTTTAGGCGGGCGGTGCAATATTTCGGGGTCGCAGGCGTCTCGCCTGCGACGTCCTCCTCAGTCGCAGCGCAGCAGGGAAGGCGGCGCGCCGATGTCGGCAACCACTGCCTCGAAGCGGCGGGTCTCGGGATCGCGCACCAAGAGATGGCCGGAAGCAATGCCGAAATAAGCGCCGTGGAGCTGCAATTCGCCGGCATCGACGCGGCGGCGCACGCTGCCGAAGGTCATCAAATTGGCGAGGCTCTGTTCCACGGCGGCCAAAGCAAGACGGGTGATATAGTCTTCCGACGGCGTCTCGCCGGGATCCTCGAGCGTATCAACCGCCGGGGCTATGATCGACATCCATTTGCCGATGAAGTCGCCGGAGGAGAGCGGCGCCCGCTTCTCGGCGAAGGAGCGGATGCCGCCGCAGCTGGCATGGCCCATGATGACGATATGCTTGACCTTGAGCGCCTCGACCGCGAATTCCAGTGCGGCGCTGGTGCCGTGGAACTGGCCGCCCGCTTCATAGGGCGGCACGATATTGGCGACGTTGCGCACCACGAACAGCTCGCCCGGCCCGGCATCGAAAATCACTTCGGGCGAGACCCGCGAATCACAGCAGCCGATCACGAGCACTTCAGGGCTCTGCCCCGTGGTTCCCAACGTCTCGTAGCGCTGGCTCTCCCGGGAGAAGCGATCACCGAGGAAGGACTTGTAGCCGGCGATGAGATTGTCTGGGAACATGGGATCTCCTCGGAGCGCGGACACCCTGTCCGCTCTTGAAACGACAACGGTCGAGAAGAGAGCGGGGCGGTGATCTCAAAAGACACCACCACGCATGGATACTGGAAAAGGCGGATACCGCGACATGCAAACATGTCGTTGGGAGATCCGCCCTCCCCGGATTATGCTGCCAGGTTGCGCAGCACGAACTGCAGGATGCCGCCGTTCTTGAAGTAGTCGAGCTCATCCAGCGTATCGATGCGGCACAGCAGCGGCACCTTGACCACCTTGCCGTCGGCGAAGGTGATCTCGGCCTCGATGGTCGCGCGTGGCTTGATCGTCTCGATACCTTCGATCGTCACCGTCTCGTCGCCCTTCAGGCCCAGCGTCTGCCAGGAGGTACCTTCGGCGAAGGTAAAGGGCACCACGCCCATGCCGACCAGATTGGAACGATGGATACGCTCGAAGCTCTGGGCGATCACGGCGCGCACGCCGAGCAGCTTGGTGCCCTTGGCCGCCCAGTCACGCGAGGAACCGGTGCCGTATTCCTTGCCGGCGAACACGACCAGGGGCACGCCCTCGGCCTTGTAGCGCATGGCGACGTCATAGATCGGGGCTTCCACGCCATCGGGATAATGGATGGACAGACCGCCTTCGATACCTGGCAGCATCTGGTTCTTGATGCGGATATTGGCGAAGGTGCCGCGCATCATCACCTGATGGTTGCCGCGGCGGGTGCCGTACTGGTTGAAGTCCACCGGGCGGACCTGATGATCGCGCAGATATTCGCCCGCCGGGCTCGCCGCCTTGATCGAACCGGCCGGGGAGATATGGTCGGTGGTGATCGAGTCGAGGAAGAGGCCGAGGACGCGAGCCTTGTGCACGTCGGTCGGCGGCACCGGCGTCTTGGTCATGCCCTCGAAATAAGGCGGGTTCTGCACATAGGTGGAACCTTCGTCCCAGGCATAGGTCTGGCCCGCCGGGGCCGAGATCTTCTGCCAATTGACGTCGCCCTTGAAGACGTCGGCATATTTGGACTTGAACATCGCCTGGGTGACGTATTGGTCGATCACCGCCTGGATCTCGGCGCCGTCGGGCCAGATGTCGGCGAGGAAGACCGGTTTGCCGTCGCTGCCGGTGCCGAGCGGCTCCAGCGTCAGGTCGACCTGGAGGGAGCCGGCCAGCGCATAGGCAACCACCAGCGGGGGCGAAGCGAGGTAGTTGGCCTTGACGTCCGGATTGACGCGGCCCTCGAAGTTGCGGTTGCCCGAGAGCACGGCGGCGGCGACGATGTCACCCTTGTTGACGGCTTCCGAGATCGGCTCCGGCAGCGGGCCGGAATTGCCGATGCAGGTGGTGCAGCCGAAGCCGACCAGGTTGAAGCCGAGGGCATCGAGGTCCTTCTGCAGGCCGGAC
This sequence comes from Labrys sp. WJW, assembly GCF_001676615.1. Lineage (GTDB taxonomy): Bacteria > Pseudomonadota > Alphaproteobacteria > Rhizobiales > Labraceae > Labrys > Labrys sedimenti. The sequence goes on along the minus strand of NZ_LYXZ01000072.1, from coordinate 19,569 downwards.
TGGCTGAGATAGGCTTCCACCACCTGGGATCCCGGGGCGAGCGAGGTCTTGACCCAGGGCTTGGACTTCAGGCCCTTGGCCGCCGCCTTGCGGGCGAGCAGGCCGGCCGCGACCAGCACCGAAGGGTTGGAGGTATTGGTGCAGGAGGTGATGGCGGCGATGGTCACCGCGCCATGGCCGATGGCGTAGTCGGTGCCCTCGACGGCCTGCGTCTTGCCGGCCTCGCCGGGCTTCTTGAACTCGCCTTCCAGGGCGGCGAGGAAGCCGGCCTTGGCGTCGGAGAGCAGCACGCGGTCCTGCGGGCGCTTGGGGCCTGCGAGCGAGGGCAGCACGGTGGCGAGGTCGAGTTCGAGGATGTCGGTGAACACCGGATCGAAGCTCGCCGCGGTGCGGAACATGCCCTGTTCCTTGGAATAGGCTTCGACCAGGGCGATACGGTCGGCGTCGCGGCCGGACTTGTCGAGATAGCGCAACGTCTCGGCATCGACGGGGAAGAAGCCGCAGGTCGCGCCATATTCCGGTGCCATGTTGGCGATGGTGGCCTTGTCTTCCAGCGTCATGGCGTCGAGGCCCTGGCCGAAGAACTCCACGAACTTGCCGACAACACCCTTCTTGCGCAGCATCTGGGTGACCGTGAGCACCAGGTCGGTGGCGGTAACACCGGCCGGCAGCTTGCCGGTGAGGCGGAAGCCGATCACTTCGGGGATCAGCATCGAATTGGGCTGGCCGAGCATGGAAGCCTCGGCCTCGATGCCGCCGACGCCCCAGCCGAGCACGCCCAGGCCATTGACCATGGTGGTGTGGCTATCGGTGCCCACCAGCGTGTCGGGATAGGCGACGGTGACGCCGTCCTCTTCCTTGGTCCAGACCGTCTGGGCCAGATATTCGAGATTGACCTGGTGGCAGATGCCGGTGCCCGGCGGCACCACGCGGAAATTGTCAAAGGCCGACTGGCCCCATTTCAGGAAGCGGTAGCGCTCCTGGTTCTGCTCATATTCGCGGGCCACATTGTTCTTGAAGGCGTCGTTGTTGCCGAAATAGTCGACGACGACCGAGTGGTCGATGACGAGATCGACGGGCACCAGCGGGTTGATCAGGGTGGGGTCGCCCCCCAGGGCCTTCATGGCGTCGCGCATGGCGGCGAGGTCGACCACGGCCGGCACGCCGGTGAAGTCCTGCATCAGCACGCGCGCGGGGCGGAAGGCGATCTCGCGCTCGGCCTTGCCACGGTTGGTGAGGAAGGCGGCGATGGCTTCGATATCACCCTTGGAAACGCTGCGGCCATCCTCGAAGCGCAGGAGGTTCTCGAGCAGGACCTTCATGGAGACCGGCAAGGCGGAAATGCCGGGAAGACCGTTCGCTTCCGCTGCTTTCAAGGAATAATAGGTATAGGTCTTCGAGCCCACCTGAAGTGTCTTGCGGGCTTTGAAGCTGTCGAGAGAGGCCATGGCAGGTTCCCTGAAAAAGGCCGGGGAACGTCCCCAAGCCTATGATAGGTCAGCGGAATTCGCGCTCGCGAGGCGATTTGTGCGGCGCGGGATGGTGCGTTTATAGAAGGATTCCAGTCAGGCCGCTACTGCCTATTTGGCGACGTCTGCCATGCCCGGATCGCGGGGTCTGCCACCGGACGGGTAGGAGGCGGCAGCGGCAGAAAAATCGGTCCGGTTTTTACGCTTTGTTAAGGCTGCCGGCCGATTCCGGGGCAGAACACCGCCTTTCCTCTCTATTTCCGCGGTGTGACCATCGACACGGCACGCTCGCGCCGCAATCGGCATCTACTCCGCCAGCTTCAGCTTTCAGAACGCGGCCGAACGTTTGCTCTTGAGGATATCATGCAGCCATTTGCCCCCTTGCTCGCCAAGCTTCGCACCGAGTTCCGGCATGCCTGGTTCCCGACCCTGCTGATCTGCTCGATGGTGATCCTGCATGACCTGGCCACCGGCATTCAGCATGGCGGCCTAGTGGTGGCGTTGCTGATCGCCGCCTTCGTCCTGGCGCGCCCCGCCTTGCTCCGCCAGCGCTCGCCGCTGCAGAGCTGGCGCCACAGCCTGATCTATGCCGGCGCCATCCTGGTTGCGACCCTGGTCTCCCTGGGCACGCTCGATTGGCTGAAGCTCTGAAAAACCCCGCCGATGACGATCGGGCGTGCGGTAGCCGGCGTCAGCGCAGCATGATCCAAAGCGGGCTCTTCCAGGCCTTCAGGGCATCCAGGAAAACCTGCAGCTTGGCAGGCAGGAAACGCCGCGTCTGATAGACGGCGTGCACGAAGATCTCGGGCGAAGACCAATCCGGCAGGAGGCGCTCGAGTTCACCGCTCTCGATGCGCTGGTCGCAATAGGTCGAGGGCAAGAGGCCGATGCCGTGGCCCTTGTAGGTGAAGGCGCTCACGGCCTGGAAATCGCGACTGGCGATCGGCCCGGAGACCTGGACCTTCGCTTCTCTGCGACCACTGACCAGGTGCCATTCGGCTTCGTTGTTGCGCCCGTTCATCAGCACACAGCGATGGCGAGCCAGATCCTCCGGCTTGGCCGGCCTGTCACGCCCATCGAGATAGCCTGGCGTCGCCACGACATAGCGCACGCTCTTGCCGATACGCTGGGCGATGATACTGGAATCCTGCAGTTCCCCGAAGCGGATGGCCACGTCGACATTCTCGGCGATCAGATCGAGAAAGACATTGGTGACGACGAGATCGACCTGGATGTGCGGATAGGCCGTCAGGAAGGACGAGATGAAGTCGTAGAAGGGCTGCTGTCCCATGATCACTGGCACGGAGACCCGAAGCAGGCCCTCCGGCCTTCTTTGGGCCTGGACGAGTACCCGTTCGGCATCCTGGAGTTGGCCGAGCGGTTCGCTGCATTGATGGTAATAGGCGCGTCCCTGGGCCGTGAGTGTCAATTTGCGCGTCGTGCGCTGCAACAGCGTCACGCCCAATTGTTCCTCAAGCGCACTCACCTTGCGACTGACGGTGGAGACAGGCATGCCGAGTGCGTGGGCGGCACGACTGAAGCTTTCGAACTGCGCCACCTTCGCAAAAACGGCGATGTCATTGAGATCGGCCATGCCGATATTTTTGCATAAATGGAAAATTGATTCCATATATTTCCATCTAATCAAAAGACGAGTGGCGATGCAGATTCCTTCCACGAGAGCAAACCAACTCGTGGAGAACTCAAATGACAAACAAGGTCGTCATCGTCACCGGCGCATCACAGGGCATCGGTGCAGGCCTCGCCAATACCTTCCTGGATCGTGGCTACGCCGTGGTCGCGACATCGCGGCGGGTTTCCGAGACGGATGAGATCGGTGCCTCCGACAGGCTCGCCCGCGTCGACGGGGACATTGCCGACCCCACCACGGCAGAACGCGTGGTCGAAACCGCACTCGCCCGCTTCGGGCGGATCGATGCTTTGGTCAACAACGCGGGCATCTTCTTCACCAAGCCGTTCGTCGACTACACGCTGGAGGATTACCGCCGGCTCGCTGCCACCAATGTGGAAGGCTTCCTGCATCTCACCCAGGCGGTGGTGCGCCAGATGCTGGCACAAAAGAGCGGCGGCAGTATCGTCAGCATCACGACGCCCCTGGCCGACCATCCGATCGCCGGCGTCAACGCTTCGGTCGCCATGGCCACCAAAGGCGGCATCGAGGCCCTCTCCAGGAACATCGCCATGGAATATGCGAGGGACGGCATCCGCGTGAACACGGTGGCGCCCGGTGTCGTCGACACTCCGCTCCACAAGGACAGCCCGCGTGACTTCATCAATGGCTTATCACCTATGCCCGGCATTTCGGCTGTCGAGGAAATCGTCGAGGCCGTTCTCTTCCTGACCGAGGCGCCGCGCGTAACCGGGGAGGTGTTGCACGTCGATGGCGGCGCACATCTGGGCAAATGGTAAATCCACGCAACCCTCCCAGCGCAAAAGGGCCCGGCGTGGAACAGAGGCTCAAGGAGTTCGGCATTGCGCTTCCCCCGCCTCCCACGCCGTTCGGCGCCTATGTCGAGGCGGCCAGGGTCGGCCGGCTGCTCTTCCTCAGCGGAATGCTGCCGGTGATCGACCGGAAGCCGCAATTCATCGGACGCCTCGGCGGCGAACTTACCGTCGAGGAGGGCTACCAGGCGGCCGAACTGGCCGTCCGCAGCGCCCTCGCCGCCATCAGGCAGGAACTCGGTTCGCTCGACAAGGTGACCGGCGTCGCCAAACTTGGCGTCTATATCGCCACGCAAGGCGATTTCCGGGAGCATCCGAAAGTTGCCGACGGCGCCTCTGAACTTCTTCTCAAGGTCTTCGGCGCCGACATGCTGTCGGGCCGGGTCGTGCTCGGGGTCGCCAGCCTGCCTCTCGGCCTGCCGGTCGAGGTCGAACTGGTGGTCGAAGTCGCCGATTGAACCGGCTCGCAGCGGAGCGGCGCCCTCAGGTGCCGCTCGCGCCAAAGCTCGCTTGCGCCATGTCGAGAAAGGCCGAAAGGGCGCTCGAAACATAGCCATCCACCCGACGCACGAACAGCGTGTCGACTTCAGACCGCGCGGGCGGGAGGTCATGGATGGCGATCCTGCCCTCCTGCCGGGCGCCGGCCACCACGCTTCTCGGCAGCAGCGTAACGCCGACGCCGGCCGACACGCAGCTGATGATCGCTTCCAGCGAGCCGAATTCCAGCGGCCTTGCGGTCACGATTCCTCTCTCGGCCAGCAAGGCTTCGAGCCGCTGGCGATAGGAGCAGCCGATCTGGAATACGATCGTCTTCAGATCCGCGACCGCAGCCAGTTCGTCGATGCTGCGATGGTTGGGCGCGGTGACGAGGACGAGTTCTTCCCGGAAAACCACCTGCCAGCTCAGTTCCGGATGGCTGACGGGGCCGGCGATGAAGGCACCTTCGAGGCGGCACGCGATCACTTCGTCCAGAAGCCTGCGCGTGGTCCCGGTGGTAAGGACGAGCCTGACGGCGGGATGGGCCTTGGCAAACCGGCTGAGCAGGCCGGACAGGCGCAGTGCCGCCGTCGTTTCCAGGCTGCCGAGCGACAGGGCGCCACCCGGAACGCCCTCGTCTTGCGCGGCCATTCGCGCATCCGCCAGCAGCCTGGCGATGCGGCCGACAAAGGGCAGCACCCGCTGCCCCGCAAGCGTGGTCGAGACACCCCGCGCATGGCGCTGGAACAGGCTGATGCCAAGGTCCTGCTCGAGGGCACGAATACGGGTTGTCACGTTTGATTGCACCGTATTCAACTCCTGGGCGGCCCGGTTCATGCTGCCGAGCCGGGCTACGGCCTCGAAAACCTTCAGGTCGGATATATCCATGCCGGTGTCGGATCCGTTGTGCTTCACATATCTCAAATAGAGATAACTATTATCTCTTATATTCGTTTTTATAGATTGTCTCAGCCCACTATGGTCGTCAAGGGCGACAATCGAGGGTCGACGAATGGCCGGCACCATCATCTTGGACCGTGACGGGAATTCCCGCGAGCACAGCCCGAACCCGTGGCGCTCCATCCTGTCTGCCTTCTGCGCAAGCCTGATCGGCATCGGCCTCGCCCGTTTCGCCTATACGCCGCTGCTGCCGGCAATCGTCGATGCGGGCTGGTTCGAACCCTCGACGGCCGCCTATCTCGGCGCCGCCAATCTGGCGGGCTATCTTGCCGGTGCCCTCATGGGCCGGCCGATGGCTGGACGTTTCTCGACCGTTGCCACCCTCAGGGCCATGATGGCCCTGGCCACCCTCAGCTTTTTCGCCTGCGCCTATCCGCTCGGCTTTGCCTGGTTCTTCACCTGGCGTTTCTCCGCCGGGCTGGCGGGTGGCACGCTGATGGTCCTGGCGGCCCCAACCGTCCTCGCCCATATCGCACCGGCAAGGCGGGGACTTGCCGGCGGCGCCATCTTCATGGGCATCGGAGCGGGCATTGCCGCATCCGGCACGCTGGTGCCCTTGCTCCTGCAGCAGGGACTGCGGCAGGCCTGGCTTGGCCTCGGTGCGCTCTCGCTGCTGCTGACGGCCACCGCCTGGAGTGGCTGGCCGCGCGGCGAGAATGCGGTGGCCCAGCCGGCCGCGTCCGGCCATGCCCCGCGAACGGCAAGCCTGCGCGCCCTTTATGCCGAATACGCCCTCAATGCCGCCGGCTGGGTGCCCCACATGATCTTCCTGGTCGATTTCGTCGCCCGGGGCCTGGGTGAAGGCGTCGAGGTCGGCGCGCTCTATTGGATCGTCTTCGGCATCGGTGCCACCATCGGCCCTCTCCTGGCCGGCCACCTTGCCGACCGCATCGGTTTCGGCGCCGCCTTGCGCACGGCCTTCCTGCTCGAGACCGCCGCGGTGGCCTTGCCCGTGGGTGTCACGGGCCAGCCATGGCTGATCGCCTCCAGCCTCGTGGTCGGCGCCTTCGTCACCGGCACGGTACCGCTGGTCATTGGGCGCATCCACGAACTCCTGCCGCACCACCCTGCCCGGCAAAAGCGCGCCTGGAGCCTGGCGACGGTGTGGTTCGCCCTGTTCCAGGCCGGCGCCGCCTATGCCCTGTCCTTCCTCTTCGCCCGGAGCGGTGGCAATTACCGCCTGCTCTTCGCGATCGGCGCGGCCGCGATGGTCCTCGCCCTGGCGATCGATCTCGCCACGAATGGAATCGGCCGCACACCCCACAAGTCGGGGGAGCCAAAGCAACACTCGGGAGGTTGAAGCGGGCCAGGCCCGGGACCAGCATGCCGGGAATCACCCTCGCTCTTCCCTGCTTCATGCGGGGAGAGGAAGGCAAGGGAGGACAGGCATCCCGGCCTGCCCTCAGGCCTGCCCCACGCTGCCATAGACCATGCGGCCCTGGTGGAAGGTGGCCGTGCGCGCCGGCATGCGGGCCACCGCCTCGGCCGAGCAACTGGCGGGAACCAGGGTGAACCCCGCCTCGTCGCCGGCCTTCGGCCAGGCGCGCTTGCCGCTGCCGTCCAGCGGCAGCACGCCGCCGGTGGCGATCGACAGGGCGCGAGAGAGGTGGAACTCGTCCGAGCCATCATAGAGCTGGGCGTAGAGATTGGCCTTTTCCAGCATGTCGCCGCTGCCGAAGGGCGACCAATGATCGATCACGCTGTCCGTGCCGGTCATCACGAAGACGCCCTTCTCGCTGAGCTCAGGCAGCGGCATCACAAAGCTGCCGATCGGCACCGTCGAGGCGATGGCGATACCCTGCGCGGCAAAGCGGGTGGCGAGTTCGGACAATGCCTGCGGCGAGAGCGTGCTAAGCGCGAAGGCGTGGCTGATGGTGACCTTGCCCTTGAGCGCTGCGTTCTTCTCCACCGTATCGACCATGTACTCGATCGCCGCCACGCCGGCCGGACTGGTCTCATGCAGGTGGATGTCCACGCCCTTGCCGGTATCGAGTGCGATCTGGAACATGGCGTCGAGGGATTTTTCCATGGCGCCATCGACATTGGTCGGGTCGAGCCCTCCGACATAGGCGGCACCCATGGCCATCGCCTCGCGCAACAGTCCCTCGACCCTGGAATGCAACAGGCCGTGCTGGGGGAAGGCGACGATCTCGCAGGAGAAGTCCTCGCGATAGTTCTCCAGCGCCCGCTGCACATGCTCCAGGGCCTTCAAGCCGCTGATCGGGTCGACGTTGCAATGGCCACGCGCCACCGTGCTGCCCTTGGACTGCAACAGGGCGATGAGCCCCTCGGCACGCTGCTGCGAGATGGGCAGCAGCGCGGGCAGCAATGTCTGCTCCCGCGCGATCATGTCCATGATGGTCTTGCCCTGGCGCGGGCGCGGGGCCTGCCAGGGCCCGCCATAAAAGGTCTTGTCGAGGTGGATGTGCATGTCCCGCATCGCCGGCAGCATGAGCTGGCCATGTGCTTGGTAGCAGGGCAGGCCGTCTGCCAGCTTGGTGCCGGCTGCATGCAGGGCCGCGATCTTGCCGTCCTCGATCTCCAGCGTATAGAGCGCGCTGCGGGTGCCGATCACCGTCTCGCCATCATACTCGAAGCCTTCCTCGAGCCGCACGTCACGGAGATAATAGTGGCGATCGCCCAGCGTCGTGATGCCGGTTTCATCGGCCGGGCGGCTGGTGCTGGCGGTCGCAGCCATAGCACTGCCGCTGGCCGTCCCGATGGCCACCGGCGGCGTGGTCAGTGTTTCCCTGCGGCCGGAAAACGCCCTGCGGTTCGGTTGCTGGTGGTTTTCCACGGTGGTTTCCTGCCCTCGATCGGTTGCCTGTGCTCCCAATTTACGGGAGGGCGGATTTCTATGGCAGCGACATTTGCCAATGCTGATCATTCGATTCGAAAATGATGGGGGCCACCCACAGGGCGCGAATGAATAGCCAGTCTTTCATGCACATAGGGCTGAGATTTCCACGCCCCAAAGCACTTTGCCCTAGGCCTGCAGCCCGCAGAAGGTGATCAGCCGCTCCGCCAGGGTGATGACGGCATCGACGGCGCCATCGCGAAAATACAGCGCCAGCTCGAAATCGGTCACCGACTGCAATCCCTCGGCCTCACCCAATATGCGATGGCTCGGTAGCCGGCAGCCCGCAGGCAGCAGGGTGATGCCGAGGCCGGCAGCCGACGCCGCCATGAGCGCTCCCAGGCTGGCGCTGCTGTAGCCGACCCGCCAGCGCCGGCCGAGATCATCGAGGGCTCGGCACAATTCCTCGCGATAGAGCCCGTTGGGCGGGAACACCGCCAGCGGCACCGGGGCCTGCTCGATGGCCGGATGGGCCAGACTGTCCAGCCAGAGCAGGGGTTCGGGCCTGGCGGCGCGCGGCGGCTGGCTGCGCCGTTGCTTGACCAGGATGAGGTCGAGTTCCTCGCGGCCGTAGGCGGCATGCAGATCCGCGCTCAGGCCGCTGGTGACGTCGAGCCGTAGATGCGGGTGCTCCCGGCTGAAGACCGCGAGCAGGTCGGCGGTGGGTACGGTATAATCCTCGGGCATGCCCAGCCGGAGCACGCCATCGCGCCACAGTCCCGTCAGCGCATCATGAGCCTCCTCGTTGAGGGCGATGATGCGCCGGGCATAGCCCAATAGCTTCACACCCTCCTCGGTGAGCTGCACCTGATGCGAGGAACGTTCGAACAGCGGCTTGCCGAGCATCTCCTCCAGCCGGCGGATCTGCTGGCTGACGGTGGACTGCGACAGGGACACGCGTTCCGCCGCACGGGTGAAGCTCATGGTGTCGCACACCGACACGAAGCTGTTCAGCAGCTGCGGATTGAACATCGGATAGCGATTCATGCGCCCACCGCCGGCACCTCTCGGTTCGATCGCCCGACAATAGACCACAGCGGGCTCGATTGCTCGGAACGAAGACGTGCATGACCAAGGCATGCGCAAAAGAAAACGGCGCGGTCGAGCCGCGCCGTTTCATCAAACTCGATGGAGAATGCCTCAGTCCTTGCGGCGCAGGCGCACGATCACGTCGACGCGCGCAACTTCGTAGCCCGCCGGCACCTGCGGCATCTCGGCCATGTTGACCTCGCCGGGGATGTCGAGCACCTCATTGTCGCCTTCGACGAAATAATGATGGTGCTCATGCACATTGGTGTCGAAATAGGTCTTCGACCCGTCCACGGCAAATTCGCGCAGCAGGCCGACTTCGGTGAACTGGTGCAGCGTGTTGTAGACGGTGGCGAGCGAGACCGGCACCCGGGCCTTGGAGGCCTCGTCATGCAGCATCTCGGCGGTGATGTGCCGATCGCCCTTCTGGAACAGCAGCCAGCCCAGCGCCAGGCGCTGGCGGGTGGGCCTCAGGCCGACGTCGCGCAGCATCGAACGCACGTCATGGAACGGGCAGCCCGTGCGCTGGTGGTCGCGGGAGGAAAGCTCGCGCGAGGGCGATGCATCCGGCGTGGCCGCCTTGGCGGAACGATCGAAGTGAATGACTGTGGTCGCTGACATGATGCGGTTCTACAACTTTTCTCGGCGACATTCTAGGGCAAGTGATGCCGCAGACGCAATCATCATAATGGCTGATGCCAACTAGCCCCTGGAAAAATGGCGCTTTTTGGCGATCAGCCTCGCTTCAGGGCCGTCAAGACCTTCAACCCAGGGTGGCCGGTGACCGGCAGGCCGAGCCGGCGCTGCACATCGCGGATGGCCTGGATGGTCTTGGCGCCGATCGAGCCGTCGGGCGTACCGACATCATAGCCCCTGCGCGCCAGCAGAGCCTGCAATTCCTTGCGCTGCGCCCGCGACAGGCCGGGATCGTCGGTCGGCCAGGGCGTCGCGAAGGGGCTGCCGCCCCGGATGCGATCCGACAGGTGGGCGATCGCCAGGGCATAGGATTCGGCGGCGTTGTATGAATAGATCGCATCGAAATTGCGGAAGACCACGAAGGCCGGCCCCTGCGGCCCGGCCGGCAGCAGGATGGCGGCCCGGGCATTGCCGCCCTGCAGTGGAGCGCCATCGATGCGGGTCACGCCCATCGCGGCCCAGGAACCGAGCGGGCGCTTCTTGGTGCGTCCCGCCAGGCCGGCCTTGAATCCGGGCGGCAGGCGCACCTCATAGCCCCAGCGCGTGCCGGAGGTCCAGCCGGAGCGGGCCAGGTAATTGGCGGTGGAAGCGAGCGCATCGGGCACGGAATCGACCACGTCGCGGCGACCGTCGCCGTCGCCGTCCACGGCGAGGCGCAGAAAGGTCGAGGGCATGAACTGGGTGTTGCCGAAGGCGCCTGCCCAGGAGCCGACCAGATGATCGGGATTGACGTCGCCGCGCTGGATGATCTTCAGCGTGGCGATGAGCTCACCCTGGAAATAGGCCTGGCGGCGGCCGGCATAGCAGGACAGCGTGGCCAGCGACTGCACCAGCGGGCGCGTGCCCTTGCTCTCGCCATAGTTGGACTCGACGCCCCACACTGCCACCACCACGGCCGGGTCGACGCCGTAGCGCCGCTGCACGCCGGAGAGCACCGAGCCATATCGGGCCAGCATCTGCTTGCCGTCTGCCACGCGTTGCGCATCGACCAGCGAGGCCATGTAGTCCCAGATCGGCGTCTTGAACTCGGGCTGCTTGTTCATCGCGTCGATCACGGTCATGTCCGGCTGCAGGCCGCTGAACTGCCGGTTGATCACCGATGACGACACCCCCACCGCACCGGCACGCGCGCCGATGGCGGAAAGGCACTGTTGGAAGGAGGCGGCCGACGCCGGCAGAGCGGAGAGGGCGAGCAGCGCAAGGGCAGGCAGGACTGTCTTTTTCATGGCCATGATCATGATTCATCAAGGTAAATGAAAGATGGCCAAACCGGCCGAAACGGGATGGGCCCGGATTAATTACGCGCAATGATTGCGCGGACATGACGGGAAATGGCGCCAGTGCCTTCTGCCCTGCGGGCGCAGGACGCTCAACGGTTCGCGCCGGGCACCCAGAGCACGTCGCCGCTGGCCTTGTGGTTGAGGTAGCGGCTCGCCACGAACAGGTGGTCGGAGAGGCGATTCACATAAGCGAGCGCCTCGGCGGAGACCAGTTCGCCCACCGATTGCGACAGCGCCACCATCACGCGCTCGGCCCGGCGGCTGACGGTACGCGCCAGATGCAGCTGGCTGGCGCAGGGCGTGCCGCCCGGCAGCACGAAGCTCTTCAGCGGCGCAAGATCGGCATTCATGGCATCGATCTCCTGCTCCAGCCGGTCGACCTGGGCCTGCACGATACGCAGCGGCGTCCAGGTGATCTCCTTCTCGCCGCCCTCGGGCGTGCACAGATCCGCGCCGAGATCGAACAGATCGTTCTGGATGCGGGCGAGCATGGCATCGATATCCGCATCCTCGCGGGCGCTGTACTGGCGGGCGAGACCGATCACCGCATTGGCCTCGTCGACCGTGCCATAGGCTTCGACCCTCAGATCGGCCTTCGAACGGCGCTCACCGGTACCGAGCCCGGTCGAACCGTCATCGCCGGTACGGGTGTAGATCTTGTTGAGACGAACCATGGCGCTTGCCCCGCATTGTTTGGGTTTCGGGGATCATTGTCATTGCCGGGGCAGCGACGCAATCCAGGGGGCCGGCAAGCACAAAGGCAAATGCCTTAAGCGGCCCGGCCAGGAGAGCATCCGGCCGGGCCTTGTGCCGGCACCACGTTATCCCCAACAGGTACCGGACGGGCGGACCCTAGGGGCCGGATGTGACTCAAACGTAAACGCGGGACGGTTTATGGCACCGACGGCGCGATGCCAGTGACCGGGACAGGCCATGCGGCGGCTCGCCAGGCCGCCACATGGCCTTATCGGATCATTGGCTCAGAGCGCCGCCGAGAATCGCACCGAGGGCGAACGCCGCCACGGGATACCACATGCCGTCACGGTGGCGACGATAGCCCGGCCGGTAATCGCGATAGCCGCGATAGCCGTGGTAATAGCCGGCACCATCCGGCCGGCGATTTGGTCCCCAGCCCCTGGGATAACGGTCAGGTCCCCGGTGTTGTCCCCCCCAGTTGCCGGGGCGATGATCTCTCCAGTCGCGCTGCTGTTGCTGGCGCGGAAAGAAATTTTGGGCCTGAGCGCTTGCCAATGGAGCAGAGATTACCAATGAAGCCAATGCAATCTTCAAAAAATTCCGCATGAATCGTTCCTCGGTTAATACGCAAGCCGAGGTTACGCAACGAAATGTGAATGCAAGATGAAGCTTATATTCAAGAAATCGTAGAACTGGGAGAACTTTCGTCACTTATTTGTGAGCGAAATAGATCGCCGCCATGATGATGATGATCGCCACGGCCTGCAACAGGACGCGCATCTGCATCAGCCGCTGGGAACGCCAGCCATCGCCGCCCTTGAGCATGTTGTGCAGGCCCATGCCGAGCACGATGGCGACCGCCAGAATGGCGAAGGGCACGAGAATATAGAAGAACTTGGCCATCCCGGGGTTCTATGCCTTCGCTTAGCCGGCGTCGAGGCCGATATGGCATCCGGTCGAAAAAGTCGCGGCCGCCGGTGGGGCGGCGCCCTTCCACCGCCGGCGCGGGCAATGCTATGACAAATGCGATCATCCGCTCGAATACCGCGCCGCGGCCCCCTTCGTTCGATGACGTTGTTTTCATCGCAGAGGGAGAGAGCGGTGCTCGAGTCAGCCGGCAAGATCGTGCATGTGGTGTGCTGCGGCGCCTCTTCCTTCGATTCGATCTTCCAGCTCGATAGCCTGCCGAGCGGTCCCGGCAAGGTCCTGCCCAGCCGGGTGACGGAGGTGGCCCATGGCATGGCCGCCAGTGCCGCTGCCGCGATCGCCCGGCTGGGCGGGCGCAGCACCCTGCTCTCACGCGTCGGGGATGATGCGATCGGCGAGCATATCGTTGCCGACCTGACGGCAGCCGGCATCGACTGCCGCTTCATCCGTCGGGCCCGGGGCGCACGCTCGCCGATCTCGACCGTGCTGGTCGACCGCCATGGCGAGAGGCTGGTGGTGCCCTATTACGATCCGGCGCTCGGCCAGGATCCGTCCTGGCTACCGCTCGAATTGGTCGCCCGTGCCGACGCCGCGCTCGTCGACATACGCTGGCCCGAGGGTGCAGCCGCCGTGCTGAAGGCGGCGCGCGCGGCCGGCCGCCCCGCCGTGCTCGATGCCGATACCGGCCCGGCCGGCGTGACAATGGAACTTGCCGAGCTGGCGAGCCATGTCGTCTTCTCCGAACCGGCGGCGCTGGCGCTGAGCGGCACCTCCAGCCCAGGCGAGGCGCTGCGTGTGTTGGCCGGTCGTTTCGCCGGTTTCCTCGCCGTCACGGCCGGGCCGGAGGGCTGCTTCTGGCTCGACCGTGAAACAGGCCGGATCGAGCAATTGCGCCCGCCCGCGGTCGAGGCTGTCGACACGCTGGCGGCGGGCGACGTCTTCCATGGTGCCTTTACCCTCGCCATCGCCGAAGGGGCATCCATCCCGCAGGCCATCGCCTTCGCCAATGTCGCCGCCGCCCTCAAATGCCGCAGCTTCGGCGGGCGGCTGGGCACACCCGACCGGGCCGAGGTGGAGGCGATGCTGTCTAGAGCAGAACGCGTTCAGGCGTGAACGCCTATTTGCTCTAACTCTTTGTTCCGACGTGTCTTTGCGATTCGAGGGGACTCCGTCAAATCGCAAAACACTATAGTTTGGAAAGAACAGGTCTGAAGGAAAAATGACAAATGTTGCCGAATTGCGGGCTCGCCTCGCCGAAACGCCGATCCTGCCGGTGATGGCGATCAAGGATCCAGACGAGGGTCTAAGCGATATCGACGGCCTGGTGGCAGCGGGAGCCCCCGTGATCGAGATCCTCTTCCGCACGCCCGAGGCGCCGGCGGTGCTGAAGGCTGCCAAGGCGCGCCATCCCCGCTGCCTGTTCGGCGCCGGCACCATGCTGCTGGCGAGCCATGTGCGCCAGGCCCTCGACGCCGGCGCGGACTTCACGGTCAGCCCCGGCCTCACGCCCGCGCTGCAGGCGCTGGTCGCCGCCAGCGGTCTGCCCCATATCCCCGGCGTGCAGACGGCCTCGGAGACGATGCAGGCCTGCGAATATGGCTATGCGCTGATGAAATACTACCCTTCGGAGGCCTCCAACGGTCCCGCAGTGCTGGCGGATTACGCCAACATCTTCGAAGGCGTCGGCTTCGTCACCACGGGCGGCATCGAGACGACGCTGCTGCCGGCCTATGGCGCAGTGCGCAACATCGTCGCTGTCGGCGGCTCCTGGATGCTGCCCTCGCGCCACACGCCCGGCTCGCCCTGTCTGCAGCATCAGGCCGCCATCTTCAAGGCGGCGCGCGCAGCGGCAGGGGGATAAGGGTAAGCAGAATTCCCGGGTGCGCGGACGTCACAGCGACATGCTTGCATGTCGCGACGTCCGCATCTTTCTCACCCCAAGCGCGGCGTTTCCAAGAGCGGACGAGACGTCCGCGCACCCGGGAGAAACGTCCTTCTCTACCTCACTTGGGCGGCGTGCCGACCTCGAACTTGAAGTATTTCTTGGCCATCGGCTCGAACTCGCCGCTCTTGTAGATAGCGCGGATGGCATCGTCGAAGGCGGCCTTCAGCTTGGTATCGTCTTTGCGCATGCCGCCGCCGATGCCGGTGTCGAAGCTCGGATCCTTGGGGAAATCCTTGACTTCGCAGCAGGCGCCATCCGAGCTCGTCAGGAAGCCCTGCATGCCGACGGCATCGCCGATGATCAGGTCGATGCGCCCGGCGGCCAGATCAGCATTGGCGGGATCCTGCTGGCTATAGACCTTCAGCGTCGCCTCCGGATGAGCCTTCTCGATATAGGCGGCATGGATGGTGCTCACTTGCGCACCGATGCTCTTGCCGGCAAGGCCGCCGGAGCCGAAGTCGAACTTGTCGGCCTTGTTGCCGATGAAGACGGACGGTGTGTTGTAGATCGGAATGGTGAAGGCGATCTGTTTCTGGCGCTCCGGCGTGATCGACATCGAGCCCCAGATCACGTCGATCTTGCCGGCCTGCAGCGCCGGCATCATGCCGTCCCAGGCCATGGGGGTGATCACGCAATCGAGCTTGGCTGTCTTGCACACCGCCTTGGCGTAATCGAGCGCGAAGCCCTCCCACTCACCCGAGGCGTTCTTGAAGGCGATCGGCGGGTAAGGCTCGGCGGCGATGCCGACCTTCACCGGATCGGCTTGGGCCACAGCGGTGGCAGCGAGCAGTGACGCCCCGGCGAGCAGTGTCGCAAATATCCTGGTCTTCATGGCTGGTTTCCTCTCTGGTTTTCTCCGAATGCATTCGAGGCATCCGGGTCGTTTGATGTCGGAAGACAGTGACAAAAGCCTTCTCCCGCAAGGGAGAAGGCAAGTCGCGTCTCAATCGTTGCCCTATCGCAGCCCGCTCACCTCCTCGAAGGTCTCCTCCAGGACTTCCATGAGGAGATCGGCATCGGCCTTCGAGAAGATCATCGGCGGGCGCAGCTTGAGGACGTTGTCATGCGGCCCCTCGGTGCCCATCAGCACGCCGCGCCGGCGGGCGCCGTTGTTGACGGCCCGGGCGAACTCGGTGGCCGGCTGCTTGGTCTTGCGGTCGGTGACGAGCTCGATGCCGAGGAAGAGCCCCTGCCCGCGCACATCGCCGATGATGTCGTAGCGCTCCTGCAGCTTGCGGAAGCGGGCGAGGAGATAGTCACCCATGGCGAGGGCATTGGCGCGCAGGCCATCGCGCTCGATCACGTCGAGCACCGCGAGACCGACGGCGCAGGAGACCGGATTGCCACCGAAAGTGTTGAAATACTCCATGCCGTTGTTGAAGGAGGCGGCGACCTCCTTGGTGGTCACCACCGCGGCCATCGGATGGCCGTTGCCGATCGGCTTGCCCATGGTGACGATGTCGGGCACCACGTCCTGCAATTCGAAGGCCCACCAATGGCTGCCGACCCGCCCGAAGCCGACCTGCACCTCGTCGGCGACGCACAGGCCCCCGGCCGCACGCACCATGGCGTAGACTTCCTTCAGATAGCCTTCAGGCAAAAAGACCTGACCGGCGACGCTGGGGATGGATTCGGCCATGAACAGGCCGGGCGCCCGGCCCTGCCGCTTCATGTCGGCGATCTCACCAGCCACGCTCTCAGCATAGCGGCTGGCGATCTCCGCCACCGGCCAGTCCGCCGGGGCGCGATAGCTGTCGGGGATGGCGGCTTCGAAGACATGCGCCTTGCGGCCCTCGCCGCCCTTGCGCTTGTATTTGTAGGGGCTGAGGTCGATCAGGGCCTGGGTGGTGCCGTGATAGGCCCAGTCCAGCACGATCGCCTCGTCCCGGCCGGTATGGGTGCGGGCCATGCGCAGCATCAGGCTGTTGGCCTCGCTGCCGGTGCAGGCGAAGCTCGCCACCGTCAGCTCGCCGGGCAGCGTGGCGGTGAGCCGTTCGGCATACTCGACGATATTGTCGTGCAGATAGCGCGTATTGGTGTTGAGGATTCCGGCCTGCCGCGCCAGCGCTTCCACCACCTCAGGATGGGCGTGGCCGAGATGGCAGACATTGTTGAAGCAATCGAGATAGGCCCGGCCGCGATCATCAATCAGCCAGACGCCCTCGCCGCGCACGAACTTGATCGGTTCCTGGTAGGAGATCGAGAGATTGGGCAGCAAAGCGCGCTTGCGCTCGGCCACGATCGCCTCGCGGCTGCGGCCGCTCTGGTGGAAGGTCTCGGGCGGCACACCGGCGAATTCGGCCGGATCGGGAAATAGCTCGGCCCATACCTCGAGGTAGGGCGCTTCCCCGACGCCGAGAATCTCGGTGGCGGTGAGACCGGTCGCGGTCGACAGTTGCAGGTGCAGATGCGGCGCCCAGCCGCCATTCTCGGCCGGAGCGCCCATCTCGCCGACGAGATCGCCGGCCTCCAGGCGATCGCCCGGCTTCAGGCGCCCGACAGCCTCATGCGCCAGATGGCCCCAAAGGCTGACGAAGGGCGGGCAGCCCGCGGGAGCGTGCTCGAGCTTGATCAGGCAGCCATAGCCGAGCGCCTCGGTCTCGATCACGACTTCCTTCACCGTCGCCGCCAGCGGCGTGAACAGCCTGGTAGCCGCCGGCAGGAAGAGGTCGAGGCCGAGATGGCGCGTGCGGCGCGTGCCCGCCACCAGACGGGATTCGAACATCGGGCTGGTATAGACGGTACGCTCCTCGCCCCAGGGGCCGATGCCGAGATCGATGCCCTCGCGCGCGCAATGTTCGTCCCACCAGGCCGTGGCCTTTTCCGGCTCCTCGGCGGCCGAGGCTACCGTCATCGGATTGGCCGGGTCGCCATAGGGCACCAGCCCCTTGCGCATCCGCGCCGGATGCTGCGACAGGACCGGGCGGAAGCCCTTGGCCTCAGCCCGGATCCAGCCGATGGCGGCCCGGGATCCCGGCACGGCGTCGAAGCCGCAGGCCTGGCGCAGGATCGCGGTGGCAAAGACCGGATTGATGGCATCGAGCCGTTGCAGCAGCGTCCAGGCCGGGGCTTCGCTGACGGCGAGATAGGGATTGTCGGCGACCTTGTCGTGGCGCTGGGCCGACATCGTCACGCTGGTGGCCAGGCGCATGGCGATCAGGTCGAAGAGGACGTCGATCTCCTGCTCCTGCAGCGGATAGGCGGCGTGGAAGCCTGCGACGATGGCCGCGGCCGCCCCGATGGGATTGGCGAGGTCGAGGATCGAATAGGCGCAGGCGACGGCGAGTTCCGCGATCAGCAGGGAATGCAGCGCATCGCCGAAATCGATCAGGCCGGCGACACGGCCCGAGCCGTCGGCAGCGACCAGCACGTTCCAGTCATTCGCGTCGTTGTGGATGACGGCGGCGCGCAACGCCGGCAGGCGCGGCGCCACATCGGCGTCGAAACGGTCGAGGAAGCGGGTGAGCAGCGCCCGCTTCTCCGGATCGGCGACGAAATGAAGGCGCTGGCGCGCCTCTCCGGCCGTGCGGATGTCCCATTCGAAGCTGCGGAGCGCGCCGGGATGGATGAAGCCCTGCATGGCACGATCGAGCTCGCCGAGCACGCGACCGAGATCAGCAAGGGTTTCGAGCGTGCGCTCGGCCTTGGCCAGCGGCTCGCCGAGCTGCCATTCGACCATGCGCGCCCGGAACGGCCCGCCTTCCGCCTGCACCTCGGCGAGGGCCTTGCCATCCCGGCTGCGCTTGAGCCGCGGCACCGACAGACTGGGTGCATGCGCCGCGAGATGATCGAGCAAGGCGGTCTGGAAATCGCTCTGCTCCTGGGGCTCGCTGGCATTGACGATCTTGAGCACGAAGCCCGGTTCGCCGGGAACCTCGATGCGGAAATTCTGGTCGCGCTCGCTGGCGAGCGGGCTGATTGCGCCTTCGACGCCAAAAACATCCCGCGCAATCGCTTGAGCCTCGGCTGGAGACAGGGAGGGTGCGGGATGGGTCAGATCGGTCATGGAACAAGCTTTTCGGCGAGGCTACGATACGCTGAGCATCGCCTGGGCTGGCCAGCGGAGCACCCGTTTATCCGCCGGTTCGACCGACCGATTGCCGGCTTTGACCGGCAAACGTCCGGCGGCTAAGAAGAGCGGTAATGAAGGATCTCGACGACAAAGACCGCACCATTCTCAGCATCCTGACGCGCGATGCCAAGATTCCGCTGAAAACCCTGGCGGGCCGCATCGGGCTGTCGCGCAGCGCCACCAGCGAGCGCGTGCTGATGCTGGAACGCGCCGGCATCATCCGCGGCTATCGCGCCGATGTCGGCACGCTCGAAGACGGCGCGGTCGGCGCCTTCCTGATGATCAACCTGGTGCGCACGCCGGCTCCGCGCGTGCTCGACCAGCTTGCCGCCTATCCCGAAGTGCGGCGGGTCTCCTCGATCGGCGGCCAGCTCGACCTGGTGGTCGAAGTCGAGGCTCCCTCCATCGGCCGCCTCAACACCATCCGCGACAGCGTCGCCCTGCTCGAGGAGGTCGACGACCTCACCACCGCCATCGTGCTGCGGCGGGATATCGACCGGATGGGGTGAAGGCGTTTTCCAGTTGCCTGGGCATCGTACTTGGTCTTGGTGCTGCCATACCTCGAAGTCGCTGTGTCTGAGGAGGGGAAGAACAGGCAGAATGCCCGTGCACCCTGTGTAGTTGGAATGTGTCAGGATGGGTGCGGGCGAGAGACCGTGTGCACCCCGGCCCGTTAAGGCCGTTTTCCGGCTTGGTCC
>NZ_LYXZ01000071.1 GCF_001676615.1 Labrys sp. WJW | reverse complement strand
GTTGAGATCGACACCAGACCCATCGGCCTTCACGCGGATCTTCACATTGTAGTCGACCACCCGCTTCACGGGCACGAGAACTTTCATGGGGCTTCTCCAGACGGGGAACCGGAACGATGAGCGATATGAAACGACCGCATAATGGCCTTGCCCCTCCCGCGCTGTCGGCGAACCGACACGTCACGTCGCGACAAGACCGCCGCCGCTGAACTTGATGACGCAAGTCAGCTAAAGGGCGCGGCTTTTTGTGTCAACGCGACATTTACGTGACTCTCGTATCGCAAGGCTTCCGCGCGGCACGCGATCGACCCGACCCCATAAGCCAAGACATTCTCCCCTTGCTGCCATCCAGGTTCAGCCAGGCTTGCCGCACTCACGAGTACCTGCAAACTCAGGTTCACAGATATTATTTGGTAGCATTTTATTACCTCCCTGAATTTTACTGCCAAAATTCTTGGGCGTTGCATTCTTCATACACAACAATTCAAACAAACAAGCTGTTGAAAAGCATCCCTTCCGAAAAGAACGACTTGCCGAAGCACAATTCCATGGCCGATCTCGATCCCAGGTTTGCTCGCTACTCCCTAAACCTGCGCGCTACTGACGCAGCCAAGTGTTTGGCTGCGGCTTTGTGGGGTCGAGGCATGGAGGACGAACAAGAATGAAGATCTCCAGCCCCGCCTGAATGGGAAGCAGGTTCTGAATGTTCAAGACAAGTGTGAAACTCTCCGGTGCCCTCCTCCTGGCCGCCGCCCTGGCGAGCTGCGAAACAGCCGGCATGTTCCCCAAGCCTGGAGAGGCCTATGTCAAGGAAGTGACTGTAACGGCGACGCCAAACCCGCGTGCCGCCGTACCACCAGGCATGGAAACGCGGCTCCATGCGACTCTGGCAAGTGAGGCCGGCCACTTTCCCCAGACGGGTGCGCCCAAACGCGTCTCCATCGTGATGACCGGCTATCATCTGAAGAATCCCGCACTATCCCTGCTAATCGGTGATCAGAACTATACCAGCGGCACGATGACGGTCATCGATCTTGCGAGTGGAACCCCTACGAAGCCAGTGACACTGCATGTCCAGGACTCCGGCTTCCCTCAAGGGGTGGTCGGCGCCATTCAGGCCGCGACGCAGAATACGTCCCTGGTCGAAAGTCGGCTGGTCAGTGCCACCAGCACCCAGGCGCTCGAAAAATTCTACGGCACCAAATTGTTGAAGACCCACTGGTCCGGCGTACGGTCGGCTACAGCGCCCCAGCCCGTCGCAACTCCAGTACAACCTGCCCAGCCTGCCCCCGCGGCAAAGCCGAAGATCAAGTCGGCCAAGCCAGCCGCCGTTGCCGGCCAGCCAAGTACCTGAGCCAGCGGCCCGCCAGTGCTGTCTCAATCGAACGTGTCGCGCCAGTCGTTCTGCGCCTGGGGCGGCGCGTTGTCGAACAAAGGCGCGTCGGCGCGCTTGAGCGGCAGGACCAGGATGGCACCGGCGACCAGCCCGCCAAGATGGGCAAACCAGGCGACATCGTCGGTCGAGGTGACGAAATAGGCATAGAGCGCAAAATAGGCTTGGTAGAGTATCCAGGCCCCGATCGCCCAATAGGCCGGCAGTTTCAACGGAATGCGGAAGAACAGGAGCACCCAGATCTTCACCTTGGGATGCAGCAGCACATAGGCAGCCACCACGCCCGATATCGCCCCGGATGCTCCGATCAGCGGGCTGGTGGAGTCCTGCGCGGTCAGGGCATAGGCGAAGGAGGCCAGCACGGCACAGGCGAGATAGAAGAACAGATAGCGCCAGCGCCCGAGATCATCCTCGACATTGTCGCCGAACACCCACAGGAACAGCATGTTGCCGGTGAGATGCATCCATGAGCCGTGCACGAAGGAAGAGGTGATTGGCGTCAGCCATTCCGGCACCCTGATATATTCCGCCGGGAGCTGCATCTTCTGGAACAGCACCACCGGAATCATGCCGTAGGAATAAGTAAAGCCCGCCGTATCCGCCACAAAGGTGCCGGGCACATAGCCGGACTGGAAGAACACGAAAACCGAGACGTTGGCGGCAATCAGCGCCCAATTCACATAGGCTCGCGTGATGCGCCGGTGCGGGTTGTCGTCATAGAGCGGTATGATCATCTCGCGTCCAGTATCGCATGCCGATGCAAGTCGCGTGACGGCAGGAATAATGTAGGGCGAGAAGCAGCGGGAATAAAGGTCGCACAGCCAACAGAGCCATTGGCGCGGGCTATTTACCGTCATCCTGCGTATTATTTTGAGAATGCGCGGCATTTATGCATCATCTGCCCGGGTCATTGGAGGGTGATCGCAGTCCGAGAGGAACCAGATGCTTCGTTGCTCGCGATCTCGCGCCGCTGCCCTTGCCATCACCATGACCGCCCTGCCGGTTCTGACCATCACCGCGGAGACCTCCCCCGCCTTCGCCGCCCCGCAGGAGGCCGTACTCAAGCAGGCCGAGGCGCAGCGCCAGGCCCTGATCGACACCATGGAAACGCTGGTCTCCATCGAATCGGGCAGCAAGGACCCCGATGGCCTGGCTGAGATCGCCAATCTGATCGCAGATCGCCTCAAGGCCTTGGGCGGCGAGGTGCAGCAGATCGAGCCGAAGGACGTCTATCGCATGCAGGACACGCCCGAGAAACTGGGCAAGGTCGTGCTTGCCCGCTTCACCGGCACCGGCACCAAGAAGATCGCGCTGATCGCCCATATGGACACGGTCTATCTCAAGGGCATGCTGGCGCGGCAGCCCTTCCGCATCGAGGGTAACAAGGCCTATGGCCTGGGCATCGCCGACGACAAGCACGGCGTTGCCCTCGCCCTCACCACCGTCGCGCTGCTCAAGGACCTGAATTTCAGGGACTACGGCACGCTGACGGTGATGATCAACGGCGACGAAGAGATTTCCTCGCCCGGTTCGCGCGCGCTTCTCACCGAGATCGGCGCCGAACAGGACGCCGTATTCTCCCTGGAGGGCGGAGGCATCGGCACCGACCAGATCATCCTTGCCACCGCCGGCATCGGCGCCGTCGCCCTCAAGGTCGAGGGCAAGGCCTCTCATGCCGGGGCCGCCCCCGAGCGCGGCGTCAACGCGCTTTATGAACTGGCGCACCAGATCCTGCAGATGCGCGATCTTTCCGATCCCAAGCTCGGCCTCAAGCTGAACTGGACGGTGGCCAAGGCTGGCACAAACCGCAATGTCATCCCGGCCGAAGCGACCGCCCAGGCCGATGTGCGCATGCTGCGCATGGCCGATTTCGATCGCATCGAAAAGACGGTGAAGGAACGCATCGCCAGGAAGCTCCTGCCCGACAGCAGGATCGAGGCGGTGTTCGAGCGTCGCCGCCCACCCCTGCAGCCCAGCGACGCCGGACGTGCCCTGGCGGCGCAGGCTGGCACCATCTATGGCGAGATCGGCCGGAAGCTGACGGTGATCGACAAGGCCGGCGGCGGTGGCACGGACGCCGCCTTCGCGGGACTGAAGGCCAGGGGGCCGGTGCTGGAAGGTCTCGGCCTGCGCGGCTTCGGCGCCCATTCCAACGACGCCGAATATGTCGAGCTCGATTCGGTGGTGCCGCGCCTCTATCTGCTGGCGCGGCTGGTCATGGAGGTCTCGGCCGGCAAGACGAAATAAGTGCGACCCGGCCCAGGCGCGGCCGCCTCCTGCCGCGCCTGCTGGCCCGAAACCCTATTCGTTGGTCTTGATGTTGGTCCAGGTCCGCGTCCACAGCTTCTGGACCTTGGCGTCCGGCGCCGTGGTGGTGAACAGGCGCCCCATGGTGGCCTCGTCGGGGAAGATGGCGGGATCCTTGAGGATCTCTGGCTTGATGAACTTCTGCGCGGCGAGGTTGCCGGTGGCGTAGGAGATGAACTCCGTGTTCCTGGCGGCGACTTCGGGACGCATCATGTAGTCGATGAAGGCATGGGCTTCCTCGACATGCTGGGCATCCTTGGGGATGGCCCAGCCGTCGACCCAGATCAGGGCGCCTTCCCTAGGTACGACATAGCGGATGTCGACCAGGGGCCCATCAGGCGACTTGGCGTGAGCCTCGATGGCCCGGTTGCGCGCCTGGATGACGTCGCCGGCCCAACCGACGACCAGGCAGAGGTCACCGGCGGAGAGCGCACTGAGATAGCCCGAGGAACTGAAGGTGCGGACATAGGGCCGGATGGCCTTGAGCAGGTCCCCCGCCTTGGCGATGTCCTTGGGATTCTTGGAATCGGGGTCGAGGCCGAGATATTTCAGAGCGGGCGGAATCAGTTCGTCGGGGGTATCGAGGATGCTGACGCCGCAATCGGCGAATTTGGCGAGGTTCTCCGGCTTGAACACGATGCTCCAGCTGTCGATCGGCACATCGCCCAGGCGCTTCCTGGCCATCTCGACATTGTAGCCGATGCCGGTGGTGCCCCACATATAGTTCACCGCGTATCGGTTGCCCGGATCATAGAAGGCCAGGCGCTGGAATACCTTGTCCCAGCCATGCTTGAGATTGGGGATCCTGGCCTTGTCCAGCGGCTGGAACACGCCGGCCGCGATCTCGCGCTTCAGGTTGGGACCGGTGGGATCGACGACGTCATAGCCCGAATGGCCGGCATAAAGCTTGGTCTCCAGTACCTCGTTGGAATCCATGGTGTCGTAGACGACCTTGATGCCGGTCTCCTTGGTGAAGGATTCCAGGGTGGCGGGATCGATGTAGTCGGCCCAGCTGTAAACATTGACCACCTTGTCGCCTGCCTGGGCGGGGCCCGAGGCCTGGAGGGCAGCCAGGCCCGCACCGGCCAGGGCCAGCAACTGGAACGGTCGAAGGCGGCTTCGGCAGGAAAGCTGTCTCCATATCTGTGTCAGGCAAGACGGCATGGGATATCTCCTCAGGACGTGCGTCATCATTGCCGCCGACACCGGATGTCGACGGGTGACAAATACGGCCCCGCACAAAAGGCCGCGATTGCGGTGATGGGTCTCGGGCAATCTCGCTACGTCAAGCGCAGGCGTACGACCGCTCGCGCCGAGAAAACCCGCTCAGCGTGACTCAGGTTTCAAGCAGACGGGACCAGCTTTCTTCGGCGTGTGTCCCGGTAGCCCGGGTGGAAAATTTGCTCAGAATATCGCCCCGGATGGGCCGTCCGGCCCACCCTCAGGCATCTTCGTCTTCGCACAGGCGATAGGCGT
Source organism: Labrys sp. WJW (assembly GCF_001676615.1). GTDB lineage: Bacteria > Pseudomonadota > Alphaproteobacteria > Rhizobiales > Labraceae > Labrys > Labrys sedimenti. The sequence goes on along the minus strand of NZ_LYXZ01000071.1, from coordinate 61,413 downwards.
TTCCTCCTTCCCGCTCGCTCAGGACGTTTGGGCTTCCGGAACGGATCGGCTCAGGGATGCTCGCGCCGTCGTAACGGGCCCCGACGGCGTGAAATGGTCGGGCAGCACGATGGCGAGATGTGAGGCCGCGACATCGCGCGCTTCTTCCCTCGACAGGTTCTTGGGCGCGATCAGCAGATGCAGCCACAGGCCTTCGAGCATGCATACGATCGCGCGCGCCAGCTTGCGCGCATCGATGCCGGCGGGCACCAGTTCGGCGCAGAGCTCGGCGACGACGTCCAGATTCTCCTGGTCGGTCGCGTTGCACATGCTGCGATAGGTCGGGCGCGCCTTCGCCTCGCCGCGAAAGGCACACCAGGCCGCCAGCTTGCGAGGCGTGCAGATGCTGCGGTCGAAATCGGCCAGGACCATGGCCCAGAGCTTTTCCGGAGCCGATGGGCCGGCCTGGGCGAGCGTAGCGCGCCAATGGTCGCGATATTCGTCCGACAGGAAACGCAACGTCTCCAGCAGCAGTTGTTCCTTGGTCTCGAAATGGAAGTTCACGATGCCGCGGGACATGCCGACCGCCTCGGCGACGACACCGATCGTGGTGCCTTCATAGCCGTAGCGGGCCAGGCAATCGATCGTCGCATCGATCAACTCGCTTCGGCGTTCGGCCCGGTTGATCCGCGTGCGGCTTGTCCCTGTAACCGTACTCATCCTGATGCGACCACCCCGTCTCGCCGCGCAATCCAAGCCGGCGTATTTGCGCCATGCTTGGCGAGAACGGCAGGATTGTCAATGCCAATTTTTGCTATACGTTCGTTCAGTATATTGCCTTTAACTGAACGAACGTATAGCAATTATAGAAGTGGTTTTCGGGAAAAAGCCGTTGATGGACCTGCCTTTGATCATGTCGCGGCTGAAAAAGACGAGGTGACGACGATGACGACGACCGGCTCGACGGCAGTGATGATGGCGGCTGTGGAAGAGGATGTCGCAGAGCGCGCCAGGCGCCATCTGGTCCAGCCCTGGCCGGTGGCGGAAACCGTCGGCGACGAGGTCCGCCCGCTGATCGGCGAGGGCGAGGGCATCTACATCACCGATGCCGCGGGCAAGCGTCTGATCGACGGCCCCGCCGGCATGTGGTGCACCAATATCGGCCATCGTCGGCGGGAACTCGCCGACGTCATGCATGAACAGGCGATGGCGCTGTCCTACAGCTCGCCCTGGTACACCACGAGCACGCCTTCCGTGGCACTGGCCGAGCGGATCGCCGCCCATGCGCCGGGCGATCTCAACCATGTCTTCTTCACCACCGGCGGGTCCTCGGCCGTGGAGACGGCACTGCGCTTCATGCAGTTCTACAACAATGTGCGCGGGCGCCCCGACAAGAAGCTGATCCTCAGCCGCGGCAGCGCCTATCACGGCTCGACCTATCTTTCCGCCTCGCTCAATGCCCGCCCGCGCGACAATGACTGGATGGACAGTACCGGCGATCTCGTGGTCAAGCTTTCGGCGCCGAACCCGTTTCGCCGCCCCCGCGGCAGGACGGTGGCCGAATTCGCCGACTTCCTGGTCGATGAATTCAGAGACACCGTCGCCCGGGTTGGCGCCGAGCGGATCGGAGCCTTCGTCGCCGAGCCGATCCAGGCCTCGGGCGGCGTCATCGTGCCGCCGGACGGCTATCTCCCGCGTATCCGCGAGATCTGCCGGGCCAACGACATTCTCTATGTCTCCGACGAGGTGGTGACGGCCTTCGGCCGGCTCGGCCATGTCTTCGCTTCGGGCGAGGTGTTCGGGCTCGATCCCGACATGATCACCTTCGCCAAGGGCGTCACCTCCGGCTATTTCCCGCTCGGCGGCGTGGTGATTTCCGACCGCCTCCTCGCGGATCTCAGGCGCTCAAACCATCCCGAGGCGATGTTCGCCCATGGCCTGACCAACACCAGCCATCCCATCGGCTGCGCGGTGGCGCTGAAGAATCTCGACATCCTGGAAGGCGGCGTCCTCGACCATGTGCGCGAGGTCGCGCCTTATTTCCAGGCCCGGCTCCGGAGCCTGGCGGACCTGCCCTTGGTCGGCGAGGTGCGCGGCGTCGGCATGATGGCCGGCATCGAATGCGTCGCCGGTCCTGCCGGCGAAGACGGTGGGGCGCTCGACGAGACCATCGGCAAGCGCATCGACGGCCATTGCCAGGAACTCGGCCTGCTGGTGCGCCCCATCGTCAACATGTGCGTGATGTCACCGCCGCTGACCATCACCCGCGCCCAGATCGACGACATGGCCGCCATCCTGCGCGAGGGCATTTCGCGCACGATGGACGACCTTGAACGCGAAGGCCTGTGGCGGCGCTAGGTTCGGAGCGCGGACTTCCAGTCCGCTCCTGGGGCGAGGCTACTCATTGAGGAGCAAGAGCGGACATCGCGACATGCCTGCATGTCGCTGAGAAGTCCGCTCTTCAATCTTACCCCATCGCCTTGATCACGGCGGCGCCCATCTCGCTGGTCGAGACGGCGTTCTGGCCGGCGCTGGCGATATCCTTGGTGCGCAGCCCCTCGCTCAGCACCGCCGAGATGGCGGCGTCGAGGCGATCGGCTGCCTCGGCAAGGCCAAAGGAATAGCGTAGCGCCATGCCGAAGGAGGCGAGGGTTGCGATCGGATTGGCCAGGCCCTTGCCGGCAATGTCGGGAGCCGAGCCGTGCACGGGCTCATACATCGCCTTGCGCTTGCCGGTCTTGGCATCCTCGGCGCCGAGCGCCGCCGAAGGCAGCATGCCGAGCGAGCCCGTCAGCATGGCGGCGACGTCGGAGAGCATGTCGCCAAACAGATTGTCGCAGACGATGACATCGAACTGCTTGGGCGTGCGCACCAGCTGCATGCCGCAATTGTCGGCGAGGATGTGCTCGAGCTTGACGTCGGCATATTCGGCCTTGTGGACCTCGGTGACGACCTGCTTCCACAGCACGCCGGACTTCATGACATTGTGCTTTTCGGACGAATGCACCAGGCCGCGGCGCACCTTGGCGAGGTCGAAGGCGACGCGGGCGATGCGCTCGATCTCATGGGTTGTGTAGACCTGGGTGTCGACCGCGCGCTTCTCGCCGTTCTCCAGCGTGACGATTTCCTTGGGCTCGCCGAAATAGACGCCGCCGGTGAGCTCGCGCACGATCATGATGTCGAGACCTTCGACCAGCTCGCGCTTGAGAGAGGAGGCCTCGGCCAGTGCCGGATAGCACACGGCGGGACGCAGATTGGCGAAGAGGCCAAGGTCCTTGCGCAGGCGCAGCAGGCCGGCCTCGGGGCGCGCCTCATAGGGAACGTCGGCCCATTTCGGGCCGCCCACCGCACCGAACATCACCGCATCGGCCTGCTCGGCGAGCTTCATGGCATCCTCGGAGATCGCCTTGCCATGCGCGTCATAGGCGGCGCCCCCGACCAGATCCTCTTCCGTCTCGAAGGAGGCGAGACCGGTCTTGTTGAGAAAGGCGATCAGGCGTTTGACCTCCGCCATCACCTCGACACCGATGCCGTCGCCAGGAAGAAGGAGGAGCTTTTGCGTCGCCATGACCTGTCACCTTTGTTGGGAATGCCGGCTGATTAGACGAGCGGGGAAGAAGGTGCAAGCCAGGAGGCATGCTGCGATCCCGGCAGCGCCTGTTCCCCAGGAGACTCGACGCTCCCCCGGGCCTGCCCCAGATTTGCGCACGAATTGGGCCCATTGGCCCAGCACAACATGGGATGGAGCCTGTTCGTGAGCGAGCCCACGCAAGGTCTTTGGCACAATATGAACCGCCCGCTGGCCGCCATTCTTCTCGGCGTGCTGCCGTTCTGGCTCTTCCTGGGCGCTTCCGACAAGCGAACCGTCAACGGCGAGGTGGTGTTCGAATCTCAATTGAACCTGCTGGGCATCGTGATGGCGATCATCGCCCTGGGGCTCGCCTTCACCATGCTGCGCCGAGATGGCTCTCCCGGCCATCCCCCACGCCGGTGGCTGCGTAGCGCGGTGGTCATTGCAGCCATTCCGCTGGCCCTGTTCCAGCTCGGCTATTCCATCGGCTTCTACAGCTTCAAGGACATCAAGATCGCTCTCTTCGGAGGCCCCGCGCCGCCGCCTGCCACCTATAGCGGACTGAATCCTGACCTGAAAAAGTTCTTGGTCGAGCGCTCCCGGACCCTGGATCAGGGGCGCCTCAACGACGTGATCGTCAACTCCCTGTTACGCCTGACTGAAGCGCGCATCAGGCACAACGCTTATGCGGACGCCTGCCATCGCGGCAAATGGCAATTGGAGGCGGTGGCCCTGCCCGCCCCCCTCAGCGAAGCAGGACGCGATGCGATCGCCGAAAGCGAGCGCAAGCTAGCGGCCGAGCGGCCGGCGCCCTGCACGGAAAAGAATGCCAAGGCCAACATCACAGAGCTCTCCGACTATTATGCCCGCGACAAGGACATCCTGGCGATTCAACTCGCCGGCTACGACAGCCGTTTCGGCTCGGAGCCTCCACCCGCCGCCTCCACGACCGTACCCGCTATTGAAGGTGTTCCTGTCGGATTGGGAGCCAGCGTGGCAGAGGCTCAACGCATTTTTGGCTCCACCCGCCAGCCAGAGCCCTATACCAGCGCGATGGGCGAACGCCTCGCACTCTATCCCGCCGACGGCTTTGCACTTTACCTGTCGACCGACAAGCAGGTCGCGAGCATCAAACTCACCAAACCGTTCAACGGCAGCGTGGGCAGCGTCAGGATCGGTGATCCCCTGATCACCCTGAAACGCCTGATGGGCAAGCCGACCAAAGAGCTCTTCCCCCTCGATGAAAACCGCGCCTATTTCTATCCCTTGCCAGACGACGTCACAGTCCGTTTTGACGCCAGCGAGGAGGAAGGCGTGCAATCGATCATGCTGCTCAAGACGAAGTAGCGGCGGCAGGAGGCGCGGCCGGCATGTGCCACCCTTGACAGACTCAGCCCCCTCCCCGACCTGTCGGGGATGATCGTGGCGCATATCCCATCGAGCCAGGCCTCCCGGAGCGCGGGGGCCCATGGCTAATCCGGGCGAAGTCGTCGAGGTGCTGCTGCCGGTGGCACTGGAGCGCACCTATAGCTACCGCGTGCCCTTCGGCAACACGCTGATGCCGGGCGATGTCGTGCGCGTCACCCTCGGCCCGCGCGAGGTGGTCGGCGTGGTCTGGGACGGCGATGGCGTGCTGCCCGCCTCCTCCAATCGGCTGAAATATGTCGAGGAACGCCTCGAAATCCCCCCGCTCGGGGCTGAGATGCGCCGCTTCATCGAATGGGTGGCCAACTGGACGCTGACGCCGCGCGGCATGATCATGCGCATGGCGCTGCGCGCGCCGGAATTGCCGCCGGAGAAACAAAGGCTCGGCTATCGCTTGGGCAAGCACGAGCCCGAGCGCCTCACGGCGGCGCGCCGGCGCGTGCTCGACCACCTGTCCGACGGATTCGTGCATGAAAAGCGCGCGCTGATCGAGGCCACGGGCGTGTCGCCGAGCGTAGTCGACGGGCTGGTCGATGCCGGAGCCGTCGAGCCCCTGGCCCTGCCGCCGGAGCCGGTGGCCGGTACCCCGGATCTCGCCTTCGGCAGCGCCAGCCTGAACGAAGCCCAGGCGCTGGCGGCCGCCAGCCTCGGACAGGCCGTGGCAGCCCGGCGCTTTTCGGCGACCCTGCTCGAAGGCGTCACCGGATCGGGCAAGACCGAGGTCTATTTCGAGGCGGTGGCCGAAGCCGTCAGGCAGGGGGGCCAGGCGCTGATCATGCTGCCGGAGATCGCGCTGACCAACCAGTTCCTCGACCGCTTCGCCGAACGTTTCGGCGTGCGCCCAGCCGAATGGCATTCAGGCGTATCGGCCAACAAGCGGGCCAGGCTCTGGCACGGTATCGCCAAGGGGGAGGTTGCGGTGGTGGCCGGCGCCCGCTCGGCCCTGTTCCTTCCCTTCGTCGACCTCAGGCTCATCATCGTCGACGAGGAACATGACAGCGCCTACAAACAGGAGGATGGGCCGCGCTACAATGCCCGCGATATGGCGGTGGTCAGGGCCCGGCTGATCGACGCGCCGGTGGTGCTGGCCTCGGCCACGCCCTCGATCGAGTCCCGCGTCAATGCCGATCGCGGCCGCTACGGCCATATCACCTTGCCCCAGCGATTCGGCGGGCGGGCGCTGCCCGCGATCGCCACGGTCGACATGCGCGAGGGCGGGCCCGAGCGCGGCAAGTTCATCGCTCCCGGCCTGGTCACGGCGGTCAAGGAAACGCTGGCGGCCGGGGAGCAGGCCCTGCTCTTCCTCAACCGGCGCGGTTACGCCCCGCTCACGCTCTGCCGCAAATGCGGGCATCGCTTCCAGTGCCCGAACTGCACGGCCTGGCTGGTCGAGCATCGTTTCCGCAAAAGCCTGGTCTGCCACCATTGCGGCCATACCGCCCCCGTACCGCGCCATTGTCCGAGTTGCGAGGGCGAGGACACACTCACTCCCTGCGGCCCCGGCGTGGAGCGCATCGCCGAGGAGGTCTCGGGGTTGTTTCCCGACGCCCACACCGTGATCCTCTCCTCTGACATCCATGGCAGCGCCGAGCGGTTGCGCCAGGAACTCGACACGGTTGCCAAGGGCGAGGCCAATCTCGTCATCGGCACGCAGCTCGTCGCCAAGGGACACAATTTTCCGCATTTGACGCTGGTCGGCGTGGTCGATGCAGATCTCGGCCTGGGCACCGGCGACCCGCGCGCAGCCGAACGCACCTTCCAGCTCCTCGGCCAGGTCACCGGCCGGGCCGGGCGGGGTGAACGCCCGGGGCGGGCGCTGCTGCAGAGCTACGATCCCTCGCATCCGGTGATGCAGGCGCTGGTCTCCGGCGACAAGGAGAGCTTCTATGCGCGCGAGATCGCCGTGCGCGCCAAGGCTGGCCTGCCGCCCTATGGCCGCATGGCGGCGCTGACCATCTCCGACGAGGATCGCGGCAAGGCGGAGGGCTTTGCCCGCCAACTCGCCAAGCAAGCGCCCTTCGATTCCGCCCTGCGCGTGCTCGGCCCAGCCGAGGCGCCGATCGCGGTGATCCGTGGCCGCCACCGCATGCGCCTGATCCTGCAAGCCCCGCGCGACTTCGCCTTGCAGGACTATATCCGCGCCTGGCTCGCCGCCGGACCGAAGGTGACAGGCCAGCTCGCGGTCGACATCGACATCGATCCCATGAATTTCGCGTAGAGATCTCCACCTTCGCTTCACCGCCGATGATCGGCTGGCGTCATATGCCTGTCGCCTGCGCTCCCTACCTCTCCGCGTTCCCTTACCGGAGGTTGAAATGACATCGCTGAAGTCCCTGCTCGCCGCTGCCCTGTTCGTCCTTCCTGCCTTGCCGGCCCTGGCCGAGGCGGAAAACGTGCTGGCCTTCAAGCAACCCAAGAATGCGCCCGAGGAACTCAACATCGTCGTCGAGATTCCCGCCGGCAGCATGGTGAAATACGAGACCGACACGGATACCGGCCATATCGTCGTCGACCGCTTCATCGCCATGCCGATGGCCTACCCGGCCAATTACGGCTCGATCACCCGCACCAAGGCCGCCGACGGCGATCCGCTCGACGTGCTCGTCTATACCCGCGCGCCCATCGCTCCCGGCGCGCTGATCCGTGTGCGGCCGATCGGCCTCATCAAGATGATCGATGGCGGCGACGTCGACGACAAGGTCATCGCCGTGCCGGTTGCCAAGGTCGATCCCACCTATGAGGACGTCAAGGCGATCGGCGACCTGCCCAAGATCGAGCAGGAGCGCCTTGCCGCCTTCTTCCGCGTCTACAAGCAGATTCCAGCCGGCAGCAAGGTCGTCGAAGTCGGCGGCTTCGACAGCGCCGAAGCTGCCAAGGAACGCGTCAAGGCTTCGATCGAAGCCTACGGGAAATAATCTCGGGCGCGATGCACCCTCCTACCGCCCTTAACCTCTCTCCCCAATGGGAGGGAGGCTTTTGCCTCAGGCCCCGTAGTTCATCGCCTGGAGATCGGCGATCAGGCTGGGGCCGCCAGGCTGCCATCCCAGCTTCCTTTGGGTCTGCTCGCCCGAGGCCGGCATGTCGTGGCCGGCAAACAGGCCGAGCCAGCCGAAATGAGCCCCCGCCTCGCCGAGGAGGATGGATCTGACCGGCACGTTCAGGCCCCGGCCGATCACCTCCGCGATCTCCCTCTGGGACACGCCTTCCTCCGCCACCGCATGGTATTTCGCCCCCGGCTCGGCCTTCTCCAGCACGAGGCGGTAGAGACGGGCGACGTCGAGGATATGGGCTGCCGGCCAGCGGTTCCGACCTTCCTCGACATAGGCCGACACGCCCTTCTCGCGCGCCACCGCAATGGCATAGGTAACGAGACCCTGCCTGACGGTATCGTGAACCTGGGGCAGGCGGACCACCGAGACATTGCCGCCTTCGGCAGCCACGGCCCCAGCAGCCTCCTCCGAGGCAGCACGGGGGATCACCTTCGAGCTGACCACCGCGCCGTCCTCACGGGCCGGTTCGCCGGGCACGGTGCTGGCCATGGCGGTGCCCGAGGTCACGATCAGGGGCCGGCCGGAGCCGGCAAGCGCAGAGCCGAGCGCAGCGACTACGCGGCGGTCATCCTCGCAATTGGCGGCGAAGGTCGAGAAATCATGGTTGAAGGCAAGATGGATGACGCCGTCCGAGCGGGCAGTGCCGGCTTTGAGGCTGTCGAGATCCTCCAGCGAGCCGCGATGGGCTTCGGCGCCCGCCGCGGCCAGGGCCACCGCCTTCTCCTCCGAGCGGACCAGGCCGAGCACCTGATGGCCCGCCCCGATCAATTCCTTCACCACGGCGGAGCCGATGAATCCGGTCGCACCGGTTACGAATACGCGCATGAGCAAGTCTCCTAACAAGATAGGAGACAAGCATTGGCCGCCAGTTTATCCTGGTAAAGTAGTGACCTTATCGTATTATAATGACTAACAGGATGACCGGACAGATCACGCAGGAAACCAGGCTCGGAACCTATCTGAGGGATCGCCGCGCCAAGCTCGACCCGGCCGCCTTCGGCTTCGGCCCGACGCGCCGCCGTACACCTGGCCTGCGCCGGGAGGAAGTCGCGCAGCGGGCCAATATCAGCCCGACCTGGTACACCTGGCTCGAACAGGGGCGCGGCGGGGCAGCTTCGGCCGACGTGCTCGACCGTATCGCCCGCGCGCTCCTGCTGACCGAGGTCGAGCGCGAGCACCTCTTTTTGCTCGGCTTGGGACGTCCGCCCGAAGTGCGCTACCGCAAGGGCGAAGACGTCACCCCGCGGCTGCAGCGCGTGCTCGATGCGCTTCATCCGAGCCTGGCCCTGGTCAAGACGGCGACTTGGGACATCGTGGCCTGGAACCAGGCGGCAGCCGCGATCCTGACCGATTACGGCGCACTGCCGCCCCATCAGCGCAATGTCCTGCGTTTCATGTTTCTCGACCCCAACGTCCGCGCCGCACAATATGACTGGGAGAGCGTGGCCCGCTTCGTGGTGGCGACCTTCAGGGCCGACACGGCGCGCGCGGGAGCTGCGGCGGAGGTAGAGCCTCTCATCGAGGAACTCTGCCGGCTCAGCCCCGAATTCGAGGCGATGTGGCGCGACAACGACGTCCGTGCCCATGGTGACGGCGTCAAGCGCCTGCGCCACCCAGTGCTCGGCCCGATCACGCTGGAATATTCGGCGTTCGCCGTCGACGGCCGACCCGATCTGAGCATGCTGGTCTACAATCCTACGCCGGACGACCGCGACAGGATCAAGGCCTTTCTCGACGGGCTGGCAAGCCCTTCTCCCGAGCCTGGAGAGGGGTTGGTGTGAGGGTAGAGTCGTTTTCTCTCACCCCTGCCCCTCTCCCTGCCGGGGAGAGGGGTGCGTGTCCGGAGGTTCTCTATCTTTGCCAAACGAGATAGGACGTCTTTTCAATTGCTTCTCCCCTACGAGCCATCATGATCGATCCCGTCCCCTCTCCCCGCCAATTGCTGGAAAATGTCGGCTTGGGCACCCATGCTGAACATATCCTGCCCCAAGAATTGCCCGCCATTGCGATCCTGCTGGGGACCGGTGCTGGAGATACCGGCCAGAGCCGGATCGGAGGCCTGCCGGACCTGCCGGCCTCCCTCGCCTGGCCGCGCACGGCCAAGGGCGAGGCCATGGAGTTCGCGCTCCAGATCGACCTGGCCGAGCTTCCGCCCGCCGCCAGCGCGCTGCCGCGGGCCGGCATGCTCTATGTCTTCATAGGCCTCGATGAACCGGCAACCGATGTCGAGCACCGCATTCTGCTTTACACTGGCACCGATCCCCTGCATCCGGCCGCGCTGCCCACCGACATTGCCTTCGCCAACGACATGTTCGCCGATGTCGAGCCCCATCGCCTCGAATTTGCGGAAATCCGTGACTTCCCGCGCTGGGCCACCCGGGATTTCTCGGCGGTCACACGCGACATGAGCGAGGACGAGCACGACACCTACAACGAGGAATTCATGTGGTCGCTCGAGCCGAACACGGCGAGCCCCATCCTCAGCAAACTGTTCGGCCACGCCGCCGGCATCGGCTCCGACCCGCGCGAGGACGCCTATGTGGTGCGGGAGGTCAATCCGAAATGGCTCTACGACGCCCGCGAGCGCGCCAAGCTCGATCTCGCACCGGCGCGCAACTGGCGCCATCTGCTCACCATCGATTCCTGCATGACCCTCGGCCTCGGCATCTGGGATGCCGGCTACCTGCAGTTTCTCCAGCACCAGAACGACCTCGAAAAACTGGATTTTTCCGGGGTCTATGCCGCCGTGGAAAGCAGCTGAGAATCCGCGCGACGTCGCGGGGGTTCCCCATGACCGCCAAAAAAGGTATGAGCGTCGCCATATCGCGTTGAATTGAGCGAGTCATCATGACCAGTCCTGCCGCCGAAACCCGCCAGCTTCTCGAGGCTCTTGGGGTTCCGGCCAACCGCTACACCGGCGGCTCCCGCACCGTTCGCAGCCCCCTCACCGGCGAGACCATCGGCGCCGTTCAGGACAACAGCCCGGCCGAAGCCAAGACCGCCATCGGCCAGGCGCAGGCCGCTTTCGAAGCCTGGCGCAAGGTGCCAGGCCCGCAGCGCGGCGAACTGGTGCGCCTGCTCGGCGAGGAACTGCGGACCGCCAAGGCCGAGCTCGGCCGCCTGGTCAGCCTTGAAGTCGGCAAGATCGCCTCCGAGGGTCTGGGTGAAGTGCAGGAGATGATCGACATCTGCGACTTCGCCACCGGCCTGTCGCGCCAGCTCTATGGCCTCACCATCGCCACCGAGCGCGGCGACCACCGCATGATGGAGCAGTGGCACCCGGCCGGCGTGGTCGGCGTGATCTCGGCCTTCAACTTCCCCGTCGCGGTGTGGAGCTGGAACGCGGCGCTGGCCTTCGTCTGTGGCGACAGCGTGGTATGGAAGCCTTCCGAGAAGACACCGCTCACGGCACTGGCCGTGGAAGCCATCTTCAACCGCGCCGCCAAGCGCTTCGGCGGCGTGCCGGACGGCCTGCTCACTCTCATCCTCGGCGCCCGCGACGTCGGAGAAGCGCTGGTGGAGGATCCGCGCGTACCGGTCGTCTCGGCCACCGGCTCCACCGCGATGGGTCGCATCGTCGGCGAGCGCGTCGCCCGCCGCTTCGGCCGTTCGATCCTCGAGCTCGGCGGCAACAACGCCTCGATCGTCACGCCCTCGGCCGATCTGGATCTGGCCTTGCGCGCCATTGCCTTCGCCGCCATGGGCACGGCCGGCCAGCGCTGCACCTCGCTGCGCCGCCTGATCGTGCATGACAGCGTCTATGATGACCTCATCGGCAAGCTCAAGAAGGTCTATGCCTCCATCAGCGTCGGCAATCCTCTCACCACCGAATCGCTGGTCGGCCCGCTCATCGACAAGGCCGCTTTCGAGGGTATGCAGAAGGCGCTCGACGAAGCCCGCAAGGCCGGCGGCACCGTGCATGGCGGCGCCCGTGTCGCGGAAGCAGGCCCGGACGAGGCCTATTACGCCCGTCCGGCCCTGGTCGAGATGCCCACCCAGGCCGGCCCCGTCGTTAACGAAACCTTCGCCCCGATTCTCTATGTGCTGAAATATAGCGAGTTCGACGAGGCCCTGGCGCTTCAGAACGGTGTGCCCCAGGGCCTGTCCTCCTCGATCTTCGCCACCGACATGCGTGAGGTCGAGCGCTTCGTCTCCGCCCAGGGTTCCGATTGCGGCATCGCCAATGTCAATATGGGTCCTTCAGGCGCCGAGATCGGTGGTGCTTTCGGTGGCGAGAAAGAGACGGGCGGTGGTCGCGAGAGCGGCTCGGACGCTTGGAAGGCCTATATGCGGCGCCAGACCAGCGCCATCAATTACGGCCGGACCCTGCCACTGGCGCAGGGCGTGAAATTCGATGTCGACGACGGAGGGACGAGCCCTTGAGGATGGCGGAGAAGAGACGCTTGAGAAACCTTGGATTTGCGCTGGCCAGCTGTGTGACAGCCGGTATCCTTACCCTTCCCGGTCTGGCACAGGCGCAGACACAGGCACAACAGGCTCCCTCTCAGGCCGTGGCGGTCGAAGCGCCCGGCCCGGTCCTCAAGGCCAAGGCCAAGCTCGAAAAGCGCGCCAAGCGTTCCGGCGCGGCGGTCGCTTCCGTTGCCGCGGCACCCGAAACGATGAAAGCCGGCGAAGCCGCGCTCGCCGCCATCCCCCTGCCGCCTGCCCGCCCGCGTGATATCGCGGAGGCGAGCCCAGCGGCTCCGGCCCCGCACGAGGCCGAAATCCAGACCGCCAGCATCCCCACGGCGGCGCCGGTAGCCGTGCAGAAGGCAGCGGCCGAGCCCTTGGATCTCAAGCCCATCGGCAATGTCGATTCCCTCATCACCAAGCACGCCGCTCGCTACAATGTGCCCGAGAGCCTGCTGCGTCGAGTGGTCAAGCGTGAAAGCGGCTTCAACCCCGGCGCGCGCAACGGCCCCTATCTCGGCCTGATGCAGATGCGCCTCGATACCGCCCGTGGCATGGGCTATCAGGGCGGCGCCGCCGGTCTGTTCGATGCCGATACCAACCTCACCTATGGCGCCGCCTATCTCGCCAATGCCTGGCGCGTCTCCGGCGGCAGTCCGGACCGCGCGGTGCGGCTCTATTCCAGCGGCTACTATTACGAGGCCAAGCGCAAGGGCATGCTGCCGCATATGATCAAGGGCAAGCCCGGCCGCTGAGGAGAGAACAAGCCTTCGCGCGTCGGGGGTTTTCGATCTTCCGCGCCGCATCGCAAATCCGACATGTCCCAGCCTGAACTCAGCATCATCATCCCCACCAAGGACCGCCCCGATCTCCTGCGGCGGGCGCTGGCCTCTACGCAAGCTCAATCCTTCCGGGATTTCGAGCTCGTCGTGGTGGATGATGGCGACGGAAGCGGGGCGAGGTTGGCCGAGGAGCTCGGTCTCGATCGCCTCCAGGCCTTGCTGACCGGTGGCAGCGGCCAGGTCCCGGCCCGCAATCTCGGTGTTGCCGCGGCGCGCGGCCGGCGCATCGCCTTCCTGGACGATGACGACTGGTGGGCTGAGCCGGATCATCTCGATCACATGCTCGCCAAGGCCGACAGCCGTGGCCTTCTCTATGCCTCGGGCCGCATTGTCACCGAGGGCAATCGCGCCGATGCCGGCAGCGAGCTCACCTTCGATGCCCATGCCGATGCCGAGGCCATTCGCCGCGACAATCGCCTGCTGGTATCAGGCGTGATCTACCCGCGCAGCCTGCACCAGAATCTCGGCCCCTTTGACGACAAGCTGCCCTATTACTGGGATTGGGACTGGTATCTGCGCCTGTTTGCCGCCGGCGTGCCGTTCTCCGGCCCGCAGGGTGATGCGGTGCGCATCTCCGCCCGGGACGACAGCGTCTCGGCCGCCGCCAATCTCGCCGCCCGCCAGGCCAACCTCGGTCGCCTGTCCGCCAAGCACGGGTTGGGCGAGCTGATACTACGCAATCACGAATCGATCGCCCGGGAGGGCGGCCGGCCTTCGTGAGGCAAATCTATCGGGCCTCAGCCCTCCCCGCATGAAAAATTCTCCGATTGCCGTAGCGTTTCGGCAAGCCGCCGGAGCATGCTTGCAGATCGGCGATTGCTCCCTATGATCTCCTGCAACCATAACGAATATCATCCAGGGAGATCCACATGTCCGCCATGCTCCTCAATCGTCGCGGCCTGCTTTCCGCTGGCGCCGGACTTGCCTTGACAGCCTTCTCGGCGCCCGCATTGGCGCAAAAGCGTATCCGCATGGTGGTAGCCACCGGCGGCACCGGCGGGGTTTTTTATCCCTATGGCGGGGGCCTGGCCAAAATCTTCTCTGAAAAGGTCCCCAATCTGCAGGCAACGGCCCAGGTCACCGGCGGGTCGGTCGACAACGCCAAGCTGCTGCATGCCGGCGAGGCCGAGCTCGGCTTTTCCACGCTCGATTCCACCTATGATGCGGTCCAGGGCCTGGCCGCCTACGAGCAGGACGGCAAGCAGGATGTCGCGGTGCTCGCCGTGCTCTATGATTCCTTCCTGCATGTGGTGGCCAGCAAGGATGCCGGCATCACCCGCATCGCCGATCTCAAGGGCAAGCGCGTTTCCATCGGCTCGGCCGGCTCCTCCACCGAGTCGATCGCCGACCGCGTCCTCGCCGCCGCCGGGCTCGATCCCAAAACCGACGTGACGCGCGACAATCTCGGCGTGGCCGAATCCGTCGGCGCGCTCAAGGACGGCAAGGTCGCCGCCTTCTTCTGGATCGGTGGCGTGCCGACTTCGGCGGTACGCGACCTCGCCACCACCGGTCAGCCTCCGATCAGCTTCATCCCGGCCGATGCCGAACTGGCCGTGGTCGAGCAGAAATATCCCGGTCTCTACCGCCCTTTCCTCCTCAAGAAGGACGCCTATGCCGGCCTCAGTGGCGATGTTGCAGGCCTGGGCATCGCCAATGTGCTGATCGTCTCGGCCAAAGCCGAGGACAGTCTGGTCACAACCATGCTGGATGGCCTGTTCAACAATCTCGATGAGATCCACAAGGTCCATCCCGAAGCCCGCAAGCTCTCGCTTGCCACGGCCGCGACCAAGACAGCCGTGGCCTTCCATCCCGCTGCGGAGGCCTATTACAAGGCCAAGGGCGTGCTGAAGTGAGGGGTTGGCGCTAACCCAATACGCAACCTTTGTCGTTGCCGGGCTTGACCCGGCAATCCGGTGTTTCTTTCAACGTGATGCCTGCGGAGAGCTGGATGCCCGGGTCAAGCCGTGCATGACGAAGGTTGGAGCCTTTAATCACCCTCGCCCCTTCAGCGAGGAGCAGGGTTCGCCGGCATCGCGCCCAATCACAAAGCAGCCAGCATGCGTGAAACCGAAACCAGGGTCGAGCTGACCGAAGAGGAATTCGAGCGGCTCGCCTCCGACAATGAGGGCGGCCCGGCGGCGCATCTGTCCGGCTGGCTCGGACGGGTGACCGGCCTGTCGCTGTACGGCCTCTCGGCCTATGTGCTTTATTGGACGCAGTTCGCCGTCAACACCACGATCTACCGCGTCAGCTTCCTGGCCATCGTGCTGGCTCTGGTCTTCGCTCTCTTTCCGCTGGTGCGCGACCGCACGCCGCGCGCCGCCTCGATCGAGGAATGGCTTGCCGGATTTATCGGCGCCCTCGCCTGCCTTGCCTTGGCGCTGCAGGGCGGCATCTTCGCCCGCAGCCTGCTGGCGGCGCTGCAACTGGTGGTTGTAGGCCTCACCTTCGCCCTGATGCCGTTGGCGACGCGCAGCCGGTTCCTGATCACCACCCGCGTGCTTGACTGGATCCTTGTCGCGCTCTGCATCGGCACGGCCCTGGTGCTCTGCCTGACCATCGAGGATTACAAGGCCCGGCCCACCCGCCCGACGCCGGAGGAACTGGTGCTCGGCGGCGCCTTGATCCTTCTGGTGCTGGAGGCGACCCGCCGCACCGTCGGGTGGATCCTGCCGGCGATCGCCATCCTCTTCCTGTTCTATTGCTATTTCGGGCCCTATATCCCCGAGCCCTTCGACCACCGCGGCTTCTCCCTGCAGCGTATCATCGGCCAGAATGCCCTGACGCTGGAGGGCCTGTTCTCGACGCCGCTCGACGTCGCTGCCACCTTCATCATCCTGTTCACCATCTATGGCGCGGTGCTGGAACGCGGCGGGGCCGGCAAATTCTTCATCGACTGGGCTTTCGCGCTGTTCGGCAAGACGCCCTCGCCCTCCGCGCCCGGCCGCGCCGTGGTGACCTCGGGCTTCCTGCTCGGCACCGTGTCAGGCTCCGGCGTCGCCACAACGGTGACCATCGCCTCGCTCGCCTGGCCGATGCTGCGGCGCTCGGGCTACACGCCCAACGTCGCCGGCGGCATGCTCTCGGCCGCCGGCATCGGCGCCACCCTGTCGCCGCCGACGCTGGGGGCGGCCGCCTTCATCATCGCCGAATATCTCAATGTCGATTATCTCGACATCCTGATCTATGCCACCATCCCGACCTTGCTCTATTACCTCTCCTGCTGGCTGATGACGGAGGCCGATGCCCGCCGCCTCAAGGTCACGCCGGTGAAGACCTCCGACGCTTCGCTGTGGCAATTGACGGTGAGCGAGGGCTATCATTTCCTCTCGCTCGGCGCGATCGCCGTCTTCCTGATCCTGGGCTTCACCTCCTTCCTGGCGGTGTTCTGGTCGATCGCCATCGCCTTCGGCCTATCGATGATCCGCAGCCATTCCCGCCTGGTGACGCCGCGCGCCTTCGCCATCGGCGTGGTGGCCGGCCTCGCCGCCTATGGCTTCGGCAAATCCGGCCTGTCGGCGAATCTCGGCCTGATCAATCTCTTCGACGGACGCATTTCGGTCTGCGTGTTTTGGGGCATGGCAGCCGCCACGCTCGCCTCCGGCCTCGAAGCGTGGCTGGCGTTGCGCGCCGGGCGCACGCCCGATCCTGCCGCCACGCGTATGATCGAAGCCCTGATCGACGGTTCGCGCTCGGTGCTCGGCATCGCCTCGATCTGCGCCTGCGCCGGCATCATCGTCTCCGTGGTGAATCTCACCGGCCTTGGCCTCACCATTTCCTCGATCATCGTCACGCTTGGCGGCGGCGAGCGGGTGGTGGTGATCATCCTCGCCGCCATTGCCATGTGGATCCTCGGCACCGCCGTGCCGGTGACGGCGAGCTATATCATCGCGGCGGTGATGCTGGTGCCGGCGCTCACCGGCGTCGGCGTGCCGGAGCCGGCCGCCCACATGTTCATGTTCTACTACGCCGTGCTGGCGGACGTCTCCCCGCCCACGGCACTGGCCCCCTTCGCCGCCGCGGCAATCACCGGCGGCACCCCCTTCCGCACCATGATCCAGGCCTGGAAATATACGCTGCCGGCCTTTCTGGTGCCCTTCATGTTCTGCCTGACGCCGGACGGCCTGCGCCTGCTCATGCTCGCCCCTGGCGGCGGCTGGCCCGCCGACCTCGGCGAATGGCTGCAGGTGCTGCTGACCACGGCCACCTCCTGCCTCGCCCTCGTCGGCCTTGCCATGGGCGCCACCGGCTATGCCCTGCGCCATGCCAGTGCGCTCGAACGGATCCTGGCCACCATTGGCGGAGCCTTGCTGCTGGCGGCCGACGCCTGGGCCGATCTCGGCGGAACCGCCTTCCTCGGGGTGGCCCTCCTGCTGCACTGGCTGCGCGTGCGCCCCACACTGGGAGAGAAAGAAGCCTAGAAGATCGGTAAAGGGGAACGAGACAGGCCTTTTCGTCTTCCTCGCAAGGGCGCCGCGGGGCAGCGCCGGTTACCAGACTGGCGTCGAACAAACTCTGATCGAAGGCCTGGCCTGATCCTCCAACCAAACACCCTGCAAAAGCTGCGTTTTTTGGTCTGAGTGGTGGCCGCCCACGACAAGAAAGTGACTATTCCCTCTCGGTACCCAGATACTGTTACCGATCTGCCACATCATACGGCGAAAATATGGCCGCCGGCCTCAATTCCCGGCAATGTCTTTGACTTGGAATCACGGCTCTCTCATAGATTCAATCAGATAGATGGTTCGGTGCCAGCCGTTGGCGGCATCGGGTGGAGTGAGGGGCGTCCATGTTCAAGGCAGTATTCCTATCGACCGTGATGGCAGTGGCCCTGTTTGCAGGCGCCGCCAGCGCTGCCGACCTCGCACCGCAGGCGGTCGAGCCAGTCGCTCCGGCCTATACGCCCTATGATTGGTCCGGCCCCTATGTCGGCGTGCATGCCGGCTATGGCTGGGGCCGCGAGGACGACAACCAGAGCCGCCTGTTCCCAAACATTCAGGCTCGGGTCGCCGCCGATAAGTTCGACATGAACGGCTTCGTCGGCGGCGCCCATGCCGGCTACAACTACCAGATCGACCAGTTCGTCATCGGCGGGGAAGCCGACATCGACTATACCGATCTCAAGGGCAGCCATCGCTACAGCTACTATGGTGGCCAGGCGACAGGCGTGCTGCGTATGAAGAGTGAGTGGCAGGGTTCGCTGCGCCTGCGCGCCGGCTACGCCTTCGACAATCTTCTGGTCTACGCCACCGGTGGTGTTGCCTTCGCCAACGGCAAATTGTCCGATGTTGGCCAGTTCCGTTCCGCCTATGCCTCGAGCGACACCAACACCCATATCGGCTGGACCGTGGGACTGGGCGCCGAATATGCATTCACACAGAACTGGATCGGCCGCGTCGAGGTGCGCTACTCCGACTTCCAGAAGAAGGGCTACGAAACAGCCAATGGCCGCGTCAAGGCCGGCTGGAACCAGACCACTGCCACGGCCGGCGTCAGCTACAAGTTCTGATCCTTCCGTCAGATTTCGACGAAAGCCCGGCCTCGCGCCGGGTTTTTGTTTTTGCAGGCCTGCTATAGAGGAAACGACGGCAACCGAACCGGAGTGGGATCTCGATGATGTCGCTGCAAGGCAAGCGCGTCTGGGTCGCCGGCCATCGTGGCATGGTCGGCGCCGCCCTGATGCGGCGGCTGCAAAGCGAGGACTGCACCTTGCTGACGGTGGACCGGACCGAACTCGACCTCCGGCGGCAGGCCGATACCGAAGCCTGGATCGAGCGGATGCGCCCTGAAGTGATCTTCCTCGCCGCCGCTAAGGTGGGGGGTATCCTGGCCAATGCCAGCCTCCCGGCCGATTTCCTCTATGACAATCTCGCCATCGAGACCAATGTCGTGCATGCGGCCGCCCGCGCCGGCGTAGGCAAACTGGTGTTGCTCGGCTCGAGCTGTATCTATCCGCGCAATGCAGCCCAGCCGATCGGCGAGGACCAGTTGCTGTCAGGCCCGCTCGAATCGACCAATGAGTGGTATGCGATCGCCAAGATCGCCGGCCTCAAGCTGGTCCAAGCCTATCGGCGCCAGCATGGCTGCGACTTCATCGCCGCCATGCCCTGCAATCTCTACGGCCCGCACGACAATTTCGACCTGGCGTCGGGCCATGTCCTCGCCGCCTTCATCCGGCGGGTGCACGAAGCCAAATTGCGCGACGCCCCTGCCATCGAGATCTGGGGCAGCGGCACGCCCCGGCGCGAATTCCTACATGTCGACGACTGTGCCGACGCTTTGGTGCGCCTCGCCAGGGACTACTCCAATGAAAGGCCGATCAATATCGGGGCTGGCGAGGACATCACCATCCTGGACTTACTGGAAGCGGTGAAGCACGTCGTCGGCTACGCCGGTGCCACCATGCATGATCGCAGCAAGCCCGACGGCACGCCGCGCAAGCTGATGGATTCCTCGCGCATCGCCGCGCTTGGCTGGCGCCCGCGCATCGGACTCGAGGAAGGCCTCGCCCAGACCTATGCCTGGTATCTTGCCCAGGAAGACAAGCCTGCATAGCACGTCGGCTTCGTCTTCATCCTGCCGCAATACCGCCTCGTATCGCCTGGAGGTCGGCAGTCATCATTTCCGCCACAAGCGCCTCGAAGGAGGTATAATGCTGCCAACCCAGCGCGGCGTGCGCCTTGGCGGCATTGCCGATGAGACAATCAACCTCGGTCGGCCGGAAGTAACGCGGGTCGATGATGACGAGTTCGCGTCCGCTGGCCCGTTCGAGCCCCCTCTCCTCCACCCCCTCGCCGACCCAGTCGAGCGAGCGGCCGACATGGGCGAAGGCCCGTTCGACGAAATCGCGCACCGAATGGGCCCTGCCCGTCGCCAGTACATAGTCACCAGGTTGGTCCTGCTGCAGCATGCGCCACATACCCTCCACATAGTCGCGGGCATGGCCCCAGTCGCGCCGGGCCTGGAGATTGCCGAGATAGAGCCTGTCCTGCCGGCCAGCCTCGATCGCCGCCACCGCCCGGGTGATCTTGCGGCTGACGAAGGTCTCGCCGCGCACCGGGCTTTCATGGTTGAACAGGATGCCGTTCGAGGCGTGCATGCCATAGGCCTCGCGATGGTTCACCGTGGTCCAGTGGGCATAGAGTTTGGCGATGGCATAGGGGCTGCGCGGATTGAACGGCGAACTCTCGTCCTGCGGCTGATCACTCTGGCCGCCATAGAGCTCGGAGGTGGAAGCCTGGTAGAAGCGGCAGCGACCTTCCAGCTTGAGGGTGCGGATCGCCTGTAGCAGGCGCAGCGGCCCGACGGCGTCGATGTCAGCGGTATATTCCGGCATGTCGAAGCTGACGCGCACATGACTCTGCGCCGCCAGATTGTAGATCTCGTCGGGCTGAACGGCATCGACGACCCGTACCAGGCTCTGCCCATCCTGCATGTCGGCATAATGGATATGCAGGCGCCGTCCCTCGACATGCGGGTCCTGATAGATCGCATCGAGCCGCGCCGTGTTGAAGGAGGAGGACGGCCGTTTGATGCCGTGCACCTCATAGCCTTTCTCCAGCAGCAATCTGGCGAGGTAATAGCCGTCCTGGCCCGTCATACCCGTGATGAGCGCCGTCTTGCTACTCAAGTCCCTGCCGTTCATGCCGCCTCCCCTGCCGGCATTGCTCCCATCGAAGAGGCTGCCGACTTGTGCCCTCCGGTATGGATCAGGGCGCACGCCCCGGCAAGCCGGAGAAGGAATGCCCGCCGGCCAGTTGAGTTATGGCCGGTGAGCGGGTAGCACTCGAAGCTGATCCCCCTTGCGCAAACAGGCCGCTTTTCCCATGTCCCAGGAACCGCCCTTTCTCAATGCCATGGAAGCCCGCATCTTCGGCTGCCTGATCGAAAAGCAGTTGCTGACGCCTGACACCTATCCGCTGACGCTGAACACGCTGCAGGCCGCGGCCAACCAGAAGACGTCGCGCGAGCCGGTCATGGCCCTGGAAGCGGGGGAGATCGGCCACACGCTGGCAACGCTGGAACAACAGGGGCTGGTGCGCCGCGCCTTCGGCTCGCGCGTCGAGCGCTACGAGCATCTCGCCGGCCAGCGCTTCAACCTGACCAAGCAGCAATCCGCCCTGCTGGCGGTGATGCTGCTGCGCGGGCCCCAGACCCTGAATGAATTGCAGACCCGGACCGACCGCATGGCGAACTTCGGCTCGCTCGACGACCTCAAGCAGGAACTGGACCTGCTCGCCAGCGCCCGGCCGCCGCTGGTCAAGGAAATCGGGCGGGCGCCCGGCCAGCGCGAGGACCGTTTCGCGCATCTGCTGTCGGGCGATGTCGAGGTCTCCATGATCGCCGCCCCTGCTCCGCGCCCCGCGGCAGCATCGGCCATCGCCGAGCTCGAGGAGCGCGTGCGCACCCTGGAAGAGCAGGTTGCCGACCTCAAGGCACGGCTCGACGCGGTGGGCGCCTAGTTCGGGGATACTGCCGCCGGCAGCGATACCCGGACGACAGTATCAGCAGGCCTCACCCCGGATGGTCTCTATTCGGATAAATCAGCCGGTTCTCGCCATCTTCTATCGCCTCCCAACCGAGAAATTCCGCGATCTGCGCGGCAAGGGCCGAATACCAGCCATAGCTAGGCGGGCTTTCGGTGCCAACCAGCACCACGCGATCGAACAACGGAATGAACGTTCCGTTGCTGCTCCACCCGCCGGAGCCGGTGGCCTTGACGATGGTCACGTCGACCCAGGGCTTTCCGGGCGCATTGCCGAACGACACCGGATGCTTTTGATGCAGATCCGGCAAGGTTTGCAGGAATGCGACCAGCCGTCGCGTATCCACTGGTGCGCAAGCCAGAGAAGGCGGACGAATGGTCAGATAGCAATACATCTGAGCGCGGCCCCTTCAGGATCAGGCGTAGGGGTTTGGCACTGCGCCCCTCACACGAAAAACCGAGCCTGGAGCATTTTCCAGAAAAGTCGATAGATGGTTCAATTGGAAATCGCCTCACCATATTGGCTTCTCCTTCACGCCGCCTCCCGACAATCACGGGCGCGGTCATAGGCACTCGGCTTCTGGCCCCAGTGCCCTTCCACGGCTTCGGCGATCAGGGCACCATAGACGGCATCGACGATGAGGGCATTGCAGATTTCGTCAAACCAGGGATCGCCCTCCCGCAGCGTCGCGAAGGATGCCTTGCGCTCCTGCCGGTTCCAGACATTGAGCTTCACGCTGTCGAAGCGCATTGCGGTGCGGGAAAGACCGAAGCACACGTGAGCGGCACCATCGAGGGGGCCCGCCAGCAGGCCGCCGATCTGGACGAGATGAAGCTCCTCGAAGGCCAGGGTATAGTCGGACATGGCTGACAGCTCCCATCACGGACAAACCCCGCAGCTTATGGAAATAATGTTCCCAATATGGGTACATTTTGTCAAGCCAAGCCGAGACCAAATCAGAAAAAATGCCAGCCGGCGACGACCTTGCCGACGATCTGCAACTCGTCCTCGCTGCGGGCGATCTGGACATGGCCTCCATTGTCGCTGATCACCCGGATGGCGTTGTCGCCGAGGATCTTGGAGGTTTCGATACGCTTGGCCTGGATGTCGCCCCAGCGGTCGCGGATGGCATAGATGCCGTCGGGCGAGGGGATCCGGTGGCGGGTGTCGATGATCAGCGGTGTTCCCGGCGCGATGGTCGGGCGCATGGAATCGCCCTTGGCCTCGATGATCAGCAACTCCCCCGGCTTGGCGCCGATGCCGCGCAGGAACCAGGGCGGGAACACCCAGGGATCGGGCTTCACCGCATCCCGCGTCTCGATCTTGTCTCCGTCGCGGTAATAGGCATGCGCCACCTGCCCGCCGCCGCCCATGCCGGCACGGGCATCGACCTCGACGATGCCGTTGCCGGGAATGCGCGGCGGCGCATCGGGATCGAGCGGCTCGGGCGCTTCCGGCTCGAAGAAGCCGTCGGGCTGGTGCTCGTCGGGATCGAAGGAAGTGAGCTGCAAGCGGTTCGACATCAGATCGCCGGGATCGACCTTCAGCGCCGCGGCGGCCCGCACGATCCATATGTCCGACAGGCGCCGCTCGCCCCGCTCCAGCTTCACGAGCTGGGTTCTGGTTGTACCCATTGCCTCGGCCAGCGCTTGTTGCGACAGGCCCTTGGCGTTGCGCAATATCTTCAAATTGTTCCCCATCTGGGAACAATGCTCCAAAAATCGAACCTTGGCTAGCATTAATTTCGGGAACACACCCCTTGCTTAATGAACCCATAATGGGTACATTAACACTATAGCCCTTGCAGGTCCGTTCCGGATCTACAAGGCCATAAGACAATGATCTCGGGCCGGGCATCTCCCGGCGGGCCGTGCGGAAAAACAGATCAGGCAAACGCTTTGCGCGCCCCGCGCAGCCCCCGGGCAATCCGGAAGGCAGCCCGCGGTGCCGTGACCGCCCATGGCCTGACGACAGGAAAAGGAGGCCGTCTCATGCAGCAGCCCGACGATCCGGGCATCGCCCGCCACGACATCACAGCCGACGCACGGCCAGAAGCCGATCGTGACGGCGGCTCCCGCCTCCTCGCCCTCGCTTTGTGCGCCCTCTCCGGCGGGTTCCTGGCCGCGAGCGTCAGCCTCATCACCGCCTGGCTGCGATGAGCACCCATCCTTCCGGCCCCTCTCCTTCCTACACCCTTTCATCGGAGATCGACATGGCGATGCCGAACACCAAGCCCCGGCACTATCGCGCGGCGGACCAGCTCGAAGCCGCACGTGCCCTGCGCGCCAAGGGTGCCAATCTGCGCCAGATCGCCCAGGCCCTCGGCCGCAACCATCGGGCCGTAACAGCCCTCCTGGCCCTGCTCGACCCATCCCAGGATCAGGTCGAAGGCGGCGAGAGCGAGGAAACGGCCGAGCAGGATCGCCAGGCGCAAGCGCATCGCCGGGCCACCCTGCAGCATCTCAACGATATCCGGCGCGAACACGGCTTCGACAAGCGCTGGGAAAGCTACGCCCTGCGGCCAGAGACGGCGCTGCCTCTCGATAGCTGGCGCTTCCTCGACTTCTCTCCCACCGGTTCGCCCGCCGAGATGTGTGCCGGTCAGCTCGAACACTAAAACCTGGAAACGGGTTCAAAGTACCCCGCCCAATCATAAGCCGGCTCGGTAATTTCACGGGTTGGGCATCCAACCGTGCTTCCATCCACCCCTCTTTTCCTTCCATAGCCAGGAGGCCGCCCGAGATGCGCCCCTCTCCCTTCTTGAAGATCCGCCAACGCGAACCTTCGGGCCGGCTCCAGCGCGAGAGCGTCGCCGAAATCACCGCCACGGCCACAAGGAACCGTATTCGTATGGGCGTCCGGCCCGGGGACGCGCGCAGCCAGCTCGCCGGCTCGGTGTTCGGGCGCCTCAGCCTGCAGCAGGAAATCAATGCTCGGCAATATGAGGCGGGCTGCCGCTTCGGCGTCGCCGTCATCCGCTACGCCAAGGTCATGGGCTTTGCCTCGCCCAACCCACGCTCGCTCGACATGCTGATGCTGGGCAGCGGTGGTCATGGCGAGGAGGCTGGCGATGCCGAAGCAATCGCCAAGGCGCGCCGACGCTACGAGGACATGTTCACCGCTCTCAACGACGCCCCCGACGGCAAGCGCTATCTCAGGGCTCTCAAGACCTGTATCCTGCAGGACCAGCACGTCGATCTCGGCGATTTGCGCTGCGGATTGAATATTCTTTGCCGACTATGAGGTTGACGCCATCCCGCCGATATGGCAAATTAAGACTCTGAAAAAAAGCGCCCGACCGAAAGGTTCGGGCGCTTTTTTTGTGCCCTGCGCACGCCTTCGCGGCTGCCTGTGTCATTGCCGGGCATGACAAAAATTGGTGTCTCGCTTGTCTCCGCACAACGGCAGAGCGCACACCACGCGACATCCCGCTGCGCTGAAGCCGACGCGCCCAATCCCGCAACACAACACTGTGACCCACTGACCCGCGGCCCCGCCGGAGGCTGACGGCCCCCTCCCGGCACGCCGATCACGGCGACATGCGAGCCTGTCGCGAGACCCATTCCGCTTCCGGCGCATGCAATGGTTTCGGGGGCGCAGCTGCAAGCCCCCATCCCTCATCCTTGAACATTCCCCCCGCCTCCGGCGGGGGATTTTTTTTGCCCGATGGACTCCCATGCCCCGTTTTCCAGACTATGACGCCGAGAGTGGCCAGGGCCTGCAATTCCCCGTCGCTGGCCCCAGCCAGGTCCCTCCCGAGGCCGCCGCCTACCAGGCCAGGGTCACCAGCCAGAATGCCTTCGACGACGAGGAGCGCTTCAACCAGCGCAGCCGGCAACGCCAGGTCGAGCTCGACGAGGCTGCGAGCGCCATGCCGCCCGGCGCTAGCGGCTTTGCGGCCGGCATCATGCAGAGCACGCAAAAGGGCGACAACGCGCTGCTGGCGGCGATTTCGCCGGCCAATCACCCCGCCTTTGCCGCACGATTGGCCGCCGACCGCGACGCCCTGCTCGGCCAGGCGGCCGCGATGGAACAGCAAGGCCGTGCCCGCTACGAGGCCGGGGAGCTCGACAACGCCTTTGCCGCCCACGAACGGGACGTGTCCCGCGATCCCTCGCTGCTGGCAACCGCCAGGCAGGCCTATTTCGGCCTGATCGACAGCTCCGGGCAGACGACGGTCCAGAAGGCCCAGCGCCGCCAGGATGCCGAGCGCGGCTTTGCCATCGCGGCCTGGCGCACCCGCTTCGCCGATGATCCGGAGGGTGGCGCCGCCGCCCTCGGCCAGGACGACGCCGCCGGCGGTGTGCCCGGCGACCCGGCCTTTGCCGCAATCCCCAAGGCGGAGCACGGCCGGCTGATCGGCGACGCCTTCCTGCGGCGGGACCAGGATCAGGCCTTCGCCCGTGGCACGCTCGACCCCATGCTGCGGGACGCCGAGACGGCGCTGACCAGCATCGGCCGCTATGACGGCACCTTGCCGGACGAGGCCCGCTTCACCGCCGCCTATGGCCGCGAGGACGGCCCGCGCCGCCACGCCGAGTTCCAGCGCATCGTCAAGCTGGGTGCGGATGTCGATACCGTCAAGGCGATGACGCCGGCCGAGCAGACCGCCTGGCTCGCCCGCCTCGGGCCCAAGGCGTCCGAGTTCACTGGCAACGGCGCCGATTTCGTGGAGGGACGGGAGCGCCATGCACGAGCCGCGCAGGCCATCGCCCTCAACCTGGCTGCGCGCAACAAAAACCCCAACGCCTATGTCAGGGCCGTCTATCCCGCCATCGACAAGCTCTGGACCGAGGCGGAGAGTTCGCCCGACAGGCTGAGGGCGGCCCTAGCAGCCACCAACGCCGCCATGGACGGGCTGGACCTGCCGGCCCAGGGCCGCGCCGTGCTGCCCAAGGCGATGATCGACAAGGCGCTGATGCGCTTCGGCGATACCGCCAGGCCGCTCTCCGAACGCATCGCTCCCTTCCGCGCCCTGATCACCGCATCCGCCGATCCCGCCCAGCAGGCCGGCCTGTTCGCCCAGGCCATGCGACTCGGCCTGCCCCGCCTCGCCGCGCCGGCGCTCGCCGCCTATGGCAGGGGCGACGACGACAACGCCGCCCGCCTGCTCCTCGCGGCCTTCGGCGATCCAGCCACCGCTTTCGATGGCCAGGCCCCTCAGCCGGCCTCCGACGCAAAGCCCGGCCGGCCGACCGACCTGGCCGCATCGGCGGCGCCGACGAGCCCGCTCGCCTTGCGTGGGCACGCGGATACCAGAGGCACCAATCCCGCCTGGCACCCTGCTCGCGCCGATACCGCCATAGACCTCGCCCCCGCGATGACGGGCGAGGTCACCCGGCTGCAGGCGGCCGGCCCCGGCGACATCAATCCCCTCACCGCCATGCTCTACGACCGGCTGGTCCGGCGCAATCTGGCGCTCAACGGCGGCGACCTCGCCAATGCCCACGCCCTGGCAGGGCAGGACATCCGCCTGCCTGGCCCCACGCTCTATGCGCAGATCCTGCCAAAGACCCTCACCGATGCTTCTCCGGGCGGTGGCTCGGCCAACGACAATGGCGGAGGGTATACGCCAAAGCCCGCTACCACCACCCCCGCCAAACCGCCCTTCGAGACCCCCCAGGGGCCGGGCAAGCCGGTCAACATCAATACCGGCAAAGCAATACCTGCCCCCCCTGGCGCAACGGTCGACAATGCCGGCAAGGCGATTGTTGGCGCTCCCGAGGCACCCACCAGGCCGGGCATTTTCAGCACACCGGAAACGCTAGAACCCAAGCCTACATCGCATCCAGTCATCGAGCGCTCACCACGGGGGGCAGCAGCCTCCGCATTCCGCATGCAGGCCGGCGCTTTTGCAAAGATGGCTGCCGGCGGCAGCGCAGCCATCGCCGGAGCGCTCCTCCTGGCGATGAACGAGGCCAGGGATGTTTCCGAGCCCTATCCTGACACGATTATTCCCAAAACCTACGTGCTACCGGCCTTTGGCGGTTTGAGAGTCCCGCCCGAGGCAACGCAGATCCTGCTTGCCGGAGCGGATAAGTGGGCCGACAGGACAGTCGACCAACGCAATGAAATCCAGGCGAACCGGCTCCAACTGTTCAACATCGCGGCAAGCGATGCGCTGCGCCGGACCGCTAGCCATCCCCTGGACTATGAGCTGGTCTCCACCGGCGGCTTCGACTTCATCCTCTCGCCGGGCGCCAAACCAGGTGAGCCAGCGCGGATCGTCATGGCGCGCCGGACGCCGACATCCGGCGAACCGGATGTGTGGCCATCCCTCGATGGCGGGCAGCCAGGCCCGATACCTCGCCCTCCCCAGACCGCCGCAGCCCGCTATGACCAGCAAGTCTACGACAGCCTGTACACATCCAGCGGCAATCCGGCCTATGCCTACGCGATTGCCCGCACCATGCGGGTGGTCCAACAAGCGGGCGAGGCCAGGCCGGCTCCGGAAGGACAGGAAGGACGTCAGACCGGCTGGGAAACGCGTTGGTTCCTCCCCGAGGGAGATCCGGCTCTCGCCGGGATTGGAATGCTCCCGCCGGAGCAACCGCGAGCCTCCCCTCTCGGCGCCTTCGGGATATTCCCCACCCCCGCGCAGCCTCCGAACCTGAACTCACCCACTGCCGGCGAAGAAGGCGAAAACGGCCCTGAACCTCTCGTCGAACCCCTTCCACCGTCGAGTCCCGATCAGCCTTTCGATCCCGGCGAGTACTATGCCGCCCGTAAGGCGGGAATGACCAGGCAACAGGCGCTGAATGCGGCGATAATCAGCTATCGCAGCAGGGGAAGCGGAGCCAACACCACCAAGGGCGATTCTTCGCTTCCGCCTGCACCGCCTCCGCCATCTCGTCCTCCTCAAGATCCGGACGATCCCTATGATGAAGCCAAATACGACAGCATGTACATGCTTACGGGAAGTCCCAGGGCAGCGCTGAAGGTTGCCAAGGATACCTATCGTTCAACGGCGCGTGATAGGAATCCTGACGGATCGCCCACTCCGACCATGGCTAACAAGGAGCGAAAAGGCCAAAGCTACCCTCCGCCCCCTCTTAATCCCGACGACCACATCGATATGGCGGACTATACTGCCCATCGAAATGCTGGACTTAACGCCTCCGCCGCGCTTGAGGCTGCCAGGACTGACTTGAAGGAGTTGATCGCGAGAGAAACCCAGGGTGGAACAGTGCCGACCGCCACCGATCGGCCAGAAAAAGGGCGGGTCCCCAAGCCAGTCACGGACAAAACACCCTGGTATCGTCTTCTCCGAGGCGCAATTATCCAAGGCTATGCCGATTGGACTGTCGAAACACGCCGGCAGCAGATCGCAACTGGAAAACAACCAACGCACCCAGAGGTTACTACAGCCGGCATTGTCGGAAATACTGTTAAATTCAGTATGAATCAGAAATCTCGATTCGATTATAATGACCCCAATCAGGACACCCTCGCGGCCAATGCAATCCGAACTGATACCCAGCGGATACAAGACGCCGGCAACGAAACGTCACCTAATGAGAAGATGGCGGACGCCCACGGTGAAGTCGCCCTCATTCAGAAGTTCGCTGATGTTGGTCAAACCAAAGGGCGGTTCCTTCATATGGTCGTCAATGGCCGCGATGTTTGTGGCTGGTGTATGGTCGATATCGCTCGTGCAGCTACGGCGGCAGAACTGGAAGGGTTGGTTATCTATGAAACCGCGACAGGCAACACTAAATATTGGCATTATGGGATGGGTAGTATCAAACGCATCGGAGATGTTAACCCATGAAAAAAAATAACTTTCACATAAGTTGGTTCATTCGCGACATTCCACGCCCTGAAGGTGGCGGTGGCAAGTCCAATTGCGATTGGGATTTCATAATAAGAAAATTACAGGAGCTTCAACATGAAGATGGATCTGTAGCACTTGAATTTGACAACGGCAACGAAGACGATGACAAATCCTTAAGCGTACACGCTCAGAACGATCATTATTTTATCGTTTTTAATGACAAAAGAGACGGAAAACATTTTCGACGTGCCTCATTTGATCCAGCCTCTCCGTATAGTAAATACGAGATGCAAGGTTCTGATTGGGATTCTCGCATAATTTTTACTGATTATGATTTAGTATACGATGTATTTAAACAATTCTTTGAAACTGAAAAGATAAGCTCACCGCGTATCGCACCCTATTGAAACGCGGCGTGTTTACGATGCTGATGTTTGGTCATTGCCGTTGCTATTGCGAGCACAGCTGGCGGCACGCTCAAGCCCTAAAGAGACGGCGTGAACATAGCATAATGTAAATTTCCGCGTAGTCCGATGAAAGCGCGCAACTGGCCGCCGCGGCAATTCGAGAATTACGGTGATGGTCTGGAAGACCTTCATGCTCAGGGGCAAGCAGAAGGTCGAAGCTTAAGAACGGCCGTATTCGGAGACGTAATGTGTATATTATGTCGCAGGCACCTGCCGCATGCTGCAGAAAAAGCGAAATTGAAAGAATGGATGATCTACGAACAAGCTACCGGCAAGACATTTTACTGGAAGAGTGGGGACACCGCATTCACTGAACTGAATGGAGAGTAAACATGGTGGATAGGTATCTAAAATATATGAGTCTTACCTGGAGCTTGGAGGATGATCAATATGGGCATCGTTCAATTCGAAACCCTTCCTGGAACCAGGTGCTGGAAAAACTGAAAATGCTTGAGGAGCAAGCGACTGGTACCGTTACACTACGCGCAAGCGACAATGACGGCAGAACGCCGGAAAAGACCTTGAACGTCAACGGTTACAGAGGAAATTTTCAGATCGAGTTCGATGACGTCGTTGACGGAAAGAATGTATCCCGCTTCATCTACGACGAGACCAAGCCGATCGGCGTGATCGACCTCCCTGAGGAGGACGACTGGTATGAGCGCTGTATCATCCAAGATTTTCAACCGATCTATGTGATGTTCAAGGAATTCTTGGAGACACAAAGCGTGACCTCGCAGTTGCTGACATGGCCACTCAAATCGAAATGACAGCTGTGGCAGGAAACGCGCTTTCTTAATCGCCGGATATAGGTCGCCCTCTGCGCCATGGATTGGACAGGCCGAGATAAGATCCGGCAAAGCACTCAAGCCCCCGCAGACAGGGGACGAAAGCGACATTGAGTAAGATCTGTTCGTAATCCCAGCCTTAGCAGGGACGCCAAGCGCAGCAGACTCACAGAGCGAACGTCCCATCCCACTCGCCCGCCCGGCTCCGCCGCGGCGGGCTTTTCCATTGGAGGCATACCGATGCCCGAGAACCATGAACTCGCACTCGCCAAGGCCTGGCTGGAACGCGAGCGGGCCAAGGATCCCGCCCTCGCCGATCTCCTCGCCGGGGTGCCCGCCGCCCTGTTCGGGGCGGAACCCCAGCGTGTGAGCTATGAGCATTGGCAGCTCATCGCGAAGACGGCCGAACCGGCCCGGGATCGCGGCGATGACGGGCGCTGATGGCGGGCCGCCCGGAAGGCCGCGCGGCGCCCGGCGAAAGCCGGGCACGGCGCCGAAACCGGCCAGACCAGGCCTGGGCGAAGCCTTTCTCGCCGCCCTCCATGCCGATTTCCTCGCCCACGGCGCCGGGGCGATCGAGCGCGTGCGCCTCGACAACCCCACCGCCTACATCAAGCTATGCGACGCCCTGCTGCCCAAGGACGTCGCCTCCCCCCTCGACGAGCGCGGATTGAGCGATGAAGAACTCGACAGGCGCATTGGCGAAATCCTCCGCCAATGCCAGGGCGAAGGCCTTGAAATCGGAACTGCTCAGGCTGCTCGCTGAGAAGAAGCGCCGCTTCGACGCGGACTGGCTGCCGCGCTACCGGCCCTATCCGCGCCAGGCCGACTTTCACCAGGCCGGCGCCAGCCATCGCGAACGCCTGTTCATGGCGGGCAACCAGCTCGGCAAGACCTATTCGGGCGGCGCCGAGGCGGCGATGCATGCCACCGGAAAATATCCGCCCTGGTGGCAGGGGCGGCGCTTCGACAAGCCGACCATTGCCTGGGCCGCCGGCGTCACCGGCCTCGCCACGCGCGATACCGTGCAGCGCATGCTGGTGGGGCGCGCCGAGGCCGTGGGCACGGGCACCATCCCCGGCGCCGACATCGTGGGCCTCGTCTCGGCCCGCTCGACGCCCGGGCTGATCGATTCCATCCGTGTCCGCCATGTCAGCGGCGGCACCTCCACCATCGGGCTCAAATCCTACGAGCAGGGCCGCGAGAAATGGCAGGGCGAGACGCTCGACTGGCTGTGGTTCGACGAGGAGCCGCCCGAGGACATCTATACCGAGGGCCTCACCCGCACCAACGCCACCGACGGCATCGCCTGGATGACCTTCACGCCGCTGCTCGGCATGTCCGACGTGGTGCGACGCTTCCTCTCCGAGGCGAGCCGGGACCGCAGCGTCACCACCATGACGATCGACGATGCCGGCCATTATTCCCCCGAAATGCGGGCTCGCATCGTCGCCGCCTATCCCGCCCATGAGCGCGAGGCCCGGGCCAAGGGCATTCCGATCCTGGGCTCGGGCCGCATCTTCCCGGTGGAGGAGGCGATGATCGCCGTCGACCAGATCCGGCCCGAGCCGTTCTGGCCGGCGCTCGGCGCCATGGATTTCGGTTGGGACCACCCCTTCGCCGCGGTGATGGGCTATCACGACCGCGACGCCGACGTGGTCTATCTCACCCGGGCCTTCCGGGCGCGCGAGCAGACGCCGCTCCTGCATGCCGGCGCGCTCAGGGCCTGGGGCGACTGGCTGCCCTGGGCCTGGCCGCATGACGGGTTGCAGCACGACAAGGGCTCGGGCGAGCAGCTCGCCGAGCAATATCGCCGCCAGGGCCTCGCCATGCTGCCCGAGCACGCCCGCTTCGAGGACGGCTCCAACGGCGTCGAGGCCGGGCTGATGCTGCTGCTCGACCGCATGCGCACCGGCCGCCTGAAGGTCTCGCGCCACCTCCACGACTGGTGGGAGGAGTTCCGCCTCTATCACCGCAAGGACGGCAAGGTGGTGAAGGAGCGCGACGACCTGATGAGCGCCACCCGCTATCTCATCATGATGCTGCGCCACGCCACGCTGAACCCGGCCGCCCTGGACCTGATGCGCCCGGAACCGCAGCCCTACGACCCGCTGAGTTATTGAGCGGGAGTTCTTCCTGGGATCGCAGGCTTCCAGCCTGCCCTTGGAAGCGCCGCGCCCGCGGATAAGCAAGAGCAGGCTGGAAGCCTGCGATCCCAGAATAGTCCCCAGCCCCGCCCTTCCAGGCGGGGCTTTTCTTTTGCCCCGATGGATCCCGCCATGCCCCGTTTTCCCGACTATCGCGCCGAGATCGGCCTCAACCCAGGCTCCACGCCGCAGGTGCGCACAGGCGCCGAGGCGATCGGCCAGGGCCTGCAGGCGCTCGGCAGCGGCCTCACCGCCGCCGGCGAGGGTCTTGCAGCCTACCAGGCCAAGGCCGCGCGCGAGAACGCCTTCGACGACGAAGCCCGCTTCAACCAGCGCAACCGGGAACGCCAGGCCGAATTCGAGGCGGCGACCCGGAACATGCCTCCGGGCGGCAGCGGCTTTGCCGCTCGCTATCTGCAAGCCACCCAGAAAGGCGACAGCGCGCTGATCGCGAAGACTTCGCCGGGCAATCGCGCCGCCTTCGCCGCCCGGCTCTCCGGCCAGCGTGAGCTCGACGCCGAGAAGGCGGCCGTCTACGAGCAGCAATACCGCGCCGGCTACGAAGCCCAGGAAATCGAGAGCTCGCGTGCCGAGGCCGAGCAGGCCATCACCCGCAATCCTGCCGCGCGCGCCGATGAACAGCGCCGCTATTTCGAGCAGATCGACCGGTCCGGCCTGCCCCTCGCGCAAAAGAACGCGCTCAAGCAAACAGGCCGGCAGGGCTTCGCCGCCACGGACTGGAATGTCCGCTTCGGGGAGGACCCCGAGGCCGGCGCCGCCGCCTTCGGCCGCGGCCCGGTGCCGACGGGACGATTCCAGACCCGGCTGGTCAGCGGCGCCGGGACGGATATCGACGGACTCAGCCCCGCCACGAAAGCCCTGCTCGACGGCATGGTGGCGGCCGGCGTCGTCCCCGAGCTCAAGGTCAAGTCGGGCCGGCGCGACCAGGCCGCCAATGCCGCCGCGGGCGGTGCCAGGGGGTCGCAGCATCTTGCCGGCAATGCGCTCGACATCGACATTGCCGGCAAGTCGGACGCTGAGAAGGCTGCCATCCTGGCGGCCGCCGTCGCCAGCGGCGCCCGCGGCATCGGGCTTTATGCCGGCGGCAGGTCCCTGCATGTCGACACCCGCCAGGCGCCCACCGTATGGGGGCTCGATGCAGCCGATGCCTATCGCGGCCTGAAGAAGCCGGACGGCACGCCCGACATCGAGACCACGCTCGCCAAGGCCCCGGCCTGGGCCAGGCCGACACTACGGAGGCTCTATGGCGAACCGGCGGGCACCCTGCCGCTTCCCGCCTTCGGCGAGACCCCGGTCGCCGCTTCGCCCGGCGCCCTCGATTATTTCGGCCTGGTGCGCCAGCACGAAAGCGGCGGCAACGACCAGGCGGCGAGCCGGGGCCCGAACGGGCAGACCATCGCCGTGGGCCGCTATCAGTTCACCGCCGGAACCTGGGCAGCGCTGGCCCAAAACATCCCGGCCTCGAGCTCTCCGCCGATGGCCGCAGCGATCCCCGCCAGCAGGACAGGGCGATGCGGGCGCTGACGGCCGACAACCAGGCCGCCCTCGCCAAGGCCGGGCTGCCGATCACCGGCGCCAACACCTATATGGCGCATTTCCTCGGCGCTCCCGGCGCGGTGAAGTTCCTGCAGGCCTTGCAGGAAAACCCGGAGCAATCGGCCGCCGAGCTGTTCCCGGCGGCGGCCGCCAGCAACACGGGCGTCTTCTACGACCACAACAGCGGCGGCGCCCGCTCGCTCGCCGAGGTCTATCGGCGCCAGACCGCGATGTTCGGGGCCGATGCCGGCCAGCCCGTCTATTCCGCCGGCCCCGGCTATGCCGACGCCCCGGCCGATCCCGCCTTTGCCGACATCCCGCCACGGGAACAGGACCGGCTGCTCAACCAGGCTTCCGCCCGCGGACGCGAGGGCGAATCCCTGTCGCGCGGCGCCCTCGAATCCGGCGTACGGGATGCGACGCAGGACCTGACCACCATCGGCCGCTTTGACGGCCCACTGCCCGGCATCGCCGATTTCACCAAGGCCTATGGCCCGCAGGCGGGCGCGCGACACTATGCCGACTTCCAGCGCGTCGTCAGCCTCGGCGCCGATATCGATGCCATCAAGGCGATGACGCCGGCCGAGCAGAGTGCCTGGCTCGCCCGCTTCACCCCACAAGGCGATGGCCCCGATCTGGATGGCGCACGGGATCGCCATGCCAGGGCCCGGCAGGCCATCGCCCTCAATCTCGCCTTCCGGTCGAAGGACCCCAATGCCTATGTGCGGGCGCTCAATCCCCGGATCGACCGGCTGTGGCAAGAGGCAGGCAATTCGCCCGAGCGGTTGAAGGCGGCCCTGTCGGCCACCAATGCCGCCATGGACAGGCTGGGCATGCCGGTGGAAGAGCGCCGCCTCATACCCAAGGCGATGGTCGACCAGGCGCTCGCCGCCTTCGGCGATCGCAGCAAGCCGATGGCGCAGCGGCTGGCGCCCTTGCGTGCCGCGCTCGTCGCCGGCGCCGATCCCGGGGCGCAGCGGGCGATCTTCGGCCAGATGGTATCGGCGGGCCTACCGCCGATGCTGGAATACGCCGCCATCGCCTATGCCAAGGGCGACGCATCCCTGGCAGAACGCTTCGCCACGGCCGCGCTCGGCAACGCCGACGGCAAGGCGACGGGCGGCGCGGCGGATGCCCCCTTCGCCAGCCCGGCCGCCGCGGCCAACACCCCCGCCGGCCCGGCCCCGATGCGCTCCCTCTCCGGCCCCGCCATCGATCTTGGCCCCGCGGCCGCCCAGTCCCTCGGCTCCAGCCTTACCGGCGACGAGCGCACCAGCCGGGCCGAAACCGTTCGGACCCGCCTGATCGAGGACGCCATGCGCAATAATGGCGGCGACCGCCCCGCCGCCGTTGCTCAGACCGATCGGGACCTTGCCAGCCTTCAGGGGGATGGTTGGATGCCGGGGATGCTTATGTGGCGAACTGGCGAGCAATATACACAAGCACAGACAATCGGAACGAACGGAGAAATACTCGCCACAGATGCCCCAACAAACCCTGCCTCTGACGGAGGTGTCAGCCGCTCCCTCAATTCTGTCCTTCAGCAAGCCGAGGAGGCGATACAACGGCATAAATCTGAAGTGAACGATCAATATTCACCTGGTCGGCCAGCGACGGAAGAAGAGATGCAAAGAATGCAACGGCTAGTCGACGCAGCCGAGGGGTATTTGCGGACTGACGCCGCATCCGTCGAAGCATTGCGGCGTTCAGCCGAGAAACTGGGGCTTTTGCCTAAAGCAGCGGTGACCGCGCAACAAAATCCAGCAGGAGATAAAAAGAACTCGGCCTCATCCAATACTGGAGTGCCCCAGCAAGCGGGTTCAAGCACCACCCCGAAAACCGGCACAGGAAAGCAAGCTAATACGGCCTCCAACACTGCCGTTTCCGATCCGCGAACATCCCAGAACTTAAACACTCCTAATCCCAACTACCGGCAAACACCCTATGTAATAATTCCAAATAATAATATCACGACGCAAACTATATTTGATAAGAACGCCTCATTCTCAAATATGACCTACGACAACGGAGAACTAGGAATCCCCAACTTAGCCGCCGTTGGACCTTCCACGAAATTGGACGTTCAGCCAAGTAAATTCATCGATAAAGAAATTTATCAGCCGATATATAACGAAAACATATCCAAACTCCAAAGTGTTCGTGCATTAAAAAGCTATATCCCTCTTTTTAATGACGTTGCCGCGAAGTATGGGATTAATCCAACTTTCCTTCTTGAAATGGCAAAAATAGAGGCTGGTGTTGGTTCTGGGCGGCTAAATTCGGATGCAGTTAATCGCAGCCCATGGAAGGATCCCAAAAAAGAAGCCGCTCTCAGCAAGAACCCCTATCCAAATGCTTTTGATCCACTCAAGGAACGTGGAGAGACGGCTCATTTGGGTCTTTTCCAATTCGATAAGGATAGCGCACACAGAGTGGGACTAATCGATCGTTTTGATCCAGTGCAAGCAACGGAAGGAGCGACGCGCTTAGCCATTTCTAACTTCAAATTGCTTGAAAAACAAATAAATAGAGCTCCTACTATCGGCGAAATCTATCTCGCCCATCAACAAGGGGGCCCAAGGGCCGCTCGCTTGCTCAACAATCCGAACAAAAAAGCGGCTGAGGTAATCGGTCTCAAAGCGCTTGAAAGTAATCTACCCAAGGATTTCATGCAGAAAAATTCCAACTGGCGGGATATGACAGCAGCCGAATTTTCCAAAAGGTATACCTCGAAGTTTCCGGAAGAAAGGTTTTATCTACCCAACATATATGCTCCGAGAGACTACATATGGCCAAAATGAGACATTATAGATCGGCTATGGCGCATGCTGGAGCGCTACAACACCGCTCCTGCTGTCATATACCAATGTATCTTTATGCAATTTCTCTGGTGGAATCAGCGCATACCCGGTGTCTGGCTCTCCAAAACTCAAGGGATGAGGAGAGTCTCCTGCACATAAAGTGCGAGCATCAAGCGAAGTAACATATTCGGCATCCAGCTCCAAAAGGTCGGGTATATTTCCCATTCTCAGATTATCAAATCGAAAATATATCCGATCTCCTGTCGTTTTATCGTCGCAACGGACTGCATCCTGATTCCCGCCATCAAAGAACCCACTCAAATCCATTGCAACAGTTCCTTTTTCATTCTTGAAATCTATCGCACCAGAATTCGATGGATCCTTTATCGAAATCTCATATAAATACTGATTCGAAATTCCAAACTTAGTCTCCATGATTAAACAATATATTTGAGCATCACTTCTACCTGGTCGAATGGTTGCACAATCCTTGGGGTCATAGTCCACCCCATCAGCGTAACCGGCAAATTTCAAATTAC
This sequence comes from Labrys sp. WJW, assembly GCF_001676615.1. Taxonomy (GTDB): domain Bacteria; phylum Pseudomonadota; class Alphaproteobacteria; order Rhizobiales; family Labraceae; genus Labrys; species Labrys sedimenti. The sequence goes on along the minus strand of NZ_LYXZ01000071.1, from coordinate 23,577 downwards.
CATTCGAACTACTTGATAAAAAAATTACACCACTAACTTCCTTTCCACCAGGCACAGTACACTCTTTTGAACTGACATTAGAAATATAATATAAATTTTTTCCGAATTTTCTACTATAAATATCCCACACGGACATGTCGCATGTACGGTATTGTTCGATTATCGAACTTGAACGGCAACTCTCTTTCTCAATCTCGCCGGCACCGCAGACCGCCGCCAGAATATCTTTTTTATTCTGCAAATCATCGGACGCCATAGCCCCTGCCGTCATGAATATGCAAATTGAAGTAAAAACAAGAAACAATCTCATATTCATGACTCCTCGCTATCTCAAAGGGACAATCTAACGGAAACGCTATGCGCGGAACATGCAGTTCAAATATTACACTTGATATATACCGCTCAAATTCGCACGAATTCTCAACATCCTGACCAGTGAAACGCGTCTTGACAATGGCATTCACCGCACCCAAGCCGGATTTAGAATTCACGGCCGAGCCTTAGCCAGCCCTATACCCACCAGATGAACGTCTGGCCATAGCCAGAAATAGAGATATACGCGCCATTGGCAGCCGTGATCGCATGTTTACCCCCTGGCTTTGCAATGCGGCAGCGATCAGTAGATCAAACCGCTCCGAACATATCAAGAACATTCGTCAATGTGAAGATTCCCGAGAACACCCGATTGTGGGGATCATTGCAGGTGGCCACTACCAGTTCACGCTCGGGGGGGGGGCCATGGCGCCAACACGAAACACCCGGTCCCCGCTCCGCCAACGACACGACCGATCCCGCTGTTCCGAACACCTCGCCAGCCCCGAACACGAAAATGGAAGCAAAATCCCCAAAGCTTTGCCGACTACGAGATTGACGGGCGGCGCCATTCTTGGCATAGTGTGATTATAAGAAATTGCGCTCGGCTCACAAGGCTGGGCGCTTTGCGTTTGGGGTGCTTGGGCTCCCGTGCCCAGGCCCGGTCGCAGCATTCGTCCTCCCCGTGAGCGCGGAGGTCCCAAGCAAGGCTTCCGATAGCATGCCCGTCGCCATTCGCCCCGCCACGCTGCGGGACATGACCTTTATCGCCGCCACCATGCGTGACCAGGACAGGCAGGAGATCCGCGCCGTGATCGAGGAAAGCGACACGGCCATCGGCACCATGCTGTTCCATTCCTCCATCGATCTCGCCTGGACGGCCTGGATCGAAGGCGATCCCGTTGCCGCCTTCGGCGTCACGCGCCTGTTTCCCGGCCTCGGCTCGGGCTGGGCCTATGGCACGCGCCGGATGCGCCGGGCCATTCCCGCCGTCACCCGCTTCGCCAGAAGCAGCGTGCGGCCGCTGCTGATCGCGGAGGGCTTCCGCCGCATCGAGGTGCGCACTGCCATCGACCATGATCTCTCGCATCGCTGGCTGGAAGGCCTGGGCTTTCGGCGGGAAGGAATTGCCCTCGACTACGGTCGCGGCGGCCTCGATTTCGTGACTTACGCGGCAACGGGAAGTCGTTCCTGAAGAATCCGGGTGCGCGGGCATCTTGCCCGTGCACCCGGAAAACCGCGCCACGCATTCTGCCTTCCCGGCAGGCGGGATGTTTCCAAGAGGCGGAGCCACGACATGCAGACATGTCGTTGTGACGTCCGCGGTCCCAGCCGCATCGCTTCATCCGCGATGCCGGGAAAGTTTGCTCAGAAAACGCCAAGGCTGGGACCGCGGACGAGACGTCCGCTCTTCCTACCTTGCAAAGTCATCACCTCCAAGAACGGGCGAGACGCCCGTGCATTCGCCCCCAACGAAAGGCCAGACCATGTGCTTCAGCGCGCCCAAGCCCCCGCCTCTGCCTCCGCCGCCGCCGGTGCCGAACCGCCAGGACGACGCCAACCAGGCCGCGGTGCAGACGGCCCTGCGCCGCGTGCGCAACCAGAACGGCGCCGCCCAGACCCAGCTCACCGGCGGGCTCGGCGATCCCAATTACGGCCAGAACGTCAATGTCCAGCAGCTCGGCCGCACGCAATAGAGCAAGTGAGCACCACACCATGAGCATCGAGAACGACCTCGTGCGGCGCCTGGATGCGCTCGCCAACCAGCGCACGCAATGGGAGGCGGTCTGGCAGGAGATCGCCACCTATTGCCTGCCCGACACCTATCGCTTCCTGCCCGGCTCCTCCTCCCTCAATCCCAGCGCTTATGACAATTTTGCCCAGGCACCGGTTGCGGTGGAGCGCGGGCGCCAGCGCTTCGACGACACCGCCATGCGCGCCGTCGACCGGCTGGCCTCGGGCATGGAAAGTCTGGTGACGCCCCAGTCCGAGAAATGGCACGGGCTGGCGGCCACCGATCCGCTCGCGCCCGAGGAGAGCGACGAGGAGAAGGAGTATTTCGAGCGCTATCGCGACTATATGTTCGCCGTGCGCTACAATCCGCGCTCGGGCTTCATCGGCGCCCACCAGAAGGCGCTGCGCTCGGCCATCGCGCTCGGCACCGGCATTTCCTTCGCCGAGGAGAATCTCGGCGCGGGCAGCGCCGCCGCGCCGGTGCTCTACCGCCATTTGCCGCTCAGCCAGTGCTATCTCGCCGTCGACGCCCAGGGCGAGCCCGACACGCTCTACCGCAAGTTCACCATGACGGCCCGCCAGATGGTGCAGCAATTCGGGCCGGACAAGCTTGCCGACCAGGTCGTCAGGGCGGCCGAGAACCAGGCGGAGAAGGATCGCGCCTTCACCGTCATCCACGCCGTGCAGCCGCGCCGGGAAACCGGCGTGGGCACCGGCTCCGGCGGCGGCACCAATCGCAAGGCGCCCTTCGCTTCCTTCTATGTCGACCGCGACCACATGAAGCTGATCGGCGAGAGCGGTTTCTACGAGTTTCCCTTCATCGTCTATTACTGGGCGCCGGTGGATGTCGACGGCCCCTATGCCCAGTCGCCGGTGATGCTGGCCATGGCCGACATCAAGGGCCTCAACGCCATCCGCAAGCTCTCGCTGCGCGGGCTGCAAGGCTATATGGACCCGCCCTGGGGCGTCGCCCATGACGGGGTGATGAACCGGCCCAACCTCAATCCGGGCAAGATCAACTACCGCGCCGTCAGCCAGGACGGCCGGCAGCTGATCGTGCCGCTGCAGCCCGGCGCCCGGCCCGATTTCGTCAACGAGATCCTGGCGGCCGAGCGCCAGACCATCAATGACAGCCTCTATGTCTCGCTGTTCCAGATCCTGATCCAGAACCCGAACATGACGGCGACGGAGGCGATGATCCGGGCCAATGAAAAGGGCGAATTGCTGGGCCCCGCCGGCGGGCGCATCCAGATCGCCATGGGGCGCGACGTCGACCGCCTGGCCGGCATCATGGAACGCAAGGGCGCGATGCAGGCCGGCTCGCCGCTGGAGCCGCCCGACAGCCTCAAGGGCCGGGAGTTCGGCGCGCGCTTCACCTCGCCGCTCGATCGCCTGCGCCGCAGCCAGGAGGGCATCGGCATCCAGCGCACGCTTTCGACCGTGCTGCCGCTGGCGCAGGTCGACCCCAGCGTGGTCGACAATTTCGACCTCGACGCCATCGCACGGACGGTCACCGAGATCGAGGGCGCCCCCCACAGGATCCTCAAGACCACCGAGGAGCGCGATGCGGCGCGGCAAGCCAAGCAGCAGATGCAGCAGGCCCAGGCCGCCCTCGAAATGGCCAAGACCGGCGGCGAGGCGGCCAAGAACCTGATGCCGGCGGTCGGCCAGGCTGCCGCCATCCTCGGCAACGGCATGGCCGGCGCGCCGGAGTAAGGCGGCTCGGCGAAGATTAGGAGGTCATCCCGGACGCACTGCAGCACGCAGTGATGCGGTGCTGATCCGGGACCGCGAACCAATCGTGTTTCATTCTTGAAACGGTCCCGTGTCAGCGACGCAGCATTTCATGCTGCATCGCGCACGGGATGACGGCGCTTTTCTTTCACCCAATTGCTCCTCCCCCAGCCCCGCCCTTCCAGGCGGGGCTTTTCTTTTGCCCGATGGATCCCCCATGCCCCGTTTTCCCGACTATCGCGCCGAGATCGGCCTCAACCCCGGCGCCACGCCGCAGGTGCGCACCGGCGCCGAGGCGATCGGCCAGGGCCTGCAGGCGCTCGGCAGCGGCCTGAGCGAGGCGGCTATCGGCCTCGCGCATTATCAAAAGCGCGCCCGGCAGGAAGCCGCCTTCGACGACGACGACAAGCTCGGCCTCTACAAGCAGCAGCGGCAGGCCGCGCTTGCCGAGGCCGCCAAGACGATGCCGGCAGAAGCGACCGGTTTTACCGCCGGCTTCGCCAAGACCGTCGCCAAGGCTGACGCCGCCTTTCTCGGCAGCATCTCGGCCGGCAATCGCGAGCGTGTCGCCACCGACCTCCAGATCTTCAATGACGGCCTGCTGAACCAGGCCAGCCAATTCGAATATGGGAGGCGCGGCACGTTCGAAACCAATGCGATCACCGCTGCCTATCAGACTTCTCTCGCCGCCATTCGAAGCAACCCGTCCCGGCGCGATCAGGCGCTCGCCGCACTCAATGCCAAGATCGACGGCGCCACCTCGATCCCCACCGCCGACAGGGCGCGGCTGAAGCGGGACATCGCCGCCGGTTCCTCGATCGAATGGGCGAAGGGCATGGCCGGCAGCGATCCGGACAGGATGCACGAGCTCGTCTGGGGCGCCAGGACCACGATTCCCAAGGGCGTGATCGGCCCGGCCCAGGCAGACCGTGAATCCGCCGCGATGTCCTATTTCATCGGGCGCGGCTACAGCCGGGAGCAGGCGGCCGGCATCGTCGGCAATCTCGTGCATGAGAGCGCCGGCCTGGCCCCCTCGAGCCGCAACCAAGGCGACGGTTCGGACGGCTCCGACAGTGTCGGCATCGCCCAGTGGAACGGCACCCGCGCCAAGAGCCTCAAGGCCTTCGCGGCCGACAGGGGCAAGGATTGGCGCGATCTTTCCGTGCAGCTCGCTTTCGTCGATCACGAACTGAACACGGACTATGCAGGCGTGAAGGCCAGGCTGCGGACCACCAATACGGCCGACGAGGCCGCCGGCGTCTTCGTGACCGACTATGAGCGCCCGGCCGGATCGCAGGGCGGCGCCGCCGCCTCGCATGGCTGGGACAACAGGCGCAACCAGGCGCGCCGCCTGGCGGCGGGCGACTACAAGCCGGGCGAAGTCGAGGAGAAGGCGCCCGATCCGGTCGTCACCTCCCTGGCGCCGGATCAGCGCGACGAACTCGTCGCCTACGCCCGGGGCCAGCGCAGCCAAGGCCAGGCCGTGACCCAAGGCGACCTGGAACCGCGCATCCAGGACGCCACGCAGGCCCTGACCACCATCGGCCGCTATGACGGCCGGCTGCCGACCCAGGCCGAGTTCACCGCCAGCTATGGCCCGCAGGACGGCACGCGCCACTATAGCGACTTCCAGCGCACGGTGAGCCTCGGCGCCGATATCACCGCCATCCGGGCGATGACGCCGCCCGAGCAGACCGCCTGGCTCGCCGCCCGCGCGCCGAAAGGCGAAGGCCCCGCCTTCGAAACGCAGCGCCAGCTCCATGAGCGGGGCATCAAGGCCATCGCCCTCGACCAGGCGTTCCGTCGCAAGGATCCGAATGGCTATGTCCGCAGCCTGCATCCTCAGATCGACCGGCTGTGGACCGAGGCGGGCACTTCGCCCGAGCGGTTGAGGGCGGCGCTTGCAGCCACCAATGCCGCCATGGACAGGCTGGGCATGCCGGTGGAAGGCCGCACGGTCCTGCCCAAGACAATGGTAAGCCGGGCGCTTGCCAGCTTCGGCGACGGCGCCAAGCCGCTCTCCGAGCGCATCGCACCCATCCGCGCCCTCGTCACCGCACCCGGCGATCCCGCCCAGCAGGCCATCTTGTTCGAGCAGCTCGCGCGCGCCGGCCTGCCGCGCCTTCTGGCGCCGGCGCTCGCCGCCTATGGCCGGGGAGAGAACGACAGCGCCGGCCGCCTGCTCGCCGCTGCCCTCGGCGCCCCTGCCGCGCAGCAGGTGACGGGGGCAAGGCACGGCCCGACGACCGGCTCGGCCGTATCTGCCGCGCCGGTGAGCCCTCTCGCCTTGCGCGGCGGAGCGGATGCCGACCGTCCCGCCTGGCGGCCTGTTCGCACCGACACCGCCATCAATCTCGGCCCCGCCATGACCGGCGAACTCGCCCGGTTGCAGGCAGCCGGCCCAAGCGGCCTCGATCCCCTCACTGCCACGCTCTACGACCGGCTGTTCCAGAACAATGTCACCAGCAATGGCGGCGACCCCGTTCACGCCCACACCGTCGCCAGCCAGGATATCCGTCAGCCCGGCCCAACGCTCTATGCCCAACTCGGCAACAGAGCCGTCACCACCGACGTACCGCCAGACCTCGGCACGGGTCAGGATAATGGTGGCGCTCGCATAACGGAGCCGGTCCCGAACACGCGTGCCAAACCACCTTTCGAGATCCCGGAGGGGCCGGGCAAGCCAACCAATGTCAATACCGATCCCACGCTGCCTTCATCGCCGGGGGCCACGGTCGACAATACTGGCAAGACGGTCGTCGAGGGGGCGGAGACAGAAACAGGCAGGCCGGGGAGTATTAACGCGCCGGAGACGCCTTCTTCCAAGCCTGACCCGGCCATTCCGGATAAGCCGCCTGCCCCGCAGCCCATGGGTCTGCCTTCCCAGATTGGCAGAGTTCTTCGGGCGGGCTTCGGGCGCGGCTCCTACGATCCGGAGCTGGCAGCCTCCAACGGCGTCAATACCCCTCAAGATCCTTCGGAAACCTATCCCCACTCGCCCGTGCCGATGACCTATTGGCTCTTCCCCGATGGAGGAACCCGGGTGACGCAGGCCGTCTCAGACTTCATCCGGCAACAGACCGACGCTTTGCCGCAACGCGACGATGTCCAGCGGGATTCACAGAATCGAAGGACCGAGTTCGGAACGTTCAATACGGCACTCCTCAACGCAAGAAGAGATCTCTGGACCGATCAGGCAAACGGCGTCTATCGCCAGTACTACTCCGATGGGGGCTATGACTTCTCCTTCGCCCGCGGGCCTGATGCCAATAGCGAGGCAGCCGTCGTTGCGGTACGGAAGTCCGCACGCGAACCTGATTGGCTCTCCGGCTGGTTCGTTCACGATGAAGGCGACCCGCCCGGTCCCTGGTATGGCGCGCCGGAGCCGGAGACCGAGCCCGCTCCGGCCACCGAGCCGAAACCTGGGGCGGTGCCGCTCGGCACGCCGGGATTGCCAGCATCTCCCCAAGCACCCGACGTCGACCCGACCCAGCACCCCGGTGAAAGACAGGTACCGCCTCTCACCGCCAGCGGCCAGGACAAACCGCCGGAATTTGGTGAAACACCACCCGCAGAAGGCTCTCCTACCGAGCAACGGATGCCAACCCAGGATTCGGACGGTGATCCAGCAGGGGCAAATCCGGATACGGCAAACGACAATCTTGACAAGAACAAAAAGGGAACTAATCTATCTCCAACAAAACCCGAGCCTGTATCACACAACACAGATTGGGTCCGGAAACTCTACGAAGGCTTGGCGCTTGCCAGGACAAAATGGCAAGCTAAAGCACGTGAGTATCAAGTAAACAATCCCGGCAAAAGCCTACGCGGGCCAAAAGTTTTTTCGATTGGCGTGACGGACGGGCCGCCGGTTTCCTCACCAAACCAGACCTCTAGGCCAGATCAGCAGGAACCAGACGCAGATACATTGGCCGCCGATTCAATTCGCAAGAGAGGCAGAAGAGTTAATTGGAATGGCCGCCGGGCCAATGAGACCAGGAAGGACGCGCACGCAGAACTTGAAATTCTCCAGGAGCTATATCGCCAGGGACGTACCGAAGGCCGCAGTTTGAAGATGGTCGTTTCAGGCGAAAAAATATGCCCCTTCTGTCGAGAGGATCTTCCCGCGGCAGCTGAAGCTGCAGGGCTCGAAGAGTGGACTATCTTTGAGGAACTGTCGGGAAACACACTTTACTGGAAACGCGGCAGCGACCATTTCGTCGAACTAGAAGGTCCCCCCCAATGACAACCTTAACCGAAGCTAGATTTAAACTATCATGGAATCTAAATGATGACCTATATGGCCGAAGGACAATTAAAAATCCATCCTGGCTACAGATACGTGAAAAACTAGAATTACTTTATATTCAAAAATCCGGGACAGTATGTCTTGATTTTGGAAAAAACTCTCCCACTGAAAAGGAAAAAATACTGAATATTGATGGGCAAGAAGGTTATTTTCGTATTATCTTTTTTGATGTCGTTAATGGAAAGCGTATTGAACGAGAGACATTCGACGAAGCGCAACCCGGCGGGATGAAGGAACTCCCGGACGAGGATTGGGATGAGCGAAGTATCTTTCGCGACTTCGATTTTGCCTATCAGGTCTTCAAAGAATTTTTCGAAACCCAGAGCGTCTCCTCGCCACGCATCGTCTAGGCGGGCTGCCAACAGAGCGTTCAAGCCCTCCCAAACGCGGACCATCGCTGAAATTGAATTACAGTGACAATGTTGTCACCGTAACCCCAGAAAATGTGGCCGAAATAAAATACCTGCGAGGATACAATGCAACCGCCCGTCAAGCGAAGAATCCATATAAAAAACAAATCAGAAAAAAACATAGACGTAATTATCGAACCGTACTCACATGAGAGACCTTTAAAATCCAACGAAAATCTTTACATTGATATAACTATGTGGAAAGAAAAAGATGTTAGTGAACATATTTCTATATTTTATTGCAATGACGCTATCGTACTATTTGAAGAAAGTGACATAGATATGGAGTTTTATGAAGAGAAAGAAAAATAGTGGACTGCACCCTCGGATTGATACAGCAAAAATAGGATGACAGCGCCACCTCGATCCCCGCCGCTGACCGGGCGCGGCTGAAGCGGGATATCGCCGCTGGGTTACGGTGAAACCACGCCATTGCTGTATGGCTCACGGACAGCGTGTCGGCAATGCTCGGCATGCCACGACCTCGCATGAATAAGGCACCGCGAGCCAGGGCGGCGGCAGTGCCACCGGGTGCTCGAGGCCCTTCTCGGCGCCGCCTTTTTCTGCACCTCGAGCTCGAGTGTGACAATAAAAAACAAAAATTTTGCCGACTACAGGATTGACGAAACCTGGCCTTCATGGCATATTAGGACCATAGGAAATTGCGCCCGGCTCACACAGCCGGGCGCTTTTCGTTTGGAGCTGTCCCGGGGCTCACGCGCCAAGCCTAGCCGCGATATTCCTCCTCCCTCACAGGCGCGGAAATCCAAGCAAATTTGCCGATCGCAGGCGCCGCCGGAACCGACGAGAGTTCCAAAACGTGATCGTGGCCAGTACACGGCTGCCGGCGCCCTCTAGTCAGTCTTCGTTACCCGCCCCGCTTCGGCGGGTTTTTTATTGCCCAAATCGGAAGCCCCGCATGTCCAATCCCTCCGGCGCCCCGTCGCGCGCCGCCCTTGCGATCAACTGGCTGGCGCTCGCCAGGCTGTTCCGGCGCGCCCGCGGTGGCGAGGCCGCGCTCAAGCTGGCGCTCGCCTATCACAACGTCTTCGATATCAGGAACGAGGACGTGCAGATCGTCCTCGCCGACCTCGCCGATTACACCGGCTTCTACCGGGTGAACGGGGAAGGCATCCCACCCGACGACCGCGCGTTTTCGGATGGCAAGCGAGCCGCCTTCGGGCGGCTCTTTCGTTTTCTCAACCTGACTGACGAGGAGAAGGCCGCGCTGGTGCAAGCCGCGCGCACCGAGGCCATCGCCAGTTCCAACGAGGGCATCATCTGATGATGGATCCGGCAAACCCTGGGGCCGCCATGGCGGGAACCCCGGCAGACGCCACCGTTCCTCCGGCCAATGACGGGTCGCCGGCCGGCGGCGCGACGGACTTCCTTGCGGGCCTGCGCAATGCAGAAAGCCGGCAATGGGTCGAAAGCAAAGGCTACAAGGCGCTTGATCCCCTGGTCGAGTCGGCGCGTCACGCCGACCGGCTCCAGACGGAATACAACGAGCTCAAGGCCAGGGCCCTCACACCGCCGGCCGCCGATGCCGGGCCCGAGGAATGGCAAGCCTTCCATGCCAGGCTCGGCCGGCCGCAGACGGCCGAAGGCTATGAATTCCGCATGCCCCAGGGCCTGCCCGAGGGTTTCGCCTATGACAGCGACAGCGCCGGCGCCTATCGGAGCTGGGCGCATGAGGCCGGCCTCACGCCGAGGCAGGCCCAGTCCCTCCACGATCGCTTCGTGCAGCACCAGGCCGGCCAGCAATCGACCTATGTGCAGGCCATCGTGGAGCGCGGCGAGGCCGCGCAGGCAGCCCTGACCAAGGCCTGGGGCGACAGGAATTCGCAGGCCTTCCGCCAGAATGTCGAGTTCGCCGATCGCTTCATCCGCCAAAACGGCGGCGAGGCGCTGATCGGCGAGCTCAAGTCGAACGGGCTGTTGTCGCCCGACGGCTATGTGCTCTCCCCCGCTCTGGCCCAGGCCATGGCGCGGGCGGGCCGGGCGCTCTACGCGGAAGACCAGTTCGCAACCGGCGGTGTGGCGGCTCAGTCGAGATCGGCAGCCGAGACCCTTTATCCGGTCGATCCGTTCCGGCGGTGAGACCTTTTTTCAAGGAAGCAAACCATGGCCGTCATCGGCAATTCCTATCCCACACTGGTGGATGTCACCAAGCGCCTCGACCCCAACGGAAAGCCCGCCGTGGTGGCCGAGCTCCTGTCCCAGCTCAACGAACCGCTGCAGGATATTCCCTGGATCGAGGGCAACCTGCCCACCGGGCACAAGACCACGATCCGCACCGGCCTGCCGCAGGCGACCTGGCGGCGCCTCAATTACGGCGTGCCGCCGGCCAAGAGCACCACGGCCCAGATCACCGATGTCTGCGGCATGCTGGAAACCTATTCGGTGATCGACAAGGACCTCGCCGATCTCAACGGCAACACCGCCGCCTTCCGCCTGACCGAGGACACCGCCTTCATCGAGGCGATGAACCAGCAATTCGCCCAGGCGCTGTTCTATGAATCGGTGGGCGTCAACCCCGACCGCATCACCGGCCTGTCGCCGCGCTATTCCAGCCTCACCGCCGGCAACGGCGTCAACGTCATCGATGCCGGCAGCACCGGCGCCTCCAACACCTCGATCTGGCTGGTGGTGTGGGGGCCGAACACCCTGCACGGCATCTATCCCAAGGGCACCACGGCCGGGCTCACCCATCAGGACGTCACCACCTCGGCGCCGATCCTCGACCCCAATGGCGGGCGCTACCAGGCCTACCAGACCAAGTACCAGTGGAAGTGCGGGCTGACCGTGCGCGACTGGCGCTATGCCGTGCGCATCGCCAATATCGACACCACCACGGCGGCCGGCGGCCTGCAGTCGGCGACGCCGCCCAACCTCTACCGGCTGATGGTGCGGGCGATCAACAAGATCCCCTCGCTCAAGATGGGCAAGCCCGCCTTCTATGTGAACCGGGCGGTGAAGACCTGGGGCGACATCCAGGCCATGGAGAAATCCACCCTCGCCTTCCAGACCGTGACGGACGCCCAGGGCCAGCCCTTCCTCTCGTTCCGCGGCATCCCGGTGCGCCTGACCGACCAGCTCCTCAACACCGAGGCCCGCGTGGTCTGAGGCTGCGTGCTTTTAGAATGAAGCGCGAGATCCTTCCCCGGCTGCGGGGAAGGTGTCGCTGCACGGCAGCGACGGAAGGGGGAGAGTGGCGCCACGCTCCCCCACCCGGCCCTTCGGGCCACCCTCCCCGAAACCGGGGAGGGATTGCCGCGCTTCACGCGTCTTTTCCTTTCCTTCCCATCATCGGAGCCATGTCCATGATCCTAGACCAGCAACTTCTGCTGTCGGACAAGCAGGCGATCACCGCCAGCGCCGTCTCGACCAATACCATCGACCTCACCCAGGCCCGCGATCCCGGCCCTGGCGACAGCCTGGAACTGGTGATCCGCGTCAACACCGCGCTCACCGGCGGCACGTCGCTGCAGTTCGCCTATGTCACCTCGGCCAATGCGGACCTGTCGTCGCCCAACGTCATCGTGCAGACGCCGGCGATCCCGGCCGCCAGCCTCACCGCCGGTTCGGAATGGCTGCGCGTGCAGGTGCCGGCGCTCTCGCTCGATGCCCAGCGCCAGCGCTATCTCGGCGTGCAGTACACGGTGGCCGGCACCTTCGCCGCCGGCACGGTGACGGCGGGCCTCGTCGCCGACCGCGAGGCGATCGTCAACTACCCCTCCGGCCTGAATGTCGGAGGCTTCTGAAATGGCGCGCTATCTCGTCAAGGCCAAGGCTTATGTCGACGGCCGCATCATCGAGGCGGGCGAGGAGGTGGAACTCGTCGGCAAGGTCCGCGAGGAGGACGAGCATCTCGAGCTCGTCCCGGACAAGGCCAATGAGCGCGAGGCGCGGAAGGAGGCCGAGGACGTCGATGCCGCCCTCCGCACCGAGGCGATCAAGGCCAAGCTCGTCGACGATGCCGGCGCCGCGATCGACGAGGCGACGCCGATCGAGGTCGTGAGCCGCCGGCTCGCCGAATACAAGCAGGCCAACGCCTTCCGGTAAGCCCGGGCACTCAAACCAGACCGGGCGGCGCACGATGCTTCGTCGACGCGCCGCCCCGACGAAATCGATTTTCGCGGCCTGGAGGCCCTCATGTCCGTCAATCTCTCGATCACCGAGATTTGCAATCTCGCGCTCGATTATCTCGACGAGGCGCCGTTGGCCTCCATCGACGACAATTCGGCCGTTGCACGCTGGTTTCGGCGCAATTTTTGGCCGATGGCCTGGAGCCTGATGCGCCGCCACCCCTGGAATTTTGCCATGGCGCGCACCCTGCTGCCGGCCTCGGCCATGGCACCGGCCTTTGGCTGGGCTTATGCCTATGACCTGCCGGTGGACTGCCTGCGTGTCATGCCGCTGACCGTGAATGGCACCGAGAACGCCAAGACCATTCCGCACAAGATCGAGGGCAGCCAGGTCTTGGCTGATGAGCCGGCGCCGCGCCCGGTCCGTTATGTCAGGCGCGTCGAGAATACCGGCCTGTTCGACCAGCAATTCACCGACGTGCTCGCCTTGGCCCTGGCGCAGAAGGCGGCGCATTTCATCACCGGCAAGGCCTCCTATGCCGAGTCCCTCGGGCAGAAGACGCAAGCCGCTCTTTCCGAGGCGCAGGCGATCGACGCCCTGGAAGGCACGCCGGATGACCCCGAAGACGATTTCTGGATCGAGGCTCGTTCCTGATGGGCGCTTATGAACTCAAGCCGGTCTTCTCGCGCGGCGAGTTGTCCCCCAAGCTGCACAGCCGCGCCGATCTCGAGCATTTCAAGACCGGGCTGAAGGAATGCCAGAACTTCATGGTGATGCGCCAGGGCGGCCTCACCCGCCGCCCCGGCACGCAATTCGTGCAGGAGGTGAAGGATTCGAGCCGCCCGGCCCGCTTCATCCCCTTCATCTTCTCGGCGAGCCAGGCCTACATGCTGGTGTTCAACGCCGGCGTGTTCCGGGTCTATGCGCTGGGCGGACGGGTCGGCAGCGTGGAAGTCGCCCATCCCTATGCTGATGCGGACCTGTTCCAGCTCGATTTCGACCAGACCAATGATGTGCTGGATATCACGCACAAGAGCTACCAGCCGCGGCGGGTGAAGCGTCAGAGCGACACAAGCTGGACGATTGAGACGGTCAATTTCCGGTTCGGCCCATTCCTTCCCGTCAACGACACGTCCACCACGTTGACCCCCAACGGAACCGGCAATCCAATCCCAAAGATGACCAGCAACACGGCACCGAGTGGCACAGCTGCCGCAAGTGGCACGGCCTTGGGCGCGCCATGGAATGTATTCGATCGTGACGCTGGCACGGCATGGCACAGCGCCGCTGGTGGTGACGGCTGGATCTCGTACACGTTTCCGACCCCTCACATTATCGTAGGGTACGCAGTGCAGGCCACATCAGGCCTTGTAACTGGAACGCCTGTCACCGATCGAGCTCCAAAGTCATGGACGTTCGAGGGATCGAATGACGGCGCTAATTGGACAGTGCTCGATAGCCAGTATGCGCAAAGCAACTGGTCTGCTGGCGAGGCCCGATATTTCAGGTTCACTAACACCACTGCCTATACCGGCTATCGCATCAATGTCACGTCAAACAATGGCGGTGGCTTTGTCACCATTGGTGAACTGACATTCACTGAAGATCCGGCAACGGCCCCAGTCGTCACCATCACGGCCTCATCGACCACAGGCATCAATGGCAGCACCGGATTCTCTGCTGATGACGAAGGGCGCATCATCGCTCTGCTCGGATCGAATGCAGTCTATCGTTCCTTCGTCATCACCGCCGTTACTTCATCAACTGTCGTACAGGCCAAGCTCGACGACGCACCGTTGCCGCTTGCTCAAGGAACTTTGCAGTGGCGCCTCGGCGCTTGGGGAGCAACTCCCGGCTGGCCAGCCCATATTGCAACCTTCGAGCAACGCAAGGTCTATGCTCGCACTGATGCACAACCTTCCGGCATCTGGGCCACCAGAACCGGCGGCTATGGGCGCGAACTGGATTTCTCCGTCTCTGTTCCGGTGAAGGACGATGACGCGATTTCCTTCACCCTTACCGATGTCAACGAAATCCAATGGATTGCCGAGGGCCCGGATCTCCTGATCGGTACCGCCGGTGCCGCCCGCACCATGGGTCGCGACAGCCCCAACCTGCCTTTCTCTGCCAACAACTTCCGTCAGTCCCTGGCTTCGACCCATGCCTCGCAGGCGATCAGGCCAGCCAAGGTCGGGAACTCGACGGTCTTCGTCTCCAGCTTCGGCAAGGCGCTGCGGGAGTTTGTCCAGGGCGAGACCGGAGTGGGCTATGCGACACCCGATATCTCGGTACTCTCGGATCATCTCTTCGCCTCCGGCATCGTGGAAGTCACCTACGCCCAAGAGCCCGACAGCGTGATTTGGCTGCCCAACGGCAGGGGCGATCTGATCGGACTGACCTATGAAAAGGACCAGTCCATAGCGGGCATGCATCGCCATCTCATGGGCGGCGAGGGATTCGTCGAGAGTTGCGCCACGATGCCGGGCCAGGGCAGGAACGAAGTGTGGCTGATCGTCCGGCGCACGATCGGCGGCGTAAGCAGGCGCTATGTCGAGCGCATGGCCGCGCCGTTCGAAGCGGCCACCGCTACGCCCGACAAGGCCTGGTATCTCGATTGCGCCCTGCAATATGGCGGCCCCCCCGCCGCAAGTATCACCGGTCTTGGCCACCTCGAGGGCCGGCTCGTCGGAATCCTGGCGGATGGCGCGCGCGAGGCCGATCAGATCGTCACAGGCGGCGCCATCTCGCTCGCCTCGGGTCAGCCGGCTACCACGATCACCGTCGGCCTGCCTTACACCTCACGCGCCCACCTGCTGCCCTCGCCTGCTTCGGCCGGTGACGGGTCAGGCCTGGGACGGCGCAAGAAGATCGTCTCCGCCAAGGTCGACTTCCTGGCCACCGGTTCGCTGCGCATCGGCCGGGACGAGGCCACCGCCGAAGAGATCGCAGCGCGCCATACCAGCGATGATCTCGGCACGGCAGCCCCGCTCGTCACCGGCTTTTACGACGCCCGCCCCCAAACGAACTGGGGCGACAAGGGCGAACTCGTGCTGACCGCCGACGGCCCGCTGCCGGCGACGATCCGTTCCATCACCCTCAACACCGATCCGGAGCCCTGATCATGTGCCCACCGCTTTTCGCAGCCATTGGAGCCGGACTGGCTTCCGCGGCCTCCGCCGCCGGCTCCGCCATATCCGGCATCGGCCTGGGCACGGCGGCCTCGATCGCCGGCACCGGCCTGTCGGCTATCGGCGCCATCCAGCAAGGCAACGCCGCCAAGGCCCAGTCGGACGCCCAGGCCGAGGCCTATCGCCGCCAGGCCCAGATCGAGACGATGACCGGCGAGTACCAGGCCGGCCGCAAGCAGGACCAGGTGGATAGCACCATCGGCACGCAAACCGCACTCACAGGCGGCTCCGGCGTCAACCTCGACGGCTCGCCTTCCGATGTCATCGGCTCCACCGCCAGCGAGGGCGCGCTCGACGTCGCCGCCATTCGCTGGAACGCCAGGAATCAGGCCAACAATCTGAACTACCAGGCCAGGCTCGCCAACATCGCCGGCCGGAATGCCCAGACCGGCGGCTATCTCAATGCGACCGGGAGCCTGTTCGGCGGGCTGGGGCGGCTAGGAAAAACAGCTTAACCGCGCCAACGAAGACGGCCTCGTCATTCCCGTAGATCGGCTGCCGTTGCCCGAACGATCGGAAGGCAGAGTTTCACGACTCTGCACATGACAGTGGCAACACGGCCTTGCGCACTCAGGGCACCAGCGAACCTCGCCTGATCCCACCTTAGGCGTGCCCGAGCTTCGCAAATATCGGCCGCACGGAGCGGTGCCGGGGATCGGCCCGCCGGTTTCGCCTCTCGCCAGGAGGTATTCCCCTTCTTGCGCTCCCCAACTCCACCTCCGCCCCCAAAGCCCCGCCTCGAAGGCAGCATTCCGTTTGCCGGAGCCCCACATGACCATTCCAAGCTATGACAACCGCCGTTCCTATGCGGGCGACGGCAGCACGACCACTTTCGCCTTCCCTCCCCCCTTTACCGTCAACACGGATCTGGTGGTGCAGGTTCGGGCGGCAGACGGGACGACTGCCATCAAAACGCTCGGCGTGGATTATGCGGTCACCGGCGCCGGCTCTCCCGCCGGCGGCAATGTAACCATGACGGCTGCGCCGGAAACGGGCGCGACACTGATCATCTACCGGGACGTGCCGCTCACCCAATCAGTCGACCTGCAGGACGGCGGCCCTTTGCCGGCAAATACGATCAATCGCGCACTCGACCGTATCACCATGTGGGGCCAGCGCCTGAAGGAGCAGGTCGTTGACTTGGGCGCTCTGGCCAGCCAGGTGGCGGCAGGCTTGATGTCTCCGGCAGACAAGACGAAACTCGATGGCATCCAGCCAGGCGCCCAGGTCAATATCGTGACCTCTGTTGCCGGCAAGACCGGCGCCGTGACACTGGTCAAGAGCGACGTCGCCCTCGGTAACGTCGACAATACCGGCGACCTCAACAAGCCGATTTCTACGGCAACGCAGACTGCCCTCAACGCGAAAGCGAATACCTCCGCTCTGGCGGCTGTGGCCTTCTCGGGCGCCAAGGTTGATGTGGGCCTTGGCAATGTCGAGAACACGTCGGACGCTAATAAGCCGGTATCGGCGGCGCAGGCGGCAGCCGATGCGACAACACTGAACAGCGCGAAGACCTACACCGACAGCAAAGCGAACAAGGCCAGCGTGGGTCTGGCAAACGTGGACAACACCTCCGATATCAACAAACCGGTCAGCAATGCAACACAAGCCGCTCTGGATCTGAAAGCGAATATTTCGTCTCTCGGCACGGCAGCGTTCCAGCCGTCAACGGCATTCGCCACCGCAGCCCAGGGAGCCGAGGCAGACACCGCCCTACAAGGCTTACAGGCGGGCCTGAATATCGAGATCGACAATACCGACCCGCTACGTCCAAAAGTCACGGCAGTTGGCTCTGCTGTTGGCGGTGATGTCGCCGGCCCCGCTGGTGGGGTCGTTTCGAACGAGGTGGTACTTTTCGACGGCACCACAGGAAAGCTGATCAAGGGTGGCGGTGTTCAATCGGCCAATGTAGCCAAGGTCAATGTTGCGCAGACTTGGACCGCGACACAAGATTTCTCGGGCACGATCACCAAGGTCAAATCACTCACGGCAGGCGTCAACTTACCCGGCGATGACCAGGCGGCCAGCACTAAATATCTCTATGACTTCTTTGTTTATTTGAATGCCAATGGTGCGATCGTTCCGCAAAACAGCCCCATTCTGACCGGCAATCCAACGGCTCCTACGCCTGCGGCGGGCAGCAACGATACCAGCATTGCTACGTCGGCTTTTGTGCAGGGAGAGATCAACACTCGACCAAGACTGAAAACCTACTCAGCAAACGCAACATTTTCACCCGCTGATACTCACTCCATTATTCGCCTTGAGAGCGGAACTGCCTACAATCTACCGGACAACAGCGCGTCTCCCAAGTCGATCGAATATGCGATTTTCAATGCGACCAACGTTGCGATCACCATCACAGCGGCATCCGGTAATTATCTCTACACCAGGGATGGCATTTCCAGCTCGGGTGGAGCCTACACACTCGCCCCCTACGGAGCAATTCTGGTCAATGCCGCCAGTTGGGATTGGTATATCCTCGAAAACAAACGGATACCTGGCATTCCTGTCTCCTATACGATCGGTGATTTGATTTATGCCGATAGCGCCACCACTCTGGCCGCATTGGCCAGTGTGGCAGGCGGCAATGTTCTGCGCTCCGGTGGCATCGGTACCGCTCCTTCATGGGGCAAGGTCGGCCTGACAACCCATGTCAGCGGCACTCTGCCGGTTGCCAATGGCGGCACCGGGACAACCACGCTGGCAACGACGGCTAACGTCCAGTCCGGCGCGGCCTTCATACCGACGATGGATATCGTACTTTCCGCAATGGGATGGGCAGTTCTGGCCGATAGCGCGACGATCGCCATCGACCATGCCGGAGGCGTAAACCGTACAGTCACCATTGCTGGCAACCGAACCATCTCGAACCCGACCAACGCCAAGCCGGGATGGCCGCTCAATATCGAGGTAGCCCAGGACAGCACGGGCAACCGCACGCTGTCATGGGGAGCGAACTTCTCCTTCGGCGCGGGGGGCGCTCCCACCCTCTCGACGACGGCTGGCGCGGCCGACCTCGTTTGCTTCGTCTGCCGTGGGACGAACAAGTTCGTTTACACCGGCATTGTCAGGGGGATTTGATATGTTGCCGGGTCTTGCTCCCATCGTGTCGCTGGTACACTCTGGCTCAGTGCTCTACCGGGCCGGAACGTTCAACTTCACCGTTCCCGAGTACAATGTCCTAACGATCGACTTATGGGGTAGCGGCGCCTCCGGTGTGGGCGTCACCCCAGGATCCGCCTTTTTCCTTGGCAACAACGGCGCTGCTTCGTCGATTGGATCGCTATCTCTCATCGCAAACGGGGGTAATCGAGCTGCGTCGACCAGCACTAGCGCCGCTGGCGGCGCAGGCGGTACCGCATCAGGGGGCGATCTCAATGACACCGGTTCGGCTGGCGGCGCTGGCTCCGGAGCATCTGGTGTTGGTTCAGGTGGCGCGGCTGGCGGTGCAGCAGCCGGCGGTGGAGGCATGGCGCCTAGGCCTGCCGGCCCCCCACCTTCCGCCCCTGGCACGGCCGGCAATGACTATGGCGGAGGGGGAAGCTCAGCCAACAACAGCAACGGCAACAATTGGAGCGGCGGCGGCGGCGGTGCTGGACGATGCAGAATAACATACACTCGTGGGAGCGCAGGAGCACCGACACCTGGCTCTATTATCACAGGAACAGTTGCGGCGGGTGGCGCTGTTGGCTCTGGCACAAATCCAGGCGGCAAGGGCGCTGACGGCGCCGCCATCATTTCATGGCTATAGGGAACGCTATGCAATAGAGCTACAGATCAGCGAGCTTACCGCAAATGTCTAGCACTCAGTCTACATAGAAAAATTTCTAGTGACTGAATATCCGACGGCAACAAACTTATTGATCTCATGGCCCTTTAAAGTATCACTGGGAAATCGGTGGAATCTGAACCAAATACAGCGCTGAAAATGACCGTCGTCCTTGGTGCCCAAGATGATCTGCGGGAGGTATATATCCGGTGCTAAGTTGCTCGGGCAAGCCTTGATACCACGGAAAGTTATCAAATAATCTTCTAGCGTTCGAAGGTAGAGAACAGCTTCTCTCGCGCCCCCCTAAGTAACAATTTTCTAAGTTTATACACCCTCTTTCCAACGTAAAACAAAGTCAAAAAACGAATCGCTATCCTTTTCCAGCCAAAAAAGCCAGACTCTTCAATATAGTGCTCACAAACTTGACGAAATTGCTTCCTAAGATAAAAAAGCTCCGCGACTGATGGACGGACTAAAACTTTGTTCGATTCTTTGAGAACAATGCGTTGAGTAAAAAAAGCTTTCGGCGCCATGACAATTTCGCGTTTAAGGAACACCGGATACATTGCTAGGTGATCAGATGCCCATGGATGAGGGTATCTGGGATGGACGTAATCAAATATTCTTTTTAGAGCATCTGTCTCCCAGAGGCCGTAAAACCAACTGGCATGAGAATCAAACAAGAGCTCTTTAATTTGCCTCAAATCTCCTCCTGTAGGAGGCCTCGGAATCGTTTTTTGGGTAGGCCGATCTTTTCGAACAGTACTAACAGACGAAACCGCAAGCTTTGCATCTACCTTCGAAGTGAAAGCTAATATCAGCTCTTCGATGAAATTTAACGAACTAAGATCGTCATGGGCTCGCCACATGAAATACGGAGCGTCTGCCTCATGCAGCAAGTCCATAAAATTCTTTGCGGCCCCAACATTTATATCTCGTACTATAAATTTAATACGATTATCCCTATTTGCATAATCCCTCACAATGCTCGCCGTACGATCCGTTGACGCATTATCGTAGACTCTTATTTCAATATTTTGGTATGTCTGATTCACTACGCAGTCCAGACACTCAGAGATCATACCCTCGCCATTAAAGACAGGAATTCCGACAATAACTTTCGGACTGGACATCGCAGGTTGCCTAATTCTCTATCATCTAGAGTGATTATTCTATTCCCAGAGCCTTTCGCCATGGAATGCTTTGAGATACGAGGATTGAGGAGGCCTTCGGGCCTAAATTCGCGATGGCATCAAGGAAGGTCACATACGGCGTAAATTCACCATGTAATTGAGGATATTGCGACAGATTATAATCCATATATTCAACAACTTTGCCAGCTCTATCCATTTTCTCATGATCCATGTATTTCTTGGCACCATGCCCAGTAACGTAAGCCTCGGCACTCAAAGAATTTAACAGAGAAATAATCCTATCATCCTTGAGACCTTGTGAGATTAGTTCTGAGCTTCGACCAAATTCAACATTTATGTTGAGGTATTTAACGATCTGTTCAATGCCAAAAATACAAATATCAGAGAGATAATCACTCTTCAGATCCAAGGTATCAGCAGCAATCGCCACCGCATCTTCAGCGAACGGCGCCCCTTTCAAGGATTCACGCAAAGCGATCAGATGGTTCTTTCGCCATGGCTGGCTTTCGTCGGTCTTTGTGTCTTTAATTATCTGTAAGCCATTGCGGATAATTGGGACGGTAAGCCAGATCTGACCGCGTTGCGTCTTGAGCTGTACACGAGAACAAAATGATCGACCTTGCGGAAGCTGTACATCATCGAGATGAATATACACATCCGCTAAGTTTATTTGCTCAAAAACGCCCGCCCAGGGAAAATATTGAGGCTGCAGGATAACGGCAGTTCGCAAGTTATATCCTCTATCCTTTGGCACGATTGGGGTCAAAGTTCACGATCTCACCTAGCATCCCTCTCTTCCCCCTCGTTTAAGGGAATTCATTTTCTCGAACAATAGCCATGGCAACCCACAGCCCCCTTTGGTTCTCACGTGAGCCTGCAATGACGCCCAATCAGTCCCCACGGCACGATCCTTCTAGTTTCAAGGAATCTTGCCTGATGAAGGCGGCAATATGATACCATATCAGTTCCTAATTGTGGGTGCTGACGCTTACCTGCTCGATCGTCAACCACATTCGTGGCTACGACCTATTTATCTGTCATGCGGTCGACCACCCCCCATAGTGGCTCCTCATTCAAAGCAAGCAGACGTGATCGCCGATGGGCTTCGCCACGGCACGTTGTAGGTCTCTGCCCACCAGGCCGAACCTTCAACAACTCCACATCGCAATCGATGAACCGACCATAGGCTTCCTCCAGGAAGCCTTCTTCTTACCTAGGGAGCGGACATAATGAGCGACACCCTCGCCCAAACCATCAAGCTCGTCTTTGGCTCCGAAGGCGGCTATGTGAACCATCCGCGCGATCCGGGTGGCGCCACGAAATATGGGATCACGGCAGCCACCCTGGGCGCTGCGCGCCGGCTTGGCCGCAAGGCCACGCCGGACGAGGTCAAGCGTCTGACGCTGGCGGAGGCAGCCGGGATCCTGGACAGGCAGTATGCGCAACCCTTACGCTATCGAGAACTGCCGGCTGGCCTGGACTATGCCTTGTTCGACTATGCCGTGAATTCCGGCCCGGCCCAGGCCGTGAAGACGCTCCAGCGCCTTCTCGCCGTCGAGGCTGACGGCATTCTGGGCGTGAAGACGCTCGAGGCCATCCGCAGGCATGAGGTGACAGACCTCATCGACGAACTACAGGATGCCCGCCTGCGGTTCCTGCACGGTCTCAAGACCTGGCCGACCTTCGGCAAAGGCTGGAGCGCCCGCATGATCCATGTGCGGGAAACCGCTCTCCTTATGGCCAATGGAGTCACCACCGCTATTCCTCCGCCGCCAATCGGCCTGGAGACCGCCACGCCAGCAGATGCCAGGGTCTCCTCGACCGTCATCGGCAAGGGTACCATTGCGGCCACGATCGGCACGGCCAGTGCCACGATCGGCGCGGCCAAGGATGCATTGCAGCCGATTACCGGCAATGGCGGCGTAGTCGATGTCATCTTCGCCCTGCTGGTCGCCGGCGGCAGCGTCGCAGCGATCGCGGGCCTTGCCATCATCGCCTATCGGCAGGCGAAATATCGCGAGGCAGCGATATGATCGCCACCGCCCTCACCTTGTTCCGTGTCATCCCCGGCCGCGGCTGGTTGACCATCGCAGCAATCGCCGCTGCGTTGGCCGGTGCGCTCTACTTCCGCCAGCACTTCATCAACCAGGGCGCCATTGACGCCACCGCCAAGATCGAAAGGGCGAACGATGCAGCCAAAGATCGTTTCAACGATGCGAGCGACCAGGTCAATCGCTGTTATGCCGCTGGCGGCGATTGGGATCGCTTTGAGCGGGTGTGCAAGCGTTCCGGTGGATAGACCGTGCGGCGTCATCACCGATAGCTTGCGGGATGTGCAGGCCACTTCGCGCGATGGCAACCGCCGCCTCGCGGTCCATTACGAGGGCGGCAGAGCGGCGGGGTGCTGGTCATGACCATGCCAAGCGAGACGGAACATTGGGCCGTGGACAAAAAAATTCCCGTTGCTCTGGTGATCACACTCCTGGTCCAGACGGCGGGCGTCGTCTGGTGGTCGAGCCAGCTCAACAGCCGCGTCACCGTCATGGAGGAGCGCAGCTTCAAGCTCGAGCTCGAAATCGGCAAGCTGAAAGACAGCAGCTCCGATGCCCGCGAGCGTTTCGCCAAGGCAGAGACCACGATGCAGGCCTTCGTCGAGACCACCCGGCGCATCGAGGCCAAGCTCGATCGTCTCATCGATGACAAGCAGCCCGGCGGGGTATACGGGCCGAGGTAACCCTCAGCCGTTTTTGGCGACCTCCCAGTTCATCCCCTGAGAGCGTTTTGCGATTAGACGGAATCATCTCGAATCGCAAAGACGCGTCGAACCAAAGAGCGAGAGCAAAACAGCGTTTCCGTCTAAACGCGCTTTGCT
>NZ_LYXZ01000070.1 GCF_001676615.1 Labrys sp. WJW | reverse complement strand
CTTGTCCGTGAAGCGACACGTCAGCGCCGCCGCTCAATCCGCGGCAACGCCGTCCGTCGATGGCCGCTGTATAGGGGACCCCAGACCGCACTGTCAACGCCCCCTTTTGCGGATTTTTGCAAAATCGTCATGGGACCATGTCGGGCCCATGGGAGCGGCTCCCCTCCATCCAGATCGAAACTCATCCAAAATGCCCGTTTTGGGCCGTTTGCAGCCCCCATCAGGAATAATTTACCATATTGCGGCGCATCAAAGATTTCCTGCGCCCTGTGGATAAATTCCAGTCGAGACCGGCCTGCTTGCGCCGAATCTGAGTCGAAATCGCCCTGAGACTCGCGAAAGAATTTTCAGAATCTCATTTTCGGTGCCGCGGCGACCAGCAAACGCGTCATTTCGCTTTGCGGCACTGCAACAAGCCGGCCGGGAGGGCCGGACTCGACGATACGCCCGGCATCCATCACGCAGAGCCGGTCGCACAAGGCCGCCATCACGGCCAGATCATGGGCGATGAACAAAAGCGCCGTGCCGGCCTTCTCACGGATGTCGAGCAGGAGGTTGAGGATCTGCGCCCTGACGGCCACGTCGAGCGCCGAGACCGGCTCATCCAGGATGATCAGGGCCGGATCCGTCGCCAGGGCCCGGGCGATGGCGACACGCTGGCGCTGGCCGCCGGAGAGCTCATGGGGGAAACGGCCGAGCAGCCGCTCCGGCAGGCCGACGCGCTCCATCAATGCCAGGATCCGTTGCCTCTCCTGTGCCCGAGACAGGGAATGCCAGATTCGCAGGGGATCGCCGATGACGCGCTCGACCCGGGCACGCGGATTGAAGGCAGCCAAGGGATCCTGGAACACCATCTGCAGCCGCGGCCGGATACGGCGCAAAGCCTTGCCGGCAAGATGGGTGATCTCGCGCCCTTCGAAACGGATGGAACCGGCATCGACCGGATGGAGCCGCAGAATCGCACGGGCAAGACTGGTCTTGCCCGCCCCGGATCCCCCCGCCAGACCGACGATCTCGCCCGGTGCGATGGCAAGGTCGATACCATCCAGGATGGCATGCCGCCCCGCCGGCCCCCGCACGCTGCTGCACAGCGCCTCGATTTCAAGCAGGGCATCAGCCATGACCGGCCCCCTCCCCCACGGCGGGAACCCTGACGGAAAAATCCCTGGGATCGATCTCGGCAAAGCGGCGCGAGCGGGGACGTCCGAGCCCCTGATTCCCGAGGTCCAGACCCTTCAGTTCCAGATCCTTCAGTTCCTGGCGTGTCGCCAGCAAGGCCTTGAGATAGGGATGGGACGGTGTCCGGAACAGGCGCTCCGCCGGGCCAGCCTCGACCACACGCCCCTGGTAGAGCACCGCGACATCGTCTGCCAATTGCGAAGCCAAAGCGATGTCGTGGGTGACGAAGATCAAGGTGAGCCCGCTTCCCGCCGTCAGCGCCCGAAGCAATTCGACGATGGCGTGCTGGGTAATCGAATCGAGGGCGCTGGTCGGCTCGTCCGCGATCAGTACGCTGGGCTCGCTGACCAGTGCTGCGGCGAGGGCAATGCGCTGCTTCTGGCCGCCGGAAAACTGGTGCGGATATTTGCGCGACGCGACATGCGGGTCGGGCAAGGCCATGCGGCCGAGCCAATCCCGCGCGAGGGCCAGCGCGTCCGCGCGGCTCCCACCCCGGCAGGCCCGGCGCGCCTCGGCGATCTGGTCGCCCACAGGGATCAGCGGGTCGAGGCTGCCGCCCGGATCCTGAAAGACCATGCCGATATCGCGCCCGGGCCAGGGCTGCGACGCAAAGCCCGGCCGGGTCAACCTGCCGGTACTCGCCGCATTGGCCGGCAACAATCCTGCCAGGGCTGCAGCCAGGGTCGATTTGCCCGATCCGCTTTCCCCCAGCAGAGCCAGATGCCGGCCGGCCTCGATATCGAGGTCGACGCCCTGCAAGGCCGGATGCATGCCGGCACGATCGCGATAGGAGACGCCGAAGCCGCGCAGGGAGAAAAGCTTCATGCCGCCGGCTCCTTCACGCGCAGCGCCCTGGCATAGCCCCGCCCGGTGAGATGGATCGCCAGCACCATTGCAACGAGCGCAAGTCCCGGCACCAGTGACAGGGAGGGTGCGCTGCGCAGCAGCGCGCGCCCCTCGGCCACCATGCTGCCCCAGCTCGGCCTGTTGGGATCGCCGAAGCCGAGGAACGACAGCGCGGCCTCGATCAATACGGCCGCCGCGGCAATGATCGCGGCAAGCGAAATCACCGGCGGCAGGGCATTGGGGAGGATCTCCCGAAAGCCGATGACGAGCGGATGCATGCCGGCAACCCGGGCCGAAGCGACGAAATCGCGCTCGCGCAGGGAACGAATTTCGGCGCGCGCGATGCGGGCGGGTTGCGGCCAGGCACCGGCGGCGATTGCCAGCACGATGGCCGGCAGGCTCGGTCCGGTCACGCTGATCAGCGCCATGGCGAGGAGAAAGGCCGGCACGGTCTGGAACGCATCGGAGAGGCGCATCAGCACGTCGTCGGTCCAGCCACCCAGGAAGCCTGCCAGCGTGCCGACCAGGCAGCCGAGCAACAGGGAAGCCAGCGCCGAAGCGACGGCCACGAGAAGCGTGGTACGGCTGCCCCAGGCCAGCTCGGCAGCGATGTCGCGCCCCAGCCGGTCGGCTCCCAGGGGATGGGCAGAATCGGTGAAAGGCGCGAGCAGCGGTGGCGCGCCAATGGCTAGCGGATCGCCCGGAAAGACGAATGGCGCCGTCAGCGCAAGCACGACAAACAGAGCGAGCAACACCAGGCCGACACGGCCCTCCCCGCTGCGCAACATGGCCGCCAGCATGGTCATGCCACACGCTCGCTGGCACCGATGCGCGGATCGAGCCAAGCCTGCACCAGGTCGGCCAGCAGATTCATGACGATGACGACGACGGCGCTGAACAGCACCACGCCGAGCAGCAGCGGCGTATCGCGGCGGGCGACCGCCTCGGCGGCCAGGCGGCCGAATCCGGGTATGGCAAACACGCTCTCCACCACCACGCTGCCACCCAGCAGGGAAGCCGACTGCAGGCCGAGCATGGTGATCACCGGTGCCAGTGCATTGCGGGCGACATGGTTCAGCGCGAGGCGCCAGCCCGTCACGCCGCGGGCGCGCGCAGCCAGGACGAAATCGGCATGCCAGACCTCCTCCATGCCGTCACGCAACAGGCGCAGGAACAGGGTCATATAGAGCAGTCCGAGCGCGCCGACCGGCAGCACCAGATGCCAGGCGATGTCCCTTGCCCGTTCCAGGCCCGTCTTGCCGGACGCCATCGTCTCGAAGCCACTGGCCGGCAACCAGCGCAGCATGACGGAAAAGACCAGGATCAGCACCAGGCTGAGCCAGAAGCCGGGCATGGCGTAGAGGGCAAGCGAGCCCAGCGACAAGATGCGGTCAAGCCAGCTATTCGGTCGCCAGCCCGCCAGGAAGCCGAGCGCGATGCCGAGCAGGAATGCCAGCGCCAGCGCCGAGCCCATGGTGATCAGGGTCACCGGCAGGCGCTCCAGCAAAATAGTGAGTACGGGCCGCTGAAAGGCGGTCGACCAGCCGAAATCGCCGTGAGCCAAGGCCGACAGATAGGCCTTGAGCCGAAAGGCAGGCCCCTGATCCAGACCCCACTCGCTTCTCAGCTCGGCGATCCGCGCCGCATCCGCCCCGCCGATACCGGCGACATAGGCATCGACGGCATCGCCCGACGCCGATTCGAGCATGAAGAAGGCGCCGATGACGACCAGGAGCAGAACCACCAGGGCCCCGCCCATGCGCCGAAGGAAGCGCGGGATCACGGGCGATTATTCCCGGATGCGCGGACGTCTCGTCCGCCTCTTGGTCTCCCGGGAACGAGGCGGTTCCAAGAGCGGACGAGGCGTCCGCGCACCCGGAAACGACATCACGGCGCCATCTCCGGCAGGGCGGTATCCGCCCAGGACGACACCGCCCAGCGCGGATTGTTGGAAACGTTCTGCAAATTCTCGCTGGCCACGGTGATGAAGGAGAACTCGGCCACGTTGATGAGCGCGAGGTCGTCCACCACCAGCTTCTGGAACTGCTTGTAGAGCTCGGCCCGTTTTTCGGGATCGATCTCGACCGCGGCCGCCGCGATCAACGCATCGGTCTTGGGGTTGGCGTAGCCATACTGGTTCGAGAACGGCACGCCCGCCGGTATGCCGCTCTGAAACAGGATGGTGGTGGAAATCGCCGGATCGGACCGGTAGACCGGCGTGCCGACGGCCAGGTCGAAAGCATGATCGGTGTAGACGGCCTTCAGATGCGCCGGCGAATCGTTGGAGACGATCTCCGCATCGATGCCGATCTTGGCCAAGGCTTGCCGGAGATAGGCGCCGAACTGCACGGTTTCGTTGAAGAAGGGCGCCGGCAACAGCTTAATATGGAAGCGGATGCCATCCGCGCCCTTCTTGTAGCCGGCTTCGTCGAGCAGGGTCTCGGCCTTGGCCGGGTCGAATTCGTAACGCTCGACATCCGGATTGTAGAAGGTCTTGTCGGTCTGCGGCACGGGACCGGTGGCTGCCGTCGCATAGCCGCGGAAGATCGCCTGCACCACGAAGCCCTTGTCGATGGCATGGGCAATGGCCTGGCGTACGCGCAGATCCGCCAGTTCCTTGCGGGTATGGTTGATCTCGATGATCATCTGATAGGTGAGTGCCTCATAGCCCGTGGAATAGACCTTGAGGCCCGGCACCTTCGAGATGCGATCGAGATCGGCCAACGGCACGGCCGAGAAAGCGGCAAGCTGGATCTCGCCCGCCTCGAGCGCCGCACCGGCTGACTGGCGATCGGGCAGCACCTTGAACAGGATCTCGTTGAAATGCGGCTGACCCTGGGTCCAATAGGCTTCGTTGCGCTTGAGCAGATAATATTCGCCCGGCTTATGCTCGACGAATTTGAACGGCCCGGTACCGATGAGCTTCTCATTCGCCGGGTTCTTCATGATGTCGGTGCCGGCAAATACGTGCTTTGGCAGCACCGAGGTCAAGGCCGGCAGGCAGTTGCGGATGAGCTGGAACGGTGTCGGCGCCGAGAAACGCAATATCGCCGTCAGAGGATCGGGCGTGTCGACGCTTTCGAGGTCCTTGAACACGACGCGGCCGAGATTCTGCAGTTTCTTCCACACTTCCAGGGCCGAGAAGGCGACATCGGCCGAGGTGAACGGCTTGCCGTCATGCCATTTCACGTCGGGGCGCAACTTGAAGGTGACGGCCTTGCCGTCTGCCGCCCCTTCCCACGACAGGGCAAGCTTCGGCACCAATCCGTCCGGGCCGTTGTAATCAGCCTCGGCCAAAGGCTCGATCACCTTGCTGGCGACGAAGAACACGCCGTTCGAGGCAACGATGGCGGGATTGAGATTGGTCGGCTCGGAATCGGCGGCAACGGTCAGGCGGCCGGCCGGAACCTCGCTGGCCCGGACGCGGTGCGGCAGCCCGAGCACCAAGGCCGTCCCGGCGCTGGCGAGCAGGAATGAGCGGCGATCAAGCAGGGTCGACAGAATTGGCAGGATCGGCATGTGCAACCTCCCGGGAGGAGCCTTTCGAATCAGCGTGATTGGATGACGCTTGGCTGAGAATGGCAAGCGCGGCATTGACCCCGGTGCCCGCATCGACCTGCCGACCGAGCTGGTTGAGCGCTCCGCCCAACGCCGCCACGGCCGTCACGGCCAGCATCGGTTCGGCTGCCGGCCCCATATGGCCGATGCGCAACACTCTGCCCGCCGTCTCGCCGCGGCCGAGCGAGAGCATCACGCCATAGCGTTCCAGCAGCGTATCGCGCAGGCGGATATCCGGAATGTCCTCCGGCAGGCGGAAAACCGTGGCGGAGGGTGCGGCGATTGCCTCGCGTGCCGGCCATAGCTTTAGGCCCAGCGCCTTCAGCCCCGCCCGCGCGGCTGCCGCCGTGCGGGCATGGCGGGCCCAGATCCGTTCGGGCCCTTCCTGGAGATAAAGGTCGAGCGCTGCATCGAGGCCACTGATCTCCGCGAGCGAAGGCGTGACTGGAAATGCCCGCCCGGCCTCGGCCGCCAGCTCCCAGTCGAGCAGCGACAGGAAGGAGGCCCTCGGCGCATCCGGATTGGCCTTGATTCTCTCCCAGGCCCTGTCGCTGACGGCAAGGAGGCTCAGGCCCGGCGTGGCCCCCAGGCATTTGGCAGCGGAGGTCACGAAGATGTCGATCGCGGCCTCTTGCGGGTGCACGTCCAGGCTGCCGAAGGAGGAAACGGCATCGGCGATGACATAGGCGCCGTGCGCGCGGCCAAGGCGTCCGATCTCGGCCAGGGGATTGAGCGTACCCGAGGGCGTATCGTGATGGCAGACAGTGATGATCGAAATATCGGGGCGCGCCGCCAGCGCCTCGCGCACTCTTTCCGGATCGATCGCTTCGTCGAACGGTACGGTGAGTTCGATCACCTCGCCGGCATAACGGCGGGCCCAGCCGGCATAGCCCTTGCCATAGACGCCCGAGACGAGATTGAGCACGACGTCCTTGCGGCCGATCAGCGAGGCGGCAGCGGCTTCGAGCCCCAGCAGTGCATCCCCTTGCAGGATCAGGGGCAGGTTCGAAAGGCGCAAGGCGGCCTGCAGCTTGCCCACCACCGCCCGGTAGAACTGCTGGAAAGCAGGGTGTCCATCATAGACGGCAGGCCGGGCCATGGCGTTGAGCACGGCCGGATAGGCCGTCACCGGCCCGGTCGTCAGCATGAAAGGCGGTGGTGCAAGCATGGAACAGTCCGCGCAGAAAACGATTTGATCGGATGCTAGCTTCGTAGCGCCGTGCCGACAACGCATGAATTACAGCGAGTTAACGCGCCTTAAAAGGAAATACATGTTAGTTGCGTTAAAAGTAGGACTGTCTCCGGCGTGACCGTTCTGCGACGCTCATCATCCGGTTGTCTTGTGTTCGACACGATCCCGTTGTTTATGGTTTTACCTGAACACGGTGTGACGACACGTTTCGGCAACCGGTTCGAACCCTTACCCAGACGGACATGATGAAGAACAAGCTCGAATATGTTTGGCCGGTCATCGGGCTCGCCGCCGTCGTATTCTCGGTCTATCTCCTGTCCAAGGAGCTCAAGGGCGTCGAAGTCGGCCAGGTCTGGCAGGCCGTGGTCGATCGCGGGCCCCTGATGATCCTGCTGGCGTTCGCCTCCACCACGCTCGCCTATGCCGCCCTGGCCTGGTACGACCGCATCGCCTTGATGCATGTCGGCAAGAAGCTGTCCTGGCCCGTAGTCTCGATCGTCTCCTTCGTGGCCTATGCGCTGGGCCACAATATCGGCGTGTCCGTGCTCTCCTCCGGCCTAGTGCGTTACCGGGCCTATTCAAGGATGGGATTGAACGCGGCCGAGGTCGCCGTCGTCACGGCTTTCTGCGCCTTCACCTTCGCCTATGGCGCCGTATTCCTCGGCGGCATCGTATTGGTGGGCGAGCCCGAGCTGCTCTCGCGCCTGTTCCATTTCCCGCCCAGCGCCGCCTTCATGCTGGGTCTGGCCATGCTTGCCTTCGTGCTGCTCTACCAGGCCGGTGCGATCCTGCATCTCAAGCCCCTGCGCATCCGTTCGCTGCAGATTGCCTATCCCAAGCCGACCATCGCCTTCCGGCAGCTTTTCGCCGCTCCGATCGAAATCGTCGGCGCCGCCGGCATCATCTATTTCGCCCTGCCCGACGCCCTCAACCCGGGCTTCTTCGTGGTGCTGGGCATGTTCCTGGCTTCCTTCTGCGCCGGCCTGATTTCCAACGCCCCAGGTGGCGTCGGCGTGTTCGAAGCGGTCTTCCTGCTGATCATGCTGCCGGCCGGCGCCAATCCGAGCGATCCTGCGGTGATTCAGTCCAAGGCCGAGATCATCGCGGCTCTCCTGATGTTCCGCCTGCTCTATCTGCTCATCCCGCTGGCGATTTCCTGCGTCATCGTGCTCTACACCGAGCGCCAGTCCCTTGGAGGCCTGCTCGGCTCCGTCGTCGGTGGCAAGCCAGTCGAAGGCAAGGACGCCCAGCCGGCGATCAAGCTCGAAACCGTGCGCCAGGACCCGCCGCAGCATTCGTAAGCCCGGCCGGGCCTTGCCTTCAGCTCAGCACGAAATCGACGGGCAAGGGTGCCTCGGGCAGCTCTGTCTCGCCGAGATCCTCCAGAATATTGATCTCGATGGTTCGGCAGATCGCCATCACCGGCAGGCTGTTCGGGGTCGCGCCAAAGGGCGCCACCAATTCGTCGCCGAGCACGTCGAGACCGAAGAAGGTATAGGTCACGATGGCCGCGATCACCGGCGTCCACAGGCCCATGCTGTCGGCAAGCCCGAAGGGCAGCAGGAAACAGAACAGATAGACGGTGCGGTGCAGCAGCAGCGAATAGGCAAAGGGCAATGGGGTCTGCTTGATGCGCTCTGCGGCGGTGAGGTCGGTCGAAAGCCCCGAGATTCTTTCTTCGAGAATCTGCGCCATCTGCGCCGAGATCCGTGCCTTGTCGAGGGCTTCGGCGACCAGGCGGCTCATCTGCAGCAGCAGGCGATTCGGCCCGTGCCGACTTGCGGTGACGGCGGCGCGATCGGCTGCATCGAGATGGCGTAGCGCTGCCTCGTCCGGCTCCTCGTCTCGCAGATGGCAGCGGACCAGATCGCAAAAAGCGATGGCAAGAAGCGCCAGCCGCCGCGCTACCTCCGGCTCGGCGGCAAGATAGGCAAGGGCCTGGCGCGACAATCCCCTGGCATCGATCACCAGAGCCCCCAGGATCTTGCGCGCCTCCCACCAACGGTCATAGCTCGCCGTATTCCGAAAGGCCGAGAAGATCGACAGCGCCACGCCGATCAGGGAGAAGGGCAAGGCGGCGATCGGCGGCACATGGATGAAGCCGCGTGTCTCCAGCAGCGTCACCGCCACCGAGATCAGTACCACCACCAGCATTTGCGGCCAGATCTGCGGTACGATGGAGCCGCGCATGATGAAGAAGAGCTCCCATGCCTGCGGGTTTTTGCGAACAATCATAAAAGCGGGATCCGGTTGGGGCTTGGGGTGGCATGTGGCACGCAGGCCCGCTTGTGCCACACCGCGAAGGCGGCGTGAATTTTCTCGCGGCCCTATCTGGATGCCGTATTGTCGCGCTCGGGCGGCTGGGCTTGCGGCCGACCCGGTCTCCGCTTCGAAACAGGGAGAAACCATGCCGCAGCATCTGGGTGCAATCACACTGGTCGTCCGCGACTATGACGAGGCCAAAGACTGGTATGTTGGCAAGCTCGGTTTCGACGTGGTGGAGGACAGCGACCTCGGCGATGGCAAGCGCTGGCTGCTGGTTGCGCCACCTGGCACCGGCCCAACCCGCCTGCTTCTCGCCAAGGCCACCTCCCCCACTCAGGCGGCGGCAATCGGCAATCAGACGGGCGGGCGCGTCTTCCTGTTCCTCAACACAGACGATTTCTGGCGCGACCATCGCCTCTATCTTGCGCGCGGCGTGCAATTTCACGAGGAGCCGCGGGTGGAGGCCTATGGCACGGTGGCGGTGTTCGAGGATCTGTACGGCAACCTCTGGGACCTGCTGCAATTGATCCGGCCGGGCCCGCAGGTATGACCGGCCACTTTCATGTCGGCCCCTGCCCCAATTGCCGCCAGGGCCGGCTCTTCCTCTATCGCAGTGTCAAAACAGGCATTGTCTACGGCCATTGCGAGGAATGCGAATGGGGCTATCTGTCGCCGGACAGGCTGGCAGCCGGGGACGGCTTTCTTACGCTGCTGGACGACGACGACGCCGAGCCGGCCGGTGAAGAAGACATCCGCCGCAGCGCCTGGGCCAATGGCGGGATTTTCACGGTACCCGAGTAGAATTGCCGCTTTCCCTGCCCTGCCTCAGCGGGCGCAACCTGCTCGGTGACGGCCTCTCCTCCCGCAATGTCCGGTGTCCGATCGCACGCCCCTCCCACATCGCCTTCGATAAGATCCAAATGCGGTTGACGCCAACCGTCAGATCATTTAAGTTAGCGTTCGTTCACTAACTTAAATGATCTCGAGCAAGCCAGCAGGACAGGACCATGACCTCTCCTACGCCGTCACAGACCAAGGCTTTCTCCAACGGATTGCTGGCCTATGCGCTGGCGAGCGGCGCGCTCGCCCTGCTCTACTGGGGTGTCTATCTCTATATCGACAGCCTGCCCTGCCGCGAACTCCTGTGCAATTTCGAGTGGATCCTGCTCTTCTTCGGCCCGATCGTGGCGGTGTTTCTGGTGGGGCCACTGGCCAATTTCGGGCTTCTCCTCTGGGAACGCCGGCGTTCGTCGACCGTCTGGCCATTGCCGCGTCTCGCCTTCAGCGCGATCGGCGCCGGCTTTTCGGCCCTGGTCGCGGCGACCTTCGTCATCCAGCTGGCACGGCGCGGCATGGCCATGATCGATCTGTCGCCCCAGAGCCTGATCTTCGCCGTGATCTTCCTGACCGCAACCTGGATCAATCTGCGCTGCGCCGAGGCCATCCTGCGCAAGGGTGACATCTGTCCCCAGCACCGCGGACGGCCAACCTCGTCCGGCCATTGGAAGGACGCAATCGGCTGAGATTGATGCATCCGGGTCCGGGCCGGCAGGTTGCGCGGGCCGGTGGGGGACTCATCGATGCGAAATGCCGTCCGAATCGTTCTGACTGCCGCAATCATCGGGAGCGCAGCGGCCCCTCCCGGCCTGGCCCGCGCCGAGTTGAATGCGGCGAACAGCCCTGCCTCGACGACCCGCCCCTTCAAGGCCACCACCGTCGCGCGTTTCGACACGCCCTGGGCAATCGCCTTCCTGCCCGACGGGCGCATGCTCGTCACCGAAAAGGGCGGGCAGCTGTTCCTGGTGACCCCGGCCGGTGCCAAGACTGAGGTTAGCGGCGTTCCGCGCGTGCAGGCCGGCGGCCAGAATGGCCTGCTCGACATTGCGGCCTCGCCGGGCTTTGCCCGGGACGGGTTGGTCTATTTCAGCTATGTCGAACCAAGCTTCGGCGGCGGAACACTCGCCCTGGCACGAGCCAGACTGAAAGAGGTGGACGGCAAAGCAGGTCTCGACGATCTTGCCGTGATCTGGCGCGCCTCGCCAAAGGGTGGCGGCGGCCAGCCGGGCGGTATCATCGCCTTCGCCCCCGATGGGCGCCACCTCTTCCTCAGCTCCGGCGATCGCATGGAGCCGGAGACCGCCCAGAACACTGACACCAATCGCGGCAAGATCCTCAGGCTCAATCTCGACGGTACGGCGCCCGCCGACAATCCGATGGCGGCCAAGGGCGGCGTGCAGGCCGAGATCTGGAGCCTGGGCCATCGCAATCCCTATGGCCTGGCTTTCGCCCCCGACGGCGGTTTGTGGGAAAACGAGATGGGCCCGCGCGGCGGCGACGAACTCAATCTGATCCGCCGGGGCGCGAATTATGGCTGGCCCATCGTCTCCAACGGCGACAATTACAGCGGTGTGCCGATCCCTCGTCACCGGACCCGCCCGGAATTCGAAGCCCCGGTGATCTACTGGACCCCGATCATCGCCCCTGCCGGCCTGGCCTTCTATTCGGGCAAGCTGTTTCCGCAATGGCGAGGCTCGGCCTTCATCGGCGCCCTCGGAGGCGAAGCCCTGGTGCGCATCGCCTTCGATAGCAAGGACGGTGCGCGCCAGGCCGATCGCTGGGAGATGGGCGCCCGCATCCGCGACGTCGCCGTCGATCGCGACGGGGCAATCTGGCTGATCGAGGACGCCTCGGACGGGCGCCTGCTGCGCCTGACGCCGGCGAAATAGCGAATGCTCAGGCGGTGAAGTCCGCCAGCGGTATGTGGGCCGCGGCCTGGCGCGGCAGGCATCCGCTCAGGCGCGGATCGGCGCAGACTTCCACTTCGAAGGCGAAGGGCTCGAAGCCGGAGCGGCGGTAGAAGGCCAGCGCGCCGGGGTGGTCGAACGTGCAGGTATGCACCCATAGCCGCTCGATCGGCCTGGCCCAGGCCTTGGCCAGGGCCTGGTCCATCAGGAAGCGGCCGGCGCCTTGCCCGATCGCCTCCGCCACCAGACCGAAAAAGGCGAGCTCGCATTGCCCCTGCTGGCGAAAATCGAGCTCCAGCAGGCCAAGCCGCCGCTTGCCTGCCATGAGTACATAGACCTCGACATCGGGATGCTCCAGAATCGCCGCGAGTTCGGCGTCCGGCATGATCAGCCGCGAAAACCACAGCCAGTCCTCGCCGACGGCTCGATAGAGGGCGCGGTAGTCGCCCAAATCGGGTTTCTCGATCCGCTCCAGCGTCAGCGGCCGTTCGAGCGGCTTCGCCGGCTTCGGCTTGGGCCTTTGCAGCATTTCGAGACAGGTGACCACATTGGCGAGCATGCCGGGCGGCACGTTGGAATAGCCAGCGGAAAGAACGGGAGCGGAGGAGGTCATGGAACCGAACGATGCAGAAGGATTTTATGATCTGAATGAACCACTTCAAATCACAAAGACGCACCGAAGCAAAGAGTGCCACCTTGCCTCACCCGATCTCCCGGCCTCAATCCTTCTCCACCGTGTTGATCTCGGACTGCGAGCCGTCGCGCCAGGTGACCTGCACGCTGATCGACTTGGTACTGCCCGGTAGCTTCAGATAGGTCTTGGCATTGTTGGGGATCGAATAGGGATCCTTCATGTTGCAGACAGGCAAGTCGAAGCGGGTCAATGGCGGTGCGCCGTTGAGGCCATAGCGCACCTCGGTGACGGCACAGCGATAGCTCACCAGCGTGGTGAAATAGACCAGCACGCCGTTGAAATCGCGAAACTCCACCCAGCTGCCCTGGATCGAGGTGAGATTGCGGCGCTGGTCCTCGTAAAGGGCGATGTCCGGGTCGAAGCGAATCGAGAAGGGGCCGACATCGGCGCCATCGATGCTGCGATAGCGTACCTGGATGATGCCCGCCTGGGCGCGGGGCGACATCGAGAAGGACGGATTGGGCATGCGCCCACCGGTGCGCTGGTCGAGGACGTCGAGCAGGCCGGTTTCCTTGAACTCCCCGGCCTCGCCGACCCGGTACGACAGGGCTGTCGCCGGTTCCGGCAGGGACAATGTCACCGTCCAGCCGGCATTGGAGCGCGAGAAGCTGGCGATCGGAGCACGGCCGATGGGCTGCGTGAGCTGGCCGGGCTTGGTATCCGGCCGGACCAGAGCGAGCTGCTGGCCGGTCGCCGCACCGCCCTGCTGGAGATTCAAGGCCTTGGCCGGATCCGTCGTGGGCGGATTGGCCGGATTCTGAAGGGCGATACGGGAGTCCTTGCCACCGATCGTGACCCCCGGCCCGAGCTTCACGCCGGGCCCGATCGAGACACCCTTGCCGGCCTCGGTCCGTCCGACCGTATTGATCTCGGTGCGGATGTTCGGACCGGTATTGCCTTGCGGGCTCGCCGAGGCGACCTGCTGCCCCGCCTGGGGGGTGGTGTCCACCGCATCCGACAGTACGACGTCGCCGATGACCTGGTCGTAATAGGCCGGCGTCTGGTCGTGGCCGACACTCGCGGCCAAGGCACGCACGTCGACCTGCGTTTTCTTGGCGATCTCGACCAGGGTCTGGCCGGGCTTCGACAATTCGCCGAGGAAGCTGCGGGTGAACACGGAATTGGGATTGCCGTCCTGGTCGGAGAGCCGGTCGAGCGCTTCCTGCTTGGCGCCCGCCGACATCAGGACGAAGACGCCCTCAGGCGCGTCGACGCGGGCCAGGCCACGGGTTGCCGCCACCGAGCGCGACCTGTCATTGGCGAAGGGATTGTTGCGGCAGGCATCCAGCACCAGCACGGCAACGCCGGCTCCCTTGTCCCGGATCCCGTCGATGACCCGCTCCACCGAAAAGGACGCGTCGCGGATGAGGTCCTGCTGGTTGGTCTGGACCGAAGGCACGTCGGTGGGCAGCAGGTAGTTGGTGCCGCCGATCTCGAAGCCATGGCCGGCATAGTAGAACAGCGCCCGGTCGCCGGGCTGGATATCGGCGTTGAAAGCCACCAGGGCCCGGCTCATGCCCCGCTGATCGGCATTCTCGACCCGCCTCACCACATAGCCGAGCTTTTCGAGCTGGTCGGCAATGGCGCGGGCATCCGAGACCGCCTTCTGAAGCGACGTGACGTTGGCATAGGAATCATTGCCGATGACCAGCGCGAGATTGCGCGCCAGGGCAGCTTCGGCAGCGCACAGGCCGAACGCCAGCGATAGAACCAGACCGGTGAAGAAGCGTGCCGCACGCCGCATGATACCCTCGAAACCGGCAGGATCAGTCAGGCGTCGCCGGCTGCGCCTTTAAAGTCCGCTTGTATAGTTCGCCTGGCGGCAGAAGGCACGACTTTTGCTGTCCGGACCGTGCCTTTGCGCACTCCGATCGCCTTGCGCGATCCCGTTCACGTCGAGCATGGATGCTTGGCCGAGGCGCTCTTCTTGCCATCGGCGGCGCGTCGACTTCCCTTAAGTGATACGGCTTACGAGCGAGCGAGGGAACGTCTCCCCTCCTACTAAAGATTGATTTGTACGCCCCCGAAAGACTCCTCCACTCGCCTCGCCCATAAAGTAAAAATCTGCGATAAATCAATAAATCATAACTCAACTACTGATACGTCCTGCTCAATCCAGAGGAAACATGGCATGCTGACGAAGCCATCTATTGTTCAGCATTCGGATCAATGGTCGACGGTGGAACCGTTCGAGGAATGTCGCCGCCTGCTTCACAAGGCTGCTTTCTCGATGCAGCACCCTCTGGCCAGCCACCCCCTGTTTTCGATCGATGCGCTGGCGAGCGTGGCGGAGGAAGCGGCCAAGCGCCCGGGCGACCTCTATTGGGATGCCGGGGATCTCTCGATCACCGACAAATGGGGCTCTGTCCCCAAACCGGACATGACGGTGCGACAGGTCATCGACCGCATCGAGACGGCCGGTGCCTGGATGGTTTTGAAGCACATCGAAATCGATCCGCGCTACAAGAAGCTGCTGGACGAGTTCGACGACTTCATTCGCCAGATTGCCGGCCCCGAAGGCTCCAAGCAGCTCAGCAATACCGAAATGCTGATCTTCATCACCTCACCCCGCCGCAAGACGCCCTATCACTTCGATGCCGAGGTCAACGTCCTCACCCAGATTCACGGCACCAAGGATATCTGGGTCTGCGATCCGATGGATCGCAGCATCACCACCGAGGATGAACTCGAGCGCTACTACGCGGTGACGACCACGGCGGGCACCTTCAAGCCGGAAGCCGAGCGGAAGGCCCGCAAGATCACGCTTGAGCCCGGCGACGCGGTGCATATTCCGACGCATGGCGCGCATTGGCTGCAGAACCACGACAATATTTCGATCAGCCTGTCGCTCAATCTCGAATTTCCGAACTGGAAGTACAAGGACGTCTACCGGGCCAACTATTATCTGCGCCGCATGGGCCTGAAACCCCGGTCGCCCGGCCAGTCGGCCATCGTCGACCGCTCGAAGGCGGCCACGATCGGCTGCGTCCGCCAGGTCAAGAAGCTGGTGGGCCGCTGAGGCAAGGCCGGCCTGGACGCCAGGCCCGCCTGACGATGGCCGGCCTGGGGATCAGCGCGGCACGGAGGCGCCACGCCGGCCGATCCGATATACCGTCGCCGGTGGTATGTTGGCGAAGGCCCGGCCGATCCGGACCGCTCGCAAGCCGAGTTCCTCGAGCATCGGTCCCGGCACGGGACAGCGCGCGCCATAAGTAAATTGATAAAAGGCACCGCCCGGACGGAGGGTCTCGAAGGCGCCGGCCAATATGGCTCGAATTTTGTCCCGGGGCAGGTTGAGGAGCGGCAGTCCGCTGATCACCGCCCCTGCCATCGGCCCGTCGAAGAGGCCGAGTGTCCCCAGGCCGGCGGCATCCTCG
Organism: Labrys sp. WJW; assembly: GCF_001676615.1. Classification (GTDB taxonomy): domain Bacteria; phylum Pseudomonadota; class Alphaproteobacteria; order Rhizobiales; family Labraceae; genus Labrys; species Labrys sedimenti. Next base: position 80,732 of record NZ_LYXZ01000070.1, on the reverse strand, counting down.
TGAAGCACGCGCGCCAGGGGAAAGCGCCCACGCAACAATTCGACGAATTCGGTGCCACGCTCCAGCAGCGTGAGCTCGTCCTCCCGTATGCCACGCGCCAGCAGGGCCCGGGTGAAGACACCCGTTCCCGGCCCCAACTCGACGACGGGTCCCGAGGACGGCGTGATCTCACGGGTGATCAACTCGGCGAGGGCCGGACCCGAGGGCGCGATGGCGCCCACGCTGAGAGGATCTGAATTCAAGGCCCGCAAGAAGGGCAATACGTCGCGCATGGTCATGCCATCGTCCGGTCGCAATCGAGACCGCATGGAGAAGCGCGGCCGAGACCCGCTCCATGCATCCGCCGAAACGGATGCAGCCTCGATCGCGCCTGCACCGTCGGACCTGCCGCGACCACGTTGAGAGGCGGAACGCGACTCAATCTTCGCCGCAGGCACGACCATTGTGCCGGGCTGCATTGAGCCAGCATTGCAACCCTTCGGCGGTTGTCAAAAAAGCGGCATACCGGCCCCGGTGCGGGACCGGTCTTGTCTCCTGCCGCTACAGGGCTCTCACGCGATCGCCGAGGATCTTGCGGGCCGCCTCATATTTGGCGCGCGCCTCCTTGATCGCCCCATCGAGCTTGTCGAGCGCCTTTTCCTGCTCCAGCATCTTCTGGGAATAGAGCCGGGCGAGATCGGAACCCTGCGGCGCCGACTTCAGATTCTCGCGGATACGTTCCTGGTCCTGGGTGATGCCGTCGCGCTGCTCTTCCAGGCGTGTCGTCGCGGCCTGCGCCTCGTCGCTCGCCTTGGCCGCCTCGGCAACCGTGGCAAGCCGGGCCTTGGTCTCGGCATCGAGATCGGGGGCGGCCATCAATGCCTGGATGCGCTCGCCGGTGACATCGGCGACGGCCATCGCCTCGACCACGGGCCGCTCCAGCGTGACCTTGTATTGCTTGGACTTGCCCGCCTCGACATCGAAGCGGATGCGATAGGCCTGCCCGGCGATGGTCGCCTCCTCGGCCTTGGGTTCCACCAAAGTCCAGTCGGCAACGCGCGGCTGCTCGACCACCATATGGCGCAGCTCGCCGGCGCCGTTCTTGACCCGATAGGTCGTGGTCTGGCGCAGACGGCTTTCGACCTGGAGCGTACCGTCGACTACCTTGATCTTGGTGATCGCCTTGGCCGAGCTCGCCTCCGAGTCAACCAGCACCTTCTGGTCGGCGCCGAAACCGATCAGGCGGAAATCGCCGGTCGGCAGCAGCGGGAACTGGGCTTCGCCCGAGAAGAGCGGTCCAGCCTCGGTGCCTTCATAGATGGTGGCCGAGCCCGCGGGCAGCGAGGTGGCGCCGTCATTCTTCAAAGTCAGCGCCTGCCAGGGATTGCGGCTGCCGCCCTGATACCAGGCCACGGCCTGCGAGGGCATTTTGAGATCGACGAAGGGAATGGTGAGGCTCTCGCCCGAGCCGACGCTGACCAGCTTCGACAGGGTGAAGCTGGCGCCGGCGGCGTTCTCCTCGGCGGCACTGCCGGCCTCCTGCGGCTCGGCAATACCGAAATTCTGTGCGCCGCCTCCCTGGCCGAGGAAGGCCTGGTTCTTGCGCAGCCGCGCCGATGGCGCAATCGGAGCGGGCGCGGCGGCGGGAGCCGGTGCCATGTCATACATGGCTTGGTCGGTGCCCGCGCCGCCCGATGCCTTCAATTCCAGATTCTGCTGTCCGGCATCGGTACGCGGCAAGGCCGTGCGGCTCACCGGCGGCGCAATGGTCTGGCGCTGGACGTAATAGGGATCGTAGAGCGCCTGGCGGAAGGTCACCGGCGAAGCCGAGGACAAGGTCACCTCGACGTCCTTCCAGGGATTGCCCGTCATGTTCTCCAGGACGACCCAGCCCTGCAGGCGCGCCTTGTCCTCGTCGGCCTTGGGCAGCGTCAGGCGGTAGGCCGCCTTCCAGACCGGCGCTTCCGCCACATAGCCGATGCGCACGGTGCGCTTGCCGCCCTCGGCAAGCTGGATGGAAATGTCGCGGCCGGAACGGTCCTGCGCCGTGCGCAGGGCCTTGAGCGCCGTCTCGACCTGCTCGCCGAGCCTGGCGTCCTTGAATTCCAGCCCTTCGGCCTCTTCCAGGATGAACTGCTCGATCGCGGCGCCGGAGAAGACGGAGACGCGGGTCCGCGTCATGGTGCCGCCGTCCTTGCTCGTAACCGTCTCCGTCTGCACGCTGGCGATGCGTCCTTCGAGCTTGCGCGGGCCGGAGAGCCTGATCTCGGCCCCCTTCAGCGCCGCGATCAGGGCAGGCATGCTGTCGAGATCGGATTTCGCGAAAGGCAGGGAGGCGAAGGTCTCGTCCGCGCCGGCCTTGCCGGGCAGCGTGGCCGAGCCGGTACCGGCCGGATCGAGAATCAGCACGCTCTTGAGGATGTCGTCGACCTGGTCGAGCCGGGCGCGCAGGGTGAGCGTCTCCTTGCCCGTAACCTCGGCAGCATATTCGAAATAGCCGACGCCCCCGGTGCCGAGCACGGCACGCTTGAGGACGAGTTCGGCGGCTTCAGCAGTACCGGTGAGCATGGTGGTGGCCATCAGGACGAGGAGAACGGGGGAACGCATGAAAAGCCCTCTATAGCGCTAGCGCTTTGCTCCGGGAGGTCGGCGGCAGGTTTCGACGCTGTTGTAGCAGCTTTGCGACGCATCGGAGGTGTATCGGGGGTTACAGGCGAGTGCAACCGGTGGGCGAGCCTGAGTCGCTGTCGCGAATCCTGCCCGGACACGATTGACATCCCTCGCCCCGCCCACTAATCAAAGATTGTTACATTATAACATTTCAGTCTTTGCGATGGGCCTGCAGCCTGTCCTTATCTAGTGTCATGGAGATCACGATGCGTTCGATGATGTTTGCCGCCGTCCTCATGGCCGCGGCAGCGATCATGCCCCATCCGGCCGCGGCCGCCGAGAAGATCAAGGTCGTCGCCGCGGAGAATTTCTATGGCGACCTCGCCAGCCAGATCGGGGGCGAGCATGTCGAGGTCACCTCGATCCTTTCCAATCCCGAGGACGACCCGCATCTTTTCGAATCGAGCCCTTCCACCGCGCGCGCGCTCTCGACCGCCGCGATCGTGGTCTACAATGGCGCCGACTATGATCCGTGGATGGACAAGCTGCTTTCCGCCTCCGCCAATCCCGATCGCAAGGCGATCGTCGCCGCCGAGCTCACCGGGCACAAAGCAGGCGACAATCCCCATCTGTGGTACGAGTTGAAGACGTTCCCGGCCGTGGCCACGGCGCTGGCCGCCGAGCTCGAAAAGCGCGATGCTGGCCACGCAGCCGACTACAAGGCCAATCTCGCCAAGTTCGAAGCGTCTTTCTCCGAGTTGACGAAACAGGTCGATGCGATCAAGACCAAGTACAAGGACGTCAAGGTGACTGCCACCGAGCCGGTTTTCGGCTATATGGCGGAGGCCCTCGGCCTCAAGATGCTCAACCAGGATTTCCAGACCGCGATCATGAATGACAGCGAGCCGAGCCCCAGCCAGGTCGCCGCCTTCGAGAACAGTCTCAAGGACGGCTCGGCCAAGATCCTGTTCTACAACAATCAGGTCACCGACGAGACCACGAAGCGGCTCCTGCAGATCGCCAGGGATCACAAGGTCGCGGTGGTGGGCGTCACCGAAACCATGCCGGCCGGCACCGCTATCCAGGCCTGGTTCGACGGACAGCTCGGCCAGGTCGATCTGGCCCTTTCCGGTTTGACGCAGTGAGTGCTGTCGGTTTCGAAAAAGTCAGCCTGACCCTCGGGAGGCGCCGGATCCTGTCCAGCGTCTCCTTTTCCATTGCCGAAGGCCGGTTTGTCGGCCTGCTCGGTCCCAACGGCGCCGGCAAGACTACGCTGATGCGCGCCGTGCTCGGCCTGGTCACGCCGCAGGCCGGGCGGATCAGCGTGCTCGGCGAAGCGCCGCGGCGCGGCAACCCCAAGATCGGCTACATGCCGCAGATGCGGCGCAACGCGGCCCTGTCAGGCCTCAGCGGCTACGAACTCGTGCTCGGTGCCATCGAAGGCACGCGCTGGGGCTGGCCCTTCGCGTCCGCGGCCGACAAGGAAGCGGCCTGGGCCGCAATCGAGCGCGTTGGCGCCGCCGATCTCGCCCGCCGGCCGATCTCCCAGCTTTCCGGCGGCGAGCGCCAGCGCCTGCTTATCGCCCAGACCCTGATCGGCGACCCCAGGCTCCTCTTGATGGACGAACCGCTCGCCAGCCTCGACCCGGCCCATCAGCGCGGCATCGTCGAACTGATCAAGGAGGTCGCCTCGGAACGCGGCATCGCCGTGCTGTTCTGCGCCCATGAGATCAACCCGCTGCTCAACGCCGTCGACCAGGTGCTCTATCTCGGCCATGGCCGCGCCGCGATCGGCACTGTCGACGAGGTCGTCAACCGCCATGTCCTGTCCGATCTCTACCGCACGCCCATTCATGTCGCCCGCGTCAATGGCCGCATCTTCGTGATGGCCGAGGAAGGCGAGCTGGAAAGCCATGTGCATGATGCGTAAGGCCTGGGAGCGCGGACGTCCTCGTCCGCTCTTGGAAACGCGGCTCGCGCGGATAGGAAGAGGCGGACGAGGACGTCCGCGCTCCCAGGATTGTCCAGGAAAGTCCCGCAATGTTCGAGTATGAGTTCATGCGCAATGCCTTCATGGCCTGCACGATCGTGGGGATCGTCGCCGGGGCCGTGGGCTATTTCCTGGTGCTGCGCGGCGAGACCTTTGCAGGCCATGCCCTGGCGCATGTCGGCTTTCCCGGTGCGACCGGCGCCGCGCTGCTCGGCCTCTCCCCCTTCGTGGGCTTCACCATCTTCACCGTTCTGGCCGGCATCGGCATCGGCCTGCTGGGCGAGCGCGCCCATCGCGATGTCGCCATCGGCATCGTGCTCACCCTCTCGCTCGGCATCGGCCTGCTCTTTCTCTATTTCTACAAGGCCTATGCTGGGGCTGTGACCAATCTCCTGTTCGGCAATGTGCTCGGCGTCAGCCTCGGCACGGTCTTCGTGCTGGCAGGCCTCGGCCTCCTCTGCCTGATCGGTCTTGCGGTCATCGGGCGGCCCCTCCTGTTCGCCAGCCTGCAGCCGGAACTCGCCGAGGCCAAGGGCGTGTCGACATCCCTGATTTCCGCCCTCTTCATGGTGGTCGTCGCCCTAGCCACGGCCGAGGCGATGCAGATCGTCGGCGTGCTCCTGGTCTTCGCGCTGATGGTCGCCCCCGCGGCGGCGGCATTGCGGATCAGCCACCGCGTCCATCAGGGGCTGATCATCTCCATCGTCCTGGCGGTGGCCATCGCCTGGATCGGCCTGGTCCTGGCCTTCTATACCGATTGGCCGACCAGCTTCTGGATTACGGCCCTGGGAGCGCTCGCCTATGTCGCTGCGGGCCTGATGGCGCGCAAGCGCGGGCACTGACCGCAAGTCACATACCCTCGCGGGATGTCGCCGTCTTCTCCATCACCTCGGCGAGAACATCGAAAATGCGCTTGTCGGCCGATTGCGCCACATTGAAGCGCAGGAAGCGGGCGGCGTTGCGCGAGACGCTGAAGACGTTGCCCGGCGCCATCACCACGTCCCGCTCCAGGGCCTTGCGGGCGATCGCCGCCGAATCCAGCCCCTCCGGAAGCTCCGCCCACAGGAACATGCCGGCCTGCGGCTCCAGCCACAGGCGCAGGCCACAGGCCTCCAGCCTTTCCGTCGTCGCGGCCATCGCCCTGGCCAGGCGCGGGCGCAGGCCGTCGAGATGGCGCCGATAGCTGCCATCGGTGAGCAGGCACAGCGTGGTCTGGGCCGCGACATCGCTGCAGCCGATGCCGGTGGCGAGCGCCAGATCCGTCAGTCCTTCGATCCAGTCGGCGCGCGCCACGATATAGCCGCAGCGCAAGGCCGCCGTCAGCGTCTTGGAAAAACTGCCGAGATGAATGACACGCTCGAAACCATCGAGCGCCGCCAGGCTCGGCGAGGGCCGTGCTTCGAAATCGGCGAAGATGTTGTCCTCGACCAGGATGAAATCATGCTGCTCGGCCAGTTTTAAGAGGCGATGGGCGCTGCCCACGCTCACCGTCGCCCCGGTGGGGTTATGGAGGACGGCATTGGTCAGATAGAGCTTGGGACGATGCTCGGCACACAGGCTGGCGAAACGCTCGAGGTCCGGCCCCTGGCGCGTATAGGGCACGCCGATAATGCGGGCCCGCTGCGCCTGCAGCAGGGACTGGAAGTTGAAATAGCAGGGATCGTCCACCAGCACGACGTCGCCAGGCTGGATCAGGAAGCGGCAGACTAGGTCGATGGCGCGCGAGCCTGAATCGGTCAGCAGAATTGCGGCAGGCTCCACTTCCAGGCCCCGCTCCGTGAAGCGGCGGGCCAGGTGCTCGCGCAGGGACCGCAGCCCCTGGGGCACGCTGTAGGTCGAGATATTGGTGGTCTCGTCGCGCGCCACCGCGCGAAGCCCGCGCCGGACCATGTCCTCGGGCAGCCAGGAATCGGGCAGCCAGCCGCAGCCGGGGTGCAGCGCACTCGTCTGCTGGGTCAGTGACTGCCGATAGATCCAGAGCGGATCGATGGCGCGATCAAGGCTCGGACCGCTCTCCGCCAAGGCGAAGGGACGGACACGGCCGGCCGCGAAGAAGCCCGAGCCGGGCCGCGCCGCCACGGCGCCCTGCGCGACCAGCCGTTCATAGGCCTCCACGACGGTCGATTTGGATACGCCCTGCCGTTCGGCCAGCCGGCGGATGGAGGGCAGGCGCGCACCGGGCGCCGTGGCGATCAGGCGGCGGATCTCCGCCATCGTCGCCTCGATCAGCGTGGAACCGCCAACTTGATCCAGCATCCGTACCTCTCCATGAACCAGTACAGTTCAGATAGATTGTACCGGTCTGTCCCTGTCGATGCCAGCGCAATTCTGGGACAACAAGCTCGATTATTCGAAGGTTTCCCCATGACGACTGCCATCAGGATCAGACAATTCGTACCGGCCGACCGGGATGGCGTGCTCGACGTCATCCTCCCCATTCAGCGCGAGGAATTCGGCATCGAGATCACGGCAGGCGACCAGCCGGACCTAAACGCGATTGGTGATTTCTATCAGAGCGGCCGGGGTGGATTCTGGGTGGCGGAACATGACGGCGCCATCGTCGGTACGATCGGACTGAAGGATATTGCTCCCGGCCGCACCGCGAAAGCGCAGGCCGCTTTGCGCAAGATGTTCGTGGCCGCCCCCTATCGCGGCCGGCCTTACGGCGTGGCTTCGCGCCTGCTCGGCCATCTCCTGGACGAAGCCCGCGAACGCGGCATCGAGGAAATCTTCTTGGGAACCACGGCCAAATTCCTGGCCGCCCACCGATTCTACGAGAAGAACGGCTTTGCCGAGATCGCCCGGCACGATCTGCCCGCCAGCTTCCCGATCATGGCGGTCGACACGAAATTCTATGTCCGCGGCATTGCCGGCTGACGAAACGAAATACGAAAGATACAAAAATGGACGACAAGTCGGCAGGCTGGCTCAACGGTTTCCTGGGCGTGGCGATCTTCTCCGGATCGCTGCCGGCCACCCGCGTGGCGGTGCATGACCTGACGCCGCTTTTCCTGACCACGGCGCGCGCCGCCATCGCCGGCCTGCTCGGCATTGCCCTCCTGGTCATCCTCAGGCAGAGATGGCCGCGCGCTTCGCAGCTGGGTTCCCTGGGCCTGGTCGCCATCGGTTGCGTGGTCGGCTTCCCGCTGCTGACGGCGCTTGCCCTGCAGAGCATCACCTCCTCGCGCGCCACCGTCTTCATCGGGCTCCTGCCGCTCGCCACCGCCATTTTCGGGGTACTCAGGGGCGGCGAGCGTCCGCGCCTCGGCTTCTGGGTGTTCTCGATCGCCGGGGCCGCCATGGTGGCCGCCTATGCCTTGAGCCAGGGTACTGCCGGCAATGCCTGGGGCGACGGGCTGATGGTAGCTTCCATCCTGGTGTGCGGCCTCGGCTATGCCGAAGGCGCCCGGCTGTCGCGCGATCTCGGCGGCTGGCAAGTGATCTCCTATGCCCTCATCCTGTCGCTGCCGGTGATGCTGCCGCTGGCGATCTGGTGGCTGCCCGCCGATCTCGGCGCCATCGGCTGGCCGGCCCTTTCGGCCCTCGTCTATGTCTCGCTGTTCTCCATGCTGATCGGCTTCGTGTTCTGGTATCGCGGCCTTGCCCAGGGCGGCATCGCCGCCGTCGGCCAGCTGCAATTGCTGCAGCCTTTCATGTCTCTGGCTCTCGCCGCGCTGCTGCTGCACGAGCAGGTCGGCCTGACGGTGTGGGCCGTCGCGGCCGGCGTGGTGATCTGCGTCGCCGGCGCCAAGCGCTACGCCTGATCTGCCGCTACGCCTGATCCGCCTGTCCACCCAACCGGTTCCCGCCGCTTCCCCTGCGGCGGAGCGCCCCCGGAAAGCGTGATTTCCGCACCTCGGGCCCGCTATCGAGCGGGCCTTTTTTGTTTGCGCGGACCCAGTACCGCCACAGGGGTAGCCATTGCATCGAAAGTCACCACGGTACTCGTGGGATCTACACCAGCGAGGCGATGGCCTCGGAGAAAGCCTCCGGTGCCTCCTGTGGGAGGTTGTGGCCGATGCCGGGGAGAATACGGCGCTCATAACGCGCGGTGAAATGAGGAGCGTCGCGATCTTCGCGGCGGGGCGGATCGACGCCGTCGGCATCGCCCTGCAGCACGACGGCCGGCACGTCGATCGCGGGTTGGGCGGCAAGACATGTCTCGATCGCCGCCAGTGCCGGGTCGCCGGCAATGCCACCATAGCGGTGGCGGTAGGAATGGATGACGATTTCGACGAAATCCGGATTGTCGAAGGCGGCGGCGCTGGCCTGGAAGGTTTCTTCGTCAAAGGCCCAGCGCGGCGACCAGAGCTTCCAGATGAAGCGGCAGAGCTCCCGGCGTCTTTCCGTCAGGCCCGCCCGGCCGCGCTCCGTGTGGAAATAATATTGATACCAGAAGCGCATTTCCTCTTCCGGTTCGGCCGGAACGGTGGCGCGGGCAATGTCTTGAATGTTGTAGCCCGTGCCGCAGCTCACCAGGCCCCTCACGCGCTGCGGCCAGAGCGCCGCCACGATCGAGGCGGCACGTCCACCCCAATCATAGCCGCCGAGCACGGCCGCGGGGATGGCGAGAGCATCCATCAGCGCGAGGAGATCGGCGCCGAGCGCCGCCTGTTCGCCGGATCGCGGCGTCTCGGCCGAGCGAAACCGCGTCGGGCCATAGCCGCGCAGATAGGGGATGATGCAGCGCATGCCCTTCGCCGCCAGCCGCTCGGCGACGACGTCGAAGGCATGGACGTCATAGGGAAAGCCGTGCAGCAATAGGACCGGCACCCCGTCGGCGGGGCCCTTTTCGATATAGGCGATGTCGAGAACGCCGGCTTCGATGATTTTCATGGCTTGGGCATCCGATGCGGCAGAGGGGAGGTCATCTTGACATAAGACCAGGCAACTGACCGCGTCCTGTCAGCAGCGATGCCGCGCGGCATCGAAAACAGGATGTCCGGACCTTGGCCCGCTTCGACCGTGGATTTTTCTTTTCGGACGATCAGAGCGAGGGCGGAGAAGCGATCATCGCCTGAAACTGCCCTGCCCCTCGGCATTCAGATAGTTGACCGTCATCGCTCCAGGATTTGGCTGCTCCCCCGAGAATTTGACCGAAGACAGGGAGCCTTCGGGGGCGTTCTCGCCGTCGGGCCTCAAGGCAAAGACGTCGCCGTCCCAGTGGCGGAGCGGGAATTTCATCAGGTGCGGCCCGAGCAGCAGGACCAGATGATCATCCTCGACCTGCACCGTGCCGACCTCGAAATAAGGGCTCACATAGGCGCCGACATAGCTGGCAAGCGGCCTGGCAGGCTTGGGATGGGCAGGCGGCGTCTTGCGCACGAGATCGCCGACCGGCTTGAAAAAGCCCATCATGTGCTGATGCGCAAGGGTATACCAATCCCGCGTTTCCCCGCCATATTGCACGATATCCATGAAGCGCGCGGCGATGGCCTCGGCGGCGCCGACCGGCGCGCCATTGGTCAGGACCACGATGCCGACATCGGCCGAAGGCAGGATCTGGAAGGTGGTGCCGGCGCCGAGCAGGAAAGCGCCCGAATGACCCATGGAGGTCCGGCCGTTGGCATTGACGTTCACGTTGAAGCCATAGCCATAGAAGCCGGTGCGCGCGTCGAGCGCCTCGGCGCGTCCGCCTACCGCCTGGGGGGTCAACGCAGGCAGGATAACCTGGGGCGCTATCAGCGTTTCGCCGCCATACTTGCCGCCCGCGAGCAGCAATTGCAGCCACTTCGCCAGTTCCGTGACATTGGAGGAAACCCCGCCCGCCGGCGCCTGCTGGTCGGGATCCCGGTCATATCGGGGCTTGAACTCACCCCCCTCGAAAGCATGCAGAACGGCGCGGTTCTGCTGTGCCAGGAAATCCTTGTGAAGATAGCTGGTCGACCGCATGCCCAGAGGCTTGAAAAGCAGCCGATCGGCCAGGATCTCCCAGCGCTCGCCCATGGCGGCGGCGACCGCTTCGGCGCCGATCGTCGTGCCGAAATTGGCGTAATGATAAGATGTCCGGAAGGGGTCGAGCGGCATCAGCCGGAGTCGCTGGATGATGTCCCTGCGCTCAAAGCCGAGATCCTCCAGATCGTCCCCGGCCGCTCCCGGCAGACCCGAACGATGGGCGAAGAAATCCCCGATGGTGGCCTGGTTCGAGACATAGTCGTTCCCAAGCAGGAAGCCGGGCAGATAGGTGCGGACGCGATCGTCCCAGCTGATGGCCTTGCCAGCCAAGGTGCCCTTGGTCATCGCGATCGCGGCAACCGTGGCGGAAATCGACTTGGAGACCGAGGCGACCTGGAACACCGTGAATTCATCGACCGGCTGGGTCTTGTCGTCCTTGAGGCGTTCGCCGTATCCCTTTGCGAACACGGTCTTGCCGCCGTGCACGACCGCCACGGCGATACCGGGGACATGTGACTGAGCCCTGACGTCACGAACGATCTCAGGCAAACTGCTGATCGCCTTCTCGACGCCGCCCTTGTAGAGCGGCATGGCATCCTCGGGCGGCGAGGGCCCGATTTCCGGCTTGAGCGACTGCGCGACCGCCATGGATGACAGCATCATCGAACCGGCGATGACAGCCGTCATCAGCGAATGCCGCAACCGAGAGCCAACTTTACTCCCCTGGTGACATATAGACATCGCCGAATTCTTCCGATGACATGAGAAAGACTCCGGCTACCCTGCCTCTTTCAGTTTATTTTTGCCAGCGTGAAATAGCGCGCCAAGCTGTATTCGATCAGCACGGCTCGCTGTACGAAATTTACTACGAATTCAACGCGTGAAAGATGGGTGCGACTGCCTTGCCGGACACGCGTTATGTCGCATGATGGGCGATGGCCTGCACCATCTCGTCAATGTCCCGGTCGTGGATTTCGTGCCCGCCGCCTTCGATCCGGTGCAGCCGCGCATTCGGCACGGCCTTGGTGAAGGCCTCTCCATGCGCGATGGGAAACAAGGGATCGGCCGTACCGTGGATTGCAAGAACCGGCATCGTGAGGTCGGAGGCTCGCAGCTTCGTGGCCTCCTCCCCGCTCACCAGCGCGAAATGGTTGGTTGCGCTGGCAAATGCCGGCGTCCGGGCCATGTCGCGCGCAATCAGCGCATTCACGGCCTCGGCATCATGCGGATGCCTGGTGCCGGCGAGCATGGCAGCATCGCGGCGCAGGAAATCGGCGATGGCCCCAAGATCAGACCAGTCAACTGCCTCGCCCGTCGCGGAGTGCTCCCGATAGGCTTCGGTCGAGGGCGGTAGTCCCTTGACCGCGAGCGGTGAGGCGCTGATCAGCGTGAGCGTAAGCACGCGCCGGGAATGGCGCAATGCAGCCTCCTGCGCGACGAAACCACCCATCGACATGCCGACCAGATGCGCCGCTTCCAGGCCGTAACCGTCGAGAACCGCCATGGCATCGTCGGCCAGATCACTGGAGGCGTAGCCAGGCTCGCCTTGCGGATAGTGGGTGGCAAGGCCGGTGTCGCGCTGGTCGTACCGGATTACATGGCGTCCGCGAGCGGCCAGTTCCCTGCACAACCTCTCCGGCCACCACAGCATCGAGGCCATCATCCCCATGATCAGCACGATGGGCGGGCTGGATGGTGCGCCGAAAGCCTGAGTCTGAAGCTTCGCGCCTTTAACTTCGACGGATTTCTCGGTGACGCAGGATGATTCGGCCCGTTCCATGAACACGATCCTTCTGCTTGCATATTGCAATTGGATTCGACATTGCACATCTGATCCTATTATGCAATCAGTTTGTGGGGCGTATCCAATACGCCACCAAACAAGGGACGCTGCCCCGCCGCCAGCGAGCAGGAAACCCGGCAACAGGACGCGTTTCTCATAGCCACGACAAAACCGGATGAGTCTCATGGCGTTGCAATGTGCCGATTTCTACGACGCGGAATTGTCCCGGCATAATCGCCATTTGCGGGCCGCTGCCAGGATCGGGCCACGCGACCGGGTACTCGACATCGGTTGCGGCGCAGGCCAGACCACACGCGAAGCCGCCAGTATCGCGGTAGAAGCGGGCGTCGTCGGCGTCGATACTTCTGCCGAGATGCTCGCAATTGCGCGACAACGCTGCCTGGAAGCAGGCTTGGAAAACGTCGCATTCGAACAGGGCGACGCACAACACCATGCGTTTCCGGCTGCCGGCTTCGATTTGTGCATCAGCCGCTTCGGCGTGATGTTCTTTGCCGATCCGGCCGCCGCCTTTGCCAATATCGCACGGGCCCTGCGCCCGGGCGCGCGTCTTGCATGGATGGTGTGGCAGAGCCAGGCGCGTAACACCTGGTCCAGCGCCATCAGGCAGGCCCTGGCTCCGGGAGGGGCGATTTCCGTCGATGCCGGCAAGCCGTTTTCACTCGGTGATCCCGCCACGGCCACGGCGCTTCTCAGCACCGCCGGCTTTACCTCGATCGACTTCGCCGAAGTGAACGAGCCGGTCTTCTACGGGCCGAATGTCGACGCCGCCTTCGATGCCATCACCGGCCTCTATCTGGTGAAGGACACGCTCGCTCGCACGGACGAACCACCGGATCGGCCCCTGCAGCGGCTGCGCGATCTGCTGGACGCTCACATGACGGCCGACGGCGTGCTTTTCGAGTCACGCGCCTGGATCATCAGCGCCGAACGGGCGAAAGACTAGGTGGAGATGACAGGGGGCGGATAGTTTGCGCCCATTCGGCGCCAGCCAGGTCTTCTTGAACCATTCTTGCTTGCCGCCGCGAGGCCCGGGCGGTGTAGAAGGGAAGCAAAGGACTTTGCTTGCCCGATGATTCCTGACGATCTTCCAATATTGCTGCGTCGCCGCACCGCCACGACCATCGGCGCCGTCATTCTGGGCCTCGTCGCCCTCGCCTTCACCTGGACAGCCGACCAGGCCGCGAAGCTGTTCGAGCTGATGGTCTCCAAAGCCCCCTATGCGCCACTGGTGGTGACGCCCCTCGGGCTCGCTCTCCTGGCCTGGCTCACACGTCGTTTCGCGCCCGCGGCGCGGGGCTCCGGCATTCCCCAGATAAGTGCCGGCGCCCGCGATCCCCGTCATGCCGTTGCAACCGGCCTGATCTCCATGAAGGTCGCCGTCTTCAAATTCGCGGCGACGGTCGGCGCCATCCTGGTCGGCGCTTCGGTCGGTCGCGAGGGACCAACGGTGCAGATCAGCGCCGCAATCATGGCCTTCATGCATCGCCTGCTGAAGATCGACCTGTCGCCCGCCGTGATCATTGCCGGTGGAGCGGCGGGGGTCTCAGCCGCCTTCAACACGCCGCTCGCCGGTATCGCCTTCGCCATCGAGGAACTCGCGGCCTCCTACCACCAGCGCCTTGCCCTGCTGGCCATGGCGGCCGTGATGATCTCGGGTCTCGTCAGCCTGGGCATTGCCGGCGACTACATCTATTTCGGCTCCGTGCACGAAGCGCTGCCGCTCGGCGCCGCCCTGCTCATCGCGCCGCTGGCCGGCGTGATCGGCGGCATCACCGGCGGCCTGTTCTCGCGGCTGATCCTGGCTTTCGGCGCCACCGCCCTCGCCCCGATCGCGGCCATGCGTCGCCGTCCCATCCGCCTCGCCCTGGTCTGCGGCTTCCTGGTGGCGATCCTCGGCATTCTCAGCCAGGGCGCAACCTGGGGTACCGGCTACGAGGTCGCCCGCCGGCTGGTCGAATCCCATGCCGAGCCCCTCTGGTTCGGGCCGGCCAAGTTCCTTTCGAGCCTGATCACCGTGCTGTCCGGCGTGCCGGGCGGGATTTTTGCACCGTCGCTCGCCACCGGCGCCGGGGTCGGCAATCTGCTCGCCCTCGCCTTTCCCGACCAGCCGCTCGGCGCCATCGTGCTTCTCGGCATGATCGGCTATTTCGTCGGCGTGGTCAGGGCTCCGCTCACCGCCGTCATCATCATTTCGGAAATGTCGGACAGCCGCGCCATGGTGCTGCCTCTACTCGCCACCGCCATCATTGCAGACGGCATCTCGGCCCTCATCTGCCGGGAAAAGCTCTACCACGCCTTGGCCAAACCCTTCCTGGCGCCCGGCAACCGAACGGATGGCGACGAAGTTAAGGCCTGATTCAGCTTGTTGCCGAATTGTAATCATCGAAGCGAGATCAATGACTTTTCTGAATTTCCTTCAACAATTTTTAAGCGAGCCCTCCTAGCCTGCAGCTCACATGGTCATTCGAATTGTGTGAGCGTACCCATGACCGAAACTCTTCGCCCTCGGGTGAAATATGTCATTGGCCCCGACGGCAGCCCCCTGACCGTTGCGGACCTGCCGCCTCCCGGTACCCAGCGCTGGGTGATCCGGCGCAAGGCAGAAGTGGTAGCTGCCGTGCGCGGTGGACTTCTGAGCCTCGAGGAAGCCTGCAACCGCTACGTGCTGACTACCGAGGAATTCCTGTCCTGGCAGGCCTCGATCGACCGCCACGGCCTGGCGGGCCTGCGCACCACGCGCATCCAGCACTACCGGCAATAGATCCAGGATCAGGCCTTCCGGCCTGCTCTTTCCGCTTGCAGCGGACACGACAGTCCAAGAGCAGGTTGCGATGATCAAAAGTCGCAATCTGCTCTCTTTTTGTCGAACGGCGAGCCTCATATCCGCGGTCTAAAATAGCCTGTTGGTCTGCGGGATCAGGTTCATGCATCCCGCATGAGGCCTCTTGGCGTCATACCAAGTCTCGAAGATGCCGACCGGTCCAACATGACCTTCCTGGAAACGCACGCCTGGTTGCCGTCTGCCCATCGCTGGGATTTCCGCTGGGTGCACCGACGCCGGGGCCTCGAAGAGGTCGAACGCGCCTGAGCCGGAAATGGCCCGGAACTTGCTTGGCTGGAGGTCTGTTCACACAATCGCGGCGATTGCATGAAGACCATCCCACGGCAAGGGCTCAGCGACAGCGCGACGTCGAGCGAGGGCATGGTCGTCACGCCGCATTGGCTCGCCACAGAGATCGGGGCGAAGGTCCTCAAGCAGGGGGGCAATGCCCTCGAGGCGCTGGTTGCCGCGAGCGCAGCACTCTCGGTCCTCTATCCACATTTTTGTGGTCTCGGCGGAGACGCGGTTTGGCTTGTTGCCGATCGCACGGGTTCTGCCACCGTCTTCCTGGGCATTGGCCAGGCGGCGAGGTTCATCCCCGATCTGTCTGTCATCCCGCTTCGCGGGCCGCTTTCGGCCATGACGACGGCATGCCTCGTCGACAGTTGGGGACAAGTCCTCGACTACTCCCACAGCCACTGGCAGGGCCGGTTCTCCATCGCCGGCCTGCTCGACGACGCCGTCGCGCTGGCACAAAACGGCTTCGACGTCAGTCCTTCTCAAGAATTCTGGTATCGTTTCCGCGAAAGCGAGGTCACGCAATGGCCTGGCTTCCAAGGGATCTTCTTCCGGAACGGCATACAGCGCCAGCCGGCTTTGGCGAGTTCGTTGCGCGCCATAGCCGATCACGGCGTGCGCGAGTTTTACGAAGGCGAACTGGGCGCGCGCATCGCGTCGAGCCTCCGAGCTGCCGGTTCACCCCTGACTGCCGCGGATCTCGCCAGCACCCGCACACTCCGTGAGCAGCCGCTTATGCAACGCTATCGCGATGTGACCCTTCTTGCGCCGCCACCGCCGACGCAGGGCGCGACGACGCTTGCCATCATGGGCGTCTTGTCTTCCTTCGATCTGGGTCGGCTCGACCCTGCCTCGGCCGAATTCTATCACCTCCTCGTGGAAGCCGTGAAACAGGCCTTCCTCGATCGCCCGTCGATCGCCGACCCCGCCTTCACAGACGTGAATGTCGCGCGGTTGCTCGATGGGCGCCGACTGGCTGCGAAGGCACGCTCAATCGAGCTCGACAGGGCGTTGCCTTGGCCGCAACCCTTCCAGACCGCCGACACGGCCTTCCTGGCGGCGACGGACAGCGCGGGCAGGAGCGTTGCCATGCTGCAGAGCCTCTATTTCGACTGGGGCAGCGGCGTCGTCGCCGGTGACACCGGCATCCTATGGCAGAACCGCGGTGCGGCCTTCAGCCTCGATCCAGCGAGCCCGAACTGCATCAGGGCCGGCAAACGTCCCTTCTACACGTTGAACCCCGGCATCGCCTTGAAAGACGGGCATCCCTGCCTGCTTTACGGCACTCAAGGCGCCGACGGGCAGCCGCAGACCCTCGCTCTGCTGCTGTCGCTGCTGATCGACCACGGGCTCGATCCGCTTGCGGCTCTATCCCGGCCGCGTTTCCTTCTGGGGCGTACCTTCTCGGACAGTCGCGACAGCCTGAAGATAGAGGCCCATGCCGGAGGCTCGCTCATTGCCGAGCTTGCGGACAGGGGACATCAGGTGGGCCTGATCGAACCCTTCAGCCAACTCGGCGGACATGCCGGCATCATTCACCTCCGACCTGACGGGACGATCATAGCTGCGCATGATCCGCGCAGCGATGGTGGGGCGATCGGTCTTTGACGATGGACATTCCTCCAGCCGACCTGCTTATCCGCAATGCCCGCCTGCCAACCAGTGAGGAACCGGTCGACTTGGCGATACGCGACAGGTCGATCGCCGCGATCGGTCGAGAGCTTCGTTGTGAAGCGGTTGAAATCGTCGATGCCGAAGGCGCACTGGCTTGCGCCGGCTTCGTCGACAGCCACATCCATCTGGACAAAGCCTGTATCCTCGATCGCTGCCGCATCTGCGAAGGTACCTTGGCGGAGGCGGTGCGCGAGACGGCAAGAGCCAAGGCGTCCTTCACCGAGGCGGATGTCTATGCACGGGCCGCTCGCGTCGTCGAGCAGGCCATCATACAAGGCACCATGGCGATGCGCAGCTTTGTCGAGGTCGATCCGCGGGCCGGGTTGCGCTCCTTCGAAGCCGTCAAACGCGTTCGCCGGGATTACGCGTTCGCCATCGATATCGAGATCTGCGCTTTCGTGCAGGAAGGGCTTACCAACGAGCCGGAAACGCTGGATTTGTTGAATGAGGCCCTGGCGGACGGAGCGGACCTGGTGGGTGGTGCTCCCTACACCGATCCCGATCCGGCTGGACAAATCGGCCTGATCTTCGACCTCGCGCAAGCGCACGGCGTCGCTGTCGACTTCCATCTCGATTTCGATCTCGCACCCGAAAAGAGCAATCTGCCCGTCGTCCTGAAAGAAACGATACGACGCGGTTGGCAGGGGCGCGTTTCGCTCGGACACATGACGAGCCTTTCGGCGCGGCCGTCGCATGAGGTTGAAGCGATCGCGGCGGGGCTCCGGGAGGCCGGCATTGCAGTGGTAGCCCTGCCGGCCACCGACCTGTTTCTAAATGGCCGCGAGTATGAGCGACTGGTGCCGCGCGGGGTCGCTCCGACCCATATTCTGGCTTTGATGGGGGTGAATGCCTCGATCGCCACCAACAATATTCTCAACCCCTTCACGCCATTTGGCGATGCTTCACTCCTCCGCATGGCGAACCTCTATGCCAATGTCGTTCAACTTTCGCGCACCGAGCATCTGCGGCTCGTCTTCGACATGATCGGTCCTCTTGCAGCGCGCGGAATGCGGCGCGCATCCGGCCTATCGGTCGGAGCGGCAGCCGACATCGTATTGATCGACTGCGAGACGCCTGAACAGGCGGTACGCGAGAACAGCCGCGTGATACGAGGCTGGAAGCGCGGTCGCCCGACATTCCGTACGACGAGGCCGGAGATCATTCGTCGAGAACAATGATGTCGCCGGGCTGCAAAGCGGGAAGCAATCGAGTTTCCCAGCTGGAGCAAAGCGCATTTGGACCGAAACGCTTGTTTGCTAGCCCCGCAGATCCTTTCGCAGGATCTTGCCGACATTGGATTTCGGCAGATCGTCCCTGAATTCCACGAATTTCGGCACCTTGTAACCGGTCAAGTGCTGCTTGGCATAGGCGCGCACCGCCTCGACGGTCAAAGCAGGATCGCTCCTGACCACGAAGGCCTTGGGTGCTTCGCCGGCCGCGCCATCCGGTACACCGATCACCGCTGCTTCCTTGATCCCCGGCATCTTGGCCAGCACGTCCTCCACCTCGTTGGGGAAGACGTTGAAGCCCGACACCAGGATCATGTCCTTGCGCCGGTCGACGATGCGGAAATAACCGGCTTGATCCATCACGGCGATGTCGCCTGTGAGGATCCACTCGCCGCGCATCACCTTGGCCGTTTCGTCCGGCCGGCGCCAATAGCCGGCCATCACCTGCGGGCCGCGCACGGCAAGTTCGCCGGGCATGCCCAGCGCCACCTCGTTGAAATCGTCATCGACACATTTGACGTCGGTGTCCGGCAAGGGAACGCCGACCGCCCCGTTATGGCCCGAACCGAACGGGTTGAAACAGACGACGGGTGACGTCTCGGTCAGGCCGTAGCCCTCCCCCACCGGCACGCCGACGCTCTTGTGCCAGCGCTCGGCTACCGCAGCCTGCAGGGCCGTGCCGCCGGCAATGCAGACCCTGAGATGGGGCTTGGGCATGGAGGTAAACCAGGCCTCGTTCAACAGACCATTATAGAGCGTGTTGACGCCGGTGATGTAGCTGACCGGATATTTCTCGAAAGCCTTGCGCAGATTGCTCAGGGGACGCGGATTGGGCACCATCAATACATGGGCACCGCGCGCCGTGAAGGTAAGGAAATTCACGGTGAAGGCGAAGATATGATAGAGCGGCAGCGCCGTCATGATCACATCGTCCCGCGTGAAGGCGCTGCCCCCGAAGGCCAGCACCTGCAGGACATTCATGACCAGGTTGCGGTGGGTAAGCATGGCCCCCTTGCTCACGCCGGTGGTGCCGCCGGTATATTGCAGGCAGGCCGTGGCCGAGGCATCCATGCCGGCGGTGATGTCCGCGACCCTCAAGCCACGCGCGAGCTTGGCCTGGCCGAGTGCCAGAGCTTGCCTGAGGCGGATATGCGGGAAAGTCGCGGCGGGAATCTCCTTGCGCAGATGTTTCTGCACCAGGCCGATCACGGTACGCGGCCAGCCCGGGAAGAACTCGGCGGCGCTGATCAGGACGACATGCGGCACCTTCACCGTTGCGAGGGTCTTGGCGGTGCGGTCAGCGAACATGTCGATCACCACCAGCACCGAAATGCCGCCGTCGGCGAAGACCGCGCCCGCCTCCTCGGCCAGGTAGAGCGGGTTCACATTGACCAGCACGCAGCCTGCCTTGAACACGCCGAAGGCAACCACCGGATAGGCAAGCCCGTTGGGGGCCTGGATGGCCACACGCGATCCCGGCGGCAGTTTCAGCTCGGCGTGCAGATAGGCGGCGAACTGATCGGACAGTCGATCGGCCTCGGCAAAACTCAGCGAACCATGCATACCGTTGGGCATGACGCAGGTGTAGGCCGTCTTGCGCGGGGTCTCGCGCGCACTCTGGACGATCATGTCGCCCAGCAATCTGTAGGGCACCTCCCCGACATGCGGTTTCATGTCTCCGTCATAGGCCGCCAACCATGGCCTTTGCTCAGACGAAACCGCCGTCATGATTCCTCCCAATCCGTTTATGGTTGGCGATATCATGACGGAATTGTCGCGCCGGGCAAGCTGGCTCGAAACGGACGCACATTAATTCGGGGGAACGAAGTAGAATTCCGTGGTCAGGCCCGACAGGCGCTCGGGACGCTGCTTGTCTCCCGTCGCCTGCTTTACCTCGGCCGTCACCCTCTTCATCAGGGTTTCGACCTCCACGCCCGGTGCGCCGACATTGTCGAGGAAGGCGCGGGTGAACGGGGAGTTGCGGCCGGTGCCATCCGCCGCCACGTCATTGGGCTGGGTGGCGAACACCACCAGCGTATCGGGCGAATCCACCGTGATGCGGGCAAGCCCACGCGTCTCCGCATAGGCCCGGTTCTGCGCCTTGAGCTGGGCCTTGAGGGCATCGGCGAACGGATTGTTGCGGCAGCCGTCCAGGAAGACCAGCGTGGTCTTGGCCTGCGTATCCACGGTCTGCAGCAGGCGCTGCAGCGACACGTTGAACTGCTGGACGTCGAACAGGCTGCGCACCCTGGTGTCGACGGGCAGCAGCCAGTTCTCGCCATCCACCTGCATGGCATGGCCGGAATAGTAGAACACGGCGACATCGGCACCCTGCGCCTTGGCGACGAAGCGCTCCACCGTGTCGGAAAAGCCCGCCAGAGTGAGGTCGTAGCCGGTCACCACCTCGAAGCCGAGCTGGCCCAGGCGGGCGCTGACATCGGCGGCATCGTTGTGGGGATTGGCAAGGGGAGCCTGCGGATAGGCGGCGTTGCCGATCACCAGGGCGACGCGGCGCTGTGTCTTGATGGCCGCGAGCGCGCCGGCCATGGGTGCCAGATTGGCGCCGGACGGCGGAACGGCTGCCGCCGCGCCGGATTTCTCGACATCGGCCAACAGGTCACGCGTGTTCAGGAAGTCAGATTTCTGGGCGAGGATATTGCGGAAATCCGCGGCGGCCAGATCGAGCTTGCCCAGCTCCTTATAGGCCTGCCCCCGACCATAGCGCGCGTTGAGATAGGACGGATCGAGTTCCAGCGCCTTGGTGAAATCGGCGACCGCGTGCGCATAATCCTTCTTCATGCCGTGGGCGCCCGCCCGCCCGCTCAAGGCGAGGACGGTGTCCGGCTTGAGCACCAGGGCCTTGTCGTAGTCGGCGATCGCTTCGTCGAAGCGCTTGGCGAGCACGTAGTTGTTGCCGCGATTGACGAGTGCATTGACGTAGGTCGGATTGAGCTTGAGCGCCTGCGAGAGATCCGAGATCGCCCGGTCGGTCTGTTTGAGCTCGGCATAAACGTTGGAGCGGCCGCTATAGGCGTTGAAGAATTTCGGATTGATGCGGATCGCCTCGCTATAGCTCTTGATCGCCTCCTCGTAGCGGCCCTGGTTGAAATAGACGTTGCCGCGGCCATGTTGGGGATTGGCATCGCGCGGATCGAGCTTGATCGCCTGCCCGAAATCCTTGAGGGCAAGATCGTTTTCGCCGCGCCAGAAATGCACATTGCCGCGGCCGACATAGGCGGTCTCGTTCCCCGCATCGAGGCGCAGCGCCTCGGCGAAATCGACCAGCGCCTCGTCATAGCGCTGCAGGCTGACATAGGCGTTGCCGCGATTGGAAAAGGCATAGGTGCGAAACTGCTCTCGCCGCCCCTCGGGCAGATCGAGAAACTGGGTGCAAGCTTTGACGCTGGCTGCCGGATCCTTTGCGATGGCCCGGCAACTCTGCCAGAGCGCCTCGACGGTGGCCGGTGCCGTCCTGGCTGGCGCGATCGTCGGCATTGCCAGCAAGGCGCCGGCCAGTATCGCTGCCGGGATCAGCCGTTTCCCGAGCTCCATGGCAATCACCTCGTTCATGAAAAAGGCATGATGAAATCAATGGCTTGCGCAGGCTGTTCCATGCACAACACCAGACCATGCCCGAACTCGGCATCGCTGTCCAAAAGGAAGGGATGGGCCTTGCCCGAAGGCAGCCCCATCCCTGCTCGGCTTGCAAACGCGCGGGTCAGCCCATCTTCACCATGACGTGGCGCGCCACGGTGTAGTCTTCCAGGGCATACATCGACAGGTCCTTGCCGTAGCCGGAGGACTTGACGCCGCCATGCGGCATCTCGCTCACCAGCATGAAATGGCAATTCACCCAGGTGCAGCCATATTGCAGGCGCGAGGCCATCTGCATGCCCCTGGAAATGTCGCGCGTCCATACCGACGACGCCAGGCCGTAGTCGGAATCATTGGCCCAGGTCAACGCTTCCTCGACATCGCCGAAGCGGGTTACCGAGACCACCGGCCCGAACACCTCGCGCCGCACGATCTCGTCGCTCTGCAGGGCCCCTGCGACCACGGTGGGCTCGTAGAAGAAGCCCTTGCCAGCCGCCTGGTGGCCACCGGTGGCGATCTCGATATGCTTGTGCTCGGTAGCCCGTTCGACGAAGGAGGCGACGCGGGAGCGCTGGCGGGCCGAGATCAGCGGGCCGATATCGTTCTCGTCATCATTGGCCTGGTTGTATTTCAGCCCTTTCACCGCACCGGCGAGCTCGGACACCAGATTGTCGTAGATCTTGCTGCCGGCATAGATGCGGCAGGCCGCAGTGCAATCCTGGCCGGCATTGTAATAGCCGAACAGCTTGACGCCCTCGACCACGGCCTCGAGATCGGCATCGTCGAACACGATCACCGGCGCCTTGCCGCCGAGCTCGAGATGGGTGCGTTTCACCGTCTTGGCAGCCGCCTGCAGCACCTTCTTGCCGGTGGCGATGTCGCCCGTCAGCGATACCATCGCGACCTTGGGATGGTGGATCAGGGCATTGCCGACGCTCTCGCCGCGCCCCACCACCACATTGACCACACCCTCGGGGAAGATCTCGGCGATGGTGGTGGCGAGCTTGAGCAGCGTCAGCGGCGTCTGCTCGGACGGCTTGATCACGATGGTGTTGCCGCCTGCCAGCGCCGGCGCCAGTTTCCAGGCCGCCATCATCAGGGGATAGTTCCACGGCGCGATCGAGCCGACCACGCCGATGGCATCGCGCCGGATCATCGAGGTGTGGCCGGCCAGATATTCCCCGGCCACCAGCCCATGCATGTTGCGCACGGCGCCGGCGAAGAAGCGGAAGCAATCGACGATGCCGGGAATCTCGTCCTGCAGCACTCGGATGCGCGGCTTGCCGCAATTGAGCGCCTCCAGCGTGGCATAGGCCTCGGCGTCCTTCTCGATCGCGTCGGCGAGCTTGAGCAACAGGGCCGAGCGCTCGGCCGGCGTGGTGCGCGACCAGCCGACGAAAGCCGCCGCCGCCGCCTCCACGGCCTCGTCGACCTGTTCGACGGAAGCCTCGGGGAGATCGACCAGCGTCTCCTCGGTCTTGGGATTGAGCACCTTTTCCGGCGCTTCGGTGCCGGGCACGAATTTCGACCCGATCAGCATCTTGGTATCGAGCATGGCAATCTCCTTGGGCATCCCAGAGGCTTGGTTATTTGCCGGAGCCGGCGACGTTTTCGCCTTCACGGGTGAGGTAATAGGCAGCCAGGATCGGCAGAGCGGTGACGAGGATGACGATCACCGCCACCACATTGGTGACCGGCCTCTGACGCGGGCGGATCAGTTCCGACAGCATCCAGATCGGCAGAGTCTGCTGCTGGCCGGCGGTGAAGGTGGTGACGATTACCTCGTCGAAGGACAGGGCGAAGGCCAGCATGCCACCCGCCAGCAACGCCGTGCCGATCGAGGGCAGCACGACATGGCGGAAGGTCTGGAAGCCGTCGGCTCCAAGATCCATCGAGGCCTCCATCAGCGAAGGCGACAGGCGGCGGAAACGCGCCACGGCATTATTATAGACGACCACGATGCAGAAGGTGGCGTGGCCGAGCACGATCGTCCAATAGGAGAACGGGATATCGGCCAGGTTGAACGCGGCCCGCAGCGCAATGCCGGTGATGATGCCCGGCAGGGCGATCGGCAGGATCAGCAAGAGCGAGATGGCTTCCCGGCCGAAGAAGCGGGTGCGCGACAAGGCTGCCGCCGCCAGCGTGCCGAGAATGATGGCGAGGAAGGTCGAGACCAGCGCGACCTTCACCGAAAGCCCCAGCGCAGCCCAGACATCGGGCCTGTTCCAGGCCACGCCGAACCATTTCAGCGTGTAACCCGGCGGCGGGAACTCGAAGCTGCGCTCCTCGGTGGTGAAGGCATAGAGGATGATGAAGAGAAGCGGCAGGTGCAGGAACAGCAGGCCTGCGGCGGCTGCGATGCGCAGGGTCAGGGGCGAGCGGTTCTCGGTCATGATGCCCTCGCCGCGAGCGCAGGAAGCCGAGCATGTCGATCACAGCGCATCGAAAGCCCCCAATCGTTTGGCAACGGTGAGGAAGATGCCCATGATCAGCACCGGCACCACCGAGAAGGCGGCGGCCAGCGGGATGTTCCCGGCGGTGCCCTGCTGGGTGTAGACGACCTGGCCGAGGATCAGCGAGGACGGCCCGACGATCTGCGGCACGATGTAGTCGCCGAGGGTGAGCGAGAAGGTGAAGATCGCCCCGGCCACCAGGCCGGGAAAGGCCAGGGGTAGAATGACCTTGCGAAAGGTCTGGCCCGGGCTGGCGCCGAGATCGCCGGAGGCCTCGATCAGGGAGCCGGGCACACGCTCCAGCGCCGCCTGTACCGGCAGGATCATGAAGGGTGTCCACAGATAGAGGAACACCAGCACCATGCCGGTATAGCTCACCGAGAGGGAGGGCCCTCCCAGGATAGGCAGCGACAGCCAGGCCTCCAGCAACCAGGCCAAACCAAGCTTGGCCATGATCCAGCCGATCACGCCTTCCTTGGCCAGCAGCAGCTTCCAGGCATAGACCTTGACCAGATAGCTCGACCACAGCGGCATCATCACCGCGATGTAGAACAGCGCCTTGATGCGACCGCGGGCATAACGGGCGGCATAATAGGCGATCGGGAAGGCGATCACGGCGGAGAGCAGCGTCACCACGGCTGAAAGGCTCACCGTGCGCACGATGATGTCGAGATTGGAGGGCGACAGCAATTCGCCATAGGTCTTGAGCGAAGGCTCGCGCACGATGGTGCCGGAGAACTCGTCGATCGAGAAGAAGCTCTGCGCCAGCAGGGCAAAGAGCGAGCCGAGATAGACGATGCCGAGCCAGAGCAACGGCGGCACCAATAGGAGCAGGAGATAGAGCCCGCGCCGGGCGACCAGCACATCCGAGATGCGCCGCAGAAGACCGTCCCGCGGGGCTGGGAGGATAGCGAGGCTCATCACGCGTCCTCCATCAGGTGCAGGGCCTGGCGGGGAAAGCTGACGCGCACGGCCGCGCCCTGTTCGGGCGGCGTGCCGATGGCGGCAGGAATGGCCGCGCTGAGGCGGGCGCCGTCATCGGTGCGCAATTCCAGGCGATTGACGGCACCGTGATAGAGGACCTGGGTCACCGTGCCCGGCACCACCACGGCATCGCCGGCGGCGCCCACCCCCTGCGGTAGCAGGGTGATCTTTTCCGGCCGTAGGCTGGCCGCGCTGCTCATGCCGATCCAGCTCTGTGTCCGGTCCGGCTCGATCACATTGGAAGACCCGACGAAATCGGCGACGAAGCGGGTGCGTGGCCGCTCATAGATGTCCTGCGGGCTGCCGACCTGGGCGATGCGGCCTTCGTTGAACACGGCGACGCGATCGGCCATGGACAGGGCTTCGCCCTGGTCATGCGTGACGAACACGAAGCTGAGGCCGAGGGAACGCTGCAGCGATTTGAGCTCACCTTGCATCTCCTCACGCAGCTTGAGGTCGAGGGCACCGAGCGGCTCGTCGAGCAGGAGTACCTTGGGCCTGACCACCAGGGCGCGGGCGAGCGCCACGCGCTGGCGCTGGCCGCCCGAGAGCTGTCCGGGCCGGCGGTCTTCCTTGCCGGCGAGCTTGACCATGGCCAGCGCCTCGCGTCCCTGGCGATAGCGCTCCTGCCTGGCGACGCCGCGGATCATCAGGCCGTAGCAGACATTGTCGAGAATGTTGAAATGCGGGAAGAGGGCATAGTCCTGGAAGACGGTGTTGACCGGGCGCCGATAGGCCGGCATGCCCTCGACCGCCTCACCAAAGATCTCGATATGGCCCCCGGTCGGCTGTTCGAAGCCTGCGATCAGGCGCAGGCAGGTGGTCTTGCCCGAGCCGGACGGCCCCAGCATCGCGAAGAATTCGCCGGGCGCGATGTCGAGATCGACGCCGTCGACCGCCTTCACGCTGCCGAAATGGCGCTGGACGCCGCGGAACGAGACGGCAGGAGTGGTGCTGGTTTCAGCCATGAGGATACCTCGAGGACGTGGGCTGGCTCAGCCGCCTCTATCTGGATGAAAATTTCATGACCCGCACGGGCACAAAGGCGATGGCTCTGGCGTGCCGATTTTCAATCAGCGCGCCCTAGAGCAAAGCGTACTCAGGATTGAACGCTTTTTTGCTCTAACTCCTTGTTTCGACGCGTCTTTGCGCTTCCCGGTGACTCCGTGAAATCGCAAAACGCCCTGAGCCCTCCAAAGAACGATCGAATTGGCTCGACCTTTGTCATTGCCGGGCTTGACCCGGCAATCTAGCCCCTATCGAGCGTTGTGGATGCGGCCGCTGGATGCCCGGATCAAGCCCGGGCATGACAAAGGTGTCGTTTCGGCTATTTCTAGACAGCGCCTTCGTTTCGCGTGCCCACATCAACGCCCGCCGATCACGGCGATATAGTCGGTGACCCAGCGATAATAGGGCACGCAGGCGCTCTGCGTGGTGCATTTGGCCACGGGCGTGCGCCAGAACTTGATCTTGGGGAAATTGTCGAAACCGTTGGTGGCGCAGCCGCTATCGCCCAGCAGCGCATTGCCCTTGCAGGCCGCCGGAACCGAGGGAAGCGAGCCGAACCAGGCGGCGACATCGCCCTGAACCTTGGGCTGGATCGAGTGTTCGAGCCACATATAGGCGCAATTGGGATTGGCGGCGTCGGCGGCCATCATGGTGGTATCGGCCCAGCCCGTCGCCCCTTCTTCCGGTACGGTGGAGGCGATCGGCTTCTTGTCGGCCCGCATCAGGTTGACCTGGAAGGGCCATGACCCGGAAGCGACCACGCCTTCGTTCTTGAAGTCGTCGACCTGGATATTGGCATCGTGCCAATAGCGCTGGATCAGGGCATGCTGCTGGCGCACCAGTTCGAGCACCGCCTTGTACTGATCCTCGTTGAGCTCATAGGGATCCTTGATGCCCAGCTCGGGCTTCTTGCTCATCAAATAGAGGGCAGCGTCGGCGAGGTAGATGGCACCGTCATAGGCCTGGATGCGCCCCTTGTTGGGCTTGCCGTCCGGCAGGTTCTGCGGCTCGAACACCACACTCCAGCTCTTGGGCGCTTCCTTGAACACGTCGCTGTTGTACATCAGCACATTGGGGCCCCACTGATAGGGCACGCCGTAATGCTTGCCGTCGACCGTGTGCCAGGGCGCGTTCTGCAGGCGCTCGTCGACGGTCTTCCAGCTCGGGATCAGCGAGGTATCGATCTCCTGCACGCGCTTGCCGGCGACCAGGCGCAAGGAGGAGTCACCGGAAGCAGTGACGAGATCGTAGCCCCCCTCATTCATCAGGGCGACCATCTCGTCGGAGGTGCTGGCGGTCTTCACATTGACCTTGCAGCTGGTCTTCTTCTCGAAATCGGTGACCCAGTCATAGCTCTTGTCGGTGTCGCCCCGCTCGATATAGCCGGGCCAGGCTACGATGTTGAGCTGGCCCTCTCCCTTGCCGATCTCCTTGGCGAGCGCCGGTACGGCCACTGCCGTAATACCCGCCAACGCTACAACCCATCTAAGCCTGGACATGACGCTTTTCCTCTGGTTGCCGTCCGTTCGAATACAGGGCGAATTCTTGGTTGCGGCGAGCATGCCTTGGAAAAGCCACAGGCGCCACACCATTCGAGAGATCGATGATATCGGAAAAACCGATATCAAAGCGAAGAGATCGTTTCGCTGCATTGGAACGCCAGAGCAAAGCAAGGTCCGGCGATTCCGCCCAATCGCAAAATGCTCTAGCTGCGCCCTCTGCCGGCCCGATAGGTGCGCGCTACGGCGATGAACTGGGTGGCGATGGCATCGAGCGGCGAGCCGCGCCGCCAGCCGATCACCACTTCCACCGGCGATAAGGCCTCGGCAAGGTCGCGCGCCTCGATCTTGTCGCCTTCGAGCGACCAGGGGCGATAGGTGAGGTCGGGCAGGATGGCGACGCCGGCCCCCGTCGCCACCAGGCTGCGGGCTGCCTCCACCGAGCGGGTGCGGATCGCCACCGGCGGCCGCACGCCGGCCCGCCGCCAGGCATATTCGGCGGCCTCGGCGATCTCGTCGAGCATCAAGAGCACGAATGGTTCCTCGGCGAGGTCCACGATGCCGATGCTCTCGGCCTCCGCCAGGCGATGGCCGATCGGCAGCCAGAGGCGATAGGGGGAGGCTTCCATCGTCTCCACATGCAGAGCCGCCGAACTCTTCTCGGTGCCTGCCACCATCACGGCGACATCGAGCTCGCCGCCCACCAGTAGATGGTCGAGATAGTCCCTGGTATCCTCGATGATCTCGACCGCGACATGGGGAAAGGCCCGTCGGAAGCGGGCGAGCAGGTCCGGGAGCACATAGGCGGCCACCAGAGGCGTCACGCCGACCGCAAGCCGCCCCTCCATCGGTGCCGTCTCCGAGCGCAAGGCGCGGCGGGCGTCGGCGATCTCCGAGAGGATCTTGCGGGCATGGCGCAGGAACTGGTGCCCCTTCAGCGTGAGCTCGACGCCATGGGCGCGCCGGTCGAACAGGGAAAAGCCGAGATCGCCTTCGAGCTCGCGTATGGCCTCCGTCACCGTCGATTGCGAGATGGAGAGCTCGTGCGAGGCGCGCGACACCGCTCCGTTCTCGGCCACCGCCACGAAATATTGGATTTGCCGGAAGGAGAATGCCATGAGGGCAGTGAGCACAATGCGAATTGGAAATAAAGACGGACGTGGCGGACTTGAGCGACATCGTCATCATCGGCGCAGGACCGGCCGGGCTGATCGCCGCCGAGAAATTGGCGCAGGCCGGCCGAAGCGTCGCGATTTATGAGCGCATGCCCTCGCCCGCCCGCAAATTCCTGATGGCAGGCCGCGGCGGGCTCAACCTTACACATGGCGAGGATTTCGAGCGCTTCCTCACCCGCTACGGGCCGGCCCGCAGCATCCTCGAACCCGCATTGCGCGACTTCGCGCCGAGCGATCTGGTCGCCTGGGCGGAAGGGCTCGGCGAAAAGACCTTTGTCGGTTCGAGCGGCCGCATCTTTCCCGAGAGCTTCAAGGCTTCGCCTTTGTTGCGGGCCTGGCTGGCCCGGCTCACTCGCCTGGGTGTAACCCTGCACACCCGCCATTGCTGGACAGGATGGGACGATGGGGGAAAGCCCGTCTTCCTGGGTCCGGACAACAAGCCTCTTCATCGCAAAGCCGCTGCGACGCTGCTCGCCCTCGGTGGCGCCTCCTGGCCGCGCCTGGGTTCGGATGGCGGCTGGGTCCGGCTGCTGCGCGACCGCGGCGTCACCGTCGCCGAGCTTGCACCGTCGAACAGCGGCGCCGAAATCGCCTGGAGCCCGGCCTATGCGGAGAAATCGGCTGGCGAGCCGCTGAAGCGCATTGCCGTTTCCATCGCCGGCACCACGCGCCGCGGCGAGGCCATCGTCACCGAACAGGGACTCGAGGGCGGCGCGATCTATGCCCTCTCTCCCCTCATCCGCAGTTCGATCGCCACGCACGGCCATGCCGAGATCGAGATCGACCTGCGTCCCGATCTCGATGAGACGGCGCTAGCTCGCCTGCTCGACCGGCCTCAAGGCAGCCAGTCCCTTTCCACCTATCTGCGCAAGGCCGCCAAGCTGGCGCCGGCGGCCATCGGCCTGCTGCGCGAGGCCACCGGCAACATGCTGCCGCGCGATCCCGTCCCCTTGGCCCGCCTGATCAAGCATGTTCGCTTGAAGGTGACGGCGCAGCGCGGCCTCGAACGCGCGATCTCCAGCGCCGGCGGTATCATGCTCGACGAGGTCGACGGCCATTTCATGGTGCGAAAGCTTCCCGGTGTCTTCGTCGCCGGCGAGATGCTGGACTGGGAGGCGCCGACCGGGGGCTACCTGCTGCAGGCCTGCTTCGCCACCGGCGTGGCGGCGGCGAAGGGCATCGAAACCTGGCTGGCCGCCAGGTAGGGGCGGACGAGATGTCCGCGGTCCCAGCCGCGGCGTTTCCCGGACAAGGCCTGCAAGATTCGCGCTGGAAGCGGTAGGGCTGGGACCGCGGACGTCCCGTCCGCTCTTTAAGCCGATCTCAGCAGGGTTTCCCGGTAGAGATCGAGCAAGGGCTGGGCCTTGACGTCGATGCAGACCGCATGATCCGGCCGGCCATCCCAGTCATTGGGCGGAAAACCGACCGCTGCCGGGCGCTGGATGGTCTGGCCGAAGGCGAGGCCCTCGCACACCACCCGAATCGGGCCGGAGCGGGTCTCGAACAAGTCCGGCGCCACCAGATAGATCGCCGCCGAGGCATCATGCACGGAAATGCCGGCCAGCCCTTTCTTGAGATAGAAATTCTCGTAGAAGCGGGTGATGTCCCAGATGAAGCGGCCGACCTCGCCGGCCTCCTCGCCCAGCCGGCGCAGATAATCCTGCGGCATCAGCACTTCGTGGGTAACGTCGAGGCCGATGACGGTAACGGGCCAGGCTGCGGCGAACATCTCGTCGGCGGCATGCGGATCGCCATGGATGTTGGCTTCCGCGGCTGGGGTGACGTTGCCCAGATGTCCGCGATAGCCGAAGGCACCGCCCATCACCACCACCCGGCGGACCAGGCCGGCGATCTCGGGATCCTCGCGCAGGGCCAGGGCGAGGTTGGTCATGCGCCCCACCGCCAGCAGCGTGATCTCGCCGGGATGCTTGCGCACGGTCTCGATGATGAAGCGATGGGCGGGCGTGTCGATCGCCTGCGCCTCGATCTCGGCAGGGATCTCGACCTCGCCGAGGCCGTTATGGCCGTGGACGACGGCGGCGTGATGGGCATCGTCTCCCGTCACCGGGCCCGCCGCCCCGCGCGCCACCGGCGCATCGATGCCGAAGCGTTCCTTCAGATAGAGCGCGTTGCGCGTGGTGATCTCGACCGGCGCATTGCCGTGGCAGGTGGTGATGCCGATCAGCTCGATGTCCGGATGATAGTGCAGGAAGAACAGCGCCATGGCGTCGTCGACGCCGGGATCGGTATCATAGATGACTTTATGGCTGGGCATCGTAAGGCAAACCGGGAAAAAAGGCGGGAACCTTTGCGTCTGCGCCCGGTGGTGGGGAAAGTCAACGCCGCGAAGCCGCAATGCGCCTCGGCAAAGCCGGTATCATGGCTTGACGGCCAGGAAGGTGTTCCAGGGGTCGCCATCCGGGTCGATGGAAAACTCATCCCACAGCACGGTCAGCCCGGCTTGTTCGAGCCGCACGGCAAACGCATCGCGTCGCCAATAGACCGTGTGGAACTTTCCGACGGTCTCCCCGTCGCCCTCGCGCATGGAGACGAGGAAAGACGCACCGGGACGCAGCGACCCGGCAACCTTGGCCAGGACGTGATCGATCCGATCGCGGGGAACGTGAATCAGCACGCATAGGCCGACGACGGCATCGTAAGGACCGCCGAGATCGTCCGTGACGATGTTGAGCAGTGCGCCATGCTTGCCGCGAGCGGCCTGCAATTCGAGAAAGCGGCGGGTCGCATCGGTGCGGCGCACCGTGACGCCGAGCGTCTCCAGGAAATCCGCCTCGCGGCCAGGCCCCGACCCGACCTCCAGGATCAGCCCGCCATCTCCCGCCATTTCAGCGATGCGCCGCAATGCCGCCTGGTCGCGCGGATTCGGCATTTCGGGAATGCGGGCATAGTAGCGATCCGCGCAACCCTCATAGGATTGGATGGTCTGGCGGCATTGTTCGAGCGCCTCGGACGTTTTCTTCATGGTGGCGATCTCCGATCTCTCCCCGATCGGGTCTTTCCCATCGGGTCCCCTGCCCTCGCCGATGCGGGTCACCGCCAGCGGACGCCGCCGACGGCCCGGTTTCCATCGATCAGGCCCAGGTCGCGCTTCAGGTGGTCGCCGAGATCGCGGGGATCGAGTTGACGAGAGGCGCGGGGCCGGAACGGCGCGGCGAAGAAGTCGAGGAGCGAAAGCCTGTAGCGCTTGATATGTTTCGTCATGTTCGTGGTCCTTTCGACCTGGAGCGATGGAGGCATCCTGCCGCCGCCAAGCCTTGGATTCCAATCGAACGTCGCGTAGTATGCATCAACTGGATTGATGCATCATGCATTGGGACTTGCCGCCGCTGGGCGCCATCAGGGTCTTTGAAGCCGCCGCGCGGCTCGGCAGCTTCACCAAGGCGGCCGAGGAGCTCGGCATGACCCAATCGGCCGCCAGCTATCAGATCAAGGTTCTCGAAGAACGCGCCGGAACACCGCTTTTCATAAGAAAAACAAGGCAGATCAGGCTGACCGAGGCCGGCGAACAGCTTGCCCCTCTGGTCTCGAGTGTGTTTTCAACCCTGTCGGACGCCTGGTTCGCAACCAAGGGCGGCGCATCCGGCGTGCTCTCGGTCACGACCATCGACACCTTTGCGTCGAACTGGCTTGCCGTCCGCCTCGGAACATTCCAGTTGATGTATCCCGGCCTGGCCGTGAAGATGGACATCGCATCGCGCTCCCTCGACATCGCCCGCGAAAATGTGGATGTCGGCATCCGTGTCGGCGCCGGAAAATGGCCCGGGCTGGCGGCCCATTACCTGTTCAAGGCCGATTATGCGCCGATGCTGAGCCCCGCATTGGCGGAAAAGGTCGGCGGCATCCGCGTGCCCGAGGACCTCTACAAGGTTCCCCTGTGCTGCCCGCAGGATCCCTGGTGGGAAGTCTGGTTCAGGGCGGCGGGCACCAGATTCGAGCCGGATCGCGTGATCCCCGGCCCGACCTTCGGCACCCAGGCCTATGAGGCGACTGCGGCGATCACCGACCAGGGCGCGGCGATGCTCACGCACAACCTCTACACAGCCTTCCTCGACAAGGGCCAGTTGATCCAGCCCTTCGACATCACCGGCTCCGATGGTGATGGCTACTGGCTGGTGCACGCCGAGGCGCGGCGCACGACGCCCAAGATCAAGGTGTTCCGGGACTGGATCCTGGCGCAGACGGCCGAGGTCCGCAGCCGCGAGAAGCGCGAACTTCCGGCAGGCGGAGCAGCACGGCACGGCTGACCGCTGCCGCTCGAACCCCGCGGGCAAGCGACCGTCCGCGCACCCTGGAATTCCTATAAACTATTGAAATAAAAAGAGATTTTCTTGAACAAATCAGTTCGGTGTGGTCCTATGCGCGCCGTTGCCAATGCCGGGACCTTGAACCCCGCGGATTGAAGGACACCATCATGACCCTGCCAAGCCCCGATGTCGCTCGCCCCGTCGGCTATCATATCGACGCTCCGGCCGAGAACCTGCTCTTTTCCGTCTTTCGCTGCTGGATGGCGGGTTATGCCACCGGCGATGCCGCCTGCTGGGACATCGCCTGGGAAGGGCTGGCGCGCGAAATGCCGGAAGAAAACGCCAAGCCGCTGTTCGGCGAGTTCCATCATTTCGTGCGCACGCTGCGGGCGACGGCCGACAACGAGATCGGCTGGCGTCCGGCCGCCTGCCGGGCCCTGTGCCGCGACGAGTGCCTGGTGCTGGCCATGGTCGATGCGGCGCAGCGCGACGACAGGGTCCAGTTGCTTCACGCTGCCTCCTACCTGTTGAAGAGCGACGGGCTGCACCGGGCGCTCGATGCCACCACCGCCCTGGCCAAGGCCCTCGCAAGGGTCGGGCTGTTCATCGCCCCCGTCAGCCCGTGCGCCCTGGATACCATGACGCGGATGAAGCCGCCCTCGGCCACCGCCCACTGAAGCCGGGTATCGGCGAGACGGCCGATTCTGGCCGATGATTCGAGGCCGCCGATGCGGATGGCCGCGAACCGGGGCAGCCTACGCTCAAGCGCTGCCCGCATCCGGCAATTCGTTCCCCGCAGGGCCAGCGGATACGGAGCGGTGCTTGGCGCGCACCAGGCGCGGTGAGGTATCGAAGCGCCTGCGGAAGGTGCGGTTGAAATAGGACAGGTCGCCGAAACCGACATCGAAGGCGATCTCGCTGATCGAGCGCTTGCGCTCGTCGGGCGACTGCAGGCGACGCATCGCCCTGTCCAGCCGGCGCTGCAGTACGAATTCCGAAAAGGTCTCGCCTTCCCCCTCGAACAGTTTCTGGAGATAGCGTGTGCTGATGCCGTGCCGCAGGGCGATCTGGCTGGCATTGAGCGCCTGGTCGTCGAGATGGGCTTCGATATCCGACTTGATGGCGTTCAGGCGCGCGGCCGCGCGATCCTGCACGGTATGGGGCGCCTGGGCCTCGGCCTCGCCGCACAGGATGTCGACGAGATCGCCCATATAGGCGCAGGCATGCTGCAGCAGCACCGGTCCGCTCATCGGCAGCAGGCCCCGCATCAGCGCCGCGCCATAATTGCCGAGCAGCACCAGCGTGTCGTTGTTTTGCGGGAAGACCCGCAGCATGGCCGAGCATTCGAGCATGTTCTCGGTGATGCGTTCGTTTGCCAGGACGAGGCAATCGACACGGTCGACATGCCGTAGCCACAGACCGGCCGGCCGGCCGGCGGCCAGGAAAATGGCCTCCCTGGCGGAGACGACGGTGCGCTGCCCGTCACGCTCGACCTCCATCCGGCCATTGGAGGGCCGCAGCAGCACACCGCCCGCCCCGAGTTCGGCGGCATCCAGGCGGAGTTCTCGATCCTGGAGCGGAGAAAAGCAGGAGATCGGACCGATATCGGGCTCAAGCCGTAGCAATGCCCGGGCGCCGAGCAAGACCGGGTCCGACGGGCCGAGCCTGCGATGTGCGGCCATGCGCCCGCTCGCCCGCAACTCGACCAGCGCCAGTTCCTCGCTCGTCAGCCCGTGCCCAAGCAACCAGACAGGCCGCAGCCTTCCCGCAAAAGGCTCTCGCGGTGTCAAAACGGCGTGATCCGCGCCTCCAGTTCGCTTCAGTCCATCAATCAATGCGCCCAAGTCCAAGAATTCAAACAACTCGACAAGTAAGACCACTCGTCAATATAGAACGCGAAAGGGCCGATATCCAGAAGTATATGACATCTTATCCCAGATTATAATCGTTACAAACTGGGAATATACTATGAATATACAACAGATATCCGCTTGAAATCACCAAATATAACTTAGTTTCGGATCGAGAGTGGCTGGAGGTCTAAAAATTCATCATGGGCAAGATATCCGTATCGGCGGTCATGTTTCTATCGGTTGTTTCGCCTGCACTGGCACAGCAGTCGCAGGAGCAGCCGATTGAGCTCGATCCGGTTACCGTTACCGCCTCTCGCGCCGAAAGATCCGTCTCCGATATTCCGCAATCGGTCCAGGTGATCGACAGGCAGGAAATCGACAAGCAGCTTCAGCAGAGCGCGAGCGCATCGGCGGCCCTGGCCAAGCTGGTGCCGGGCTTTTCGGTTTCCAAC
Organism: Labrys sp. WJW; assembly: GCF_001676615.1. GTDB lineage: Bacteria > Pseudomonadota > Alphaproteobacteria > Rhizobiales > Labraceae > Labrys > Labrys sedimenti. The sequence continues at coordinate 45,150 of NZ_LYXZ01000070.1, read as the reverse complement.
CAAACGGTCTCGGGCGCTTCCGAAAGCTATCGCGGCCGTGACCTGCTCGTGCTGGTCGACGGCGTTCCCCTCAGTACGCCCCTGCGGGACGTTTCGCGCATCCTGTCCCTGATCGACCTCAACTCGATCGAGCGCATCGAGATGGTGGCGGGCGCCTCCAGCCTCTATGGGGCCGGGGCCACCGGCGGCACCGTCAATTTCATCACCAAGAAGGCCGAACCCGGCAAGCCTCGTATCACCGTGAACACGGCCCTGCGCGCCTTCACGGCGAATGCCGTGGATTCGGTGGCGCCGGAACTATCCGCAACCATCTCCGGCAAGGCCGAGAATGGGCTCGATTATGTCCTGAGCGGCAGCGGCTATCTCGGGCGTCGCACCTATGACGGCTCGGGGCGGGAACTGCCATCCGACGCCATGCTGGGCCAGGGCGGCGGCGATCGCTTCGGCCGGGTCAACCTTCTCGCCAAGCTCGGCTATGACTTCGACGCCGGCAAGCGGCTCGAATTCTCGGCAGGCTGGTACTACTTCAACCAGACGCCGCGCTATCTGACCGCCTATTCCCCGCCCTATGCTCGCCCGGACTTTGCGCGGCCCTATACGGGAGAGAGTGTACTCGAAGACACCAAGTCCCTGTCGCTGCGCTATAGCGACAAGGATTTTGCGCTTGGCAGCCTCAACATCGTTGGCTTCTACAACAACATCAAGAAGCGCTTCAATTATTCAACTTTCGATCCGATCTACAACAATCCGGTCTACTATTCCTTCAATCCAGCCGACCCGACGAGCCCCTATAACCAGACCACGCTCTATTCGGACCGCGGTGGTGTCAGCCTGACCATCGACACCCCCCTCGATACCATCTGGCAGGGCGCCAAGCTCACCTGGGGCAGCGATCTCATCTTTGAAAAGACTCACCAGACGCTGACCAACGGCCAGGATGTCTTCACGCCGCTGCAGCAGGTCACCACCGCCGCCTTCGGCCAGTTACAGGTGCCGCTGACCGACCGCCTCACCGTGCGCGGCGGCGTGCGCTTCGAGCATTTCGCCCTCGACGTCGACGATTTCACCCGCCCGGCCGCCTACACCGTGGTCGCCTCCAGACAATATGTGCTGCCGGCGCTGCGCGTCACCGGCGGGAGCTTCACTTACTCCAAGCCGACCTTCAACATCGGCGGTACCTTCAAGCTCACCGAAACCAGCGAGATCTTCGGCGGCTTCTCGCAGGGCTTCGCCCTGCCCGACGTCGGCGCCTATACCCGTCGCGCCGGCCTGTCGACGGCCTATGCGTGCCCGATCGCTCGGCCGAACTGCCTTCCCGCCGGCGCGAGTGTCTCCTATGCCTCCATCAGCCCCGAAGCCCAGATCGTCAACAATTACGAACTCGGCATCCGCGGCAGCCATGACCGCTTCAAGGGCAGCCTGACGGGCTTCATCTCCACCTCCAGCCAGGGTGTGACCTTCGACCCCATCACCAACACCATCTCGCAGCAGAAGGAATTCATCTATGGCGGCGAGTTCACCGGCGAATATGCGGCGACGGACCAGCTGACCATCGGCACCGTGCTCGGCTATCGCGAGGGGCGCTACGATTCCAACAAGGACGGCAAGCTCGACAGCTGGCTGCCCAACAACCGCATCGCCACCCCCTTCCGCGGCACGCTCTATGCCAGCTACGTCTTCGACAATGGCGTGTCGGTGCGCGTGGAGGGTGAAGGCTTCTCGGGACGCGACAAGGCGATCGACCTCAAGGGCACCCGCTACAAGATCAAGCCGGGCGCCACCATGAACGTCGCCCTGTCGGCACCGGTGAAGGGCGGCGAGGCCTATGTGTCCGTCGACAATCTGTTCGACACCCGCTTCCAGAACCCCACCGCGACCTCCGTGCGCAATCTCCCGGTCTATTCCTGGGGCCGCACGGTGACGCTCGGCTATCGCAAGACGTTCTGAACATGGTGGAACTCGACAAGCACGGCCCGCTCGTGATCCTGCGCTACCTGCCGCCCTATGGGGACCGGGACGAGCGGGCCTATCTCGACGCGCTGATCGAAATCGGCCGCAACGAGAGCGCCTTTGCCCTGCTGGCTGTTTTCGCCGGCGGCGGCGGGCTCTCCCAGGCCGGCGAGCGCGAGCAGGCGCTGTGGTTCAAGGCGACGCGCGAACGCTTCGAGCGCCACTGCCGTGCGCTCGCCATCGTCCGGCCGGATGCCAACCCTCGCATGATCGAGACCTTCCAGCGCCTGTGGTCGATGCCGCTGACCGCGACGTCCGACGAGCAGGCGGCCAGGCGCTTCATCGCACAGCATATGGAGACGGCATGACGGCGCTCGCCCAGGACATTCCTGCTTCCAGGCCCGGCCGCCTGCGCCTGTTCGCGGTGCTGGGCGGCCTTTACCTGGCCCAGGCCATTCCTTCCTATCTGATCGCCGCCGCCCTGCCCCCCATCATGCGCGAGGCAGGCGTCTCGCGCACGGCGATCGGCTATCTCAGCCTGCTCTTCCTGCCGCTGGTGCTGAAATTCCTGTGGGCGCCGCTGGTCGACCGCATCAAGCCCTTCGCCCGGGCGCATCGAGCGGGCTGGGTGATCCTGACCCAGCTCGGCGTGATCGCCTCCATCCTGGCCCTGCTGCCGCTCGGCCCGACGCATGTCGGCGGCATCCTGGGCATCGGCCTCGTCACCGCGCTGCTGGTCTCAACCCAGGACATCGCCACCGACGGCTATGCCGCCAAATATCTGGCTCCGGAAGACCGCCCCATCGGCAATGCCATCCAGGGCGGCTCGGTGGCCTTCGGCGTGGTGATCGGCGGCACGCTCGGCCTGGTGCTCTACCACCATGTCGGCTGGGCCGGCATGCTCCTGGTCATCGCCGCCTTCTCGGCCCTGCCGCTGATCGCCGCCTTCGCGATGTGGGAGGCGCCCGCCGCGCCCTCCGACCGGCTGACGCGGCCCTCCATCATGGCCTTCCTCCGGCGCCCGGAAATCCGCACGGTGTTGTGGATCGCGCTGATCTACCGGATGAGCGAGGGCCTGGTGAAGGCGATGGAAGGCCCCTATCTCGTCGATGCCGGCGTGCCGCTCGACCGCATCGGCTATCTTTCCGGCATATCGGCGGCGACGGCGGGACTTGCCGGATCGGCGATCGCTGCTCTCCTGGTCAAGCGCTATGGCACCGCAGCCACGCTCGGCCTGCTCGGCGGCCTGCGCACTTTGTGCTTTGCCCTCTTCGCCGCGCATGCCCTCGGCATCGTCACGGGCGCCTGGCCCCTGTTCGGCGCCGCCGGCTTCCAGACCTTCATCCGCTACATGGAGATCGTCGCGCTCTACAGCCTGTTCATGACGGTGACCTCGTCGGACCAGCCCGGCACCGACTTCACCATCCTGGCCTGCGCCCAGATGGTGGTCTATCTCGTGGGCTCGCTGATCTCGGGCAAGCTCGCCGACCTCATGGGCTATGGCGCGCTCTTCGGCCTCGCCACCGCCCTCTCGGCCATTGCCGTCCTTGCCACTGTGAAGTTGCTGGCGAATGTCGCCCGCCCTCAGGGGGCGACGCCATGATCCCGGGACACCTCCTCATCCTGGGCGCGGTCGTCCAGACGCAGCAAAGCGAGGCAGGTTACGATCGCGATGCCGACGGCCGTGATGAAGGGCAGCTCCGGCGACAAGGCGAAGGCCGCACCGCCGCAGAGCGCGCCCAATCCCTGCCCGGCGGCGTGGGTGCTGGCGAGCCAGCCGGCGGCTCCCGCCTGGCGATGCGCCGCGACACGCTGGGCGAGGCAGGCCGTATAGGCGGGCGTCGCCACGGCAAGCCCGATGCCGGCCCAGACCGCACCGGCCGGCACCAGCCAGGGCACGGGTGCCAGGATGATGGCGAGGCATCCCACCGCGAAGCCGGCAATGCCCCAGCGCATATTGCGCCCGAGCTGGAAAGCAAGGCGCGGCACGAGCAGGATCTGCGTCGCGATCATGGCGACCGCAACCGCGGCATAGGTGGCGCCTCCCAGCCCCGCGGCGGCGACGGCATCGAGGCCGAAGCGGTGCTGCAGGAACAGGCCGAGCACGAGCTGGATCTGGCCGAAGCCGAAGGTCAGCGCAAAACCGACGGCAAGCAACGGCAGGATGCGCCGGATATTGGCGCGCCTGCTCGAGCTTTCATCCTTCTTGCCGATTGGGGGAGCAGCCGGCAGGTTCGGAGCGCAGAGCAGCAGCAGCGGGCTGGCGACCATCATGATGACGGGCACGATGACGCCGGCTCCTGCGCCCAGCGTCACCAGGGAGCCGGCGATGCGGCCGACATTCAAGCCGGCGCTGAGATTGGCCAGTGCGGCCGGCCGGCGCTCGGCAGTGCTGCGCTGGACGATGGCGGCCTGGGCATGCGGCAGCACCCCGGCAGCACCCACGCTGTAGAGCAGGCGCGAGACCAGCAGCAGCCCGAGCGCGGCCGCGGGCACACCGACATGGAGCGCCCCCGCGAACAGCCCCTGGCCTACAATCATCAGGCAGGCAAGCCCGGCGAAGAACGGCTTGATCCGCCATGCCGTGCCGTGATGCCCCCAGAGCGGAGCCGCAACCAGGAAGACCAGCGCGCCCAGGAAGGCGACGGCGCCGATCTGCGGCGACGCCAGCCCCGTCCTTTCCGTGACGATCGGCACCAGCGCCAGCAGGGCCGACTGGCCGAAGCCCGACGAGGCGGCGATCAGCGCCAGGCGAAGGCCATCCGCACGCGAAACAGAGGGAGAGCCGTTTCCAGCCATGCTTTTCTCCAAACAATTTTCTTGATTCAACTAGAAACAAACTCTAGGGAATTCAATAGTAATTTTAGAAAAATGTAGAAGTATTATAAATTGTACAAGTAGTAATTTCCATATCTACTTTGCAATTTGGAGTTCTGCTGAAAAGGAACACCATGAACGCCATCGACCTGATCAGACGATCCATCGACACCGCCCATGACGTCTCCATGCGCGCTTTCCTGAACAGCCTGATGCGCGAATGGCAGGGCTGGACGATGGAACATGAAGACGGCAGCGCCGGAAACGGCCGCCTGCTCGCCCGCTTTCCCCTGCCGCGCCGGGGCGGTCATGTCGCCATCGAGGTGACGCATCGATCACGGGCCGCCTATCACGGCTTCCGCCCGCCCTTCTTGGAATTTTCGGGCACGGCACCGCCACACCCGATCAGCTTCCAGGACTTCGTCTTCCTGCTTGCGAGCGAACCGGACATCGTCGGCAGCGCCGACAAGGACAGGAGCCTGACCTTCCTGTCGCGGGTGTTCGACAGCATCCGAAACATCGAGGATGTGGCAGCACGCGTCCCGTCCCCCGATGCCTATTTCGCCCAGCGCGACCCCAGCTTCGCAGAAGCGGAAGGCTCGTTGCGCTTCGGCCATGCCGTGCATCCGACCCCGCGCAGCCGGGACCAGTTCACCCTGGAGGATTCCAGGCGTTTCGCCCCCGAATATCGGAGCGGATTCGCCTTGCGCTGGTGGGCCGCCGATCCCGCTCTGGTGCTCCAGGACAGTTCGCGCACCAAAACCGCAGCCGAGCTCTGCCAGAGCCTGGCCACCGGGGATCCTGTGATGGATCCGGAGGTCGTGAAGGCCGCGAAGGACCGTATCCTGCTGCCGATGCATCCCTGGCAGGCAGCCCAGCTGGCGCTTGACCCGGCCATTGACGGGCTGTTCCGCCGTGGCCTTCTGAAGGATCTCGGCCATGCCGGCTCCCCCTGGCAGGCCACCTCCTCGCTGCGCGCCATCCATGCCCCCCACGCCGACTGGATGCTGAAATTCTCGCTCAGCCTGCGCCTCACCAATTCGCGCCGGGTCATCGAAACCCGCGAATGCGAGCGCGGCATCGAGATCGACCGCCTCCTGGCCGGCGAAGTCGGCCAGGCCATCGCCCGGCGTTTCCCGAGCTTCAAGGTGATGGGCGAACCCGCTTTTCTCCTGCTGCGAGATGCCGACGGCAAGGCCTTGCCGCAGACCACGGCGATCCTGCGCGAGAACCCGTTCAAGGGCGATACCCAGCCCTCTGCCGCCGTGCTGGCCGCTCTTTGCGAGATCTATCCTGACGGACATGACAGCGCCCTCGCCGCCCTCATCCGGCGCATTGCCGGGCAGGAGCTGGCCGATCCCGGCGCAGTGGCCCGTCGCTGGTTCCGCCAGTTCCTCGACAAGGTCGTCGCGCCCTTCCTGCAGATCCAGGCCGATATCGGCCTGCTCTTCGGCGCGCATCAGCAGAATATCGTGGTGGAACTCGACCAGGGCTGGCCGGTGGCCGTGCATTTCCGCGACTGCCAGGGCACCGGCTATATCCGCGAATTCCTGCCCGAGCTCGCCAGGAAGGCGCCCGACAGCCCGATGAAGGCAGGCCATGTCTTCAACTCGGACGAAGCGGCCCAGCTCGTAGGCTATTACCTCCTCGTCAATTCGGTCTTCGCGGTGATCGGCGCGCTCGGCACCTCGCGTCTCGTCGCCGAGGGCATCCTGATCGGTGATCTGCGTGCCTTCCTCGAAGAGCTCGCCGCCCTGCCGCTCGCCGACAAGACCTGCCTCACCTATCTCCTCACCGCGCCGACGCTCGGCAGCAAAGGAAACTTCATGATCTGCTTCCGCAACATCAATGAAAACACCGAGGTGACCGATCCTCTCGCCGGCTACGTGCCCCTGCGCAACCCCATTGCGGAGGTCGCGGCATGACCCTGCAGATGAAGATCGATCCCACTGACATTGCCGTCTCCCCCGCACCGAGCCGTCACTGGCCTCTCGGTTTTGACGGCGAGGCTGTCATCGAGAGCCGTTTGCAGGCGGATGGGAGCCTGGAGCTGGTCGCACAGGTCGGCTCGGCGACGATCGGACGGGCCGGGCTCCGCCCCCCCGAGGGGGACGGGCCGGGCATCCTTGCCATCCGCCAGCCCGATGCGACCCATCCCGGCGATGTCCATGCCATTGCCATCCTGGTGGAAGCCGCCTTCCAGCTCTTCCCCGCCATGGCCGCCCTGCACCTGCCCGATGTCGCCTTCAGGCCGGCCCTGCTCCCTCTTGCCGTACAGACGGTGACGGATGAGGAGACGGGCGCCAGCGCCGTGCGCATCGCGCGCGAGCATTTCTACCAGCTGCCTTTGCTCTGGCACCGGCCCGAGGGGCTGCACGCCTTTCCCGAGATCCGCTCCGCCATCGGACCGCAGGACCGCCTGCCGCCCCTGCGGCCACCGCAGCCGACCGGCACCTTCTACCGGCGCTGGGTCCCCGAACTGGGGACCACGCTGTCGATACGCGCCATCGACCGCCGCCGCGATCTCAAGCTTTTCCATGGCTGGATGAACCAGCCCCGCGTCGCCTTCTTCTGGGAACTGGCCCAGAGCGAGGCCGAGCTCGACCGCTATCTCGCCGAGCAGGAAGCCGATCCGCACATCTTCGGCGTGATCGGCAGCCTGGGCGACGAGCCCTCCGGCTATTTCGAATTCTACTGGGCCAAGGAAGACCGGCTCGGCCCCTTCTACGACGCGGAGGACTACGACCGCGGCTGGCACGGCCTGATCGGCAATTCCCGTCACCTCGGCCGCGCCAGGACCGGCACCTGGTTCCGCTCGGTGACCCACAGCCTGTTCCTCGACGAGCCGCGCACGCGCCGCGTGGTCGGCGAGCCGCGCGCCTCGCACCAGAAGATGCTGAGCTATTGCGCCCAGACCGCCTATGACAAGGTGAAGGAATTCGACTTCCCGCATAAGCGCGCGGCGCTGGTGTGCTGCCAGCGCGAGCGCTTCTTCCGGGAGGTGGTGCTATGACCCAGGGCACGCCAACCCTTGGACCCCTGCCCGACGGCAGCCCGATCGATGCCGGGCTCTGGCTCTCGTTGAACCGGGCCGTCATCGCCAAGGCGATCAGCGAACTCGCTTTCGAGGAAGGCCTCGCACCCGAGCCCACCAATGCCGAGGCCACCCAATGGATCCTGCGGCTGGGCGGCGGGGTGGCCTATCGCTTCAAGGCCGTGCGCCGCATCTGGGGCAATCTGTCGATCGATACGGCCAGCCTGATGCGGCAGGACGGCGCCGCGCTGCGCCCGGCCGACGATGCCGCCGGCTTCATGCTCGATGCCCGGGAAACCCTGGATATCGAGCCGGACACGCTGTGCATCTACGCCAAGGAGCTGTTCAGCACCTTGCTGGCGGATGCCCGGATCGCGACCATGGCCGGCTCCGGCGAAAACGAACATCTGCTGAGCCTGCCGGATGACCAGGTCCAGGCCTATCTCGACGGCCATCCCAAGGCGCCGGCCAGCAAGGGCCGGATCGGCTGGGGCCTCAGCGACTTCTCCCGTTACGCGCCCGAGTTCCAGCCGACCTTCCAGCTGTTCTGGCTGGCGGCGGATCGCAGCCGCTGCCGCCTCAGCCTGGCCGGAGACATCGATGAAGAGGCGCTGCTCGCTGCCTCCCTTGGCGAGGCGGAGCGCGACAGGCTGCAGGCCGCCTGCAAGGCAGCGGGCCTCGATCCGAACCGTTTCATGCTCCTGCCCGTGCATCCCTGGCAGTGGGACAACATGATCGTGGCGCAATTCGCCGGCGAAATCGCAGCCGGACGTATCGTGCCGCTCGGGCTCTTCGGCGATGCCTATCGTCCCCTGCAGTCCCTGCGCACCCTCGCCAATGCGGCCTCGCCCGCCAAGCTCCACCTCAAGCTCTCCCTTACCATCCTCAACACCTCGGCCTGGCGCGGCGTGCCCGGCAAATACATGACTATTGGCCCGGCCTTCTCGAACTGGCTCGCCGACAAGACCAGGCAGGATCCCGAGCTCTCCAGCGCGCTGGTGCTGCGCGAATGCGCGGGTGCCTTCTATCCCCACCCCCTCTACGAGCGCATCGCCGACGCTCCCTACCAGTTCCGCGAAATGCTGGGCGTGATCTGGCGCGAAAGCCCGGAAGCCGGCCTCGCCGCAGGGCGCCGCCCCCTGATGCTCGGCGCCCTCATCAAGAGCGATTTTGCCGGCGTGCCGCTCGCCAGCGCCTTGATCGCGGCCTCGGGCCTGTCGCATGCCGAATGGCTGGCGCGCCTGTTCGATGCCGTCGTCCTGCCGCTCTACCACTTCCTCTGCCGCTACGGCGTGGGCTTCATCGCCCACGGCCAGAACATCACCGTGCTGCTCGACGGCGCCGTTCCCTGCGGCGTCGCGCTGAAGGACCTTCAGGGCGACGTCGACCTCGTCGACCAGGCATTCCCGGAAGCGGCCGACCTCGCGCCCGCCATCCGTGAAGCCCTGCTGAAGCGGCCGGCGGCCCATCTCCTGCAGCACCTGCAGACCGGGCATTTCGCCAGCGTGCTGCGCTTTCTTTCCGATACGCTCGCAAGCCACGATCGTTTCCCGGAAATCGAGTTCTACGGCGTGCTGGCGCAGCGCCTGCGCCTCTATCAGGCGCGCCATCCCGACCTGGCGGAGCGCTTCGAGCTGTTCGACCTCTTCACCCCGAAGGTGCCGCGCATCTGCATCAACCGCGTCAGGCTCGCCATCGGCTATGGCGATGCCAATCGCCGCCCGGTGCCGAGCCTGGGCAGCGAACTCGACAATCCCCTTCATCTCGCCGAACGCGAATCCCGCCCCTTCCGGGACCGCGGTTTCGCCGACAAATCCGCAGGAGTCCAGGCATGACACAGCGCAATCCGCTCGACCTCGCCGGCATCGGCATCGGCCCGTTCAACCTCAGCCTCGCCGCCCAGCTCGATGCCATCGACGGCGTCGAAGCCGCCTTCTTCGAGAAGCGCGAACGCTTCAACTGGCATCCGGGCATGATGCTGCCCGACGTGACGCTGCAGACCTCGTTCCTGAAGGACCTGGTCACGGCCACCAATCCGACCAGCCCATGGAGCTTCATCGCCTATCTCGTCGCACATCGGCGCTTCTATGACTTCATCAATGCCGAATTCGCCGACGTGCCGCGCCAGGAATTCGCCAATTACCTGGCCTGGGTCGCCAAGGGCCTGGACAGCCTGCGCTTTGGCGAGGACGTGCAGGCCCTCGATTTCGATGGCCGCCACTTCATCCTGCAGACGGGCAACGGCACGGTCGAAGCCCGCAACGTCGCGCTCGGCATCGGCCTGCAGCCCTACCAGCCCGACTTCGTGCGCAAGCTGACCGGCCAGAACCATTTCCACTCCTCGCGCGCCGCCTTCGAACTCGCTCGTGCCGCGGGCAAGCGCGTGGCGGTGATCGGCGGCGGGCAGAGCGGCGCTGAGATCCTGCTTCATCTGCTGGGAGCGGGCGAAGCTGCGGCTGCATCGGTCGACTGGATCAGCCTGCGCCCGAACTTCCAGCCGCTCGATGCCACACCCTTCACCAACGAGTTGTTCACGCCGCATTACGTGCGCAACTTCCACAACCTCGCCGAGGGGCGGCGCCTGTCCACCGTGGAGCGCGAGAAGCTGGCAGGCGACGGCGTTTCTGCCTCCACGCTGTCGGAGATCTACCGCCGCCTCTACACGCTGCGCCATATCGAGCGTGGCGGCCCCCAGGCCCGTCTGATGCCACATCGCGAAGTACTGGATGTCGAGCAGAACGCCGGCGGCTTCCGGCTGGTCATGCGCAACGGCTTCGACGGCGGCATCGAATTCAGCCAGGCCGACGTGATCGTGCTGGCCACGGGCTACAGCTATCGCCTGCCTGACTGCCTCGCACCGATCCAGGACCGCATCGCGATCGACGGAACGGGCCGACTGCGGCTCGATGCCGATTTCTCGGTGAAGTGGGACGGTCCTGCCGATAATCGCATCTTCGCGCTGAACGCGGGGCTGATCAGCCATGGCATCGCCGAGCCGCAGCTCAGCCTGATGGCGTGGCGCAGCGCGGTGATCGCCAACGCCCTGATCGGCCAGCCCTTCTTCGACGTCGAACCGCCGGCCTCGCCGCTGGCCTGGTCGACAGGCGGCGACCAGGCGGAGGTCGCCGACGCCGAGGTCAAATATTTGCGCCATCCGTCCCATCGCAGTTGCTGACGACAGCACGAAAGGCGGCGGCAGTGTGCTGCCGCCGCCGACCTCAGGCCGACAGCGCCTGCGGAACGGCCAGGGAGGGCGTCGCTTCCAGCAAGGCGCGCGTATAGGCGTGCTGCGGCCGGTCGAAGATCTCGGCGACACTGCCCTGCTCGACAATCCGGCCGTCCTTCATCACCACGATACGGTCGGCGACCTGCGAGACCGCCGCCATGTCGTGCGAGATGAAGAGGCAAGCAAAGCCATGCTTGTCCTGCAGGCGCCGAAACAGTTCCAGCACCTGCTTCTGGATGGTCATGTCGAGCGCCGACACCGGCTCGTCGGCGACCACGAAAGCGGGATTGCGCACCACCGCCCGGGCGATGGCGACACGCTGGCGCTGGCCGCCCGATAGGGCATGCGGAAAGCGCTCCGCAAAACCGGCGAGCCCCACCTCGGCGAGGATGGCTTCCACCCGCTCACGCCGTTCCGCTCGCCCGAGCCGGGGTCCGTGGGACAGGGGCTCTGCAACGATGTCGCCGATGCGCTGGCGCGGATCGAGCGAAGAATAGGGATCCTGGAAGACGAGCTGGCAGTTGAGGCGGAAATCACGCCGGCGCTGCCGCTCCACCCCTGCCATCGGCTCGCCGCGAAAGGCGACCTCGCCGCCAGCCAAAGGCAGCAAGCCGATCATCGCCCGCCCCAGCGTGGTCTTGCCGGAGCCCGAGCCGCCGACCACGGCCACCGCTTCGCCGGGACGCACGGCCAGAGACACGCCGTCGACCGCCAGTTTGGGCGGTGTCGACGAGAACATCCCACCGGACCCCGGAAAGCGCACGCTGACCGCACGCGCCTCGATCAGGGCCGGCACATCGGGAACCGGCTTACGGTTGTCCTCCCGCCTCGGCAGGGCATCGAGCAAAGCGCGCGTATAGGCCTGGCGCGGCCGGGTGAGTACCTCGGCCACGCCGCCCCGCTCGACCAACCGCCCGCGCTGCAGCACCACCACCTTGTGGGCATATTGGGCCACCAGGCCGAGATTATGGGTGATGAGCAGCACCGCCGTGCCCTCGGTCCGCGTGAGCTCCACCATCAGCCGGAGCACTTCGCGCTGCGACAGGGTGTCGAGCGCCGTGGTCGGCTCGTCGGCGATCAGCAATTTCGGCTTCAGCAGCATCACCGAGGCCAGCATGATGCGCTGGCGCATGCCGCCGGAAAACTGGTGCGGATAGGCGGTCAGGCAGCCCTTGGGATCCTTGATCTGCACGCGCTCCAGCATTGCGCAGGCCAGGCTGTCCGCTTCGGCCGCGCTGACCCTGCGATGCAGCATCAGCCCCTCGGCAAGCTGGGCGCCGATGGTCATGGCTGGATTGAGCGAGACCATCGGCTCCTGGAAGATCATGCCGATCGAGCCGCCGCGCAGCCGGCGCATCGCCTCGGCTCCGAGGCTGTCGACATCCCGCCCCTCGAACAGGACCTCGCCGGCGATGCGACGCACCTGCGGGGGCACCAGCCGCAGTGCCGAGCGCGCCGCCATGGTCTTGCCGCTGCCGGATTCACCGACCAGCGCCACGATCTCGCCGGCCCCGACATCGAAACTGACGTCGTCGAGGATGCGCAGGCCGCCGGGGCCCTCCATGGTGAGGCCCCGCACGCTGAGCAGCGGGTTTGCGACCGTCTCGTTCATCGCTGTCCCTCCATGCGCGGATCGAAGCGGTCGCGGATGGCATCGCCCATCAGGTTGATGCCGAGCAGCGTGAAGGCGAGGCATAGGCCGGGCGCGATGCCGAGCCAGGCCGCCCGCTCGATATAGGGCCGCGCTGCCGCCAGCATGTTGCCCCAGCTCGCCATCTCCGGCGGGGCTCCAAGGCCGAGGAAGCTGAGCGAGCTTTCCGACAAGATCACCCAGCCCAGCATCGAGGTCGCCAGCACGATGATCGGCGCCAGGCAATTCGGCAGCACATGCTTGACCATCGTCTTCCATTCGGAATTGCCGATCACGCGCGAGGCCTCGATATATTCGCGCTCGCGCACCGACATCACCGTGCCGCGCACCACCCTCAGCACGGAGGGGGTATAGGCGACGCCAAGGGCCAGCACGATCGCCCCGACGCTGTGGTCACGCCCGACGATGACGATGACACCGAGCGCCAGCAGCAGGCCGGGAAAGGCCAGCAGGGCATCGCTCACGACCATCAGGACACGGTCGGCCGTGCCCTTGAGATAGCCGGCGACGAGACCGAGCATGGTGCCGAACACCACGGCAAAGCCGACGGACAGGCAGGCGATACCCAGGCTGATCGATGCCCCGGCCATCACGCCGGAGAGCACGTCATGGCCATATTTGTCGGTGCCGAGCCAATGGGCAGCCGAAGGCGGCTTGAGCAGCGCGGTGAAATGCACCTTCATCGGCGGATAGGGCGTCCAGACCAGCGACAGCAGCGCCATCACCACCACGAGGCCGAGAAAGAGGCCGCCCAATACGGCGTTGAAGCGAAAACGGGGGATACGAAGCATGCTCATGTCGCCGAGACCCTCGGATCGAACAGCGGGTAGCACAGGTCCACCACCAGATTGACCAGCACATAGATCAGTGCCGTCATCAAAAGGCAGCCCTGGATCACGGGGTAGTCGCGCGAGAAGATCGAATCCACCATCAGCCGCCCGAGGCCCGGCAGAGTGAATACGGTCTCGAGCACCGCGATGCCGCCGAGCAGATTGCCGAGGGTGAGGCCGATGACGGTCCAGGTCGGCGCGAAGGCATTGGGCAGCACGTGGCGCAGCAGCACCCGGCTTTCCCTAAGGCCTTTCGCCCGGGCATGCATGACATATTCGAGCCTGAGCACCTCGATGGCGCTGGCGCGGGACATGCGGGTCAGCACGCCGGTCTCGATCAAAGCGAGCGTGGCGATCGGCAGGATCACATAGAGCAGGGCCTGGCCGGCATCCTGCGAGAAGGGCACATAGCCCACCACCGGCAGCCATTGCAGCTTCGAGCCGAAGACGAGCAGGAATATCATGCCAAGCCAGAAGCTCGGGATCGACAAGAGCAGCGTAGCGCTGGAGACGATGGCGAGATCGGCGGCCCGGTTCTGCTTCCAGGCCGCCAGCAACCCGCCCGGCACCGCCAGCAGGGCAGCCAGGAACACGGCGGCGAGCACGATGATGGCCGAGACCTTGAAGCGATCCACGATCAGGGGCAGCACCGCCTGGCCATTGGTGATGGACTGGCCGAGATCGCCCTGCAGCATGTGCTGGAGCCAGTACCAGAACTGCACCACGATGGGCTTGTCGAGCCCCATGGCGATGCGCAGTGCCTGGAGCTGGGCCTCGCTGGCATTGTCGCCGAGGGCGACCTGGGCCGGATCGCCCGGGATCAGGCGGACGAGCACGAAGACCATGACGGCAACGAGCAGGAGCGTCGGTATCGCCCACAGGATCCGGCGCGCCACATAAAGAGCCAGTGCTTTCATTGCTGAGCTACCTCGCCGAGCTGGACTATCCGGGCGCGCGCTATTTCAGCGTCACGCCCCAGCCTCGCGGCTGGCTGAGCGACCAGACCTCGAAGCCCTCGACATTGGCGCGCGTCGCCCCCTTAGCCGCGGGGTTGTAGAGCGCGATCATCGGCACGTCGGTGCGGAACATCGTCTCCATCTGGTCGATCAGCGCCTGCCTCTGGGCCTTGTCGGCGACCTGCGTGCTCTGCTTGAGCAGTGCGAGCGCGGCGGGATTGTCCCAGACCTTGCGAGGGGCCTTGGCCTTGTCGCCGCTGACCATGTCGAAGGACAGGGACGGGTCGAGCCGGGCCGAATAGGAGAAGGCCGCCGCCTGGTAGTCCCCCTTGGTGTAGTGGTCGAGCAAGGTCGCCCAGTCGAGCACTTCGAGCTCGATCTTGATGCCGGCCTCCTCCGCCATCGCCTGCACCAGCACGGCCATGTCATAGAGATATTGATAGTGCTTGGAGGTCAGCATCCGGATCGGCTGGCCCTTGTAGCCGGCCTCTGCGAGCAGCTTCCTGGCGGTATCGAGATCGCGCTCCGGCATCTTCGCCTCGGGTTCGCCGTAATAGGCCGAGCTGACCGGGATCAGCGAACGGTTGGGCTTGCCCTCGCCTTCGGTGACCGCCTGGACGAGCTGCGGCACGTCGAGCGAGAGGGCGAGCGCCTGCCGGATGCGCGGATCCGACAGCAGCGGATCCTTGACCTGGAACAGGACGGCGTTGAGCTCCATGGTCGGCTTGCTCTGCACCTTCACATCAGCGTTCGCGCGCAGTTCGGCCATGTCGGAGACGGCGATATCGGGAATGACGTCGATGCCGCCCGAAAGCAGGGCCGCCTTGGCCGCGGAGGGATCGGGAATGATCATGAAGCGCACGCCCTTGACCTTCGGCATCTTGTTGCCGGCATAGCCGTCGGGCTTGCCGGGCAAGGCCACATAGGCCTCGTTGCGGGATAGGTCGATATACTGGCCCGGCACCCAAGCCTCGAACTTGAACGGGCCAGTGCCTACCGGCTTGATCCACTTGCCGTCGGCACCGACGGAGCTGCGCGCATAGATGCCCGTGCCGCCGCAATCGACGCGCGCCAGCGTGGTCAGGAACAGGGCCGTCGGTTCGGCCAAGGTGAAGCGCACGGTGAGCGGATCGGGCGCCTCGACGCCGGTGACCTTCATGCGCCCGCTGCCGTCGAATTCCGGCAGGCAGCGCCAATTGTTCTGCGGCGCCATGTAGCGCTGCCAGTCGAACACCACATCCGCGGCGGTCAGCGGCGTGCCGTCATGGAAGGTGACGCCCTTGCGCAACTTGAAGGTGTAGCTGCGCCCATCCGCCGACGTCTCCACGTTCTCCGCCAGCATGGGGCCGACGGAGGCATCCTCGCGGAAGGCGACCAGCCCCTCGAGCACGTTCATCACCACGGCGTCCGAATTGGCGTCGCGATTGATGCCGGGATCGGTAGAACGGATATCGGCATTGAGCTGGATACGCAGCACATCCTGCGACTGGGCCGCAGCCGGCGCCGCAACCAGCAGCCCGAAAGCAGCCGCGCCGCGGGCGAGGGTCCGAAGGTTGGTCATGTCAGTTCCCCATGCGATTTATCGTCGGGATGGTGGGATGAGCCGGGCGGTCTGCGCCGCCTCGGCGGATCAGGCAGCGTGCCGGGGCCGGATGCCGCTGCTCGGCACGTGGATGTTCATATCGAGGCAATAGGTTTCGAAACTGCGATTGAGGGCCGGCAGCATCGCCACCTCCATCACGCCGAGCGCCGGTTCCATGGCGATCATGGCCACCGTCGCCGACAGATTGGTGGTGCCCTCCCGGTGCGGCGGGCGGCAGACGGCCCAGGGCGTCTCGAAATCGTCGAACAAGGCTGCCTTGACATGGTCCATGGTGACGGCGCCGAGATGGGGCTCGATCAACGCCCTCACCCTGAGGTCGCGATAGAGCGAGTCCGGCGTGTCGGCGATGCCGCGATCCATCAGCTTGGACAGGGCGACCGGGCTCTGGAAATGATTGGCATGCACGATCAGCCCGGCCTGTGGCAGCACCTGGAAGGTCTCGTCGGGAGCGCATTCGAAGTCGATGGCGATGCCGTTGGCCTGGGCCACGATCATGTTGTTGGCGGCCGATTTCGGCGTGGCATAGACGGCATGCATGGCAAGGGCCAGCCGCTTCTGCTCCAGGACCTTGCGCCGGATCAGGGCCAGCGGCACGCCGAGCTGGCGATAATCGCGATCCGTTTCCAGATAGTTGGCGGTGATGGAGATGCCGGCCGAATTGAAGCCGCTGCGCGCAAGCCCGCCCGCCTCGGTGAAGGTGAGGATGTCGGGGCCCTCTTCGCTGCGAATCTTCAGGACGACCGCCGTCTCGGCGCATTCGGCCTTCCAGTCCCAGTTCTGCGCATGGAGCAGGCGGCCCGAGGCGGTCGCCTGCGGCAGGACGACGGCGCCGGTGCAGCCATCGGCCTCAAGCGGCGCGACGATGCCATTCTCCCGCATTTCGGCAAGCTTGAGAATCTCGGTCCGGGCATTCAGGAGCACGATGGCCGCATAGGGAAGCCCGGCCCCCTCGGCGATGCCATGCATTTCATCGATATAGGCCGGGGCGAAATCGCGGATGGTCGGCTCGAAGCGCGAGACCAGTTCCTCCACTTCGGCCCAGGGCAGCCTGGCCGCCTCCAGCTGCGCCGAGTAGTGCTCGATGCCATGCCGGATGCGCGCGGAGGCCTGCTCGCCATATTGCCGCCCTCGCTCTCGCGGAGCACCGGAAACCTCGATCAGGGGAAGCGGCAGGACTCGCGGCTGATAGGAGACCGGGCCTTCACCGTTTCGCGAACTCATTTTCCACCATCTCCCACTTTGCATCTGACCGTGATGAAGGCCGAGCCTTCATTGTCGCAGCGGGACCTGATACATCAGGAGAGATCAGGTCCACGCATCAAAAATTGTATTTTGTGATTACATGAAACAATCTGAGTTGGATGTCAAGGAGCCGTCGACACGCTTGCGGCAGGATCTGCTCGACCGCATCGTGCGCCTCATCCACGACGAGGCGATGCAGCCGGGCGCAAGGCTGAACGAGAACCGCCTCGCCCAGGAACTCGGCGTCTCCCGCACGCCGATCCGGGCCGCCCTCGACCAGCTCGCTGCAGGGGGATTCGTCGGGCGCCGGCCCAACCGGGGCGTAGAGCTCATCGCCCTGCCGCCACCGCCCGCGCCGCCACCGCCGCGCAGTGTCGATCTCGACGACGAGTTGCTGGTACGCATCGCCCACGACCATGAACGCCAGAGCCTGCCGCTCAATATTTCGGAAGCCGAGTTGATGAAGCGCTACGGCGTCAGCCGCCAGCGCGTGCGGGACGCCCTGGCCCGGCTGGAGGAGCTCGACATCGTCGAGCGCAAGGCCGGCTATGGCTGGCATTTCGCCGATTTGCTGCGGGATGACGGCGCCAACCAGGAAAGCTATCGTTTCCGCATGCTGGTGGAACCGGCCGCCATTCTCGAGCCCGGCTTCGGGCTCAGGCCGGAATGGGCGGAGGACATGCGCGAGCGCCATGCCGCCGCCCTGGCGACCGCGCGCGCGGGCCAGTGGAGCGCCTCGGCGAGCATCGCCTTTTTCGAAACCAACGCCGCCTTCCACGAGGGCATCGGCGCCGCTTCCGGCAACCGCTATTTGGCCCATGCCATCCGCCGCCAGTCAAGGTTGCGGCGCCTGTCGAACTATGACTGGACCTATGGCAGGGACCGCGTCGAGATCTCCTGCCGCGAGCATATGGAAATCCTGGAAAGGCTGGTGGCAGGCGATTTCGAGGTCGCCGCCGCGCTGATGCGCCGCCATCTCCAGAATGCCAGCCTGGTCTAGAATCTCACAGGAAGTACGTGGCTTTAATAAGCACGAAAGACACCAAACACGCCTGATCGCCCTGCGTTCCCCGACCATGCTATGAAGACAGTGCAGCCAATCCAGAGTGAGCCATGCCCAATCCCGTCCGCACCATCGAACATCTGACGATCACGATGCCCGATGGCGTCAGGCTGGCGGCGCGCCTGTGGCTGCCGGAAGGAGCGGAGACCGCGCCTGTTCCCGCCATCCTGGAATATATCCCCTACCGCAAGCGCGACGGCACGCGCTCGCGCGACGAAGCCATGCATGGCTGGTTCGCGGCGCATGGCTACGCCGCCATCCGCGTCGACATGCGCGGTTCGGGCGACAGCGAAGGCCTGCTCGACGACGAATACCTGCCCCTGGAACAGGAGGACGCCTGCGCCGTGATCGCCTGGATCGCGCAGCAATCCTGGTGCGACGGCAAGGTCGGCATGATCGGCAAGAGCTGGGGCGGGTTCAACGCCCTGCAGGTCGCCGCACGCCGGCCACCAGCCCTGAAGGCGGTGATCAGCGTATGCTCCACCGATGACCGCTATGCCGACGACGTGCATTTCATGGGCGGCGCCCTGCTGGCGGACAATCTGTGGTGGGGCTCGGCGATGATGGCCTGGCAGGCCTTGCCGCCCACGCCCTCGCTCCATGGCGAGGGCTGGCGCGAAGCGTGGGAGCAACGCCTCGACCACCTGCCTTTCTTTCCGGCGATCTGGGCCAGCGAACAGCATCGCAACGCCTATTGGCAACAGGGCTCGGTCTGCGAGGACTGGTCCGCCATCGCGATACCCGTCTTCGCAGTCGGTGGCTGGGCGGATGCCTATTCCAATGCGATCCCCCGCCTGCTCGAACACCTGCCGGGCCCGCGCCTCGGCCTGATCGGCCCTTGGGCCCATCACTACCCGCATCAGGGTCTGCCCGGCCCCGCCATCGGCTTCCTGGAGGAGGCCCTGCGCTGGTGGGATCACTGGCTCAGGGGGCTGGACAACGGCATCATGAACGAACCGATGCTGCGGGCCTATATGCAGGAGCGCGGCACCTCGGACGAGGGCCGTAACGGCCGCTGGATCGGCGAGGCGTCCTGGCCCTCGCGCCTGATCAGCCGGCGGCCGATGTTCCTCTCGCCGGGCCAGCTCTGGTGGCGACCGGCACCGGCCTCGGAGCTTGCTATCCGCTCGCCGCTGTGGTGCGGCGCCGGCGGCGGCGAATGGATGAGTTCCGGTCTGCCGGGCGAAGCGCCCGCCGACCAGCGCCTCGATGACGGCCTGTCCCTCGTCTTCGATTCCAAGGAGCTCGCCGACCGCACCGAGATCCTCGGCGCGCCGGAGCTGGTACTGGAAGTCGCTTCCGACCAGCCCACGGCGCAGATTCATGTACGGCTCTGTGACGTCGCGCCAGACGGCTCCTCGGAGCGCGTCTCCTATGCCATCCTCAACCTCACCCATCGGGATGGCCACGCCGAGCCCAAGTCCCTGACTCCCGGCGTGTTCGAGACGGTCCGGATCAGGCTCAACGACTGCGCCCATGCCTTCGTCGCCGGCAACCGCATTCGCCTGTCGATTGCAACCTCGGCCTGGCCCATGGCCTGGCCCGCGCGCAACCAGGCGGCCCTGACGGTCCGCACCGGCGAGGCCGCCCTGATCCTGCCGGTGCGCCGGCCGCGGCGCGAGGATGCCGCCCTCGCCTTCCCGCCCGTCAGCATGGCCGAAACCGGCCCGGTCCGTTCGAGCCGCCCGCCCCAGGCCGAACGCAGTTTCAGCCTCGACCTCATCGAAGGCACGGCCCATCTCGTCGTAGATGGCGACGCCTTCGGCTCGGCACCGATGCGTTTTGAAGAAATCGCCACCGATTTCGCCCATAGACTGCGCCGGGAATTCTCGATCCGCGACGGCGAACCGCACAGCGCCTGCCAGACGGTGACGCATCATTGCACGCTCACCTGCGACGGCATCGAGTTCCGCATCGAGGCCGAAGCCCGCATGATCGCCGATGACGAGAATTTCGAGATCAGCGCCCGGATCCGCGCTCTGCAGGACTGGGTCGAGATCGCCGATCGCAGCTTCCACGAGGTAATCCCGCGCCGGCTGGTGTGAGGGACCGGACACAGGTGGCTAAGGAGTTTCAGGGGGTCATTGCGAGCACAGCGAAGCAATCCAGCTTTGCCGCACACCTCGCACAGGATTGCTTCGCTGTGCCCGCAATGACGCGTTCCTCTCCTCTCAAGCAGCCTGCTTCAGTAGGAAGGCATCGTGGCGGACGAGGAAGGCGCGCAGGCGATCGGGATAGTCGGGCGTAACAGCCGCGCGCACGCTGGGGCGGACCGACAGGGCCTGTCGCCAGGCTCGCACACGCGGCAACCCTGCGAAAACAGCGGTATCGGCGAGGGCGTCGAACAGGTCGAAATAGCGGAAGATCGGCGCATGGACGGCATCGACCAGGCCGAAGGCTTCACCGGCGAAATAAGGACCGTTGCCCAGCACCTCCTCCACTCGGGCAAACTTGTCTGCAACCCTGGCACGTGCACGCTCATAGCCCGCCGCATCGGTGGCCGTCTCCAGGCCCCAGAGATCGGCGAGGATGGCAGACCCGAACTCCATCCATCCCCGATGCCGGGCTCGCTCCAGCGGATCGGCGGGATGCAGGTTGGGCCCCTTCACGGCCTCCTCGACGAATTCGCAGATGACGTTGCTCTCGAACAGCACGGCCTGTGGCTGCTCCATCCGCTCCACCAGCAGCAAGGGCACCTTGCCGAGCGGGGATAGAGCCGTGAACCAGTCGGGCTTGGCGGCAAGATCGATGAAGCGCCGTTCGAACGGCGCTCCCTTCTCCATCAGCGCGATCGCCGCGCGCTGCACATAGGGGCAGAGATGGTGGCTGACGAGCGTCAGCCCGGCGGGGTGGGACCCGGTGCTCATGCCGCCACCTTCATGCCTTCCGCCTGCATGGCGGCCTGCACGGCGGGACGAGCCCCGACGCGAGCCATGAAGGCACGGATCGCCGGGAAAGGCGCAAGGTCCACCTTGGTGTAGGGCGACCAGCCGACGATGGTGAAGAGATAGGCATCGGCGGCGGTGAAGGTCCCGCCCAGCAGGAAAGGACCACCTTCGCCCAGATGATGCTCGACGGTCGCGAGGCGCTCGGCGATCTTGATGCGGGCGACATCCTGGGCCTGCGTGCCATATTCGGGATGGAAGAGCCACGGGCTGTACATCTTGTGCAGTTCCGAGGCGATGAAGTTGAGCCAGGACTGCAAGCGGGCACGTTCGACCGTGCCTGCGGCCGGGGCGAGGCCGCTCTGAGGCTCGAGATCGGCGAGATATTGGCTGATCGCCGCGCCCTCGGTCAGCACCGATCCGTCGTCGAGCCGCAACGCCGGCACGTAATGGTTGGGATTGACGCTGGTATAGTCCACGCCCTGCTCGGTCACATGCGGCGTCTTGCGCAGGTCGACGCGTTCGAGCTCGAGCGCAATCCCGGCCTCCTTCGCCACGATATGAGGGGCGAGCGAGCAGGTACCGGTGGCATAATAGAGTTTCATGTTCCATTTCCTTTCAGTCGAAGCAATCGTCCATCGGCTGGGCCGAACGGCGGATCGACTGGAAGGTTAGGACAATGCAACGACGCATGACTAATTGGCTTTTCACCAGTCGCACTTGCGTGACTGCAAGCATCTAAGATGCTATGCAGGCGGCATGGACGACTGGAACGAATTGCGCCTGGTGCTGGCGATCCAGCGCGCCGGCAGCCTCACGGCAGCGGCGAAGGCCCTGACGATCGATCACTCGACGGCCTTCAGACGCCTCAACGCCCTGGAAGCGCGCCTGGACCTGCGCCTGTTCGAGCGGCTGCCCGGAGGCCTCTACCAGGCGACGGCCGCAGGCGAGCGCATGGCCGTTGCCGCCGAGCGCATGGAGGACGAGGCGCTGGCCCTCGACCGCGACATCACCGGCCGTGACCACCGCCTTTCCGGCCGGCTGCGCGTCACCTCCTCGGAAACCCTCGCCTATAGCCGGCTGACCCAACACCTCGCCGGCTTCCGCCGGGCCCATCCGGGCATCGTGGTCGAGCTGGCCATCGACAACCGCGTGCTCAGCCTGTCGCGCCGCGAGGCCGACATCGCCTTCCGGCCGGTGCGGCCGAGGGAAGGCGATCTGTGGGGCAGGAAGCTCGCCGGCATGGCCTGGACCTTCTATGGCGTCCCGGCGCTCGTGGCAGCCAATGGCGGGCCGGCGTCCGCCGTGGCGGGACTCGACGGCCAGACCTTCGTCGGCTGGCAGGAGGCCACGGCTGGCATCCGGGCCGCCGATTGGCTGGCGCAACACCTGCCGGCTGACGCCGTCGCCTATCGTTCGAACAGCCTGGTCAACCAGGCAGTCGCCGCCAAGGCCGGCCTCGGCCTTGCCCTGCTGCCCTGCTATCTCGGCGACAGCGATCCGGACCTCATCCGTGCCCTCGCCGAACCGATGCCTGAACTAACGGGCGAATTGTGGATCGTCACCCATGGCGACCTCAAGAACACGGCCCGCATCCGCGCCTTCTTCGATCTCGTCGGCAATGGCCTGGCCGCCGAGAAGCGCTTGTTCGAGGGTCATGGCGTTCCAGCCGTGGCAGGTACGGTCAGGACATAAAGGAGCAAAACCGCTTGCACAGTCCTGTGCCGAATAAACATCACCCTGCCGCTGGCTCGGTCTTGCGCCTTGGCGTCAGCCAGGAAGCTGTGATGGACGTGGTATAGTACCAATAAGTGGTATATATTGGTGCTAACTTGGAGGAGCGAACATGCAGCGCAACACCTCGGTCTCCTTGGGAGATCACTTCGTGACCTTCATCGACGAACAGGTCGGCTCGGGCCGTTACGGGTCTGCTAGTGATGTCGTACGTGCCGGGCTGCGTCTGCTCGAAGAACAGGAAATGCGACTTCAAGCCCTGCGCGACGCTTTGATCGCCGGCGAGGAGTCCGGACCTCCCAAACCATTCGACGGTGAGGCCTTCCTCAAACGGTTGCATGACAAGCATGCCGGATAGAGTCAGCCGCTATCGGCTCACGCCTCTGGCCGAAAGCGATC
Organism: Labrys sp. WJW; assembly: GCF_001676615.1. Taxonomy (GTDB): domain Bacteria; phylum Pseudomonadota; class Alphaproteobacteria; order Rhizobiales; family Labraceae; genus Labrys; species Labrys sedimenti. The sequence continues at coordinate 21,760 of NZ_LYXZ01000070.1, read as the reverse complement.
TTGAGGAAATCTGGCTTTATACGCTCCGAACGTGGTCTCGCGAGCAGGCCGACAGCTATTTTCACACACTTGTGGTAGCCTTCGAGGGGCTGGCCGCCGGCACAAAAACCGGCCGCCTCGTTGAGATCCGGGAAGGTTATCTCAAATACAATATCGGCTCGCATGTCGTATTCTATCGCCAAGCGGGGCAAACCATCGACATTATCCGCATATTGCATCAGCGCATGGATATCGGCCGGCATCTGTAGATAAATTCCACCTGGATCACCCGACCCCATTCCGCTTCAGCCGCAGCCGGAAGCAGGCGCCGGGCCCGTCGTCGACATAGTCGACACTGGCACCGCTGTTGCCGAGCAGGGAGCGGGCGATCGGCAGCCCGAGGCCGGTACCACCATTGGCGCGCTTGGTGGTGAAGAAGGGCTCGAACAGGCGGCTGCGGTCGTGAGGCGGAATGCCAGGCCCGTCATCGGCGACCCGAAGGTCGAGATGGTCGTCCCCGATCGCCGCCGAAATCGTCACCCTGGATGCCCCGGCCTGGCGGCTGTTTTCCACCAGGGTCGTCAAGACCGCCTCCAGGACGTCCGCCGGAATGCGCACGGTAGGCAGGCCGGCATCGATGATGACCTCGACCTTGAAGTGGTCGTCGGAACCGGCATCGGCGATACGCCGCACGGGATCGACCAGCGCCGTCGACACACCCTCGTTCTCATCCGCCATGTCGGCGCGGGCGAGTTCGAGCAGGCGGGCGACCAGGCGCGACAGACGCTCGGCATCGCCCTCCGCATTGGCGATGAAGCGCCGGCGCTCCCCGGCGCTCATGGTGTCGCCATGTTCGTCGAGCAGTTCGAGTACGCCGCGTATGCCGGTGAGCGGCGTCTTGAACTCATGGCTCATCGCGGCGGCGAAATCGCGCAGATAGCGCGAGCGCAGATCGATGGCGACCGCCATGCGCCGGAAATTGTCGAACAGGGCCCGGATCTCGATGGTGGCGGTAGCCGGGGTCGGCGGCACCTCGCTGCCGCCGCGGCCGAGATGCCGGCCGACCTGGGCGCTGGCTTCGGTCAGTTGCTCGATCGGCTTGGCGATGGCCCGCGACAACAGGCCGGCCAGACCGATGATCACGGCGAGAATGATGCCGAAACCGAGCGCGATCTTGCCGAGATCGTCATAGATGCCGCGGAACAGGGCGCGGGGCGAGCGCGACAGCAGGAGAACACCGACGGTGCGATCACCCAGCTTGATCGGCCGGGCATAATGCACGCGGATGGCGGATGCGCGGCTGAAGACTTCGAAGGCATAGCGCGGCACATAATCTCCGCGCCGCCGTAAGACCGATTGCGAATGCCCGCCGATGGCCGACTGGACCTCCGGCAGGAAGGCATAGCTCTGGCCCTGGAGCGGCCCGTCCGAGAGTATCGTGCCCCTGGCATCGAGGATCAACGCGCTCGCCAGCGTGGTGCGCCGGCTCTGCTCGATCAGCGGCGCGATCGCCCGAGCCGCTGCCAGCGCCTCGGCATCCGGCGCCTGCGACGAGGCGACGGGCAGCGGGCGCTGTGACAGGATCGGCATCGTGTTGAGGTCGATCGTCAGGGCCTCAGGCGTGAAATAGGGCTCGGTCGCCGAATCGTCCCGCCGGTAGGATTCGTTCGGATCGTTCTCCGTCGGGGGCAGCACCGGCGGCGGCTTCGGGCCGGGCCAGGCGAGATCGAAGGCCGCGTCGTAGACGGCGGACTGGGCGATCAGTTCCGCCTCGGTCTGGCGCACCAGGACATTTTCATAGACCCTGAGGAAGATGGCGCCGATGCCCGGCATCAGGGCGGTGAACAACAGCACCCCGATCAGGATCGAACGCAGGCGCAGCGCCGGCCAGCGCGCCTTGATGGCGTCCTTCAACCGGCTGAACAGGATCACGCCGCCTTGCCCGCACAGGCGCCGATGCGATAGCCGATGCCGGCCCGGGTCTCGATCACGTCCTCGGCCCCCACGACCGAGAACTTCTGGCGGATATGGCGGATATGGCTGTCGATGGTGCGGTCGGTGATGGCAAAACCGGGCCCGTGCAGGCGATCGATGATCTCGTCGCGGGAAAACACCTTGGACGGCGTCGCTGCCAAGATCTGCAGGAGCTGGAATTCCTTGGCGGTGAGCCCCACCGATTCCCCGGCCCATTGGGTCTGCCAGCCTTCAGGATCGAGGTGGAGCAGGCCCCGCGCCAGCACCGATGCCGGCGCGGCCTGGGCCGGCCTGGCACCCGTCCGCTTGAGGATGGCACCGACCCGCGCCACCACTTCGCGCGGCGAGAAGGGTTTCACCACATAGTCGTCGGCACCCATTTCCAAGCCGAGCACCCGGTCGATCTCGTCATCGCGGGAGGACAGGAACAGCACCGGCAGCTCGCTCTGCGCCCGGAGCCTGCGGCAGACTTCGAGGCCATCCATGCGCGGCATGTTGATGTCGAGAATGGCAAGATCCGGCTTGAGGGACAGGGCTTTCGCCAGCCCCTCCTCGCCATCACCGGCCTGGTGCGTGGTCATGCCGGCCTTGGCAAGGGCGAAGGCCAGCAATTCGCGGATATGCGGATCGTCATCGACGATGAGAATGGTGCGGGACATGAGCGATGAATGTCATTTCAGGGGGAAGGTGTCAAAGCGGGGTTCGGCAGCGCCGGATCGGACAGCGGCCCCGCCTGCTGCAGCCGCCAGGCGCCGGCCAGCGTCCATTGACGCCAATCGACCTGCTGCGCCTCCAGCCTGACCTGCACTGCCCGCCTCAGCTCGCGCAATTCGGCAAGATCGCGGCTCTGCGCCGCGTCGGCCGCAGCGCCGGCGTCCTTGAGAGGCAGCAGGGCGCCGGTGCCGCCGAAGCTTCCCACATAGGACATGTCTCGCCGCCCCTCGAAGGTTTGCGGCGATCCCTGTCGTTCGAGGTTCCAGCGCGCAATCACCCCCTCGAAGTTGATGAAGCAGCAGACCCCGAGCACGATGGCCAGGCACAGGGCGTTGGCATTGATCAGCCACACGCCATCGCGCCGGCGGGCGATACGCCATGAAATCAGCGCCAATCCCGTCATCACCAGGAAGAGGAAGATCAAGGCCGTGATGCGCAGATAGGTCAGCGAATAGGCCTCGATATAGGCGACGACGCGCAGCATGGTGGAGGCCACCAGCAGCATGGTCTGGCCGATCCACAGATAGACCAGCAGGCGAACGCTCGCCTTGCCCGCCAAAGGCGAGCCGGTCCGCAGGCAGACCAGCACGAAGCCCGCCGCCAGCAGCGCCGCAAGAACCAGGGCCTGCGTGCCGCGATGGGCATATTGGGAAAAGGTCACGCCTTCGGGAAGCTGGGCGCCGCTCCACAGAAACGCGATGTCCGAGGCATTCTGGAGAGCGAACACCAGGTTGAAGGCAGCAAGCGCGATCACCACTGGCGCCATTCCGGGCCAGGAGGGCAGGATCGGCAGCGATGCACGCGTGGAGACACCGGCAAAGGGGCGCAGGCGCAGCGGCCTGAAGCTCGCCCATAGCGCGACGACGCTCGCCAGAACGAATAGACCATGCCAGAACAGGCCTGTGCTTCCGCTCCGCAGGGCGAGCGCATCCCATAGGGCGGCGAATCCAAGGCCGATCAGGGGATTGGCGTCGGAGAACAAGAGCAGGAAAAGAACCGAGCCGAGACCGGCCACGAGCAATCCCCCGGCGATCCCACCGAGAGCGAGGCCTCCTCGTCGCCGGATGATCCGAGCGAAGCGGCCTGCATCGAGCAGGGCCGCCATCGGGCTGAGAGCACCGTAGAGGGGCAGGCGCACGGCCCAGGCCAGCGCATTGCCGAATTCGCCATGGCGCGGCAGCAGCAGCGCCAGCGCCAAGCCCGTCAGGAAGAGCAGGCCGGCAAGCAGGCTCGGCTCGACGATCAGGGCGAAGCCCGCAAGGCTGGCACCGATCACCGCGAAGCGGCTGGCCCGGTTGCGGCGCATCAGGCTGTCGCAGGCCAGCAGCGCTCCGAGCCAGGCAAAAGCCAGAAAGCCGATGATGCTGCCCACCTGAGGCAGGGCTTGCCCCGCCGACAGCACGACATCGGCGAGGACGGCCAGCACGATGATGGCCAGCACCTTGAAAACGAAGCTCAGTCGAAGCGGCGAGCGGTTGCGGGCCGGCAGGGTCTGGTCCGGCGAAGCGGATGCGATCGGCATGGGTTCCTCCATGGCCGCCATCCTGCCGCGCCGATGTTCAGCCGCGATACAGCCCTCGTGGCGGCGTGATGCGCACCTCGTGCAGAAATCGTGCAAGGACCCACGGCGTCCTTCCTGCACTCACGCCGGCAAATGCTCCACCACGGCCTTGGCCACGGCGGCAAGGGCGGCATTGCGGCGGTCGGCCGCCGCGGTCGTACCGGTCAGATAGGCGGCGATGAGAAGGGGCGTACGGCCAGGCGGCCAGGCGATGGCGACATCATTGGTCGAACCGCGCTCACCGGTTCCCGTCTTGTCGCCGAAGGCCCATTCCGCGGGCAGTCCGGCGCGCAGGCGGGTATCGCCGGTTCTGCTGGCCTTCAGCCAAGCCGTAAGCTGGCTGCGCGAGGATGGCGACAGCGCCTCTCCGACCAGCAGGCGCTGGAGGTCCGCCAGCATCGCGGCCGGGCTGGTGGTATCGCGCGGATCGCCCGGCAGCGATTCGTTGAGCTCCACCTCCCAACGGTCGAGACGGCTGACCGAATCGCCGATCGAACGCAGATAACGGGTCAATCCGGCCGGCCCGTCCACGGCTTCCAGCAGGAGATTGCCGGCCAGATTGTCGCTCACGGTGATCGCCGCCTCACAAAGCTCCGCCAAGGTCAGATGCCCGCCGGCATGCCTGGCCGTTATCGGCGAATTGGGCAGCAGCCTGGCAGCCTCGATCGGGACCTGGCGGGACAGTCGTTCGTGCCGCTGGTCGACCCGGGCAAGCACCGCGGCGGCAACCAGCAGCTTGAAGGTGCTGCAGAGCGGGAAGAGCTCGTCCGGTCGATAAACCAGCCTCACCCTCGATTTGAGATCGAGAGAGGCAACGCCCAGGCGTCCGCCCACCTCGCCTTCGATCCGCCTGATTGCCCCTGCGAAATCCGTCGAGGCACGCGATTCGGCCGCAGGAAACGCGACGCCGAAAGGCAGCAGGAACAGGGCTGCACCTGTTCCGACCATGAAATTACGTCTGGTCATGCCAACTCCTTACATCGTTCGATGTCAGGATGGTCGCAGTTTGAGCAGGGGACAAACGATGATAAATCGCCTCAGACCTGAGAAAAATTTGGGGGTCCATGATCCGTTCGCATCTGCCTCTCAATGCCTTGCGCGCCTTCGAGGCGGCGGCGCGCCATCTCAGCTTTACGGGCGCCGGGCTCGAATTACGGGTGACCCAGACCGCTGTGAGCCACCAGGTGAAAAATCTGGAAGAGATCTTGGGCGTGCACCTGTTCCGCCGCCTGCCGCGCGGCCTCGCCCTCACTGAGGAAGGCCAGGCGCTCGTCCCGGTCCTCAACGAAGCTTTCGGGCGCATCGGTGCCACGCTCGACCGCTTCGAAAAGGGCCATTTCCGCGATGTGGTGACAGTCGGCGTGGTCGGGACCTTCGCCGCCGGCTGGCTGCTGCCGCGCCTGCGGTCCTTTGGCGAGACGCACCCTTTCATCGACCTGCGCATCCTCACCAACAACAACCGCATCAATCTGGCCGGCGACGGCCTCGACTATGCCATCCGCTTCGGCGACGGTTTGTGGCATGGCACCGAGGCGACGCTGCTGATGCCTGCCCCGCTCTCGCCCGTTTGCGCGCCGGCTGCGGCCGAACGGCTGCGTCGGCCGGCGGACCTCGCTGGTGAATTGCTGTTGCGGTCCTATCGCGAGGACGAATGGCAATTGTGGTTTGCCGCAGCGGGGGCAACCGGCCCCGCAACCCATGCCGTCGTCTTCGATTCCTCGGTCACCATGGCCGAGGCGATCGCCCAGGGCATCGGCGTCGGCCTGTTGCCGGCGGCGATGTTCTCGAGTCCCCTGGCCAGCGGCCGGCTGGTGCGTCCCTTCGAGACCGAGGTGCACGCCGGTTCATACTGGCTGACTCAACTCAAATCGCGCCAGCCTTCGCCCGCCATGCTGGCGTTCCGAGCCTGGCTCCTGGCAGGCTGCCAGACGGAGACAGCATTGCCGGCGTGACATCGAAGCGCCGCCGGCGCTGCCCCCCGCCGTTACGCCAAGGCGTCGCGGATCGCCCGGACCGCGGCCAGGCTGGCGCGCGTCCTCGGTGCGTGCAGGAATTCCGGCCAGCTCGACAACACCACGGCGGCAAACTCGCCGACGGGATCGATATAAATGAGCTGCCCGAACACGCCGCGCGCCATATAGGCCCCGCGCTCGACATCCTCGATCCAGAACTGGTTGCGATAGGCGCCCCGAGGGAGAATGTCGCGATAGACGCCCTGGAAGAGATCTGGCCGAGCGGCAAAACGCGTGTCTTCCAGCCAGGAGGACGGAAGGAGCCGCCGGCCCCCGATCTCCCCGCCGCCGAGATGCAGTAGGGCGAAGCGGGCATAGTCCCGCAGCGTGGCATTGAAACCACCATCGGCCAGGCCATAGCCGGCGGGATCGACGGTGAAATAGGCATCTTCCTCGGCACCCATCGGTGCCCACAGCTCTCGGCTCACCAATTCGGGGAGCAGCAGGCCCGTGGCGCTCTGCAGCACGAAGGCCAGCACGTCGGTCTCAACGGAGCGGTAGTTGAAGATGGCGCCATGGACACTTTGGCTGGCCTGGAGCTGCAGGATCAGCTCGAAGACATGGGTCGGCCAGCTGGGGTCCTTGCGGGCCTTCCAGCCGCTGGCCACGTCCATCTTGGCGATGTGCGAATCGAGCGCGGTGTAGGTTTCGTCGAACACCACGCCGGTCGTCATGTCGAGCACCTGCTGCACGGTGGCGCCACGATAGGCGGTGGCCTCCAGTTCCGGCAGATAGAAGGTCACCGGCGCGGCCGGATCGAGCACGCCGCGCCCGATCAGGATGCCGGCAACCGTGCCCACCACGGATTTGGCGACTGACTGCGACAGATGCTGGCTGTGGCTCGTCATGCCGTTGAAATAGCGCTCGGCCACCACCTTGCCGCGGTGCAGCACCAGAAAGCCGTCGGCGTAGTTCGCCTCGAAGAAGCTACCGACCGTTGCCGGCTGACCGTCGCTTTCGAAGGCAACCCCGTCTATGTCCTGCAGGGCGACCGGTAACGCCGTGGCCGGCCCCGGTCCACGCCAGACCTGCGCCGTCGGCACCAGTTCCCGCACATGCTGGAACGACCACCGGTTCCACGGTGCCCGATCCCAATCCTCGCGCGGGATGGAGGCGGCGCCGAGAACGGTCGGTTCCTGTGTCGATCCTTGGAGCTCCGGCGGGCTGTCATACATTCTTTGCGTCTTCCTTTCGGCTTCGGGGCAATGAACGGAACGATCCGATCTGTTCGATCGCCCGTTCTATTCGATGATCCTTGCCTCCTCGGGCAACATGATAGGGAAACCATCCCGGATGGGATAGGCCAGCTTGGCGGCGCGCGAGATCAGCTCCTGCTTTTCCGCATCATATTCCAGCGTCGTCTTGGTGAGAGGGCACACCAGCAATTCCAGGAGCTTGGGATCGGTCAGCGGCGGTGGGCGATGCGGCGGCGGCGTGGGCATCGGCACTCATCCTCACTGCAGCGGCGTATCGGAGCCGTCGCCGCTCTTGGCCAATTCGATCTGTGTGATGGCGACCAGGATCTCGGCGCGCTCGCGCAGGCACGAAGCTTCGAGCAACGCCTGTTTCTCGCGCCGCCCGAACGGGCTCATCATCGACAGCGCATTGACCAGCGCCTCGTTGGAGGCTTCGTGGATGTCGTTCCAGTCGACCTGGAAGCGATTGACGGCAAGATAGGCGCGTAGCGTATCGATCAGGCTCTTGCGGTCGACCTCATCCTCACCCGCACGCGGGGTGAAATCGATGGCGAAGGGCTCGGCCGTGATACGGCATTGGCGGTAGGCCGTAGAGACGGTTTCTTCCGACAGGACCTTGAAGCGCGAAATGCCGGTGAGCTGGATGAGGTAGCGCCCATCGCCCGTCTCGGCGAATTGGGTGAGGCGCCCGACGCAGCCGACCTGGAACAGGCGCGGCACCGTCTCGTTTTCCTCGTCCTCGGGCTGAATCATGCCGATCAGACGCGGTCCCTTCAACACGTCGTCGATCATGGCCAGGTAACGCGGCTCGAAGATGTTCAACGGCAGCTGGCCACGCGGCAGCAGCAGGGCGCCGGCCAGGGGGAAGACCGGAACGACAGGAGGCAGATCGGCCTCCGTCTTGAACAAGGGATGCATCGGCTGCCATTCCTCAAACGGGCCTATAGCGTTTTGCGACTTGGCGGAATCGCCAAGAATCGCAAAGACGCGTCAAACCAAAGAGCTAGAGCAAACAAGCGTTTCCGTCCAAACGCGCTTTGCTCTGGAGGCCGTCATGGCCCAAGCATGGGACATGACAGTTTCTCAAGGTCGCGGCCGCGACCTCCAGGCGTTATCTTACGGCCAGCTGGCGGGCCGCGTCACTATTTATGAAAACAGGATCGACGACAGTCGGCGGCGACCATAGATGGTGTTCTCATCCATCGGCCCCCAGGCCTCGAAGAACTGCACGAGCTGCTTGCGCGCGCCGTCATCGTCCCATTTGCGGTCGCGCCGGGCGATGTCGAGCAGTTGGTCGACCGCCTCCTCGCGCTTATTGGCAGCGGCGAGGGCCAGGGCGTAGTCGAACTTGGCCTGAAAGTTCTTCGGATCAGCCTCGACCTGGCGTGCCAACCCCTGGAGGTCGCCGACATCGCTGGCCTGTTCGGCCAGTTCCAGTGCGGCCCGGGCGCTGGCGATGAGGGGATCGTTCTCCTTGCCCTTGGGCGTAAGAGAAAGCGTGGCCTTGGCCTGATCGAGCTCTCCTGCGGCAAGCGCACAGCGCGCCAGGCCGGCGATCGCCTTCAGGTTCTCGGCGTCCTGCTCGAAAATCTGTGCAAAGAGCTGAGCTGCCGCCGCTCCATCGCCTTCGTTGAGCAACGCTTCGGCCTCGGCCAGCAAGGCCTCCGTGTCCGGATCGCCACCGGGACCGGCGATCCTGGTGATGAACTCCTTGATCTGGCTTTCAGGAATGGCCCCCATGAAGCCGTCGACAGGCTGCCCCTTGGAGAAGGCGAAGACGGCCGGAATCGATTGAACCCCCAATTGCCCGGCGATCTGCGGATGTTTGTCGATATCCATCTTCACCAGCTTGACCTTGCCCTTGGCTGCAAGCACGGCCTTCTCCAGGATCGGGCCCAATTGCTTGCAAGGGCCACACCATTCGGCCCAGAAATCGACCAGCACCGGCTGCTTCATCGACTCCTGGATCACGTCAGCCATGAAGGTCTGGGTGGTGGTATCCTTGATCAGACCGTTGGTTCCGGCAGCATCGTTGCTCATCATTCCTACCCGCTTGGAAAGCTTCGTCCGCGGTTAGATGGGGGCAAATCGCCGCGAAGGCAACCGTCGAGCGCGCCACACCGTACGAAACAATAGATTTCATCTTGCTTGTTGCGAGAATGGAACAGATGGAACTCCATACCTACTTTTCGTCAATAACCCCCGAAAGGGGTAACGGCGGCAGTCAACCACCAGCAAAACGACCCCGTAACATATTGAAGAGCACCACAGACCGCCGCGTATAGAAAGAAAAGATTGTTGCCTATACACAGGCGACTATCTGGATATTTTTGATGATTAAAGTTTTTTAATCGTATTCGGAAACTTCACTCAAATCACGGCGAATTCACGCCGCCCTCAATATAACCTGCATACACGAACCGGGAAGGCTGAAAATCGCCTTTTGCCTCAATATGATACCTTTTGGTGTTGACGATGGGGAAGGTCCCTTTCGGATTAATCCCAAAAGACTTTCGCGAATAGTCGTTTCTGTGAGATAAATGACACATCGCGATAATCAATATTCTGGCATCCTATTATTCGTGAATCGTTTTACTTTTCGAGCCCCGCGACAAAGAATTTCGTGGTGGCCGATGAAGGTGGCTGCGCGCGACAACCGGCCGTTCAGGTCGGCAACGCAGAACAGCCGCACAAGTGTAATGGCTCACACCCTAACGACATATTAGGGTGAAAGCCCAACCCACAAGAAGACTTGTAGAGGAAGTAACGCCAGAACTTTCAAGAGGCCAAATCATGAGTCACCACGTCACCTGCAATGACATGCTGGATTGCCATGATCATAGACAAGCCGAGCCAGGCACGTTGCCTGTTGTGGACCGCAAAGTCGTCTTGCTGATCGAGAGCCGTCCCCTGCTGGGCGAGATCTTTTCCCATGCGCTCAAGGAGGCTGCGGACGATATCGATGTCCGCATCATGGGCGCTCCCGGAGAAGGCGGCACACAAGCCTCGCTCGCCATACTGAGCCTGGTACAGCGCAGCACGGACCCGCTCTTCATCGCCTTCGTCATTCAGCAATTGCAAACCCGTATCGGCAAGCTGCCCCTGCTGGTGGTTACCGACAACAGCGATCCTGCGATCGGACGACTGATGGACGAGGCCGGCGTTCATAGCTGGATCACAGCCTCGATGGGCTTCAATGCCATGGTGAGTGCGATCCGGCAGGGCCTGTCGCTGCCAGCGCGTGAGGAAACGACTGCTCAGCCCATCTCCTATGCGAGCGCGACTCCCCTGTTTAAGGAACCACCGTCGAGCGCGCCCAAACCGCCGCCCGAACGTCACTTGCGTTCCGACATCCATCTCAGCCTGACCGACCGCGAGATGGACGTCTTGAGTCTGCTCCAGAAGGGCAAGCAGAACAAGATCATTGCGCATGCCCTCAATATTTCCGAGAGCACCGCGAAGGTCCATATCCGCAACATCATGCGCAAATTCCATCTGCGCAACCGGACCGAAGTCGCCCTGATGTGCGGCAGCCAGATGCGCGCGCCCGGCACCACCATGATGATCGGGCCCGATTGCGAAGACAGCCAAATGGCCGTTCCTGCCATCGCCTACTGACGACGGCCACAAAAGACGTCCGATGGACCGAGCTGGGTGTGTTGGGGAACTCTGATCCAGCCGTTCCACGCCTTGAAAATTTTCCTCTCGAACAATCCGGGGCTTTTGAGCTGCATGGCGCGCATTTGCGTCGCTGCGCGGCAATATTTGCCATGCTCAAATCAATTTTTAGTATATCGCCCTTGATTTAATACTCCTTTGTACTAATTCCAATAGACAAGTTTCTCTACACTGAAAAATCAATAAGCTTAAAACTGTAATCACCGCGGGCTTAAAGCAAATGCTTCTGCTGATTACAGCCTTAAGCACCTCACAAGACAGACTGAGTGGAGAGACCATTATGAAATCGCTTCTCATCGCATCCGCCCTGATCCTGAGCGTCTCCAGCGCCGCGATGGCCTTCAGCATCGGCAGTGGCAATGGCAACGGCAACGGCAATGTCGGCTTCGGCAACGGCAACGGCAACGGCAACGCCAATACCGGCGCCTTCAACGGCAACGGCAACGGCAACGGCAACTGGGGCGCCCTCAACGGCAACCTGAACGGCAACGGGAATGCCGGCGCCGTCAACGGAAACGGAAACGGAAACGGAAACGCCGGCATCGGCAACGGCAACGCCAACGGCAACGGCAACGTCGGTCTCGGCAACGGCAACGCCAACGGCAACCACAACTTCGGCTTCGGCAACGGCAACGTGAACGGCAATGCCAACTATGGCATCGGCAACGGCAACGTGAACGGCAACCACAACTGGGGCGCCTTCAGCGGCAACGGCAACGGCAACGCCAACCAATAAGCCTTGCTTGCTCTCAGGGAGCTGGCCCGGCTTTCCTCCCGGCCCTCGGTCAGCTCCCGCCTTCCCTGGCGTTCAGCGTTCGCTGCTCGAGCTCTGAAATCTGGATGCGGCAATTCTCCTCCCTCCCTGCTCCGGCGTAGCGTCCCGCGGACGGCCGACGGAAGAGGATCCCGCATCCAGGCCTTTCCGGCCGGGCGCCAGGCGGTTCGACCCAACAGACGAACCGCTCCGAACGCTCCGTGCAGGTCCAGTCAGATTGCATCATGGACGGGCCGCGGCAGCGACAGACCGCACCGCCCGATCATTGAACACGCCTCCCGACATCCGCGGCCAGGCTGTTTTTCGAGTCGCAAGAAAGGACAGTATCATGCGCACCCTCCTCACGCGGCTGCTGCTGAGTGCGGCACTGGTCTGCACCCCGGTCCTCAGCGCCTATGCGGGATTCGGCAATGGCAACGGCAACGGCAACGGCAACACCGGAACCGGCAATGGCAACGGCAACGGCAACGGCAATTCCGGCACCAATAACGGCAATAACAACGGCAACGGCAATACCGGAACCGGCAATGGCAACATGAACGGCAACGGCAACACCGGAACCGGCAACGGCAATAACAACGGCAACGGCAACACCGGAACCGGCAATGGCAATATGAACGGTAACGGCAATACCGGAACCGACAACGGCAACTATAACGGCAATGGCAATACCGGCATCGGTAACGGCAACATGAACGGTAACTTCAATACCGGCATGTTGAACGGCAATTACAACGGCAATTTCAACACTGGCGTCGGCAACGGCAACATGAACGGCAACGGCAATTACGGCATGGGTGATCCCAATGACCCAGATCCGCCCGCCGGCGTGACGGTTACGGCAACCAGCAACAAGGTAAAGACCATTGCCGATCGAGCCAGTTGTAACATCATGAACAACGGCTGCACCTCGCATTGAGGTGAAAACCACCACGCGCCTCCCAAAACCAGGAGGCGCAACTAACCCCATTGAGGGCAACGATCATCCGGCAATTGCCAACACCGCTCACGTGGCGCGTGACACCTGGGAAGAGAGGTATGTCGCATGCGCGCCTGCCTCCTGCCACCTCAAGGGATCGGAACACAGTCAAGGGAAGGCTCGGCCTTTCCCGAACCCAGTCCAGGAAAGGTAGAACCATGAGAATCACCGTATTCCATGCGGCCCTCTACGCCGCGCTCGCATGCACCTCGATCTCCGCGGCCTATGCTGGCTTCGGCAACGGCAACGGCAATGGCAACGGCAATGTCGGCGTCGGTAACGGCAACGGCAACGGCAACATGAACTCCGGCATCGGCAACGGCAATGGCAACGGCAATGGCAACTGGGGCGGCTTCAGCGGCAATGCCAACGGCAACGCCAATAGCGGCCTCGCCAATGGCAACGGCAACGGCAACGGCAATTACGGGCTTGGCAACGGCAATTACAACGGCAATGCCAATACCGGCACCTTGAACGGCAACGCCAATGGCAATGGCGCGCCGGACGCCAACGGCAATATCGGCTACGGCAATGGCGGCACCGGCAATATCGGCGCCTATAACGGCCGCGGGAACTCCAGCTCCACCAGCGGCAACAACAATATCGGTGCGCTGAACGGCAACAACAATGGTGGCATGTTCAACGGCAACGGGAACATCGGTTCGTTCAACGGCAACGGAAACGGCAACCCCTAGGAGGCTGCCGAGGCAGCTTCGGCCGGATCGACCGTCTGGGTCGGTCCGGCCTTTATGGTTTATACTGAAACATGTCGTCTTTGATCACAGGAACGCAACCATGATCGCAGACCTCGATATCGGCTGTTGGCAGACTCCCCCCACCCCCCAGGTTCCGGCGCTTTCCCGCTGCCATGTCCCAGGCCCGCAGCACGGGGCGTCTCAAATCCGGATACTGCGGAGAGATGATGTTATCCTTGTTCAATACAGCGTTGGGCGAGGAAACAACAACGGCAACGGCAATACCGGCAACTTTAATGGAAATTTCAATCAAGGAAACAATAACGGTAATTTCAATTCTGGTAACGGAAACGGAAACTGCTTCACAAGTGACAATAACGAAAACCACAACGAGGCAACGTATAGCTGGGACTACAAGCGTCTCATGAAAGAACTTCAACGCTGCGGCATTACTCCCCGTCAGGTTCCTTAGCGATAAAATATTGTATTCATTGCGAAAATCACATTTGTAGCGTAGCCTCCTGTACACCTCATAGACTTTCCAAAAGTTTGTGGGCGTGTTTGTGTTTGGGGGAACGCATATGAAATCGCTTGCGAAGGGTATTGTCTATTTCTTCACCATCGTCATCTTCCTTACCGCTGCCTCGCTGGCACAGGCCCAGAACGGAACTAACAACGGCAATAATTCCGGCGACGGATCCGGCAATGGCAACGGCAATGGCAACATCACCGGCAATGTCGGCGGCGCGACGCTGAACAATCGCGATCGACGCCAGGCTCCCGCGGCGTTTGCCCCGGGCCTCGCGGCGGCCGGCATCGAAGCCTGCCTCGGCAGTGTCAGCGTCGGCGGCTCGGGTGCCGGTTTCGGCTTCAGCTTCGGAACCACCAAGCTTGACCAGGGCTGCAACATTCGCCTTTTTGCCCGCACGCTGCAATCCATGGGCTATCGCAGGGCTGCCACCCAGATGCTGTGCTACGACGCCGATGTCGCCGGCGCCCTGGCAACGGAAGGCATTCGCTGCCAGGTTGGCCCCAGGGCCGCACCATCGGCCGGCGTAGCCGGCGTGCAGCAACCGGCCCAGCGCTATGCCCGCGGTACCACGGTTGCCCCAACCGCCTATGCGCCTCGCCGCAAATGCATGAAGTACGATATATTCCGCGGCTGCCTCGACTGAACGGGATCATGCCCGTCGACGACCCGACGGGCTTTCCGAACCACGCCGGCACAGGAAGTCGGGCTTATGCCAAGCGTCGCTTATGCCAAGAGTCATGGTCGATGACTCTTGGTTCCTTCTGACGGTTTTCGCCAAATCCTCGATCCGGCACTCAATGCCCGGATGCAACGGCGTCATCGAGACTCTGAAGCAGGACCGGGCGCGCTTGGATGGAACCGCGCCTGGCCTCAGGCATCCGCCTGCTGTGACAGCGAAACGGCAAGGATCCTGGGCTCGTGCCCGGTGGCACGCAGGAAGGCAATGAGGTCTTCGCGGGCGATCGTGGTGGTCTGCGTATTGACCAGCGGATGATGGTTGAGCTTGTCGTTCTCGAGCAGCGCCTGATCGAGCACCACGGTCACCTGCGCTTCGGTATCGTTGATGGCGCCGAAGGGCGTAACGGCTCCCGGCAATACCCCCCAGATCTGCGTCAGCAGTTCGGCCGAACCGAAGGACACCTTGCCCTGGGCGCCGATGATCTCGTGGATGCGCTTGAGATCGACGCTGGCATCCTCCTCCAGCACCACCAGGAACAGCCTGCCCTTGCGGTCCTTCAGGAAGAGATTCTTGGTGTGACCGCCGGCGATCTGGCCGCGCAGAGCCTTCGAATCCTCTACCGTGAACAGCGGCGGATGCTCGACGGTCGTCACGGTGATGCCAAGCTTGGCGAAGAAAGCGAACAGGTCGTCAGGCGTGGCCGGCATGGTTCGAGGTCTCCTGGAAAGGCCCCCTGACTAGAACGACGGGCTGGCCGGCGCAAGGCTGACCGGCCAAAGTAAAAGGGCCCCGCCAAGCGGAGCCCTGAGAATTGGAGCAGTAGCGAAGTTCCGATCAGAACTTGTAGTTCACGCCGGCACGCACCGTGTGCACCGAGACATCGGTCTTGGCGGTGATCTGGGCGATCTCGCTGTTGGCCTTGATCGTCTCGGCCTTGCCGAGATCGACATAGAGATATTCGGCCCGCACTGTCCAGTTCTGGGTCAGGGCATATTCGGCGCCCGCACCGAGAGCCCAGCCGAACTTGGTCTCCGATCCGGACAGGTTGGTGCCGCCGGTGCTGACCTTGGTCTTCACCTGGCCATAGGCAAGACCGCCGGTGCCGTAAATCAGGACATTGTCGAAGGCATAGCCGGCGCGCACCCGGGCCGTGCCGAACCAGTTGAGCTCATTCTTCACCGTGACCGGAATGTCCTGAGCACCGATGAAGGTCTTCTTGGTGTCCAGGCCGGCATATTGCAGGTCGGCTTCGGCGCCAATCACCCAATTGGGATCGATCTGATAATTGTAGCCGATCTGGCCACCGGCGACGACGCCGTTGGCGCTGCCCTTGACCTTTGCGACCCCGCCGTTCAGCCCGAAACCGAGAGCCCTCTCAAGCGTCGGTGCCGTCGCGGTCGGAACCGCCTTCAGATCGGTGTCGAGATTGCCGCGGCCATAGCCCGCGCTCAAACCGGCATAGAAGCCCGTCCAGGTGAAGGACGGCGTGACTTCCGGCGCAACCGGCTCGACGGGCGTCGGCGCCAGATCGGCGGCGAATGCCGCTGCCGGCAGGAGAACCACGACGCCGGCAAGCACAGCATTCCTGAAAAACTGCATTTTAATACCCCAGCACTTGGCGCTTATAGCGCATGAACGCCTGATAGCACCGGCTTTACACGAAATCCTATGACATAAATGCAACACTTCAGTTTTTATTAAGCCAATACGCCAGGATATACTTAATAAATATAGTTAACGCTGAAAATCGTTCCTCCATATTCCCTAAAGTAATATCGGAATAGACCGGCGCGGCAACGTCGCTCGCCCTTGCCTCCCCGAACATCGGCGTTCCCCTCGCGGCCAAAATCGCGTAAAGGAGCGCCGTCGCAGAGACCTTGACCCTCTGATGGACGGAAGGAAGCCATGTTGAACTCGCTCGACCTGCCGCGCCGGCCGCAGGATACCCGTGTCGTTGTTGCCATGTCGGGCGGCGTCGACTCTTCCGTTTGCGCCGCTCTTCTCAAGGAGCAGGGCTATGACGTGATCGGGGTGACGCTTCAGCTCTACGACCATGGCGCCGCGGTCCATCGCAAGGGCGCCTGCTGCGCCGGCCAGGACATTCACGATGCGCGCGAGGTCGCCGACCGCATCGGCATTCCCCATTACGTGCTCGACTATGAAAGCCGCTTCAAGGAAGCGGTGATCGACCGTTTCGCCGATTCCTATGTGGCCGGCGAGACGCCGATTCCCTGTGTCGAGTGCAACCAGCGCGTCAAGTTCCGCGATCTGCTCGGCACGGCGCGCGACCTCGGCGCCGACGTGCTGGCCACCGGCCATTACGTCGCGAGCCGTGCGGTATCAGGCGGGCGCGGCCTGTTCCGCCCCCGCGACGCCGAGCGCGACCAGAGCTATTTCATGTTCGCCACCACCAGGGAGCAGCTCGATATCCTGCGCTTCCCGCTCGGCGAGATGACCAAGCCGGAAACACGCCAGGCCGCCGAGCGCTTCGGCCTGTCGGTGGCGGCCAAGCCTGACAGCCAGGACATCTGCTTCGTGCCGTCGGGCCGCTATGCCCAGGTGATCGAGAAGCTCAAGCCCGGTGCCGCCATTCCCGGCGAGATCGTGCATCTGGACGGCCGCGTGCTCGGCCAGCACCAAGGCGTCATCCACTACACCATCGGCCAGCGCAAGGGGCTGGGCGTCGCCACCGGCGAGCCGTTGCACGTCATCCGTCTCGATGCCGAGGCGGCGCGCGTGATCGTCGGCCCGCGCGAAGCGCTGGCGACGCGCCATGTCGCTCTGCGCGATGTGAACTGGATCGGCGACGGCGCGCTTGAAGACCTGCCTTCGGAGGGCTTGGAAATCGCCGTGCGCGTGCGCTCCACCCGCGCGCCCAAGCCAGCTTTGCTGCATTTCGGGGCCGATGGCCCCGCGATCGAGCTCGCCGAGGCCGAGGACGGCGTTTCACCCGGACAGGCTGCCGTGTTCTACGACCACGCCGATGGCCAGGCCCGCGTGCTCGGCGGCGGCTTCATTCGCGGCGCGCGGCCGCAGACCGTCTTCGCCTATGGCGGCCAGACCGCTGCAGCCTGATCCGGCCCGGCGCGCCATTGAGCGCGTGCTTTCGGTCCTTGCATTGCGTCAAGCTCTGGCCGAAAAGGAGGACCCTCCTGTCGAGGGTTCGCGTGTGGAGAAAAATGCGATTTCCCAAAAATCGCATTCTTGCTCCACGTCTTTGTTTTGACGCATTTTCTTGACCGAAAAGTCGAGCAACTTTTCTGGAAAATGCTACAGATTGCTGAAACGGCGTGGTGCGATGGCCAGAGACCTTGATCCCTACAAGCTGTCTTCCCCCCGGATCTTCTTCATCCGCATGCTGATCTTCCTGGTGCTGGCGGCCTGCGTCACCGCCGTGCTCTATCGCCAGCTCTATATCGCCTTCATGGCCAATCCCGGCCTCAACGGCCTGATCATCTTCACGCTGCTGCTCGGCATCGTCTTCGGCTTCCGCCAGGTGATCCGCCTGCTGCCGGAAGTGCGCTGGGTCAACGCCTATCGCCTGCGCGATCCCGGCCTGGAGCTGCGGGACCAGCCGGTGATGCTGGCACCGATGGCGACATTGCTGGGCGACAAGGTCGGCCGTCGCTCGATCTCGCTCTCCACTTTGCGCTCCATCCTCGAATCGATCGGCATGCGCCTCGACGAGCAGCGCGAGGTTTCGCGCTATCTCACGGGTCTCCTGGTCTTCCTCGGCCTTCTAGGCACGTTCTGGGGCCTGATCGAGACGGTGGGCTCGGTCGGCAACGTCATCAATTCCATGTCGGTGGGCGGCGGCGACGCCAGCACCGTGTTCGAAAACCTGAAGAGCGGCCTCGCCGCCCCGCTCAAGGGCATGGGCGTGTCGTTCTCGTCCTCGCTGTTCGGCCTTGCTGGTTCGCTGATCCTCGGTTTCCTCGACCTGCAGGCCGGGCAGGCCCAGAACCGCTTCTATACCGAGCTCGAGGACTGGCTCGCCGCCACCGTGACAGACATCGAAGCCGAGGGCCTGGCCCGCGGCGGTTCGGACGGCGAGATGGCAGCGATCAAATCGGCGATCGAGCGCATGGCCGACGGCTCGCGAGAGGCCGGTTCCGGCCGCAATGCCACCGCCGCCATGGCCCAGCTCGCCGAGGGCATCCAGGGTCTGGTGCAGCATATGCGCTCCGAGCAGCAGATGATCCGCGACTGGGTCGAAAGCCAGGCCGAACAGCAGCGCGACATCAAGAGCGTGCTCGAGCGCCTGATGCAAGAACGCGAGAAGAACTGATGCCGCTCGGGCGCAGCCGCCGTCGCGGCGAGGGCATCAATTACTGGCCGGGCTTCGTCGACGCCCTGTCGACCCTGCTCCTGTCCATCATCATGATCCTGTCGATCTTCGTGCTCGGCCAGTTCTTCCTGTCCCAGGAAGTCACCGGCAAGGACGAGGCGCTCAACCGGCTCAATGCCCAGATCGCGGAATTGTCGCAGTTGCTGGCGCTGGAGCGCACCAATGGCCGCAACGCCCAGGAGCAGCTTTCGGTGCTCACCAGCGGCCTCGACAAGGCCAATGCCGACAAAACGCGTTTGCAGGGCCTGCTCGACGACGCCCAGAAAGATGCCGCAGCCGCCAGCGCCCAGGGCGGGCAGGTCGCGCAGATCCAGGGTGAGCTCGACAGCCAGAAGCGTATTTCCGACCAGGCGATGGCGCAGGTCGAGCTGCTCAACCAGCAGATCTCGGCCCTGCGCCGCCAGATCGCCGCGCTGGAACAGGCCCTCGACGCCTCCGAATCCAAGGACCGCGAGAGCCAGACCAAGATCGCCGATCTCGGCTCACGCCTGAATGCGGCGCTGGCCCAGCGCGTGCAGGAACTCTCCCGCTTCCGGTCCGACTTCTTCGGCCGCCTGCGCGAAGTGCTCGGCAACCGCCCCGATGTGCGCATCGTCGGCGACCGTTTCGTCTTCCAGTCGGAAGTGTTCTTCCAGGCGGGACAGGCCACGCTGCAGCCTGAAGGCAAGGCCGAGATGGACAAGCTCGCCGCCGCCCTCCTCGACCTGCAGGACAAGATCCCCACCGACATCCCCTGGGTGCTGCGCGTCGACGGCCATACCGACGACCGGCCGATCAACTCGCCGCAATTCCCGAGCAACTGGGAATTGTCGTCCAGTCGCGCCATCTCCGTGGTGCAATATCTGATGTCGAAGGGGATCCCGGCACAGCGCCTCGTCGCAGCCGGTTTTGCCGAATTCCAGCCCATCGATACCGCCGGCACCGACGAGGCGCGCAAGAAGAACCGCCGCATCGAGCTGAAGCTGACCGAGCGATGAGCATGGCCGCAGTCACGCTCCGGCTGGCGGAGGCTGCCGACGAGCCGGCCCTGAAATCCTTGTGGTGCGGGGCCTGGCAAGCGACCTATCCAGCCTTCGACTATCAAGCCCGCTGGCCGGGACAGTGGGGCCGCTGGCACCTGCTGGAGGCGGAAATCTTCGTGGCGCTTCGCGAGGATGCCACCGCCGGCTCGATCGTCGGCATGCTGGTGCTGGCGCCGCAGGACGACGACGCCTTGCTGCTGGAGCAGATCGCGCTGCCGCCGACCGAGCAGGGCAGCGGTTTGGCGCATCTGCTGATGCTGTTTGCCAAGCAGAAAGCCGGCTCTGCCCTGCGCCTCACGGTCAATGCCTTCAACGAAAGGGCAATCCGCTTCTACGAGCGCGAGGACTTCGAGCGCATCGGCAGCGGCGTCAACCCCGCTTCCGGCCTGCCGACCTTCGACTATGAATGGCGCCGCTGAAAAGGCAGCGGCCTGTTACGGTTGAAAACATTTTTTGAAGCAAATTGCTCAAGGATTCGGGCATAATCGCACCAGAAAATCTTGGGGTTGTCGCATGAGTCGCAAATATTTCGGCACCGATGGCATTCGCGGCCGGGCCAATAGTGTCATTACGCCGGAACTGGCGATGAAGGTCGGCATGGCGGCCGGCCTCGCCTTCCAGCGCGGTGAACACCGCCATCGCGTGGTGATCGGCAAGGATACCCGCCTGTCGGGCTATATGATCGAGAATGCCCTGGTGGCGGGCTTTACCGCCGTCGGCGTGGACGTGATGCTGCTGGGGCCGATGCCGACACCGGCGGTCGCCATGCTCACCAATTCGCTGCGCTGCGACATCGGCGTGATGATCTCAGCCTCGCATAATCCCTATGACGACAACGGCATCAAGCTGTTCGGCCCCGACGGCTTCAAGCTCTCCGACGAGACCGAGCGCTCCATCGAGGCGCTGATCGACACCAATCTGTCGTCGCGGCTGGCCGGCTCGCGCGATCTCGGCCGGGCCCGCCGCATCGACGACGTGCGCGCCCGCTACATCGAATTCGCCAAGCGCACTTTGCCGCGCCAGCTCCGCCTCGACGGCCTCAGGGTCGTGGTCGACTGCGCCAATGGCGCTGCCTACAAGGTCGCCCCGGAAGCCCTGTGGGAACTTGGGGCGGACGTCATTCCGATCGGCGTGGAGCCCGACGGGTACAACATCAACAAGGATGTCGGTTCCACTGCCCCCGATGCGCTGGCACGCAAGGTTCGCGAATTGCGCGCCGACATCGGCATCGCCCTCGACGGCGACGCCGATCGCGTGGTGATCGTCGATGAGAAGGGCCATGTCATCGACGGCGACCAGCTGATGGCGGTGGTGGCCTCGGACTGGAAGGACGAGGGTAAGCTCACCCAGCCCGGCATCGTCGCCACGGTGATGTCCAATCTCGGCCTGGAGCGCTATCTCGGCGGCCTCGGCCTGCAGCTCGAGCGCACGGCGGTCGGCGATCGCTACGTGCTCGAACGCATGCGGGCACAGGGCTACAATGTCGGCGGCGAGCAGTCGGGCCATATCATCCTGTCGGACTTCGCCACCACCGGCGACGGCCTGGTCGCCGCCCTGCAGGTGCTGGCGGTGCTCAAGAAGGCCGATCGCCCGGTCAGCGAGGTCTGCCACCGCTT
>NZ_LYXZ01000007.1 GCF_001676615.1 Labrys sp. WJW | reverse complement strand
TCGCGCCGAAAAGTGGGTGCCGGTTTTCGGCAAAAGAGATGCGACAACAAGAACTTACAGCATCGAGTCTGATTCACAGATCAGGCTCGATGCTGTAGAGCCCGGTTTTCCGGCGCGCCAGTCCTCCTTCGGCGGATCGAGGCCGCAATGCTGCGACCTCACCGGCAGGCAACGCTACGTCAGGAAACCGTACCGGGCCTTAGCCTCAGGCCGGCAACACGACCACTTTCGTCCCCACCGGCGTCTGGTTGTAGAGGTGGAGCATGTCCTGGGTGAGCAGGCCGGTGCAGCCGCTCGTAACGCCGGAGCCGATCGACTGGGGAATGATGGTGCTGTAGAGGGTGTAGAGCGTGTATTTGCCGTTCTGATAGAGATAGAGCGTGCGGGCGCCGAGCGGGTTGTTCAGGCCGGGCGGCATGCCGCCGGCATATTTGGCGGCCTCCGGCTGGCGCGCGATCATCTCCCTGGGCGGCGTCCACACCGGCCATTCGGCTTTGCGCCCGACATAGGCGTCGCCATGCCACAGGAAGCCCTGGCGGCCGACATTGGCGCCATAGCGGGTAGCGATCCCCTCGCCCTCGATGCGATAGACATAATATTTGCTCGGATCGACGATGATCGTGCCGGCCGCTTCCTTGCTGGGGTATTGCACTTTCCGGCGATAATATTTCGGGTCGATCTTGCTGACATCGACCGCCGGGATCGGGAATTTCTCCTCGGGCACCGCCGCATAGAGCCTCGCCGCCTCGGCCCGGCTCATGCCGCCGGAGGTGGCGCAGCCGGCCAGTCCCAATGCGCCGAGACCGGCGGCGGAGCCGACCAGAAACGACCGGCGGCTGACAAGCCCCGATCCGAGCCCGAGCCTGGCGCTCTCGTCCATCTCGCCGGCATCGGCAATCCCACCGTCCATGATCATGATGTTCGCGTTCCCTTGTCCCATTGCCCGACCAGAGAAGACAGCGGCAGGGGCCGCCGAATGTCTCGCTGGGCTGAAATTGCCCTCACACGGCTCGATTGGCAAGCTCGGGCCTTCGTGCGGGGGGTGCCATGCACCAAAATCGGTGGCGTCTGGCGGGCTCGCAATCGCACTTTCGCGGAACTTCGAGAAAGTCCCGCAGATCATCGCGTCTGCATCCTGGATGGGGCCGGGGGCTTCATGCCTTGCCTATGGCGAAGGCAGCCCGCGGTTCTTCCACTCGCTGCGCGGGACCGGGTTGCCGACCTGGAAGGCGAAGGCGACCACCTTCGTCGCCTGCGCATCGACTTCGCAACGATAGCTCAGATCGTACCATTGCGAATTGGAGGCGAACGCCGCCTTGGAGTCCTCGAGGATGCTCCCTTGCTCGAGCTGTTCGCGAGGCAGCATATCGGGGACATAGGAGGGCGAGGCATGCAGCAATTGCTCATGCAGTTCTGTAACGCAAAGCTGGCCGGCCCGCTCGCTGCGAGACATATTGCCCATCGCAAGCATCGCGTTGATGTCGTTGGTTGTTTCCTGCGAAAACAAGGTCTTGGCTTCAGGAAGCTTGGAAACTGGTTGAGCTTGGACTTGGGCTTGGACTTGAGCTTGGACTTGGGTTTGGGCGGGTGCAGCCGCCGTCTTCGCCGAGGCGTCTTGGGAAACCGCCTCGGTCGTGGCCGTCGCTGCGGGCAGCGTTTTGGGGCCAGTTGCCTGAGCCGGATCAGGCCGGGCCGGGGGCGAGGCAACACCGTTTGCGGCGCTGTTGCCGTCCGTTGACTTTCGGGGCCCGCGATCCTTGTCGCCGAAGAGAAATACCGGCTTCATGACCGGCCGCATCGCCTGCCGCTCGTTCGCTGTCTTGGGTGACGGTGGTTTCACCGCATTTTCCGCCGGCGGCCGTGCGGGGCTAGCCGGTGGCGGGGCTTCGGCTTTCGGCTTTGGTTTCGGGGGCGGATCGACCGATTGCACCAGGTCAACCGTTATCGTCTGCTCTTCGTTCAGGGGCGATACCAGCGATCTCGGCAGGATGAGCGCGGCGACAAGCACATTGAGGAGAAGGGAGGCCAGCAGGCTCCACCTCCACCATCGCTGATCCGGCTGATCGTTTCTCATCCCTGAAGATGTGGAACCAAATATCGGCAGTATCAAGCATGAGGGCCTGACGGGTCGAAATATCCTGCCGCAAGCAGGGCGGGTAGTCGCCGCCGCCATGCCGGCATCCCCACGACGGCTCTTCCTGCGATGAAGCCGGTTCCGCCACTTGCCAACGGCATCCTCATGGACTTCAAGGAATGAAACCAAGGGCGATTTTGGTATACTATATGGTGCTGCGTTCTCGGGGCGGATGCGCGTGATGGATCAAGAGAGAATTCTAGCTGCAGTCCTCTTGGTCGACGTCGTGGGGAGCACGCCGCTCTATGAGCGCGTCGGCGATGTCGGTGCCTTGCGGCAAATCTCGGACTGCCTGGATGCGGTGCGCGAGACCACGGCCCGCTATGGCGGCACGTTCATCCACTCAAAGGGCGATGACGTCCTCAGCCTGTTCATCAGGCCGGAAGCGGCGCTGAAGGCCGTCCGCCAGATCAGCAGCCAGCTGACGAATGGAACGTTGAAGGCCAGGATCGGATTGCATTTCGGACCGGTCATTCGAATGCGGGGCGACATATTCGGCGACGTCGTCAATGTCACCGCGCGGTTGTCCACCACGGCAAATCCCGGGGAGGTGCTGGCCAGCCAGAGCTTCTTCGAAGCCCTTACCGCGGAGAGCCGCGATGCTTTGCGGCTCCTCGACAAGATGGCCTTCAAGGGAAAGCAGGAGCCTTTCGACGTCTATACCCTGCGGGAGGACGATGTGGCCCTCAGCACGCAGCTCGCCCGCCAGAGCACGGTTTTCGACAGGCTTGCCGGCCCGGTACGGCACCTCAATCTCGTCATCCGATATGGGGATCAGCTGCGATCCTGCCGCAACAACGAATCCGTGACCATCGGCCGGTCCCCCGAGTGCGATATCGTCGTGCCGCGGCCCTGGGTGTCCCGGCATCACGCGACCTTCACCATTTCGAACGGCAGGGCCAGGCTCGCCGAGCGAAGCTCGTCGGGCACCTTCATGTCGACGGGCACGGATCTTGAAGTCTTCGTGCGCCGCGAAGACATTCTGCTCTTCGGCTCCGGCTTGATATCGCCCGGTGTGCGATCATCCCTCAGCGAGGCCGAGATCCTATACTACGAAATCATCTCGGGCTGACCGCTGCTCACGCAGGTCGGCAAGGCCGGCGGTTCGCCGGTCTCCCGAAAAGCATACGTGGCGCCTTACGGATTGACCCATTTATTCTTCGGGTTCTTCAGCCAATCCTGATAGTGCCGGATGATGTCGTCGCGCGTAATCTTGTAGCCCTTCCTGGCGGCGGCTGCTTCGATGTTGTCGATCATCATCTTGCCCATCGCCTGCATCACCTGGTCGGCGTCGGGGTTGCCGGTGGTCCAGCTCGTCGGCCAGCCCGTATAGGGGTTCCATGGAACCGGCACGCCGCCCAGCTGAATGGGCGACAGGTTGTCGGAAGCGATCTTGAGCCCCATGGTGCTGACATAGGCAAAGGCTGCATAGGGCGCGGCCTGGTCGAACGCCTTGTCCCAGTCGATGTTGGGCTGATCGAGCGCATCCAGAACGCCGGGCGGCTGCCATTGGAAGGTGACGACCACCGAGCGGTCGCGTTCGTCCTCGTCGAGGGATTCCAGGTGCGGCCAGCTATCGCGATAGAACGGATTGGCGGACACCTGCTGCTTGGCGCCGGAGCCGCCGGACGTGAAGAATTTTGCCGACGAGCCGGCGAGCTTGCGCAGATATTTGTCGATGTTCGCCGCGCGTCGTTCGGAGAGGCCGCTGTTGTCATAGCTCTCTCCGCCGGTCCGGCTGGCATGGCCTTCGACGCCGATCCTCAGCTCGGCATGCGCCTTGATGAACAGGCGCATCACGCCATCGATCGCCTTCAGGTGGAGCGGCTTGGGGGCGTCGCTGCCCACGTCGTAATTGTAGAGGAGGAAGAACGCGAAGTTCTTCATCGGCGCCGGCAGCCAGAGGGCCAGGCCGTCGCCGGTCTTGTTCGGATCGGCTCCCTTGCCGACGAGCTGCGCCAGGACCTCGTCGCGGATGCGAAGCCATTGGACCACGAGATTGTGGTCCGCCTTCGGGTCGAGCTTGCGCGTGATGCCGGTGCGCGCTCGAAACCGCCGATCGGCCTCTCCAGCGACATAGTCGCGTTGAGGCGTGGAAAGTTGTTCGTAACGCTTCGACCAGACGCCGGGTATGTATTGCTCGGTCATGTTCGCTCCACAAATCCGTTGCTGAGCAGGACTGCTGGCCCGGGCGCGTCGCCTGGCGAGCTGCGGGACCGATCGCCTGCCGCCAACTCTTGCAGGTCGCCAAAAGCAGCTGCTGTATCCAGCCGCACCGTTGCCGGTTTTCGCTATATTATGCCTGGGTGTCGATCAGTATATCCCCCAAAGATGGGAGAACGAATAAGTATCGCCGAGCTTCTGTATTCATTGAAAATGGGAGATAATTTTCACGATTAACTTATATGATCTGGAGAAAATTTATAATATAAGCAAAAATTATCTGCAATTTCATGAAAAATGGTAACGAATTTCAACGAGCCATGACGCAGAGAACCGAAGCCGTCGCTGCCACAAGAGCAGGCTGCGATTTCCGAATGAAGAGTATTCGGAAGGTTGTTGCCTTGAAGTGCTTTCCTGATTGGACGGAAGTTCATTTTTCCTCGAGGATATTCTAGCCTCCGAAACTCCTGGCCTGTCCCAGCACAGGCACGTGGCCCCTGTCGAAATAGAGCAGGGCATGGCCATCCCGCGGTTGCGGATATCCCTCACCTCACCGATGAAGATGTGGTGGCTGCCCTTCGGGCGCCGATCCCACCTGCTTTCTCGCCAGCGACTATGACGCCATGGACAGTGAAGCGGCCCGGCAGTTCCTGCCGGACGAGCAGGTCTGCGTGGTCGTCAACCAGGGCAACCCGCCGGTCTTCGACCATGGCGAGGCCTTCATCGGCCTGATGGCCCACGAGGCCGGCCACTTCCTGCACCACAAGCGCAAACTGGGCGGCAGCGGCCACCATGACCGCGGCGGCATCTTGCTCTCCAGCGGCCTGGAAAGCCTGGCCCTGGACAAGCAGCCCGTCACTGACCTGAACGCGTGGTGAGGGGGCGCTATGCCGGATCTGCTCGGCGTGCCTTCGATGGTTGGCTCTATACTCGCTGCCGGACGGGTGGCTGCAGTTGATCGAATTTGTTGTTTTGATTGGAGAAGCGATCAGGCCGAATTAGGCAAATTGCTATCGCAATGCGATTTCGCGTCAAGTGTCCGACGTACGAAATTCAGAAGTTGGCTCTTGTCTTCTTCCGTCGTGTGCCATCCCGCGAAAATAACAAAAACAGAAAAGATAAATACCGGAAGTACCATATATGCACTGTTTGGATTAATATAGCATCCACCATTCGGTGTTTCCGAGCAGAATTTAAAATACGAATTGGCCGTACCCGCTATCGCAAGCAGAAACGTCAAGGCGTAAAATATATATAGAAATAATTGCGCGGGTCGCTACAAAGAAAATTTACAGTAAATTAGGGTTCCTTCCTTAGTTTCAATAAATATCCCGTTCAACTCGGGGAAAAATGAAATTTTATGGGTTTGCCTTTTGAATATTCTAAATCTATTTTCTTTGAGTCTTCCGACAAAAAGCTCTTGATTAAAGGTTGTGCCTAAAGTCATTTGGAGAGAGCGCTGGCAATCTGCCAGCGAGAGGGGTGAGAAGAGAGCAGTTTTTTCACCCCAAAACAAAAACTTCATTGCTTAAGCGTGCTCTGCAAGAGGATCGCGATCTTGTGCCCTAGTGATTGAGTATATAGTAGCTTTCTACCTCGGCGAAGCTCTCAATGAAATCGGAATTTACGGTGAGACCGGTGAGCTGAAAACTGGTCAATATGTAGTGAAGCGTCGTGCGTAGACGTCCATCTGACCTTCTGTGGTCTAGGATCACTGGCATGTTTTGAGACCTTGGTCCACTGCTTCTGGTCAGGCAGTATCTCGGGCCACTCCCTACCCCCCGAAACTCCCCGCCTGTCCCAGCACCTGCGCATAGCCCCGGTCGAAATACAGCAGGACCTGCCCATCCCTCCGGCTGCGGATATCCATCACCTCGCCGATGAAGATGTGGTGGCTGCCCACCAGATGCCGGTCGATCAGGCGGCAGTCGAAGGAGACGATGGCGTCGGCCAGGGCCTGGTTGCCGGAGGGAAAGTCGATCCAGTCGGCGGCGGCGTAGCGGGCATCCATGTCGGTGCGCTGGCCGGCGAAATAGCCGGCGAGGTCCTGGTGCGTGTGCGTCAGCACGTTGACGCAGAAGCGGCCGTTTTCAAGGAAGAGGGTTGTCTGGGCCGAGCGGCTGTTCATGCATACCAGCAGGGTCGGCGGCTCGTCGGTCACCGAGCACATGGCGGTGGCGGTGAAGCCGCCGCGCCCGGCGCTGCCATTGGTGGTGACCACGGTGACGCTGGCGCAGACCCGCGCCATGGCGTCGCGAAACTGGGTCCGGGAGACGGGATCGGGCATGGCGGCGGCCTCACTCGGCCGCGGCGGCGCGCGCCGGTCCGGCCTCGCCGAGCGGCAGCCAGGTCTCGCCTGTCCAGCCCTTTTCGTCGTAATCGGCCATGCATTGGTCGACCAGGGCTTCCATCTCCCGAAGGCGCCCGCCGCGCTCGGCGCCCTTGAGCACCTGCAGGCGGACCTCCTCGGGTGCGCCGGCATAATTGAGCTCGTACAAAGCGTGGCGGCCGGCGAATTCCGTGCCCGTCGCGTCCCATAAGAGCTTCATGATCTTGATGCGCTCGATATGGCCCATGTCGTTGGAGCCGCGCACATATTGGGCGAGGTAGCGGTCGATCTCGGGGTTGGCGAAATCCCGGGCCGAGGAGGGCAGATAGATCAGGCCGGAGGCGATGGTACGCCTGACGATGTCGATCACCCTGGGATAGGCCTCCGACATGAAGGTGCGGTAGGCGAGCGCCGCTTCCAGGCTCGGCAGCACGGCGCCATCGGCCCAGGGAATGGGGTTGTGGGCCATGGCATTGGCGAAGGACCAGAACTGGTGGCGGATGGCGATCACTTCGCCAAGCATGGCCTGGTTGCCGCGGAAGGCATCGCCTCCGGTGGCGCGCAGGGCCTTGGCGAGGAGGCCGGCGAGGAAATCGAGCTTCACCCCGAAGCGGATGCAGCCCTGGAAGCAATAGCCGTGCATGAAGCCGGAGGCAGGATGGAAGGACAGGATCTTGCCGGCATCGCGCAGCACCAGCACGTCCTCCCAGGGAATGAAGACGTTGTCGAGCACCAGGATGGCGTCGTTCTCGTCGAAGCGCGAGGAGAGCGGATAGTCGAAGGGCTGGGCGGTGCGGTTGGCGGTTTCCTCATAGGAGGTCCGGCAGAACATTTTTACCCCCGGCGCGTTCATCGCCAGGATGAACATCACCGAGAGGGACGGGTCCTCGGTGACGGTGGCCGAACTCTGGGCCAGGAAATTGTAGTGGGTGAGGGCGGAGGAGGTGGCGACCACCTTGGCGCCGGAGACGTAGATGCCCGCATCGGTCTCCCTGGTGATGTGGACGAAGACGTCCTTCACCGCGTCGGCCGGCTTGTGGCGGTCGATCGGCGGGTTGACGATGGCATGGTTCATGAACAGCACGGCTTCCTGGGCGCGCTTGTGCCAGGCGAGCGCATTGTCCTTGAAGGGGCCGTACCACTCGGCATTGGCGCCGAGCGTGTTCATCAGCGCCGCCTTGTAGTCGGCGGTGCGGCCCATCCAGCCATAGGTCATGCGGGCCCAGTGGGCGATGGCGTCCTTCTGCGCCACCAGATCGGCCGAGGAGCGCGCGACGCGGAAATATTTGTGGGTGTAGCCGCCGGAGCCGGTGTCGGTCGGCGCGGTCAGGACCGGCCTGGTCTTCTCGTCATGCAGGGCATCGTAGAGCCGCGCCAGCGAGCGCACCGAATTGCGCATGGCCGGATGGGTGGTGACGTCGGCGACCCGCTCGCCATTGATATAGACCTCGCGGCCGTCGCGCAGCGAAGCGAGATATTCGGCACCCGTGAAAGGCCGTTTCGTGTCGGCGCGAAAATCCTCTGAGCGCATCGCCTTCCTCCCTTATGTCGTTGAGGGGAGGCTAGGCCTTGCCGTGGCGCGCCGCCATGGACAGAATGACAAAATCGATTGTACTTTTTTCGGCGGCGCTGATGTCCAACACGGTTCCGAGCTTCTTCGTCTATGGCGAGCCCGATCGCCCGATCGATCTCGGTTTCCTGCATGTCGAGACGGTGATGGAGCGAAAATCGCTGCATGCAGGCCGGGTTTCCGCGCATAAGCATAACCGCATGGCCCAGATCACCTTCTGGACCAAGGGGCGCGGCGAATATTTCATCGAGGATCGCCGGCTGGACTTTGTCGCGCCGGCCGTCAGCTTCGTGCCCAGCGGCGTCGTGCATGGCTTCACCGTCGCGCCGGAGGAGAGCGACGCCATCGTCGCCTCGATCGCGGACGGCGCCCTGCCGCCGATCGCGGCGCTCTCGGTCCTGCCGGTCGACGAAGCCGTCATGGTGCGTGGGCAAAGCGGGAGCCGGCTATGGCCCTCTTTGACCGCGACCATGCAGCGCCTGCTCGACGATTATCAGGCCGGCCAGATGAGGCCGCTCGGCGCCCTCATCGCGGTGGCGCTGAACGACATCGCTCTGCTCGGGCAGAAGGAGCGTGCCGGCGAACGCGAGGGCCGGGACCTCGCCTTGGCGTTCCGGCGCCTGGTCGACCGGCATTTCCGCGAGAACTGGCCGATCGGCCGCTATGTCGAGGCGCTCGGCACCACGCCGCATCTGCTCGCCAGGGCCTGCGGCGCCTCGCATGGCCGCTCGCTCAAGGCCGTCATCGACGGGCGGCGCCTCATCGAGGCCAAGCGCCTCTTGGTCTTCACCATTCGCTCGGTCGAGGATGTCGGCTATGAGATCGGCTTTCGCGACCCGGCCTATTTCTCGCGCTTCTTCCGCAAGCATGCCGGCGCGCCGCCGGGCGAATGGCGCGCCGGACAGGCGCAGCCTTCCCGACGAGGCGAGGTTAACGAACCATCGCCGACAGTTTGATCGGCCGGCGATCTATGCGAGTAGTGCTCAATGCCCAGAGCCGCTATCGGGTACGATGCATGGATGAAATGAAGGAAATGCCGGTGATCGAGGAAGCAAGGCTGAAGGAAACGCGGCGTTCCCTGCCGATCGCGCTCCTGCGGGCGCGCGAGGCCGTCATGAGCCATTTCCGCCCCATGCTCGCCAATCACGGCGTGACGGAGCAGCAATGGCGCGTGCTGCGCGTCTTGAACGAGGCCGGCACGCTCGATGCCTCCGAGGTCGCCGATCGCGCCTTCATCCTGGCTCCCAGCCTCACCCGCATGATCCGTTCGCTCGAGGAGCGCGGCTTCATCTCCAAGCACAAGGACAGGGACGACGGGCGCCGCGTGCTCCTGAAGCTCGCGCCCGCCGGTGAAGCCGTCATCCACGAAGTGCTGCCCGACAGCCGCAAGATCTATGCCGTGCTGGAAGAGCGTTTCGGCCGTGAGCGCATCGATCAGCTGGTCGATCTTCTGGGGGAGCTCGCGACGTTTCGCAACGAGTCCGAAACGCCCGACGATCTTGCGTGAGCCGATGACCGCACCTGCTTCAGTCCTGCATGAGTTGCCCGGTGGGGAGGAACTGCTCGCCTGGTTCGGCCGCGTGCCGAGCTTCCACGATGGCTATTTGCTGGAGATCGCCTTCTTCGGCAAGGGGCAGGGGCTCATGCGCATCCATGCCTGGATCCTTACGAACAAGGTCGATGACCAGGGCCGTCTGATCACCGAGAGACATGCCGTCGTCACCTTCGCCCTGGACGGCGTCAGCACCATCGAGTGCAGAGATTTCGACATGGTGCCCGGCATCATCCTCGATCTGGATGTCACGCGGGTGGAGGAGGGCCTGCGCTTCGAATGGAGCGCGAGCTATGGCGTGGATGGCGCGGTCACGGCGCGGCAGGCCCGCATCACGTTGGAGCCAGGCAAGCCCTGACAGGCGCTCCCCGCGCGTCGGGCCGCGGCTGGTTCACCCCCCGGCCTGGCGGGTCGAACATTCATAGATCCTGTTTCCCGTGCGGGCGTCGATGCCTTCCAGGCTCACCTCATAGCCCCAGAGGCTGCGGATATGGCGCAAGGTCGCGTCGCGGCTGTTGGGCTCCAGCACGATGCCGTCATTGACCTTGTGCTGCAGGCGCAGTTGCCGGTCGCCCAGCAAGTCGACGTCCACGACCTGGATGTCCGAGCGGTTGGCGCCGATATCGTAGCTATGGGCGAGGGCGGTGCGGACATTCTCGTAGCCGCGCTCATTGTGGATCGAGGCGACCTTGTAGAAGGATTCGTTGGCGGCATCGGACAGGACGAACATCCGCCATTTGCGGATCAGCGTCGGGCTGAGATATTGGCGGATGAAGGACTCGTCGCGGTAATTGGCCCAGGCATCGAGCAGGACTTCGCGCCAATTGCCGTTGCCGGCGAATTCGGGAAACCAGTCGCGATCCTCCTGCGTCGGCTCGGTCGAGATGCGCTGGATGTCCTGCATCATGTCGAGGCCCAGCGCATAGGGATTGATCCCGGAAAAGCGCGGATCGTCATAGCCCGGCTGGAACACCACGTTGGAATGGTTGCGCAGGATCTCGAGCATGGCGCCCTCGCTGATCCGGCCCCGGTCGAACAAGGCGTTCATCAGCGTGTAATGCACGAAGGTCGCACAGCCCTCGTTCATCACCTGGGTCTGGCGCTGCGGATAGAAATATTGGGCGATGACCCGGACGATCCTGAGGATCTCGCGCTGCCAGGGCTCAAGGATCAGGCTGTTCTTCTCCAGGAAATAGAGCAGGTTTTCCTCGGGAAGGTTGAGTGCCTTCTTTCGCTCGGGCGTGCCGTCCTTGGCGTCGTCGGCCCGGTCCCCACCCTTGGAAGGCGGCAGCGTGCGCCAGAGATCATTATAGGTGCGCTCTTCATATTCCAGCCGCTCGCGCACCCCCTCGCGCTGCTTTTCCGACGACAGTTTGGGCGGGCGGCGATACCGGAACACGCCCTGTTCCATCAGCGCATGCGAGGCATCGAGAATAGCCTCCACCGCGGCGACGCCGTGGCGTTCCTCGCAACGGGTGATGAAGCCCTTGGCAAAATCGAGATAGCCCAGGATCGCGCCCGCATCCGTCCATTGCTGGAACAGATAGTTGTTCTTGAAGAAGTGATTGTGGCCGAGCGCCGCATGGGCCGTCACCAGGGCCTGCAGGGCCATGGTGTTCTCTTCCATCAGATAGACGACGCAGGGGTTGGAGTTGATGACGATTTCATAGGCGAGCCCGCGTCCACCCTTGCGGTACATCAGTTCCTGATGGAGGAAATGCTTGCCGAACGACCAATGCCGGTACATCAGCGGCATGCCGACGGATGAATAGGCATCGAGCATCTGTTCGGAGGAGATGATCTCCATCTGCACTGGATAGGTGTCGAGATGGAGCTCCTCCACCGCCAGCGCCTCGATGACGTCATAGGCCCGCGACAGCGTCTTGAAATTCCAATCCGAGCCGGAGAACAGCAAG
Organism: Labrys sp. WJW; assembly: GCF_001676615.1. Taxonomy (GTDB): domain Bacteria; phylum Pseudomonadota; class Alphaproteobacteria; order Rhizobiales; family Labraceae; genus Labrys; species Labrys sedimenti. The sequence continues at coordinate 13,721 of NZ_LYXZ01000007.1, read as the reverse complement.
TCGGCATTGGGCGCATGCTTGGGCGTCGGCTTGGGCATCGGCGCTCCTTTCACCCGCCCTGCGAGGCGGGCTGCCTGGTGAAGAGCCGGCGGAAAACCGGATAGATGTCGGAAGCCTTGGCGATGCGGCTCATCTGGAAGTTCGGCCAGCGCTCGGTGACGGCCGCATAGGCCTGCCAGAGCGAGGTGCCGTTCTCGGTGCCGCCGAAGATATGGCTCTCGCGCTCGTCGATAATCTCGACATAGGCGAAATACTGGCACAGGCGCATGATCTCGCCATCGAGCAGCGCGATGCAACGCCCGGAATCGGTGGCGATGTTGTCGCCGTCCGAGGCCTGGGCGGCATAGATGTTCCATTCATTGGAGGGATAGCGCTCCTTGATGATGCGCTGCATCTCCTCGAGGGCGGTCGAGACCACGGTGCCGCCGCTCTGGGTCGAGTAGAAGAAGGTCTCCTCGTCGACCTCCTGCGCCTCATGGGTATGCCGGATGAAGACGATGTCGGTGCGCTCATAGCGCCTTTTCAGAAACAGGTGCAGCAGGACGAAGAAGCGCTTGGCCAGGTCCTTTTCCCGTTCCCCCATCGAACCGGACACGTCCATCAGGCAGAACATCACTGCATTGGCGTTCGGCAGCGGCTGCGCGTCGAAGCGGTTGAAGCGGATGTCGACCGGATCGATATAGGAGATCACCCGGCGCCGGCGCTCCAGCCGGTCGAGCTCCGCGTGCAGCTCGGCGATGCGCTGTTGGGCTGCGGCTCCCGCTGTTCCGGTATCGAGCTCCTGCAGTTCCTGGAGGATCGCGTCCAGTTCCTCCTGTTTCGGGCGCTTGAGGGCGATGCGGCGGCCATGGCTGTTGCGCATGGTGCGCCCGACATTGATGTTGGTCGGCGAGCCGCTTGCCGAAAAACCGGCCCGCCGCGGCTTGACGATCAGGATCTCCTTGAGATTGAGCTTGACCATGTCGGGCAGTTCGAGATCCTCGAAGAAGAGGTCGAGCACCTCCTCGCGGGTCAGCACGAAGCGGAAGTCGTCTTCCGAGTCGGTCAGGCCGGGAGCCGAGCCCGTCCCGGCACCCTGATTGGGCTTGGAAACCCTGTCGCCCGGCGCAAACTGCTTGTTGCCGGGCAGGACATGATGGCGCCCGCCGCTGTCCCTGGCCTCGCGGAAGGTCGGCTCGCTGGTACCGTGCACCGGCATCGAGACGGAATGCTTGGCATCCACATCCGCGATCTTGCCGGTCTTGATCTGGTCGCGGATGCTCTGTTTCAGCTCGGCGCGCGCGCGACGCAGGAAGCGCTGGCGGTTGCCCAGGCTCTTGTCCTTGGGATTGAGGCGGCGATCGATAAAGATTGGCATGGGAACACCACCCGGCCGGGATCAACCCGCCTTGTTTACACGCATATACCAATCCACCAGCCGACGCACCTGCCGCTTGGTGTAGCCGCGCGCCTCCATGCGCTGCACGAACTCCGTATGCCGCTTCTCGGTCACGCTGTCCTGCTTGGAGCCGAAGCTGATCACCGGCAGGAGATCCTCGACCTGGCCGAACATCCGCTTTTCGATGACTTCCCGCAATTTCTCATAGCTGGTCCAGGCCGGGTTGCGGCCGTTGTTCCTGGCCCTGGCGCGCAGGGTGAATTTCACCACCTCGTTGCGGAAATCCTTGGGATTGGCGATGCCGGCCGGTTTCTCGATCTGGGACAATTCCTTGTCGAGCACCTCACGGTTGAGGACCTGGCCGGTATCGGGATCCTTGTAATCCTGATCCTCCACCCAGGCATCGGCATAGGCGATGTAGCGGTCGAACAGGTTCTGGCCATATTCCGAGTAGGATTCCAGATAGGCCTTCTGGATCTCGTGCCCGATGAACTCGGCGTAGCGGCTGGCCAGCTCCGATTTGATGAAGTCGAGATAGGTGGTTTCCGTTTCCTTCGCGAACTGCTCGCGCTTGATCGCCTCCTCCAGGATGTACATCAGATGCACGGGATCGGCGGCCAGTTCCTGGGTATCGTAGTTGAAGGTCTGCGACAGGATCTTGAAGGCAAAGCGCGTGCTGACGCCGGTCATGCCCTCATCGACGCCGGCAGCATCGCGATATTCCTGGACAGCCTTCGCCTTGGGGTCGAGCTCCTTGAGATTCTCGCCGTCATAGATGCGCATCTTGGTGTAGAGCGGCGAATTGTCGAACTCGGCCAGCCGGGTCGACACCGAGAAGCGGCTGAGAATGTCGAGCACTTCCGGAGCGCAGGGGCTGCTGGCCAGTTCGCTCTCGCGTAGCAGCTTCTCGTAGATCTGTCTTTCCTCGGTGACACGCAGGCAATAGGGCACCTTGACCACGAGGATGCGGTCGAGGAAGGCCTCGTTGTTCTTGTTGCTCTTGAATTGCAGCCACTCCGACTCGTTGGAATGGGCCACGACGATGCCCTGATAGGGGAAGGCGCCGAAATTCTCGGTGCCGTTATAGCTGCCTTCCTGGGTGGCGGTCAGCAGGGGATGCAGGACCTTGATCGGCGCCTTGAACATCTCGACGAATTCGAGCAGCCCCTGGGTCGTGCGGTTGAGCCCGCCGCTGTAGGAATAGGCGTCCGGATCGGACTGGCTGAAATGTTCGAGCTGGCGGATATCGACCTTGCCGACCAGGGCCGAGACGTCCTGGTTGTTTTCGTCGCCAGGCTCGGTCTTGGCGATGCCGATCTGACGCAGCCGCGAGGGTACCAGCTTGACGACGCTGAATTTGGAGATGTCGCCGGACAATTCGTCGAGGCGCTTGGCCGCCCATGGGGAGATCAGGCCGTTCAGACGCCGCCGTGCGATGCCGTATTTGTCTTCCAGGAGATCGCCCATCCGATCCGGATTGAACAGACCGAGCGGCGATTCAAAAACAGGGCTTATTTTGCCGCCCACCTTGAGCGTGTAGATGGGGCGTTCTTCCATCAACTTCTTCAGCCGTTCCGCCAGGGAAGACTTGCCGCCGCCAACAGGACCGAGGAGATAGAGGATCTGCTTGCGCTCTTCCAGGCCTTGGGAGGCATAGCGGAAATAACCGACGAGACGCTCGATCGTGTCCTCCATGCCATAGAAATCGGCGAAGGCAGGATAGGTCTTGACCGTGCGGTTGGCGAAGATCCGCCCGAGGCGCTCGTCCTTGCTGGTGTCGACCAGCCTGGGCTCGCCGATTGCATCGATCATCCGCTCGGCCGCGGAGGCGTACATCGACTGGTCCTCGCGGCATGCGAGCAAATATTGCTGGAGGCTCATCTCCTCCTGGGCCGCGCTGGTATAATGTTCCGCAAACAGGTCGAAAACGTCGCTTCTCTCAGTCATGGCAGCCTCCCATGGTGGCTGATCGGGTTGACTGCGCCCTTGCTCACTCAACTGCAGGAAACCCGTAGAGTTCCGAGTGACTCACAAAGAACATCCGCTAAGATTGCGGCAGATTATGGTAGTCTGGTGCCGGTAAGTATTTTTATCCAGAGTGCGATCGAAAAATTAATGTTCGTCGCTCCGCCACCTCACGCTTGTGGCCATCGCCGCAAGTATGAATCGGCTGATCAACAAGGATCAATCTAGCGCATCATCGTTGATTCGTCCGTGCATGTGCGGCACCGTTCACAGCCAAAATACGCTGCCGGGAGCCCAGAAGGGTGGCGTGATGCAGAGGCGTGCTTTGCTGCCCCCGGCAAGCCGCGGCAAAGCGACGCGACCGGCGTCGAGGCGGGCCGTGTGACGCGTATCTTCTCGAAGGGTCGGTCAGCGATAGCGGGCAAAGACCTGGGTGGTGCCGTCCTTGCGCAGCAACAGGACGTCGTATGGCTCGGCATCGCCGCTGCCTTCGCCCATGCCGGGCGAACCGATGGGCATGTCTGGCACCCCCAGCCCAACGGCTTCGGGGCGTTCGGAAAGCAGGCGCGCAATCTCGCGGGCCGGAACGTGGCCTTCGATGACATAGCCACCGATCAAGCCGGTATGGCAGGAGTCGAGGTTCTCCTTCACGCCCAGTTGCAGCTTGCGCCGCTGCAACTCGTCCGACGGGAGTTGCCGGACATCGGTCGCATAGCCCCGCTCCTGCAGATGGCGAGCCCAGGCGAGGCAGCAACTGCAGCCCCCGGTGGTGAGGATCTCGATGGTCGGCCCGGCCGCATGGGCAAGGCCGGGCAGGGAAACCAGCGCCGCAACCGAAAGACTTCGAAGGATCTTCTTAACTGAATTTCTTTTCATTTTCAGGCTTTTGAATCGATAATTCGACGTAATTTCTGAAGCTTGGTCTCGCGCGGTTCGTGCATGTCCAGCATATTGGCGAACTTGCCATTGGCGTCCATCACATAGACGCCGGCGGTATGATCCATGGTGTACTCGCCGCCCTCCATCGGCACCTTGCGGGCATAGGCGGCGAAGGCCTTCACCATGGCGTCGGTTTCCGCCCGGCTGCCGCGCAAGGCGAGGATGCGCGCATCGAACGAGCCCATATATTGCGCCAGCAGGTCCTGGCTGTCCCGTTCGGGATCGACGCTGACGAAGAGGACGTTGAAAGCATCGGCGGCAGGGCCGAGGGCGCTCATCAGCTCGGTGAGATCGGACAGCGTGGTCGGACAGACGTCAGGGCAGTGGGTGAAGCCGAAAAAGGCCAGATAAGGCTTGCCTGCAAGGCGAGCGTTGTCGATCGTCTCTCCCTTGTGGGAGGTGAGCCGGAAGGGGCCGCCGACCCTGGCCATGTCGATGACGGGCCTGTCGGCCGCTGGCTTGGCAGCCTCGTCTTTCCAGGCTTGCGGCAGCACGGTATTCGCCGCGAGCAGGAGCGTGGCTCCGGCGACAGCGCTCCAAGCGGCGATGCGAATGATTTTCAGGGCTGTCATCGTGCCCGCTCCTTACGCAGGCGTTGCCCTGCCAATTCCAACGTCAATTCCGTTCGTCTCCTTTGTCTCGGTGCGTTCCCGGTCTCCTGCTCGAAGGCTCGGAGCGTATTGGCAACCTCGGTCCTGAACCAGGACGAAGCCGGATCCTGATCGAGGCGGGCCGACCAGACCATCGAGACGGCCGGCAGCGTGAGATCGAGGGGAGCGGGTCCCGCTGCCAGGCCGAAACGCGGCCCGTAAAGCTGCGCCATGCGCGTCGGTATCGTCGTGATCGTCGGGGAGGCGGCTACCGTCGCCAGCACGCTCAGAAACTCGGACGATGCCGATACCACGTTAAGCTTGGCATCGAGGGCGTCGAGGGCGGCTTCAAGGCAACCTTGCAGGCTGTCGGTCAGCGTGACCAGCGCATGTGGCAGCGCCAGATAGTCGGCCAGGCTGATCGGCATGCCGATATCGAGCTGGCCAGGATTGAAGACGCAGCTCAGGGCCTGCTCGAACAGGAATTGCGCCTTGTGGCGCTGAGCAACGGCCTGGAAGCAGCCGACGGCCAGATCCAGTGTGCCGTCATCCAGCAGGCGATGGACCTCATCGCTTCCAGCCTGCCGGCTGAGCAGCCTCACGCCGGGGGCTGCGCGGCGAAGGCGTGCCGTGAGTTCGGGTATCAGCAAGAGCTCGACCTCGCTGGAGAAGCCCAGGCGGAACGTGCGCTCTTCCGTTGCCGGTTCGAAGGTCGAGGGGGCATGGAGAGCAGCCTGTATCTGTGCCAGCGCGACGCGGACGGGCTCGGCCAGGGCGAAAGCATAGGCGGTTGGCTGCATCACGGTTCCCACGCGGACGAAGAGCTCGTCCAGCAGCAGCACGCGCAGGGTCGACAGGCTGTGGCTCATCGCCGGTTGTCCAACCTTGAGACGGGTTGCCGCCCGCGTGACGCTGCGCTCCTGCATCAGGGCATCGAAAGCCACCAGCAGGTTGAGGTCGAAGGAACGTAGATCGAAATGGTTGATGCGCGACATGAGTCGTATCGATTTCTAATATGATCTCGATAGAGCTAAATCCTGCACCGGACAATGCCTTTCTTCGAGACGGCAGACATCAGGCATAGGGAGCAGGATATGGAACGAGCCTTCGGATCCTACCGGATCGGTGCAGCCACCATTACCAAGATTCCGGAATTGGCACTCGATGGGGTCGACCCCACCCTTCTCTATCCCGATTACGATCCCGCCGCCGGAGCCGAGGAAGCGCGAAGGCTGGGACCGGGGTCGGTCGATCGGCACACGGGGCTGTTGCGCCAGAGCATTCATGCCTGGCTGGTGACGACGCCCGATCGGGTCATCCTTGTCGACACGGCCTCCGGCAACGACAAGGAACGGCCGGGCCTGGCGGTACTGCATCATCTCAACGAGCCGTTTCTCGAGCGCCTGAAGGCGGTGGGCGTCAGGCCGGGCGACGTCGATCTGGTCCTGCTGACCCACATTCATGCCGATCACGTCGGATGGAATACGTGCTGGACGGGAGAGCATTGGGTCCCGACTTTTCCGAACGCCCGCCATGTCTTTTCCGCCCGCGAAAGCGCCTATAACGCGGCGCTCGCGGCGGCGACGGGTTCGGATGCCGATCTGCGGGCCGAAGCGGGCCTCGGTCCCATGGCGCGCCTGCCGCTGCCCGGCGTCTACGAAGACAGCGTGGTTCCCATTGTCGAAGCTGGGCTCGCCCGTGAAATCACGGTGGACGGCTCACAGGCGGAGGAGGGCTTCTTCTTCCTTCCCAGCCCTGGGCACAGTATCGATCACGCTTCGATCGGCTTTTGCTCCGAAGGCGAATACGCCCTGTTCTGGGGCGATGTGCTGCATCATCCCCTCCAGATTGCCAGGCCAGACTGGAACTCGGCCTATTGCGAGTTTCCGCAGGCGGCCACAGCCTCGCGTCACTGGGCGCTGAACCATGCCGCCGAGACCGGCGCCCTGGTACTGACCACGCATTTTGCCGAGACCTCCGCCGGCCGCGTCCGCCGCGACGGCAACGCCTTCGGCTGGCAATTCGTCTGATTGAGGAACCTGTCATGATTTCAACCGACACCCTGTCGATGCCGCGCATCATTGCCCGGGCCCGGCTGATTGCGAGCGACACGCCAGGCATCCAGTTGCAGCTCCTCAACAAGCGGCCGGACGGCATGAACACCTTCAGCCCCGAGCGGACCCTGGTGATGATGCACGGCGCGACGTTCTCCTCGGCGAGCCTGTTCGATGTGCCCGTGGGCGAGGGGTCGTTCATGGATGTGCTGGCACGTGCGGGCTACGATGTCTGGGCCGTCGATGTGCGCGGCTATGGTGGCTCCACCCGTCCGCCCGAGATGGAGGAGCCGCCCGAAGGCGGTGTTCCGCTGACGCCGGCCCTTACCGCGGCGCGGGATCTTGCCGCGGCGGTCGACTTCATCCGCCGCGAGCGTGGCATTGCGCGGCTCGGTGTGCTCGGCATGTCCTGGGGCGCGACAATTGCCGGCATCCTTGCCAGCCGGCCCGAAGCGCCTGTCGAGAAATTGGTGCTGGTGACGCCCCTCTGGCTCTCGGAAAGGCCGTTGCGCATCGATGCGGGCGGGCCGCTGGGAGCCTACCGCCTGGTGAGCCCGCGGGCCTTCGAGGCAGCGTGGCAAGCGCCGGCGCCCGAAGAGGCGAGGGGGCCCCTGATTCCCAAGGGCTGGTTCGAGGCCTGGGAGAAGGCAACCCTGACGACCGATGCGGATTCGCCCGTGCCGGGCACGATCAGGGCCCCTTCCGGTGCCGTGCAGGATGTGCGCGAGTATTGGACCTCTGGCAGGCCGCTCTACGATCCGGCCGGCATAGGCTGTCCAGTGCTCGTGATCGGTGCGGAATGGGATGTCGACGTCCGGTTCGACATGGCGCATGACCTGTTCGCCCGCCTCACCAGGGCGCCTTACAAGCGGTTCGTCGAGATCGGGCAGGCAACGCACATGGTGCTCATGGAAAAGAACCGGGCGCAGGCTTTCGATGCGGTGATCGGCTTCCTTAATGAAGGTTTCATGCAGGGCGATTAATGCGGAGCGATTACTTGGCTCGATAGCGGGCGGGCGTTCGCGCATGCCGAGCCTTGACGGTTCCGGGGTGTGAGGCGAGCCCTCGGAATCGATGGCCCAAGGAGAAGAAGGCATGAGGATGCGCGCGATCGGCTGGCGCAGAACCGTGATGGCTCTCGCCATCGCCGCCGCACTGGCCGGGCTCGCCCTGTTTTTCTTCCTCGCACGCTTTCTCGATCCCGATGCTCTCTGGAAGATCGTCAACGGGCAATGCGTGCCGGAACAACAGCATCAGGCCGAGCGCCGGCATTGCGTCGAAGTCGACCTCAGCAAGGGGGTCGATCGCGGTTTTGCCGTCCTCAAGGACAATGCCCCGACAAAGCCCTACAATTACCTGCTCATCCCGACGAAACGCATCACCGGGATCGAGGACGGGGCCCTCCTGGCACCCGATGCGGAGAACTATTTCGAGCATGGCTGGGCCGCGCGCTCCCATCTCGGCGCGCTCCTCGAGCACAAGCTGGATTGGAGCATGGTCGCGCTGGCCGTGAACTCGGCAAAGGACCGATCCCAGAACCAGCTTCATATCCATGTCGGCTGCGTCAGGCCGGACATTCGCAATGCCCTGGCAAACAATGAGGCAGGGCTTTCGAAGGGGTGGTCGCCACTGAAGCTGCCAACCTCCGATCGCCCCTATTCCGGTCTCAAGCTGATGCGGGATAGCCTTTCCGGCTTCAACCCGTTCCAGGAGGTTGCCGGTGACATTCCCGGAGCCAGGGCAGCGATGGGCCTCTACACAATCGTCGTGGTCGGCGCGGTCTTCAAGGACGGGAGCAAGGGCTTCTATATCCTTAGTCGGCGCCGGGAGGACGGCTCACCGGCACATGGCGAGGATCTCATCGATCCAGCCTGCCAATTGGCCAAGCAGCCGCAATAGACTGGCTGGGAGCAGAGCCCGGAGGCTGCTACGCTGACGGCCACGATGCAGCGGGGTCTCGCGATGAGGCCGAACAATGGAACTGCACGGGGAGGGCGCCATGATCGATGAGACGATCACCAAGGCCATCGTGGAACAGATGGCGGAAGCGCTGATCTATGCGACCGTCGACGGCAAGATTGCGTTGTGGAACAGGGGGGCGAGCCTGCTGTTCGGCTTCGATCAGGATGAAGCGATTGGCCAATCGCTCGATCTCATCATCCCGCCGCATCTTCGGAATGCGCATTGGGCGGGGTTCGACGCGGCCATCCACACCGGACAATTGAAGCTGAACGGCAAGCCGACCTTGACCAGGGCGCTGCACAAGACGGGGCGCAAGCTCTATGTCGAGATGAGCTTTGCCTTGGTCGAGGCCGACCAGGGCGTCCTCGGCTCCGTCGCCGTGGCGCGTGACGTCACCGAGAGGATCGAGCGGGAACGGGCCGGCGCGGCCCGATAAGGCCTCCAGGCGTCCGGAGGCCGAACAATTCAGAGGGCGCGTTCAATCGACGATGCCGTCCTTGCCTTGGATCGCCATCAGCGTTGCGGTCAGCAAGGCGATCAGCCGCTCCTTGCCCTCGCGCTCGGCAAAGACCTCGGCCTGCGCCAGCGTCAGCGTGCGCCCGGCCTTGATCACCTTGCCGCGCGCCACGATACGCTCACCCGCCGCCGGGGCCAGGAGATTGATCTTGAATTCCGCCGTCAGGACGCCGCGGTCGATCGGCATCAGGCTGAGAGCGGCATAGCCCGCCGCACTGTCGGCAATGGCGCTCACCGCTCCGGCATGAACGAAGCCGTGCTGTTGCGACACTTCGCTTCTCGGCACGAGAGAGATCTCGACCTGACCCGGCGACACGGCGGCGAGGGTTGCCCCGAGCGTGCGCATGAGGCCCTGCTTTGCAAAGCTGGCCCGAATGCGGGCCTCGACCTGCGTGATATCCGGTTCCGTCACGGGACCTCCCTTCGGAAGATGATCGATACGGCGTGATCATTGATGCGATATGCCGACATTACGGCACCTTAGAGCAGAGTGCGGCTTCCTCGAACCGCGCTTTGCTTTCGCGCCATGTTTCGAGGCGTCTTTGCGCTTTGAAGTGATCCCGTCTAATCGCAAAACACCTTGGCTGAATGCGCTGCCGATGCCCCGATGAAGTCAGCGGGGAAGAACGGTTCCAACCGATCGCAGGTCTCGCTTGGCAGAAGTGCTACGTCCTTCGTCGAATGGACTGCTCAGCATCATAAGACTCATTGAAATCACTAGGTTTTCTTGAGATAATACAGGTAGTGCGAAGAACGCCCGGCTGAGGATGTTCTCAAGCAACGCACGGTGGTCCTCAAGGGCGTTTGAGCCAAGCTCATCGTAGCCTGAGAGGAGGCGCGTTATGGCAACGTTCAAAGTCATGGGGCCCTTGGGGCTCTTGCAGCACCGACGCTGGGAGGACATCGCCTCGATGATCCTCGGCGCCGCAATCATCATCTCCCCGCTATGGCTCGGCATCACTGAAACGCCAACGGTGATGCTGGTCACGGCCTTGGTCGGCGCGGCCGTCGTAGCGCTCGCCAGCCTGGAGGTGGTATTCCTGCGACGTTGGGAGGAAATCCTGGCGCTCGCCTGCGGCGTGTGGCTGGCAATCCAGCCCTTCGTGTTCGCCTATGATCCTCCGCTGCGCAACTGGCACATCGTGCTTGGCGCTTTGGTGGCGATCCTGGCGATCCTGGAACTCTGGCAGGACCGCAATCGCGACATGTCGGCCTAGGTTGCGTGACCGGACGGATATGGCCAGGCCTCTCAGCAGGCCTGGCCTGCTTGCCGGGCAGCCACCGGCCGGAAACCGAATAGAGTTCGATCCCATCCAACACAGCGAAGAGAGTGCCGTGCAGCGCCGCGGCCGGCTCTGTCGTTGTTCCCAGGAGACTGAGGAGGCGACGTGAGGTCGATGCCGGGAATGATAGGCCGGGCTTGCTGAAAGCCCGCGAGCCGCGACTTCGAGCACGCTTGGCGGCGGGTCCGATTGCTGTAGTGTCTCGGCAGCCGGATGCGAGTCGCGCCAGAAGGGAATAGATGATGACTGCCTTGTTGCCGAACGTGGACCCCGAAGGTCTCCTCGAATATTCGGTGGTCTTTACCGATCGCGCGCTCAACCACATGTCGCAGGCCTTCCAGGGCGTCATGCGGGACATCTCGCAAACGCTGCGCCGCGTCTACGGCGTGGAAGAAGCCGGGGGCGTGGCCCTGGTGCCCGGTGGCGGCACCTATGCGATGGAGGCGGTGGCACGCCAGCTCGCCCATGGCAAGAAGGTGCTGGTCATCCGCAATGGCTGGTTCTCCTATCGCTGGACGCAGATATTCGAGATGGGCGCCATCCCCGCCGAGAGCATCGTGCTGAAGGCGGGCCAGACACAGTCGGAATCGGGCGCGCGCCAGCAGCCCTTCCAGCCCGTGCCGATCGAGGAGGCCGTGGCCGTCATCGAAGCGGAGCGACCGAATGTCGTCTTCGCACCGCATGTGGAGACCGCCTCCGGCATCATGCTGCCGGACGGGTACATGAAGGCCATCGCGGATGCGGCGCACAGGGTTGGCGCGCTCTTCGCCCTCGATTGCATCGCCTCGGGCTGCGTCTGGGTCGATATGAAGGCGATCGGTGTCGACGTGCTGATCTCGGCGCCGCAGAAGGGGTGGAGCGCTTCGCCCTGCAGCGGCATCGTCATGCTGAGCGAAGCCGCGAAAGCACAGGTGAAAGCCAGCACCAGCTCCTCCTTTGCCTGCGACCTGAAGAAATGGCTGGAGATCATGGAGGCCTATGAGAAGGGCGGCCATGCCTACCATGCCACCTTGCCGACCGATGCCCTGCGCGGGTTCCGCGACGCCGTGCTCGAAACCGAGGCGAGGGGCTTCGAAAAGATGAAGGCTGCGCAGCTCGAACTCGGCGCTCGCGTGCGCCAGCTCCTCGCCCAGCGCGGTTTTGCCAGCGTTGCCGCACCGGGTTTCGGAGCCCCTGGCGTCGTCGTCTGCTACACCGACGATCCCGGCATCAAGTCCGGCGCCAAATTCGTTGCCGTCGGTGTGCAGGCGGCCGCCGGCGTCCCTCTCATGTGCGACGAGCCCGCCGACTTCCAGACCTTCCGTATCGGCCTTTTCGGCCTCGACAAGCTCGCAGACATCGATCGCACCGTGGGCAATCTCGAACGGGCGCTGGGCGAAGTCGTGGGTACCGCCAACATCAGGTAGCTATAGCGTTTTGCGATTTGATGGAGTCACCTCGAAGCGCAAAGACGCGTCGAACCGAAGAGTTAGGGCAAACAAGCGTTCAGTCTTGAACGCGCTTTGCTCTACAGCATCAGGTTGTTGCTGTCGCATCGCTTTTGCCGAAAACCGGCGTCCACTTTTCGGCGCGGTGCTCCAGGAAGCCGGCGTGTTTCGGGCGCCCGGTCTCGTGGGGAGATCACGATGGCTGGTGAAGGACGGCAGGCGCGAGCTGCAGGTCGGACAGCTGCTGGTCGCGGCGGCCTCTCAATAGGTCGGCCGCGTCCCGCACCACTTTCGAGATCTCCAGTAGCTGTTTGACCAGCGGGCTGGTTTTGCGCCAGATCATGCCGATGGTGCGCGAGGGCTGGGGATTGGCGAAGCGGGCGATGGAGACCTGCGCCGAGCGCGTTTCCATCGGCACGGCCATTTCCGGGATCAGGGTGACCCCGATGCCCGCCCCGACCATCTGCACGAGGGTCGACAGGGAGCTGCCGTCCAGCAATTCGCGGGTCCGCAGGGACGGGGCATTGCAGAAGGCCAGGGCCTGATCGCGGAAGCAATGGCCTTCCTCCAGCAGCAGCAGCCGCATTTCGCTGAGCATCTCCCGGTCCGGTACTGGCTTCCCTTCGTCCTCGCTCGGCCTCACCAGCACGAAGTTCTCGGTGAACAGCGCAACCTCGTTGAAGGAGGGTTCCGATACCGGCAGGGCGACGATGGCAGTGTCGAGACGCCCGTCGATGAGCTCCTGGATCAGCCTCGGTGTCACGGTTTCGCGGACATGAATGTCCAAGCCTTCATGCGAGCGGGCGAGATTGGAGACGAGTGTCGGCAGCAGATAGGGGGCAACGGTTGGGATGACACCGATGCGCAGTGGCCCGACCAGTTGATCCTGCCAGGCCTGGGCCAGGTCTCCCAAGGCCTCGACGGCGCGCAATATGTCGCGGGCCCGTGTGGCGAACTCCGTGCCGAAACTGGTGAGCCGGATCTGGCGGGCGCCTCTTTCGAACAGCGCCAGGCCCAGGCCTTCCTCCAATTCCTTGATCTGCATCGACAAAGCCGGCTGGGAAATCGCGCAAGCATCCGCCGCCCGGCCGAAATGGCTGTGCCGGACCAGCGCTTCGACATAGCGCAGCTGCCGCAACGTCAGATTTTTCATAAGCTGGCCTTATCACGATAATCGGAAAAGCTGACTTAAACTGATGATCAGAGTCTAGTAAAGCTCTAAACGGGGATGGTGATGCGAGTCGAAGGCGACTCGAATCCCGCATGTGACCCCGCGAATGCCGCCTTGAGGGCGCACAGAATCCGGGTGGCTGCGATTAATGTCGTTTGCAAGGTGTTCCATTGCAGTGAGCGGCTGGCAGGAAGGCCGTGCCGCGCCCCGTGTGCCACTCGTCCCGTTGGCCGTGACACGCGCTTGTCTTTCTCAGACGCGATAGTTCCCGGCCAGGCAAATTTCATCACAAGAACCATTGGAGGCAATGATGGACGGAAGCGATACGCCGAACACCGGCAAGTGCCCGGTAGCGCATGGATCGCGTCCCGGTTTTGAGGTTCGCTCGAACCGTGACTGGTGGCCGAACCAGCTGAACCTGAAGATCCTGCACCAG
>NZ_LYXZ01000069.1 GCF_001676615.1 Labrys sp. WJW | reverse complement strand
TCCACCCGCCCCAATAGCGGCGGGCCGGCCGGCAATCAATTCAGGCCGGTTCCAGCCGCCTGCCGCTCTTTCCGTCGAAAAGATGCAGCACGTTGGCCTCGCCCCTCACCGAAACCTGGTCTCCCACCTTCACGGTGCTATGACGCGGGAATTCGACGGTGACCATGCGTTCCCCACCAGTATCCAGGTAGCCAAAAGTCTGCCCGCCGAGACGTTCGACCATCGCCAATTCGCCGGTGAACCAGGCCTGGGAGGCATCGCAGCGTGAAAGGTCTTCCGCCCGGATGCCCAGAATGATCGGGGTCCCGGCTGCCCCCGACAGCCATGGCACGGCGATCCTGGCCTTGCCGATCGGCAGTTCGCCATCGCCATTCAGCTTCAGTTCCACGGTGTTCATGGTCGGGCTGCCGATGAAGCGCGCGACGAAAAGGCTTGCCGGACGGTGATAGAGATCGAGCGGCGGGCCGACCTGTTCCATGCGGCCTGCATTCATCACGACGATACGGTCGGCCAGCGTCATCGCCTCGACCTGGTCATGCGTGACATAGACCGTGGTTGCCTGGATGCGCCGGTGCAGCTTGGCGATTTCGAGCCGCATTTCCACCCGCAAGCCGGCATCGAGATTGGACAGCGGTTCGTCGAACAGGAAAGCCTGGGGGTCGCGAACGATGGCCCGCCCCATGGCGACGCGCTGGCGTTGCCCGCCCGACAATTGTCCCGGCCGACGCTCCAGCAGAGGCGCCAGTTTCAGGGTTTCGGCGGCCTGCCTCACGCGCTGGTCAATCATTTGCGGGTTCTGATCGCGCATGCGCAGGCCGAAGCCCATGTTCTCGGCGACTGTCATATGCGGATAGAGCGCGTAATCCTGGAACACCATGGCGATGTTGCGCTCGGCGGGCGCAAGCGCATTCACCACCCTGTCCCCGATGCGCATCTCTCCACCGGTGATCTCCTCGAGCCCGGCGACCATGCGCAGCAAGGTGGATTTGCCGCAGCCTGAGGGACCGACCAGCACCAGGAATTCGCCCTCGGCGATATCGAGGTCGACACCATGGATCACCGTATGGGTGCCGTAAGACTTGCGAATATCCCTGAGGCCAATGCCTGCCATTGCGTTCTCCCCGATGCTGCCTGCGACAAGCGAGGCTTCTTTCCAGCCCTTGACCTGATTATCAATATCAATAATGATAATTGCAAGAGGCATGCGAACACCCACGAGGTGGCGCCAGCACAAGGGGGAGACATGAGCGAGCGGCCAGCATCTCGGCGTTTCGACCCGGCATTGCGCGCCAAGGGCGCCCGGCCGAGCCCTGTCGCCCGCTCAGCGATCGCCTTCGACGCCCTCAAGCACGACATCATGCTCGGCGAGCTCGCTCCCGGCGAACCCCTGGTGGAACTGGAACTTGCCGCCCGTTTCGGCTGCAGCCAGGGCACGGTGCGGGAAGCCCTGCTGCAGCTCCAGGAGGAAGGGCTGGTGCACCGGCGCGGCCATCGCGGCACGCAGGTCTCGGACTGCACGGCGGACGAAGCCGTCGAGATGTTCCGCGTCCGCAAGCAGATCGAATGTGCCGGCGTGCTGCGCGCCTTGCGCAACCCCAGCCGCGGCCTGCTTTCCGATCTGAAGGCACTGGTCGAGGCTATGGAGGAGGCCGCGCGGGAGGATGACGAGATGGGGCTCGCCGCCTTCGACCGCGATTTCCACCGCCGTCTGTTCCACGATGCAGACCTGCCCGCCCTGGATCCGATCCTGCATCGCTGCCTGATCCACAACCATCGCTTCAAGATTTCGCGCACGCAAGGCCAGCGCGATCTCGTACTGACGGCCCAGCGTCATCGGCCGCTGGTGGCGGCAATCGAGGCCGGCAACGCCACCGCGGCCGTGGCCTCCCTCGAGCACCACATCGCGACCATCGTTGATTTCGGGCCCAACGTCTTTCCGGGAGCGGGGCAATGAACGTTCCCATCCCTGATGTGCAGGTCGAAGAGTTGACCGGCCGGCTCGATCCGGAACTGGCACGTCTCCTGGTCGCCATCGACGATGAAATCGGCCCGCAGCCCGACACGACGCTGCTGCCACCGGCCGAGGGCCGGGCCCTCGCCGCGCAACTCAACCAGCGCTGGAACCGTGACCTGCCGGCAATGGCCTTTGCGGACGACATCGTCATTCCTGCCGATCCGACGCTCTCGTCCGCCGACTGCCGCGTCAAGGTGCTGATCCCACCGCAGGCCGGAGACGGTGCCCTGGTCTTCATCCATGGCGGCGGCTTTGCCTTCTGCAGCCCGCAGACCCATGAACGGTGCGCCCGAGTCCTCGCCCTCGAAACCGGCCTGCCCGTTCTCCTGCCGGACTATCGCCTGGCACCGGAACACCCCTTTCCGGCGGGGCTGCATGATGTGATCGCCTGTCTCCACCGCGTTTTCGAACACACGGCTGCACTCGGCATCCGTCCAGGACCGCTGCTGCTGGCTGGCGACTCCGCCGGCGCCAATCTGGCCCTCGCCGCCATGCTTCACGGGCAGGCCAGCGGATACAAGGCCCCCGATGGTGCCCTGCTCTTCTATGGCGTCTACGACGCGGATTTCGAGACCCCCTCCTATCGACGCTTTGCCGAGGGTCCCGGCCTGACAACAGCGCGCATGCAGCGCTACTGGAATTGGTACCTGCCCGACCCGAAGGCACGCCAGGCTGTGCTCGCCTCGCCCCTTCATGCCAGCGACGAGGCCCTGCTTGGCCTGCCGCCGCTCTTCCTTCTGGCGGCGGAGATCGATCCGCTCTTGTCGGACACGCTCAGCTTGGCGGCGCGCCTGCGCTCGGCGGCACGGCCGGCCGACACGCACATCGTCAAGGGTGTGACGCACGGATTTCTGCAGATGAGCATCGGGCTGAGCGCAGCCCGCAACGCCCTCAAGACCGCAGGTCAAGCGGCAAAGTCAATGATCAAGCCGGCCTGAACCGGCACCAAAAACACATCTTCGGGAGGAAACGATGAGGACAGGACTGAAGAAAACGCTGAAGGCGCTCGGTGTCGCCTGCGCCCTGAGCGCCAGCATGATGCTCGGGGCCGCCAAGGCACAGACCGTGCGCTTCTGGTATCATTTCGACAATCCGGCCAACCCGATGGACGATCTCATCAAGAAGTTCGAGACGGCCAATCCCGGCATCAAGATCGAAGCCGAAAACGTGCCGTGGAACTCCTATTACGACAATCTCTACACGTCGATCGTCGGCGGCAATGCGCCCGACGCCGCCATGGTGAAGCTGTTCGCCCAGCCACGCCTCGTCGAAATGGGAGCCTTGGAGCCGATCGGCGAACGCATCGATGCCTGGCCGGGCAAGGCGGACCTGCTCGACAATCTCCTCAATCTCAACAAGGGACCTGAGGGCAAGCAATATTACCTGCCGATCCAATATGTCGTTCTCTATCTTTATTATCGCACCGACCTGTTCCAGGCCGCCGGCCTGGAACCACCCAAGACCTGCGACGAATTCCGAGAGGACGCCAAGAAGCTCACCAAGGCACCGGAGACCTATGGCTTCGGCCTGCGCGGCGGCAAGGGCGGCTGGGACCAGTGGGGCACCTTCGTCTTTTCCAAGGGCGCCAAGCTCGAGCCGGGCGGCCTGACCACGCCGGAGGCGATTGCCGCCAACAAATGGCTGGTCGACATGTTCCGGGAGGACAAGTCGATTCCGCCCTCCGCACCGAATGACGGCTTCCAGGAAATCATCGCGGCCTTCAAGGCCGGCAAGACGGCGATGACCATCCACCATGTCGGCTCGTCCAACGATCTCGTCAAAGCCCTGGGCGACAAGGTCTCGGCGGTCCCCGCTCCCGCGTGCAACGGCAAGCAGTGGACCTCCTATGGCGATGAATCGCTGGCGATCTTCTCCTCCTCGCAGGTGAAAGACGCCGCCTGGAAGTGGATCTCCTTCCTGGCGGAGGGACAGAACAACGTCGAGTTCAACAAGGCCACGGGCCAGATGACGGTGACCAAGTCGGGCTCGGCCAACTGGACGCTGCACCAGCGGCGTTTCGTGGATGCCACCGTGCAGTCACTGCCCTTCGCCTCTGTGCTGCCGCAGACCCCGGCCACGACCGAATTCGTCAACACGGCCTGGCAGACCAACATGCAGCAAGCCCTGACAGGCGCGGCGACGCCCGAGCAGATGATGCAGCAATTGCAGACGCTGTTTGCAAATTAGGCAAGGGCGCCGGGCTTTCTGCGCCCCGTGCAGAAAGCCCCTCTTTCTCCTCTCACCACGACGCCGGGCCATGTCGCTGCATTCGTCCACCTCCGAACTCGATCGGGAATTCGCGGCCCCCCTGCGGACGCGACTGATGCCCTATGCCCTGCTGGCCCCGGCTCTGCTGGTGGTGTTCGTCGTCGTCTTCGTCCCGATGATCGAGGCCGTCTATACGAGCCTGTTCGATCTGGTGCTGTGGAAGCCCAACGCCGCCAGATTCGTCGGCCTGGGCAACTACATCAAGCTGTTCGCCGATCCGGTGTTCTGGACCGCGCTCTGGCACACCGTGATCTGGATCGGCCTCACAGTGCCGCTGCAGATGGGGCTCGGCCTGGTTGCCGCCCTGCTGCTCAACCGCGACTTTCCCTGGCGCGGCCTTGCCCGCGCCCTGATCATCATCCCCTGGGCCTTGCCAAGCGTGGTCATCGCTTTGATGTGGCGCTGGATCTACGATCCCAACACCGGCGTGCTCAACGACATGCTGCTCAGTGTGCATCTGATCCAGAGCGCGGTGCCCTGGCTCGCCGATCCCAATGTCGCGCTCTATGCCGTGATCGCCACGCTCACCTGGCAGGGCTTTCCCTTCTTCGCCGTGATGATCCTCGCCGGCCTGCAGGGCATTCCGCGCAGCCAGTACGAGGCCGCCTCCATCGACGGTGCCACGCCCTGGCGCCAGTTCGTCAACGTCACCCTGCCCGGCATTGCACCGGTCTTGGCCACGGCCGGGCTGCTTCGCGTGATCTGGGTCGCCAACTCCATGGACGTCATCTTCGTGATGACGGGCGGCGGTCCCGGCTACGCGACGCACACGCTCCCCCTCTACGCCTTCATCAAGGCGCGCCAGAACCTCGATTTCGGCTACGGCACGGCGGTCGCGGTGACCTTCACCGTCCTGCTCGGAGCCTTCGTCGCCATCTACATCATCCGCACCATGAAGGAGGTCGAGCGATGAACAAACCATCGACCCTCCGGCGCATCCTCACGACAGACCTGCCGGTGGCAGCGATCGTGCTCTTCGCGCTCGGGCCCTTCGCCTGGATGATCCTGACCTCGCTCACCCCGTCCGAGCGCATTGCGGCAAGCGGGGTTTCGCTCTCGCCCATCGGCTGGAGCCTCGACAACTACACCCGCCTGTTCGAGCAGACTTCCTTCCTCGGCAATATGGGCCACAGCCTGATCATCGCCCTCGGCACGGTGGTCGTCGGCCTCGGCGTCTCGGTCACGGCCGCCTATGCCTTCTCGCGCTTCCGCTTCCTCGGCCGCCGGGCGATCATGCTGCAGTTCCTGCTGGTGAACATGTTCCCGGTGGTGCTGCTGATCCTGCCGCTTTTCGTGCTGATGCGCCGGCTCGGCCTGCTCGACACCCATCTCAGCCTGATCCTGGCCAATGCGACCGTCGCCATTCCCTTCGCGGTGTGGATGCTGACGAGCTATGTGGCGGCCATCCCCAGAAGCCTCGACGAGGCAGCGATGATCGACGGCTGCTCGCGCCTGGCGGCTCTGCGCCGGGTGGTGCTGCCGCTAGCCATGCCCGGTATCATCTCCACCGGCATCTATATCTTCATCACCGCCTGGAACGAGTATCTCTACGCGCTCACTCTGGGCGGCAAGAACGTGCGCACGGTGACCGTGGCGATCCAGACCCTGATCGGCGAATACCAGATCGAATGGGGGCTGCTCGCTGCCGGTGGCGTGGTCGGCGCCCTGCCTGCGACACTGCTCTTTCTCCTCGTGCAAAAACGCCTAGTCGGCGGTCTGACCCAGGGAGCGGTGAAGGGATGACGAAGCCTGCACCGCTGCCTGCCCTCTGCAAACTGTGAAGCCAAGCAATGAATCCTATCGGCCTGATATCGATGCAATATGCCCGGCCCTTTGCCGCCGAGCATTTTCCCCTCTTCGCCCGCATGAAGGAACTCGGCTACGATTTCGTCGAGCTCCTGGTGCCCGAGCCCGGAGAAATGGACCTGGCGGAGGCCCGCGCAGCCCTGGCCGACGCAGGCCTCGGTGTGGTGTTGGCGGCTCGCGTCAATCTGCAGCGCAACCTGTCCTCGGAAGATGCAGCCAGCCACCGGGCCGGCATCGACTATCTGAAATATGCGGCGGACTGCGCGGCCGCGCTCGGCGCGACAGTGGTGGGTGGCCCCCTGACGGGCAATCCGCTCGTCTTTGCCGGCCGCGCACCCCAGCCGGTGTCGGAGACCGAGCGCCTCGCCCGCAAGCAGCGCTGTGTCGTCGGCCTGAGGGAAGCCGGCGACCATGCCGCCGGTCTTGGCATCACCCTCGCCGTCGAACCCCTGAACCGCTTCGAAAGCGACGTGCTGTGCACCACGCAGCAGGCGATGGAACTGCTCCAGGCCGTCGATCACCTCGCCGTGCGGCTGATGCTCGACACCTTCCACATGCATATGGAGGAAGCCTCCATCTCCGAAGCCATCCGCCTTGCCGGATCGCTCCTCGTGCATTTCCAGGCCAATGAAAACCATCGCGGCTTTCCGGGAACCGGTGCCACGGACTGGGTCGACGTCTGCCGCGCCCTGCATGACATCGACTATAGCGGGCCCATCTCACTCGAGCCCTTCCGGCGCAACGACGATCGCTTCGGCGTGCCCTTCGCGCAATGGCGCCCGCCCCATGAAGACGAGAGCGAGCGCCTCGCCGCCTCCGCCTCCTTCATCCGCTCCCACATCTCGCTGACGGAATTTCGCAGATGACCTTGAATATCGGCTGGATCGGCTGTGGCGTGCACGCCACCCAGATGCTGTTGCCGCAACTCCTGCGCCATGACGCGAAGATCGCAGCCCTTTGCGACATCGACGGCAAGCGCCTTGCCGATGCCGGCCGCCAGTTCGGCGTCTCGACACTGCTCACCGATGCAATGCAACTGATCCGCACGCCCGGGATCGATGCGGTCGGCATGGCCGTCGGCCCCGACCAGCACCTCGCCTTCGGCAAGGCTGCGCTGGAGTACGGCCTGCCGGTTTTCATGGAAAAGCCCCCCTCTGGTTCGGCAGAGGGGGCTCGCCTCTTGCGTCAAGCATCCGAGAAAGCCGGCAAGCCACTGCTCCTCGGCTTCATGAAGCGCTATTCGGTGGGTAACAAGATCGCGCACAACATCCTGAAGTCCGGCCGGTTCGGCCCCGTGCTCGGTCTCACCGGCTACTACATGACGGCGCCCGGCTATTTCGCCGGCAACGTCGATTATACCGGCTTCTTCCTGCATCATTGCGTGCATTACATGGATCTCGTCTCCCACCTGGTCTCGCCCGTCACCGCCCTGACGGCGCGCAAGGTGGAGAAGACGCCGGGCCGCGTGCTCTTCCATATCGCCCTGGACTTCGATTGCGGCGCCATCGGCACCATAGCGATGGGCACGATTCAATCCCGGGGCACGCCTGTCGAGCGCATCGAACTGATGGGCGATCACCAACGCCTGGAGATCGAAGACGTGGTGGAGGTGCGTTGGCATCGCGATCCCCCCTTCAAGACGGCCGATGCCGCGGCAACCCTGGCGGACAGCCAGGACAGCCTCACCTGGAAACCCAATTTCACGGCCGCCGCCAACGAGGATTTCAAGGGCTACCATGCCCTCCTCGCCGATGTCGTCCCGGCACTCAAGGGGGAAGACACCCCGGCCCCGAGCATTCGGGACGGGGTGATTGCCATGGAAAGGCTCGAAACCCTCAGGAAGGCCCTCGCCCTATGACCTCCAGAATGGATCTGGCATGCAACCGCCGGCAGTTGATCCTTTCGCGGCTCTGATCCAGCCAGGGATCGCCGACGGCCCAGGCACCTGTTTTCGGCGAGCTGGAGCACCGCATCCAATTCCATGATCAGGTCCGATGCGCTGCAGGCCGCCACAATGGCTGACCCGAGGTGTCATGATCCAGCCCGAAGTGACGAATTTATAATCGGGGTGGCAATTTACGCCCCCCCGAGCCGTTGGATATCGCAGTGCCCCTTGGAATCGAACCAAATCAGGCCACTGATCGTAAGCCGCTGGGCCATCTCCTCGATAGGTCGATGCGCACGGAGCGCTTCGAATGCGGGTCACTCCGCACCCGGCTCACAAATGCTTGTATATCGTCGTCCGTGACAATCCCAGAACGCGCGCCGTATGCGTGACGTTTCGGCAGGAGCGATATGTCGCCCGGATCTCCCGGCAGATCCGGCGTGCCAGGCCACGGTCCCGGCAGGCGGCGCAGACGTCACCGAGATCTTCCACACCATCGACGAAGCAGGCCTCGTCGATGGCTGCTCCCTGCTGGCGCATGATTAGACGTTGGAGCGCGCTGCGAAGCTCCCGGATATTGCCGGGCCATGTGCGCTGCGCCAGCCTCGCGATGGCAGCATCCGTGATCGCCAGCCCCGGGGCCAGTTCCTGCAACAGGTGCTTGACCACGAGCGCAAAGTCGGCGCGAGCAGACAGGGGCGGCAGATGCAGGACGAGACCGTTGAGACGGTAAAGCAGGTCGGCCCGGAAGGCCCGCTCCGCCACCATCTCCTCCAGATTGCGGTTGGTCGCGGAGATGATCTGGACATCGACCTTGTGAATCTTCAGTCCGCCCACCGGCCGCACTTCCATGGCATCGAGAAAACGCAGCAACGCCGTCTGGGCGGAAAGCGGGACATCGGCGATCTCGTCGAGGAACAAGGTGCCCCCGTCGGCCTGCCGGGCCAGCCCGATGGATCCCTCCGTCCGGGCATTGGTGAAGGCGCCCTGCTCATGGCCGAAGATCTCGGCAATGAAGAGTTGTTCGGCCAACGCACCGCAATTGACGGGCACGAATTCCCCACGCCGGCCGCTCACCGCATGGATATGGCGTGCCATCAATTCCTTGCCGGTGCCCGTCTCGCCCGTGAGGTGAATGGGCATGCCCATGGCGACGCCCTGCCCGATATCGGCCATCGCGGCCTTCAACGCCTCGTCCGCACACACGAACTCCGGCGCGGAGCCAGCCTTGTCATGGAGCATCTCCCGCGAGCCCTGGCGCAGGTTGCGGACCGCCAGGCCGGGAGCGATCTGCCGACAGACCATCAGGACCTGGCTGCCAACCGTATCGCGTATGGGAATGACGCCTCCCCGCAGAAGCCCATCCAGCGCTCTGGCGAAGGGTATCTCGAACAGGGCGTCGAAACTCACACCCGCCCCGGTCGGCAGGCCGCACAGCAGGACCGAGCCGGGACGGTTCAGTGCCGTGACGACGCCATCGCGCGACAGGGCCAGCAATCCCGCCGATAGCGTATCGAGATATTCGGCACGCGGATGGAAGGCCAGGATGAAATTGTCCGCGCATTCCTGGAAGATCAGCCCGTTCTCGATCTGGGCCGCGGCCATGCGCACCAGCGCATGCGTATGCTGCTGACGCGCTTCATTGGCGCAGGACGCGTCGAGCAATCCCAGGACCTGGCCATGTGAATCCAGGATGGGCGCCGCCATGCAGCTCAGATGGGCGTGGCAGGTGAAGTAATGCTCCCGGCCGAAGACGCCGACGGGCTGGCTGCTGTCCGCGGCCAGCCCGAGGGCATTGGTGCCCCGCCGTGCCTCGTCCCACAGGCTGCCGGGAAGGATGGCGCGCCCTGCCGCGCTTTCCGTGAAGGCCTGATCGGAGATGGTGTCGAGCACCATGCCGCTCGCATCCGCCAGCGCGATCATCAGATTGGAGCCGGCGATCTGGGCGTAGAGAACCTGCATCTCGGCGAGGGCCAACCGGCGCAGGCCTTCCATTTTCTGGCGCCGACGCGTCACCGTCGCAAACGGCACCACCTCGCCGCGGGGCTGGAGGCTGGGGTCGAGACCCAGCTCCCGGCAACGCTGCCAGCTTTCGGCGATCGGCACCGGCAGGGTACCGCCGGGCAGGCGATCGCCACGTTCGAGCGCATTTCGGGCCCGGTCCATTCCCGACAAGATCTGCATGGCCTGCTCCTCGATTTGGCCTTCCGGCCGGCGACGCAATGCCGAGGGCGCTGTACGCGAACTGGACACCCGGCCCGCGCAAATGTTCAACCCAACGACAGAACCGGCTTCAAAGATTCAATCAACACACTGAGATAGCTTGCATATTTTTCCTGGCATGCGGATTGCCACGTCTCTTGCGAAGCACGGACGAGACCGGGCTCGCGGAGGAAATGACAATGAAGGCGCAAGTGCTCACCCGCTACGACGACGACCTGAAAGCCGGCCAGTGGGTCGATCTCCAGGAAGTTCCCGATCCCAGGATCGAGAAGTCGAACGACGTCATCGTGCGGATCGGCGGAGCGGGTGTATGCCGCACCGATCTCCACATCATCGAGGGCGTCTGGCGCCCGCACATGGACCCCAATGGCGACCAGTTGCTGCCGCTGATCATGGGCCATGAAAATGCCGGCTGGGTCGAAGCGATCGGCAAGGAGGTCGAGGGCATCAAGGTCGGGGATCCCGTCATCGTGCATCCCAAGATCTCGGGCGGGACCTGCCTGGCCTGCCGCCGCGGCATGGACATGCATGGGCCGGGACGCTTTCCAGGCCTCGACTGCAATGGCGGCTATGCGGAGTTCCTGTGCACCTCCGAGCGCAACATCGTCCCGCTTCCCAAGACGCTCGCGCCCAAGGAAGTCGCGCCCTATGCCGATGCCGGCCTGACCGCCTATCGCGCCGCCAAGAAGGCGACCCGCCATCTGCTGCCGGGGGAAAGCTGCGTGGTGATCGGCGCCGGCGGCCTCGGCCATATCGGCATCCAATGCCTCAAGGCCATGTGCGCCGCCGACGTCATCGTGGTCGACAAGTCCGACGCCTCCCTGGCCCTTGCGGGCAAGATCGGGGCGGACAAGCTGGTGAAGGCCGACGGCAACGAAGTAGAAGCCGTGCTGGCGCTCACCGGCGGGGCCGGCGCCGAAGCCGTGATCGACTTCGTCGGCGAGAAGGGCACCACGGCCAAGGGCCTTGCCATGACCCGATCGGCCGGCAGCTATTACGTCGTCGGCTATGGTGAGGATATCCGGGTCCCCACGGTCGACATGGTCATCACGGAAAAGAACATCATCGGCAATCTGGTCGGAACCTGGGCCGAGCTCGTCGAACTCATGGCCCTGGCCGATCGCGGCCTGGTCGAGTTGACCACGGTGGAATACCGGTTGGCCGATGCCAACAAGGCTCTCCAGGATCTCAACGCCGGCAGGATCCATGGTCGCGCTGTCCTCATTCCGTAAAGAGAAAAGCCCAGGCCTCCCCCCGATCGGCGGAGGCCGGGCACTCCCATTGCCGCACCCGGGCGACCGGGACGGCAGGGGCGCGGCAAGGCTGAAAGGGCGAGCCATGTGCAAGGTCCTCACAAGTCAGAGCCCGCTCCACTTTCACAAGGCGAGCCGATCGATGCGTATCGCCGGGCACTCGACGACGGTGAGGTTGGAGGAAGCGTTCTGGCAGGTCCTCGACGAAATGGCGCTGCGGGAAGGGCTCTCGACCTCCCGGCTGATTTCGGTGCTCTATGAGGAAGCACTCGAACGCCATGGCGCCGCGCCAAACTTCGCTTCGCTCCTGCGCACCGTGTGCCTGCTCTATCGCGGGATGATTCCGCCCGAGAGCTGATACGCCGAGGGAGGCCGGATCGCTCCGGCCTCCTCACCCACCGTCTCAACTCGCCTTTGCGATCTTGACGATCCGGTCCTCGGCGATCCAGCGCGCCGTCAGGATCAGGGCCCCCATGGCAAAATCCTTGTCATGGGTGTCGATCATCTCACGGGCGAGATTTTCCAGTTTCTGGAAGAACAGGTCCTTGCTCTCTTCCTCGCGGGTCTGCTCTGTCGGCATGTCGTCCTCCTGTGATGGGCGCTTTGCTGCGTCTATTTGAAGAGTTGAGGCGGGAAGGTAACCAATGCGGCCTGGCCCTCGGCATCGCCCACGGCGAGATGGCGCCCGTCCGCCGACCAGGCCAGCGCAGTGACGGCGCCGCCGAACGGCCGCACGAACAGTTCGTCGCGCCCGCCGAGCCGCGCCACCACGATGCGGCCATCGGCATAGCCGGCCGCGACCAGATCGCGCCTGGGATGGGCAGCAACCGCCTCCACCAGGATCAGGCCGGTATGCCCGGTGAGCAAGGCCTGGCTGGCGGCTTCGGGCATGCCCCAGGCCGCGATGCGATAGGCACCCGATGCCACCAACTGCCCTCCCACGCCCCAGGCCAGCCCCCGCACCGGTGCGGGAAAGTCGAGGATGGTGTCGGTCCGTCCAAGCGGGACGTCGACGATGCTGAGACCACCTATTTCCAGACCACAGGCGATGCGATCGCCTTGCTCGTTCCAATGGAGGCTAGTTGGCCGCGAGGGCAGCGTGACCACGCCTTCGACCGGCATTTCTTCGTCCAACCCCAGGATGACGAGGCTTTCTCCACTCAATCCCGCCAGAAACCGGCCATCGGGGGAGAATTTGAGGGCTTTCGTGTCGGGAAGTGTCGCCCTCGACCGACCAACGATTTTTGCCTCCTGGTCGAGGACGCAGAGTTCCTCGCCGTCCGACAGAGCGGTCATTCCCGATTGCACAGCATGGTCAAGCGCCTGGATGGAGAGGCCAAGACGAAAGAAATCCTCGCTCAACTCTCCCTGCGCCGAAACCCTCCTGACCGCACCATGGCCGGTCCCGACGAGGAAGCCGCCTGCATGGAAGGGAACGACAAGAGGAACTTGGCCCTCCTCAACTGCGACCGCGGTCAGGGGCACTGGCGGACTGGTGCGCGGCAATATTCTCATCTGTCCGAGATCGCCACTGACCCGGATACGGCTTTCCGGTCCCTCCGTTTCCGCCACGGGAGCAAGGGCCAGCGTCCCATCGAGGGTCGTGAAGGCGACAGAGCTTCCCTGCCGATCGAAGTTCACGCTTGCGACGGGTGCGGGTCGCTGCCAGCAGCGTCCCAGCAGGTCGAACAGCGTCGGGTTCTGTCTGCTTTGCTGATTCATGATGTCCTCCCTTCCCGCTCCATGGCCTGCTGGAGCAGACGATCGAGCGCCTCGATTTCCTGCTCGGCTGTTTCGATGCGCTCGGCACATTGGTTTTGCCGCTCGATCTCAGCTTCGGCGCTTTCGTGTGCCGTTCGCAGTTCGTCCTGCAATTCCCGCGCCAACTCCCCGTCAGCCGGCGTTTGCTTCAAAGCCAGCTCGAGGCGCAGGACCTCCATGTCGAGGCCGGCGAGGAGCTGGGTGAGCTTGAGGGCCTGTGCATTGAGCGCGGACAGACCGGCAACCAAGCCGAGCCGGCGTGTCAGCAGATCCTGACGCTCGGGATTCGCATGGGTCATGGCCGCCTCTTCTCCTCGACGACCTCCGGCCTTTCCCAGCCGGACAGGAGGTTCGGCAGCTCCGGGAGCTGGGCTTTGAACTGGCGTTGCGCCGCCTCCACATGGCTCCTGAGCTGGTCCCAGATGTCGACGCGCAACAGGCAAGTGGTATCGCCGATCAGGCGTTCGATGTCCTCCACCCGAAACTGCCGGGACAGGGAAACACCCGAGAAGACGAAGTCGCGCAGCGTGATGGCATGCCGTTCCACAAAGGCATGAAGCAGGGGATGGGTTTCCTCCGTAATCCCCGCCTTTGTCAGCTCGGCGATCATGAACGCCTGAAAATGGCGCTGCAGGCGCAACTGGCTTTCGCCCAGAAAGCGCATGGAGAAGATCAGGTCGCGCGGCATCAGCCGCAGCAGGTCGGTGATGACCTCGCTCTCACCCGGCCCCTCGAAAGCCGATGGTGATCGAGGATCGTCGGAAGAAGACATCGGCATGACCCCGAATGATTGGGTTGTCATAGTGCCGACAGGATAACCCATGAAAGTAAGTTGTCTATAAGTTCTAATATCAATGATATCAATAAATGTGTTAAATATCAAAATAGATAAATAGCATTACATTTGTAAATTACAGCTGTAAAATAATGTTACACCAATGACGTTCGCGCGAATATCAACGCCATTCAGGACGCCTGAAGCTGCACAATTTAGAGCTTGTCGCGAGTTGGCACGGTCCTTGCTGTATCGTTCTCCATAAGAAGCCCATCGCGTTTCGGCGCGATGCCAAAAGAACGAAGGAATGGGGAACCCAAGGTCGGAATGCCATGGCGCGCGTGCCTTGCGCAGCGCGCACCGGGCTTTCAGCACCGCTCCAGATACCTTTGCCGTGATCCACTCGAGCGGCCGGATGGAGGCATCCATGCTTCCAGGCGGACCGCCCGCACTCATCGGCGGCGATACCTGCCGCTCCCCGCCCGGACCATGGGGGTTCGTGGCGTAATCTGGTGGAGGCTCATGGCTATGACGTCTTTGACGCTCAACAAGATAACCTCGCAGCGCGGCATCTCAGTCGGCGAGGCGACCAAGAAGATATCCGATCTCGGCTGGAACCCGACCTATGTCCAGGAAGCGATGACCTTCCCGACGGACTACAAGATCAGCAAGGCGCCGCGCGATCCGATGAAGCAGGTGCTGCGCTCCTATTTCCCGATGCAGGAGGAAAAGGACAATCGGGTCTATGGCGCGCTGGACGCCGCCCTGCGCGGCGACATGTTCCGCAATGTCGAGCCGCGCTGGGTAGAGTGGATGAAGCTCTTCCTCGCCATTATCCCCTTCCCGGAAATCTCGGCCGCCCGCTCGATGGCGATGGTGGCCAGGCTGGCGCCCGGCGAGGACCTGCGCACCGGTTTCACCATGCAGATGGTCGACGAGTTCCGCCATTCCACCATTCAGATGAATCTGAAGAAGTGGTACATGGAGAACTATATCGATCCGGCCGGCTTCGATATCACCGAAGAGGCCTTCGGCAAGTGCTACGCCACCACGATCGGCCGCCAGTTCGGTGAAGGTTTCATCACCGGCGATACCATGACCGCGGCCTGCATGTACCTGACCGTCGTCGCCGAGACGGCCTTCACCAACACGCTGTTCGTCGCCATGCCCTCAGAGGCCGCCCGCAATGGTGACTATGCCCTGCCGACGGTGTTCCTTTCGGTGCAGTCGGACGAGAGCCGCCATATCGGCAACGGCCACTCCCTTCTGATGGCCGCCCTCAAGGAGCCGGAAAACCACCTGCTGCTCGAGCGCGACCTGCGCTACGCCTTCTGGCAGAACCACGCCATCGTCGATGCCGCCATCGGCACCTTCATCGAATACGGCACCACCAACCGCGACAAGAACAAGGAATCCTACGCGGAGATGTGGCACCGCTGGATCTTCGAGGACTATTACCGCACCTACATGCTGCCGCTGGAAAAATACGGCATCAAGATCCACCACGACGACGTGCAGACGGCCTGGAAGCGCATCACCGAGAAGTTCTATGTCCACAAGGTGGCGCAGTTCTTCGCGGTGGGCTGGCCGGTGAACTTCTGGCGTATCGAGGCCCAGCGCGAGCAGGACTTCGAGTGGTTCGAGCACAAATATCCCGGCTGGTACGCCCAGTTCGGCGATTTCTGGAAGTGGTACGACAAGCTCAGCCACCGCGGCGAGAAGGTTCTCGTGTTCAACGAGCAGGTCGGCTACGTCTACCCCCATCGCTGCTGGAGTTGCCTGGTGCCCTGCCTGATCCGCGAGGACATGGTGGTGGACGAGATCGATGGGCAGTTGCACACCTTCGCCCATGAACTCGACCGCTGGACCGCCGTCGAGGCTTTCTCCGACGAATATCAGGGCCGCCCGACTCCGGCGATGGGCCGCTTCAGCGGCAAGCGCGAATGGGAGACGCTCTATCACGGCTGGGATCTGGCCGACGCTATCAAGGATCTCAACTTCGTGCGCTCCGACGGCAAGACCCTGGTGCCGCAGCCGCATCTGCGCTTCGACAGCAAGGACATGTGGACGCTCGACGACGTGCGCGGCCACACCCTGCAGTCTCCGCTCACGCTGCTGCGTGAGATGAACCCGGCCGACCGCGAGAAGCACCTGGCCGAGTACCGCGCCGGCTTCACCATCACGCCGTTCAACTGACGAAACGAACCCCATGGAGGCCGGGAACCGGCCTCCACTGGGCCCGCTTGCCCCCTTCCCGCGCCGGGAAGGGGAACGGGAGAGTATTGGGAGGAGAAGACCGATGAGCGGTGCCCACACTGTGCGTCTGGAGCCGGTCGGCGTCGAATTCGAAGTGGAACACGGCGAGACGGTGCTGAATGCGGCATTCCGTCAAGGCATAGCGCTGCCGCATGGCTGCAAGGAGGGACAATGCTCGGCCTGTAAATGCGTCCTGCTGGATGGCGAAGTCGACATGCTCAAATATTCGACCTTCGCGCTCAACGACATGGAGAAGGACAGCGGCCACGTCCTCCTGTGCCGGACGATCGCCTATTCCGACATGGAGGTGGAACTCCTCAACTACGATGAGGAGGTGCTGGCGAAGTCGATCGCAGTGAAGACCTATCAGGGCCGCATCACACGCATCGAGCGGCTGACCCACGACATCCGTGGCATCGAGATCAGCCTCAATTCGCCGATGAAATTCTGGGCCGGCCAATATGTCGACATCACGGTCACAACGCAAAAGGGGGAGACGCTTACGCGCTCGTTCTCCATGGCAAATACGCCGGACCAAACCCAGGCCCTGTCCTTCATCATCAAGAAATACCCCGAGGGGAAATTCTCCGGAGAACTCGACGCCGGGGGAATCCAGGTCGGAGCCGAGGTTGCCATCGTCGGCCCCTACGGAACCTGTTTCCGACGGGAAGAGCGCCAAGGACCCCTGATCCTGGTCGGCGCCGGGTCGGGCATGTCGCCGGTCTGGTCGATCCTCAACGACCACTTGGCCAGTGGCGAGCAAAGGCCGGTCTATTTCTTCTACGGTGCCCGTACGCAGGACGACCTCTTCCATCTCGACCGGATCTCGGCCCTGGTGGAACGTCATCCGGAAGTCAGCTTCATCCCCGTGCTCTCGCATGCCGGGGAAGACGGCGCATGGCAAGGCGAGCGCGGCTTCGTGCACGAAAGCGTGGGCGCCAAGCTCAAGGAACTCGCCATCGATGGACAGGGCGACGTCTATGCCTGCGGTCCGCCCCCGATGATCGACGCCCTGCAGCCCGTTCTCTTCATGAACGGGTTCGAGTCCGAGCACGTCTTCTTCGACAAGTTCACCACCTCGTCGGGCGCGAACTCGCCCGGCCACTAGAGCAGAGTGCGATTTATCTAAATCGCACTTCCTCTCTAAGTCTTTGTTTTAACGCGTTTTCTTAATCAAAAAGTCTATCAACTTTTCTGGAAAACGCTCTAAGGACCGCCCTCGGGCGGATCGTCGAAACGCACCACAACCAGGGAGTGAATACCATGCCTGCCATTTCGAGTTCGGTTGGATCCGGCGCAGCCGGCGCGGCGATCTTCGCCGATTCCGACAGCCGCAAATATCGCTATTTCGACCCCAGGGGGCAGCGCGCCACCCACTACGAGGACGTCACCGTCGATGTGCAGCCCGATCCCGAGCGCTATCTGATCCAGAACTGGATCATCAATTTCGCCGACGGCAACGGCGCCTATGTCAAGGGCAACACGCTGGCCCAGAGCTCGAACTGGCATGCCTTCCGGGCGCCCGACCAGGAATGGGAGCGCACCCATTACCAGCGCCAGTCCAAGATCGAGACCATGGTGCAGAGCGTGATCGCCAATGGCCGCAAGTCCGGCGCCCCCAAGAGCTTCGACAAGGTCTGGATCAGCATCCTGCAGCACCATCTGGGTGCCTGGAAACACGCCGAATTCGGCCTGGGCACCTCGCTGATGCAGGCCCAGCGCTACGGCTACACCCAGATGATCAACAACGCCACGCTGACCAATTCCTCCTACAAGCTGCGCCTGGCCCAGGACATCACGCTCTATCTGGCCGAGATCGGCATGGATATTCCCGGCTGGAACGACGAGCTCGGCAAGAAGACCTGGCTGGAGGACGGCGCCTGGCAAGGCACCCGTGAAGCCATCGAGACCATCATGGGCTCCGAAGACTATCTGGAGCAGTATTTCGCCATCAACATCGTATTCGAACCTCTGGTCGGCGAGCTCTTCCGCTCGGGCTTCCTGATGCAGGTGGCAGCCGCCAACCACGACTTCATCACCCCGCCGGTGATCTCGGCCGCCGAAGCCGACTATGAGCGCAATCTCGCCAATACCATCGACCTGATCTACCTGCTCGCCCATGACGAGAAACATGCGGCGGCCAACCGCCAGCTGTTCAAGGGCTGGCTGAAGAAGCACCGCGCCCTGGCCGACAAGGCGGCGCTGGGGCTGCAGCCGATCTGGTCGATGCCGCATTCCAAGCCGGTCTCGTTCGAGGATGTCCGCGCCGTCTCGCAGGAGCGGATCGGCCAGATCCTGCGCGAACTCGGCCTCGACGACTGACCGGCCGGCAACCATCTCAAGGGAGAAACGACCATGTCCACGGCAGCACGCGATTCCTCGCACGCCAATATCTTCAAGTCGATGAAGGACATCACTTTCGAGCAAACCATCTCGCACCAATGCGGGGTCACCATGAACGACTCGGTGGAGGCTCGCGCCATCGCGGAATTCATGGGCAAGAAGGAAGGTGTGATCGTCACCTATCAGCCCGCGCTGATCCGCATCGACGGCGACGGCAAGCTCATCTTCAAGATGGACGAGATCAGCGAATATCTCGGCCGCGAGATGACCGCCGAGATCTTCGAAGTCAACACCTCCACCCATTACGGCCGCATGGTCAGGATCGACGACAACACGGTGATCCTGTTCGGCAACATGGACGAGGTCTTCGAATACATCTGAGCGCGACGGCAAGTCTTGGGCGATACGCAGCGGCGTATCGCCCGTTCCCGCCCATGCAGAGCCGAAAACGAGTAGCCAGTCATGCCAAGCAAAATGAAGGCCGCGATCTTCGTCGAGAAGGGGCGCATCGTCCTCGACGACAAGCCGATCCCCGAGATCGGCCCTGACGATGCCCTGATACGGGTCACCACCACGACGATCTGCGGAACGGATGTCCATATCCTGAAGGGGGAATATCCCGTCGCCAAGGGCCTGACCATCGGCCATGAGCCCGTCGGCGTGATCGAGAAGCTCGGCTCGTCGGTACGCGGCTTCAGGGAGGGCCAGCGCGTCGTCGCCGGCGCCATCACCCCCTCGGGCTGGAGCCATGCTTGCCTGTGCGGTTGCGGTTCGCAGGATGGCGCCGGCACCAAGCATGGCTGGAAGGCCATCGGCGGCTGGAAGTTCGGCAACACCATCGATGGCTGCCAGGCCGAGTTCGTCTGCGTGCCGGACGCCATGGCCAATCTCGCCCCCATTCCGGACGAGGTGAGCGACGAACAGGTCCTGATGTGCCCGGACATCATGTCGACCGGCTTTGCCGGCGCCGAGACCGGCGGCATCCGGATCGGTGACATCGTCGCCGTCTTCGCGCAGGGCCCGATCGGCCTGTGCGCCACGGCCGGCGCCAAGCTGATGGGCGCGACCACCATCATCGCCGTCGATACGGTGCCGGCCCGCCTGGCCATGGCCAGACGCCTCGGTGCCGACATCGTGGTGGACTTCAAGCAGGAAGATCCCGTCGAAGCCATCATGCGCCTGACCGACGGCCGCGGCGTCGACGTGGCGATCGAGGCACTCGGCACGCAGGCGACCTTCGAAGCAGCCCTGCGGGTTCTCAGGCCCGGCGGCGTGCTGTCGAGCCTTGGCGTCTACTCGTCGGACCTGAAGATCCCGCTCGACGCCTTCGCCGCCGGCCTCGGCGAGAAATCGATCCGCACCTCGCTCTGCCCAGGCGGCAAGGAGCGCATGCGCCGCATGCTCGACGTCATCGGTTCGGGGCGGGTGGACCTGGGCGGGCTGGTCACCCACCGCTTCAAGCTCGACCAGATCGAGGAGGCCTACGACCTCTTCGCCAATCAGCGCGACGGCGTGCTGAAGGTCGCCATCACGACCTGAGGAACGCCGGCCACCACGGCAGCGATGGGAGAGAGAACCATGCTCGATGCTTCATTTGGCCCCTGTTCCGAAGCCGGCATTCCGACCGCGAGAATGGGTGGGCAAAGGGGTAAGCCAGGCGCCGGTCCGGAAGATGCGGAAGCAGCCGCGCGGGACGGTCGCACCTGCAGCGACACTGCATCCGAGGGATGTACGGGATGCCCGTTGCGCAACGCGCGGATGGCCCGGCTGCCGCCTTTCCACACACCTGGCAGAGCCGCGGCGCCACCGACCTGACGTCGCGGGAAATACTGAAACAATCGAGTTGAAACAAAATCTTAGAGCGAAATACCAACGGAGGAAGCCATGTATATCACGCCCGAAGGCAAGGAAATTTTCGTCGTCGACGGCCACACCCATTTCTGGGACGGCAGCCCGGAGAACCAGCGCAACATCCATGGCAAGCAGTTCGTGGAATGCTTTTATGCCTATCACACCGCGCTCAGCCCCAAGGAACAGCTCTGGCCGAAGGAGAAGTTCGAGAAATACAGCGCCGACGATCTCTATCGCGACCTGTTCGTCGATGGCCCCGATGACGTCGCCATCGTGCAGTCGACCTATCTGAAGGATTTCTACAAACAGGGCTTCAACACCCTCGAGCGCAATGCCGAGATGGCCAAGCGCTATCCCGAACGCTTCATCGTCAACGGCTCCTTCGACCCGCGCGACGGCGAGGCGGCCCTCGAATACATCCACTTCATGAAGGAGACCTACGACATCAAGGGCGTGAAGATGTACACGGCCGAATGGCACGGCGATTCCAGGGGCTGGAAGCTGACCGACCCCAACGCCTATCGCTGCTTCGAGCTGTGCGAGAAACTGGGCATCCGCAACGTCCATGTCCATAAGGGCCCGACGATCATCCCGCTCAGCAAGGACGCCTTCAACGTCGGCGATGTCGACGACGCGGCCACCGACTTCCAGAACCTGAACTGGATCGTCGAGCATTGCGGCCTGCCCCGCCTCGACGACTTCTGCTGGATCGCCGTGCAGGAGACCAATGTCTATGGCGGCCTTGCCGTCGCCCTGCCCTTCATCCATTCGCGCCCGCGCTATTTCGCCGAGGTGATCGCCGAACTCCTGTTCTGGCTCGGCCCGGACAAGATCCTGTTCGGCTCCGACTATGCGATCTGGACGCCGCGCTGGCTGGTGGAGAAATTCTGGGCCTTCGAACTGCCCGAGGACATCAAGCGTGAACGCGGTGTCGATCTCACCCCCGAGATCAAGGAGAAGATCCTGGGCCTCAATGCGGCGCGCCTCTACGACATCGACATCGCGGCCAAGAAGGCGGCCCTGGCCAAGGCGCCGCTGTCGATCGCGGCGGAGTGAGGGGCATGATGAGCGCTGCGCTCCGTGGGCGCCGCCAGGCTGAACTCTGGCGGCGGCTGTCCGAGGTCAACGACCCCGAACTCGACGAGCCCGTCACCAATATGGGCTTCGTCGAATGCGCCGAGATCCTGGATGATGCCAGCGTGGAGGTCGAATTCAGGCTACCCACCTATTGGTGTTCGCCCAACTTCGCCTTCCTGATGCTCGATGGCGTGCGCGAGGCGCTCGAGGCGCTGTCCTGGAAGCCGGCCTATCGGATCCAGCTGCAAGATCACATGTTCGCCGACGAGGTCAATCGAGGCATCGCGGCGGGCAAGAGCTTCGGCCAGGTCTTCGGCGAGATGACGGGGGATCTCGATCTCACGGCCCTGCGCGAGACCTTTCGTGCCAAGGCCTATAAGCGGCGTCAGGAAGCCGTGCTGCTGGGATTGCGGCAGGCCGGCCTCGGCGACGACGCCATCCTCGCCATGGATCTTCCAGCCTTCGATGCCACGCAGCCCGCGGGAGAGGACGCAGTGGCCCAGAAGCCGCGCTACCGTCAGGCCCTGCTCGAGCGCCATCCCCATATCGGCCGCGGAGATGGCGTCTTCCTGACCTGGGAAGGTACTGCCCTCACCGCTACCACGCTGGCCTCCTATCTGGGAGACCTGCGCAGCCTGCGGATCAACATGGAGTTCAACGGCGCCCTGTGCCGTGGACTCAAGCAGACCCGGTACAAGCAGGCCGAGTTCACGGACGGCGAACCGACACTGGTCGACTTCATCCTCGACCGCGTGCCGCCCGCCGCCGGGAACACGCCCGCCATCAACAGCTGAACCGAGGCCTCGCCGCCCGAGGCCGACAACAACCGCCCGCAAGGGCGGAAGGAGGAGCCATGCCCAAATTGATGCTTCACAATTCGCACGCCCGCCGCGCCCTTGCCCGTGGCGTTCACCAGCTCGCAGCCGCCGTGGAGCCGACACTCGGCCCCAAGGGCATGAATGCCATGATCGACCGGCCAATCGGCACGCCGATGGTGACGCGCGACGGCGTTTCCATCGCCTCGGAGATCGAATTGCACGATCGTTTCGAGAATATGGGTGCGCAGGTGGTGCGCGAGGTCTCGATGCAGACCAACGAGATCGCCGGCGACGGCACCACCACCGCCATCGTGCTCGCCAATGCCCTGGTCCAGAAGGGCGTCGAGGCCAATGAGCAAGGCGCCAAGGCTGTCGATCTGGTGAAGGGCATCGACCTCGCCGTCGATGCCGTGGTGTCTTCGCTGAGATCCAGCGCACGCCCGGCCCGCGAGAACGGCGCCCTGGCGGCCGTCGCCAACATCGCGGCCACCGATACCCGGCTCGGCGGCCTGGTGGCCGAAGCCTTCGAGAAGGTGGGCGCCGACGGCATCATCACCACCGATTTCAGCATCACCACCGAGACCACGCTCGATGTCGTCGAGGGCATGTCCTTCGACCGCGGCTATATCTCCCATCACATGGTCACCGATGTGGAGAAGATGCAGGCGGTGCTGGAGCGCCCCCTGATCCTGCTGACCGACCTGAAGATCAAGGATCCCACCTCGCTCGATGCTGTCAGGGCGATCGCCGACAAGGCCGGCAGGCCGCTGCTGATCGTGGCCGAGGAAGTTTCGCCCGAGGTGGTCGTGACGCTGCTCGGGCGCAGCGGCGCCGGCAGATATCTGATCGTGCATCCGCCGGAATACGGCCATTGGCGCAAGGCGCTGCTGGAGGATTTGGCCATCATCACCGGCGGGCGCGTCGTCGCCCGTGACCTTGGCGGCCAGCTCGAACAGATCGAGGCGGCGGATCTCGGCAGCGCGGAACGGGTGCGCACCAGCGCCACCCATACGGCCATCATCCATGGCGGCGGCGACAAGGCGAAAATCGCCGCGCGCCGCACCCAGGTACAGCATCAGTTCGAAAACGCGCCGCCCAATATCGAGCAGGACAAATTGCGCGAGCGCCTCGCCAAGCTTTCCGGCGGAACGGCCGTACTCTATGCCGGCGGCGTCACGCCGGTCGAGCAGAAGCGCACCATCCAATTGATCGAGGATTCCCTCTCCGCCGTGCGGGCCGCGCTCGACGAAGGGGTGGTCGCCGGCGGGGGCTCGGCCCTGGCCCAGATCGGGCCGGTGCTCGCCCCCCTGCTTGCCAGGCTCGACGGGGACGTTGCGGCGGGCGTCCGCCTGGTGAAATCGGTGCTGACGCGCCCACTCTGGCGCATCGTCGCCAATGCCGGCGGCGATCCCGAGGCGGTGGTGGCGAAGGTATCGAGCGTCAATGGCGGCTTCGGCTACAACGCCGCTCTCGGCGAATACCAGAACATGTATGAGGCCGGCATCATCGATCCCGTCCGCGTCACCTGCGCGGCCCTGACCAACGCCGCCTCGGTGGCCAAGCTGATCCTCACCACGGAGACCCTGGTGGGGGATCTGGCCGAGGACGAGGATCCAACCGCCGGCCCGGCCCTCGGAGGCGGCGCCGAGAAACTCGGCCGCGCCTGAGCGCGCGGCCGTCGGGCCGGAATACGCCAGGATCTTTCACATCGAAAACTCGGACAGGGCGACACGCCTTGTCCGGGCAGGCCGAATTCGGCCTGGCGCCCGCCCACTCCAATTCGAACGATGACAAGCACGGAGACAATCATGGATGGAAACGAAGCCGCCAATATCAGCAAGTGCCCGGTAGCGCATGGATCGCGTCCCGGTTTTGAGGTTCGCTCGAACCGTGACTGGTGGCCGAACCAGCTGAACCTGAAGATCCTGCACCAG
>NZ_LYXZ01000068.1 GCF_001676615.1 Labrys sp. WJW | reverse complement strand
ACCGGAGCGACCGGCTCGACAGCCTGGGGAGCCAGGTCGGCAGCGAAAGCCGAGGTCGAGGTGAGGAGGAGAGCCGCGAGGGCCAAACGCATTTTCATAGTTCGATACTCCAAAAACCGGAAAATCACAGTGACTGGATATAAGCAGAAAGCGTTGACGGAGTCTGTAGCGTTTTCGCCACACCGGCTTTCGAACTGGTGACAGGCCCGCGCAGATTTCAAGGCAAAAATAAGACGGATGCGATGGCATCTTACAGTTAAAATGCAATTAAATGACTTTCGTATTCGTAAAAATTTTCCCAATAGAATTTAGGTTTCGACGTAATTCATAAAAATTCAAAGATCTATACGTGTTGTTTGAATCGAACGCCGGTGAATTAGTCGTAGGCTATCACCGCTATCGGCGGCAATGAGGGAGGATCTATGCTTGAGAGAGGCTTCATGCTGCTCTGCAGCACGTTCCGGACCAAGTCGAGCGGTTTGGCAATTGTGCAAAGAACCTGCCCCATTTGCGCCACATTCGGGGGCGGAATGTGGCGTGGGATTGCTTTGCTGCAATGAGAGGGCTGGCCTGCGCCTTTTGCATGGCTCTCCGGTTTTCTCTCAAAAAGGCACGGCAGGACCGCTGCCTTCGCCGATTTGAAGCCCGCTTCCTGCCCTGAGGCGATCTGCCAGCCATTGCTTGGCGTACTCGACCGAGGCGGCGAGCGTGCAGCCGCCTGCGAGGTTTGCAGCGACGGCCGAGGAGAGCGCGCAGCCCGTTCCATGCAGGTTTGGGGTTTGGACCCATGCCGTTGCGAAGCGCTGGGTAACGTCACGGGTGGCAAGAATGTCGACCGCTTCGCCGAGATGGCCATGCCCGCCCTTCAGCAGCACGGCCTGCGGGCCGAGGGCGAGGAGGGCCCGGGCTTGTTCGATCATCTGCGCCTCGCTTTCCGCCGGAGTGCCGTTCAGCAAGATCGCTGCTTCCGGCAGATTCGGCGTGAGACAGGTCGCCAGCGGCAGGAGATGGGTTTTGAGGGCGGCGAGCGTACCCGTTTCACCCAAGAGCCGGCCCGTCGTCGCCGACATCACCGGATCGAGCACGATGGGTATACCCCGGCCCGCGAGGCTCTCGGCGATGATGCGAGCATGGACCCCGCTGGGCACCATGCCGATCTTGACGGCGCCCACCTTGAAATCGTCGAGCACGGCATCGATCTGCGCGGCGAGTGCCTCCGGGGGGACCGCATGGATGGCGCTGATGCCGCGGGTGTTCTGCGCCGTGACGGCGGTAATGGCCGTGGTTCCGAACGCGCCGAAGGCGCGAAAGGCAGCAAGATCTGCCTGGATGCCGGCGCCGCCGCCCGAATCGGAACCGGCAATGCTGAGCGCGATCGCCGTCATGCCCTGACCGTGGCCGGCCGGGTTGCCGCCAACCACGCCTGGGTCCGCGTATCCGGATCGGGATGCCTGGTGACGTCGCTGACCATGGCGATCACATCCGCGCCTGCAGCCAGGCACCTGGGCGCTCGCTCCAGGGTGATGCCGCCGATGGCGACCAGGGGCGTGTCGCCGATCAGCCTCTTCCACTCGCCGATACGCTCGAGGCCTTGAGGGGCGAACGGCATGACCTTGAGCGTGGTGGGGTAGATGGGTCCCAGTGCCACATAATCCGGCTTGCACGCGAGCGCGCGCGCAAGTTCATGATGATCATGCGTGCTGATGCCGAGCCTCAGGCCGGCAGCACGGATGGCCGCGAGGTCGGCGGTGTCGAGGTCGCTCTGGCCGAGATGGAGGAAATCGGCGCCGGCCGTGATGGCTGCCCGCCAATAGTCGTTCACCACCAGATCGGCGCCATAAGCGCGGCAGATCGCCAAGGCGGCGCGAATATCGGGCATGACAGTCTCGTCGTCGCGGTCCTTGATGCGCAACTGCACGAGCTTGGTACCCTGCCTCACCAGGCGCTCCACCCAGTCGACGCTGTCGACCACGGGGTAGAAGGGATCGAGCCGCCAGGTCGTGTCGACGATGCTCATGTCAGCACCGCCGAATCCAGATTTGCCCGGCCGAAGACCGGCGTCGAAGGGGCCGCCATGTCGCGCGGCATCATGGGGTCGGACAGAAAGGCGAGGCGCCCGGCCTCGATGGCGAGGGCGAAGGCCCGCGCCATGGCGGTGGGATCGCCTGCCTTGGCGACGGCGGTGTTGAGCAGCACCGCGTCATAGCCGAGTTCCATGGCGTGCGCCGCATGCGACGGCGTGCCGATGCCGGCATCGACAACCAGGGGAATGTCGGGGAAA
This sequence comes from Labrys sp. WJW, assembly GCF_001676615.1. GTDB lineage: Bacteria > Pseudomonadota > Alphaproteobacteria > Rhizobiales > Labraceae > Labrys > Labrys sedimenti. The sequence goes on along the minus strand of NZ_LYXZ01000068.1, from coordinate 44,354 downwards.
TGTGCCCGCATGCTGCTGAGACCATAGACGTTGTTGAGGCCGCGCCCCGAGCCGATCGGCGCCCCCCAGGGCATCAGCACCCGGCAGCCGGATTCGATGAGACGTTCGGCGACCACCAGGTCCTCGGTGGTGTAGGGGAAGACCTCGAAGCCTTCGGAGGTGAGGATACGAGCCGCTTCCACCAGGCCGAAGACATCGGGCTGCAGCGTATCGGCCTCGCCGATCACTTCCAGCTTGATCCAGGGCGTGCCGAAGACTTCGCGCGCCATCTGCGCCGTCGTCACGGCCTCCTTCACGCTGTGGCAGCCGGCGGTGTTGGGCAACACCCGAACGCCGAGCTCGCGGATCAGGCCCCAGAAGCTCTGGCCGCTGCGTTCCCCGCCGGATTCCCGCCGCAGCGAGACGGTGACGATGCTGGCGCCGGACGCCCGCACGGCCTCGCCGAGAATGGCCGGCGAGGGATATTGCGCCGTGCCGAGCAGCAGGCGGGAGGCGAAGGGGGTGTCGTAGAAGGTGAGGGTGTCGGTCATGATGTGTTTTCCGGGTGCGCGGACGTCTCGTCCGCTCTTGGAAGCGCCGTATGTGCGGATAGGAAGATGCGGGCGAGACGCCCGCGCACCCGGAGTCATCCTCCCTGCCGGGGGGCGAGGATCTCGACGGCATCGCCGTCCTTGAGGGCGGTCCGGTCGCGATCGACGGCCCGCACGAAACGCCCGTTGATCGCGGTGGCCACCACGCTGTCGCCGAGTTCTAGCGCTTCGAGCAGGTGTGCCAGGGTGGCGGCCTCGGTTTGCTGGCGCTCGCCGTTGATGATGAGGGTCATGCGCAAACTCCTAGATGGGCTGTCCGCACGGGCAGGATCCTGTCGGCTGCTTCCTGGGCCAGAGCCGGCGAGAGCAGGAAGCCGTGGCGGAACAGGCCGTTGAGCGAGATGACGCGCCCGACCACGGTGAGGCGCGGCAGATTGTCGGGAAAGGCGGGGCGCAGCCCGGCTTCAAGCTCGAGGATCTCGGCCTCCCCGAAGGCCGGATGCAGGCTGAACGCCGCCGCCATCAGCTCCATGGTCGAGCGCAAGGTCGGCGGCCCGTCATGCTCGCTCTCGATCATGGTGGCGCCGATCATGAAGCGATGGTCGGGGCGCGGCACGATATAGAGCGGAAAGCGCGGATGCAGGAAACGCACGGGCCGGGAGAGGGTGACGCCGGGCGCGTGGACCACGATGGCCTCGCCCCGGACGCCGCGCAGATCCGGCAGTTCGGTGCGTGCGGCGAAGCCCCGGCAGTCGATCACGGCGTCGGCGTCGAGGGCGTGCGGCTCGGCCTCGGTTCCGAAACGGATGGTCACGCCAAGGTCGGCGAGGCGCCCGGCCAGTACCTGCAGCGCCCGTCTCGGGTCGAGATGGGCCTCGCGGGGGAAGAACAGGCCCTGCTGGAAGCGGCCCGCAAGGTCCGGCTCGAGTGTCGCGATGCCGGGTCCGTCCACCGGGACATGCGCCTGGGTGCGGCGGGCGAAACGGGCGATCTCGCTGCCGTCGCGGGCCGGCGCAACCACCAGCGTGCCACGCTGCACGGTTTCCCGAACATGGCGCGGCCACCAGGTGAGCGCGAGTTCGCCGCGCCGCTCGACCTCGATCTCGGCGCTTTCACGCTCGCACCAGGGCGCCAGCATGCCGCCGGCCAGCCAGGAACAGGCCTGCGCACCCAGGACTTCGCTGCGCTCCAGGATTTCGACGTCGGCGCCACGGGAAGCGCATTCCATCGCCGTGACGAGGCCGGCGACGCCGGCCCCCACCACGGTGACGCGCTTGACGTCATTCGGCCGGGACATAGAGGGCCCCGCCCTGTTCGAGGAATTCGCGCGATTTTTCAGCCATGCCCTGCCGCGCGGCTTCCTCCATAGCCCGGACCTCTTCCCGAAGATCCTGAGTGATCTTCATCGAGCAGAATTTCGGCCCGCACATCGAGCAGAAATGCGCGACCTTGTGCACGTCCTTGGGCAAGGTCTCGTCGTGATAGGTCCGCGCGGTATCCGGGTCGAGGGAGAGGTTGAACTGGTCCTCCCAGCGGAAGTCGAAGCGCGCCTGCGACAGCGCGTCGTCGCGGATCTTGGCGGCCGGATGACCCTTGGCGAGATCCGCGGCATGGGCGGCGATGCGGTAGGTGATCACGCCGGTCTTGACGTCGTCGCGGTTGGGCAGGCCGAGATGCTCCTTCGGCGTGACGTAGCAGAGCATGGCCGTGCCGAACCAGCCGATCATCGCCGCACCGATGCCGGAGGTGATGTGGTCGTAGCCCGGCGCGATGTCGGTCGTCAGTGGCCCGAGCGTGTAGAAGGGGGCTTCGCCGCAGGCGGCGAGCTGCTTGTCCATGTTCTGCTTGATCTTGTGCATGGGCACATGGCCAGGGCCCTCGATCATCACCTGGCAGCCCTTGTCCCAGGCGATCTTGGTCAGTTCGCCCAGCGTCTCCAGTTCGGCGAACTGCGCCGCGTCGTTGGCATCGGCGATCGAGCCGGGGCGCAGGCCGTCGCCGAGCGAGAAGGAGACGTCGTAGCGGCGCATGATGTCGCAGATGTCGCCGAAATGCTCATAGAGGAAGCTCTCGCGATGGCCGGCCAGGCACCAGCGCGCCATGATCGAGCCGCCGCGCGAGACGATGCCGGTGACGCGGCTGGCGGTGAGCGGCACATGGGCGAGGCGAACACCGGCATGGATGGTGAAATAGTCGACGCCCTGCTCGGCCTGCTCGATCAGCGTGTCCTTGAACACCTCCCAGTCGAGCTTGAGCGGGTCGCCGTCGACCTTCTCCAGCGCCTGGTAGATCGGCACCGTGCCGATGGGCACCGGCGAGTTGCGCAGGATCCAGGAGCGGATGTTGTGGATGTTGCGCCCGGTGGAGAGGTCCATCACGGTGTCGGCGCCCCAGCGCGTCGCCCAGACCAGCTTCTCGACTTCCTCGGCCGCACCCGAGGTGACGGCCGAGTTGCCGATATTGGCGTTGACCTTCACCAGGAAGTTGCGGCCGATCGCCATCGGCTCGAGTTCGAGATGGTTGATGTTGGCGGGCAGGATGGCCCGGCCCAGGGCGATCTCGTCGCGCACGAATTCCGGCGTGACGAATTCAGGAATGGCTGCGCCGAAATCCTCACCGTCGGCCCGGCGTCCGGCTGCGCCTTCGAGGGCTTTCTCGCGGGCGAGATTTTCGCGGAAGGCGGCGTAGACCATCTCTTCGGTGACGATGCCGGCCCTGGCGAATTCATATTGCGTGACGAGTTGGCCGTCTGCGCCGCGGCGCAGCTTGCGTTCGGCCGGGCAGGGCGCCACCAGCCGGTCGGCGGAGACATTGCCATTGTCCTCGGGCTTGACGATGCGTCCTTCGATCGCGCCGAAGCCGCGTGCGGCGATCCAGTCTTCGCGAAGGGTCGGCAGGCCCTGCTTCAGATCGATGCTGGCGCCATCCTCGGTATAGGGGCCAGAGGGATCGTAGACGCGGATAGGGGCGAGCGAGGCATCGCTCAGCGCGATCTCGCGGAAGGGCACCCGCATCTCAGGATGCGTGGCGGGAGCCGCATAGACCTTGCGGGAGCCGGCGATCGGGCCGGTGGTCACGCTTTGCGGCGCGGCGATTTTGGTTTTTGGGGTTTGGACGTTCATGGATCTCCTCCTCATTGCGAGTCATGGAGATCCGGGGCGACGATTGTCTGGGCAGAACCGGCATCTCAGCCGATTCCGGGACCTGGAGCAAATTCCTAGCGCCAAAGCCCTGTTCCCGTCCCTTCGCCGGCATGACCCGGATCAGGTTCGAAGGGTTCGGCTCTAGGCCATCTCAGCCCCGCTTGCGCAGGACACCCCTCGGAACGATTCCGAGGTTAGACCCGGAATCGGCCTGCGTCCAGAGGGAAGGATTGTCGCATTGTTTTGGAAGAAAGAGCGGTGCCACCCCTCATCCGCCCCTCCGGGGCACCTTCTCCCGCAAGGGGAGAAGGCAATCGGCTTGCTCAATGCCTTCCCAAATATTCCCTTCTCCCCTTGCGGGAGAAGGTGCCGGCAGGCGGATGAGGGGCACGATGCCCTATTGCAGTCGTTCTGTTTGTTCGAAACACCTTGAAAGAGCCGGGTTTGAAGACCGCCCCTGAGAATTGCCGCTTCTCACCCCCGCCAGGCCGTGGCGATCATGTCGGAGGCCTTCTCGGCGATCATCACCACGGGTGCATGGGTGTTGCCGGAGACGATGGTCGGCATGACAGAGGCGTCGGCGATGCGCAGGCCTGAAATACCGCGTAGGCGCAGCTGAGGATCGACCACCGCCGCCGCGTCGCTGCCCATCCGGGCCGTGCCGACAGGGTGGAAGATGGTCGTGGCGATGTCGCCGGCGGCCTTTGCCAGGTCATCCGCCGACTGGATCGCCGGCCCGGGCTTCAGCTCTTCCGGCTGGAAAGCCTGCATCCGCTTCGTCGCCATCAGGCGGCGGGCTGCGCGGATCGAATCGGCAGCAACGGCGCGGTCGCCCTCGGTGGAGAGGTAGTTCGGCGCGATTTCCGGATGGGTCCGGACATCCGGTGAGACGATGCGGACATGGCCGCGCGCCTCCGGCCGGAGATTGCAGACGGAGACGGTGATGGCCGGGAAGGGGTGCAGCGGCGACCCGAAGGCGTCGAGCGACAGGGGCTGGACGTGGAACTCGATATTGGCGTCGGCAAAACGCGGATCCGATTTCATGAAGATGCCGAGCTGGCTCGGCGCCATCGCCATCGGTCCCGAACGCTTGAGCGCATAGGTGAGGGCGATTTCGGCCTTGCCCAGCAGCGAGGCCTGCCACTCGTTGAGGGTGCGCGCGCCGCTGATCTTGAAGATGGTGCGGATCTGCAGATGGTCCTGCAGGTTCTCGCCGACCCCCGGAGCATCGAGCACGAGCGGGATGCCGTGCCTGGCCAGGAGCGCCGCCGGCCCGATGCCGGACAGCTGCAGGAGCTGAGGCGTGCCGATGGCGCCGGCCGTCAGCACCAGCTCGCGCTTGACCGAGACTCGGGCCGGCTTGCCGTCCAGGCTCAATTCGAGGCCTTCGGTGCATCCGCCGGCAACGCGGATACGCTCGGCCATCGCCCCCGTGAGAATGGTGAGGTTCTTGCGCTGCCTGACGGGATTGATGAAGGCGCGCACCGCATTGAAGCGAAAGCCGGCCTTCTGGTTGACCTCGAAATAAGCCGAGCCGGTATTGTCGCCGGCATTGAAGTCGTCGATCTGGGGCACGCCGAGTTCCTCGGCCGCCTCGCGCACCGAGTCCAGGATCGGCCAGGACAGGCGCTGGCGCTCGACGCGCAATTCGCCATCCGCGCCGTGAAAAGGCGCGCTCCCGGCGTGGTGGTTTTCCGAGCGACGGAACAGCGGCAGCACGTCGTCCCAGCCCCAGCCGGTATTGCCGAGCTGCTGCCAATGGTCATAATCGGCGGCCTGGCCGCGCATATAGATCATGCCGTTGATGGAGGAGCAGCCTCCCATCACCCGGCCGCGCGGATAGGCGAGCGAGCGTCCGTTCAGGCCCGGCTCGGCCACCGTCCGATAGCCCCAGTCGGTGCGGGGATTGCCCATGCAATAGAGATAGCCGACCGGAATGTGGATCCAGTGATAGCGGTCCGAGCCGCCGGCTTCGAGCAGCAGCACCCTGGCCTTGGGATCGGCGCTGAGCCGGTTGGCCAGCACGCAGCCGCCGGAGCCGGCGCCGACGACGACATAGTCATAGGCACCGAGATCGATACGTTCGCTCATGCGCCCTCGCGGTAGCGTTTCCAGTGATCGGGCATGGTCTCCGCGAGGCCGCAATAGAGGCGATAGCGCGCCTCCAGGAGGGCCCTGTCCCGGGTATGGGGCTGGTATTGCGCGGCCTGGCGCACCATGGCGGCGATGCCGTCGTCAAGCGTCGGGAAGGTTTTGGCCGCGACGCCCGCCGCGATCGCCGCGCCCAGCGCACCGGTTTCCTGGCACTCGGCCACGGTGACGGGCAGATCGAGGATGTCGGCGAACATCTGGCACCAGACCGGGCTGCGCGAGCCGCCGCCGGACAGCGCGGCGCGCGTGATCTCGGCGCCGGCGTGGCGCAGGCGCTCGATATGACGGCGATGTTCGAAGACCACGCCTTCATAGAGCGCATGCAGCATCTCTGCCTTGCCGTGCCAGCCGGCGAGACCGATGAAGGCGCCGCGCGCGTCGGGATGGGTGGAGGCGCCGAACAGGAAGGGCAGGAACAGCGGCAATTCCGGATGGAGGGCGACGGAAGCCACCAATCCATTGCAGGCCTCGAATGCGCTTGCGCCATGCCCGCCGCCGAATTCGCGTACGAACCATTCGAGATTGACCGCCGAGGTGGCGCTGGATTCGACGGCGACATAGCGATTCCAGCGCCAGGTCGAGGCATGGAACACGCTCTCATCGACCAGTGGCGTTTCGCGTACCACCTGATTGATGCTCCAGGTGCCCGCCACGATGGCCGCCTCGCCGGGCGCGTTGACGCCGGAGCCGATCATCGAGGCGATGATGTCGAAGAAGCCGGCGGCGACAGGCGTTCCCTCGGCGAGGCCGGTGGCTGCCGCGGCGCCGGCGGTGACGTCGCCGGCCGGGGCTTCTGACTCGACGAGTCCAGGCAGCAGCCCCATGGCATCCGTAAGCCCATAGGCCGCGAGCAGGGCTTCGTCGTAGCGCCGCTCGGGCAGGCGCAGCAGGCCCGCGCCGCTCATGTCCGAAAAATCGGAGACGCGCTTGCCGGTGAGCAGCAACGTCATCGCGTCCTTGCACAGGAAGGCAGTGCCGGCTCGGGCATAGAGGTCGGGCCGGTTCTGCTTGAGCCAGAGCAGCAGCGTCGCCGTCTGGGCCGGCCAGGGCCGCTGCAGGCAGAGCGGATAGAGGGCATCGGCGACCCGCGAGGCGCGCAGTTCGGCGGCAAGGCCGGCCGCCCGGTTGTCGATCGACTGGATGCCGATCAGCGGCTGGTCGTCCCGGTCGAGCACATAGAGGCCGTTGCCGTGGCCGGCCGTGCCGATGCCGATGACGTGCCTGCCTTCGACGCCGGCCTCGTCCAGGCAGCGCCGGATCACCGTGGCGGCATTGGCCCAGAGTTCGGCGATGTCGCGCTCGACATAGCCGGGCTGGGGCTGGCGGGATTGGCCGTCGAGCGCGGCCCGCGCCAGGACCCGTCCGTCGAGATCGAACAGGACGGCCTTGACCACGGTATTGCCGGCATCGATGCCGAGGAGATAGCGGCTCACGCTGCAGCCTCGTAGATGGCCCAGGCCTCGCCGTCGTCGGCGCCCTGATGGATCATCGCCATCAGCGCCTTGACCACGCGGGCGGGATTGTCGTGCTGGTAGATGTTGCGGCCATAGACCATGCCATGCGCGCCCTGGCGCATCAAAGCGTGGGAATTGGCGAAGACCTGGCGCAGGTCCGCCTTGCCGCCGCCGCGCACCAGCACGGGGCAGCGGGCGGCCTCGACCACGCGATGGAAATCGGCGGGGTCGCTTGTCGGGTCGGCCTTGACGATATCGGCGCCGAGCTCGCGGGCGAGGCGCACCAGCGTCACGATCTTTTCCGCGTCGCCATCGACGAGATAGCCGCCGCGCTCGCTGGCCGGCTGCATCACCAGCGGCTCGATCATCAGCGGCATGCCGTATTTTTCGCAGTCTTGCGCCACCCGCGAAATGTTCTCGATGCATTGCCGGAACAGGCCCGGCTCGTCCGGCAGCATGAAGAGATTGACCACCACGCAGGCCGCATCCATGCGCAGCGCCGGGGCGATGGAATCCTGCGCGTTCTGCAAGAGGGCCCACATCTCGCGATGACGCTGGCGGTTGTAGGGATTGCCCATGTCGATGCGCATCACCAGGGCCGGCTTGTGCTTGCCCGGCATCTCCTGCAGCAGGTCGGCCTGGCCGTAATTCATCTGGATGGCATCGGGGCCGGCATCGGCCAGCATGCGCACGACCTTGCCCATGTCCTCCAGGCCGTCGAGGAAGGAAGGCTCGTTGCACACGCCATGGTCGATGGCGACGTCAAGACATTTGCCGGCGCCGAACAGGCGGTTCATCCGGACTTTCTTGGTGAGATACATGGGGCTTCCCTGTGGTGTTGCGGGCCGCGAGCGTTGCCGCTGCGAGGCCGTGAAAGTGATCGAGATGAGTGAGCAGCCGGTCGATCTCGTCCTGCGTGCGGGCCTCGCTCCAGCCGAGGGCTGATGCCGCCAGCGCGGCGAGTTCGTGGATCGCATCGAGCGACAGCCCGCCGCTGAAGGCGATGGTCATGCGCCGGAGCACCAGGTCGGCCAAAGTGGCGACCTGGCCGTCCGAGAGGATCCAACGGACCTCGTCGCGACTGTAATCAGGCAGGCTGGCGAGGCTGATGTCATCGACGCCCGGCGTGAAATCGAGCATGCGCGTGCCGTAGCGTTCGAGCAGGGCGGCGCAGCGTTCTTCCGAAGCCCCGGTCGAGATGGCGGCGCGGCGCAGCCAGTCCCGGCGTTCAGTTTCGTCTCGCGGAAAGTCCTTGCCGCCGCCGATCGCCCGGGCCTCGCTCGAGTGCGTGCGATCGATCCCGAGGCGCGTCAGCACCGTATCAGCGGCCTGGGCACCGAAGGCACGGAAGGTCGTCCACTTGCCGCCGACGAGGTTGAGGACGGGTATCGGCCCCGGAGACACCGACCATTCGCAGCTGTGGTCGCGCGAGATCTCGGCATTCACATTCGCATCGGCCCGGGGCAAGGGGCGCACGCCGGCGAAGCGGAACAGGATATCGGCTTCCGACAGGGCGATGCCGGGAAAGACCTCGCGGATCGAGGCCAGGATATAGGCGGTTTCGCTGGCCTCGCAGCGCACGCCATCGGGCGTGTCGACGCGGATGTCGGTCGATCCGGCGAGGATATGGCCGAAATGGGCGAACAGGATGCACACGCGCCCTTCGCGGTTGGCGAAATAGACCATGCGCTCGCCGATGGCCTCGAGGAGCGCGGGGCTGTCGAGGACGAGATGGGACCCCTTGGTGCCGCCGATCAGCGCAGTTTGCTTCCCTGAAATCAGGGCGTTGGTCTGGTCGATCCAGGCTCCGCTGGCATTGACGACGACATCGGCGGTAAGGGTAATGCGCTCGCCGGTCAGGCTGTCGGTGAGTTCAGCAACAGCACCATCCAGGCTGGCGAGGCCGAGATGGTTGAGCGCGAACACCTCGGGAGAGGTCGCCTCGGCATCGGCGATCAGTTCGAGGCCGAGCTGTTCGGGGCGGCTGATCTTGGCGTCGTGATAAAGGGCGGCATAGTTGATGTCGGGATGGAAGCCGGGCCAGTTCAGGCGGGTGGCGCGTCGGCTGAAAAAGCGGCTCTTCGGCAATTGCCGCTCGCGGCGGGCATAGAAATCGTAGAGGGCGAGCCCCAGCCGCACGATCAGGGCGCCGCGCGGTCCCGGCTTCGGCCGCCCGCCGAAAAAGCGGCGTGCCGCCGACAACATGCCGGAGAAACGATCGCCCAGCGGGATCAGAGTCGGCAGGGCGCTGACATAATGCGGCGCATTGCGTAGCAGGCGGTTGCGCTCCAGCAGGGACTCCTTCACCAGTCCGAATTCGCCATTCTCCAGGTAGCGCAGCCCGCCATGGATCATGCGGGATGGCGCCGCGCTGGCCCCGCTCATGAAATCCCCGCGCTCGACGAGCACGGTGTCGATCCCCTGCAAAGCGAGTTCGCGAAAGGTGCTGATGCCGTTGATGCCGCCGCCGACGACAAGGACTGTCGTGCGGCCCTTCGCGCGCAGCCTGTCGAGCCGTTCCGCCCGGGAGAGCGTCATGCCTGCAACTCCACCCTGTCAGGCCGTGACGGCGGCAAGATGGGCCGCGATGGCGTCATCGATAGCGGCGAGGTCGTCAGCCGACAGGTCGAGCCGCCCGGCGGCGGCATTCTCGCTGACCTGCTTCTCGTCGCGCGCGCCGCACAGGGCATAGGTGATGCCGGGCTGCGCGATGGTCCAGGCGATCACGAGCTGGGCGACCGTCGCGCTGTGGGCCGAGGCGATCGGGCTCACCGCTGCGACGAAATCGGCGACGCGGGCGCGATTGTCGCGCGAGAAGCGGGGATTGTCCTTGCGCAGGTCGTCTCCGGCGAAGTCGCGCTCCGGCCCGATCTTGCCGGTAAGCAGGCCCAGCGCCAGGGAGGAATAGCTGAGCGTGGAAACGCCGTTGGCCGTGCTGACAGGCAGGAGGCTGGCCTCGATCTCCCGGTCGAGCATGGAGTAGCGCTCCTGGATGGCGTCCACCGGGCCGACGGCGAGATAGGCGTTGAGGTCATCGGCGGTGACGTTGCTGACGCCGATGGCCCGGATCCGCCCGGCTCGCTTGAGCTCCAGCAGCGTCTCCATGGTCTCGGCCACCGGGGTGGTCGGATCCTGCCAATGGGTGATGTAGAGGTCGACGTAATCGGTCTGCAGGCGTTCGAGGCTCTGCTCGAGCTCGTGCAGGATGCCGTCGCGGCCGAGATAGCGATGCACCTTGTGGCCCATCTCGTCGAAGAAATGATTGCCCTTGCCGTGATGCCAGTTGAGCCCGCATTTGGTGGCGATCACCACCTCCTGGCGGCGCCCCTTGACGGCTTGCCCCACCAGTGCCTCGGCGCGGCCGAGGCCGTAGGCCGGAGCGGTGTCGATCAACGTCACCCCCTTGTCGATGGAAGCGCGGATCGCTGATATCGAGGCCTCGTCGTCATGGCCGCCCCACATCCAGCCGCCCATGGCCCAGGTGCCGAGCGCGATGGCGCTCGCCGCGATGTCGGAATGGCCCAGTTTGCGCAGGGGGATCGGAGGGGTCATGTCGGCCTCTTGAGAATGTCGAGAACGTGGGTACCGGTGGCCTCGTCGGTGGCCAGGATGTCGAGATAGCCGCCGCGCAGGATGCCGGCGATCGGCGCGGCCTTGTGGGCGCCGGCTGCGATGCCGATGGTCATCGGGATCGCCCGCAGTTCCCCGGGGCTGAGCGCGACGACGCGTTCGTTGAGCGGGTAGTCGCAGAGATGGCCGTCGGCGTCGATCAGATGGGCGATCAGCTCCCCCGCCGCCCGGCTCTGCCGGAGCCCGTCGAGCCCGCCGAGCCCGCCGGTGCCCGGGGCATGCAGGCTGAAATAGGTCGAGCTCTCCGACAGCACCGAGCCGATGCCGACCAGAGCGATGCGGGCGCCGCGCGCCCGGTCCAGCACCTCGCCGACCGATTGCAGCGACATCAGCACGTCCCGCTCAGTGCGCGAGGCGGCGAAGATCGGCGCATGGATCTGGAAGGCGCGTCCCTGCAGCTTGGAGGCGAGCTGGGCGGCGAGGTGGTTGACGTCGACGAAATGCTTGCCCTGCACGCCGCCGGTCGCCGGCACCACGGTGACGTCATAGGCGCGGGTGGGCGCCAGGGCCTCGATGACGGCGCTGACGCCGACCCCGCCGGAGACGCAGATGGTGTCGCCGTCCCGGAGCACGGTGAGGATATGGTCGGCGACCGAACGGCCGGCGGCCTGGAGGTTGACGCCGTCCTGGTCGGAGGCGGTGGGCACCACCATCGCCTCAGCGAGGCCGCTCTCCCTGGCCAAGGCCTGTTCGAGCTCGAACAGATCCTGGCGCGGCGACTTCACCTCGATCCTGACATAGCCGCGCTCATGCCCTTCCTTGACGAGGCGGTTGACCATCGGATGGGACAGGCCGGTGCGCTTGGCGATCTCCGCCTGCGAAAGGCCCTCGATGTAATGCATGACCAATACCCGATGGATGCGGCGGAGCCGCTGGTCGCCTTCATTGTCTTTTGCCACGGTGCTTGTCCTATGCCTTACGAGTCAGAGCCTGCTTGCGCTTATGTAGCAGGTGATCGAAGGCGACGGCGGCAAACAGGATCAGGCCGCGAATGGTGTCCTGCCAGTAGGGCGAGACGTCGAGCAGGATCAGCGAGCTCGACACCACGGACAGCAGCGCCATGCCGAGGATGGCGCCGAGGATGGTGCCCGAGCCGCCATTGAGGCTGGCCCCGCCGATCACGGCGGCGGCGATGATGTTGAGCTCCATACCGACGCCGAAGGTCGGCGTCGCCGCCCCGAAGCGGGCCATGTAGATGATGCCGGCGACTCCGGCCAGGGTGGAGCACAGCACGATGCAGAAGAACTTCACCCTCGCCGTGCGGATGCCCGAATAGGCGGCGGCCCGTTCGTTGGAGCCGGTGTAGAACACGCGGCGGAACAAGGTGGCCTTGCGCAGCAGGAGGTCGAAGGTAACGACCACGGCGAGGAAGATGAGGATCACCACGGGCACGCCGTAAACCGAGCCCTGACCGATGAACTTGAAGCTCGGCGGCAGGGAGAACAAGGACAGCGGCGTGCCGCCGGTGATCGCCAGGCACAGGCCCCGCACGATCACCATGAAGGCGAGGGAGACGATGAAGGAATGCAGGCCGATGCGCGTCACCGCCAGCGCCATGGCGGCGCCGATGGCCGAGCAGGCGAGGATGGCCATGGCGCTGGCAAGCCAGGGGTCGATGCCGGCCAGGAAGAGCCAGCCGCCGATCACCATGGCGAAGCAGACGACGGAGCCGACAGAAAGATCGATGGCCCCCACGATCAGCAGGATGGTCATGCCAACAACCACGATGCCTTCGACGGCGAAGGACATCGTCATGGCGCGCAGATTGGTCCAGGTCAGGAAATAGGGCGAAGCGAAGGACATCACCACGCACAGGGCCAGGATGATCAGCACGAGGCCGAGCTCGCGCATATTGCCGAGGCCGCGCAGCCAGTTCAGACGCGCATGCGACGGCGCTTCGGGATGCTTCTGGTTCACTGAGGTCTCACCCATCACGCTCATGCCGCCCTCCCGGCGTCTTTGCTCAATCCGGAGGCGAGGCGGATCAGCCTATCCTCGGTCATGTCGGTTCCCGTGACCTCGCCGGCGATCCCGCCCTCGTGGATGACGAGGACGCGGTCGGCGAGGCCGATCAGCTCGGGCAGTTCGGACGAGATCACCACTATGCCGGTGCCCTGGTCCGCCAGCTCGCGCAGGATGCGATGGATCTCCGCCTTGGCGCCGACATCGACGCCGCGGGTCGGCTCGTCGAGCAGGATGACCTTCGGCGCCACCGACAGCATCTTGGCGATGGCGACCTTCTGCTGGTTGCCGCCCGACAGCGTGGCGACCGCATCGTTGAGCGAGCCGCGGCGCAGGCGCAGGAGATCGCCGAGGCGCCGGGCCTGCTCCAGTTCGGCAGAGCGGTCGACGAAGCCCAGGCGCGTGGAAACGCGGCCAAGGTCGAGGGCCGAGACATTCGCGGCGATCGGCAGGTCGAGGAAAACGCCCGATCCCTTGCGATCCTCCGAGAGATAGACGATGCCGCTGGCGATGCTGTCGGCATAGGTCGCGGGCGTCACCTCGCGTCCCTCGAGCCGGATCCTGCCGCCGCTGCGGGGCATCAGGCCGCAAATGCCGAGCGCCATTTCCGTGCGCCCGGCGCCGATCAGCCCGGCGACACCCAGCACCTCGCCACGCCGGAGTTCGAAGGAAATATCCTTGAAGCGCACGCCGTCGCTGAGGCCCTCAACCGTCATCAAGGCGGGCGCTTGGGCACTTTTCGGGTTCTTCGGCGGATAGAGCGTGCCCAGCGCACGGCCGACCATCTTGCCGACGACGCTTTCGGGCGTCATGGCGGCGATGTCGTCCGTCGAGACGTGCTGGCCGTCGCGCAGCACCGTGATGCGGTCGCAATGGGCGAAGATCTCCGCCATGCGGTGGCTGATATAGATGATGGAGATGCCGCGCGCCTTGAGGCCGGCCATGATGGCGAAGAGCTTGCCGGCTTCGCGCTCGGTCAGCGCGGCGGTCGGCTCGTCGAGAATGAGGATCGAGCAGTCGAGGGTGAGCGCCTTGGCGATCTCGACGATCTGCTGCTCGGAAATGGTGAGGTCGCCGACCAGTGTGTCAGGATCGATGCTGCCGAGTTCGGCCAGGATGGCGCGGGCCTTTTCGCGCAGTTCGCCATAATTCATGAAGAAGGCCTGGCGGCGGTTGGTGGCGGCCATGAAGATGTTCTCGGCCACCGAGATGCCGCCGCACAAAGCGATCTCCTGGTGAACGAGGCCGATGCCGAGTTCCTGCGCCCGTGCCGGCGAGCCGATCTCGACCTTTTCGCCGCGGATGCGGATTTCGCCGGCATCGGGCCTGACGATACCGTCAATGATGTTCATCAGGGTGGACTTGCCGGCCCCGTTCTCGCCAGCGAGGGCATGGATCTCGCCCTTGCGGACGCCGAGGCTGACATTGCGCAGGGCCTGGATCGCTCCATAGGCCTTGCTGATGCCTGTCACTTCGAGGGCGAGATCATGGGTCATGGCCGGTCTTCGTCTTGGGTGAGGAGGAGGGGGCTGACGTCCGGATAGGAGGATGCAACCCCTCATCCGCCTGCCGGCACCTTCTCCCGCAAGGGGAGAAGGCAATCTTTTGGATGGCGCAGCGCTCGCCAATCGCCTTCTCCCCTTGCGGGAGAAGGTGCCCCGAAAGGGCGGATGAGGGGTCGCTCCGCGCTGCCCGGAATTCAAACCTGCCTGGGAACGCTGCGCTTGCGGGCGGGTCCGAAGAGCCCCGATTATTCCTCGATGCCCTTGGTGCCGCGGCGCTTGAGATAGGCGTCCCAGTAGAAGTCGTCGGCATTGTCCTTGCTGACCACGGCAAAGCCGTTGTCGACGAAGGGGACGCCCATCGGGTTGTAGCCGGCGCGCTTCCAGTCGTTCATCGGGTCGATCAGGTCGGGATGCTGGGCCATGAACAGCAGCATGAAGCCCATATAGCCCTGGATGCCCTGGTTGGGATTGACCGAACCGAAGACCTGGCCGGCCTTGATCATGTCGAGGATCTTGGCGTTCACGTCGGCGGTCATCACCTTGATCTTGCCGCCGAGTTCCTGGGAGGCCTGGGCTGCGCCGAGAGCCGAATTGGCCTCAGGCATGAACAGGGCAGCGAGATTGGGATTGGCCTGGGCGAGGGACTGCACCGCCTGATAGGCCTTGGTCGGGTCCTGGTTGGTGGCGGCGCGGCCGACCAGCTTCATGCCGGGATATTTCTCGCCCATGCGGGCGATGAAGGCGGTGACGCGCTTGTCGTGATTGTCCTGGCCGGGATTTTCCAGGACGGCATAGTCGCCCTTGCCGTCCAGCGCCTTGGCGACCATGTCGGCGGCGGCGCTGCCCTCCCTGTTGTTGTCGGAAGTGACATAAGAGGCGCGCTTGGAATTGGGCGAGTCGGCCGCGAAGGTCACGACCGAGACGCCGGAGTCCACGGCGCGGTTGATCGGCTCGATGAAGGGATCCGAATTCATCGGATGCACCAGGATGCCGGCCGGCTTCTTGGCCAGGGCCTGGTCGAAGCTCGCGATCTGCTTGGTGACGTCATATTCCGGCGTGCCGGTATAGGCGGTCTTGCAGCCCATCGACTGGGCGGCCTGCTTGAAGGCCTCGTAGACCGGGAACCAATATTCCACGCCCGAGACCATCACGTTCATCACATAGGTCTCGCCTTCCTTGCAGCGAAACTTGCTCTCTGCCTGCGCGCTCGCGCCGGAGACGAAAGCCGCGCTCGCGGCCAGTCCGAGCAGCCAATTCCTGATGGCCATCCTCACCTCCCGATGGTGTCGCCAGGCTTGTTTCCCAGCGTTGTTGATCCATTTTGAAATAAATTTCACTATCTGATATTCATTTCAAAATGGATATAGATGAGATTATTGTCGGACGCAATGGTCATTCGTCGGGGGAGGCGTGGTTAGATGAAGGGGCGAGCGAGACGGCGAGGGGGGCCCGCGTTGCGTCCTTCCTCTCAGGTTCGGCTCATACGGACGGGATGCCCCGACTTCCGGAAACCCATGTCCGACCATCCCCTTTGGTTGACAGGGCTGTGGTCGTCAGGGAAGCTGACGCAAAGGGCGCGAAGCGCCGTCACGACTGGGAGGAAGCGCCATGACCATTGGGCTTCGGGGCAAACAGGCGACGAAGATCACGGCGGCCGAGGCGGCGGCACGGGTCAAGCCGGGCATGTGGCTCGACTACGGATTCGGGCTGACTCAGCCCGATGCCTTCGAGGTGGCCCTCGCCGCCCGACGCGACGAACTCCATGACGTCAAGATCCGCCACTGCCTGACGATGCGGGCGCGCGCCACCCAGGAATGCGATCCCAATGGCGAGCATTTCGGCTGGTTCAACTGGCATTTCTCCGGCTATGACCGCAAGCAGCACGATGCCGGGCGCTGCAACTACATCCCGTTCAATTTCGGTGAGGCGCCGGACTTCTATCGCCGCTTCATCGATCCCGTGGACATCGTCGTGATCAAGACGGCGCCGATGGATGCGGAGGGCTATTTCAACTTCGGCGGCGGCGCCACCTATGTCGAGGCCATCCTCGAGCGGGCTCGCCTGATCATCGTCGAGGTCAACGAGGACACGCCTTCCGTCTATGGCGAGGGCAATCGCGTTCATGTCAACGCGGTCGACCACATCATCGAGGGCGACGGCCAGAAGGCGCCGGAGATCGGCAATCCCGAGCCGAGCGAGATCGACCGGGCGGTCGCGGCCCGTATCGTCGAGGAAATCGAGGACGGCGCCTGCCTGCAGATCGGCATCGGCGGCATGCCCAATGCCGTCTGCACCATCCTCAAGGACAGCGGCATCCAGGATCTCGGCATCCATACCGAGATGATGACCGACGGCATCGTCTCGCTGTACGATGCGGGCCTGGTGACCGGCGCGCGCAAGATCATCGACCAGGGTTGCGCCGCCTTCACCTTCGCGGCCGGTTCACGCCGCCAATATGAGGCGATCAACCGCAACCCGCATTTCAAGTCCTATCCGGTCGACTACACCAATCTGCCGCACAACATCGCCAAGAACGACAATGTTGTCTCGATCAACAACACCACGCAGATGGATCTGCAGGGCCAGGCGGCCTCCGAGAGCGACGGCCATCGTCATATCAGCGGCACCGGCGGCCAGCTCCAGTTCGTGCGCGGTGCCTATGCCTCCAAGGGCGGCAAGTCGTTCCTGTGCATGTCCTCGACCTTCGACAAGCGGGGCGATCGCCGCAGCCGCATCGTGCTCAACCTGACGCCGGGCAATGTGGTCACCACGCCGCGCACCGACGTGATGTATGTCGTCACCGAATACGGCATGGTCAATCTCAAGGGGCGCTCGGTGGCCGAGCGAGCCAAGGCCCTGATCGGCCTCGCTCATCCCGACTTTCGCGAGGGCCTGGAGCGCGAGGCGCGCGAGAACGGCCTGATCCCGCGCTTCTGCTACGGCATGGTGTGAGGGAAACCCGGGTGCGCGGACGTAGCCGCGCAATCGGCTTTGCCGATTGTCGCGACGGCCGCTCTTGGAAACGCGGTGTTTGGTTGAGAGGAAGAGGCGGGCAAGATGCCCGCGCCCCCAGGACAACGACGCCTCGCTTGGCACCCTCGCCTGCCTGCTCTAACTTGCCCGGCTTTCAGACGAGGATGATTTCATGACGCAAGCCATTGACCGGGTTCGGCAGGCCCTGCTGCAGGCCGGACATCCCGACACCATCGCCATGTTCGCAGAAGGCACCCATACCGCGGCAGATGCCGCCGCGTCCGTGGGCTGCAGTGTCGCCCAGATCGCCAAGTCGATCATCTTCCGCTCCGGCGAGACGCCGATCCTGGTGGTCGCGTCCGGCGTCAACCGCATCGATCGCGCCAAGGTCGGTGCTGCCCTCGGCCGCAAGATCGAGCGGGCCGATCCGGCCTGGGTCGAGGCCACCACCGGTTTTGCGGTGGGCGGCGTGGCGCCGGTCGGGCATCTGGCACCGGCTCTCATCCTGATCGACGAGGATCTGCTGGCCCTCGATCCGGTCTGGGCCGCGGCGGGCTCCCCCACGCACGCCTTCCGCACAACACCGGCCGATCTGGTGCGTGTGACCGGCGGTTCGGTGGCCAATGTGAAGGCCTGAGCCTCTCGTGCCTCGATGCGCTCGGCGCGTCCCATCCCGTTTGCCGGTCTCAGGGGGCAATGCAGTTCACTTAAGCGTTTCGGGGGGCTCGACCTTTGTCATTGCCGGGCTTGACCCGGCAATCCAGCTCCCCGACGGTTCGTCCGTGTGGCTTCTGGGTAGCCGGGTCAAGCCCGGCTATGACAAATTCGGAGCGGTTCCTGCTTAAGTGAACCGCATTAGGTCTCAGGGGTGCATTTTCGCGCCCTTGACGATCTTGTCGACGATCTTCTTGTCGGCCCGCAATGCGATGCCCACCACCTTGGCATCTCCGGCAGCGAAATCGGCGAAGACGGCGCGATTGGCGGCATCGTGGCCGGTCTGGAACATCTCCTCGATATAGAGCGAGGTCCTGATGCCCCGATCGAGCGAGCGGCGGTGGATCGCGTTCATCGTTTCCGCGTCGGCCGCCAGCACGATGGCCGGTTGCACCGACAGGGCGTTGTAGAAGCGGCCGGCGCGGTCGCGGTAGGGCTCGCCGATCATCTCCGGCGCCCCGGCGACGATGCCGCTGGTGAGGAAGGCCGTGACGTTGAGCGCCTGCCAGGAGGCAAGATCGTCTCGCAACACGATGGCAAACTTGG
This sequence comes from Labrys sp. WJW, assembly GCF_001676615.1. Lineage (GTDB taxonomy): Bacteria > Pseudomonadota > Alphaproteobacteria > Rhizobiales > Labraceae > Labrys > Labrys sedimenti. The sequence goes on along the minus strand of NZ_LYXZ01000068.1, from coordinate 25,746 downwards.
TATCGAACATGAATGACGACTTTCGAGCCGGAGTCTTCGAGCGGAACCGCGCCAGCCTTAGGGCGCCAGGCCTTCCAGGGTCTTGAACGTTCGTGCGGCAATGGCATCCGCACCGCACCGCCGCTGCCCGGCATCGAGCGCATGGAGGCCTGGTTCCAGGGCAATGCCTTCGAGCTGCATCGTCACGACACCTATGCCGTCGGCGTCACCCTCGACGGCGTCCAGAGCTTCCGTTATCGCGGCGTCTCGCGCGCCAGCCTGCCGGGACAGGTGCTGGTGCTGCATCCCGACGAACTGCATGACGGTGGTGCGGGCACCGAGGAAGGGCTGCATTACCGCATCCTCTATCTGGAGCCCTCGCTCTTGATGCGGGGGCTCGGCGATGGCGCGGTGTCGCTGCCTTTCCTGCGCCAGCCGGTGTTCAGCGATCCGGCGCTGCGCCAGGATATTCTCGCTTTGCTCGGTCCGCTTGATCGCGGGCTGGAACAGCTTGCCGCCGACGATCTCATCGCCCGCCTGGCCCAGGGGCTCGCCCGCCACGCCGGCCAGCCGCTCAAGCCCCTCGGCAGCCTGGCCTGGCGGCAGGTCGACCGGGTGCGCGATTATCTCGAGGCCCATGCCCTCGAGGCGGTGCGTTCGGAGGAACTGGAGGAGATCGCGGGGCTCGATCGCTATGCCCTGTCTCGGCATTTCCGGGCGGCCTTCGCCACCAGCCCGCACCGCTTCCTGCTGATGCGGCGCCTGGGGCAGGCCCGTGCCCTGATCGCGGCGGGCGAGCCGCTCGCCGAGGTCGCGGCCGCCACTGGCTTTGCCGACCAGAGCCACCTCACCCGCCATTTCAAGAAGGCCTATGGGCTGACGCCGGGGCGCTGGGCCGGCCTGGTCGAGACCGGACGGCGGTCAGGTCAGGTTGCCGCCTGAGGGGCGAGCCCAGGCATGCGCGGCGCACTCACCCGCGTGATGCGATGTATCGGTCCATGCCGATCTCCTCGGCCGTGACGCGGCGATGGATCTCATTGAAATAGGGATGAAAGATGCTGTTACGCGCCTCGATCTCGGCATGGTCAGCCAGGAAGGCCGGCATGGCTTCGCGAATTTCGGCCAGGACGACGTCTTCGTCGATGCGGGTCAGGCGGCCCTGTTCCACCACGATCTCGCCCTCGACCATCACGCGTTCGATCGAGGCGCCGTTCTCGGCATAGACGAGTTGCCGGACGACATCGTTCAGCGGTGTGAAGGCGAGGCTGTCGAGCCGGAGCATGATCAAATCGGCGCGCTTGCCGACTTCGAGCGAGCCGGTGATCCCCTCCAGCAGGGCGGTGCGTGCGCCGCCCGAGGTGGCCGCCTTGAGGATCTCCTGCGCCGAGACCCAGCGCTCATGATCCGGACCGGTGGCGCTTTGCACCAAAGCGGCGGTGCGCATGACGTCGAAGATGCGGGTGGTGTCGTTGGATGAGACGCCGTCGGTGCCGAGGCCGATGCTGACGCCGGCATCGATGAGGCGGCGCAGCGGCGCGATGCCGGCGCCGAGCTTCAGGTTGGAGACGGCGTTGTGGGCGACGGAGCAGCCCGCCGCGCCCATCAGGGCGATATCGTCCTCATCGACCCAGACGGAGTGGGCGATGGTGATGCCTGAGTGCAGCAGGCCGAGATCGTGCAGATAGCGGATCAGGCTCTTGCCGTGGAAAAGCCGGCCGGTCACCGCCTGGGTCTTGGTTTCCAGGATGTGGGTATGGAACGGCACGTGCCATTGCCGGGCCAGTTCGTCGCAGGCCAGCATGAGGTCGGGCGTGCAGCGCTGGGGTGCGGAGGGCGCGATCATGAAGCGCAGCCGCCCGGCCCTGTCCTGGAAGGCCGACAGGGCGGAGCGGCAATAGTCGACATAGTCGGCCGCGCTGATCGGTGGGCCGAAATCGAGCCGAGCCTGCAATTCGGCCGGCATGGTCTGCCGGCCATAGGCGAGAGCGTCGAGGGGATGAATGTTCATCACCGCGCTGGAGACGTTGGCGCGAATGCCGGCATCCTCATAGGCGCGGAACACGGTGCCGAGCCGGTCGAGATCGTGCCGGGGCGGGTCGAAGAAGTCGTCGCACAGCAGGGTGACGCCGCCCTTCAGCGATTCTATCGCCAGCAGCAGCGTGCGCAGATAGAGCAGGCGCGGCGGCAGCAGTGGGCCCATCAGCAGCGGATAGGCATAGAGCAGCCATAGTTCCAAGGGCAGGCGCTCATAGCGCCCGCGGAAGAAGGTCTCGCCGGAATGGGTGTGGGCATTGACGAGGCCCGGCATCACCAGCCGGCCGCGCCCGTCGATCTCCGTCGCGCCGGGATGATCGCCGAGATCGGAGCCGATGGCGGCGATGCGATTGCCTTCGATGAGGAGATCGCCGGTGAAGGGCGTGCTGCCCTGCTCGCCGCCCATGGCGAGGATGGTGGCGTTGCGGATCAGGGTGGTGCTCATGCCAACTTCCCCGGGGCGCCGCCGTCGAGCCAGGCATAGAGTTCCCAGACCTCGCCGTCCGGGCCGGAGAAATAGCAGCAGCGCGCGTTCCAGGCATAATCGGCCGGCGGCCTTTGGAAGCTCACACCCTTGGCGACGAGTTCGGCATGGCAGGCGTCGAGCTCGGCGGGAGAGGGCATCAGCACGGCGATCAGCACATTGTGATGGCCGGTGCCGCGCTCGGCCGACAGGCCGGCATGCTGGCTGATATGGCCGATCTCCCACAGCGCCAGGGTCAGCCCGGCGCCGTTGAAATCGGCGAAGCCGGGGGCGCGATGCTTCAGGGTGAAGCCGAGCTTGCCGGTATAGAAGGCGATCGAGCGTTCGATGTCCGCGGTGAGGATGCAGACATCGCTGATCGCATGGCGTTGGGCAAAGGCCGTCATGTCAATAATCCCGTAATTCGCCGCCTGTCGCGGCCGCCTTGACGCCGCCGCGCAACTGCCCGCTGACCCACACGCCCAGCACGGTGGCGAGATAGGGCAGCGCGAGCAGGAGATCGCGGGGCACCTTGTCGCCGAAGACGAGCTGGGCCCGGATGCCCAAGGCATCCACGATGGAGAAGAACAGCGCCGCCAGGGCGGAGCCGATCGGATGGCCGCCGCCGAAGATCACCGAGGCGAAGCCCATGAAGCCACGCCCGGCCGTCATGTTGATGCTGAAGAGCTGAAGCGTGCCGAGCGCCAGTTCGGCACCGCCGAGGGCGCAGAGAACGCCGCCGCCCATCAGCGCGATCAGGCGCATGCGGGCCGGTGCGACGCCGACGCTGCGGGCGGCGAAGGGGTGCTCGCCGCAGGCCGTCAATTGCAGGCCGAAGCGGGTGCGCCGCACGATCATCCAGAGCGCCAGCACCACGAAGGGCATGGCGATGACCAGCACGGAGAGCACGCCGAAGGGGCCGAAAGCCTCGCCGAGTCGGGGCAGGCCTCGGCCGGCCATCACCGAGGCCTGGCTGCCATAGATGGCCTGGACGGCAAGGTCCGTGCCGCCGAGGCCGAGGCCGGTGAGGCCGAGGCCGGCGATGATCGGATGGGCGCGCAGCTTCTCGACCACGAACCACAGCAGCATCGAGCCGAGCACACAGACGACGATTGCAAGGCCGAGGCCGAAGGCGACCGAGCCCGACTTGGCGGTGCCGATGGCGGCGGCGCAGGCGCCGGCGATCATCAGCCCTTCCAGGCCGAGGTTCCAGATCCCGGCGCGCTGGGCCAGCATGCCGGCCATGGCCACATAGATCAGCGGCGTGCCCGAGCGCAGGATGGCGATGAGGATGTCGCTCATGGCTGGGTCCTCCGCGCCGGCAGGCGCCGTTTGATGAAGTCGGGCAGCAGCCAGCTGCGTGCCGTGATGAACAGGGCGATGGCGGCGTTGATCACGTCGATGGCCGCCGCCGGCAGGCCGGCGATCACCGGCAGATAGAGGCTGGCGGCGGCGAGGCCGCCGAAGAACAGCGAGACGATCGCCGCGCCCGCCACCGACAGGCCCGCCACCAGGGCGATCAGGATGGCGGTGAAGCCGTGGCCGGGCAGGAAGCCGCTGACCAGGCGGCCATTGGGGCCGAGCAGCTCGATCGAGCCGGCGAGGCCTGCCAGGGCGCCGCTGATCAGGAAGGCCGACAGCCCGAGGCGCGAGAGCCGAGCGCCCTGCCAGGCGATCATCACCGCATTGCGGCCGGCCAGGCTCGAGAGCACGCCATAGGCGGTGCGGTTCACCAGGAGCCAGACCAGCACCAGCACCAGCAGGGAGAGCGCGATCATGGTGGGGGAGACGCCGACCGAGGTGGCGATGCGATAGGCGGAGGCAACGGGGCGGCTGGCCGTGACCTGGCCGGTGCCGGAAGGATCCTTCAGCGGGCCGGAAGTGACATAGACCAGGAGCAGGCCGGCCATGAAATTGCCCATCAGCGTGGTGATCACCTCATCGGTGCCGTAGCGCAACCGGAGGATACCGGGCCAGGCCGCCCACAGGGCCCCCGCCAGCATGCCGGTCAGCATGGCCACAGGCACCACCACCAGGGCCGGCGCGCCGTTGAGCAGTTCGACGGCCGTCGCCGCGCCGATGGCGCCGAGATAGAACTGGCCCTGCGCCCCGACATTGAAATAGCCGCAGCGGAAGCAGACCAGCACGCCGGCGGCGGTGATCACCAGCGGCAGAGCCCAGCGCAGGCTCTTCATCAGGGCGTTGGGGGAGGTAAAGGCGCCGTCGGCGATGCTGCGGAACATCTCCGGGGCCGAATAGCCGGCAAATTCGAACACGATGCCGCACAGGCCGAGGGCCAAAGCGACGAAACTGACGGCGCGCAGGATGGCAAGGAGGCGATCGGTCATGCGGCTTCCTCCAGGCTGACGTTACCGACCATGGCCTGGCCCACCGCCGCGATCTCGAAGGGAGCCGTGAATTCGGCCACCATGCGGCCGGAGAACATCACCACCACGCGGTCGGCGATATCGAAGAGCTCGTCGAGATCGGAGGAAATCAAGAGGACGCCGCAGCCCTGGTCGCGGCTGGCCCTGAGCGCCCGCCAGACGAAGGCTGTGGCGCCGATGTCGAGGCCACGGGTGGGCTGGGCCGCGATCACCAGGCGTGCCGTTTCGTCGATCTCGCGGGCGAGGATGACCTTCTGGGCATTGCCCCCTGAGAGGGAGCCGGCCGGCTGGGCGGTGGTGGCGAAGCGCACATCCCAGCCCTGCAGGCTGGCCTGGCAGGCCTTGCGCAGCCGGGCCGGTGCCACGAAGGAGAGGATGCGGCCGAGCAGCAGGTTGCGAGCGGCCCAGTTCTCCCATAGCGAACTGGTCAGGCTCAGCCCCTCGCTGTTGCGATCGAAGGGGATGATGCGCAGGCCGGCGGCGCGGCGCTCCAGCAAAGGGCGCCTGGTGACATCGCGCCCATCCAGCGCGACGGTGCCGCGCTCCAGGCCGACGAGCCCGGCAAGGGCACGGACCAGGGTCTGCTGGCCATTGCCCTCGACACCGGCGATGCCGACGATCTCGCCGCTGCGGATGGTGAGGCTGGCCCGGTCGAGCGGGCGTCCTTCGCCATCGGGGCGGGTGGTGACGGCCTTCATCTCGAGGATGGGCGCCGTACCGGGCCGCGAGGCGGCATGGGGAGCGGGCGCGGCGGCGTCGCCGACGAGGGCAGCCTTGTCCGCCTTGTCGAGGCCGGCGGCGGTGCCGATGATCGAATTGGCGAGGCGGGCGGCATCGATCTCGCCGGCAGGCACGCAGGCCTCGATCAGACGCCCGCCGCGCAGGACGCTGACGGTTTCGGCGATGCCGAGCACCTCGCGGATCTTGTGCAGGATCAGGATGATGGTGACGCCGCGTTCGCGCAGGCCGCGCAGGCGCTCGAACAGGGTGTCGATGCCCGAGGGCGACAGCACGGCGGTGGGTTCGTCCAGGATCAGGATGCGAGCATCGGTCACCAAGGCGCGGGCGATCTCGACAGCCTGGCGGGTTTCCACCGGCAGGTCGCGGATGCGGGCGCGCGGATCGACCTCGACGCCGAGGCCTTCGAGATGGGTGGCCCAGCGCGCCCTCAGCGCCTTGGCGGAGAACAGCGCGCCGCGGCCCTGCGCCCCGAATTCCATGGCTTCGGCCACGGTGAAGGAGGGCGGCAGGGCAAAGCTCTGATGCACGAGCTCGACCCCGGCGGCGCGGGCGGCATTGACCTTGCCGAGCGGCACGGGCTGTCCTCCGATCAGCAATTGCCCGGAGGAGGGCCTGACGATGCCGGCGCAGACGCGGGCGAAGGTGGTCTTGCCGGCGCCGTTCTGCCCGACCACGGCATGGATGCGGCCTGCCTCGAACCCCAGGTTCACCTGGCTGAGAGCCGCGACCTCGCCGAAGAGGACGCTGACATCGCCGCAGGCGAGGGCGGGCTGGGGCATGGGTGACTTCCCGGATGCAAGGGCCATGGGGCTGCGTCCTGTCGGTTGATGGGCTATCGCTACAGTCGTGATTTGGCGGAGACCGTGGGTTGGCGTCATTGCGAGCGCAGCGAAGCAATCCAGGAGCCACGTGCGATGCGTTTTACCAAGACTGGATTGCTTCGCTGCGCTCGCAATGACGGAGAAAATGTCATCGCAAGTGTAACCACGACTGTAGCCAGGCAGGCTTCGCGCTCTACAGCTTGGTGTCGAGCGGTACCTTCAGCGTCCCGGCGATGATCTCCTTCTTCGCCTTCTCGATGTCGGGCCAGATCTCCTTGGCCTTGGCGACGAGATCGGCCGGGCCTTCCTTGAGGAAGGTGTCCGAAAGCTCGAAGTCGATCACGCCGGTGTCGATGCCGGTGGCGACATGATGCCCCTTCCAGCCTTCGGCCAGGGCCTTGCTGACCTCCTGATAGAGCGACAGGCCGAAATCGAGCTTGACGATGGCGGCGACTGCCTTGGGGCCGAGCTTGTACTGCTCCCGGGAGATGGCGCTGACCAGGCGGCCGGGCGCCTCGGTGGCGGCTTGGATGATGCCGGTGTCGGTGGCGGCCGAGTCTGTCTGGATATAGTCGATGCCGGACTGGAACAGCTGGTTGGCGATCTCGTGGCCCTTGGCGGGGTCCTGGAACGAGCCGGCGAAAGCGCCGGTGAACTTGATATTGGGACCGATCACCGCCGCGGCCGCCTTGAGGGCATTGAGATCGGCGATCTGGCCGGGAATGCTGGCGCCGCCGATATAGCCGATCGCCCCCGTCTTGGAGATGCGGCTGCCGAACAGGCCGGAGAGATAGCAGCCCAGATAATAGTCATAGGCCACAGTCACCACATTGGGGATCGCGGGCTCGAACGGGTCGGCGTAGAGCTGCACGAATTTGGTGTTGGGATATTCGGGCGCCACCGCCTTGAAGGGCTCGGCGACCTCGTTGAAGGTCGAGACCACCACGCTGGCGCCGGCATCGCCGAGGCTGCGGAAGATCGATTCATAGGTCGCCGCGTCCTGCGCATAGATGATGCGGGTGGCAAAGCCCTTTTCGCCGGCCAGTTTCTTGAGCGATGCGATCATGCCGTCCACCGGGCCGTTGTCGCCGGCCGCCTGGGTATGCACCAGGGCGACCAGGCCTTCGGCGGCCCAGGCCTGGCCCGACAGCAAGCCAAATGCCGCCGCGCCGGCGGTGCCGAGCAGGAATTGGCGGCGCGATGCCGAATACCGGAACAGGCCTGAAACGGAGGGAGTCTTGGTCATCTATGAGTTCCCTTTTCTTGATCTGGATGGCTTGGTTCTTGTTGTTTGCCGGAACGCTTGTGCGCCCCGGATGGTCAGGCCGCCGGCAAGGGCGGGCAGATCGCGGTCGGCTTGAGCATCTTGACCTCCTGCGAGATCATGGCGTCGAGGGCCCAGACTTCGCCGATGAACTTGGTCCAGGCCGGATCGGCCGCCATGGCGGCGCGGCGCGTCTCGCGGTCGCCCAGGCCCTGATAGGCCCACATCATCACGATCTGGTGCAGCGGGCCGATCTCGCTGACCCACAGGCCCATGAAGGTGCCCAGATGCTTCTTCTGGATCGGCAGGCCCTCGGTCTCGTATTTGCTGAGCCAGCGGTCGAGCTGGCCGGGCTTGAAGCTGTAGGTGCGCTGTTCGACGATCATGGCGGCTTTTCCGGCTCAGGATTTGGCGTTGAGGATGAAATCGGCAGCCCGTTCGCCGATCATGATGGTCGGCGCATTGGTGTTGCCACTGGAAATGATCGGCATGATCGAGGCGTCGGCGACCCTGAGGCCCTCGATGCCATGCACCTTGAGTTCGGCATCGACCACGGCTTCGGCGTCATTGCCCATCTTGCAGGTGCCGACTGGATGCAGGGTGGTCAGGGCCGAGGCGCGCAGCCATTCCAGCAGCTCGTCATCGCTGAGCAGGCCGGGGCCGGGCGCCAATTCCTTGCCGCGATAGGCATCGAAGGCGGGCTGGGCGATGACCTCGCGCATCATGCGGATGGCTGAAATCATCGTCTTGCGGTCGAAGTCGGTGGCAAGGTAGTTGGCCCGGATGCGCGGTGCCGCCGCCGGGTCCGCCGAACGCAGCGTAATGCTGCCCCGGCTCTCCGGATTGACCGGGCCGACGCGGATGGTGAAGCCGTGATTGGCCTCCACCGCCTGCTTCCTGAACGGATTGGGCCAGTGCAGGTTGGCGGTCTTTTCCAGCGCCGGCATGAAATGGGCCTGGATGTCGGGCGCCAGCAGATCCGGCCGCGACTTCATGAAGGCGCCGGCCTCATAGGGAAAGGTGGTGGTGATGCCGGTGCCCAGCACCATGCCCTGTGCCACCGAGGCGACCAGCTTGTCGGCGCGCAGGTCACCATAGAGCGTCACCGGCTGCCTGCACTCATAGGCGAGGCAGCAATCGACATGGTCCTGCAGGTTGCGACCGACTCCCGGCAGGTCATGCAGCACGGCAATGCCATGCTTAGCCAGCTCATCAGCCGGGCCGATGCCGGAAAGCATCAGGAGTTGGGGCGAGTTGACGGCGCCGCCGCACAGGATGACCTCACGCCGGGCGCGCACGTTGCGTGCATGGCCGGCCTGGGTGAACTGAACGCCAATGGCGCGGCCGTTCTCCACGAGGATACGCTGGCTGAGCGCGTTCACCTCCACCGTCAGGTTCGGCCGATCCAGGACGGGACGCAGGAAGGCATGGGATGTCGACCAGCGCTTGCCCTTGCGGATGGTGAAATCATAGCGTCCGAACCCTTCCTGTTCGGCGCCGTTGAAATCGTCGTTGCGGGGATAGCCCGCCTGCACGCCCGCCTCGATGAAGACGTCGAACAGCCCGTTGCGGCCGCGGGCGCGGCAGACGGTGAGGGCGCCATCCGTGCCGTGGAAGGCACCATTGCGTTCGACATGGGCTTCGGAGCGGCGAAAGGCGGGCAGCACCTCGTCATAGGACCAGCCCGGCAGGCCCATCTGCGCCCAGCGATCATAGTCATGGGCGTTGCCGCGCACATAGATCATGCCGTTAATGGTGGAAGTGCCGCCGAGTGCCTTGCCGCGCGGCCAATAGAGCGTGCGGTCGTTGAGATGGGGCTCCGGTTCGGTGCGGTAGTTCCAGTTGTAGAGGCCGGAATTGAAGAGCTTGCCCATCAGCATGGGCAGGCGGAACAGCGGATTGCGGTCGCGTCCGCCGGCCTCGAGCAGCAATACGCGATTGCCGGGATCCGCCGACAGGCGGTTGGCGACGACGCATCCCGCTGAACCGGCGCCGATGATCACATAGTCGTACTCGGCGTCACGAGACATGGTTTCACCAATCGATGGGAGCGGCGCCGAGCGCCTTGAGCCGCTCATTGCCGAGAATGAAGGGATTGGGCAGGCCGAGCACCGCGTCGCCCCGGGCGGGGTGTTCGCGCAGGATACAATCGGGGCCTTCCGGAATGCCGGCGGCCTGCAGGGTCTGCGCCGCGGCCTCGCCGAAGCCGAGGAAGACCATGGGCCGGCCTGCGCCGGCGAGATGGCGCAGCGCGGCAATCATCAAGGGGCGCCACAGCGGCAGATGGCCTCGGCTCTGATGCGGATCGATGCCGACCTGGAAGCGGCTGAGGGTCAGCGAGGCGTTGAGCAGCAGGGCCCCGCTGGCCACCCAGCGATCGGCCACCGCATGGGCCGGTTCGAGCTCGACGGTGCCGGCCTCGATGGCTGCGCGCAGGCGTGGCCAGTCGGCGGTGCTGCCGGTCCAGCCCGCCTCGCCGGTGCGGGCGGCGACGATCATCTGCATCACCGTGCGGATGGAGACCGAGAACATCTTTTCGAGCTCGCGCCATTGCGCGACATTGCCGGCCTCGAAGGCGCGGCCGGTGGAGAAGTCAGGGCTGGGATAGGGATCCTGGCCCAGCACCACGCAGCGCACCTGGGCCGGTTCGAGGCCGTCGAAGGCCCGCAGCATATGCGCGCCCTTGGGCTGGCCCGGAAAGACGCGTCCCTTGCGCACCGGGAACACTGGTTCCCACGGCTCCAGCGCCAGATTGCCATCCATGTCGGCGAAGCCCAGCTCGACCGGACCGAGGATTTCGCGCCAGGCGGGCGACAGGTCGGCCTGCCAGCCGTCCAGCACTTCCTCCATGACGTAACGCAATGATGCCGGCATGGTCCTGCTTTCCCCTCGTTGCGAGAAGGATAGGCAAAACCTGACCAAAACGTCAAGTTATGAGTTGAAAAAATCTGACGCTTCGGTCAGGTTTTGACATCGGGTCCCGATACCGGCATGTCCGGGGCACGGGACGCATTGCACAGTGCGGGAGGCGAAAGTGGCGACGACCAGCGCAAAGAAGGCGCGTAAGGACGGCTCGGACAGCGAGGAGCGCATCCGGGCGCGCAACGAGGCCGCGATCCTGACTGCCGCGATCGACCTGTTCGCCCGCAAGGGTTTCGATGGCACGCGGATCGCCGAGGTCGCCGAGCACTCGGGGTTGCCCAAGGCGAATGTCTATTATTACTTCCCGGCCAAGGAGGATATCTACCGTGCCTTGATCGACCGGCTGCTTGCCAGCTGGGATACGGCGCTGGAGGAATTGCAGCCCGAGCGCGATCCGGCCGAGGCCATCATGGCCTATATCCGGGCCAAGCTCGACTATTCGCGCCGCTTCGCGGCCCAGTCGAAACTATTCGCCAACGAGATCCTCAGCGGTGCGAAATTCCTCGACAAGGCCGGCCGCGGCCATGTCAAGCAGGCGACCCGGGCCAAGGCCGCCGTGATCGAAGGCTGGATCGCCGCCGGCAGGATGGCGCCGATCGCCATTCCGCATTTCTTTATCATGCTGTGGAGCACGACGCAGTTCTACGCCGATTTCGAGGTGCTGGCTTGCGATGCCATGGAGGTCAGCCGGCTGACCAAGAAGGATTTCGAGGCCGCGGCGCTCGCCATCGGCGATATCGTTCTACGCGGCTGCGGCCTTGCAATGCCGCCTAGCTGAAACTGAAAGCGCATGCGCAAAATAAAACGGGACGGTGTCTCACTGACACCGTCCCGTGTTTGAAACGGGGCTTGCGGCCCGCGAAATCAGCCGTTCACGGCATCCTTGAGCGCCTTGGCGGGCTGGAAGACCACCTTCTTGGAAGCGGCGATCTTGATGGTGGCGCCGGTGGAAGGGTTGCGGCCTTCGCGTGCGGGCTTGGCCTGCACCTTGAACTTACCGAAGCCGTTCAGGGAGACTTCCTCACCCTTGACAGCCGCTTCGGTGATCCCTTTCAGAACGTCCTCGACAGCTGCCTTAGCGGCAGTCTTAGTCAGGCCATGAGCGGCGGCAATACGGTCGGCAAGATCGCTGGTGCTGACAGGCATGATGTTATCCTTTCGATGATTCGTCCGATCGCGTTATCGCATGACCGGTTCGATATCGCCATCGCATGTACACCGGAAACGCACGGAAATCCTGCTTTTTTCACCGATATGAACGGATTTCCTTGCGCTCAACCCTTGTTTGGAACGGTTTGAATTTGCAAACGCCTGCCTGGCCATGCCGTTCGGTAAAGTAAAGGCCTTTTTGGTGGAGTTTTAGATGACGCCACGCGACTGGCGAATAATACTTGCCGACCATAGATATCGGGTGGAAGCGCGGGGCTTTTTGCGGTGATATCGCGGCAAGTTCAACCACAGGGAGACGAAGCGATGACTTCCCCCCATTTTGCCTTGTTCGACACCGAAATCGGCACTTGCGCCCTGGCCTGGGGCGAGAGGGGCCTGGTCAGCGTGCAACTGCCCTCCCATAGCCCGGCGGGCCTGCGGGCGCGCATGCTGCGCTCCCTTCCGGGGGCGACAGAGGTCGAGCCGCCGGCGCCGGTTCGCCAGGCCATCACGGCGATCCGGGCCTTGCTGGCGGGGGAGGCCGCCGATCTCGGCTTCATCGAGCTCGACATGACCACCGTGCCGGAATTCAATCGCCGGGTCTATGCCGTGGCGCGGGCCATCCCTCCGGGCTCGACCATGACCTATGGCGAAATCGCCAAGCAATTGGGCGATCCCCTGCTGGCGCGCGATGTCGGCCAGGCCATGGGGCAGAACCCGTTCACCATCGTGATGCCCTGCCATCGGGTGATGGCGGCCGGCGGCAAGTTCGGCGGTTTCTCGGCCTATGGCGGCGTGGCGACCAAGCGCCGTCTGCTCGAGATCGAAGGCGCCTTGCCAAAGCCGGAACCGACCTTGTTCGGCTGGGCTTGAGCCTGAGCGGCTCGGGCCGCATGGATGAGCGCCGGCGGCGGCGAGGAAAAATCGGGCTTTGTCACGGACCGGCCACGTGCCGGAGCGTCGCCGACAGGATCTCGTCGGATAGGGTGGGATCGTCGGCGATGCGGGCCAGGATGACGGCGCCGACCATGGCGGCCCAGCCGGCGATCGCGGCGTTGCGCCGTTCCTGCGGCGTTTCCCCGGGAGCGGTCGCGCTGAAATCCTCGATCTGCTCGCGCAGGGAGCGGGTCAGCACGGCACGGATATCCTGTGACCCGCGCACGGCTTCGGTGCCGAGCGCGGCAAAGGGGCACCCCTCGGCACGTGCGTCACGGTGCCTGCGGCTGAGATAGGCCGTTGCATAGTCGGCCATCGTCCGGCCCGGGGTTTTGGCACCTTCGGACTGGGACAGCACATGGGCGAGCGCCTGGGCGATCAGGTCCTCCTTCGACTTGAAGTGACCGTAGAAGCCGCCATGGGTGAGCCCGGCGGCGGCCATGATCTGGGCGACGCTCACCCCTTCCAGACCCTTTTCCCGATAGAGATGCGCGGCTGCATCCAGGATGCGGTGGCGATGCTCGGCGACCTGCTCGCGGCTGACTTTCATGGCGGGCTCTCCTGTCTCGCTTGACTTTATACATGATATCCATCATGAATGCATTATATATGATGATCATCATGAATAAGTTTGGAGAGATGCCATGACCAAATCCCTTCCCGCGGTTCTCATCACCGGTGCCTCGACCGGCATCGGCGCGGCCTATGCCGAACGCTTCGCCCGGCGTGGCCATGACCTCGTGCTGGTGGCACGGGACGAGGCGCGCCTGACCGCGCTTGCCGGACGCCTTCGCCAGGAGAACGGCGTTGCCGTCGATGTCCTGAAGGCGGACCTCACGAGCTCCGAGGATCTCGCGCGGGTCGAGGCGCGCCTGCGCGAGGATGCGAGGATCGGCATCCTGATCAACAATGCCGGTGCGGCCGCCCATGGCGGCTTTGCCGACCAGGATCCGGAGGCGCTGGACAGGCTCATTCGCCTCAACGTGACCGCGCTGACGCGCCTGGCCGGCGCGGTGACGCCGCGCTTCCTGGCCGCGGGTGCCGGTGCCATCGTCAATATCGCCTCGGTGGTGGCGCTTGCGCCGGAGTTTTCCCTGGGCGTCTACGCGGCAACCAAGGCCTTCGTGCTGACCTTGTCCCAGACCCTGCAGGTGGAGCTCGGCCCGCGCGGCCTCTATGTCCAGGCCGTGCTGCCGGCAGCAACCCGCACCGAGATCTGGGAACGCTCCGGCCGCGACGTGAACGCGCTGGAGGGCGTGATGGAGGTCGGCGAATTGGTCGACGCCGCGCTGGTCGGCTTCGACAGGCGCGAAACCGTCACCATTCCGCCCCTGCCGGATGCGGGTCAGTGGGAGGCTTTCGACGCCGCCCGCCGTGCCATGCTGCCGAACTTCCGGCAGGAACATGCGGCCGAACGCTATCGGGCAGCCTGACGGCAGCCCGTCTATTTGGCGGGATCGGCGAAACGCTGTTCGGGCAGCATCGCATACCAGCCCGGGCGACCGGGGTCGCGGTCATAGGCATAGCCGCCGACCTCGCGATAGTATTCGGCGTAGCGGGCGAGCTTGTCGCGATCGAGCTCGACGCCGAGGCCCGGCCCTTGCGGCAGGGCGATGGCGCCGCCGACATAGCGTAGCGGACCGCCGACGATGATGTCGTCGGTGAGATGGTGGTAATGCGCATCGGCGGCGAAGGAGAGGTTCGGCAGCGCCGCGCCCAGATGCAGCATCGAGGCGAGCTGGATGCCGAGCTCGCCCGAGGAGTGCACGGCAGCGCCGTATTGGAAGGTCTCCAGCACGGTGCCGGCCTTGTGGGCCTGGCGCAGGCCGCCCCAGAAAGTGGTGTCGAGCAGCACGACGTCCACCGCTTCCAGGCGCAGATTGGCGGCGAGCTGCTCGAAGTTCACCACCACCGTGTTGGTCGCGGTGGGAATGCGGACGAGGCTCCGCAGGCGGCGCATGCCTTCGAGGCCCCAGGTCGGGTCCTCGAAATAATCATTGTTGAGATCCTCGATCGCCCGCCCCACCCAGACCGCTTCCTCCACCGACCAGGCGGCATTGGGATCGAGGCGCAGCCGGTCCCCGGGGAAGGCCGCGCCCAGGGCTCGGACGGTTTCGATGTCGTGGTCCGGCGGGAAGACGCCGCCCTTCAGCTTGTGGCTGGTGAAGCCGTGCCGGGCCTTGAGCGCGCGGGCATGGGCGACGATCTCGTCGGAGCTGGTTTCGCCGCCTTGGCCGGTCGCCTCGTGGGGGTAGCGGTAGAAAAGATAGCTGGCAAAAGGAATCGTCTCGCGGATGGCGCCGCCGATCAGGTCGCAGGCGCGGATGCCCAGTTTCTTGCCGGCGGCATCCATGCAGGCCATTTCGATGGCGGCATGGAGCTGCATGCGATTGTTGTAGAGCGAGGCGGTGGGATTCATGATCTTCCAGCGCAGCTGTTCGAGTTGCAGCGGATCATGGCCCTGGAGATAGGGCAGCAAGGCGCGCACCGCGGCCTCGGCTGATTCACCGCCGCCGCCCATCTCGCCGAGGCCGATGATGCCCTCGTCGGTGATCACTTCCACGATGGTGCGGATGAAGCGGCCCCAATGCGCGCCGGCGGCATGGCGCAACGGCGCTTCGAGCGGCACGGCGACGGTGGTGGCCTTGAGGTCGACGATCTTCATCGCACTATCCGATTGCAGGAAGAGAAGAGGGAGAAAGGACGCATCAATTCGCGGCCCCCAAAGCGAGGCCGCGGACGAAGTGCTTCTGCAGCATGAGGAACAGGATGAGGGTCGGCAGCGAGACGATCAGGGTGGCGGTGATGATGGTCGGCGCGTCGGCCTGGCCATAGAGGCTCTGCATGCCGAGCAAGGCGACCTGGACCGGGCGGGCGTCGGGAGAGCGCACCAGGATCATGCCGAAGAGCAGGTCGTTCCACACCCAGGTGAACTGCACCAAAGTGAGCATCAGGAAGGGCGCCTTGGCCAGCGGCATCATGATCTTCCAGAACACTTCCCAGCTCGAGGCGCCATCCATCTCGGCCGCCTCCTGGATGTCCCAGGGCACGGTGAGGAAGAAGCCGCGCATCACGAAAGTGGCGAAGGGGATGCAGATCGCGGTGTAGAAGGCGAACAGGCCGAGCTTGGTGTCGTAGAGTCCAAGGGCGATATAGCTCTTGAACAGCGGGATCAGATACATCTGCAGCGGGAAGATCGTGCCCGAATAGATGAACAGGAACCAGGCGAGCCCCCGCGGCAGCTTCAGCCTGACGATGCCATAGGCGGCGAAGGCGGCGAGCAGCACGGCGGTGAGGGAACTTGCCGCCCCATAGAGCAGCGAGTTGATGAAGCCGGCCTGGATGCCCTGCGCCCAGGCATTGGCGATGTTGCCGAGGAGATTGAAGCTGGTCGGCAACTTGAGCGGGCCGCGGGTATAGTCGGTGGCCGTCTTGAGCGTGTTCATCAGGAGGAAGGCCATCGGCGAAAGCCAGACCAGCGTCACCGCCAGCATGACGCCCGAAAGCACGGTCTTCCTGAGGTCGCGGGGTTCCGCTGCAGTCGCGCGCTGCCGGCTCATACCTGGCTTTCCCGTGCGAGCATGTTGCGCAGATAGAGATAGGAAAACACCAGCGAGAGCGCCGAGATCACCACGGCGACGGCCGAGGCGTAGCCCATCTTGAAATTGGCGAAACCCTCCTTGTACATGGTCACCGCTAGGGTCTCCGACATGCGGGCCGGCCCGCCGCCGGTCATCACCCAGATGGTGTCGAACACCTTGAAGGAGTTGATCACCGCCAGCAGCGAGGCGATCACCACATAGGGCATCAGCATGGGGATGATGATCCTGGTGGCGAGCACGAAGCCGGCTGCGCCGTCGAGCGTGGCCGCCTCGACCGGCTCCTTGGGCAGGTTCTGCAGGCCGACCAGGAAGATCATCACATTGATCCCGGTTGCCTGCCAGGTATAGGCGCCGATCATCGCATAGGTGTTGTAGGGCTGGACATAGAGCCAATTCACTTTGAGGGCCCCGAGGCCAATGGTGTCCAGGAGGATGTTGAGGGCCCCCTGGTCGCGCAGCACGAAGCCGAAGACGATGCCGGCAGCGGAGGCCGAGATGGTGGCGGGAATGTAGATGCAGATCTGCATCAACTTCGCCCCCTTCAGCCCGGAAATGGCATAGGCGAAGAAGAAGCCGAGCCCGACCGGCAGCACCACGCCCAGCACCATCCATTTCAGCGTGTTGACGAAGGGGCGTGTGAAATTGGTGTCCGTCACCAACTTGAAGAAGTTGGCGAGGCCGATGAAGGTCGGCGCGGTCATGCCGTTCCAGTCGGTGAAGGCGAGCATGGTGGTGTAGAGCATCGGCAGGATGAGGAAGACGCCCACCATCAACGCCGCCGGAGCGACATAGAGATAGGCTTCGCGCTGCTTTGGGTCGGACAGGGGAGGCATGATCGCTGCGTCGGTCTTTGTGTTCGAGGTCAGGCAGGGGTATCGCTGGCTTTCTCCTCTCGGCAGGAAGAGGTGCCTGATGCGGATAGGCTTTCTATCGGCAGTGAGAATGACGCTGCCTTTTGTCATGCCCGGGCTCGACCCGGGCATCCAGCCTATCGAGGACCTCGCCTGTGCGGGAAGGTCGGCTGGATTGCCGGGACAGGCCCGGCAATGACAAAGGTCGCGGTTTTCCTCACGGCTTGGGGTGGGCAGCCCAGTAGTCGTCCGCAATCTTCTGCAGGTTCTGCATCACCTCCGGAGCGGAATTCGGGTCGAGCACGAATTTGGAGATCTCGTCGACGGCCGCCTCGGCGATCGGTGAGGGGGTGGTTTCCCAATAGCGGCCGAGCAGCTTGTAGTGGTCCTTGGCCACCACATCGTTCAGCTTGGCGACTTCCTTGTCGGCAGGCAGCTTGGCGTCGGCATTGGCGACGAGGAAGCCGGTGAGGTCGGCCCAGCGCTGCTCGCCTGCCTTGCTCATCCAATAGGTGGCTGATTTCACCGCGGTGTCATGCGTGTCGGAGTTCTTCGACACCAGCAGCGGTCCCGCCTCGAAGATCACGCTCGGCGGCAGGCTGGCAGTCTTGTTGGGCAGCACGAACAGGCCCCAGTCGCGCCCTTCGATGGTGCCGGCCTTGGTAACCGTGTCGGCGAACCAGGTACCGACCAGCATGTGAACGACCTTCCCCTGCGCGAAGGAGTTGTTCATGCTGTCGCCGGTGGTGAAACCGAAAGGCGAGGTGCCGTCGTCCATCCAGCCCTTGGCCATCCAGTCCTTCCAGGTGGCGAAAGCCGCCGCGACCTGGGGATCGGTATATTTGGCCTTGCCGGCCATCAGCTTGACGTAGAAATCCGGATCGGACCGTACCAGGAACTCCGAGAACCAGATGAAGGCCGGCCAGCGCCCCTCGATGGTCTGGCCGATCGGCACCTTGCCGGCAGCCTTGATCTTGGCGAGGTTGCCTTCCAGCTCTTCCCAGGTCTTGGGAACCTGCAGGCCGAGCTCCTTGTAGACGTTCTTGTTATAGAACATCGCCCAATAGGCGACGTTGTTCGGCACGGCATAGATCTTGCCATCGAAGCTGAAGGCATCGGCGACTTCCTGCTTGACCTTGCCCTCGGCCAGCAACGGCTTCCAGATCGCCGTCAGATCCTCGAGCAGGCCCGCCTCCACCAGGTCCTTCATGCGGTAGCCGGACCACCAGGTGAACATGCCGGGCGCCGAGGAGGTCGGCAGGGCCGCCCTGACCGCCGCCTGGTAGTTGGTGGTGTCGCCGAAGGGCGTGACCTGCCAGCTCGCGGTGGGGTCATCCTTGCCATAGGCCTCGAAATTGGCCTGCCAGCCGGCCTTGTCGTGCGACACCGTCAGTTGCGGCTTGTCGGCGGCGTGGCTCACCGGGGCCGACAAACCTGCGGCAAGCAGGCCGGCAACGGCCGCTGCACGTAACTTCGTCAAGATCATGGGGTTCCCTCCTGCCTGCGGTCGTTGCCGCAGCCTTGGCTTTGTCGTTGTGACGGCCGCCTTTGCGGCGGCTCTGGTTCACGGCGTGCGCGTGACGAAACTGTCGAGCGCCTGCAAAATCGTGCGCAGATGGTTGCGCATGGCGATGGCGGTGGCGTCCTCGTCCCCGGCGGCGAGGCCGGCAAGGATGTCGCGATGTTCGGCGATGATGGCTTCCGAGCGGTTCGGCCAGTTCACGGTGACGAAGCGCAGGCGGTTGAGATGGGCCTTCATGTCCTCCAGCTCGTCCGCGGCGGCAAGGCAGTCGACCGTTGCGAAAATGCGGCGATGGAAGGCTTCGTCCAATTCGTAGAAGCGGCGCACGTCCTTGCGCCCCGCCGCGAATTCCTGTTCGTCGACGATGCCCGCGAGCGCGTCGAGATCGGCCTGGTTCACCACCTGGCATGCCCTGCGGCTGACTTCCACCTCCACGACCTCCCGGATCAGCTGGGCAGCCTTGACCTTCTCCACCCGGATTGGCGCGACCACGGTGCCGCTCTGCGGAAAGATCTCGACCAGGCCGAGATTGGCGAGGCGCAGCAAGGCCTCGCGCACCGGCGTGCGCGACACGGAGAGGCTGGCGGCGATATCGGCCTCGCGAATCGGCTGCTGTGGCCTGAGCACGCCGAGGACGATGTCGCTGCGCAGCATTTCGTAGACATTGGTCGCAGTGGAGCGCGGCCTCACATTCGCATGTCGCAGCGTGTCCAGCATGACGGGTGGCTCCGATGATTGCTCCCTGCAGCGTCGATTAATATATTAGTGCATTTATATTGTTGCAAGCGCCTTCTTCGCCTTGGTCGAGGGCCCCGGCGAAGAAGACGAGGCAACCGGAGCGGCTGTTTGTGGCATTCGCCGGCCTGTTGCGTCTGTCCGCTTTTGGATCATACTGGAACCACGGGAAGCCTATCTTATTGTTTTGAAACGAATAAAAATCAGGCGATTCAGGGGAGATGCAGTCGATGGCCGCCGATGAGGAGTTTGTCACGATCGAGGCGCGCGGCATCCGTGCGACACTGGATCTTGCGGTCGGGCATATCCGGGAACTCGTCGTGGAGCGGGACGGCCGCAAGGTCGCGCCGCTGCACCGTGCCCCCTGGCTGGAGGAGGCGCATGCCGCCGACACGCCGGCCCATCTGCAGCGCCTGTCGGGTGATTTCCTCTGCGCTCCTTTTGGCCTGAGCGATGTCGATGGCTCACCGGCCCATGGCTGGCCGGCCAATTCGGCCTGGAAGCACCTGGAGACCCGCACGGTCGATGGCGGGCGCCAGGCCCGTTTCGAACTTGAAAAGCGGGTGATGGGCGCGCGCGTCGTCAAGGAACTCACCCTGCGCGACGACAATCCCTTCCTCTATCAGCGCCATCTGTTCCAGGGAGGCGAGGGCGCCGTCTCCGTCGGCCTGCACATGATGGTGTCGCTGCCACAGGGCGGCCATCTGAGCTTTTCGCCCAAGCGTTTCATCGAGACATCGGCCGATCCGCTGGAGGCCGATCCGCTCAAGGGGCACTCGGCACTGGCCTATCCCGCGCGCTTCAAGGATCTCAAGAAGGCTCCGCTTGCCGATGGCGGTACGGCCAATCTCAGCTGCTACCCGTTCGACCGCAACCACGAGGATTGCGTGATGATGCCCGAGGCGCCCGGCCGGGAGTTCGCTTGGGGTGCCGCGCTACGGCATCGCGAGGCGGATCTGGTGCTCAGCCTGAAGCGGCCGGAAGACTTCCCCTCCACCCTGTTGTGGATGAGCAATGGCGGCCGCTACTACAGCCCCTGGAACAGCCGCCATCGCGGCGTGCTCGGGCTGGAGGAAGTGCGGACCTATCTGTTGGCGGGCCACAAGGCGTCGATCGAGCCGAACGACTATAGCGAGCAGGGCATCCCGACCTCGATCAGCCTGACGCCGTCGGGCGAGATCGACTTGCGGCAGGCCATCGGCATCATGCCGGTACCGGCGGGCTGGGACCGGGTGATGGAGGTGGAGGCCCGCGGAAACCGGCTGGCAGTGCTGTCTGATGTCGGCGAGTTCAGCGTGCCCTACGATCCGGACTTCGTGCTGCACCAATGAGAAAGCGGCGGCAATGACGCCGCCGCCTGAATGCGTTTGCTTCCTGGAAAAATTCGTCCGGTGTGACCGGCGGCCTGTCAGCGGCGGCGCATCAGGGCATTGTAGCCCACCAGCACCACGACAGCGCCGGCAAAGGCGACCAGAAGATTTTCGAGGATCCCCGAATTGGGGCCCATGCCGAGCAGCGCGCCGCCGATAAATTTGCCGACGACGGCGCCGACCAGGCCGATGACCAGATCCATGATCAGGCCGGCCCCCGATTTATTCACCACCTTGCTGGCGAGAAAGCCGGCAATGATGCCAACAATAATGGTCCAGATCCAACCTAAGTCGCCCATGAGCGCGTTCCTCCGCCGAATCGATAATCGTTTCCGAATTTGATCGGTGTTCGCATCGTAAGGACCTGCATTCTTTTGGCAAGAGCGAGGGGTGCCGTAACGAAATGGGTGCGCGGAAAAAATTTCACAAATGGGAATATTGTAAAACGCCTGCCATGGATGCCAGAATAGACTTCCTTGAGGTAAGCCGCAGGTGACGCGGCATCTCCCAGAAATAGGAGGCGCTTATGGGTTTTTTTGATAACGCGGTGAACGAAGCAGTTCCGGATAGCGGCAGTGGCTTGGCCAAGCCGCTCATTCTTGCCGCAGGTGCTCTGCTTCTGGCCAAATGGCTCGGTGGCGGCAGCAGCGACGCTCAGGCTGACACTCAGGCCTCCATCCCAGCGCCGGCCCCGGCTCCCGCACCGTCCGCACCGCAGGCGGATGCCTCCAGCGATGGCGGCCTGCTCGGCGGCCTTGGCGGTCTCCTCGAGAAGTTCCAGCAATCAGGCCACGGGGACGTGATCAATTCCTGGATCGGCGGCGGGCAGAACCAGCCGATCCAGCCGGGCCAGCTCGGCCAGGTCCTCGGCCAGGATACGCTGAACAACCTCGCCCAGAAGGCGGGCGTCAATCCCAACGACCTGCTCGGCCAGCTCGCGCAGCATTTGCCCGAGATCATCAACAAGCTGACGCCGAACGGGCGCATCCCCACGCGGGACGAACTCGGCCAGTAAGGCCGCTATTCGCCGGGCCATGGCATCGGAGAAGCAGGAGGGCGGGCGGTTTGGCCTGCCCTTTTTGCGTTGTACGGGGGTGGGAGCGAGGCGCCGGCACCTTAGTCACATAAAGAAATCCTTATATCCTTATTGCCGGCAAAGGCCGACTGTGCTAGACGCCCGCCATGTCAAATGCGGGAAGCATCGAATGAGCACGCAAGATTACATCGTCAAGGATATGGGTCTGGCCGCCTGGGGCCGTAAGGAAATCGAGATCGCCGAGAGCGAAATGCCGGGCCTGATGGCCACGCGCGCCGAATATGGCCCGCGCCAGGTGCTCAAGGGCGCCCGCATCGCCGGTTCGCTGCACATGACCATCCAGACGGCCGTGCTGATCGAGACCTTGCAGGCTCTCGGCGCCGATGTGCGCTGGGCTTCCTGCAACATCTACTCCACCCAGGACCATGCCGCTGCCGCCATCGCTGCCGCCGGCACCCCGGTCTTCGCCATCAAGGGCGAGAGCCTGGAAGACTACTGGGAATACACCCACAAGATCTTCGAATGGGCCGATGGCGGTACGCCGAACCTGATCCTCGACGATGGCGGCGATGCCACCATGCTGATGCATCTGGGCCTGCGCGCCGAGAAGGGCGATACCGCCTTCCTCGATGGCGCCACCAATGAAGAAGAGGAAGTCCTCTTCGCTGCCATCAAGAAGCGCCTCACCACGCATCCGGGCTGGTACACCAAGAATGCGCTCGCCATCGGCGGCGTGACCGAGGAAACCACCACGGGCGTGCATCGCCTCTACGAGATGGCCAAGAAGGGCACGCTGCTCTTCCCCGCCATCAACGTGAACGATTCGGTGACCAAGTCGAAGTTCGACAACCTCTATGGCTGCCGCGAATCGCTGGTGGACGGCATCCGCCGCGGCACCGACGTGATGATGGCCGGCAAGATCGCCATGGTCGCCGGCTTCGGCGACGTCGGCAAGGGTTCGGCGGCCTCGCTGCGCAATGCCGGCTGCCGCGTGCTGGTTTCGGAAGTCGATCCGATCTGCGCCCTGCAGGCCGCGATGGAAGGCTATGAAGTCGTCACCATGGAGCAGGCTGCTCCCCGCGCCGACATCTTCGTGACCGCCACCGGCAATGTCGACGTCATCACGCTCGACCATATGCGCGCCATGAAGGACCGCGCCATCGTCTGCAACATCGGTCACTTCGACTCGGAGATCCAGGTCGCCGGCCTGCGCAACCTGAAGTGGACCAATGTGAAGCCGCAGGTCGACGAGATCCAGTTCGCCGACGGCCATCGCATCATCCTTCTGTCGGAGGGACGCCTGGTCAATCTCGGCAATGCCACCGGCCACCCCTCCTTCGTGATGTCGGCTTCTTTCACCAACCAGACGCTGGCCCAGATCGAGCTGTGGACCAACCCCGGCCAGTACGGCAAGCAGGTCTACACGCTGCCCAAGCATCTGGACGAGAAGGTCGCCTCGCTCCACCTCGCCAAGGTCGGCGCCACCCTGACCAAGCTTTCCGACAAGCAGTCCGCCTATATCGGCGTCGACCAGAACGGCCCGTTCAAGCCGGAACTCTATCGCTACTGAGTTCGTTCGAGGCGTTTGCGTTTCAGCCCTTCCCGCAGCTGCGGGAAGGGCTTTTTATTGCCTGTGCTCTCACATCCGCCGCAAGCGTCAGATCACCAGCTTGCCCTGCTTGGCGAGCACGTAGCGTTCGCCGATCTTGTGCCAGTCGACCACCTTCCACCAGGCCTTGAGATAATCCGGCCGACGGTTGCGGTAGGTCAGGTAATAGGCGTGCTCCCAGACGTCGTTGCCGAACAGCACGCGCTTGCCGTCCATCAGCGGCGTATCCTGGTTGGGCCTGCTGTCGAGGGCGAGCTTGCCCTCGCTCGTCACAGTGACGAACACCCAGCCCGAACCGAAGACCTTGGCACCGGCGGCACCGAAGGCTTCCTGCAGCTTGGCGACGCCGCCGAAATCACGCTCGATGGCGGCGAGCACTTCGCCTGCGGGCTCGCCGCCCTTGGCGCCCATGATCTGCCAGAACATGGTGTGGTTGACATGGCCGCCGAGATTGTTGCGCACCGCCTGGCGGACGGACTGCGGAACCTTGTCCAGGCCGGCGAGGATATCAGGGTAGCTGAGGTCCGCCAGCGAGGGTTCCTGCTTCAGGGCCGCGTTGAAATTGCTGACATAGGCCTGATGGTGCTTGTCGTGATGTAGCGTCATGGTCTCGGCATCGATGGTCGGTGCCAGTGCCGCGGCTTCATAGGGCAGGGGCGGCAGTTCGGCGGGGCCTTTCGGGCCTGCAGATTCCGAGGCGGCCGCGCGGGCGGGCGCGGCTCCAGCGCTGGCAGCCAGGGCAATGCCTGTCGCGGAGGCGAGGAGGGTGCGACGGTTCAGCATGGTCATGGTCATTGAAAACGTCTCCGGCCTGTTGGATGAAGAAGCATGAGCAATGGGGTGGGTGCCTGTGGCCACGCGCTACGGGCGTCGCCCAGGCTAGAGTGGTAATTTGGTGGCACCGTGACCGAAAGGCGGACACGCGCTGCCGGCGCCGTGGACAGGAAGCGGCCGGAGCGGGCCGGATCTTCCTGCCGAAAGCGGGAATTTACCTGCTTGGGCCATAAGGGAGAACGGCATGTCGGTTGCAAAAGTGAAACCGAGGCAGACGGGGGCAACGGCCGTGCTGTCCCGCCTGGGACACCCTCTGGTGACGTCGGCCACGGGCGGGGAGATCGGCGTGGTCACCCGTCCCTCGGAGGCCGGCTTCAATCCGCTCGACCTGCTCTATGCCTCGCTGTCGGCCTGCCTCGTGCTCAGCGCCCGCATCGCCGCCAGCAATCTCGGCGTGCTCGACAGGCTCGGCGAGGTCCGTGCCGAGGTCAAGGGCGAGAAGGCGGTGGACGAACCTTCGCGCATCGCCCGTTTCCATGTCACGATCGAGGTCACCGGCGATTTCGACGAGGCGACGAAGGCGGCGATCATTGCCGATGCGGAGCGGATCTGCACCGTCAGCAACACGCTCAAGGGCAATCCGATCCTGGGCTGAACTTCAGCCGCGCCGTCCGTACATTTCGGCATGGATCCGCCGGTTTGTGCCGAGAATACCTGTCAAAGACGATGGCCGGACAAGCCTGACCTCCTATAGCCTCTCGCCATTCCCCTTTGAGAGGGCGGGCGATGCGCTATTTCGGTTTTCTGATCCTTGCGATCCTGCTCGCGGCCGCGCAACCGGCCTTTGCGCAGGACAATGCCTGCGCCAGGCCCGGGGAGTCCGGGATAGAGGGCCTCGAAAATCTGCTGCGGGAGCAGAAGAGCTGCAAGGCGGCGACGGCGTTGCTGCGCGAATGCCGCTGGGGCTCCAGTGCGGATACCGGATTCAGCGCCATTGTCGTCTCCATCTGCGAAAAGGAGTTTTACCCGCGGCTCTCCAAAGCGGATCAGATCGATTATGGCGAGCGCATGCAGCTATGCGCCTACCGTTATGCCGGCCAGCAAGGCACGCTCTATATGTCGATGGCCGCGACATGCCAGAGCGAGGTGGCGGCGCGCTTTGCCGATCCGAACGCCGCGCGCGAGCCGCTTGGCCGCGCAAGCTTCAACTGCGGCGAGGCCGCAACGGCGCTGGAGAAGGCGATTTGTTCCGACCGGAAATTGGGACAGGCCGATCTCATCCTGGCGCAGAGCTATCGCGAGGCGGTCGCGAGCCTGAAGGCAGACCGGCAGACCCGCGGCGCCCTCATTGCCGACCAGCGTCGCTGGCTCGATCGCGTCGCCCGAAAATGCGGTCTTGCCGACGGCAGCAGGCCGTTTTCCGCCAAGAGCCTTGCCTGTGTCCGTGGCGCCTTCGAGCAACGCTTTGCCTTGCTCGACAGCTGCGGTGAGGCAGACATCAGTATCGATTGCCTGGCCGAGACGGCCGACGGCGGCGCCGTTGCGGCGGGC
>NZ_LYXZ01000067.1 GCF_001676615.1 Labrys sp. WJW | reverse complement strand
GCCGGCGTCGAGAACGAGCTCTTCTTCAAGGACAACACCATGATGCTCTTCGGTGACGCCAAGAAAATGGTCGAGGAAATCATCAAGGGCTTCTGAACAGCAAGCAAATAGCTCGCTCCCATCTTTTCAAGAAAGGCAAACCCGCCATGTCGCAATGGATCCGTTTCGAGGAAGACGGGCAGGCCCAGTTCGGCAAGCTCGAGGGCGAGGCCATCCACGTCCATCGCGGCGACATGTTCGGCATCGCCGCCGCCACCGGCCGGACCCTGCCCCTGGCGCAGGCCAAGCTCCTGGCGCCGACGGTGCCGAGCAAGATCATCGCGCTCTGGAACAATTTCCATCAGCTCGCCGCCAAGCTTGATGTCGCCGTGCCGCCGGAGCCGCTCTATCTCCTCAAGGCACCCACCAGCGTCACCGCGCCGGGGGCAACCGTGACAAGGCCTGCCTCCTATGACGGCCGGGTGGTCTATGAGGGCGAGCTCGGCATCGTCATCGGCAAGCCCTGCAGCAACGCCTCCGAGGAGGAGGCCGCGGACGCCATCTTCGGCTATACCTGCGTCAACGACATCACGGCCGGCGACATCATCAGCCGCGACGCGACCTTCGCCCAATGGGTGCGCGCCAAGAGCTTCGACGGCTTCGGGCCGTTCGGCCCGGTAATCGCCACCGACATCGATCCCGCGAGCCTGGTGGTGCGGACGCTGCTCAATGGCGACGAGCGCCAGAACTATCCGATCGCCGACATGGTCTTCCCGCCGGCCCGGCTCGTCAGCCTGATCTCCAGGGATATGACCCTGCTGCCCGGCGACTTGATCTGCTGCGGCACCTCGCTCGGCGTCGGCGCCATGAAGGAAGCGCAGAACGACGTCCGCGTCAGCATCGAGGGCATCGGCTGCCTGCAGAACCGCTTCGTGCAATGAAGAGATCGGGGAGAGCGGGCAGGATGCCCATGGGCGTAAATTTTGCAGACAAGAGCGCAGGCTCTTTACCCTCCCCTCGATGGGGAGGGTCGGCCTGAAAGGCCGGGGTGGGGTGGGATTACTCAGGTCTTCGTCAATGGAAGGGCCGTTTCCTACTAAGAAGTCACCCCACCCCGACGCTTTGCGTCGACCCTCCCCATCGAGGGGAGGGTAAAGAAGCGCGACTTTCGAGCCGAGGTTAACACTTATGGATCGAATGCCCGCGCATTCGGAAAGATTGCCCTCAAGCCGCTTTCGCCCTCGCCGCGAGCGCCCGGCCGATCGTGTCGCCGACCAGATGCGGGCTCGATGCCACCGTGATGCCGGCCTTCTCGAAGGCGGCGATCTTGGCGTCGGCCCGATCGCGGCCATGCATGGTGAGGGCACCGGCATGGCCCATGCGCCGCTCGGCCGGGGCATGCAGCCCGACGACCAGGCCGACGATCGGCATGCTGGGCCTGACGGAGGCGACATAATCGGCCGCTTCCTGTTCTTCCTCGCCACCGATCTCGCCGATCAGCACGATGCCCTCGGTCTTGGGATCGGCGAGGAAGAGTTCGACGCAGTCCCGCATCGACAGGCCATGCACCGGATCGCCGCCCACCCCCACGGTGGTCGACTGCCCGAGGCCCACGGCGGAAACCTGGGCGATCACCTCGCTGGTCAGCGAGGCCGAGCGCGAGACGATGCCGACGCTGCCCGGGCGCTCGCTGCCCGTTGCCATCACGCCCATCTTGCACAGGCCCGGGGACAGGATCCCCTGCGAATTGGGGCCGATCAGCCGGGTCTTCGAGCCGGCCAGGGCATGGCGCACCCTGATCATGTCGAGCACCGGCACCCGTTCGGTGATGGCGACGACCAGCGCAATCTCGGCCTCGATGGCCTCGATGATGGCGGCGCTGGCCTGGGCTGGCGGCACGAAGACCATGCTCGCATTGGCGCCGGTCTCCCTAGCAGCCGCCGCGACCGTATCGAACACCGGCGCGCCGAGATGGGAGCGCCTACCCTTGCCGGGGGTCACGCCGGCCACGACCTTGGTGCCATACTCGATCATGGCGGCGGTATGATGCGTCCCCGCCCAGCCGGTCATGCCCTGGCAGACGACGCGGGTTTCACTGTCGATGAGGATAGCCATTCCGCCCTCCATGCGCATGTAGCGCGAATGTATTGTTCTGGATTTATCAGTCTAAAATCGCAGCAGAATCGCTATCATCGCGCAGCTGCAACGGCCTTCGACGCCGCTGTCCACATGTCCGGGCATTCGATGATGCGGCAGCCGAAATTGGCGAAGCGCGAGCGAGCATAGTCGGCGTTGTTGCCGGCGAGCCTGGTCACCACCGGCAGGGTGCGCCCGGCCCGGCGCATGGCGATTCCGAGCCCCTCGGCAACCGTGTCGCAGGACTGCATGCCGCCGCCATGCACATTGATGAGCAGAGCGCGGACCTGGGGATTGTCGAGCAGCAGGCTGAAGCCATGCGCGATGTCGAGGCTGGTCGCCGTGGTGCGGATATCCATGAAATTGGCCGGCGCTCCGCCGGCGGCATGGACGAGGTCGACCGTGGCAAGCCCGAGCCCGGCGCCATTGGCAGCGATGCCGACGCTGCCGTCCATGCGGACATAATTGAGCTGGCGCTGGCGGGCCTTGACCTCGTATTCATCGCCATCCTCCTCGCGCAATTCCGCCAGGGTGGCTTGGCGGAACAAGGCGTGGTCGTCGATGATCATCTTGACGTCGAGCGCCAGCAGACTGTCGTCGGCGGTCAATACCAGCGGGTTGATCTCGATCAGGCTGGCGTCGAGTTCCAGGAAAGCGCGGCGCAGGCCATCGGCGAGAGCCACGAAGGCTTCGGCCGGCTGCCCGGCGAGGCCCAGGTGAGCCGCGAGAGCACGGAGATCCTCGGGCCTGGCCTGGCTCCCATCCCCGAGAGACAGCCGCTCCAGGCCGTCTTCTCCGGCCAGGACACGGTCCTCGATATCGTCGCCGCCGGCGCCGCTCGCTGCAAGGACAAGGGTCCCGCTGGCGGCGTGGACGCTGAGCGACAGGTAGAAACTGCGGATATGGTCGACGGCCGCCTCCACCAGCACACGTTCGACGACGCGGCCATGCGCACCGCTCTGCTCGGTGACGAGGCGCCGGCCCAGCAGGGCCCGGGCTGCCTCCGCCGCCGCGTCGGAAGACGAAACGATATGGACGCCCCCGGCCCTCCCGCGTCCACCGGCATGGATCTGCGCCTTCACGGCGAAACGGGAACCACCGAGACGAAGCGCCACCTGCCCGGCCTCTTCGGCCGTAATGGCCACGGCGCCCTGCGGTGCCTCGACGCCATAGGGTGCCAGGATCTGCTTGGACTGGAACTCGTGCAGTTTCATCATTCCCTCCCATGCATGGATATCGTTCTTATCTGGTATAACGTATACCAGATAAGAACAACTGTCAAAGCGGATGTGGAAACAATGACCTGGGAGCGCGGACGTCCTCGTCCGCTCTTCCCCTCCTGTATGCGTAGCGTTTCCAAGAGCGGACGAGGACGTCCGCGCTCCCAGGCCCCAACACCAAAAAGGCGGGCACCGCGACGGCGCCCGCCCCTTCATCTCAATGAGGAAACCTCACTCGGCCGCCATGGCCACGGGAGCGCCGAGGGCGCCGCTTCCCGCGATCTCGTCGATGCGGCCCTGGTCGAAGCCGAGGACGTCGCGCAGGACCTCCTGCGTATGCTCACCGAGCAGCGGCGAGCGCTCGACCACGGTGGGGCTGTCGGAGAGCTTGATCGGGTTGCCGACCGACAGATAGGGCCCGCGCTCCGGATGGTCGACCTCCACGACGGTTCCCGTCACCCTGAGCGAGGGCTCGTTGGCGATCTCGCGCATCGACAGGATCGGTCCGCAGGGGATGTCGTATTTGTTGAGGATGTCCATCGCCTCGAACTTGTCCTTGGTCTCCGTCCATTTCTCGATGGTATCGAAGATGGAACGAAGCCTCGGCAGGCGCGCTTCCGGCGTGGCATAGTCGGGATCAGTGATCCACTCCTCCTTGCCGATCACCTTGCAGATCGCGCCCCAGACCGGCGCCTGGGTGATGAAGTAGATATAGGCGTTGGGATCGCTCTCCCAGCCCTTGCATTTGAGGATCCAGCCGGGCTGACCGCCACCCGAGGCGTTGCCGGCACGCGGCACGGCATCGCCGAATTTGCCGTTGGGATATTGCGGATATTCCTTCATGGGGCCGCGCTCGATGCGCTGCTGGTCGCGCAGCTTCACCCGGCACAGATTGAGCACGCCGTCCTGCATGGCAGCATCCACACGCTGGCCGCGGCCCGAATGGGTGCGCTGGTAGAGCGCGGTGACGATGCCGAGGGCCAGATGGAGGCCGGTGCCGGAATCGCCGATCTGCGCGCCGGTCACCAGAGGCGGGCCGTCGTCGAAGCCGGTGGTCGAGGCGGCGCCGCCGGCGCATTGGGCGACGTTCTCATAGACTTTGCAGTCCTGGTAGGGACCGGGACCGAAGCCCTTGATCGAGGCCACGATCATGCGGGGATTGAGCTCCTGGATGCGGGCCCAGGAAAAGCCCATGCGGTCGAGCACGCCGGGCGCGAAATTCTCCACCAGCACGTCGCAACTCCTGACGAGTTCCTCGAGCACGGCCTTGCCGGCCTTGTTCTTGGTGTCGAGCGTGATGGAGCGCTTGTTGTGGTTGAGCATGGTGAAATAGAGGCTGTCGACATTGGGGATGTCGCGCAGCTGGGTGCGGGTGATGTCGCCGACGCCCGGCTTCTCCACCTTGATCACATCGGCGCCGAACCAGGCCAGCAATTGCGTGCAGGTCGGACCGGATTGCACATGCGTGAAGTCGAGGATGCGCACGCCTTCGAGTGCCTGTCCCATCGTTCCCTCCTCGGAAATATCATCTGTTAGCTACGCGAGGGAGCGGGATAGCCGGGCCGGCGACGCCTCGTGCGAGGCTGGCCGGCCATCCCGCAATCTCACTTGTACATGGTCTGGTTCTTGGTGCCTGGTGCGTATTCGTCCGGATCGACCCAGATGTTCACCAGGGCCGAGCGGCCCGTCTTGGCCATGGCTTCCCGGGCCCGCCGCAGGGCCGGCTGGATCTCACTGGGATCGCGGACTTCCTCGCCGTGATTGCCGAGCATCTGGGCGAATTTCGAGAAGGCCACGTCGCCGAGCTTGTTGCCGACATTGCCACGCTCCTCGCCATATTTGGCGACCTGGCCGTAACGGATCTGGTTCATCGAGGAGTTGTTGCCGATGACGGCCAGATAGGGTGCCCCGAAGCGATCGGCGGTTTCCATGTCGAAGCCGGTCATGCCGAAGGAACCGTCGCCGTAATAGCAGAGCACCTCCTTGTTGGGATTGGCGAGCTTGGCCGCCAGGGCGAAACCGGTGCCGACGCCGAGCGAACCGAGAGCGCCCGGATCCATCCACTGCCCCGGCCCGCGCGGACGCACGGCCTGGGCCGAAATCGTCACCACGTCGCCGCCGTCGCCGATATAGATGGTGTCCTCGCCGAGGAATTCGTTGAGCTCATAGGCGACGCGATAGGGATGGATCGGCGTCTGGTTGGAGAGGAAGAGCGGCATCAGCTTTTCGGTCGCCACCACTTCGGCATCCTGGAGCATCTTCATCCATTGCTGGCGCAACTGCCGCTTGCCTTTGTCCATGCGGCCGGAGGTCGCCTGCAGCACGGCGCCGAGGATCGCACCGGGATCGCCGACCAGGCCGAGATCGATGTCGCGGTTCTTGCCGACGGTGCGGTAGTCCATGTCGATCTGGATCAGCTTGAGATCCTTGCTGATGCGTTTGCCATAGCCCATGCGGAAATCGAAGGGCGTGCCGACGATGACGAGCACATCGGCCTTGGCGAAGGCGAGCGAGCGCGTGCGGTCGAAATGGTGGGGGTCGCCGGGCGGCAGCAGGCCACGGCTGGCGCCGTTGAAATAGCCGGGAATGTCGAGGCCACGCAGCAGCGCGATGGCTTCCTCCTGCCCTCGGCCGGTCCAGACCTGCTGGCCATAGAGGATGGCAGGGCGCTCGGCGGCGACCAGGATGTCGGCGAGCTTCTCGATGTCGGCGGGATCGCCGATGGATTTGGTCGAAGCGCGATATTTGCCGGATTCCGGCAGCACCGCACGGTCGAGGGCAACTTCCCGGTCGAGCACGTCGCGCGGGATCTCGAGATAGGACGGGCCATAGGCGCCGGCGAAGCATTCGCGCGCCGCCATCGAGATCATGTCGGCCACACGTTCGGTGGAGGAGACCGTCGCCGCGAACTTGGTGATCGGCTTCATCATGTCGACATGCGGCAGATCCTGCAGCGACCCCATCTTGTGCTGGGTCAGCGCGCCCTGCCCGCCGATATGCAGGACCGGGCTTTCCGAGCGGAAGGCAGTGGCGATGCCGGTCATCGCATTGGTGCAGCCGGGGCCGGCAGTGGTGACCACGCAACCGAGCTTTCCGGTCTGGCGCGCATAGCCGTCGGCGGCATGGGCGGCGACCTGCTCGTGACGGACGTCGACGATGCGGATGCCTTCGTCGAGACAGCCATCATAGATGTCGATGATATGCCCCCCGCACAGGGTGAAGATCGTGTCGACACCCTCAGCCTTGAGCGCCTTGGCGACGAGATGTCCGCCGGAGACGACGCTGCCGTCGCGCGCCTTCTGCTTGAGCGTGTCCTCGGCCGTCGTCGTCACGGGCTTTTGCAATGCTGTAACCGTTGCCATTGGGGCAATTCCTCCCGTTGTTCTTCGCAACGATATGCCGCTGAGGGTCATCGGCTTTGATGGGACCGCCTCCGATGTAGAGGGGGCGATCAACTATGCCGAA
This sequence comes from Labrys sp. WJW, assembly GCF_001676615.1. GTDB lineage: Bacteria > Pseudomonadota > Alphaproteobacteria > Rhizobiales > Labraceae > Labrys > Labrys sedimenti. Next base: position 5,669 of record NZ_LYXZ01000067.1, on the reverse strand, counting down.
ATCGCCTTCTACTTGGCGGGATGACGCCGTGGCATGCCGTACAGCTGGTACATTGGCATGCCAGATACCAGAGTGTCAATCCGCATTTTTCGCCTCCGACGGGGGTCGGAACCTGTCTCTTTCTTCACCGGAAATGGAGATTAATTCTCTTTAATTTCAAATACTTGCTATTCATTTCAACGGGGAAAGCGAGTAAAATTGCGGCTGCAGGAAACCAGACTTTGCCGGTTCGAAGGACGGTCTGCGTCGACGAATTCGCGAGTTTGTGACGTCCGTAGTTTCATGCCGCGATGCAGTAAATCCTGCGAAGGATACCTTGCATTTTCGTGTTTAGTATAGAGGTACCCCTAAACTGGATTTAGCCCACACCGCCCGCCAGACGGGGGAACAAGCTGGTTGCAGATGAGCTGAGGCTGTTTACTTCGCAATGCAAAGAGCGCATGACTGCATTGCAACATTGCCCCTACCCTTCTGGGATCTGGTATGCCAGATTCACGACAACACAGGATCTTTCCTCGAACACCCAATGTGGAGAACGACCATGACCACTTCCGCTCTGTCCCGTAGCCCTGCTGTCCGCCCGGTGTCGACTCGCATCTGGGCAGCCTTCTCGGGCTTCCTGATGAAGATGGCCCAGGCCGATATCCGCGCCGGTTCCCGCGAACCTTTCGGCCTCTGAAGGCCAGGATCGCAACCGCCCCTTCATCCGAGATCTGGGGCGGGAACCCGGGAATGGCTTCGGTCGGATCGATTCGACTGGGTTGATTGCCAGGCCGGCTCCGCACTCGCCACAGTTCAAAGCAGGTGAGGGTGTATATGAGCGCGCGCTTGGGAGACCGGTTCGGTCGCCTGCGCGTGCAGCCTGTCGGCATGGCCGCCGGTGGTAGCCGAAGACGCAAAATCGCCTCTGGCATGCCAGAGAATTATGTCTGATTTACGACTATTTATAGTATGAATGCGACATGAAGCAGAGTTACGGCTGCTTCTGTGCAACTTTTTTTGATCTATTCGCAATTGTGCGGACAACAGAGGCACGCGAAGCGAAGATCTCAATTCTTTCCGTAACTTGATGCCGTTTGTCCCTCTACCCCATCCACTCTGAACCGCCCTGGAAGACGCCTCTTCCGGGACGATTCGGCGTGTCTAGGCGAAAAACGGCGCTTGCCAACTGGCATGCAAGATACCAATATGGCGACACAACCTGCTTAATGGAGCCTGGGCTCCGTCCAACCTCCAACAAAAACCAAGGGGGACTGCAATGGTAGGGTCGCAAGGAGAGGAAAACCTGCCGAAGGTATCGGATGCCTTCCGCTGGACACAGCTTGCAATCGGCGTCGTCTGTATGGTGATGATCGCCAATCTCCAGTATGGCTGGACATTCTTCGTTCCCGACATCCAGAAGACGTTTGGCTGGGACCGGGCAGCCATTCAATGGGCTTTCACCCTGTTCGTCCTGTTCGAGACCTGGCTCGTGCCGGTCGAAGGGTGGTTCGTCGACAAATACGGGCCAAAACTCGTAGTGGTCTTCGGTGGTGCACTCTGCGCCGTCGGCTGGGTGATCAATTCCTACGCCACTTCGCTCACTCTATTCTATCTGGGACAGATCATTGCCGGTATCGGCGCCGGCGCCGTCTACGGCACCTGCGTGGGCAACGCGCTGAAATGGTTCCCGGACAAGCGCGGCCTCGCGGCCGGCATCACGGCGGCCGGCTTCGGTGCCGGCTCGGCCCTGACGGTTGCGCCCATCCAGGCCATGATAGCCAATGACGGGTTCCAGGCCGCCTTCTTCTGGTTCGGCCTCGGCCAGGGCATCATCGTCATCATCTTCGCGCTGTTCATGCACACGCCCCGCAGCGGCCAGGTGCCGGCTCCCGTGCTGAACAAGAACATCGTGCAGACCCGCCGCAACTTCGCGCCGACCGAAGTGCTTCGCCAGCCGATCTTCTGGCTGATGTACTTCATGTTCGTGATCGTCGGCGCCGGCGGCCTGATGGTAACCGCCAACCTCAAGCCGATCGGTGCAGACCTCAAGCTCGACGGCGTCCCGGTCTCGCTGTTCGGCCTGACCATGACGGCCGTGACCTTTGCCGCCACGCTCGACCGTATCCTCAACGGCCTCACCCGCCCCTTCTTCGGCTGGGTGTCGGACAAGATCGGCCGCGAGAACACCATGTTCATCGCCTTTGCGATGGAAGGTGTCGGCATCTACATGCTGCATCTGTTCGGCCATGATCCGGTCTGGTTCGTTCTGCTCTCGGGCTTCGTGTTCTTCGCCTGGGGTGAGATCTATTCCCTCTTCCCCTCGACCTGCACGGACACGTTCGGCTCCAAATATGCCGCAACCAATGCCGGCCTCCTCTACACGGCCAAGGGAACGGCGGCCCTGCTCGTCCCCTTCGCCAACATACTGCAGCAGCAGACCGGAACCTGGGACGTGGTGTTCATCATCGCGGCGGGCGCCAATATCCTGGCGGCCATCCTCGCCATCGGTGTCCTCAAGCCCTGGCGTGCCGGTGTGGTGCGCAAGCAGGAGCTACAGCAGCCGGCCAACACCGCCGCGGCGTAGCTCTCGCGTGGCAGGCATCAGCCCGCCATGTCACAGCGCAAAAGCCGGTGCCCTGACAGGCACCGGCCGGGAAGATCACCATAGGACCCCGCACCGATATCTCATTCAGTATCGCTACAGCCTATGCCAGGTCTCGGCAGTGCCGACATAGCCGAGGCCAGAAACCGACTAATTCATTGAATAAGAACAATATCTTCCAGGACATAGCCAAAGCCCGGGCCTTTGGCTCCACGCGATACGCGGAAATCAACCGAAATCAGGTTCTTTCCAGCTAAAGCCTTTTGTGATCAGGCGGAATCGCCAGGAAACGCAAAGTCACATCGAAATAGAAATGGAAAAGAGGCGCGGTTTTCGCTTCGACGCGTTCTGTCCCGGTCGATAGCGAAAGTCGCGCTTGACAAATTCAAATCTGGCATACCAGATACCAGAAGTTCAGATTCCCGCCGACAGGACGAAGCTTCGATCCGGCAACGACCAGGGAGAAAACAGCATGAACATCCAGGCAAAACCCGCGCAATCCATCCAGGCCGATGTCCGGGCCGTTCTCGATGCCGTCAAGGCATCCGGCCGCACCAGCCTCACCGCCCCCGAGGGCAAGCTCGTCTGCGATGCCTATGGCATTCCCGTGCCGAAGGAAGGCCTGGCACGCTCCAGCGCCGAGGCTGCCGAGCTCGCCGGCGACATGGGCTTTCCGGTGGTGATGAAGATCGTCTCGCCGGACATCCTGCACAAGACCGAAGCCGGCGGCGTGATCGTCGGCGTGGCCTCCGCCGCCGAAGCCGAAGCCGCCCACGACAAGATCCTCGCCAATGCCAAGACCTACAAGGCCGATGCCCGCATCGAGGGCATCCAGGTCCAGCAGATGCTGAAAGGCGGCCAGGAAGTCATCATCGGCGCCGTGACCGACGACAGCTTCGGCAAGCTCGTCGCCTTCGGCCTCGGCGGCGTGCTGGTCGAGGTGCTCAAGGACATCACCTTCCGCCTGGCGCCGATCGATCGTGACGAGGCCCTGTCCATGCTCGACGGCATCCAGGCCGCCGAGATGCTCAAGGGTGTGCGCGGCGGCGATCCGGTCAACCGCGATGCCCTCGCCGACACGCTGGCGAAGGTCTCCCAGCTCGTCACCGATTTCCCCGAGATCACCGAGCTCGATCTCAACCCGGTCTTCGCCACCAAGGACGGTGCCACCGCCGCGGACGTGCGCATCGTGGTAGACTTCGAGGCCAAGCCTGCCCGTCCCAGGCCCTCGCAGGATGCCATCGTCACCGCGATGAACCGCATCATGCGTCCCGAGGCCGTTGCCGTGATCGGCGCCTCCTCGGAGGACGGCAAGATCGGCAATTCGGTGATGAAGAACCTGATCAATGGCGGTTACAAAGGCCAGATCTATCCGATCCATCCCAAGGCCGACGAGATCCTGGGCTACAAGGCCTATCGGAGCGTGAAGGACGTGCCCGGCACCATCGACACGGCCGTCTTTGCCATTCCCGCGAAATTCGTGGCCGGCGCCCTGGCCGAATGCGGCGAGAAGGGCATTCCGGGTGCCGTGCTCATTCCCTCGGGCTTTGCCGAAACCGGCAATGAGGAAGGCCAGCGCGAGATCCAGGAGATCGGGCGCAAATACAATATCCGCCTGATGGGACCGAACATCTACGGTTTCTATTATACTCCGTCCAATCTCTGCGCGACCTTCTGCACCGCCTATGACGTCAAGGGCTCGGCCGCCCTTTCCTCCCAGTCGGGCGGCATCGGCATGGCGATCATCGGTTTCTCGCGCTCGGCCAAGATGGGCGTCTCGGCCATCGTCGGCCTCGGCAACAAGTCCGATATCGACGAGGACGACCTGCTCACCTTCTTCGAGCAGGACGACAACACCAAGATCATCGCCCAGCATTGCGAGGACCTCAAGGACGGCCGCGCCTTCGCCGAGGTTGCCCGCCGAGTCTCCAAGAAGAAGCCGGTGATCGTGCTGAAGGCCGGCCGCACCTCGGCCGGCGCCAAGGCTGCGAGCTCGCACACCGGCGCTCTCGCCGGCAATGACCGCATCTATGAAGACGTCTTCAAGCAGGTCGGCGTCATCCGTGCCCGTTCGTTGCGGCAATTGCTGGAATTCGCCCGCGGCGTGCCGATCATGCCGACGCCCAAGGGCGAGAACGTGGTGATCATCACCGGCGCCGGCGGCTCGGGCGTGCTCTTGTCGGATGCCTGCGTCGACAATGGCCTATCGCTGATGTCGATGCCAGATGATCTCGATGCGGCCTTCCGCAAGTTCATCCCGCCCTTCGGCGCGGCCGGCAACCCGGTGGACATCACCGGCGGCGAACCGCCCTCGACCTACAAGAACACCATCAAGCTCGGCCTCGAGGACGACCGCATCCATTCGATCATCCTGGGTTATTGGCACACCATCATCACGCCGCCGATGACCTTCGCCAAGCTGGTGATCGAGGCCAAGGAAGAGATGAAGGCCAGGGGCATCGAAAAGCCGATCGTCGCCTCCCTCGCCGGCGACGTGCAGGTCGAGGAAGCCTCCGAATATCTCTACGCCCATGGCGTGCCGGCCTATGCCTACTCCACCGAACTGCCGGTGGAAGTGCTCGGCGCCAAATATAAATGGGCCCGTGGCGCCGGCCTGCTCTGAGGCGAACGCCTTCTGAGCCTTAACAAGAAAGGGCGCGACCAGCCTTCTCCCCTTGTGGGAGAAGGTGCCCCGAAGGGGCGGATGAGGGGAGAAGCTCCTCTTTCCAAGTCGCCGCTAACACCCCTCATCCGTCATTGCTGCGCAATGCCACCTTCTCCCGCAAGGGGAGAAGGCTGGTCGCGTCTCGTTTTGTTCGCGGACACTATCGCATCAGAGCAAATACGCCCCTCCTTAAGGTCCAAGAAGAATGAACATCCATGAATATCAGGCCAAGGCCGTGCTGCAGAGTTTCGGCCTGCCGATCTCCCCCGGCACCGCGGCGCGAACCGTCGACGAGGCGGTGAAGGGAGCCAAGGAGCTTCCCGGTCCGCTTTATGTTGTGAAGTCGCAGATCCATGCAGGTGGCCGCGGCAAGGGCAAGTTCAAGGAACTGCCCGCCGATGCCAAGGGCGGCGTGCGGCT
>NZ_LYXZ01000066.1 GCF_001676615.1 Labrys sp. WJW | reverse complement strand
GATCGTGCCGATCGCCATGGAAGAGAAGCTGCGCTTCGCCATCCGTGAAGGCGGTCGTACCGTCGGCGCCGGCGTCGTCGCCGCCATCATCGAATAAGCCCGGGCGAAAGCTCGAGTTTGAAGCGGCGCAGCCTTGGCTGCGCCGTTTTTGTTTGTATTGCTGGCTCCACCCGCATTCGAGGAACAGGTCATGATCGTCGTCACCACCAATGATCTCCCAGGCTACCGTGTCGTGAAGCATTTCGGCGTGGTGCGTGGCATCACCGTGCGTTCGCGCAGCGTGATCGGCAATATTGGCGGCGCCATTCAATCGGTCTTCGGCGGCAAGCTGTCTGTCTATACCAACCTGGCGGAAACGGCCCGGCAGGAGGCTTATGAGCTTCTGGTGCGCCATGCCGAGGAGATGGGCGCCAATGCCATCATCGCCATGCGCTACGATGCCAATGAGATCATGGACGGAATCACCGAGGTGCTGGCTTACGGCACTGCGGTGGCCGTCGAGCCGGTTTGAGTGAGGTAGAGGCAGCGGAAGCCTGAAAAGGCGCCACAAAAGGGCGGCGAGCGCGGGTCGGCCGGACTTCTGCCCGGTCGGCGATGAAAATTTACATGATCATCCCCATCTGTGGGATTGCGCCAAATCATTTGCGCGGCTATGTAGGCGCCGCGCGAGCAACGCGTAGGGGTATAGCTCAGCTGGTAGAGCGACGGTCTCCAAAACCGTAGGTCGCGGGTTCGATCCCTGCTGCCCCTGCCAATTTACGCGGATGAGGCGTTCAGCTTTTTTCGCTCTGTCATGAAAGCCGGGGGATGGGGCTTGGCCGCACCCTCGGTTTTGTGTTGGCAAAAACGGCCGGACAGGATTTGCAAGCCCGCAGGGCGGGGTGGCAAGGCCTGCGAGGTTCACAGTCGTCGCAGAGCCTGGCTGGTCGGATCATCTCCGCATCCGCCATGCTCCGCTCAGGCCCGGTCTTGCATTTGCGAGGCAGGATTTCGAAATGAGTGCCGGAACAATCTTGTTTCGGTCAAGGCGGTAGAACGATGGCAAAGACGACTCCGATGGAGTTCTTGCGACAGGTTCGCAATGAAACGAACAAGGTCACCTGGCCCACCCGCCGGGAGACCATGATCACGGCCCTCATGGTCGTCATCTTCACCATCGCCATGGCCATCTTCTTTTCGATCACGGATGCCGTTTTGATCCGTGTCGTCTCCTTCATCGTGAATCTGGGCCGCTAGGGAAATCCATAATGGCCAAGCGCTGGTATATCGTTCACGCCTATTCCAACTTCGAGAACAAGGTCGCGCAGTCGATTCGCGAGCAGGTCGCCCAGCGTGGGCTCTCCGACCTGTTCGAAGAAATCCTGGTGCCGACCGAGAAGGTCGTCGAGGTTCGCCGTGGCCGCAAGGTCGACACCGAACGCAAGTTCTTCCCCGGCTATGTGCTGGTGAAGTGCGACCTGACGGACGAGGTGCATCACCTCATCAAGAACACGCCGAAGGTCACCGGCTTCCTGGGCGCCGACAAGGCCAAGCCCGTGCCGATTCCCGACCGTGAGGCGGAACGCATCAAGGGGCAGGTCGCCGACGGCGTCGAGCGTCCCAAGCCCTCCGTCAGCTTTGAAGTCGGTGAACAGGTCAAGGTGGCCGACGGCCCCTTCGCCTCCTTCAACGGCATCGTCGAGGAAGTCGACGAGAGCCGCGCCCGCCTCAAGGTGGCGGTTTCCATTTTCGGCCGGGCCACCCCGGTCGAACTCGAATACGGGCAGGTCGAAAAGGTCTGATCCCGTACGCGGGAGGGGAAGCAGGGCCATCGCCGCCTTGCCGAGCCGAACCGCGAAACTCCGGCCATCGCATTGGTGGCCAGCCATCGGAGACGATGGCCGACAACCGCGGGGCAACCCGCATAGGAGCAACAAATGGCGAAGAAAATTACGGGCTACGTCAAGCTTCAGGTTCCGGCCGGCGCCGCGAACCCGTCGCCGCCCATCGGTCCCGCGCTCGGTCAGCGCGGCCTGAACATCATGGAATTCTGCAAGGCCTTCAATGCGAAGACCGCGCAGATGACCAAGGGCATGCCGATCCCGGTCATCATCACGGCCTATCAGGACCGTTCCTTCACCTTCGAACTGAAGCTTCCCCCGGTGTCCTACTGGGTCAAGGAAGCTGCCGGCATCAAGTCCGGTTCGCAGACCCCCGGCAAGGGCGCCAAGGCTGGCAAGATCACGATCGCCCAGATCCGTGAGATCGCCGAGAAGAAGCTGCCCGATCTCAACTGCGATTCGGTTGAGGCCGCCATGGCCATGGTGAAGGGTTCCGCCCAGTCGATGGGCCTCGAGATCGTCGGGTGATATGATGGCACATCAAGGAAAGCGTATCCGCGCGGCCAAGGAAGGCATTGACCGCATCAAGCTTTACGGTCTGGACGAGGCTGTGGCCCTGATCAAGGACCGCGCCAAGGCCAAGTTCGACGAGACCGTCGAGATCGCCATGAACCTGGGCGTTGACCCCCGCCATGCCGACCAGATGGTCCGCGGCGTGTGCAACCTGCCCAACGGTTCGGGTCGTACCCTGCGCGTGGCGGTGTTCGCCCGCGGCGCCAAGGCTGACGAAGCTCGCGCTGCCGGTGCCGACGTGGTCGGCGCCGAGGATCTCGTCGAGATCGTCAACGGCGGCAAGATCGACTTCGATCGCTGCATCGCCACCCCCGACATGATGCCGCTGGTCGGCCGTCTGGGTAAGGTGCTCGGCCCGCGCGGCATGATGCCGAACCCGAAGGTCGGTACGGTGACCATGGACGTCACCGGTGCCGTGCAGGCTTCGAAGGGCGGCGCCGTCGAGTTCCGCGTCGAGAAGGCCGGCATCGTGCACGGTGCTGTCGGCAAGGCTTCGTTCACGGCCGAGAAGCTGGCCGAGAACATCAAGGCTTTCGCCGACGCCGTGGTCAAGGCCAAGCCGACCGGCGCCAAGGGCACCTATGTCCAGCGCGTCGCCCTGTCCTCGACCATGGGCCCGGGCGTGAAGATCGATCCGGCCAGCGTGCTCAGCGCCTGATCGACCTGACAGGTTGAAATCAAGAACCCCGCCGAAGCAGCTTCGGTGGGGTTTTTTTATGCATCTCTTCTCCTCACCGGAAACAGTATGTTTCGACGCAGATTTCTCGCGCTTTTGGGAAGCGCCGCCATGACGGTAGCGGCTCCAGGTGCGAACACCAAGGAACTCGATTACAGCAAGCTTCGGCAACTGGATGCGGAAGATCTGGCTGAGCAGGGCATGAAGACCGCCTATGAGGCGCTTGCGCCCGACCTCAGGCATCATGGCATTGAGCCTGCCGCTATGGCAGAGGAGATTGACCCGGACGCTCCGAGTTATGCCGTGCATGTCGGGGGCCGGAAATATGTCGTCTACTCCCCACAGGTGTCGTCGCCGGGATATCAGTCATGGGGAAGGGCTACTTATCTCTTTTTCAAGATCGTCAATGACCAACTCGCAGCAGCCCACTCGAACCTGCGTTTCTATGCCATCAATGATGGTAATGATCTTGGCGGCCTCCTCCTGACGTCGAACGACGCTGTGGCTGCCGGAAATTCACTGTCCCGAAGGCGCGATTGGCCTTATATTCCGGATGATCTTGCGCCGTGGTATGGGCTCTTTCATTGACAACTGTGACGATCGCTTGATTACCGATAGGTGGGGCTTTTGCCGCGGCCGTAAGCCAGAGCGCTTCGATGCGCACTGGAAAAAGCCGACATGCTGCAAATTCCCCCTTGGCAATTCGCCCGGGAGGGACTATATCGCGGTTCTCACTGAACTGATCAAAGGTTCATGACCCTGGGATGTGTAAACAGCCCGGGATTTTTGCTGTCCGAAGCAATTTGGACGGCTGACTGGCCGGCTGGGTTTTCGAACCTTGACGGCCATGTCCTGTCCGAGACTGCAGGCGCAGGGAAACCTGCTTAATTGCCAGGAGAGGCCGTTAAAAGCGCTCCTTTTGGCCTGCATAGACGGGGAAGACCGGTTTTCGGTGTCCGCCTCGCGGCTGCCTCGTGAATTGGTTCGATCCGGCTCACTCGTCCTGATGGTCTGTGTCATTTTGACGCAGGCATGACGGCGAGGGACAGGCAATCGAGCGTCGCCTTCGCCAAGGCCCCGGTTCGCCGGTGCCCGGAAGGCGGCAAGTGCAACGGTCGGCTTTCCCACCAATTTCGGAAAGCTGCAACCGGAGAGAGCAACGTGGAAAGAGCGGAAAAGCAGGAGTTCATCGGCTTTCTCCAGGAGGTCTTCACGACCACTGGGGTTGTCGTCGTAGCTCACTATTCCGGCCTGACCGTCGCCCAGATGCAGAACCTGCGCAAGCAGATGAAGCAGGCTGGCGCGACTGTGAAGGTCGCGAAGAACCGCCTCGCCAAGATCGCTCTTGATGGCACGGATGTGGCCTCTATCGCGCCCCTCATGAAGGGCCCGACCCTGATCGCTTATTCGAGCGATCCGGTGGCTGCACCCAAGGTCGCCGTCGATTTCGCCAAGGCCCACGACAAGTTCGTGATCCTCGGCGGCGCGATGGGCAAGACCTCTCTGGACCAGAACGGTGTCAAGGCGCTTGCGACCTTGCCGTCTCTGGACGAACTGCGCGCCAAGCTGATCGGCCTCATCCAGGCCCCGGCTACCAAGATCGCTCAGGTCGTCAACGCACCGGCTGCCAAGCTGGCTCGCGTGTTCGGAGCCTATGCCAAGCAAGACGAAGCGGCGTAAGGCCGTTCGCAACCCGATTAAACCGGTACGAACCAAAACCAAGGATTATGGACAATGTCCAAGATTGAAAAGCTTGTTGAAGACCTGTCGAGCCTGACCGTGCTCGAGGCTGCCGACCTCGCCAAGGCCCTGGAAGAGAAGTGGGGCGTTTCGGCTGCTGCGGCTGTTGCCGTCGCTGCTGCTCCTGGCGCTGCTGCCGCTGCTCCGGCTGCTGAAGCCCAGACCGAGTTCACCGTCGTTCTGGCTGCTGCCGGCGACAAGAAGATCGAGGTCATCAAGGAAGTCCGCGCGATCACCGGCCTCGGCCTCAAGGAAGCCAAGGACCTGGTCGAAGCTGCTCCGAAGCCGGTCAAGGAAGCCGTTGCCAAGGAAGAAGCCGACAAGATCAAGGCCGCCCTCGAGAAGGTCGGCGCCAAGGTCGAGCTCAAGTAAGAGAGCTTGCTTCAGGCGTTTTGGCTCCGGGGTTTTCCCCCGGGGCCTTTTCGGCGTTTTAGGCCAGCCTCCATCAGGACCTGGCCTGGGCGCCGGAACGGCGGACCAGAGAATCTTCGAGGCACAGCCTCCTGGGATTTTCCGGTCTGCCGTGACGAGAACGGTAAAGGCCGGGTGTGCCGGCCGGAAGTTTCAGCGTCGGTCCGCGACAGCGGGGCGGTGCCAGGCGGGGAAGGAACATCTTCCTCGCGCAATCAATGCCTGCAGGAGCGGCGCGGTGGCGCTGGGCTTGCTTGAAAGGACGAGGACCACATGGCTCAGACGACCAATGCCCGCAAGCGCGTCCGCCGGTTTTTCGGAAAGATCCGCGAAGTCGCGACGATGCCGAACCTGATCGAGGTTCAGAAGGCTTCCTATGACCAGTTTCTCCAGGTCTTTGAGCCAGATGGCGGGCGGACGGATGAGGGATTGCAGACCGTCTTCAAGTCGGTCTTCCCGATCTCGGACTTTTCCAACAAGGCGATGCTCGAATTCGTCCGCTATGAATTCGAAGCGCCGAAATATGACGTCGACGAGTGCCGCCAGCGTGGCATGACCTTCGCCGCACCCCTCAAGGTGACGCTGCGCCTGATCGTGTTCGATGTCGACGAGGAAACCGGCGCCCGCTCCGTCAAGGACATCAAGGAGCAGGATGTCTACATGGGCGACATGCCGCTCATGACCTCGAATGGCACCTTCATCGTCAACGGCACCGAGCGCGTCATCGTCTCCCAGATGCACCGTTCGCCGGGCGTGTTCTTCGATCACGACAAGGGCAAGACCCATTCCTCGGGCAAGCTCCTGTTCGCGGCCCGCATCATTCCCTATCGCGGTTCCTGGCTCGACATCGAATTCGATGCCAAGGACATCGTGCATGCCCGTATCGACCGCCGCCGCAAGATCCCGGTCTCCTCGCTGCTGTTCGCCCTCGGCATGGACGGCGAGGAAATTCTGCGCACCTTCTACAATTCCATCACCTATGTCCGCGACAAGGATGGCTGGCGCGTTCCCTACGACTGGAACCGTCTGAAGGGCGTCAAGCCGACCACCGACTTCATCGACGCCGATACCGGCGAGATCGTGGTCGAGTCCGGCAAGAAGCTGACGGCGCGTTCGGCACGCGCCCTGGCCGAGAAGGGCCTCAAGGCCCTGCGCGTCACGGATGAGGACCTGATTGGCCGCTATGTCGCCGAGGACATCGTCAATCTGAACACCGGCGAGATCTATCTGGAAGCCGGCGACGAGCTCAGCGAGAAGAACCTCAAGCTGCTCGGCGACGAGGGCTTCGACGAGATCCCGGTGCTCGACATCGACCACGTCACTGTTGGCGGCTACATCCGCAACACGCTGGCTGTCGACAAGAACAACTCGCGCGAAGAGGCCCTGTTCGACATCTATCGCGTGATGCGTCCGGGCGAGCCGCCGACCATCGACTCCGCCGAGGCGATGTTCCAGTCGCTCTTCTTCGATGCCGAGCGCTACGACCTCTCCTCGGTCGGCCGCGTCAAGATGAACATGCGTCTCGACCTCGACGCCGAGGACACCGTGCGCGTGCTGCGCAAGGATGACATCCTGGCCGTGGTCAGGACGCTGGTGGACCTGCGCGACGGCAAGGGCGAGATCGACGACATCGACCATCTCGGCAACCGCCGCGTGCGTTCGGTCGGCGAACTGATGGAAAATCAGTATCGCGTCGGCCTTCTGCGCATGGAGCGCGCCATCAAGGAGCGCATGTCCTCGGTCGACGTCGACACCGTGATGCCGCAGGACCTGATCAACGCCAAGCCGGCGGCTGCCGCCGTGCGCGAGTTCTTCGGTTCCTCGCAGCTCTCGCAGTTCATGGACCAGACCAACCCGCTGTCGGAAATCACCCACAAGCGCCGCCTGTCGGCCCTTGGCCCGGGCGGTCTGACCCGCGAGCGTGCCGGCTTCGAAGTCCGCGACGTGCATCCCACGCATTATGGCCGCATCTGCCCGATCGAGACGCCGGAAGGCCCGAATATCGGTCTGATCAACTCGCTGGCTACCTTTGCGCGCGTCAACAAGTACGGCTTCATCGAGGCGCCCTATCGTCGCGTCCGCGACAGCAAGGTCACGCCCGAGGTCGTCTATCTGTCGGCGATGGAAGAGGGTAAGTACTACGTCGCCCAGGCCAACATCCCGGTCGACCAGGAAGGCCGCCTCACCGAGGACTTCGTGGTCTGCCGCCATGCCGGCGAGAACGTCATGGTCACGCCCGACCGCGTCGACTACATGGACGTGTCGCCCAAGCAGCTCGTCTCCGTCGCTGCGGCGCTCATTCCCTTCATCGAGAATGACGACGCCAACCGCGCGCTGATGGGTGCCAACATGCAGCGTCAGGCCGTGCCGCTGGTGCGCGCCGATGCGCCGTTCGTCGGCACCGGCATGGAGAGCGTGGTGGCCCGCGACTCGGGCGCCGCGATCGCCGCCCGCCGCACCGGCATCGTCGACCAGATCGACGCGACGCGTATCGTCATCCGCGCCACCGCCGATCTCGATCCGACCCAGTCGGGCGTCGACATCTACCGCCTGATGAAGTTCCAGCGTTCCAACCAGTCGACCTGCATCACGCAGAAGCCGCTGGTGCGCGTGGGTGACGTGGTCAGGAAGGGCGACATCATTGCCGACGGTCCTTCGACCGAGCTCGGCGAGCTGGCGCTCGGCCGCAACGTCCTCGTCGCCTTCATGCCCTGGAACGGCTACAACTTCGAGGACTCCATCCTGCTCAGCGAGAACATCGCCAAGGAGGACGTGTTCACCTCGATCCACATCGACGAGTTCGAAGTGATGGCCCGCGATACCAAGCTGGGTCCGGAAGAAATCACGCGCGACATTCCGAACGTCTCGGAAGAAGCGCTGAAGAACCTGGACGAAGCCGGTATCGTCTATATCGGTGCCGAAGTGCAGGCAGGTGACATCCTGGTCGGCAAGATCACGCCGAAGGGCGAGAGCCCGATGACGCCGGAAGAAAAGCTCCTGCGCGCCATCTTCGGCGAAAAGGCCTCCGACGTGCGCGACACCTCGCTGCGCGTGCCCCCGGGCGTCACGGGCACCATCGTCGAAGTGCGCGTGTTCAACCGCCACGGCGTCGACAAGGACGAGCGCGCCCAGGCGATCGAGCGCGAGGAGATCGAGCGCCTGGCCAAGGACCGCGACGACGAGCAGGCGATCCTCGACCGCAACGTCTATCAGCGTCTCGTCGAGATGCTAGAAGGCAAGGCGGCGATCGGCGGGCCGAAGGGCTTCAAGAAGGAGACGGTGCTCACAGCCGACGTGATGCAGGAGTATCCGCGCTCGCAGTGGTGGAACTTCGCCGTGGCCGACGACGCTCTGATGAGCGAAGTCGAGGCCATGCGCAAGCAGTACGACGAATCCAAGAAGCGCCTCGAACAGCGCTTCCTGGACAAGGTCGAGAAGCTGCAGCGCGGCGACGAGCTGCCGCCCGGCGTGATGAAGATGGTCAAGGTCTTCGTCGCCGTGAAGCGCAAGATCCAGCCGGGCGACAAGATGGCCGGCCGGCACGGCAACAAGGGCGTGGTTTCGCGCATCATGCCGATCGAAGACATGCCCTTCCTTGAGGATGGCACGCCGGTCGACATCGTGCTCAACCCGCTGGGCGTGCCAAGCCGCATGAACGTCGGTCAGATTCTCGAAACCCATATGGGTTGGGCGGCTGCCGGCCTCGGCAAGCTCGTCGGCCAGGCCATCGATGCCTACAAGAAGGGCAAGGGGGCTAGCCAGCTCAAGAATACGCTCGACCGCATCTACGGCAACAACGAGGAAATCGAGTCCATGGACGAGCGTGAGCTCGTCGACATGTCCTCGACGCTTCGCCGCGGCGTGCCGATCGCGACCCCGGTCTTCGACGGTGCCAAGGAAAGCGACATCGTCGACTTCCTCAAGATGGCTGGCCATGACGCTTCGGGGCAGGTGCAGCTCTATGACGGGCGCACGGGCAACCCCTTCGACCGCAAGGTGACAGTCGGCTACATTTACATGCTGAAGCTGCACCATCTGGTCGACGACAAGATCCACGCCCGTTCGATCGGTCCGTACTCGCTGGTCACGCAGCAGCCGCTGGGTGGCAAGGCGCAGTTCGGCGGCCAGCGCTTCGGCGAAATGGAGGTGTGGGCCCTCGAAGCCTATGGCGCCGCCTACACGCTGCAGGAGATGCTCACCGTCAAGTCCGACGACGTGGCGGGCCGTACCAAGGTCTACGAGGCCATCGTGCGCGGCGACGACACCTTCGAAGCGGGCATCCCGGAATCGTTCAACGTTCTGGTCAAGGAAATGCGTTCGCTGGGTCTCAACGTCGAGCTCACCGGCCTGCGCAACGCCGATCAGATGCTGCCGCCGGCCGAGGCTGCCGAGTGACATTGCCCGGGAGGCGGGTCTTCGGACCCGCCGTGACCGTGCCGCGAATGAGGCGGGGCTGAAGACCCGCCCCCCCATTTT
>NZ_LYXZ01000065.1 GCF_001676615.1 Labrys sp. WJW | reverse complement strand
TCGCGCCGAAAAGTGGGTAGCGGTTTTCGGCAAAAAAGATGCGGCAACAAGGAATTACAGCATCGAGCCTGATTCAGAAATCAGGTTCGATGCTGTAGCCGCGCATACGGGATCATCTCAACGCCCGCTCCATGATAACAGCCGTCGCCGGCGGTCCCTTGGCTCGGGCATAATAGGCCTGCCGCCTGGCGATTTCGTTGAAGCCGTGGCGCTGGTAGAGGCGAAGAGCCGCGACATTGTCTTCGGCGACCTCGAGGAAGACCTTGTGTGCGCCTGCCGCCGCGAGCCGGCCGAGATGGTGCTGCAGCAACAGGGTCGCCAGTCCCGCGCGGCGCGAGGACGGCGCGACGGCGACGGTAAGGATCTCGGCCTCATCAACCACCAGGCGCGACAGGGCAAAGCCGGTCGGGGTGCCCTTGCCGCCCGGGCGGGCGAGATGGGCAATCGTCAGGCGATCGGCCAGCATGCGCTCGAACTCATGCGCATCCCAGCCGCGCTCGAAACCCGAGGCATGGATGGCGGCAAGGCCCGCTGCATCGCCGGCCCTGGCATCGGTGACGACGGGAGGCTGTTTGCGGCCGAACCAGCTCATCGCCGCCTCCTCACTGCCGCGCGATCTGGCCGTTCTGCTGCGGCGTCGCGTCGGCTGGCTTGAGGTAGGTCGGCCTGGGCGGCGAGTCGGCGGGGTCGGCGAGCAGGCCGAGCCTGGCCACCCAGTCGATATCCGGCGCCGGGCTGGCATCGACGATCTGGCCGGCCGTACCGGCGGCCTTGGCTTCCTCGAACAGCAGCGGGGCGGCCGGCCCGGCCATCTTCACCGTCGCCGGGCCGAGCACGCGCGCGGCCTCGCGCAAGGGGATGCAGCCGGCCTCGACGATGCTGCGGCCGCGATTGGAGAAGAGTTCGAAATAGACATGGCCATGGCGCGCATCGATGGCGACGGCGACATGCTGGCCGTCATTCTCATCGATATGGGGCGCGGCGATCGCCGCCAGGGTGGAGATGCCGACGCAGGGCACGCGCAGCGACAAGGCGAAGGCCCGCGCGGCCGAGATGGCGACGCGCAGCCCGGTGAAGGAGCCCGGCCCGACCGTGGTGGCGACCCGGTCGATCAGGGAAAACCCGCCCGACCGCTCGACGACATCGCGCACCAGCGGGATCAGCGCCTCGGCCTGGCCGCGCGCCATCGGCAATGTCTGCGAGACGATGGCGCCGTCGTCGGAATCGAACACGCTGGCCGAGCAGGCTTCGAGGGCTGTGTCGATGGCCAGGATACGCATGGAAAACACCTATGGCGCATTACGATTTGGTGGATACCGGGAATCGCAACGACGCATTCGAACGAGGAGCGAGAGCAAAAGAGCGCTTCCGTTTAAACGCACCTTGCTCCTGGGGAGGACCGGACCGTCCGGCAGCCGCCAAATTCCAGCGATATCGCAGGAGTTGGTGCCTGTGCAACGCTTTCCTGGGAATGCAGGCATCACAGGGGGCTCTCTCCCGGCAGTGCCCTCTCCCAGGCATTTCATTCTCCAAATGCGACGCGCCCTAAAGCGTTTTGCGATTTGATGGAATCACTTCGAATCGCAAAGACGCGTCTGAACAAAGAGTTAGAGAAAATAAGCGTTTATACTTGAACGCGTTTTGCCCTAGGGCACCAGCAGGTAGATCGGCAGATAGCCCTGGTTCTGCAGCAGTTCGACCAGTTCGGCTACCGGAAAGGCGGCCAGGAACAGGCAGGCGTCGAGGAAGGTGCGCGTCACCAGCGAGGTCTGGATCTCCAGCGTCGGCACCGAACGCCAGAGCGCGAAATTCGGCAGGAAACGCGGGACGCGGGCGCAATAGGCGTCATAGACCGCGCCGAACTTGTCGTGGAGGAACTGCTCCTCCTTGTGCGTCACGATGGTGAAGATCACCACCGTGATGGTGAAGACCAATGCCGCGGTGGTGACCGTGCCGAACTGGGCCCCGGCGCCGGCGGCACCGATGAAGGAGAAGACATAGAGCGGATTGCGGCAGATCGAATAGGGACCGTCCTCGACGATCAGCTGCTTCTTGCGTCCGCCGATATAGAGGGAGCACCAGGTGCGTCCGACGATGGCCACCACGATCAGCACCAGCCCGACGCTTTCGATGGTCTCGTGGAAACCGTGGCCGGCCTCGTCCTGCCACAGGGAGTCGGTGAACAGCAGCACCACGAAGCCGAGTACGCCCAGGAGGCCGAGCACGATCCGGCGTATGGTCTGCACGGCATTGATGTCGACGGGAGTGCCGACATTGCCGCTGTCCTTGATATTGTTCATGAATTTGCTCGATTGGGGTTCCGGTCGCGCGCGACCAGCTCCCCGGCGTCACGCCAATGCCATCGTCCCGACACGGGACCGTCACGACTCTAGAGCAAAGCGCGTCTGGACGAAACGCCGTTTTGCTCCAACTCTTTGCTTCGGCGCGTCTTTGCGATTCCTGGCGATTCCGCCAAATCGCACTTTGCTCTAGCGCGCCGCGTCGCGATCGTCCTTGCCGGCGCGTTGCCGATGCTTCAAGCCGGGCGGTCGGGAATGGTGATCCGGAACGTCGCGCCGCCTCGGTCCGCCGTCTGCTCGAGCAGAGAGAGCGTGCCGCCATGGGCGCGTACGAGTTCGGCGGCGATCGCGAGGCCGAGGCCGGAGCCGCCGGGGCGGGTCGAGCCCGAAAAGGCCTCGAACAGCTTCTGGCCGGCCTTCACCGAGACGCCCGGACCATTGTCCGCCACGTCGATGGTCACGACGGCACCGTTCCGCCGCCCGCCGATCTCGATCCGGTTCGGCGAGGCGTCGGGTGCGACATGGCCGTCCAGGGCCTGCACGGCATTGCGGCACAGATTGAGCAGAACGCGTGAGAGCTGATCGGCGTCGGCATCGATCTGGAGGTCGGGCTCGAGCGTCTCCACCCATGTCAGCCGATCGTTCGCCTCGCCGAGGCCGAGCAACTGGCGCGTATCGGCGACGATGGGGGCGAGGGCGATCCGCCGTCGCGTGGGCAGTGGTTCGGAGGCGAGCCCATAGGACAGCGTCGACTGGCAGAACGCGATGGCCCGGCCGATGGTCTGGATCAGTTTCGGCGCCAGGCGCTGCACGATGGGATCGTCGGTCTCGGTCAGGCGGTCGGAAAAGAGCTGCGCGGCCGCCAGCATGTTGCGCAGGTCGTGATTGATCTTGGACACGGCCAGGCCCAGCGCCGCCAGGCGGCTCTTTTGCTGCAGCATGCCGTGGAGCTGGCGCTGCATGGCGGCGAATTCGCGTTCCGCCATGCCGATTTCGTCGCTGCGGCCGGACGTGCGGATCACGCCGGCTTCATCCTCGGGATCGGCGGCAAAACGCATCATGGCGCCGGTGAGCCGGCGCATCGGGCGCACGATGAACAAGCTGAGGGTGAGATAGATCAGGCCGGCGGTAATGGTGGAAATGGCGAGCGTGATCACGAGCCAGCGCCGGGCGAAATCGTACATGCCCTGCTGGAGCGGCGTCTCGTCGACGACGATCTCGACATATTGCCCGTGCATGGGCGCATCGCCGACGACGCGGATGAAGCGTCCCTTGGGCGCCAGCAGCGTATCGAGCGCGTCGCCGATCGCCTCCATCGCCGTGAGGCTGCGCAGATCTGTGGCGATGGCCACGGTGGGCGGCATGTCGGAGGAAGCGAGCAGCCGCTTGCTGTCGTCGGTCTTCAACGCCACCATCTTGGCGCCGACCGAGGCAAGGATCTGCCGGGCGAGATCATCGGAAACCATGCCGTCGGGCGCTGCTTCCAGCACCAGCGCGGCGGTGATGGCGGAAGCGATGCGGTTGGAAAGCCAATTGCGCCGATAGTTCGCCACCACCGGCAGGTAGACCAGCACCTCGGCCAGCAGGCCGAACAGGATGGTGAGGACGAGCAGGCGGGCCGACAGTCCGAAGCGGCCGGGCCTGTTGCCGGGCGGGGGGCTGGTGGTGGTGGAACGGGGCACGCCTTTGCCTTAACGGAATTTAGGGAGCGTCGCCAGTGGGCTTGATGCGGTGCACTTGCGGTGTCTTGGATTTGGCACGACCTTTGTCATTGCCGGGCTTGGCCCGGCAATCCAGCCTCTTGCTCGATTGCGTCGGGGGGACTGGATAGCCGGGTCAAGCCCGGCTATGACAAATCGGAGCGGTGTCTCCTCAAGCGAACGGCGTTTCACCGGCGCTTGCTTTTTTCTGGCTTTTTGGCCACGCTTCGACTATAGGGCCGCATCCCGGCGCTCATGCGCTGGTTTTTGCCCGCCCCCGCCGACCCCGCTGGACGACATCCCGGCCGGGCCTTGGTGGACGGCGATCCTGGCCAGATGGCCCCTTCGTCGCAAGACGGTATCGGCAATCGCGCGCTCCGCGCGGCGATGCTTCATGAAAGGACGACCCGATGTCGATCAGCCAAGAGCGCAAGACCGCGCTCATCAAGGAATATGGCGCCAAGGCCGGTGATACCGGTTCCTCGGAAGTCCAGATCGCGATCCTCACCGAGCGCATTACCAATCTCACCGGCCATTTCAAGTCGCATGTGAAGGACAACCACTCCCGTCGTGGCCTTCTCAAGATGGTGGCCCTGCGCCGCTCGCTGCTCGACTACATCAAGTCGCGCGACGAAGAGCGCTACAAGTCGATCATCGCTCGTCTCGGCATCCGCCGCTAAGACTGATCAAGCCCGGAAGGCTCCATGCCTTTCGGGCTGTTCCATTTCAAGACCGGGACGCGGCGGCATGGGGCCGGCGCGAAAGCCCACAGACCGGATAGGCAGCAGGCCATGGCAGGATCGCAGGAAGCACCCCTCGGGCGTTGAACGTCAGGATGCTTCCCGCCATCTTGCGATGGCCGCTTTTGTTTCAGGCGCCATTGGTCGACGCCCTGCCTCGTCCGGTCGATCCACAAGAGTAGGATTGATCCTTAATGTTCACAATTTATCGCGAAGAGCTGGAATGGGCCGGCCGCAAGCTGACCCTCGAAACCGGCAAGATCGCCCGCCAGGCCGATGGCGCCGTGCTCGCTTCCTATGGCGACTCGACCGTGCTGGCCACGGTGGTTTCGGCCAAGGAGCCGAAGGCCGGCGTCGACTTCTTCCCGCTCACCGTCAACTACCAGGAAAAGGCCTTCGCGGCCGGCCGCATCCCCGGCGGCTATTTCAAGCGTGAGGGCCGTCCCTCCGAGCGCGAGACGCTGATCTCCCGCCTGATCGACCGCCCGATCCGCCCGCTTTTCGTCGACGGCTATCGCAACGACACCCAGGTCGTCGTCACCGTGCTGTCGCATGACCTGATCAACGACACCGACGTGCTGTCGATGGTTGCCGCTTCCGCTGCCCTGACGCTGTCGGGCGTGCCCTTCATGGGCCCGGTCGGTGCCGCCAGCGTCGGTTATGTCGACGGTGCGCTGAAGCTCAACCCGACCATCGACGAGATGAAGGAATCCTCGCTCGAGCTCGTGGTCGCCGGCACTGCCGACGCCGTGCTGATGGTCGAGTCGGAAGCCAAGGAACTCTCCGAGCAGACCATGCTCGAGGCCGTGATGCTCGGCCACAAGGGCTTCCAGCCGGTGATCGAGGCGATCATCCGCCTGGCCGAGAAGGCCGCCAAGGAGCCGCGCGACTTCCAGCCGGCCGATCGTTCCGAGCTGGAGAAGGCCATGCTCGGCGTGGTCGAGGCCGATCTGCGCGCCGCCTATGCGATCACCGCCAAGCAGCAGCGCTATGCGGCCGTGGATGCCGCCAAGGCCAAGGTCGTCGCGCACTTCCTGCCGGAAGGCGTCGAGAATCCTGCCTACACCAAGCAGGAAATCGCCGAGGTGTTCAAGGAGCTGCAGGCCAAGGTCGTGCGCTGGAACATCCTCGACACCGGCACCCGCATCGACGGCCGTGACGTCAAGACGGTCCGCGCCATCGTTGCCGAAGCCGGCATCCTGCCGCGCACCCATGGCTCGGCCCTGTTCACCCGCGGCGAGACGCAGGCCCTGGCCGTGGCCACGCTGGGCACCGGCGACGACGAGCAGTTCGTCGACAGCCTGGAAGGCACCTACAAGCAGCGCTTCATGCTGCATTACAACTTCCCGCCCTATTCGGTCGGCGAGACCGGCCGCATGGGTTCGCCCGGCCGCCGCGAGATCGGCCATGGCAAGCTGGCCTGGCGCGCCGTCCACCCGATGCTGCCCCCGCAGCACGAGTTCCCCTACACCATCCGCGTCGTCTCCGAGATCACCGAGTCCAACGGCTCGTCCTCGATGGCCACCGTCTGCGGCACCTCGCTGGCGCTGATGGATGCCGGCGTGCCGCTGCGCGCTCCGGTCGCCGGTATCGCCATGGGCCTGATCCTGGAAGGCGAGCGCTTTGCCGTGCTCTCCGACATTCTGGGTGACGAGGACCATCTCGGCGACATGGACTTCAAGGTGGCCGGCACCGAAGGCGGCATTACCTCGCTTCAGATGGACATCAAGATCGCCGGCATCACCGAAGAGATCATGAAGGTTGCTCTGGAGCAGGCCAAGGGCGGCCGCCTCCACATCCTCGGCGAGATGGCCAAGGCCCTGTCCGGCGCCCGCGCCGAGCTCGGCGAGCATGCCCCGCGTATCGAAGTGATCACCATTCCGGTCGACAAGATCCGCGAAGTGATCGGTTCGGGCGGCAAGGTCATCCGCGAGATCGTCGAGAAGACCGGTGCCAAGGTCGACATCCAGGACGATGGCACCATCAAGGTCGCCTCGGCTTCGGGTACGGCGATCAAGGCCGCGATCAACTGGATCAAGTCGATCGCTTCCGAGCCCGAGCTCAATGCGATCTATGACGGCACCGTGGTCAAGACCACCGATTTCGGCGCCTTCGTCAACTTCTTCGGCGCCAAGGACGGCCTGGTTCACATCTCGCAGCTGGCTGCGAACCGCGTGAACAAGGTCACCGACGTGGTCAAGGAAGGCGACAAGGTCAAGGTCAAGCTGCTCGGCTTCGACGAGCGCGGCAAGGTGCGCCTGTCGATGAAGGCCGTCGACCAGGCCACCGGCGAAGACCTGGAGAAGAAGGCCAAGGCCGACGGCGAAGCCGCTGCCGAGTAAGGCGGGATTTCACGCCAGCGAATTGGAAAGGGCGGCCCGGCGGGCCGCCCTTTTTGTTTTTTGTTGTCTGATGACGACTCTCTACGGCGCTATCAGGCCGCACTGGCCTGCGTGACCCGATAGCGCGCGGCCGGCCGGGGATGGGAGAGGTTTGGCGACAGTGCCTTGCGGGCCGCCTCGAAGCTGGCCCAGTCCGCGATGTCAGGCAGGGCCGGGATGGTGACCAATTCACCTTGCTCGAGGCCGGCGAGGGCGGCGTCCACCATGTTCTCGGCCGACATCACGCCGACGCTCTCCGGCAATTGCTCGACGGGCACGCCGAGGACGTTCCAGAAATCGGTGGCGGTGGCGCCGGGCAGGACGGCCTGGACGCGGATGTTCTTGTCGGCGAGTTCATGGTGCAGGCTCTGGCTGAAGGCGAGCACATAGGCCTTGCTGCCGCCATAGACCCCGTTCAGCAATTCCGGCGCGATCGCCACGATGGAAGCGATGTTGACGATGGTGCCGCCCCCGCGCTCGACCAGGCCGGGGACTGCGGCATAGGTCAGCCGCGTGAGTGCGGTGACGTTGAGGCCGATCATGTCCTCCATCTTCTCGACCGAGGCCTGGAGCAAGGGCGCCGCGCTGCCGAAACCGGCATTGTTGACCAGCCCGGTGATGCTCTTGTCGCTTTTCAGCACGGCCTCGACAGCGGCGAGGCCTTCCCTGGCGTTGAGGTCGGCGGCGAGGGTGCGGACCTCGCGGCCGGTCGTCTTGCCGAGGCGGTCTGCGAGGGCCTTGAGCTTGTCCTCGCTGCGGGCGACGAGGATCAGGTCATAGCCGCGATGGGCGAGGCGGTCGGCATAGACGGCGCCGATGCCGGAGGAAGCACCCGTGATCAGCACGGTGCCTTTGGATGTGGCGGACACTTTGGAGGAGGACATGGGAAAATCTCCATGGGTTGCAATGGCTGGAGATTAGATCCGCTGGCTTTTGTCTCAAATGTCATATATGACACCTTTCAGGACAAGAATGGAGGCGCTCATGCAACGCGTCGGCTTTCTGATTTCGCCCAATTTCCAGATGATGAGCTTTGCCGCTCTCTCGGCCTTCGAATTCGCCAATTATGCTGCGGACAAGACGCTCTATGACATCGCCATCGTCTCGGAGAGCGGGGGACCCGTGCGAAGCTCCGTCGGCCCCACGATCGACAGTCTTCGCTTCGACGAGCCCGAATTCGACACGCTCGTGGTCTGCGGCACGCCCAATGTCGATCCGCCGACGCCTGATGTCATCGATTATGTGCGCCGGGCGCCGGGGCTGTCGCGCCGCGTCGCCTCGATCTGCACCGGCGCCTTCGTGCTCGCCGAGGCCGGGCTCCTCGACGGCCGGCGGGTGACCACCCATTGGCTGTGGACGCGCGACCTGCAGGTCCGTTTCCCGCGGCTCAAGGTGGATGAAGACCGCATCTTCATCGCCGACGGCCAGATCTGGACCTCGGCCGGCATGAGCGCGGGTGTCGATCTCGCCCTCGGCATGGTCGAGGAGGATCATGGCGCCGAACTGGCCCGCACCGTGGCGCGGCAACTCGTGCTCTATCACCGGCGCGGCGGCGGCCAGTCGCAGCATTCCAACCTGCTCGATCTCGACGCGAAGTCGGACCGCATCCAGACCGCGCTCACCTATGCCAGGCGCAACCTGCACACGCCGCTTTCGGTGGAACAGCTTGCGGAGGTCGCCCATCTCAGTCCGCGCCAGTTCAGCCGCGCCTTTCGCACCGAGACGGGCCAGTCGCCGGCCAAGGCGGTGGAGAATTTGCGCGTCGAGGCAGCGCGGCTGATGATGGAGCAGACCCTCCATCCCATCGACATCGTGGCCCGGGAGACCGGGTTTGCCGACCGCGAGCGCATGCGGCGCGCCTTCCTGCGCGCCTTCGGCCAGCCGCCACAGGCGATCCGAAGGCTGGCAAAGGGTGCTGCGGCGTAACGGCGTCGGTGCTCGATTGTTTCGGACGTATCCTGAAAGCGCGCATGGCCGTGCTAGAGACGGGCCGGGCGGCGGTGGAAGAGCCGGCCGATCATCCGGAGAAGTTCATGCCACGTCATCTGCGCCTTCTGCTCCTCGCCGTTTCCTGCCTCGCATCTTCGGCTGCGGCTGCGCAGGACAAGTCTGGCGTGCCCTTTCCCGCCGAGGCGCAGGGCGTGTGGACCCGCGACGTCGAGAGCTGTGCCAGCAAGACGGATCTGAAGGGCGAGGCCCCGCTGCGCATTGCAGTCGAGGGCCGGGAATGGACGGAGGAGGGCAGCATCGGGCGGGCCCGCTCCGTCACCCAGATCGCCAAGGACCCGCCGACCTGGCGGCTGCAGGTTTCGGAAGACAGCGAGGGGGAAACCTTCGACTACACCGTCATTCTGGTGAAGATCGGCAAGGAGCTGGCGACGGTGTCCCATGCGACCGTCGACGGCGAGAAGACACCGCTGGTGCACAGCTATCGCAAATGCGGATAGGATCGACGCTATAGGCGTTTTTGCTGGGAGCCACTCAATGCCCGTAAAATGCGCTGAAATCGGAGGCTGGGGCCGCCCGGCCTGTTGCTTTTCTCCCCGCTTGTCGCTATAGACCCGGCTTCCCCGCATCGACCGGCTGATAAGGGCTGCCGTGGCGATGTTGTTGGCTCGGGCGCTTTTCAAAAAGCACACGGCTTACCGGTGGCGGAACCCAAAAGGTTTCGGCGCCTTTTTTATTCGGAGACGAGCAAAATGCCCAAGATGAAGACCAAGTCGGGCGCTAAAAAGCGCTTCAAGATCACGGGATCGGGCAAGGTGGTGCACGCTCAGCAGGGCAAGCGCCACGGCATGATCAAGCGTACCAACAAGCAGATCCGTAAGCTTCGCGGCACGCGCGTCCTCTTCAAGACGGACGGCGACAACGTGAAGAAGTATTTCCTGCCGAACGGCTGATCGCCACGGCAACGCGAAACCTTAAGGAGATCAGCAGATGGCACGCGTGAAGCGGGGCGTTACGTCCCATGCGAAGCACAAGAAGACACTCGACGCGGCGAAGGGCTTTTACGGCCGCCGCAAGAATACGATCCGTATCGCCAAGCAGGCGGTCGATCGTTCGATGCAATACGCCTATATCGGCCGCAAGCTCAAGAAGCGCAACATGCGCGCTTTGTGGATCCAGCGCGTCAACGCCGCTGTCCGCGAGCTCGGCCTGACCTACTCGAAGTTCATCGCGGGCCTGGCCAAGGCCGGCATCGAGATCGACCGCAAGGTGCTGTCCGACCTCGCCATCCGCGAGCCGGAAGCCTTCAAGGCCCTGGTCGAGAAGGTCAAGGCTGCCGCCTGAGCGGTACCTTGCCGAAGACGTTTTTCGAAGAACCCGCCGCGGCAACGTGGCGGGTTTTTCTTTTGGGCTTTCGAACCGCGTCGAAGCTTGCACACTGAGGCAAGGCTCGGCAGCGATTCGGAGGTGCCAGCATGGCAGCGAAATCGAAGTTCACGGCAGCGACCCTCGCCGACCTCGGGCCGGCCAAGCTGGCCGGGCTGATTTTCGAGGAGACGCAGGTCAATCCGGCCTTCCGCAAGCGGGTAATCGCGGCGCTCGCCGGGGTCCAGGGGCCCGAAGCCGTGGCCAAGCTGGTGGAGCGGCGCCTTTCGGCCTTGGAGAAGGCACGCTCCTTCATCGACTGGCCCAAGATCAAGGAATTCGAAAAGGACCTGGCGGCAACACTGGCCAGCATCACCGGTGAGATCGGCCCTGGTTCGCCCTCGCTTGCGGTCGATCTCCTGCTGCGCTTCATCGCGACCGCCGGGAGCGTTTTCGCGCGGGCCCTGTCCTCCAGCCGGCTCGAGGACCTCTATGGCGAAGCGGTTGCGGCCCTGGGGCCGTTGGCGACCCGGTTGACCCCCACCGACCTCGCCGGCCTGCCCGACAGGGTGATGGCTCTCGCCGACAAGGCCGGCGACATCGCTCCTGCCGTGATCGCGTCCCTCCTGGAGCGGGCTTCGGCGACGGATCTGGATCGATGGGATCGGCTGTTGGCGGACAAGGTCGCGACGCTGCAACCGGCCTATGTGGCTCGTCCCTATCGGGAATTGCGCCAGGCCATCGCCGACGGCCGCGAAGACCTCGATGGCTGGATCGCCCTGGAAAACGAGAAGCCCAGCGAAGCCCGCGACGGGCTTGCCGTGGCCGAGAAACTGCTTGCCGCCGGGCGGGCGGAGGAGGCTCTGTCCTGGCTGGATGTCGGGGAGCCGTCCCGGCTTGCCTATGCCGACGCGCTGGATCTTGCGGATGGCGTGGTGCGACGTGATTTCCGCCTGCCGGCCCGGATCGGCCTCAAGGCAAGGATCCTGGAGGCACTCGGGCGCGGGCAGGAAGCCCAGGATCTGCGCTGGGCAACCTTCGAGACGACGCTCGATCCCGTCATCCTGCGCGCTTTTCTGGCCAAGCTCGATGATTTCGCCGAGTTCGAGGTGCTCGACAAGGCCTTCGCCCATGCCCTGGCCGCCAAAACACGCTACCGCGCCCTCTATTTCCTGGCGGAATGGCCGCGGCTGGACTACGCCGCCCGGCTGGTGCTCGATTTCGGGCTGGTCTGGGATGGCAGCCACTATCAGGTGCTGCAGTCGGTGGCGGACAGGCTGCAGGAGGCACAACCTCTTGCAGCGAGCCTGCTTTATCGTGCCCTGGTCGAGGAGATCCTGGCGAAGGGAAAATCGGCGGCCTATGGCCATGGCGCCGCCTATCTAGCCAGGTTGGACGATCTCGCCACGCGGCTCGATCCTGGGGCTTTGGCGAAGCTGGGACGGCTCAGCCATGCCGACTGGCGTGCCTATCTGAGCAAGAAGCACGGTCGTAAGGCCAGTTTCTGGGCGGCCGTCGCGCGGTGATTTCCGGGTGCACGGGCATCCCGCCCGTTCTTCTCATTCCGCAAGCGCTGCGTTTCCGGGAACGGGCAAGATGCCCGTGCACCCGGAATTCTCGCCCGATCGTGGTTGTGCCGGTTGTTCCCACGGATATGGCGAGGCGACCCGGCCCGGCCTAGCATCGCAAGGCTCTGCACCTCGTTCAGGGGGACGCATGCGGGTATGGATGTCTCTGGCCGTGATCGCCGTCCTGACGGCAACGGCCTCGGTTCGCGCCGCCGAACGGCCTTATGCCAAGGCTCTGGCCGGGATCGACGCGGATTGGGCCGCCTGCCAGGCGGTGATGAAGGACAATCCCCAGGCATGGCTCGGCTGGCGCCGCAGCTTCTTCAACGGCTATGGCGATGATTTTTCCTTCTGGGACAATCGTGCCGGCGCAACCGGGAGCCGCTCGGTACTGGCCACCGCCGATTATATCGACGGTCTGGCGCGTTTTGCGACCTATTGTTACCGGGAAGACGGCAGCCTCGCTCTTGCCGTCACGGCGATGCTGTCTCCCAACGTCATCGACGGGCCCAATCGCGACGCAGCGGTAAGCCGGGAAGGCAAGATCCACGTGGCGCCGGACGGCTCGGTACTGAAGATATCGGGCGCCCTCGTGGTCAAGGGCGAACGCTACCCCCTCGACAGCAAGGATTGGCAATTGGCCCGCCCCTGCGAGCCGCTGGCCTTCTATAGGAATCTGGCGGAGGTCGAGAAAGCCTATGTTGCCGAGATGGGTGACATCTACGGCAAGAAGCCCGCCTTCAAGCCCGAGCGGCTCGATTGGTGCGCCAAGGCCGAATTCGACCCGTCCTGAATTCTACTCGCTCGGTGCCGTCAGACCCTTGCGCTCCAGGATCGACCAGCATTCCTCCGCTGTTTCGGCAAAGTCGAACAGGGTCAGGTCGTCGGCCTTGATGAAGCCTTCCTCGACCAGCGCGTCGAAATTGATGATCCTGGTCCAATAGGCCTTGTCCATCAGCACGATCGGGCAGAAGGACATCTTGCCTGTCTGGCGCAGGGTGATGATCTCGAACAATTCGTCGAGCGTGCCGAAGCCGCCCGGAAACACCACCAATGCCGCCGAGTGCATGGCGAGGTGCATCTTGCGCATGGCGAAATAGTGGAAGCGGAAGGTGAGGGACGGCGTGGTGTAGGGGTTGGGGTATTGCTCGTGCGGCAGGGTGATGTTGAAGCCGATGGTGGGCGCGCCGGCTTCGCTCGCCCCTCGATTGGCGGCTTCCATGATGCCGGGCCCGCCGCCGGTGGCGATCACGTTGAAGCGCCCGCCGCCATCCTCGTTGAGGGCGCCGCCGCGACGCGAGGCGATATAGCCGAAGTCGCGGGCCTCCTTGTACCAGCGGCCGCGATTGCCCGGTGCGCTTTCGCTGACGCGGGCAGAGCCGAACACCACGATGGTCGAGCGGATATGGGCCGCCTTCATCCCCTCCTGCGCCTTGGCATATTCGAGCTGGAAGCGCACGCCGCGGGTCGAGTCGCCCAGCATGAAGTCGGGGTCGAGTGCGGCCAGCCGGTAGGCGGGCGCTTCGGTTCGCTGCAATTCGTCGACCTTCGCGCGCGTCTCGGGGGCCAGGGCCTCGACGGTGGACAGCATGTTGGTGGGCGCGGAGTTGTCGGGAGAGGGCATGGAAACCTTGCATCAAACGATATGACAGTCCGACTCTATTGAGCCGTTGCGCCCGACACTGCAAGAGCCCGGCGGTTGCAGGGGAAATTCCTGGGCGCACGGGCAACTTGCCCGTTCTTGGCGACACGAGGGTTACCGGCGAAGAAGAACGGGCAGGATGCCCGTGCACCCGGCGACATGCTCTAGAGCCCACGCCCCGACAGCATGTTGCGGCGGATGCGTTCGAGCGCCGAGTCGGCGCCGTCGGGCTTGGCGGCGGGTTCAAAAGCGGACAGGAATTCAAAAAGCGTGTTGGCGAGCGTGTCGCGCCTGAGGCCGTAATTGACGTTCTGGCCGCGCCTCTCGCGCCGGACCAGGCCAGCATTCTCCAGGATGGAAAGATGCTTGGAAACCGCCGGCGCCGTCATCGCATCGGCGAGCGTTTCGACCACTTGTCCGGCGGTCATGTCAGCCTTCGACAGATCGGCCAGAATCTGCCGCCGCGGCGGTGAGGAAAGCGCTTCGAAGACCTTGTCGACCGTCATCATCCATCCGACGTTCTGGTTTGGCTACCTGCAAGTCTTTGATATCACGAAATTTTAAATATTTGCAACATTGATTAATTAGCTAATTGTTGAATAAGCAAATGATTCAGATGGCCGGCCTGGTGAGTTTGAAAATGCGCATGGGAAGCGTGCGGTAGCCGTTCGTCAGGCTTCAGGGCGGCATTTCGACCGGGGTCTCGGTGTCCGGTTATTCCCGCTTTTTCTGTTGATGCGGGTGCAAAACCGTTATTCGGCGGCGCAAATCCGCGTTGCCTGATCTGTCGAATGCGGTTCCCTTTTCCGCCCGAAATAGGCTAGAAGGCACCTCGATTTGAGGAAGTGACGATGAACGACCTGACCAGCCTGGAAACGACCCTGTTGTCCGAGATCGCCGCCGCCGCCGACGAGGCGGCCCTGGAAGCGGTGCGCGTCTCGGCGCTCGGCAAGAAGGGCTCGATCTCCGAGCGCCTGGCCACCCTCGGCAAGATGGCGCCGGAAGAGCGCAAGCAGGCGGGCGCCGCCATCAATGTCGTCAAGGACCGCGTCACCGCGGCGCTGGGCGAGCGCAGGACCGTGCTGAAGGCCGCCGCGCTGGAAGCGCGCCTGGTGGCGGAGGCCGTCGACGTGACGCTGCCGGTGCGCGAGAGCGGCACCGAGCTCGGCCGCATCCACCCGATCAGCCAAGTCATCGACGAGATCACCGCGATCTTCGCCGATATGGGCTTTGCCATCGCCGAGGGTCCGGATATCGAGACGGACGAATACAACTTCACTTTGCTCAACTTCCCGCCCGGCCATCCTGCCCGCGAGATGCATGACACCTTCTTCCTGGCGCCCGACGAGAATGGCGAGCGCAAGGTGCTACGCACCCATACCAGCCCAGTGCAGATCCGCACCATGCTGAGCCAGAAGCCGCCGATCCGCATCGTCGTGCCCGGCCGTACCTATCGCCATGACAGCGACCAGACCCACACACCGATGTTCCATCAGGTCGAGGGGCTCGTCATCGACAAGGTGAGCCATGTCGGCCACATGAAGTGGGTGCTGGAGGAGTTCTGCCGCGCCTTCTTCGAAGTGCCTTCGGTGAAGATGCGCTTCCGCCCCTCCTTCTTCCCCTTCACCGAGCCATCGATGGAAGTCGACATCCAGTGCTCGCGCAAGGGTGGGGAGATCCGCTTCGGCGAGGGCGAGGACTGGCTGGAGATCCTGGGCTGCGGCATGGTTCATCCGAACGTGCTGCGCAATTGCGGCCTCGATCCCGACGAGTATCAGGGCTTCGCCTGGGGCATGGGCATCGATCGCATCGCCATGCTGAAATATGGCATGCCGGACCTGCGCCCGTTCTTCGACGCCGATGTGCGCTGGCTCTCCCATTTCGGCTTCCGCCCCTTCGATCTGCCGAGCCTGGCCGGCGGCCTGACAGCCTGAGGCCGTCGCGACATCGAAGCAGATCCGAAAAGCCCTCCCCGGTTGTGCCGGGGAGGGCTTTTTCATGATGGCAGTTATTGACCGACCATAGCGCTGCCCCTCACCCTTACCCTCTCCCCGCAAGGGCGGGGCGAGGGAACATCGGCGTGGCGCTCAAACCCGGGGCCGGTCTGTCTCGCCCAGCCGTTGGGCGAGACTCGGAATCGTGAGGATAAGCTGCAACGCTTGTGGCCCCCTCGCCCCGTTCTTACGGGGAGAGGGTAAGGGTGAGGGGCAGCGCGACGCTTCAGAGACCGCGATTATCCAATCGCGCACACCTGCGGCTTGCGCCCGATCCAGGGGGCGGCTTCCTCCGCCTGTGCGGCGAGCTGCAGGATCGTCGCCTCGTCGCCGTGGCGGCCGATGAACTGGATGCCGACGGGCTTGTTGCCGTCGGCCATGCCGAGCGGCACCGACATCGCCGGCAGACCGGAGATGTTGAAGGCGAACATGAAGGCGGCATCCGACCAGCGCGCCAGATAGCGCTCGCGATCGCCGTCCTCCATCGACCAGTAGCCGACGGGGCGGGGCGGCTGGGTCAGCGTGGGCGTGATGAAGACGTCGAAGGGCGCGAGCTCGGTGGCGATGCGCTGGGCCGCCTTGCGCACGGCGCCGAGGCTGGCCGAATATTGCGTCGCCGACAGTGTCTTGGCGTATTCCAGCATCGACCAGTTGAAGGGCTGGAGGTCGGCCTCTTCCGGCGGACGCCCGGCAAATTGGGCGTGCTGGCTGAATTCGGTCGAGGTCTCCACCGCGATGATGTCGTTGTAGCGCCACCAGGCTTCCTCGAGGTCGACCTCGAAGCGATACTCCTCAGTCGAATGGCCGAGGCTCTCCAGCAACCTGACGGCGTCCTCGACGGCCGCCTTCACCTCGGGCGCATAGGGCTCGCCGAAGGGGGCGGTGAGCGTGTAGCCGATCTTCAGCCCCTTGGGGCGCCTGGCGAGCAGCGACAGCCAGCTCTCCTCAGGGCGCGGCGCCGTATAGGGATCGCCCGGCAGATTGCCGGCAACCACGTCGAGAAAGGCGGCGGTGTCGCGCACGCTGCGGCTGTTGCACAGGAAATAGATGCAGCCGAACCATAGATCCGCATCGAAGGGCCCGTAGCTGACGCGCCCGCGCGAGGGTTTGAGGCCGACCACGCCGCAGCAGGAGGCCGGCACGCGAATGGAGCCCCCGCCATCAGAGGCGTCGGCGATCGGCACGATGCGGGCAGCGACGGCTGCCGCCGAGCCGCCGCTCGACCCACCGGCGGTGATAGCCGGATTCCAGGGATTGACCGTGGGGCCATAGAGGCGCGGCTCGGTGGAAATGCACCAGCCATATTCCGGCGTGTTGCTGCGCCCGATCGGCGCGAGGCCGGAGGCCCGCATGCGGCCGCCGATTTCGGAATCGGCGGGGCAGACATAGTTCTGGAGATAGGCGAGCCCCGAGGTCAGCGGCGTGCCTTTCCATTGCGTGCCCAAATTCTTGAGCAGGAAGGGCACGCCGGCGAACGGGCCGGAGCCTGGTGCCTCGGCGACCTCGCGAGCGACGTCGAAGGTCGGAATGACGACGCTGTTCAGCTTGGGATCGAGACGGCCGACGAGTTCGATCGCCGTCTCCACCAGTTCCGAAGCCTTGACCTGCTTGGTCCGCACCAGCTCTCCCAGCGCCAAAGCATCGGACTGAGCATAGAGCTTGACGAGATCCTCCGTGACGGCAGCCATTTCCTCACCCATTTCTTCGATCGGCCTGCGATGGCCGCCAGTCTGGAAGGAAATGGAACGGAATTGGATGCCTCTCCTTCCACGATCTCTTGCCTTGTCCGCTGCACCACATTTGGCTGCCACGGGGCTACGCCGATCGGCGGGGTGGAGGTTTTCTCTTGATGCCGCCGCAATACCCGCCTTGTCATTGTGAGCGAAGCGAAGCAATCCACGATGTCTGCCGTGCGGGACGCCGGTCCCCTGGATTGCTTCGCTTCGCTCACAATGACGGGCTTCGATGAACCGATCTCGGCCGCCCGGGCGCATTCATGGCTGAACGCGCCCGGTGCGCCACTCTACCGCAGCGCCTGCGGCCCGAGGGCGCCTTCGACGGTAACGCTGACCTTGGTCAGCGGGTCGGCGATGTCCTCCAGCCCCTTGCCCTCGGCGTCGACGCCATAGATCAGCGCGACCACGCCGCCGAAGATCATCACCACCGAACCGACGACATAGCCCCAGAACAGCGGGTCGCGCTGCGTGCCGTCGCCGACCAGGTAGCCGAAGATCAGTGGGCCCATCGAGCCGACGATCTGCGCGACGGCGAAGAAATAGGAAATCGCCTGGCCGCGTACTTCCAGCGGAAAGATCTCGCTGACGGTGAGATAGGCCGAGGAGGCGCCGGCCGAGGCGAAGAAGAAGGAAATGCACCAGAACAATGTGTGGGTGTTGGCGCTCAGGCTGCCCTGCTTGAACAGATAGGCGGAGACGAGCAGGACCAGCCCTGCCAGCACATAGGTCGAGAAGATCATCTTGCGCCGCCCGATGGTGTCGAACAGCGATCCCAGCAGCAGCGGGCCGATCAGGTTGCCGATGGCGAAGGGGAAGAAATACAGCGCCGTCTGCGACTCGTTGAGATGGTAGAAGTTCTGCAGCACCAGCGCATAGGTGAAGAAGATCGCGTTGTAGAGGAAGGACTGCGTCACCATCATGGTGATGCCGAGGAAGGTGCGCGAGGGATATTCGCGGAAGAAGACGTCCACCAGCTTGGAGAAGGGGACCGATTCCTCCGGCTTGACATACATTGCTTTGCTTTCGTCGACAGGGGCCAGGGTGACGCCCTGCGCGCGCACGCCGGCCTCGATGTCATCGACGATGGTTTCCGCTTCCTTGGCCTGACCATGGGTGACCATCCAGCGCGGGCTTTCGGGGATGTGCCGGCGCAGGAAGATGATGACCAGACCGAGCACCGGGCCGATGAAGAAGGCGATGCGCCAGCCGATATTCTCGGCAAACAAGGTGTGGTCGAGCAGGTAGAAGCTGCCGATCGCGCCCAGCATGGCGCCGGCCCAGTAGGTGCCGTTGACGGCAATGTCGACCCGGCCGCGATATTTGGCCGGGATGAGTTCGTCGATGGCCGAGTTGATCGCGGTATATTCCCCGCCGATGCCGAGACCCGCCACGAAGCGCCAGAGATAGAGGAACCAGGGCGTCCAGGCGAAACCCGCCACGCCGGAGCCGACGAGATAAATGGCCAGGGTGATGATGAACAGCTTCTTGCGGCCCCAGCGGTCGGTCAGGCGGCCGAAGAAGAGGGCGCCGACCACCTGGCCGATCAGATAGATCGTGCCCGCGAAGCCGACCTCCGCGCTCGACATGCCCAGGCTCTGCTTGAAGCCGGAGGCCGAAACGAGCTGGATCTCGATGCCGTCGAGGATCCAGCTGATCCCCAGGCCCACCACGACCATCCAGTGGAAACGAGCCCAGGGCAGTCGGTCCATGCGTGCCGGAATGAGGCTGCGGATGGCTTTGCCGTCGGTCGTATCTACGGGCATGATCATGCTCCTTGCGCGTGATATTCGTCCCACACTATTGTTTGTTAATTTTTTGTAACAATTTGACCCTGAATCGCTTCGTGTCAATGCTTCCAATATTACCTCTGGGGAATGGCATAACAGATGGATAGATTGGTGACAGCAGGCTGGGCCGGTCGCAGATTGCGAGATTTATCGATCCTCATCGGTGTCGTATCCCTGATCTATAATTTATTTCGCCATATGGTGTAATGACGGATCTGGTGACGGAATTTGGCTTGGCGGGCAGCCCTGCGGCAGGCTGAGGGAAACGAAATGCCGGGCCCCGGCGACGTCAATTTTTCGTTAACCGCCACCGCCCATTTTCCGCCGCCAACCGCAGAGCCTGTGTTCTATTCACGCAAGGCGGTTGCCGGGCGGTTGTACGGGGGGGTATACCGGTTATCCGCTTCGCCCCATCCGGGCCTCCATCCGCGGTTTCCAGATTCACGGTTCAATGGCCAAGCTTTTTCATCATCCTGTCGACCCGCAATCGCGCTTCATCCGCCTCGTGCTCAGCGAAATGGACGTGGCGACCGATCTGGTCGAGGAAAAGCCCTGGGAGCGGCGCGAGGCCTTCCTGCACATGAATCCGGCCGGCGTGCTTCCCGTGATGATCGACGCCACCGGCCTGATCGTGCCGGGCGCCTCGCCGATCTGCGAATATCTCGACGAAGCCTATGGCGATGCCCTCGGCGAGCAGCGCCTGCTGCCGCGCGACGCCAGGGCGCGCGTGGAGACCCGCCGCCTGATCGAATGGTTCAGCATCAAATTCTATGCCGAGGTCAGTGAATATCTGATCACCGAGAAGATCCTGAAGCGTTTCCTGCCGATCGGCGAGGGCGGCTCCTCGCCGGACACGGCTGCCATCCGTGCGGCCAAATCGAATGTGCGCTATCATCTGCGCTATGTCGGATATCTGGTGCGGCGGCGGAACTGGCTGGCGGGGGACAGGCTCTCCTACGCCGATTTCGTGGCTGCGGCGCATCTGTCGATCGTCGACTATCTCGGCGACGTGCCCTGGGACGAGGACCAGGCCGCCAAGGAATGGTATGCGCGCCTCAAATCGCGCCCGTCCTTCCGCCCGCTCCTGGCCGAGACGCTGCGGGGCACGCCGCCCTCGGCAACCTATGCGGATCTCGATTTCTAGCTTGGTATTTTCCGCCTTGGGAGTGCCCGCATTCCGTTGCCCGCGGGCTTCGCATGAAGCGGGCCGTCATCCCCGGCCGAGCATGTCACAAGCTTTGCTTGTGACTGGGAGGGGAAGGGGATCCAGGGGCAACTGCATTGCCCGCGGCCCCTGGATCCCCTTCCCACGGCCTGCCGCCGTGCCGGGGATGACAGCGTCGGTGCGTTTGAACTTTGCGGAGGGGCCGCTCCGCGGGCGCCGGTGGCCTCGCGCAAGGAGGTCGCCGTGAGCGCCCTCAAGACAGAACTCCTCCAGCGCGCCGAAGCGGAAGGCTTCGATGTCGTCCGCATCACCACGCCCGACGCCATCCCCCAGGCGCCTGCCCGCCTGCGCCATTTCCTCGAGGAAGGGTTCCATGGCGAGATGGGCTGGATGCAGGAGCGCGCGGAGCAGCGCGGCGCCCCCGCCACGCTCTGGCCGGAGGTGCGCAGCATCATCATGCTGGGCGTCAATTACGGGCCCGACCGTGATCCGATGGCGGGCCTTTCGGATCGCTCGGGTGGGCTGATCTCGGTCTATGCCCAGGGCGACGACTATCACGACGTCATCAAGAAACGGCTGAAAAGCCTGGGGCGCTGGTGGGGCGAGGTGACAGGGGCGCCGCTCAAGGTCTTCGTCGATACCGCGCCGGTGATGGAAAAGCCCCTGGCGGCGGCGGCGGGCCTGGGCTGGCAGGGCAAGCATACCAATCTGGTCAGCCGGGACTTCGGCTCCTGGCTGTTTCTGGGTTCCATCTTCAGCGTCACCGAGATCGAGGCCGATGCGCCGGAGCGGGATCGTTGCGGTTCCTGCCGTGCCTGCCTCGATGCCTGCCCGACCGCTGCCTTTCCCGCGCCCTATCGGCTCGACGCCCGGCGCTGCATCTCCTACCTCACCATCGAGAACAAGGGGTCCATCCCGGCCGAGTTCCGCGAGGCCATCGGCAATCGCATCTATGGCTGCGACGATTGCCTGGCAGCCTGCCCCTGGAACAAGTTCGCGGTGGCGGCCCGAGAACACAAGCTCAAGGCGCGCGCGGAATTGCGAGCCCCGCGCCTGGCGGATCTGGCGCGCCTGGACGATCCGGCCTTCCGGGCACTGTTTGCCAGGAACCCGGTGAAGCGCATCGGACGCGACCGTTTCATCCGTAACGTGCTCATCGCCATCGGCAATTCCGGCGATGCGGGCCTGATCGAGGTGGCCGAGGGGCTCCTGGGCGATGAATCGGCGCTGGTGCGCGCCATGGCGGTCTGGGCGCTCGCCAGACTCGCCCCGTCCCGCCTCGCTGGCCAAGCCTGGCGGCAGGACCGCGAGACCGACGCCGATGTGCGGGCGGAATGGCAGGCGACCGTTTCATCGGAGCGCGGACATCCTGTCCGCATCTTGGAAACGTAGCACTCGATGGGTAAAAGAGCGGACAGGATGTCCGTGCTCCATGCAGCGTCATACTTTTAAAGGTCAGCGGACGCAGGGATCGCTTGACGGCGGCGGCGTTCGCCAATAGCGATGCGAACGGGGCAAGCAAGGAGCAGGCCGATGGTCCACAAGGGCGGCGCGCGACGTGACAATTGCAAGCCATCCAGACGTTTCGGTGAAGCCGCCCAGTTTTTCCGAAGCTGGACCGAAAAGCCCCTCCAGATGGGGTCGATCACCCCCTCCAGCCCCTTCCTGTCCAAGGCGATGGCCAATTGCGTCGATCCTGCCTCGGAAGGGCCGGTGGTGGAGATCGGGCCCGGCACGGGGCCGATCACCCAGGCACTGGTCGAGCGCGGTGTCGCCGAGGACCGGCTGGTCCTGGTCGAATACAGCCCGCAATTTTGCGATCTCCTGTCGCAGCGTTTTCCCAAGGCGACGGTGGTGCAGGGAGATGCCTATGCCCTGGCCAAGACCCTCGAAGGCCGGCTTCCCAACAAGGCGGCGGCGGTGGTCTGCGGCCTGCCGCTGCTGACCAAGCCGGAGCGCCAGCGCCTCGACCTCCTGTCGCAGGCCTTCACGCTGATGCAGCCCGATGCCGCCTTCATCCAGTTCACCTATTCGCTGGCCTCGCCGATCCCCACCAAGAATGCCTTCTTCACCTGGCAGGCTTCGCCCAGGATCTGGCGCAATGTGCCGCCCGCCCGCGTCTGGACCTATCGCCAACTCCTGAGGAATTGATTTGAATACGAAAGACCGCCTGATCTGTGGCCTGGATGTCGACAGCGTCGCCAAGGCCGAAGCCCTGGTAACCGAGCTCGGCGACAGCGTGACCTTCTACAAGATCGGCTATCAGCTCGTCTTCAATGGCGGTCTGCCCTTCGCCCAGGACCTGGCGCGTTCGGGCAAGAAGATCTTCCTCGACATGAAGCTGCACGACATCGGCAACACCGTGACCAAGGCGGTCGAGGCCATTGCGGGCATGGGCATGACCTTCCTCACCATCCATGCCTTTCCCCAGACGATGCGCGCCGCCGTCGAAGGCGCCCGCGGCTCGGATCTGAAGATCCTCGCCGTCACCGTCTTGACCTCCTACGACGATGCCGACCTGGCCGAAGCCGGCTATGGCAAGGGCGTCGGCGAACTCGTGGCACAGCGGGTGACCCAGGCCATGGCGATCGGCGTGCCCGGCCTGGTGATGTCGCCGGAGGAGGTCGCCTCGACCCGCAACCGGGTGGGCGACGGCATGCTGCTGGTCACCCCGGGCGTGCGCCCTGCCGGCAGCGACAGCGGTGACCAGAAGCGGGTGATGACGCCCGGCGACGCCATCCGTGCCGGAGCCGACCATCTGGTGGTGGCCCGCCCCATCGTGGCGGCCCCCGATCCCAAGGCGGCGGCCGAGGCGATCCAGGCGGAGATCGCGGCGGCGGTATAGAGTTGGAGAGCGGACATCGCGACATGAAGACATGTCGCGATGTCCGCTCTTGAAAACACCAATCAAAACAACAAGGGCGCAGACCTCATCGGCTGCGCCCTTTCCTTTGAGTTCAATGTTTCCAAGAGCGGACTTAGCGAGTCGCTGAGAAGTCCGCGCTCCGGATCAATCCTTGGCGCGTTCGACGTAGGAGCCGTCTTCCGTCATGACCACCACGCGGGTGCCGGCGCTGATATGCGGGGGCACGGTGGTGCGCACGCCGTTGGAGAGGGTGGCGGGCTTGTAGGAAGAGGAGGCCGTCTGGCCCTTGGTCACCGGCTCGGTTTCCGTCACTTCCAGCACCACGCGGGCGGGGAGTTCGATCGACACCGGCACGCCATTATACAGGCTGATCTGGCATTCCATGTTCTCGGCCAGATAGACCGACTGCTCGCCGATCACGTCGGCGGGCACCGAGACCTGCTCATAGCTGTCCATGTTCATGAAGGCGTAGCCATGCGTGTCTTCATACAGATAGGTGTGCGACTTGGTCTCGATGAAGGCGCGCTCCACCTGCTCGGTGGTGCGGTAGCGCTGCACGGTCTTCACGCCGTCCGACAGGCGGCGCATGTCGATCTGGGTGGTGGGCGTGCCCTTGCCCGGGAAGAAACTCTCGGCCTTGAGCACGACGTAGAGCTGATTGTCGATCTCGACGACGTTGCCCTTGCGGATCTGGCTGGCGATGACCTTCACGATGATGTCCTGAAACTTTTCAAGTGAGCTAAAGCGTTTCCGTGATCTGGCGCAATCACCCCAAATCGCAAGAACGCGTTGAACCAAGGCGCTAGAGAAAAGGCGCGTTTTCACCAAAACGCGCTTTGCCCTAGGAACGATTGTGGGCGCCTCTTACACCGCCCTGCCGCCGAACGAAAGCGTGAAGCGCCGAGAATCGGCGAAACAGCAGCGAATTCACGCCTCATCACGCGCTTTCCCACGATTTCCGAGATCGAAACGCCACGTCATCACGAGGCCGTGAGTGTGTAACGCGCCTCGATCTGCCGACGAATAACCCTATAGCGTTTTGCGATTTGACGGCGTCATTTCGAATCGCAAAGACGCGTGGAACCAAAGAGTTAGAGCAAATAAGCGTTCAGTCATGAACGCGCTTTGCTCTAGGAAGCGACCTCACTCGGGTCGAATACTGATGAGGCTATCGATGAGGGCATCGACAAAGAGGCCGGGTGCCGGCCTGTCACGGCTGGCTCTGCTGGGATTGGGCCTGGTCCTGCCGCTGCTCGGGAGTGCCGCGCCGGCTCAGGCAGAGCGGCTCACCGTGGTGGAGCTCTTCACCAGCCAGGGCTGTTCATCCTGCCCGCCGGCCAATGCCAATCTGGCCACGATCAGCCGGCGGCCCGGCGTGCTGGCCCTGAGCTTCGGCGTCACCTATTGGGATCGGCTGGGCTGGAAGGATGTCTTCGCGCGCCCCGATTACACCCAGCGCCAGGTCGCCTATGAGAAGCCCCTCGGACAGAGCGGTCCCTTCACCCCGCAGATGGTGGTGAATGGCCGGATGTCCCTGGTCGGCAACGAGCTGACCGAGGTGGATGCGGCGATCGCGGGCGCGGCTGGGCCGCAAGCGGGTCCGAGCCTGGCCGTCTCGGGCGGCCATGTCGTCATCGGTGGCCAGCGCTCGTCCCCGGCCAGCCTCGACATCTGGCTGGTGCGCTATGACCCGAGGCAGGTCGAGGTGCCGGTGCGCGCCGGCGAGAATGCCGGCCGCACCCTGGCTCACAAGAATGTCGTGCACGATCTGGTCCGGCTCGGACATTGGAAGGGCGAGGCACTCGACCTGCCGATCGCACGGGCGCCGGCCGGCCTGCGCACGGCCGTCCTGCTGCAGGCGCCGGATGGCGGTGCCATCCAGGCTGCCGCGACCGACTGAGGAACCTCGAACCGTCACAACTCTTCGACCCGCCGGACGGCTCGTCCGGCTTTCCCTGCGCCGAGGCGCAATCATAGAAAGGAACGGATCATGGATCGTATTGCCAAACTCGCCTCTGCAGGCTTGCTGGGCCTGGGGCTCGCTGTCGCCGCCGCCCCCTTGGCGCAGGCCCAGGACGCGATGCCGCAGACGAACACGATGCAATCGCAAACGATGAAACCGAATGCAATGCAGGGCGAGGCCATGAAGGGTGATGCCATGAAGGGCGACACAATGAAGAAGCCGATGAAGAAGATGGCCAAGAAGAAGATGATGAAAAAGCACCACAAGGCCATGAAGGCGATGTGATCCCGGTGCGAGGCAAGCAGCCGGCTGGTGATCAACGCCGCGTTTCCGCCACCAGCCAGCCCTTGTAGCGCACGATCAGGCCGAGCAGGGGATGGGCGATCTCGACATGGAAGTTGAATCGTCCGTCCTCGGCGCTTTCGAAACTGTCGCCGGAGGGGGCGAGGAAACGTGGCAGCCTCAGGCCGAGGAAGCGCCAGTTGCGTATGACGAGCTTGAGCCTGCCGTCTCCGGCGAGGAGGGCAAGCCCGAAGCTGAATGGCCCGAAGCGCTCGTCGACCAGGCAGGCATTGCGGCCGCGGCCGGCGGTCTGGACCGAACGGAAGCGGCGCCCTGCAAAGTCCCGCGTCCACACTTCCCGCTTGTTTTCGATCTCGAACGATACGCGCACCGGAACATCCGCACCGGCCTCGGGGAAGCCGACGAGGGCGCCGACCAGACGCGACAACAACCCCTTGCCGCGCTCGACGCTGGCGCGGCCGGAGGCCGCATGGCTGGTTTCGTGCTGATGCAGGGCTTGGATGGCCGGTGGCAGGCTCGCATAGGCAGAGCCCAGAATGCCTGGATAGAGCGGCTGGCTCGCTTCGGCCGTGACCTCACGCGTGCCATGGGCGAAGGGCCGGCCGGCGAAGACGCGATCATAGTCGGCCAAGGTGAGCGCCCCCGTTGCGGGACGGGCGCCCGGTTCCGGCCTGATGCCTTCGAGGCGCTGGCGGATCAGGGCCCCGATCGCCATCGCCGGGATATAGGGGCCGTCGTCGCCCTCGGCGCTCAGATGCCAGCTGCGGACCAGCCTTTCGCCGCGATGTCCCGCGCCCTCGACCTCGACGATCATGCCGCCGCGATGGGGACCCCAGCGCAGGATGCGGTTCACCCTGAGGAACAGGCCGGCGAGCGGCGCGAGAGAGGGCAGCATTTTCCAGCGCACCAGCAGGCTCAGCCCGATCAGGCAGCGATGCAGGATCTCCGGGCGCGGCCCGGCGCCGACCCAGACCGAGCGTACGCCCGGCCAAAGGCCGGCGAGCAGCAGGAGATCGGGCACCTCCACCAGGGAGAACAGCGTATTCGGCAGCGGCAGTTTGCCTGGCGGGGCGATGGTGAAGCGGCGGGTCTCGGTGAGGGGATGCACCAGCAGGGTCTGGCCCTGCCGCCGGGCCGGCACGGCCTGGCCGGCATATCCAGCGATGGCCCTGAGCACGTTCTCGCCGACGACCGCATGCGGCGAGGGGGCGATGCCGGCGCGGATGGTGTCGATGCGCGCAAAGGCGCCGGCGAGATGCCTGACGACTGCGGCGGTCAGGACGGGAAAGCTGCTCACGCCCGACAGGATGGCGACGCCGCGCTCCCGGGCTGCCGCGTCGAGGCGGGTTACGCCCTGCACGAAAGCGGCCCCGTCCGAGAAATCGAAATAGTCGGCCCCATGGGCGATCGCGGCCTCGATCAGGCGATAGGGCTGCTTGCCATAACCCTGGAAAGGACCGCTGGCATCGACGACGATGTCTGCCTTCAGGGCCTGCAGTTGCGGCTGGAGCGGCTGGTTGCGGTCGAACTCGGCTGGAAACAGGCGGGCCCGCACCGGACGGCTGGCGCAGAAGAATTCCGCCTTGGCGAGCGAACGCCCGGCGATGATGAGGGTGAGGCGGGGTTCGTCGGCCAGCAATTCCGCCAGCCGCCCGCCAAAGATGCCGTAGCCGCCGACGATCAGCACGCGCAGGGAGGAGGGGGATGCGGTCACGGGCTACTCCAGCCCTGCATGCGTACAGGCAGTGGCCGGAACCGGCAAGATGGAGCCCTGCACCGGTGCCGGAGCGGATGGCCGCACTTGCGTCTTGCGCCAGCGCCCGCCATAAGCGCTAGCCTAAGCACGATTTTCCGGCGAGACCCGCGGGCGGGCTTCGCCGGAAAATCGTGCACATGTTCGA
Source organism: Labrys sp. WJW (assembly GCF_001676615.1). Lineage (GTDB taxonomy): Bacteria > Pseudomonadota > Alphaproteobacteria > Rhizobiales > Labraceae > Labrys > Labrys sedimenti. The sequence goes on along the minus strand of NZ_LYXZ01000065.1, from coordinate 5,164 downwards.
TATCTTGCGGCTTGTTCTTGATCGCGCCCGTGGCTCGATCAAGAACAAGCTGCCTGGACAATATGGAATCCTCTGGCCATGACGAAGTTCGTGGAACGCGTCTTTTCGGGCGTTCAGCCGACCGGCAACCTGCATCTGGGCAATTATCTCGGCGCGATCCAGCGCTTCGTCGAGATGCAGAAGAGCCATCAATGCATCTATTGCGTGGTGGATCAGCATGCCATCACGTTGTGGCAGGATCCCAAGAGCCTGGCGAGTGCCATCCGCGAAGTCACGGCCGCCTTCCTGGCCGCGGGGATCGACCCGAAGGCCCATATCGTCTTCAACCAGAGCCAGGTGGCCGAGCATGCCGAGCTCGCCTGGGTGTTCAATTGCGTGGCGCGCATGGGCTGGCTCAACCGCATGACCCAGTTCAAGGAGAAGGCCGGCAAGGACAAGGAGGCGGCCTCGGTGGGCCTGTTCGCCTATCCCACGCTGATGGCCGCCGACATCCTGGTCTACCGTGCCACACACGTGCCCGTCGGCGAGGACCAGAAGCAGCATCTGGAGCTCGCCCGCGACATCGCGGCCAAGTTCAACAATGATTTCGGCGATTCCATCGCGGCCAACGGCTTCGAGGGCGGTTTCTTCCCGCTGCCCGAACCCTTGATCCAGGGCGCGGCCACGCGCGTGATGAGCCTGCGCGACGGTTCCAAGAAGATGTCGAAGTCGGATCCCTCCGATCTGTCGCGCATCAACATGACCGACGATGCCGAGACGATCGCCGCCAAGATCCGCAAGGCCCGCACCGATCCCGAGCCGCTGCCGAGCGAGGAGGAGGGGCTGAAGGGGCGCCCCGAGGCCGACAATCTGGTCTCGATCTTCGCAGCGTTGTCCGGCCGCACGGTGGCGGAGGTTCTCTCCGAGTTCGGCGGTGGCCAGTTCTCGACCTTCAAGACGGCGCTCGCCGATCTCACCGTTGCCAAGATCTCGCCGATCACTGCCGAGATGAAGCGCCTGATGGCCGATCCCGGCCATATCGACGCGGTGCTGGCCGAGGGCTCGGACCGGGCGCGGGCGATCGCCGCCCCGATCATGGCATCGGTCAAGGATATCGTCGGCTTCATCCGGGCGAAGTGAGGCGGCGTCAGGGAAGGATCTAACCTCGTTCCGAAATAACTCAAGCGCTTGCTTTGTCATGCCCGGGCTTGACCCGGGCATCCAGGGAGCCCGTCTTTGATGTATGGCGGGAAGAGCCGGATTGCCGGGTCAAGCCCGGCAATGACAAAGGTCGGGCGGGTGAACCTCAACGCTCTGTGGAAGGAACCGACATGCTGAAGATCTGGGGCCGCACCAATTCCTCCAATGTGAAGAAGGTGCTGTGGTGCGCCGAGGAACTCGGGCTCGCCTATGAGCGCATCGATGCGGGCGGTGCTTTCGGGGTGGTCAACGATCCCGCCTATCGCGCTCTCAATCCCAACGGGCTGGTGCCCTGCATCGAGGATGACGGCTTCGTGCTGTGGGAATCCAATGCCATCGTGCGCTATCTGGCCGAGGGGGACGCGGAGCGCCGGCTGGTGCCGGGAACGCGCCAGGCCAAGGCTTCCGCCGAGCGCTGGATGGACTGGACGACCTCGACCATCGCCGGTCCTTTCCGTGACGTGTTCTGGAACGTCGTCCGCCGCAGCGCCCAGGACCGGGTCGAGACCGAGCTCTCCCGGGGCCTCGACAGTTGCGGCCGCCTGCTGGCCATCGCCGACAAGGCCCTCGCCGGCCAGCCCTATCTGTCGGGCGACAAGTTCGGAATCGGCGACATTCCGCTCGGCTGCAGCGCCTATGGCTGGTTCAACATGCCGATCGAGCGGCCGGACCTGCCCCATCTCGCCGCCTGGTACGAGCGCCTGACCGAGCGCCCGGCCTATCGCAAGGCGGTGATGATCCCCCTGACCTGACGATCGGGAACCCCGGGGCCGACATTCGCGTTACTGAGCGACCATGATTGTCATGGTCGCTCGGGGAATGTCTGCATGCTGTCTGGTGTGATCTCGCTTTTGATCGGTATCGTCGTCATCGGTCTCGTCTGCTGGCTGTTGATGTATGTGATCGACCGCCTGCCCATGGATGGGCGCTTCAAGCAGATCCTGCGTATTCTCATCATCCTCATCGCGGTGCTCGCCATCCTGCAACGCGTGGTGGTGCTGCTGGAGCCGGCGCCGACGCTGTGACGAGCAGCCTCCTGCTTGGAGACGTTCGGATCGGTCCTTGTCGGAAACGGGCTGCACGGCGCCCGGCATCCCGATCGGGCGCACATCCGACATGTTCGGGAAAACCCTGAAAAAGCTGCGGGATGGCTTGCCTTTCGTCCGAGCAAATTGCATGGTCTTCGCCCTTTTTCCACCGTTTGCGGCAGCTCGGTCCGCTTGCGGGTCGCTATGCCAGGACGCACTCCATGAAGGTTACGCTCGAACGGACTGCCCTTCTCAAATCGCTGGGCCACGTCCACCGCGTCGTCGAGCGGCGCAACACCATCCCGATCCTGTCCAACGTGCTGATCGAGGCTCAGGGCGCCAGCCTGCTGTTGAAAGCGACCGACCTCGATCTGGAGGTGGTGGAGTCTTCTCCTGCCGACGTCACCATGGACGGCGCCACCACGGTGCCGGCGCATACCCTCTACGACATCGTCCGCAAGCTGCCCGACGGCGCCCAGGTTTCGCTGGAAGGGGGCGGGGAGGCGACCCAGCTGATCGTGCGCTCCGGCCGCTCGCGCTTCACGTTGCAGACGCTGCCTCCTTCGGACTTCCCGGACCTGGCGGCGGGCGAGTTCCCGCATAATTTCCAGCTCAAGGCTGCCGATCTGCGCAAGCTGATCGAGAAGACCCAGTTTGCGATCTCGACCGAGGAGACGCGCTATTATCTCAACGGCATCTATCTCCACACGCTCGATGTCGAGGGCGAGACGCGCATCCGCGCCGTGGCCACGGACGGCCATCGTCTCGCCCGCGTCGAATTACCGGCGCCCGAGGGCTCCAACGGCATGCCCGGCGTGATCCTGCCGCGCAAGGCGGTGGGCGAGATCCAGAAGCTGATGGAGGATGCCGAGGCCATCGTCTCGGTCGAGCTGTCCCAGGTCAAGGTCCGCTTCACCATCGGCCCGGTTGTGCTGACCTCCAAGCTGATCGACGGCACCTTCCCCGATTATGCCCGTGTCATCCCTGTTGGCAACGACAAGGCCCTGATCGTCGAGCGCGCCGACTTCACCGCCGCCGTCGATCGTGTCTCGACCATCTCCTCCGAGCGCGGCCGCGCCGTGAAGCTCTCCTTGGCCGACAGGCGCCTCGTCCTCACCGTTACCAACCCCGATTCCGGCACGGCGACCGAGGAGATCGAGGTCGACTACGATGCTACGCCGCTCGATATCGGCTTCAACTCGCGCTATCTGCTCGACATCGCCGCGCAGCTCGACGGCGATACCGCCCTGCTGAAATTCGCCGATCCGGGCTCGCCGACCCTGGTGCAGGACCGCGAGGGCGCTGCCGCCCTCTACGTTCTGATGCCGATGCGGGTGTAATCTGCGATTTGCCTTCTCGGCGCAGCGGGGAAGGTGGTGGATATTCATGACGTCGGCCTTGCAGGCGATGGCGCTCGAAATGCGGTGTGCCGATCTCCAGATCGGCATCTGCCATGTTGGCGAGCACGGCGGTTCCAACAATGCCGATCTGGAGATCGGCACACCTGTTTCATGCTTGTCCCTGCAAAGTTAGCGCCGGGAGCAGGATGTCCGCGCTCCAAGAATGATCTCGCCCCGCATCACCCGCCTGATCCTCACCTCGTTCCGGTCCTATCCGCGGCTCGATCTTGCCGTCGACGCCGGCATGGTGGCGCTCACCGGCCAGAACGGCGCCGGCAAGACCAATGTACTCGAGGCCATCTCGCTGTTCACCCAGGGCAAGGGCCTGCGTAGGGTGGATCTGGAGGACATGGCCAGCGAGGACGGGCCCGGCAGCTTCGCCGTCGCGGCCGAGGTCGAGGGCGCGCTCGGCCCGGCGCAGCTCGGCACCGGGCTGGAAGGCCCCGAAAACGGTCCGCGCAAATACCGTGTCGACCGCCAGCCGGTATCCTCGGCCGCAAGCTTTGCCGATCATCTGCGCCTGGTCTGGCTGACGCCTTCGATGGACGGGCTGTTCTCCGGCTCCGCCGGGGAACGGCGGCGCTTCCTCGACCGGCTGGTGCTGGCTGTCGATGCCGGTCATGGCACCCGTGTCAACGCGCTCGAACGTGCGCTGCGCTCGCGCAACCGCCTGCTCGAGGATCCCAGGGCCGATCAGCGCTGGCTGGATGCCGCCGAGCATGAGGTGGCCGACCTCGCCATTGCGGTGGCGGCCTCGCGCGCTGATACGGTACGCCGTCTCGCCGGCCTGATCGAGGAGGAGATCGATCCCGCTTCGCCCTTCCCCCATGCCCGCATCGCCCTCGACGGCGCCATCGAGAATGCCGTGCTGGACGAGCCGGCGCTGGCCGTGGAGGAGCGCTATCGCCAGACCCTGCGTGAGGGGCGCCCACGGGATCGAGCCGCCGGCCGCACGCTCGATGGGCCGCATTTGACCGATCTCCTCGTCGTGCACGGCCCCAAGGGCATCGCTGCCGAGCGCGCCTCCACCGGCGAGCAGAAGGCCCTGCTGCTCGGGCTGGTGCTGGCGCATGCCAGGCTGGTCGCTCGTCTCGCCGGTATGACGCCGATCGTCCTGCTCGACGAAGTCGCCGCTCATCTCGATCCGATGCGGCGGGCAGCCCTCTATGACCGGCTCGAAAGCTTCGGTGCGCAGGTCTGGCTGACCGGGGCCGATCCCTCCGCCTTCGAGGCGATCGCCGGCCGGGCTGCCATCTATCGGGTCACGCCGGGCCGGATCGAGGGTTGAGTGGAGATCAGAGGGGAGTTTGATCGGTGGAGTAGCCCCTCACCTCTATCCTCTCCCCGTAAGAACGGGGCGAGGGGACTTCAATGGCGCGTTCTTACCCGACAGGTTTCATCTCGCTCAACCGGCGGACGAGATGAGCGGCCTGATGTAAAATTGCTACGCTTGCGCCCTCTCGCCCCGTTCTTACGGGGAGAGCGACTGTCTTGGATGTCAAGCGGTTTGCCATGGTTGTTGATCGCGAATGATTGCATTGAGGATTGTGAGTAGCT
>NZ_LYXZ01000064.1 GCF_001676615.1 Labrys sp. WJW | reverse complement strand
GGCGCTGCTGCTGCCGGAGGTGCGGCCGGCCGCGGAGGTTGCGCAACGGGGGCAGCCTGACGCGGGGGCGGCGCGGCAGGCGGCGGCGCGGCAGGCGGGGTAACGGGGCCTGACGGACGGCGCTTCACCGTCTCGACGACGACAGTCTTCGAGCGGCCGTGCGAAAAGCTCTGGCGAACCGTATCCGGCGCGCTCGAGGGCCGCTTCAGTGTCAGCGTCTTGGTGGGCGGAACAGTCAGCGTATCGCCCGGGTTTTTCGTATCAGTCATTCCGTGCCAAATCCTGCGGGTCGCCCCGTTTCATTCGAAAGTTCAGCTGACGTCGTCGCCGTCTTGCGACGGGGCGGCATCTTGCGTTGAGGGTTCGTCGTCCGCCTGCAGCGGGGCTTCGGAGGATGGATGTGGTTCAGCCGAAGCCAGTCCGCCATCCTGCCAGAAAGCAAGCGCTGCAACGCGATCCAGGAATCCGGTAACCGCCGGGCCCGCGCAGAGCGCAGCATGTATCACATTTGTCCGCCCTAATGCCAAATCCAAATGGGCAGAATCGAAAATCGTAATGAAGTTTGGTGCATTTTTATCCCAATAGGCCCGTTTGACGGCTTGCGCAAGCTTGCGGCCACCGTCTTCGGCACCGTCACGCGCTTGAATCACGGCCACGAGGCGGCGTGAAACACGTTCGGAGTCGATGGCATCCGTCACTTTGGCGAAGCCGGTAAGTACAAGTCCGGCCTTGTTGGCAAAGCTGAGCATGTCGAGAGCCGCCTTGCGCAGGAGCCGCTCGATGACATCGGGTAGATCGGCCGGCACCTCGACCGGGCGTTTGAGCAGGCGGGCGAAAGCCCGCTTGCGCATGGCTTCCTCGACGCTGGCACGGTTGGCGGTGACCCAGACGCCGCGTCCGGGCAGGACGCGCTTGAGATCCGGGGTGAGGGTGCCGTCGGGCGCTGCGACGAGGCGTATCAGCGTATCGACAGGACGCACCAGGCGCGTGGCCGCACACAGGCGCTCGCGCGCCCGGCGGTCATCGTCATCCTCGATGCGTTCTGTCAGCACTATGGGTCATGCTCCATGCTCGGAGAGTGCGGAGGCTTCTTCCTCGGCGGGCTCTTCTTCGGCCGGGGCAGGAGCCTCGACCCATCCTGCCTTGATGCGGGCGGCCATGATGATCGCCTCAGCCTCATCGCGGCTCAGCTCGAAGCCGTCCAGGTAACCGGCATGCTTGGTGGTCTCGCCATCCTTGCGCTCGGTCCAGCCGACGAGATCGTCGGTGGCGCAACCGGCAAGGTCCTCGACCGACTTCACGTCGTTCTCGCCCAGCGCCACCAGCATGGCGGTGGAGACGCCCTCGACCGTCTTCAGCTCGTCCTCGACGCCCAGCGCCTTGCGCTTGGCATCGAACTCTTCCTCGACCGCGGTGAGGTAGTCGCGGGCACGGGTCTGGATCTCCTCGGCCGTTTCTTCGTCGAAGCCTTCGATCGACGACACGTCGGAGGGATCGACATAGGCGACTTCTTCGACGGTGCGGAAGCCTTCGGAGGCGAGCAACTGGCCGACGACTTCGTCGACGTTCAGGGCGGTCATGAAGGTCTGGGTGCGCTGCACGAATTCCTTCTGGCGGCGCTCGCTCTCTTCGGCCTCGGTGAGGATGTCGATGTCCCAGCCGGTGAGCTGGGAGGCGAGGCGCACGTTCTGGCCGCGGCGGCCGATGGCCAGCGAGAGCTGGGCCTCGGGCACGACGACCTCGATCTTCTCGGAATCCTCGTCGAGCACCACCTTCGACACTTCTGCCGGCTGCAGCGCGTTGACGATGAAGGTGGCCACATCCGGCGACCAGGGAATGATGTCGATTTTCTCGCCCTGCAGTTCGCCGACCACGGCCTGCACGCGCGAACCGCGCATACCGACGCAGGCGCCGACCGGGTCGATGGAGGAATCGCGCGAGATCACCGCGATCTTGGCGCGCGACCCGGGATCACGGGCCACCGCCTTCACCTCGATCACGCCGTCATAGATCTCCGGCACTTCCTGCTCGAAGAGCTTGGACATGAACTGGGGATGGGTGCGCGACAGGAAGACCTGCGGGCCACGCTGCTCGCGGCGCACGTCGAAGAGATAGGCGCGGATGCGGTCGCCGGGGCGGAACACTTCACGCGGGAGCAGCTCGTCGCGGCGCACCACGGCCTCGCCGCGGCCGAGATCGACGACGACGTTGCCATATTCCACGCGCTTGACCAGGCCGTTCACCACGGTACCGACGCGATCCTTGAATTCGTCGAACTGGCGGTCGCGCTCGGCTTCGCGCACCTTCTGCACGATGACCTGCTTGGCCGACTGGGCGGCGATGCGGCCGAAATCGAAGGGCGGCAGGGTTTCGGCGATCCAGTCGTCGACCTGAGCAGCCGGATTCTTGCGGCGAGCGTCTTCGAGCAGGATCTGGACGGCGTCGTTCTCGATCTGGTCGACCACCTGCAGCAGCCGCGACAGGCGGATCTCGCCGGTCTTGGGGTTGATCTCGGCGCGGACTTCCGTCTCCTGACCATAACGGGAGCGGGCGGCCTTCTGAATGGCGTCTTCCATCGCGGCGAGCACGATCTGACGATCGATCACCTTCTCGCGGGCGACGGCGTCGGCAATCTGCAACAGTTCCAGGCGGTTCGCGCTGACGGCCATGATTCTTTCCTCTCAGCGGGTTTTTGGTTGTCTATGCGGCTGCTTGGCCGGCGTTTCCGGATCGGGGCTCTCGTCCGACTCCAGCTCGGCCGCTTCCTGAGCCTCGAGTTGCGCGGCCAGCGCCTTGGAGGCCACCTTGGCGCGGCGCAGCGATTCCGTCACCAGCGCGTCGGTCAGGATGAGATGGGCCTCGCTCATCTCATCGACCTTCAAGTCCACGTCGGTGGCCTCACCGGGACCGGCATCGGTGCGACGAATCCTGGCCTTGCTGCCTTCGGCGCCCAGCAGGATGCCCCGGAACCGGCGGCGGCCGGCCACGATCAGGGTCATCTCGATCTTGGCCTCGTGCCCGGCCCAGCGCTGGAAGTCGCTGACGCGAACCAGGGGGCGGTCGATCCCCGGCGAGGAGATCTCCAGGTGATAGGCCTTGCCGATCGGATCGTCGACGTCGAGGACGGGCGAGAGCGTCTTGGAGATCAGCTCGCAATCCTCCACCGTCATGGTGCCGTCGGGACGTTCGGCCATGATCTGCACGGTGCCGCCATTATTGCCGTTGAGGCGCACCCGCACGAGGCGGAAGCCGAGCGGCAGGATGGTGCGCTCGGTGATTTCTGCCACGCGTGCAGCAACGCCCGTCTCGGTGAGACGGCGCGGTTCGTTCAACGCGTCGGCCGACGAATCGGCCTGGCTGACAATGGCTTCGGGTTCGGTCACGTAACCCTCGAAACAAAAAGAGCGGGTCCCGGGTGGGGCCCACTCTCAAAACCAATGATCCAGTGGACCATCTATGAGATGTCTCATCGAGACAGTCGCAATATAGGGATTTTTCGCGGCCATGCAAGGAAGGATTTGTTCACCTTGTGGAAGAGGAACCTTCAGGCGCCCGATTTCAGTAGTAAACCCCGGCCGCCAGGGCCACATCCGTCACGCTCAGCCGATGCCAATGCTCATCCCACACGACATGCAAGGTGTCGTGCCGGGCTACAAGCAGCCGGGCCGGCCGTTCGCGGCTGAAGCCGAGGTCGAGATCGAAGACGGCGAGAATCTTGACCTCATGGCTGCTGAGGCGGAACAGCACGATGCGGTGGCTGTCTTGCGCGTAGCCGCCGATCAACAGGCCGAGATGGCGATCCATGGCGATGGCCTTCACCCCGCTGATGTCGTTGGACCAGAGGTGGTGCTTGCCCGACGGCTCGACACGCAGGATGGGGAAGTCGGTGTAGTAGCAGCTCCAGATCTCCTTGCGTCCGACATTGAGCGCATAGCAGTCGACGATCGGGAAGCCAGCCAGGGCCACGCCCGGCGACCACAATGCCGTTCCGTCGGTGGCGAAGCGCATCAGGCCGCTGGCCGCCATGCCGGGCCCTCCCCGGCCCCAGGCGCGATTGATCAAGGCCCCTTCGTCCCAATAGCCACACCAGATCCTGCCCTCGCCGTCGCATTGCAGATGTTCGATGGCATCGCCCAGGCAGAAGCGCCCCAGCACGGTTCCGTCTTCGGCCAGATGCCGGGCATTGTCCTGCCCCTGGCGGCAACGCGCGTCGGCGATGATCCAGCCGCCGCCGGGCAATTCGTCGAAAGCCGGATAGTCGAATTCCAAAGGAAAGTATGTCTGGTTTCCCTGCCACTCGCCGTCGAAGGCCGTGAGCCTGCCTATCGTCGACGTGGGTTCGGGGGATGGCTCGCGCCTCGGGGCCTGCATGTCACGACTGGCATCGAGGCAGGCCAATCGGCCATCCACGGTGACCGCATAAGCCAGTTCGAACCAACCGAGCCCGCGCTCCGGTAGGGGAGCGGTACTCGAAGGGGCGATCCTCGATCTCGCCGTTCCATTGCCTTCGCTGCTGCTCATTCCGCTACCGATCCCGCGCTCTCGCGCTCGTCGAGAACGCCCTTCAGCATGGTCAACCGGTCCGGGATGGTTTCGCCCCGCATCATCGCGAGCAGAAGGGCCGCGCCGGTGGATCCGAGTTCGAAGCGCGGCTGGCGAATGGTGGTCAGGGTCGGTTCGACGAAATCGCCGAACTCGATGCCGTCGAAGCCGACGATGGACACGTCCTGCGGCACCCTGAGGCCGCTGCGTCGGATGATCGTCATGAAGGCGATCGCCATCTCGTCGCTGGTGGCGACCACCCCGGTTGGGCGACGATCCAGGGCCAGGAAGGCCTTGCCCGAGGCGACTCCGGAGGCAAAGTCGTAACGGCCCTCGAACCGTACGAAATCATCGGGCCCGAGGCCGGCGGCGGCGATTTCGGCCTGGAAGCCGGCATAGCGATGGCGCTCGTTGTAATTGCCCCTGGGGCCGGCGAGATAGGCCAGATGCCGATGGCCCCTGTCGAGAAGATAACGTGTCTGGGCCCTGCAGCAGACCTCGTCGTCGACCACCACCGCCGGTATGCCGGGAACATCAGTCTCGGCGCAGACGCCGACGATGGGAATGCCGGAGTCGGCGATGGTGCGTCCGGCATGCGAGGGCACCGTCGAGGCAAGCACCAGCGCTCCATCGATATGGCCGCCGAAGACGAGGTCGACCAGATATTTCTCCTTGCCGTCGATGCTGTCGAGATTGCCCATCAGCACGGCATAGCCGGCCTGTGACAGGGCGACGTCGATGCCCCTCAGCACCTCGCTGAAGAAGGGGGGATTGCGCCGGGGCCCGACGACCACCAGCACGGTGCGCGAGGAGCCGGCACGCAACTGCCGGGCAGCGCTGTTGGGCGTGTAGCCGAGTTCCCGCACGGCCATGAGCACGCGTTCGCGCGTCTCGGCTTGGACGCGGTCGGGAAAGGTGAGGGCGCGGCTGACGGTGGCGGTCGAGACGCCGGCGGCGCGCGCCACGTCGCCGATGCGGACCTTGGAGGCATCGCGCGGGGCGCGCCTCTGGATGCGTCTGGCTCGTTCCTTGGCGGGCGGCATGGGACTACCGTTCTCCAACCTGCTGGCAAAACTTCGAAAAAGCTCTGCCATCTGCCTGTTGCGGGTGCGACCGGAGCCCTGAGCCAATCCCCTTGACACGAACCCCGATCGCAATCAATATCCCGGCGCGTGCAATCGATTACATAAACACAGCATGCGATCCTTTAGGGAGGATGTCCATGGAAAAAACGAGGGCGTTTCTGCTGCGGGCTCCGGCACGCTCCATGCTTGCCGGCGTGTTCAGTGCGCGTGGCGCGCTTGCCGCCCTGGCCCTGGCCGGGCTGGGTCTTTCAGGCCAGGCCTGGGCCCAGGACAAGCCCAAGGCCGAAGTGATGCATTGGTGGACATCGGGTGGCGAGGCGGCGGCCGTGAAGGTCTTCGCCGACCAGTACACCAAGGCCGGCGGCGTCTGGGTCGACTCGGCCGTCGCCGGGGGACAGGCCGCACGTTCGGCTGCAATCAACCGCATCGTCGGCGGCAATCCGCCCACGGCCTCGCAGTTCAACACCGGCAAGCAGTTCGACGATCTGGTCAGCCAGGGCCTGCTCAACACCGTCGACCAGGTTGCCGAGGAAGGCAAATGGAAGAGCTTCCTGCCGCCTTCCTTCATCGAAGCCGCGAGCCGCGAGGGGCATATGTATGCCGTTCCGGTGAACGTGCATGGCCAGAACTGGGCTTTCTATTCCAAGGACGTGCTCGACAAGTCCGGTGTCACCGCGGTGCCGACCAACTGGGACGATTTCATTGTCGTCCTCGACAAGATCAAGGCGGCCGGCTTCATCCCGCTGGCACAGGGCGGCGAGCCCTGGCAGGAGCGCCTGCTGTTCAACGTCGTGCTGCAATCGGTCAGCAAGGACACGTTCATGCGGCTCTATGCCAAGAACGATGCCACCGCCATCGATACACCCGAGTTCAAGAAATCGGTCGAGATTTTCGGCAAGTTGCGTGGCTACACCGATGCGGGATCGCCGGGCCGCAACTGGAACGATACCACGGCCCTCCTGATCACCAACAAGGCCGGCGTGCAGTTCATGGGCGACTGGGCCAAGGGCGAGTTCAAGGCGGCCAACAAGGAGGCCGGCAAGGATTTCTACTGCCAGATCGGTATCGACGACAAGGAACTGGTGATCGGCGGCGACGTCTTCGTTTTCCCCAAGACGACCGACGCGGCCCAGATCAAGGCGCAGAACCTCCTCGCTTCGACCATGCTGTCGCCTGAGACGCAGGTGTTGTTCAACGTCCAGAAGGGTTCGATGCCGGTGCGCACCGATGTCGATGCCAGCAAGTTCGATCTGTGCGCGCAGAAAGGCATGAAGCTGCTCGCCGACCCCACGCATCAGACGCCGGTGATCGACATGCTGGCCAGCGCCGACCTGGTCGGTGCGCTCGAGGATGTCATCACCAATTTCTGGAACAACAAGAGCCAGACGCCGGAAGAATTCACCGCCAAGTTCGCGGATGCACTGAAGTCGGCGCAGTAAGCTCCTCGGGGGCGGGTCTTCGGGCCCGCCTGGCCTGCGCACCGGCACGCCGGGCTGGAGACCGGCCCCGTTTCCCACCGCAAGACGGATCCTGAAGGAGGTCGCAATGGCCGAGCCTGCAAGATTGTCGCGTCCCAATCGTCGGCCCTACCGTCTGAACATGGCGGCCCTGGCCCTGATACCGGCCTGGATCATTGTCGTCGCCGCCTATATCGGCACGATGATCTGGACGATCGTCATCTCCTTCACCGGCTCCAAGCTGCTGCCGGTCTATAATTTCGTTGGTTTCGACCAGTATGTCCGGTTGTTTGCCTCCGATCGTTGGCAGGTTTCGGTGTGGCATCTGGTCGTCTTCGGCGTGCTCTTCATTGTCTGCTGCCTGATCGTCGGCTTCCTGTTGGCGGTGGCGCTCGACCAGAAGATCCGCTTCGAAAACACGTTCCGCACCATCTTCCTCTATCCCTATGCGATGTCCTTCATCGTCACCGGCCTGATCTGGCAGTGGCTGATGAACCCCAATCTCGGTATCCAGAACACGGTGCGCAATTGGGGTTGGACGAGCTTTACCTTCGACTGGGCGGTGAATTCGAATCTTGCCGTCTTCGCCTTGGTGATCGCCGCAATCTGGCAGGCCTCGGGCCTGGTGATGGCGCTGATGCTGGCGGGGCTGCGCGGCGTCGACACCGAATTGTGGAAGGCAGCCAAGATCGACCGTATCCCGACCTGGCGCGTCTATGTCTCCATCATCCTGCCGATCCTCACCCCCACCATCACCACGGCGACGGTGCTGCTCTCCATCGCTGTGATCAAGGTCTATGACCTCGTGGTCGCCCTCACCAATGGCGGGCCGGGTACCGCCTCCGAAATGCCGGCCAAATTCGTGATGGACAATCTCGGCCAGCGCCAGAACATCGGCCTCGCCACGGCGGCCTCGACGATGATGCTGATCACGGTGATCTGCGTGGTCTCGCCATGGCTCTACCATACCTATTTCCGCCGGCAGTCGCGGAGGCCGGCATGAGCGCCCTCGAGACACCACGCGGGCGCAAGCCGGCCCGCCTGACCCCCGGCCGCATCGGCCTCTATGTCTTCCTCGTCGTGGCAGCCGCCTTCTTCCTGCTGCCGGCCGTGGTGATGGTGCTGACTTCGCTCAAGACCATGGAGGAGATCCGCCAGGGCCAGATCTTCGCCCTGCCGCTGGCCTTCGATCTCGCCGCCTGGAGCAAGGCCTGGTCGTCAGCCTGCACGGGCCTGGCCTGCAACGGCATCAGCGTCGGCTTCCTCAACTCGGTAAAGATCCTCATCCCCAGCGTGGTGATCTCCATCGCCGCCGGCGCGATCAATGGCTATGCGCTGTCGCTGTGGAACGTGCGCTACGCCAACCTGCTGTTCGGCATCCTGCTGATCGGCGCCTTCATTCCCTATCAGGTCTTCATCTACCCGCTGGTACGCGTCTCCTCGCTGGCCGGCATCTTCCAGACCCTGCCCTGCATCGTGATCGTGCACACCATCTTCGGCATGCCGCTGATGACGCTGATCTTCCGCAACTACTATGCCAGCCTGCCGGCCGAATTGTTCAAGGCGGCACGCGTGGATGGCGGCGGCTTCTGGCAGATCTTCTTCCACGTCATCCTGCCGATGTCGACGCCGATGCTGATCGTGGCCGCCATCCTGCAGGTCACCGGCATCTGGAATGACTTCATCCTCGGCCTGACCTTCGCCGGCGGATCCAACTCGCCGATGACGGTGCAGCTCAACAACATCGTCAATTCCACCACGGGCGAGCGGGCCTACAACGTCAACATGGCGGCGACCCTGCTGACCGCCTCGGTGCCGCTCATCGTCTATTTCGTCTCTGGACGCTGGTTCGTGCGCGGCATCGCCGCCGGCGCGGTGAAGGGATAAAGCGCATGCAAACCACGCCTTCCTCCGTCACCGTCAAGGATCTGTCGATCCGCTACGGCGCCGTTTCCGTCATCGACAATCTCCAGCTCGACATCCGCCAGGGCGAGTTCATCGTGCTGCTCGGGCCTTCGGGCTGCGGCAAGTCCACCTTGCTCAACGCCATCGCCGGTCTCCTGGAGATCAGCGACGGCGAGATCTGGATTTCAGGCAAGAACGTCACCTGGGCCGAGCCGGCCGATCGCGGCATCGGCATGGTGTTCCAGTCCTACGCGCTCTATCCGCGTATGAGCGTGGAGGGCAACATGTCCTTCGGCCTCAAAATGGCCCGCGTGCCCAAGGCGGAGATCGCCGCGCGTGTCGCCAAGGCCTCCAAGCTCCTGCATCTCGATCCGCTCCTGCAGCGCAAGCCCTCCGAATTGTCGGGCGGCCAGCGCCAGCGTGTCGCCATCGGCCGCGCCCTGGTGCGCAATGTCGACGTCTTCCTGTTCGACGAGCCACTGTCCAATCTCGACGCCAAGCTGCGCAACGAGCTGCGCGTGGAGATCAAGAAGCTCCACCAGGGCCTCGGCAACACCATGATCTATGTCACGCATGACCAGATCGAGGCCTTGACCCTGGCCGACCGCATCGCCGTGATGAAGGGCGGCGTCATCCAGCAATTGGCGAGCCCGCTCGAGATCTACCACAAGCCGGCCAACCAGTTCGTGGCGGGCTTCATCGGCTCGCCCGGCATGAACTTCATCGAAGGCCGGCTTTCGGGAGGGCCGGGCAGCTGGCGTTTCGAAGCCGACGGCGAGAGCATCGACCTTGCCGCCTACGCGTTCTCTGCCGATCCTGGCGCACGCAAGGCGGTGCTGGGCATCCGGCCCGAGCATATCGATGTCGGCTCCGCGCCATCGGGCCGGCATGCTGCCCGCGGAAAAATCGACATCGTCGAGCCGATGGGCGCCGAGACGGTGTTGTGGACGAGCTTCGCCGGCAAGCCTGCCACCATCCGCGTCGATGGCGACAATGAAAGCGGGCCCGGGGACGAGATCAATTTTCATTTCGACGTCGGGCGTGCCTCGCTGTTCGATGCGGAAAGCGGAGAGCGCCTGTGAAGAGATGTCATCCCGGATCTGCGACGCACCACTGCGTGCTGCATCGCGCATGGGATGACAGTCTCTTCTTTTCACCCAACTCGTTGATTTTTCTCATTTCATGAAAGGACCTGCCATGGCTCTGCAACATCCCTTGTCGTTCCAGCTCTATTCCGGGCGTAACTTCCCGCCGCTCGAGGGCCAGCTCAGGACGATCGCCGAGGCCGGCTTCAGCAATGTCGAGCCCTATGGCGCCTTCTACGAGGATGTGCCTGCCGCCGCCCGCCTGTTCAAGGAATTCGGCCTGACGGCCAAGAGCGGCCATTTCGGCATCGATGCCCTGGAGGCCGATCTTGATCGCAATCTTCGCATTGCCGAGGCCCTGGGCATCAAAACCATCGTGGCGCCCTATCTGGTGCCCGATGCCCGCCCCAGGGATGCGGCGGGATGGAAGACGTTCGGCGAGCGGCTGGCGGCCGTGGCGCGCAAGGCCCGTGAGGCCGGCTATGGCTTTGCCTGGCACAATCACGATTTCGAGTTCATCGCCCTGCCGGATGGCTCCTATCCGATCGAGCACCTGCTCGTCGACGGTGTGAAATGGGAAGCGGATATCGCCTGGATCGTCAGGGCCAATGCCGATCCCAAGCCCTGGATCGCGCGCTATGGCGCCATCATGCCGCTCGTTCACGTCAAGGACATCGCGCCCGCCGGTGAGAAGGTCAACGAGGACGGCTGGGCCGATGTCGGCACCGGCGTGGTGGATTGGGCGACGATCTGGCCGCTCTGCGTGGCCGCCGGCGCCGAGATCATGGTCGCCGAGCACGACAACCCCTCGGACCTCAAGCGCTTCGCCACGGTGAGCGGTGAGGCCATGCGCAAGCTGGCGGGGATTTGAAGGGTGCGCCGATCTCCAGATCGGCACAGGCTGCAAAACGTGCCGATCCAGCGCCATCGACTTCCGTCGATGGCGCTGAGGAGATCGGCACACCAAATCTTCAGGAGACCATCATGCCTTTGCGCGTCGGATTGATCGGCTGCGGCAATATTTCGGACATCTATCTTCTCAATGCCGCCCTGTTTCGCGATTTCGATTTCGTCGCCTGCGCCGATCTCAGGGAGGAAGCGGCCAAGAAGCAGGCCCAGAAATACAATCTGCAGCGGCGCAGCATCGAGGCGCTGCTGGCGAGCGACGACGTCGACATCGTGCTGAACCTCACCATACCCGAGGCGCATGCCGAGGTCTCGCGCGCCGCAATTGCGGCCGGCAAGCATGTCTATGGCGAAAAGCCCCTCGCCACGCGTCTCACCGACGGCATTGCGCTGATGGAGGCGGCGAAGGCGAAGGGGCTGAGGGTGGGGTGCGCACCCGATACGGTGCTCGGTGCCGCCATCCAGCAGGCGAGGCTGCGGATCGATGCCGGCGAGATCGGCCGGCCGCTGATCGGCACGGCCGCCGTGCTCGGGCATGGCATGGAGCACTGGCACCCGAACCCGGAATTCTTCTTCAAGCCCGGGGCAGGGCCTGTCTTCGACATGGGTCCCTATTATCTCTCCACCCTCGTCAACCTGCTGGGGCCGGTCGCCTCGGTGATGGCCTTGAGCCAGAGCGGCTTCGAGGAGCGAGTGGTGACCACGGAGAGTTCGCCGTTCAAGGGGCAGAGTATCGCGGTGGAGACGCCGACCAGCATCCAGGCCCTGCTCGCCTTCAAGTCCGGCGCGCAGATCACCTTCCTGGCAAGCTGGGACGTCTGGGCCCATGGCCAGTTGCCGATCGAGTTGCACGGCACCGAAGCCTCGCTGCGCGTGCCCGATCCCAACTGGTTCGGCGGTGAGGTCGCGCTGGCCCGCCCGCGCGAAGCCTGGGAGAACCATGCCTCGTCCGGCGACCGTTTCGGCCAGCCGAACTGGCCGGCGGAACATCCCGTCAATGCCAATTATCGCGGCCTCGGCCTTGCCGACATGGCACGCGGGATCGTCGACGGCCGCCCCCATCGCGCCAGCGGCGAGATTGGCCTGCACGTCCTTGCGGTGATGGAAGGCATCCTCACCGCCGCCGAGCAGAAGCGGCCGGTGCTGATCGAGCAGGGCTGCGAGCGGCCCGCGCCGCTCGGCGACGAGGAGGCGAGGGGACTGCTGGCCTGAAGCAGGCCTTCGATCAGCGGCTCTGACTCCCGATTAGCTGCTTCATTACGGAAAAACGCTGACCTTTGTCATGCCCGGGTTTCGACCCGGGCATCCAGCGGCCCGGCGCTTGAAGCTGGATTGCCGGGTCGAAGCCCGGCAATGACAAAGGTCGAGCCTGTCTGGGAGACGAACGGCATGCGTACTCGTCGCATGCGGCGGGTCGGCCTTATTCGTCCACCGGCTTCCATTCGTCGCGGCCGAGATCGATGACCTTGGGATCGCTGCTCGTGGTGCCGGTGCGCCCCTGGGGGGCTGGAACCGGCCCTTCGCGCCACTGCCGCAACAGGCTCGGCAGCAGGAGGGCGAAGCCGATGACGTCGGTGACGAAACCGGGAATGATCATCAAGACGCCGCCGAGGGCCACCATCAGGCTCTCGCGGGCGGCACCGTTGTTCGGCTCGCCGCCCTGCATGGCTCGCATCAGGCGCGAGAATACGCTTGTGCCCTGCCGGCGCAGCAGCGAGGCGCCGATGAAGGAGGTCGCCACCAGGGCGATCAGCGCCAAGGCGATGCCGATCCGGCTCGCGACCCAGACGAAGGCGGCGATTTCCGCAAAGGGCAGGATCACAAGTCCGGCCAGGCCGAGCCAAGCCCAGCCGGCGGGAACATTGAAGCTGCGTGCGATCATCGGTGTCGTTTCTCCTGGAGCAAAGACGCCTTTTGCCAAAAATGCGTCTTTGCGGTTCCCTCTGAGGCAAGACCTTGCGCAGCGGCATGCGCCGCATGCTGGCCATGTTTGCCCTTCATGGTAGCATGAAGCTGGCAAACTGCCCGACGCACACCATATAGGTGAGGATTGTGGCATTGCCACAGGGGACTGGAGCCGTTATTTCGAGTCATCACTCGGTCGGTGGGGATGCTGAAGGCACAAATGGGTAGTTTTGATATCATCACGCTGGTGTTTCTGGGGCTCGCGGTGTTCGTGATCTTCAAGCTGCGTTCCGTGCTTGGGGAGCGCACCGGCGCCGAGCCTCCGACATTCGAGGGATTGCGGCGCGATGCCCAGCCTGCATCTCGGGACGACCGGAGCGCCAATCCGCCGCAGCGCGATGCCGAATCCCCCATCGAGACGCAGGCGCCGATGCCGGGCTTCCGCTGGGAAGGCTTTGCCGAGAAGGACACGCCCCTGGCGGCTGGGTTCGATGCGATTGCTGTCGTCGATCCGAGCTTCCAGCCCCAGAGTTTCGTCCCGGGCGCCAAGGCGGCCTACGAGATGATCGTCACCGCTTTCAACAACGGTGACCGCAAGACGCTGAAGAACCTGCTGTCGCGCGAGAATTTCGACGCGTTCTCCCAGGACATCACCGAGCGGGAGGCGCGCGGCGAGACCGTGCAGGCCAATTTCGTCTCGATCGACAAGGCCGATATCGTCGCTGCCGGCGTCAAGGGCCGCGTCGCCGAACTGACCGTGAGCTTCGTCTCGCAGATGATCAGCGCCACCAAGGACAGGAATGGCGCGGTCGTCGACGGCAGCGTCGATCAGGTGGCAACAGTCACCGACACCTGGACATTTGCGCGCGATACCAGCACGAAGGATCCCAATTGGCGCCTCGTGGCGACCGGCGGTTGAGCGCGGTCGGAAGAGGCAGGCGGGCCACGGTATCGATGTCATGGGGATCTTGCGCCGAGTCGGGCCTTTTGCCGCTTTCTTCGTCGCGGCCGGCATAGCCTGGGCCGGCGAGCGGCCGTCGCCGCCCCCGCTTCCGGCGGGAGCGACGGCCACACTGGTGCCGTTCGGCAAGCTTGCGGGATGGAAGCGCGACGACCACGCCAAGGCCTGGCAGGTCTGGCTCGCTTCATGCCGCTCCCAGGCGGAGAACAATCCCGCTCTCGATGCCGGCGTCCCGGTTCCCGAAGGCCTGGCGAGCCTTTGCCGCGAGGCCTTGAAGCGCGGCGCGCTGGAGGCCCCCGCGGCTCGCGCTTTCTTCCAGGCCCATTTCGACGCCTGGCGCATCACTACGCGCAAGGGCAGCGGGCCTACCGGCGGAAAGGCCTTCTATACCGGCTATTACGAGCCGGAGATCCGGGGATCGCTGGTGCGGGAGGGCGAGTATCAGACCCCGCTCTATGACCGGCCGGCAGACCTGGTCAGTTTCGAGCCCAATGCCATTCCTCCCGGCTTCGAAGGCTACAGCGCAGCCCGGCGCAAGCTTGACGGCAGCCTGGAGGTCTATCCCGACCGAAAGGCGATCGAGCAGGGAGCCCTGGACGGGCGGGGGCTCGAGATCGCCTATGTCGCCGATCCCGTCGACCGCTTCTTCATGCAGGTGCAGGGTTCGGGGCGGCTGAGGCTGCCGACCGGCAGCGTGGTGCGCTTTGCCTATGCGGGAAAGAACGGCCAGCCTTATTCCGCCATCGGCAGGGCAGTGGCGGACAGGCTCAACATACCGCCCCGCGACGTCACCATGGCGGGCCTCAGGGATTTCCTGGCGCGCGACCCGAAGGAGGCGCGCGAGGTGATGTGGGTGAACAAATCCTTCGTCTTCTTCAAGGTCGCTCCCTTTCTCGGTGCCGATGCCGGCCCGATCGGCGGTGAGGGCCTGCCGGTCACGCCGCTGCGCTCCATCGCGATCGATCGCAAGATCTGGTCCTATGGCCTGCCGGTCTTCGTCGAGACTGCGATTCCCAATGTCGGCGGTGGGGTGAAGCCCGAACCCATCCGCAAGCTGATGATCGCCCAGGACACAGGATCGGCCATCATCGGCCCGGCCCGGGCCGACATCTTCTTCGGATCGGGCACCAAGGCAGGGGCGGTTGCCGGCGCCGTCCGCCATGGCGGCGGCTTCTACGTGCTATGGCCCAAGCCACGGCCTGACAAGAATGGCGGCGCCGGGGGCCAACCATGACCC
>NZ_LYXZ01000063.1 GCF_001676615.1 Labrys sp. WJW | reverse complement strand
CTCGGAACACCGTGGGGTTGACTTCAGCCCCACGGTGTTCCGAGCCGATTCAGGGAGCGCAACCTAACGCTTCATCCGCACCTTGTCGATCCGTGGAGGATCCGGGCATCTGCATGGTGGTGCGGTTCGATCCTACCGCTTGCGTGCCGTGTCCAGGCTGATCGATCCGGGACCGGCAAAGACGAAATAGAGGAAGAGGAAGCAGTAGAGGATGGCGGCGTCGCCGCCGTTCAGGGCGGGGAAGAAGGATTTCGGCGCGTGGAACATGAAATAGGCCACCGCCATTTGCCCGGAAAGGATGAAGGCGACGGGGCGGGTGAACAGGCCGATCACGATCAGCAGGCCGCCGAAGGCCTCGAGTATGCCGCCGAACCACATCAGGCCGAAGACGGGGATCTCGCGATCCGGCGCGAGTGCGGGAAAGCCGAACAGCTTCTGGGTGCCGTGGGCCAGGAAGATCAGGCCGGCAACGACGCGTACGAGGGAAAGGATGGTCGGCGCATAGGCCTGGAGGGTCGATTGCGTCGAGGATTGCGACATGCTGCTCCGTCCGTGGTCGCTGAGGGGAAAGGCAGCCTTAAGTTATCGGCATGCCTCTTTCCAGCCCGCGGGGCTGGTTCGGCGATCACGAACCATCACGTTCTTGTTTAACTTCATTCCAGATTTGGCAGGTTTTCCGGGGCGTTCCGGTGGCAGTCTCCAGCAAGACACGCGCCGATCCGCTCCGGATCAGGGCGTGTCGAGCACGCCCGTCTTGCCGATGATATAGGGCGGCCTGGGAATGGCGATGTGGGCGGCCCGCAAGGCCGCCGACCAGCGTTCGCGCAGATCGTGGAAATAGGGCTCGCCGGGCTCGATGCGATGGCTGATCTCGGATTTGAGTGCATCGCGCCGCACGGTGAGGATGTCGATCGGCATGCCGACGCCGAGATTGGAGCGCATGGTGGAGTCCATCGAGATCAGGCCGACCTTGAGGGCGTCCGGCATTTCCGTCTCGTAGTGCACGGCGCGGTCGAGGATGGGCTTGCCATATTTGTGCTCGCCGATCTGCAGATAGGGCGTATCGGCCGTCACCTCGATGAAATTGCCGGCCGAATAGATCATGAAAAGCCGCATCTTGCCGCCCTTGATCTGCCCGCCGAACAGGAAGGCCACGTCGAAGCGGCTGTTGTGTTCCTCCAGGCTGCGGCCATCGGTGGCGTAGACCTGGCGGATGGCCCGGCCGATCAACTGCGCGGCCTTGAACATGCTGGGCATGCTCATCAGCGTGTCGACCGCGCCGGTGTCGGGATTTTCCAGGCCCTCCTGGATGTGGTCGAGCACGGCCTGGCTCACCGAGAGGTTGCCGGAGGTGCACACCGCCAGGACGCGCTCACCCGGCTCCTCGAATACATGCAGCTTGCGGAATGTCGCGATGTTGTCGATGCCGGCATTGGTGCGCGTATCCGCGATCATCACCAGGCCCTCGCGAACCGAAATCCCGACGCAATAGGTCATCGACTGAACTCCCAAGCCGCCCGTCGGCGGTGCCCCCCAGCGAGCCCGAACCTTCAGGCTGCCACGCCCTTCCCATAGAGCAAGATTCGTTTGCCGCCTACGGGCGCAAAGCCGGTCGGGAGAGCGGCAAATGGCGGCAGGGGAGAGGGCCGCCGTCGCTTGTCCCTATAGGGCCGCTGTCGTCATTGCGAACGAAGCGAAGCAATCCAGTCTTGCCCCGATACACGGAACAGGATTGCTTCGCTTCGCTCGCAATGACGACAGGCTTAATGCTTCGGCGCCGAGCGCAGGCTCGAATAGACCATGCGGATGACGAGCACCAGGGTGGTCAGCACGATCAGGATGACGGAGATAGAGGCGATCGCCGGATCGATATTGTCGCGTACGCCGCTCCACATCAGCCGGGGCAGGGTGATGGCGTTCACGCTGGTGATGAAGAGGGTGACGCCGATTTCCTCCCAGGATAGCACGAAGGAGAGCATCGCCGCGGTCAGCAGGCCGAACTTGATGTTGGGCAGGATGATCCTGGTGGCGCGCTGCCAGACGCTGGCGCCCATGCCGCGGGCGGCAAGATCGATGCGCCGGTCGACCTGGCTGAGCGAGACCATGATCAGCACCACACAGAAGGGAACGATCATCACCACATGGGCGAGCACCACACCGAGCCAGGTGTCGAAGCCGATGATGGAACTGATCTGCGATAGTCCGGTGAGCAGGAAATAGAGCGTCATCGCCGAGACGACCGGCGGCACGATCATCGGCAGCAGCACGAAGCCGACAAGGGCCGCGCTGAAGCGGGGACGGAACATCCAGATGCCCACGCAGAACAGGGTCGCCAGCGTGGTGGCGAGGGCGCTCGAGACCACGCCGATGCGGATGCTGAGCAGGATGGAGTTGGCCCAGTCCGGATTGGTGAACAGGGTACGGTAATGGGTCAGGGCGTAGTTGCCGTTGGGCATGGAGAGGTAGCGTGCTGCGGTGAACGACACCGGCACCACGGCCAGCAGCGGCAGCAGCAGGAAGACGGCGACCAGGGCGGCCGCGGCAAGTGCGATCAGGCCGGGGCGATGCGAAGTCATTTGGACGCTCCCGTATCGCCGAGGCGGGCATAGCGGAACAGCAGGCCCATCAGCACGGCTACGATCACCACCAGTGTCACGCTGATCGCGGCACCGAGGCCCCAGTCCGGGCTCTGGAACATGCGCAGATAGATGAGCTCGGCCACCATCACGCTGCGGCCGCCCCCGAGAATGGCAGGCGTAACGAAGAAGCCGAGGGCGAACACGAAGACGATGAGGGTGGCGCCGATGATGCCGGAAAAGGTCATCGGCACGAAGACCGACCAGAAGATGCGCAGCGGCCCGGCTCCCATGCCGCGGGCGGCCAGGAAGACGCGCTCGTCCAGGCTGCGCATGGCCGAGGCGAGGGGAAATACGGCAAAGGGGATGAGAAAATGCGTCATGCCGACGATGACGCCGAACTCGTTGCGCACCAGCGTCAGCGGCTCGGAGACGAAGCCCAGGCTCTGGAGCCAGCTGTTGATCAGGCCGCGGTTGGAGAGCAGGGCCAGCCAGCCGAAAGCGCGGGTCAGCACCGAGATCCAGAAGGGGATGAGGATGCACAGTTCGGCGAGGCGCTGCTGCATGGGCGTGCCGCGCACCCAGACATAGGCGATCATATAGGCAGCGATGACGGTGATCGCCGTCACCATGGCGCAGATGCGGAAGGTGCGCAGGAAGACCGAGAGCACCAGCGGATCGCCGGCAAGCCTTTGATATTGCGTCAATCCGGGTTCCGGCAGCGTGATGCTCCACTGGGCGACGCCGAGGAAGGGAATGAGATAGACCAGCGCCAGGAACGCCAGCAACGGCCCTGCCAGAACCAGGAATGAAAGCGAAGACAAGGGCTTGTGCATGAACGCTCTCGCATGTCTTCACTGCCCGGGCTTGGGGGTGCCCGGGCAGTGGATGAAAGGTCAGGCCGAAATGATCTTGGTGTAGGCGTCCAGCGCAGCGCCGTAGTTTTCGGCATACCAGTTCATGTCGAGGGTGATCTGCTTGCTCATATTGGCGGGATCGACCGGGTTGAGGCGCTTCTGGTCGGCGGGGATGAGGGCATCGGTGGCCGGATTGGCGGGGCCCTGTCCGAGCATGTCGAACATCACCAGCTGCTTTTTGGGGTCTTGCGCGCTGGCGATGAATTTCATCGCATTGTCCTTGCCGCCGGGATTGTTCTTGATCACCGCCATGGCGCCGGGCGAAATCAAGCCCTGGTCCCAGATGAACTTGATCTGACCGCCGGAGTCCTTCTCCAGGATCGAGGCCCTGGTCGACCAGATCAGCGCCATCGAGGCATCGCCGCTCAGCAGCACCTGCTGGCTTTCGGCACCGCCGCCCCAATAGGACACCACATTGTCCTTGAAGGCGGCGAGCTTGTCGTGGGCGCGCTTGAGATCGAGCGGATAGAGCTTTTCCGGCGCCACGCCGTCACCGAGCAGCAGGGCCTCCCACATGCCGGCGCCCCATTTGTAGAGCGAACGCTTGCCCGGGAATTTCTCCACGTTGAAGAAATCGGCCATGCCTGTCGGCGGCTTGTCGCCGAATTTCGAGGCGTCATAGGCAATGATATAGGAGAAGAAATAGGTCGAGGAGGCATGTTCCCAGCCAAAGCCCGGCCGGAACTTCGACTTGTCGACGATATTGTAGTCGATCGGCTCGAGCATGCCCTGCTTGCCCAGGGAGATGGCCGAGAACGGATCGGCATCCACGATGTCCCAGGTCGGCTTGCCGCTCTTGAACTGGGCGGTGATGCCGCCCTCGGTCGGGCCGGTGCCGTCTTCCTTCACGGTGATGCCGGTTTCCTGCTGGAAGGGCTGGCCATAGGCGGCGTCATAGGCCTTGATGGCATCACCACCCCAATTGACCAGGACGAGCTGGCCGCCATCGGCGCGGGCCGGGCCGGTGCGCAGGGCAAAGGGGGCGCCGGCGAGCACCATGGCGGCGAGCTGGGCGAAACGCCGGCGGCTGATCTGGCCGGCTTCGACCTTCGAGGCGAGGATTTCGAGACAGTCTTTCTGGAAGGCTTCATTCATAGCCGATGTTCCCCTGTTGGGCATGCGAAGGCGGATGGTGAGAGTTGCGTTATAATTATTTGTTTTTGCGATATTTTATTGCAGAAGAGGCGGCTGTTTCAGGCATCTTCCGGCAAGAGGAAACCCTTGCTCTTGGGCCAGGTGAGCCAGAGGTCGGGCCCGTTTGCCAAGGCCTCCGCCGCGCGTTCCGTCGGCAGGGTCAGGCTCACCGGCGTGCCGCTCTTGGTTGCCAGGGACAGTTTGGTGGCCGAGCCGAGATAGGTCGAGGCCGTTACGGTGCCGGCCAGGCAGTTGAGCGATTCCACCTGCGGCCTGGCCGAGATGTCCATATGCTCGGGGCGGATGGCCAGGATGCCGGTCTTGCCGACATGGGTCTGGGACGGCACGTCGAGCAGGGCTCCGTCGCAGGAGCCGCGGGCATTGCCAGCTTCCCGCTGGACGTCGTGCAGCGGCAGGAGGTTGATGTCGCCGAGGAATTCCGAGACGAAGCGGTTGGTCGGCTTCTCGTAGACCTCTTGCGGTGTGCCGACCTGCAGCAACTGGCCCTGGTTGAAGATCGCCACATGCGATGAAAGTGCCATCGCCTCGCTCTGGTCGTGCGTGACGAAGATGAAGGTGGTGCCGAGCTCTTCATGCAGGCGCTTGACCTCGTCCTGCATCGAGTTGCGCATGTTCTTGTCGAGGGCGGAGAAAGGCTCGTCGAGCAGGAGCACGGGCGGCTCGAACACGAGCGCCCTCGCCAAGGCCACACGCTGCT
Source organism: Labrys sp. WJW (assembly GCF_001676615.1). GTDB lineage: Bacteria > Pseudomonadota > Alphaproteobacteria > Rhizobiales > Labraceae > Labrys > Labrys sedimenti. The sequence continues at coordinate 33,421 of NZ_LYXZ01000063.1, read as the reverse complement.
GCTGGCCGCCGGAGAGCTTGGAGGGAAGCTTGTGGCCATGGCCGGACAGGCCGACACGGGCCACCATCTCGCCGACGCGGCGGCGGATCTCGTCGCCGGGCACCTTGCGGATGTGCAGGGGGAAGGCGATGTTCTGCTCCACTGTCATATGCGGGAACAGCGCATAGCCCTGGAACACCATGCCGAAGGCACGCTCTTCGGCGGAAAGGGTGGTGATATCCGTGCCGTCGCGGGTGAGGCGGCCGACGGTGGGTTTCTCGAAGCCGGCCAGGATCATCAGGAAGGTGGTCTTGCCGGAGCCCGAGGGGCCGAGCAGGGTGAGGAATTCGCCGCGGGCGATGGTCAGTGAAACGCCCTTGAGCGCTTCGAACTTGCCGAATGTCTTGCCGATGCCCTCGGCCCGGATCTCGGCAGCGTGTTCGGTGTTCGAATGACCGGCTGCCTTGCCGGGCGCTGTCCCGCCGCTTTGCGCCATGCACATCCTCCTAAGCGGGTTATCCCGGATCGAGCCGCAGGCTCGATCCGGGATAACCCGCAAGATTTCAAACGTTTGCAGAGTTGGCTCGCTTCGCCCATTTGTGGTGAAGCGAGCCAACTCTGCTTGGAGCAAAGAGCTTTGCTCCGATTCCGTGTTTCGATGCGTCTTGCGCTTCTTGCCGTGCCGCCAAATCGCAAAACGCTTTGGAAAACCTTTCAAAGCCTAAGCGTGATTATCGTTCACGACAATTGAATGTTGTTGCCCCTGGGGAAAAATTTGATTCACCCCAACGGGTAGCCCGCTACAGCTGTTCAGCCATAGTTGGAACGGTATGTCGGGCTCGTCTGCGCCAAGGCCGACTTCAACCAGTCTGCGAAGGCCCGCGAGACAGCATGGCCGGTCTTGGCGTGTTCCATCACCAGGAAATAGGAGCGGGGTGACTTGATGGCGAGATCGAAGGGGCGGATCAACTGGCCCGCCTTCATGGCGGTGCGGCAGGTGAGCTCGTCCCCCATGGCGATGCCCTGGCCGGCGGTGGCGGCGGCAAAGACGAGATTCATGTCGGAGAAGATCATGCCGCATTCGGCATTGGGGTTTTCGACATTGGCGAGTGCCAGCCAGCGCGTCCAATCGTCGAAATCGCCCAGATGAAGCAGCGGCGCCCTCAGCACGTCCGAGGGCTCGTTGAGACCGCCGACCTTGTTGAGCAAAGCCGGGCTGCACAAAGGGGTGAACTGGACCTCGCACAGCAACTCGACCGCCCGATTGGGCCAGTTGCCGTCGCCGAAGGTGATGAAGAGGTCGACATCGGGGTTGGAGACGTCGTCGAGCCGCCGCGGCGTCACCACGCGCAGCGACACGTCCGGATACATGTCCTGGAATTCGGCGATGTGGGTGCAAAGCCAAAGCGAGGCAAATCCGGGCGTGCAGCTCACCTGCAGCGTACCGGCGACGCCCTTGTCGCCATATTGCAGCGAGGCGTCCCCGATGACGGTGAGGGCCTTGCGCACCTCGTTGGCATAGTGGCGCCCGCGGGCGGTCAGCATCACGCCCTTGCCGTTGCGCTCCAGGAGGTCGAAGCCGAGATCGCGCTCGAGCAGGCGCAATTGGTGGCTGACGGCGCTGCGGGTGAGAAAGAGCTCTTCAGCGGCGCGCCAGACGCTGCCGTGGCGGGCGAAGCTGTCGAGGGCTCGCAGGGCCTGGGTAGAGGGAATGCGCAAAACGGGCTCCGGGAAGCTCTCACCAGATTTCCGGCATGATTGCCTACAGGTGAATGGAATTTGTTCAAACAGGCAAAACATATCACTTTTTGATAGCGATGTTCACCGCTTATCCTTCCTGTCAATCAGGGAGGTGGAATGTGACCAGTTCAGCACAGCAGACGGCGCTTGCGCATGTCGATGCCATCGCCGACGATCTGTCGACCTGGACCCGCACGATCTTCGATTTCGGCGAGACGGCCTGGCGCGAATATCAATCCGCGCGTTGGTATGTCGACCTGCTGCGCCGGCATGGCTTTACCGTCGAGGAAGGCTCGGCCGGCATGCCGACGGCCTTCTGTGCGCACTGGACGGGCAAGACGGGCGGGCCTGTTATCGGCATGTATGCCGAATATGACGCGGTGCCCGGCAATTGCCAGGATGCGGCGACCGTCAAGCGCCCGCGGCCGGGGTTGAGCGAACATGCCGGCGGCCATACCGATCCCCATTCCGCGCTCGGCACCTCCAGCCTCGGCGGACTGCTGGCCACCAAGCAGGCGATGGAGCGCCACGGCCTTGCCGGCACGCTGCGCTTCACCGGCGAGCCGGCCGAGAAGGTGAGGGGCTCCAAGCCTCTCCATGCCGCCAAGGGCTATTATGACGGCCTCGACGGCATGCTCTCTTTCCATCCCTTCTACATGCTGCCGATGTGCAACACGGTGCGCTGGGATACCCATTGCGGCGCCGCCTATTCGATGATCTACCGCTTCATCTGTGATGAGCCGGAGGCCTGGAACCGCGCCGCGGGCGCACCGATCCCGCAATCGCATTCGGCGGTGCGCGCGCCCGGCGCCAACGATGCGCTGATGATGATGTACATGGCCTCCAAGGCCCTGCGCGATTCCATGCTGACCCACCAGGGCGGCTGGTCGATCAGCGAGGCGATCCTTACGGCCGGCCAGGCGACGGCGGACAATCTTCCCGCGGGCCTGGCCGAGATCCAGTACATGATGCGCATGCCGACCCTCGACATGGCGGAGCAGGCGACGGCCATGCTCGACCGCAATGCCGAGATGGCAGCTAGCATGACCGGCTGCCGCTATGAGCGCCACTGGGTGTGCAAGTCGCGCCCGGGCCTGGCCAACCATGCCATCGCCAATGTCGTCTGGGATGCGATGTCGACGGTGGGCGCGCCGCGCTGGGGCGAGGAGGCCTGCCGGCTTGCGCGTGAGATCCAGGTCAATCTCGGCCTGGAACCGATGGAAAAGCCCTTCCTTGCCGAATGCGAGCGCCTGATCGCCCCTGAGGAAGCCGAGGCGATCCTGCGGCGGGACCTGCCTCCCTCCCAGCTCAACTCGACCTCGGACGATTACACCGACATGAGCTGGCATGCCCCGACCGCCCGCTTCTATGTGGCCCGGCCGGCCCTCAGGGCTCCGGAAGGCTATACCTATCCGGGGTGGGTGATGAATGCGCTGGGCGGCATGCCTGCCACCATCGATCCGATGGTGACGACGGCGGCCAAGACGATCGCGCTCTCGGCCCTGCGCCTGATCGAGGACGAGGAGGCGCGTGCCGCCGCCCGTCGTGAATTCGAGGAACGTACCGGCGGCGGCATCGGCGGCTCCAACTGGATCCCGCCATTGGCCGACTATCCGCCGCCGATCGGCTTCCGCTGGCCCGAATATGTCACCACCACTCGCGGGCGCGAATGGTGGATCCCCACCTGATGAAAGGCAAAAGACCATGAACCGCATCGAACAGATCCATGTCGACGACGCCTTTACGCTGCGCCGCCGCAACCTCGCCGGCGGCACCAAGCCGCTCAAGCATTGGGGCTTTCGCAACGAGACCGATCGCCTCACGGACGTCCTGCTCGGCTCGCCGGCCTATCTGAGGCACATGGCCACCAGTTCCCTGTCGCGCAAGCATCTGCGCGAGGCGCCCTGCAACATCCAGACCGCCCAGGCCCAGCACAAGGAACTGGCCTCGGCCTATGAACATTTCGGCGTCAACATCCACTGGCTGGAACCGGAAGTCGAACTGCCGATGCAGGTCTATACGCGCGATTCCAGCGTGATGACCCCCTATGGCGTCTTCATCACCGCCATGGCCAATTGGTGGCGCCGCGGCGAGAACTACGCCGCCATCCGCGCCTATGAGAAGATGGGTATCCCGATCTACGACATGGTAACCGCGGGCACCTTCGAGGGCGGTGATTTCAACGTCATCGAAGAAGGCTGCGTGCTGATCGGCTGCGGCGGTGCCCGCACCCAGGAGGAGGGCGCCCGCCAGGTCGCGGACTGGTTCGAGAGGGAAGGTTGGGAGGTCCGGCTCGCCTTCATCGACGAATATTACGTCCATATCGACCTGATGGTGGTGCCGATCGCGCCGAAGCTGACGGCAGTGTGCCTGGCCTGCACGGAACCGGGTATCGTCGACTGGCTCAAGGCCAAGGGCCACGAGATCATCGACGTGCCATTCCAGGATACGATGGCGCTCGGCTGCAACTTCATGTCGCTGGGCAATGACCGCATCATCGCACCCACGGCGAGCAAGAGCCTGATCGGCCAGCTCAAGGCACGCGGATTCGAGGTTGCGGCCGTCGATACCGGCGAGATATCCAAGACGGGCGGCGGTATTCACTGCATGGCGCAGGCCCTGCGCCGCGCGGCCTGAGCGCTCACGGCCAAAGACAATGAGGTAAGGCGATGATCGAGCAGGAAAACAGGCTTCCAGCGGATTTCCTGTCCGATCTCGCCTCGGCAGTCGGTGCCGCCAATATCCGCACGGGCGCAGCGATCGCCGAGCTCGATCCAGGCGAGGAGCCCGACAATCTCGGCGCTTCCGCCGTCGTCTCGCCGGCGACGACAGGGGAAGTCGCCGCGGTCGTACGCCTGTGCGTCCGTGACGGCGTCTCGATGGTGCCGCAGGGCGGGCGTACCGGCCTCGTCGGCGGCGGTATCTCGACGGCGGGACAGCTGGTGATATCGACCCGCCGCCTGAACCGGATCGAGCGGCTCGATGCCGATGAGCGCGTGGCGGTGGTGGAAGCCGGCTGCACGCTGCAGGCCCTGCAGGAGGCCGCCCTCGTCCATCGCCTCGAACCTGGCATCGACCTGCCGGCACGAGGATCGGCCACCATCGGCGGCATGATCTCCACCAATGCCGGGGGCATCATGGCCTTCCGTAACGGCGTGATGCGCCATCGCATCCTCGGCCTGGAAGCGGTGCTGCCGGATGGTTCCGTCTATTCCGATCTCACCCGGGTGGTGAAGAATTCGGCAGGCTATGATCTCAAGCACCTGCTGATCGGGGCCGAGGGAACGCTCGGCATCGTCACCAGGGTCGCGATCAAGCTGGACGCCGTACCGCCGGCGCACGCCGTGGCCCTGTTCGGTTTCGGCTCGGTGCCCGCGGCGCTTGCCGCCATCCGGCGCGCCCTCGACGCGCGGGTTGGCGAATTGCGCGCGGCCGAGGCGATGTGGGCCGATTATTTCCGGTATGCCACCCGCCACTTCGGCTGGTCGGCGCCCGATTTCTCCATGGAGCACCAGATCTATCTCATCCTCTCCCTGGGGGGCGCCGACGAAGCCGCTCTCCAGGAAGAACTGGCGGCCATCTATGAGGAAATGCTTGAAAGCCATCCCGAGACCAGCGCCGTCTTGGCCAGCTCGCTGGCGCAGGAGCAGGCGATCTGGCGGCTGCGCGAGGAATCGGCCGTCATCTATGTCGACCATCCCAATTCACCCAGCTTCGACGTCTCGCTACCCTTGTCGCAAGTGGACGACTATGTGCGCGCCAGTATCGCCGGCCTTGCTGGCGTCTCGCCGGGGCTCGCTCCCTTCGTCTTCGGCCATCTGGGCGATGGCAACCTGCATATCATGCTCAACCGGGCGGAAGACGCGCTGACGGCGGACGACATCGCCGGCGTGGAAGCGGTGCTTTATGGCGGCATCCGCCAGCGCGGCGGCTCGTTTTCGGCCGAGCACGGCGTCGGTTCCAAGCGCATCCATGCCCTCTATGCCACGGCGGATCCGGTCAAGCTCGGCTTGATGCAGGCGATCAAGGCGATGGTCGATCCGGCTGATCTCATGAATCCCGGCAAGGTGATCGATCCGTCTCGTCTGCCCGAAACCAAGCGTTCGAGCTGATACGGCCTGTGCGGGGAAGATGCCATCGATGGCGAATGCAGACAGCTTCGCGCCGCTGCCGGCATGCGGCTGTTGCCGCTCCGGCCCAGTATAACGCCTACCTCATCCGAATAGGGCATTGCTTCTTTCGTCGAAAGAATTCACTGTCCGAAATCGTCATGTATGGAAATCAGCTTCGCGTGAAAAAGCCAGCCCCCTTCTTTCGGAGGAGTTTTTGCTAGACTCGGGCGGCCCAGTATCGGCAAGATCGATTCCAGCTACAGACGGGTAGAACGAAGACGCCGGGTTCCGCAGCAGACCAACGGAATACTTGGAGAGACCTATGTTCGTGATCTGGCCTGTCATCGTCGCGATGGTGCTGGGCGCCCTGTGCGGGACCTTTGTCCCGGTACTGGCTTTCACGATCATCGCCTTGATCGCTTCGATCGGCAGCGCGGTCATCATCTGGATGGCGGGTTTTGGCCTGGGGACCGCCCTGATTGACATGGTGGCCATCGCCGTCGCACTGCAGGTCGGCTATGTCCTCGGGATCCTGATCTCGCTCGCGGTCAGCAAGCTGGCTCCGAAGTTGCGGCCGGGCGTGGTGCGACGCTACGAGCACGAACACGATTCAAGCCGGCCTTGAGAGCCTGCCCGCACCGTCGGCGCTAAAGCAAAGCGCGTTTGGACGGAAACGCTGCATTGCTCTAACTCTTTGATTGGACGCGTCTTTGCGATTCCTGGTGATTCCACCAAATCGCAAAACGCTTTAGGGAACCTGCCGGGTCAATTCTGCGACTGACGCTGCGCCTGGGGGCGCTCTCCCTTTTCGCCGATATCGACGCTGACCTCCAGGCTTTCGCCCTCGCCGCCGTAATGGGCGCCCCGCACCGGCGCGGCGCCCAGATAGTCCAGGCCCACAGCGACACGGATGTGATGGACTGTCGGACAGACCGACAATGCCGGGTCGAACCCGACCCAACCCAGGCCCTCGATATAGGACTCGGCCCAGGCATGGGTGGCATTGCCTTGCTGCGTCGGCGGCTGCCATAGCAATCCGCTGACATAGCGGGCCGGGAGGCCGAGCGTACGGGCGCAGGCGATGAAGAGATGGCTGACGTCCTGCGCGACGCCGCTGCCGGCAGCGAACGCCTGCGTCAGGCCGGCTGCCGGTTGCTTTGGATCGGGACTGACCTCGACACGCTCATGGATCGCCTGCATCAGGGCGTGGCAGACGGCGAGGCCGCCTTCCGCCGCCCCGGCACTCCGGCGGGCGAAGTCCTGGATCGAGGCGTCGGCCTGGGTGAGATCGGTATCGCGCAGATAGAGGGCGACAGGGAAACGTTCGACGACGCCGTGCAGCACGCCGGCATTGTCATGGGTCTCCACTTCGCCTTCCACGCGCACCCGCAGGCTTTCGATGCTGCCGATCGCCGTGAAGGCGTGGCTGATATTGCCGAAGGCATCCTCGGACTGGCTCAGCCTGACATCCTGATCCACGTCGATGCGCCAGCGCACCACATGCTGGCCATCATGCGAGCGCGGGGTCAGCCGCAAGGTCTGGATCACGGATTTGGCCGGCCGCGCGTAGCGATAGACGGTTTCGTGGGCAACGCAGATGCGCATGGTTTCGTCAGATCAGATATTGCTCGGCAATCGCCGTGCTTAGATTGTTGTTGTCGGTGATGAAATCGGTGATGAAATCATGCAACCCGGACTGGAAAACCTCGTCGATGCTCAGATTCTGCAGGCGCGACTGGGTAACACGGGCCAGGCGCTGGGCGGGGCCCTGCCGGCCATAGACCTGAGCGAGTTGATCGAGATTCCCATTCAGGTTCTCATAGCATGAAGCAAGCGAACGCGGCATCTGTGTGTTCAGGATCAGGAGATCGGCGACCAGCCATGGCTTGAGGCTTTCCTTGTAGACCCAGTGATAGGCGGTCAGGGCGGAGACGGCGCGCAGGATGGCCGTCCACTGGAAATAGTCGAGACTGCCGCCGACGCTCTCCGAAGGCGGCAGCAGTACGTGATATTTGACGTCGAGAATGCGGGCCGTGTTGTCGGCGCGCTCGAGGAACAGGCCGAGCCGTGCGAAGGCATAGGCATCGTTGCGCAGCATGGTGCGGTAGGCCGAGCCGTCGAACATCAGGGAGACGCCCTTGACCCATTCGAGGAAGCGGGAGACTTCCTCGCGGCTCATCCGGGCAGAGTCATAGCGCTTGAGCTGGAGCCAGGCGTCGTTGATGGTCGACCACATCTCCGCCGTGAGGGCGGTGCGCACGCCGCGGGCGTTGGTGCGTGCCATCTCGAAGCAGTTGCGGATCGAGGAGGGGTTCTCGGCGGAAAAGGCCAGGAACTCGGTGACCGTCCGCTCATTGGCCTCCTCATAGGCGGCAAAGAAGGCCGGGCCGCATCCGGCTGTCTCGACCGCGCTCTCCCATTCCGTGGTCAGGCCGCCATAGGAGGCCGGCAGGGACGACAGGCGGTAGGCCGCGTCGAGGATGCGGGCGAGATATTCGGCCCGTTCGACATAGCGGGCCAGCCAGAACAGGTTATCGGCGGTACGCGACAGCATGCGTCAATGTCCGGGCGAGAGGAAGCAGGAGAGCGGCTGCGGGGCGTTCGGGGCTGATATCATCGATCCAGGACCCAGGTATCCTTGGTGCCGCCCCCCTGGCTGGAGTTCACCACCAGAGAGCCTTGCTTCAGTGCGACGCGGGTCAGGCCACCCGGTACGATGCGGACCTTGTCCGAACCAGTGAGGACGAAGGGCCTGAGGTCGACATGGCGGGGCGCGATGCCCTCCTCGACATAGCAGGGACAGGTCGAGAGGGCTAAGGTCGGCTGGGCGATATAGCCGAAGGGCTGAGCCTTCAGCTTCGCCCTGAAGTCGGCGATCTCGGCCTTGCTGGCATGCGGGCCGATCAGCATGCCGTAGCCGCCGGATCCCGAGACCTCCTTGATCACCAGGCTTTCGAGATTGTCGAGCACATAGGCGAGGGCCTCCGGCTCGCGGCAGCGATGCGTCGGAACATTCTGCAGGATCGGCTCCTCGCCGAGGAAGAACCGTACGATGTCGGGCATGTAGGAATAGACGGCCTTGTCGTCGGCAACGCCGGTGCCGACGGCATTGGTCAGCGTGACATTGCCGGCACGATAGGCTGTCATCAGGCCGGGAACGCCGAGCGCGGAATCCGGCCGGAAGGCGAGGGGATCGAGGAAGTCGTCGTCGATGCGCCGATAGATCACGTCGACCCGGCGAGGCCCCTGCGTGGTGCGCATATAGACGATCTCGTCGCGCACGAAGAGGTCGCGTCCCTCGACGATCTCGATGCCGAGGCGATCGGCCAGGAAGGAGTGCTCGTAATAGGCCGAATTATACATGCCGGGCGTCAGCAGGACCACGACCGGATCGCGCGAGGCCGAGCGGGGGGCGATCGAGCGCAGGGTGGCGAGCAGTTCATCCGTGTAGTTCTCGACCGGCGCGATGCGATGGCGCGCCACCACCTCCGGGAACAGGCGCATGGTCACTTCGCGGTTCTCCAGCATGTAGGAGACGCCGGAGGGGGTGCGGGCATTGTCTTCGAGCACGTAGAAGGTATCGGCGTCGACCCGCACGATGTCGATGCCGGCTATATGGACATAGACGTCGTGCGGCACGCTCTGGCCCGCCATCTCAGGGCGGAAGGCCGGGTTGTTGAAGATCAGGTCCTCCGGCACCACGCCGGCGCGCACCACTTCGCGTTTGCCGTAGACGTCCTTGATATACATGTTCAGCGCACGCACGCGCTGTTCGAGGCCGCTCTTGAGCGTATTCCACTCCTGGGCTGCCAGAATGCGCGGGATGATGTCGAAGGGGATCAGGCGCTCGGCGCCGTCCTTGTCGCCATAGACGGCGAAAGTGATGCCGATGCGCCGGAACAGCAACTCGGCCTCGTTGCGTCGGTGGGTCAGCAATTCCTTGGGGGCCGTGGAGAGCCATTGCGCGAGATCGGCATAGGCGGGACGTATCGTGCCGTCGCTCAGGGTCATCTCGTCGAACGCCGCCATGCAATCCCTCCAGACGTGCAATCTGGCGTTACATTGAGCGAGATCCAGCAAGGCGGCAAGCGGTCTGCGCAGAAGGATTGGTGAGATCGTGAGCAGAATTGCAGATTTGCCTAGCGCGGAGGCAGCTTGCCCGTCGCGCTGGCATTGTTTGCCTGAAATGGCGGCTGAGGCCTGTGCGGCAGGCAACCTGTCCCTCGCTCTCCGTCAGCGGAGATTCACGAGCGCGGCCGGCAGGCGCCGAGGTCGCCAATCGCAATAGAATGCAAGCGGTCGGCTTCAGGGTACATCGTGCATCTGACCGCGGATCGCGATCGACCCGGAAAGCCGTGCCTTCAGAGGCCGACTTCGTTGCTCATCAGGCGGGAAAGGTTGGCTGCGAGCATGTCGATGGCGGCCCTTACGCGCAGCGGCTGCAAGGGAGAGCGTGGCCAAAGGGCATGCACGTCGAAGACGAGGCCGGGATGTTCGGTCAGCACCCGCACCAACTCGCCCCGGCGCACGCGTTCGGCCACCAGCCAGCAGGGCATCCAGGCAAGGCCTGCTCCGGCCACCGCGGCATCGGCGATGGCATCGAGGGAATCGAAGATGTAACGGCTCGGGGGCATGATCTCGACGGCAGGGCCGCCCATCACCGGGAACAGCCATGAGCGAGGCTGGCCCGAACGACCGTAGAGAATGGCGTGATGGTCGGCGAGGGCGGCGAGGGTGAGCGGCGCGCCGTGTTCACGCAGATAGGCCGGGGCGGCGCACACGGTCATGCGCTGCTGGGCGACACGGCGCGTGATCAGGTTCATGTCGGATTCGAGGGCGCCGTTGCGAATGGCGAGATCGTAGCCTTCCTCGATCAGGTCGACACGCCTGTCGTTGAAATTGAGCTCGAGTTCGAGAGCCGTATGCTGGGCGGCGAGCCGGAGCAGCAGCGGCGCGACGCAGGCGCGCCCGAACAGGGCCGGCATGGTGACGCGCAGCCGGCCGCTGACATCGCGCCGGCCGCTGTCGAGCATGGCCTCGCCCTCGCGGATCTCGGCCAGTGCCCGCAGGCAGCGCTCATAGAAGACCTGGCCGTCCTCGGTCAGCGCCTGGCTGCGCGTGGTGCGGTGGAAGAGCCGGGCACCCAGGCGTTCTTCGAGCCGGGCGATGGACTTGCCGACCGCCGAACGCGACAGGTTGAGCCGTTGGGCAGCGGCGGCAAAGCCGCCAGCTTCTACCGCTTCGACGAAGACCGAGACACCGTTGAGACGATCCGCCATGGCAAGAGCGATCTTGTAGAGAAATAAGAACCAATGATCGGAAATTATATCGCCACTGGTGCTTGAAATTCAACATTACTGTGCCGCTCCCTCAAATCCGAATGGAGACGACGATGACGGCACAGATGAAGCGGTGGTCGATGAACGCAATCGGGCGCGATCGGCTCGCGCTCGAACAGGGACCCAGGCCCCGGCCGGCGGTGGGGGAGGTGCTGGTCCGGGTGACGGCCGTTTCGTTGAACTACCGCGACAAGCTGGTGATCGAGACCGGCTTCGGCCAGCCGCTGGCCTTTCCCTTCACCCCGGCATCGGACATGGCGGGTATCGTCGAGGTGCTCGGCGAGGGGAGCACGCGATTCAAGCCGGGTGACCGGGTGATCTCCACCTTCATTCCCGGCTGGATCGATGGGCTGAACGACGGTACGGCCCGTGTGCCGCCCTACCGCACTTTGGGCGGCATGCGGCCCGGCGTTCTTGCCGATTATGTGGCCTTTCCCGAAGACTGGTTCACCCTCGCGCCGGCGACGCTCGATGATGCCGCCGCGAGCACCTTGCCGGTGGCAGGGCTGACGGCCTGGTTCGCGCTGGTGGAGCGCGGGGCGCCCCTGGCCGGCAAGACCGTCTTGGTACAGGGCACCGGCGGCGTCTCGCTGTTCGGGCTGCAGATCGCCAAGGCCGCCGGGGCCAGGGTGATCGTCACGTCCGGGAGCGCCGACAAGCTGGTACGAGCCCGGGAGCTCGGCGCCGATCATGGCATTGATCGCAGCCGCGAGAACTGGGTGGAGGCCGTCCATCGCCTGACTGGCGATCGTGGTGCCGATCACATCCTCGAAGTCGCCGGGGGCCCCAATCTGGGGCAGTCCGTCCAGGCGGCCGCGATGGGCGGGCGCATTTCCGTCATCGGCGTGCTGGAAGGCGTGGAGGTTTCCGCTCCGGTGGTTCCCCTGATGCTCAAGGGCCTGACGGTCCAGGGCATCGGCGTCGGCCATCGCCGGGCACAGGAGGATCTGGTGCGGGCCGTCGACGCGCTCGGCCTCCGGCCCGTCATCGACAAGCGCTACGGTTTTGCCGAGCTTCCAGCCGCACTCGATCATCTCGATCGCGGTGCCTTCGGCAAGATCGTGATCGAGACGGATCGGTAGGTGGAGGGGGCTTCGCGCCCGGCCTTGGCACCCTGGTTGCGTTTTCATGTAGGAACGCGGGATATGCGGAGTGTCAGCCTCTGGCTGACATCCTGCCCGGCTGCTTGCGCTTCGTTTCCAAAATGTCAGCCGGAGGCTGACACTCCTCCTTCCGCCTTGCCGAAGAGATGCAGGGCGGCATGGTAGAGCAGCATGATGGTCTTGCCGTCGCGGATCTCGCCGCGCGCGATCATCGCCAGGGCCTCGTCGATGTCGAGTTCGAGGAGATCGATGTCCTCGCCTTCCTCGGCCTGGCCGCCGCCCGTGCCGACACGATAACCGGGGCTATAGGGTGCAACGAAGAAATAGAGCTTCTCGGTCACCGAGCCCGGGCTCATATAGGCCTCCATCACGCGCCGGACTTCGTGGATGCGAAAGCCGGTCTCTTCCTCGGTCTCGGCGCGGATGCGTTCCTCCGGGCCGGCCTTGTCGAGAAGGCCGGCGGGGGTCTCGATCAGGAGATCGTCCCATCCGTTGACGAAGGCCGGATAGCGGAACTGGCGCGTGAGGACGACGGTGCGCCGTGAAGGATCGTAAAGCAGGATGGTGGCACCGTTGCCGCGGTCATAGGTCTCCCGGCTCTGCCTTTGCCAGCTCCCGTCGCCGCGGCGATAGAGAAACGTCGTCTTCTTCAGGACATACCAGTCATCGGAGAGGAGTTCGACATCCTCCACACGCACCCGATGCGCCACGCTCATGGAAACCTCTCTGCACGGAATATCGTGAATTATCTTGAGTTAGCCTCAAATTTCGTGCAATTTCGTGTAGAGTCAAGAAAATTCGTGAGGCGACGGCATCATGCTCACCAGCGAGCGCAAGGCCTATATTCTCCAGGTCCTCGGCCGGGACGGGCGTGTCATTGCCAAGACCGTCAGCCGGGAACTCGACCTGTCGGAGGACACCATCCGCCGGGATCTGCGCGAGCTGGCGGGCGAGGGGCTGCTGCAGCGTGTGCATGGCGGTGCCTTGCCGGCCTCGCCCGCCATGGGCGATCTCGTGCAGCGCCGCGAGGTTTCCGCGGCCGGCAAGCTCGCCATCGGCCGGGCAGCCGCGCGCCTGGTGCGTCCGGGACAGGTCGTGATGCTCGATGGCGGCACCACGGCGATGCAGCTCGCGCGTCATCTCGATCCCGGTCTCAAGGCCCTGGTGGTGACCCATAGTCCGAATGTCGCGGTCGAGCTCGCCGGCCATGCCGGCGTCGAGGTGGAACTGATCGGTGGCAGGCTGTTCCGCCACTCCATGGTTGCGGTGGGTGCAACCGCCGCCGAGGCGATCACGCGTATCCGGGCCGACGTCTATTTCATGGGCGTGACGGGCATCCATGCCGAGATCGGCTTGACCACGGGCGACAGCGAAGAGGCGGCCATCAAGCGGGCCCTGTGCCGTCAGGCTGCGGAAACCGTGGTGCTGGCGTCCCGGGAAAAACTCGGCGCGGCCTCGCCTTTCCAGGTGACGACGATGGATGCGATCGATGTCATGCTGGTAGAGGAAGACACGCCCGACCAGGCCGTCGAGCCTTTCCGTGCCCTTGGAGTTACCGTCATCCGGGCCTGATGTTCCAAGGCGGGCCGGGAACGCTCCCTTGCTCCGGGCTTGGCGGACGGGTCCACCCGCTGGACCATGGATTTGGTGCCTGTCAGAACAGCCGCAATGCCTTCAGGCTGACATGGCCGTCGCGGCCGATGATGATGTGGTCATGCACCACGATGCCGAGCGGCCCGGCGACATCGGCGATGGTGCGCGTCATCGATACGTCCGCCGAGGAGGGCGAGGGATCGCCGGAGGGGTGGTTGTGCACGAGGATCAGGGCAGTGGCCGAGAGTTCCAGCGCCCGCTTCACCACCTCGCGCGGGTATACGGGCGTATGGTTGACTGTGCCTCTCTGCTGGACCTCGTCGGCGATCAGGCCGTTCTTGGTGTCGAGGAAGAGGATGCGGAAGATTTCGCGCTCGGCGAAGGCCATGGTGCTGCGGCAATAGTCGATCAGGGCCGCCGAGGTCGACAGCACCGGTCGCTTGGCGATGCCGCCTTTGGCGAGGCGGTGGCCGGCCGCCTCGACGATCTTGAGGTCGCCGGCCACGCCGTCGCTGACGCCGTCGATCTCCCTGAGCCGGGCGATCGGAGCACCCAGGACCTCGGCCAGCGAACCGAAACGGGCGATCAGCGCCTTGGCGAGCGGCTTGACGTCCCGGCGCGGGATGGAGCGGAACAGGATCAGTTCGAGGAGTTCGTAGTCGGGCAGGCGGCCCTCGGCCTCGGCAAAACGCTGGCGCAGCCTCTCGCGATGGCCGTGATAATGCGGCTCCGCCGTTTCGGCGGCTGGCGGGAACAGGGGCGCTTCGCCCAGGCCGGGAAGGGGGGCGTCCGGCAATGGCGAGCGCCCCTTCTTCATTCAGGCAGCCTTGGCATAGGGTGGCTGGTTCAACTCGGCGGGGGAGAGGGTGAAGATCTCGACGCCCGTCTCGGTGACGCCGACGCTGTGCTCGAACTGGGCCGAGAGAGAACGGTCACGCGTGACCGCGGTCCAGCCGTCATTGAGCACCTTCACGTCCGGGCGGCCGAGATTGATCATCGGCTCCACCGTGAAGAACATGCCGGGCTTGAGCACCACGCCCTCGCCGCGCCGGCCGTAATGCAGGATGTTGGGTTCGTCATGGAACAGGCGACCGAGGCCGTGGCCGCAGAAATCGCGCACCACCGAGCAGCGCTCGGCTTCGGCATAGCTCTGGATGGCATAGCCGATATCGCCGGTGGTCGCGCCCGGCTTGATGACGTTGATGCCGCGCATCATCGCCTCGTAGGTGACTTCCATCAGCCGCTCGGCGCGGCGGGCGATGTCGCCGGCTGCATACATGCGGCTGGAGTCGCCGTGCCAGCCATCGAGCACCACGGTGTAGTCGATGTTGAGGATGACGCCATCCTGCAGCGGCTTGTCGTCGGGGATGCCGTGGCAGACCACATGGTTGAGCGAAATGCAGCTCGACTTGCGATAGCCGCGATAGAACAGGGTGGCCGGATAGGCCTTGTTGTCCATCGCGAATTCGAACAGCATCCGGTCGAGCTGGTTGGTGGTGACGCCGGGCTTGACCACGTCCACCATCAGATCGAGGCCCTGGGCCGCAAGCCTGCCCGCCGCGCGCATGCCGGCAAAGGCCTCCGGGCCATGGATCTTGATCTGGCCGTTCTTGCGCTGGGGAGACAGTTCTGCGTCGATGAAGCTCATGAAACTACCTGATTAGACGTGTCGGATTCTTATGCCATCTGGGGATGCGGGCAGGAAAGAGAATTCTGAATATCGCATGGCTGCCTTGTGATCACCCGGGGATCGCAGGCTTCCAGCCTGCATCGTGCTTTCCTCTACCCGCAATGCTTCCGGAGGCAGGCGAGGACGCCTGCGATCCCGGAAGTTACACCTGCCCCGGTGTCAGGATTTCTCGCAAGGTCATGCGCCTGAACGCGGCAACGATGGCCGCGCCTTCCTTTTCGTCCACCGAAACCGCCAGGCGCATGGTCGCCTCGCCGAGCTGCCAGATCGTGAAGGCGGTAGCGGCATAGGCCGAAGCATCCGCCGCCCCATGGGCCCGCGCCATGGCGTCGGCCAGCATGCCGCCGCAAATCCGGCTTTCGGCAAGTTCCAGGGCCGCGAGTTGCTTGTCGGCCTGCGTGCCTGACCAGACGTCGCGCATCACCGGTTCGGCCCGGTAGAGCTGGTAATAATCATCGATCAGGAAGCCATAGGCCGCTTCCAGTGCCGCGACCGAACTTACGGGCGTGAGCGCAGCCTCGACGCAATTGCGGCATTCGGCGCCGTAGCGCTCCGCCAGGCTGCGGATGATCGCGCTCTTGTCCGGAAAATATTGGTAGAGCGAGCCGATTGAAATGCCGGCCTGTTCGGCGACCTCGCCCATTTTCAGCTGATCGCTGCCGCGCGCGCCGATCAATTCCGTAGCGACCGCCAGGATCCTGTCCAGACGCTCGCGGCTGCGCTGCTGCACGGGCGCACGCCGGGGCAGGACTTCGGCGCGCGCTTTTTCGAGTGGCATCGTCGTCGATGTTTTTGCAGCCATCCCTTGACAACCTAAATATGAGGATTTATCACATTTTTAAATATGAGGGTTTCTCATATTTATCAGCGGGAGGCCGGAATGGCAAATGATCAATGGTCGACGGGCACGGTCCTGGTCTTGGGCGCTACGGGCAAGACGGGTCGTCGTGTTGTCGAGGGCTTGGAGAGGGCAGGGCGCAAGGTTCGTCTCGGCTCGCGCGGCGCCGAGCCGGCCTTCGATTGGGAGAAGCCGGAAGGCTGGGCTGCGGTGCTGGAGGGTATCGCGGCCGTCTATGTCGCCTATCAGCCGGATCTGTCTGTGCCTGGAGCGGTCGAGGCCGTCGGCGCCTTCTTTCACCAGGCGAAACAGGCCGGCGTGACCAAGATCGTGCTGTTGTCCGGGCGTGGTGAGCCGGAGGCCGAGGAAGCCGAACAGGTGCTGCAGGCCACCGAGCTCGACTGGACGATCCTGCGCTGCAGCTGGTTCTTCCAGAATTTCAGCGAAAGCTTTTTCCTGGATCCCATCCTGGCCGGCGAAATCGTCTTGCCCGACACCCTGGCGCCCGAACCCTTCGTGGATGCGGATGACATCGCCGAGATCGCTGTCGCCGCCTTTGCCGATCCCCGGCATTCGCATCAGCTCTACGATATCACCGGGTCGCAGGCTCTTACCTTTGCCGAGGCGGTGGCCGCGATCGCCAGTGCGATCGGGCGCCCGATCGCCTACAAATCCGTGTCGCTGGAGGCCTATCGGACCGACCTGAACGAGCAGGGTGTGCCGGCGGAGGTGGTGGAACTCGTCATCTATCTGTTCGCCACCGTGCTCGACGGCCGCAACGAGCCGGTCGCCGACGGCGTCGAGCGCGCCCTGGGCCGCCCGCCGCGCCGCTTTGCCGATTATGTCGCCCGCACCGCGGCCACCGGAATCTGGGGAGGAAACCATGCTTGAGCGCGGCCTCTATGTCGCCACCTTCCTGGCGGCCATCGGCAGCGGTCTGGTGGCAGGCATCTTCTTCGCCTTCTCCAATTTCGTGATGCCGGCGCTGGGGCGGGTCGCCCCGACCAGCGGCATCGCCGCGATGCAGGCGATCAATGTCACCGTGATCAATCCCGGCTTCATGCTGGCCTTCATGGGCACGGCGGTGCTTTGCCTTGCTCTCGCCCTGGGCTCGTGGCTCTGGCTGGGGGAGTGGAGCGGCAAGCTGCTGCTGCTCGCCAGCCTGGTCTATCTCATTGCTTGCATCGGCGTGACCATGGGCCTGAACGTGCCGCTCAACGACGCCCTGGCCGTGCTCCAACCCGAGACGGCGCAGGCCGGCCAGCTCTGGCAGCGCTATCTGGTGGACTGGACGTTCTGGAACCACGTCAGGACAGCAGCTTCGGCCTTGGCCATGGTCCTCTTCACATTGGTCCTGATCGGCCGCAGCGCCGGCTGACACCTGGCATGTCCCCGGGCATATGCGGCCCGGGGCGGGACGCTCTCAGCGTCCGAAGATGCCTTTGAAGAACTGGGCCACGCCGTTGCGCTTCTTCTTGCGCTCGAGTTCGCCGGCATCCCTCAGCCAGGTGATCTGGACGACCCGGCGCTCGCCGGCGAACGGCTTGTGGCCGTGCCAGGAATTGGCGGCTCGACGAAAACCGAAGCACGAACCCATGATCGGCGATATTTCCGCCGTCATGTCGTCGAAGTCGTCGGGGCCGTTCAGCACGCGCAGGCACCCCCCGTCTTCGTCCCAATCGTCGTTCAGGTAGACGAGGAAGGTGGCGAGCTTGCTTTCGCTGTCGGTGTGAATGCGCCCGTCCTTGAGCTGCGAAAGCCGGCGGATCGTCGTCAGCCGGGGCAAGGGGTCGAGGTCGAGGCCGAGCTTGTCGGATAGGGATCTGGCCATGGCGCTGCTTTCTAGGTCCTCGACCAGGTCCCGGAAGCTGCCTCGCAGCGCCATGTCGTCGACGGTCAGGAAGCCGGGTTTGTCGATGGCTGGAAAGTCCTGCCGCAGCGACGAGATCTTGTCCTTTTGAAGAAAACCCTCGCCGATGATGTGGCGGTAGGGCTTGTCGTGGATTTCAGCATTGCGGATGACATCGAGGTCGATGACATGCATCGCCGGTCACTCCTGGAATGCATGCGCCGGCTGGCAAAGCCTGCACGGTGCTGCCCGAGCGTCCCCCGACCCTGAATGGATATGACGGGCTCGAATGTCTCGCTGCTGCGTGTCGTGGTCAAGGTGCTTTTGGTTTATAGGCGGTCCTGGCAAGCCCCGCTAACCGCCCCTCTCGCGATCCGGCTTGAACGGAGCCTTGCTGCAATCTGCCCGATAGGAGAATCGCGCCAGCGCGCCATATTATTGCGGGACCTGGCGGTGGTTGTGCTTGAATGCCCCCGCCGCACTTCCCAATATTGAGGGAAACTTTCGGGGCCGCCTCGCCGGCACCTTCCCTTGCTTCGTGAGGATCATTCCTTGTCTCTGACGCCAGCCGATGTCATTCGCGCCCTCGAACTCGTCAAATTGCCGGCAAGCGGCCAATCACTGCCCTCGACCGGCCGCTTGACCGAAGTCCGCATCGACGGTTCGAAGGTGATGTTTGCCATCGCCATCGATCCCACCGAGGCGCGGGCCATGGAGCCGGTGCGTGCTGCAGCCGAAAGCGCCGTGCGTGGCCTTCCCGGCGTCACCAATGTCCTGGTCGGGCTGACGGCCGAGCGTCCGGCCGGCGCGGCGCGCCAGGAACCGCCTGGCCCGCGGGCGCAGGCGGCCGCCCACAATGCGCCGCAGCAGCGGCCGCCCGTCCTGCCCAGCGTGAAACGCGTCATTGCCGTCGCCTCCGGCAAGGGCGGTGTCGGCAAGTCGACGACGGCCTGCAATCTCGCCATTGCCCTCGCGGCGCAGGGGCTGAGCGTCGGGCTGCTCGATGCCGACATATTTGGACCGTCCGTTCCGAAACTTCTCGGCCTGACGGACAAGCCGGAACAGAACGCCGACAAGAAGATCATCCCGCTCGAAGCCTATGGCGTAAAGGCGATGTCGATCGGTTTCCTGGTCGACCAGGAGACCGCGATGATCTGGCGCGGGGCGATGGTGCAGTCGGCGCTCACCACGCTGCTGCGCGATGTCGTCTGGGGCGAACTCGACGTCATGGTGGTCGACATGCCGCCGGGCACGGGCGATGCGCAGCTCACCATGGCGCAGAACACGCCTTTGGCCGGCGCGGTGATCGTCTCGACGCCGCAGGATCTTGCCTTGATCGACGCGCGCCGCGGCGTCGGCATGTTCCAGAAGGTGAACGTGCCTATCCTCGGCATCATCGAGAACATGTCCACCTTCTCCTGCCCCAATTGCGGCCATGTCAGCCATCTCTTCGGCCACGGCGGAGCACGGCGCGAGGCGGAAAAGCTTGGCGTGCCCTTCCTCGGTGAACTGCCTTTGTCCATGGAAGTGCGCGAACGCTCGGATGCCGGCAGGCCGGTGGCCGCCACGTTGCCGGACAGCGCCGAGGCCGGCATCTATCGTCGGATTGCGGCGCAGGTTTGGGCTGGTCTGTCGGGGGAGAGTGTTGATCAACGCCAGCCGCCGCGTATTGTCATCGAGTGACGGCTGGCCGCTGCCCGCCGGAACCCGATCGCGACATCATTCGGAAATGCCTTATGGAAACGCCCTCTGCAAATCCCGAGCAAGCCGCTCCGGTATCCGTGACGGCCGCCATTCTCGTCGTCGGCGACGAGATCCTGTCGGGCCGTACCAAGGACAAGAATATCGGCTACATCACCGAATTCCTCACCGGTGCGGGGATCGACGTGAAGGAGGTTCGCGTCGTTCCCGACGAGGAGGAGCGTATCGTCGAGGCGGTCAATGCCCTGCGCACACGCTATGACTATGTGCTGTCGACGGGCGGCATCGGGCCGACCCATGACGACATCACGGCCGACTCCGTCGCCAAGGCCTTCGGTGTCGGCATCGAGATCGATCAGCGTGCCGTCGAGGTGATGACCAGGCACTATGGCGGCGCCGCCAACCTGACGCCGGCCCGCCTGCGCATGGCGCGCATTCCCGACGGGGCCGAGCTCGTCGACAATCCCGTCTCGGCCGCCCCAGGCTTCATGCTGGACAATGTCATCGTGATGGCGGGTGTGCCCAACATCATGCAGCGCATGCTCGACAATGCGATCTTGAAGATGCGCTCAGGCGCGGTGACCTTGTCCGATAGCGTTTCGCCGGGCCCCGGGATCGGCGAGGGCGCCGTCGCAGAGCCGCTCGCGGCGATCGCGCAAGACCATCCCGACGTCTCGATCGGCTCCTATCCCTCCTTCGGTCCTGCCGGCTTCCAGACCCAGCTGGTGATCCGGGGCAAGGATGCGGCCAAGGTCGCCGCCGCCAAGGCGGACATCGAGGCGATGGTCGCCACCATCAAGCGCTGAACGCCGATTTTGCGGGATCGGCCTGCAAAATGGCGTGGAACGTTGAAGACTTGACTTGATCCGTTCGATTTCGCCGCTATGAAGAGCGACCCGCGCAAGCAGGTTATGGCTGATCGGATCAAAGACCCGATCAGCCATAACCTGCAGAATTTTTAACATTTGCAAAATTTACCAGCTTCATCCACCCCTGGATGAAGCTGGTAAATTTTGCTAGGGACCGGATCATGAACTCGCCGAAGCCCGACAAGGCCTTCCCCGTATCCTGGGATCAGTTCCACCGCGACGCGCGCGCGCTCGCCTGGCGATTGTCCGGCAGCGGTCCCTTCAACGCCATCGTCTGCATCACGCGCGGCGGCCTGGTTCCCGCGGCGATCATCTCGCGCGAACTCGGCATCCGCCTGATCGAGACCGTCTGCATCGCCTCCTATCACGACTACAAGACCCAGAGCGGCTTGCAGGTGCTCAAGGACGTCGACGAGAAGCTCGCTGAAAATGGCGGAGAAGGCATCCTGGTGGTCGATGATCTCGTCGATACCGGGTCGACTGCCAAGGTGGTGCGCGATCGCCTGCCCAAGGCGCATTTCGCCACCGTCTACGCCAAGCCGCTCGGCCGCCCGCTGGTCGACACCTTCATCACCGAGGTGAGCCAGGATACCTGGATCTATTTCCCCTGGGACATGGGTCTCGCCTTCCAGCCGCCGATCGCCCAGGGCTCCGAGGGCTGACGGCGGCCTCCGGGGGCACGGGCATCCTGCCTGTTCCTGAATCGGTCACGCCTGCTGATCCCGGAAGAACGGGCAAAATGCACCCGGAGCGCTGCCGTTTTCGGCGAGCGGCTTTGGTGTCAGCCCGGCTGCGCGATGCGCAGCCGTTCCAGTTCCTCCCAGCAATTGCGGATGATCGGCTCCGCGCTCGGGCCGACATGCTCGCGGAAATGGGCCAGCATCTCGTCCATCGGCAGGCCCAGCTCGTCGAAGCCGATCATGTAGTTGCGGATGCGGTCGTGCCAGCTGATCGTATAGGGCGCGCCCATCGGCCGGTCGAAGCGGTGGA
Organism: Labrys sp. WJW; assembly: GCF_001676615.1. GTDB lineage: Bacteria > Pseudomonadota > Alphaproteobacteria > Rhizobiales > Labraceae > Labrys > Labrys sedimenti. The sequence continues at coordinate 11,618 of NZ_LYXZ01000063.1, read as the reverse complement.
TCCAGCGCAGGAAGGGCAGGCATAGGGTACGCCCGCCCGCCTGGCGGAATTTCTCGTGAATATAGCCTTCCTCGCCGCCAAAGCCGCGGAAGAGCTTGTTGTAGCCAGGCCATGCCGCGCGGCGGCAGGCGTAGAGGCCGAGCCCCTGCATCGGGATGTCGAAGGGCGGCGCCTCAGGGTCCCTGCCTGCGGCATCGAGCGCCCAGGTGCCATACATGCCGCCGGCCCACTCCGCCTTCCAATGGGTGGAAAGGCCCGTGAGGTCGTCGCTGACGAGTGGTCCCTGCAGCAGGTCGTTGCTGTCGGGATGTTGCTCGAAATAGTCGAGCAGCCTGGCCAGGGCGCCGGGTACCAGCAGGACATGGCAGTCGAGGCAGACGACATGCTCGCCGGCGGCTTCCTGCATCACGAAATCGCGCACGGCGGTGCCGATGCTCTCTGCCACCGGAATATAGCGAAATCCGCCCGAACCCTTGGCAAGGCGCCGCAGGGCGTCGCCGCACATCCCGTTCGGATTGTTGTCCACCACCAGGAGTTCGAGGTCGTCGGCGACTTCGGGATGATAGAGGCGCAAGGCCTGCAGCGTGAAATAGACCCCGTCATAGTCATCGAACGTCGCCATGCCGATGCTCAGGCGCCTGCGCGGTGCGGCGGTGGCCGGCTTGGGGAAGAACCAGTCGCCAGCCGGGTGCACCGTCACCGCGGCCACGGTATCGAGTTGCTGGCGTGCCTCGGTCTTGTGCTGATGGGCCGCGTTCGCCGCCGGCAGTCCGGCATCGAGCGTGCGGTGCAGGAAACGGTCGAGCCAGTCGCCGGGCTGGCCGAAGCGGACCCTGACGACCGGGACCTGCCGGGCAAAATCGGTGAGCTTCGCTTCGGTCGCGGCCGATATCCGCTGGTCGGGATGCTGGGCGAGTTCGAGAAAGAAGCGACATTTGTCGGATGAGACCGTTTGCAGCTCGGGTTCGGCGCCTTCATGGCGTTGCGGGATGAGGACGAGGGCGCAGGGCCACTCCGCCGCATGCTCCTCCGCCAGGGCCTCCGGCTTGATCACGGCACCCGCATGGGTGAGGGAAGCATAGGCATCGATGAAGGCCGGTGAGGACAGGATCCGGGCCGATGCCTGCGGATGCGGCGCGAGGGCGAGCGAGCCCGGCCTCACGGACGTCTCCGCATCCCCCAGACAGACGAGATCGTCGGCGAGAAACTGGAAGCCCTTGTCGACGAGCCAGGCTGCCAGACTGGTCTTTCCGCAACCGGGAGGGCCGGCAATCAGCACCACCTTGCCTTCATGGGCCACTGCCGCGGCACGCAGAACGGGACGAACGGACGCCGCGGCCACCACGCGGCCGATCTCGTCGAGCAGGGGATGCAGGGCCTCCGGCCAGGACAGGTCCTTCCAGACCCGGGCGCCGTCGCGATGGAGCTCGAGCCGGCCCGAGGCCTGGCGGTAGAGGCGCAAGGTCGCGGGCAGAGCCCCGGGCTGGCTGTCGTTGGCGACATGCCAGAAATAGGGCCAGATCTCTTCGTCCAGATCGGCGGGATAGAGCAGCGCGAGGTCGATGCCGCAAAGCGTGATCGAAATAGTGCTTTCGCTCATCCCTTCTCCTATTCCGTCTTCGCTGCCCATATTGACCGCCTCGGCGAGGACGACCCGCATGGCAGGATGCAGAGCACGAGCGGGCGAGGCCTTGCAAGACCCTGGCTGGATCGGCCGGCACGACGGTCGCCGGCGACGGCGGCATGATAGGTGATTAATTTCACCTGTTGCCGATATGTCACCGACTTTTACTTGCCCTGCAAGTATAGTTTGCATCGCATTTTACGAGGGGGATTCGATGCGTACGATTTGCTTCGCCATAGCCGGCCTTTCTGCCTTGCTGTGCTCGACTTCGGTCTATGCCGCCGACCTGGCCGCGCAGGCTGTTGAGCCGGTTCCCCCGGTGGTAACACCTTACAACTGGAGCGGCCCCTATGTGGGTTTGCATGCCGGTTATGGCTGGGGCCGCGAGAATGACGACCAGAGCAAGCTGTTTCCGACCGTGACGCCGACGACGACGGCGGTGGCGGAAGTTCTGTCGGCAACCGCAGACAAGTTCGATCTCAGCGGATTCGTCGGCGGCGCCCATGCCGGTTACAACTACCAGATCAACGAGTTCGTCATCGGCGTCGAAGGCGATATCGACTATTCCAACCTGAACGGCAGCGCCCATGCCAATTATGGCGGCACGCTTCGTACGCTCAAGCTGAAGACCGAGTGGCAGGGCTCCGCCCGTGCTCGTATCGGCTATGCCTTCGACAACATCCTGGTCTATGCCACCGGCGGCCTCGCCCTCGCCAATGCCAAGCTTTCCACGGCCGGTGCTGACTCGAGCAACACCCATGTCGGCTGGACGGTGGGCCTGGGTGCCGAATATGCCTTCACCCAGAATTGGATCGGCCGCCTGGAAGTGCGCTACAGCGACTTCAACAAGAAGAGCTACGCCACGCCGGATGGCCGCGTGAAGGCCGATTGGAACCAGACGACCGTCACGGCCGGCATCAGCTACAAGTTCTGATCAGACCCAACCGCAATGGTACCGAGAAGCCCGGCTGAGCCGGGCTTTTTCATATGGCTCGGTGAAATTTCAAACAAGAACAATTCAAGAACAAATTGCTGGCCAACGCAGGGCTTCCCGGCTATTTTCCCGCGGACTCGAAGGATGGGAGGCAAAGATGGCGATAGATCCGAAGGTGCTCTTTGCGGACGAGGTGGTGCCGGCGACGGCGGAGGAAGCGGCGGCCCTGGATGGCATTATCCGCGACTGCGATGGCGATCCCTACAAGGCGGCGCTGACCTTGTACCGCCTGTTCACCCTGCAGTCGGCGATCGTGGAGGCGAGGGGCCAGCCAGCCGAAGGGAGCAGGGACTGAGCGTTGCGGTCCGGCGCGGCGTTCAGGCGTGGCTGCGCGGCGGCTCGATCAGCACGATCTGGCATTCGGCGGTCAGCGCTTCCGGACAATGTTCGACCCCGTGCGGCACGATGATGAAGTCGCCTTCCTCCACGACCTCGTCCCGGTCGCGGAAGCGCATGAGCAGCCGGCCCTTGTGCACCAGCAGGAAGGCATCTTCCCTGGCATTGAAATGCCAGCCGGATTCGGTCTCGACCTTGGCGAGCTTGATCTCGATGTCGTTGATCCGCCCGGCAATCCGGGGCGAAGCGGTGTCGGCAAAGGCGCCGAAGGCCGAGGACAGGCTCTGCTTGTGGTAGGGGGAGAGGTGGTTGTTGACCTCCGCCACATCCCGCATGATGGCGGCGAGCTGGCCCGCAACATCCTTTGCTTCGGCCGGGTAGCGCCCGTCCAGTGCGGCGGTCCCGATGGTGAAGCCCATGCCGCCGGCTTGCTTCACCGCCGCGATCTGTCCGGGCGTCTCGATCGATCCGGCCATGTAGACGGGCTTGGAGACCGCGGCGCAAACGGCCTGCATCAGCGCGGGCACATTTTCCTTCGAGCGATAGGCCAGCAGGTCGAGGCCGTGCACGCCTTCATGGGCCGCGAGCTTGCGGGCGCTGGCGACGATCTCCTCGATGCTGCCTTCGAGCACGCTGGGGTGGCCGCTGATGTGGCCGGGGAAAGGGCAGTAGCGGATGGGCGTGCCCCTGACGATCGCGGACACCTCCTCGACATGCGTGCCTCCGAGCAGGATATCGACGCCGATCTCGACAGCGGCCCGGGCCGAGGCCAGTTCGCTGTCGCAATCGAGCGAGACCACTTCGAGATAGGAGGTCGCACCGCCCGCCCGGATCATTTGGCCGAGGTCCTTGAGGCGCTCGATCGGTAGGCCGATATCCTTGAAGCCGATATGGCGGATCCCGAGTTTCAGCGCCGTTTGAAGATGCGTATCCGCATCCTCGACCGTCCGGTCGTTGCGGGTAAGCATGAAGATGAAGCGAAGACCCATCAGAAAACCCTCTCTCATTCAGTGCCGGCCTTAGCCGCGACGAGGCGCCGGGCATAGGCGATGGCGGTCATGAGGCTCGCGGGATCCGCGATGCCCTGTCCGGCGATATCGAACGCCGTGCCATGATCGGGGCTGGTGCGGATGAAAGGCAAGCCCAGTGTGATGTTCACGCCGCGATCCAGCCCGAGATATTTGATCGGAATGAGGCCTTGGTCGTGATATTGGGCGACCACCACGTCGAACCGTCCGCGCCGGGCCTGCAGGAACACGGTGTCGCCGGGCCAGGGGCCGCTGGCGTCGATGCCCTCGCGGCGTGCCGCCGCGATGGCCGGCGTGATGATCTCGATCTCCTCGCTGCCGAACAAGCCGCCTTCGCCGGCATGCGGGTTGAGGCCGGCGACCGCGATGCGCGGCGCCGAAATGCCGAGTGCCCGCCCGCCTTCATGAGCAAAGCGGATCGCCGCCATCTGGGCCGCGAAGTCGGCCTGTTCAATCGCAAGACGCAGGGCAGCGTGAATGGTGACGAGAACTGTCCGGATTTCGTCATTGGCCAGCATCATCGCCACCTGCGAGCCCCCGCCATGGGCGGCGAGGATCTCGGTGTGGCCCGGATAGGACAGGCCGGCGGCCGCCAGCGCCTCCTTGTTGATCGGGGCGGTGACGATGCCTGCCACCGTACCCGCCTTGGCCGCGCCGATGGCCGCCAGTAGCGCGTCATAGGCCGCCTTGCCGCAGGCCGGGGCGATCCGGCCGGGCGGCGGTGCCTCGCGGAGGTCGCAGGCATCGACGACCTCGATGACTGCAGGGTTGAACCGGGCTGTTTCAGGCCCGGCAACGGCGCGAACCTGCAGTGTCAGGCCAAGACGGGCCACGATGTCGGTCATCACGCCCACGCTGCCATAGACGACGCAGGGGCCGCAGCCCATGGCAAGGGCCTTGGCAATGATCTCGGGCCCGATGCCGGCGGCATCGCCCATGGTGATGGCAAGTGGCCAAGAGGCCGCTGAAGAGCTGACAACTGGCCGTTGCCTGCCCGGTAGGTCGACGTCTTCGAAGGGAATGGTTTGCATGGCTCGATTATCGCGGAAATGGAGCCCGGAAAAAGCGATAGTTTCTGGCCATATCTGGTGATATCAGATCACCAATGGATCGCTCCGAGATTCCTTCGCTGGACGATTTGCGCGCCTTCGAGGCTGCGGCGCGGCTGGGCTCGGTGCGCCTGGCCGCCGACAGGCTGGCGCTGACGCATGGCGCGGTCAGCCGGCGCATCGCCAAGCTCTCGCAGGATCTGGGTTTCCGGCTGTTCGAGAAGAGCGGGCGCGGCCTCAAGCTGACGGCGCACGGCGAGACCCTGTTCCTGACGGTGAATCGCTGCTTCGGCGAATTGCGCACCACCGTGCAGGGCCTGCGCGCCGCGGCGACAGGGGACGATGCCCTGGTGCTGTCCTGCGAGCCTTCGGTGGCGATGCGCTGGCTGATCCCGCGCCTGGGCGGCTTCCAGGAGGCCCATCCCGCGGTCGCCCTGCATCTTTCGGTCGGCGGCGGTGCGGTCGATTTCGCGCGCGAGCGGATCGACCTCGCCATCCGCCGTCTCGATTTCGCCATGCCAGAAAGCTGGCAGGTCAGGCGCCTGTTCGTCGAAAAGGTCGGGCCGGTGATGGTGCCCGACCGCCTCGTCGATTTCGAGGAGGGGGCCTATATCGGCCTCGGCACCCGGACACGCCCCGACGCCTGGTCGACATGGCTGGCGCGCCACCCCCACCGGCCGCGCCCGAGGGAAATCCGCTTCTACGACCACCATTTCCTGATGATGGAAGCGGCCTCGGCGGGGCTCGGCGTGGCGCTCGGACCACTGGTACTGGCAACCGACGACATCAAGCGAGCCCGCCTCATCGCGCCCGCCGGCTTCTGGGCCGACGGCACACATTACGGCCTGGTCTGGCCGGGCGAGCGAGAACTGGGTGCGAAAGGCGAGCAGTTGATGGGCTGGCTGGTGAAGGAATGCACCGCCTCGTTTGGATAGCGACCTCTCGATCGGAACCTTGAGCCGGATAGTTAGTGATACGCCGTTGGGTCTCATACATAGGAACGGCGGAACGCTTTCTTTCCGAGATCTTTAGCGCGAGGCCATACAAGACACATGCCGCCGAATCTGCGGAACCAGCTGATTGTGGAGTGTCTCAGCACCCTACACGACCTTCAATATAGTCACGACAATTAGGGACCGATCATCATGACTCCCTTCATCGCGACGCTGCTCGTTATTCTGGGCGCAGGACCGGCGTTCGCGCAGACACAATCCGATGACGATCAAGTCCTTCCAACGAATCCCACCAGCGCCGCACGGTGCTCCGACATTGGGGCCGCCGACAACGTGACGGCAGTCGAGGGCACGCGTCGGGGGTGCCCTGATGTCAAGGGAACTTGGCGCAGTTCATCAGGAGCGCTCAAGGCGCGAGAAGTCACAGCGAAGGATCTCGGCGGCTATGGATATGTAGGAGATGGCGCCAGCCGTCCGCTCTCCGGAGTGATGAACCTCAATGGACGCAATACAGCCGGGTGGACCCTCCAGCAGTGGCGCGCAGTCTTACCTGGAGCTCAGGCCCTCACGGACAACATTGATGAAGCGGCCATCGCCTCGGCCATCCAGGCATCCGTGGGCGACGTCATTCTTCGACTCGGTCCCGGAACGATCGTGTTCACCAAGCCTCTGATCCTTTGCGACAAGGCTGTCATTATCCAGGGGGACAGTCTGTTATCCTATAATGGCGTCACCAAAATATTGGTGAGGCATGGCGGCAATGGGATTGAACACTGCGCCGGCGCTTCGCAGAGATCTCGCCTTGAGCTCCGCAATATCGATCTCACCCTCGACACGGCCTATCAATCCACCACGAGTGCAGCTTGGGCGCTCTATGACAGGAAAGCGAACTGGACCCGTTTGGACAATGTCAGAGTCGTTGGCTTCAACAACTGCCTGAGGTTGACCGATCCCCAAGGCACCATGTTGACGCGTGTCCAGTGCTATAACCCAGATAATGAGCGCAAGAACACCGGGATTGGTTTCTATTACGAAGGAACAGCATCCTTCGAGAACAAGATCTATGACAGCGGGGTCCTGGCATTCCGGCAGGCATATTATTTGAAGTCGCTCGTGGCGGGAAAGCCCGCAGGAACGATCGGCCTTGAAGACTTTACCATCCGCAACTCTGGTTGTGGGCATAGCCAGGATTGCATCACAGTGACCTCCGATGATCGCCGTTATGGTGGTCTGTTCTTCAAGTTCGAAGGTATGTCGGGGGAGGCCATCGGCCAATTCATTCAGATGCGCGGGGGAACCCACGTCATCGTCCGCGACGGTCTCTGGTTGATCTATCACAAGCCGGCGACGAGCACCTGGATAGACAACAAATCCCTTTTCGAATTCGGTGGCGATGTGGGCGTGTCAGGCCAAGCTGACATCGGCACCACCTCGATACGCGTAGAAAATAACAACATCTATGTTTCTGATGCTGCTGGCGCCACGGTTGAAAGTGTCTTCAGGCTCAACTCCCGCACCAGCGACGTGGTCTTTGCTAACAATCAGATCGGCTTGCCATACCTCAAGGTCACCAAAGGTTTCTTCTACTTCAGTAACTATCATCATCCCGACCTGGATTTTCAATTCTGGATGAGGCCCAATTCAGTCACGGAATATGGGACGAGGTGGCGGTCCCCCGGCGCCCGGTTCGTCCCGCCGGCGAATGCCTACTACACGGAGACTGATCCCGTCGGTGGGTTTTCGATCGAAAGTACGGAACGCACCTATACCTATTACGACATGGAGATTTTCAAGCGTGGCTTGGCTTCTACGAGCCCTGCGCTGTGCGGTACCGGCTCGTCTGTGTCTCCCGGTTCTTCCAACAATTCTGGCACGGTCAATGATGCGGGTCCCCGTGCGGGGCCGGCAACCTGCACAATCAACTTTGCGCAACCTTATTGGAACATGGTCCCACGCTGCATCGTCCAGAGTTCCAACGGGGCAATCCCGGTCACCGTTGTCAGCGTTACTCAGAGCCAGCTGGTCTATAGACGGGCCAGTGGTCCCATCACCGTAACCTATCGCTGCGAATAGATCATGGTGCAGGGCAGGCGCTCTAATCAGCCTTTCTCTCGCTCTACGGTTACGCGAGCGACGAAGAGGGGCATGTTCTTTTGGACGTGCGGAGCGCCAATATAGGCGAGGATGAAGCTCTATTCATGCTGACGGCCTGCTCTGCCTTAATAAGCAATTTGAAAAACAAAATATTGCGCAAACTTGAAGTAAGCACCCGGCAATCGTGGCGTTGGTGCTTGTCACCGTATTGGGCAGCTAGGGCTGTACGTCCTTGGGAATCTACTGGTCGAAATAGCGACTACGAGAGCCTTTCCGCTGCATCGGCTTGACCATTCGATAGTGCATTGTATGCCACCTTTGTCTGACAGTGGCGCAATCCTAACCGTCTGACAACACGTAACTTATTGACCTTGAGCCCAAAAAGAGCAGTACTGGTGCGGACGGCGGGATTGCGCCTGGGAAGTTGAATGCCATTGATTCTAAAGGGAAATTTCTGGCAGTCAATTCTGAATGTATGCCAGTGGTGTTGTACAGCCTCAAGGCGGCTTATAGCTTGGGTTTACCCATATGGGACCCCGCTGTGGGCGAGGCGACGAGCTTTCCCGGTGTCGATTCGACCTACAACAAATATATCGGTTGATTTCTTGTGGCACTACCAACGGAGCAGTGAAGAAAAGATTATCCTGGTCGGGTTTAGGCGGCATCCCGAGCATAGATATGAAATGTCCTCATTGTTCCACGTCCTTTCACGACAATTGGTTCCAACAGCGGTTTACTCGGCATGGCGGGGTATTAGCCGATAAGGAGGGGATGTGGTGGTTTCGAAATGCATCATGTCCAGCCTGCGGAGGGGCGGTCATCGAGGTCGCCGGCTGGTCGGCCATAGGCAACCACGCGCCCAGCGATAGTGCTTGGCGAATGGTGCACCCAGTTGGGGCACACCGTGGCCCTGTTAGCTCGCATGTGCCTCCCGCAATTGCAGTTGATTACATTGAGGCATGCAACGTACTGCCGATTAGCCCTAAAGCCTCTGCCGCACTTTCCCGGCGTTGCCTTCAGGCCATACTTCACGTCCATGGCTATAAGTCGAAGAGCCTTGCCCAGGAGGTTGATGCCCTTCTAAACGAGTCTGATCCAAGAAAGTCACTCCCTGCGCAACTACACATGACGGTAGACAGCATCCGAAACTTCGGAAATTTCTCAGCCCACCCAATTGATGACAAGACGTCCCTTCAAATTATTGACGTTGAGCCTCACGAGGCTGAATGGTGTCTAGAAATACTAGAGGGTCTCTTTGAGCATTTTTACGTAGGCCCTGCTACCGCCCGAGCACGGAAAGCCGCTCTAGATGCGAAATTGCAAGCAGCGGGGAAGCCGGTCTCGAAATGAGGCTTACAGTACTTGCTGCCGCTATGTTGGTACTCGTCTGGGGCGGTGCCACCGCTGCCACCTACCAACCCATAGACGGCTCTCGCATCATCGTCCTTGATGGTGACACAGTGGCTCTCCCTTGTGCCTCCCCGCGGCCCGGCTGCTCGGAACGCATCAGGCTCAAGGACATCGACACACCCGAAGTCTTCCACCCGGATTGTGAGGAGGGGCTGAAGTGGGGTCTCAAAGCCAAGGCTCGGCTAGCCCAACTCCTCAGAGGCAAGACGGTCTACATTGAGCGGGACCCCAAGCCCCGTAAGGACCTCTATGGGCGCACCCTGGCATCCCTGAGGATCGGCAGTCCGAGCGGACTTAATGCTGGCATGCAGCTAGTCCGGGAGGACCTTGCGGTTCCCTACAAGACAGGCGCGGTGGCCCATGAGGAGAAGCGGCTGTATTGGTGCGGACCAGGTGCATTGAGAGGACGCTAAGGTGATACGAACCGGGAGCCCAGGGCATGCGTGAAGTTCCCCGCCGTGTGGTCGGCAGCTTGGCTATTGCCCTCCTGGTCTTCGTGATCTTCCTCGCGTACCTCTTCGCTCCTCGCTCACCTCCTATATGTGATGGCCAGGACGAGGCGCTGACAGCTCGGAGCTTGGTCACAAGACAATCGCCGGACGCGGGCGGTAGGTTGAACATGGATGCCATACACATCAGCAGCATTGAGACACTCGGGACCTCGAAGGAGGGCGTGGTGAGGTGCCGCGCAATGTTCGAATTCAACGGCGGGCCGCATGGTCCCTTCTCGTATTCATTGCGGCCTATACCGAGTGCCGCACGCTTCGATCTCACCTTTGACGAGCCCTGGGAAGGGAGGATGAAGTGACCGCGATGGACAATGAGTGGTCCGAGTGGCGGCCCTTCCCGGACCCCAGGCACCGAGGCGTCCTCATGGCCCCCTATGGTCCTGGCTGCTACGAGGTGAGGCACATCAGCAATGGACAGAAGGTGCTCTTCGGGATGGGCGGGCACGTGGCGGCCCGGCTGAGTTCCCTTCTGCCAGAGCCACTCGGTACCGGCAGGAGGAACAACAAGGGCAAGCGGGACCACTGCCTAGAGCACCTTGCGGACCTCGAATATCGGACCCTTGCGTGTCTCATCAGGGAGGACGCGGAGGAGGCGGAGAGGGGACTTAAGGCACGGGCAGCGGACTACATGTTCCCGACCTAAGGGGAATCCCCCGGGCTTGAAATTTGGGTCACTCATGTAAGACCCCATCACGTGGCAGCGGCGAGGCACTTCCCCCCGTGCCGGGTGGGGGCCTTTTCGTTCAGCGGGAAATTCGTGCCGAGCCGGTCACTCCTCAATGTCCTGGCCGTCATCGTCCTGGTCGGCACCGCGTGAGGAGTCTTCCGTATATGTAACGCACCCCTCCCGAAACGACTCCGAGTTGCCGCCGCAGTCGCTCGAATTGTTGATGCCGTGCTCCTCTGCCCAGCGGTATCCCGCCTGATGGCCCGAACAATCGTCGGTGCATTCATTGCCGCCAAAGCTTTGTGCCGCACTGGGGGGAACGGCTGAGAAAAGGAATAGCGCTCCTACCAGCAGTGAACCGTATAGGCCTTTCATGGCCAGCCCCCTTGTTTGCCCTCAGATTCGTCTAGTCCCAGCGTTCTGCCGAGTCCAGCGGCTTTCCTAGTGGTGGCGCTTTCAGCATGTTCGTCCACTAGACCCTGCCCATGTGGACGTGTCCGCTTTGCTCCTCAGGTGCGTCCAATAGACTCCCTCTTGACATTCTGGACATTGCGACTCATCATCCCTTGATCCTATTGGACACCAAGGAGCTTGACGGGCATGCTTATCGGATACGCCAGGACATCGACCACGGAACAAGAGGCTGGCCTTCAGGCCCAGCTTCGGGACCTCAAAGAGGCAGGATGCGAGGAGGTCTATTCGGAGCAGATATCCTCAGTGGACGTGAGGGCGCAGCTTCGAGAAGCACTGACATTCACCCGCAAGGGCGACACGCTGGTAGTCACCAAGGTGGACCGCTTGGCCCGCTCTACCGTGGGGCTCTGGGAAATCGTGAAGGAACTGGATGAGAAGGGGGCGGCGCTGCGGGTCCTCAATCTGGGCGGTGAGACGGTGGACACCAAGAGCGCCACCGGGCGGCTCATCTTGAACATCTTCGCGGGGTTCGCACAGTTC
>NZ_LYXZ01000062.1 GCF_001676615.1 Labrys sp. WJW | reverse complement strand
CCTGCAGGCACGGTTGCGACCGGGGCAGCAGGAGCCGCAGGCGTAGCCTGGCCAGCCTCGCCCTGGACGAGCGGAGCGGTGTCGGAAGCACCGGCGGGAGCCGTTGGCGTCGCCACGGCTGAAGGCTGCTCAGCAGGAGGGGTCGGCGCCAAGGCCGAAACATCCACGGAACGGGTCTGCGGGGCGCGGGGCTCGGCGTTGGTGATCGGCGCCTCGCCAGTCACCACCGAGCTATCCGGCATGATCTTGATGGTCTTCACCCGCCGAGGCTCGTCGGGTGCCTGTGCAACCTGGGATTCAGAAGCATTGCTGGCGGTCTGGTCGGGTGCGGCAGCGCCCTCGGGATTGGGGAGCACGATGTTGCTCGTCGTCACCGGACGCGTCGCATTGGCATCGGGCGCCGCCGGGGTCGAGGCTGCTGCCCCTTCGGGTCGGGTCGGCACCACCGCAACCGGCTGCTCCTCATGACGCACCAGCCGCTCATTGGCGACGGAAGCGGTCTGATTGCTGCGATTGAAGATCTCGTGGGTCGGCTGGCTGGCCGCCGCCGCTGTCTCGGCCGGCTTGATCTTGACCGGATCCGTGCTCGCCTTGATCACCGGCGGCGCGCTGCCGATACCCGGAATGTCGCTGCCGACGAAGCCGCCCTTCTTCCAGACATAGGCCAGGCCGCCCCCGATACTGGCGACGAGAACGAGAGCGGCGAGGCTGACGGCGCTGCCGCGGGACTTGCGCCGGGGCATCCGGGTCTCGGCGCGCGGCGCCAGATATTCGTCATCGGCGGCCGGCGCATAGCGATCTTCCTCGCCTTCGGGATAGGCTTCCACATAGGGATTACCGTCACGATCGACCCAGACGCCGCGCTGTTCGTCATAGACCCATTCAGGTCCTTGCTCCTCGCGCTCGTCATCGAAGACATAGGCCTTCGATTGGCGCGTAGCGACATCCTGGTAGTCGTCGTAGTAGTCGCCTTGATGAGCCTGCGCCTGCTCGGCCTGCGCATGTTTGGACACGGTCTCGGGATGGCCATCGCGAATCTCGTGTCCATTGCGATCATAGCGATCCGTCATGCCCGCCTCCTGCGAACGCAAAACGCCGGCCGAAGCATAGGCCTTTGTGTCACGCCTTTCAGCATAAACATCGCGGTCGCCGCCTGCAGTTGCCAGATCGGACAGCCATTGATCGCTGTTGCTGGCTGCGACACGGCGATGTTCGGTTTCAATCATGACTCGTTCCTGACCAGGCTGGTCGATCGCCAGGGGCGATCTGCGGCCAAAACGGCCGATCTCGTTTCAGCGCATCTCGTCCGGCGCAGAACTGCCGAGCAAGCCGAGTCCAGACTTAAGAACCGTCTCGACCCCGCGCACCAACGCCAAGCGGGCGCCTGTTAACAATCGATCATCATCCCTAATGAAGCGTAAATGAGGGGCCCCGAGACTGCGATAATATTGCTGGTGCAGCCCGCCGGCCAAGCTGCACAGATAGTGGAGCAGCCTGCAGGGCTCGCGCTGCCTCACGGCGAGATCGATCTGGCTTGGATATAGGGCAAGCAAGCGCAGAATCAACTGCACGCCCTCATCCTCGAAAGCCCGAACATCCCAGTGATTTTCATCGCAATCACCATGTCCCCTGATCTCCCCCTGTTGGCGTAGGGCGCAGCAGCGGGCATGGGCATAATGCAGCTCAAAGACGGGGTTGGCATGGCTCTGATCGAGCAGAAGGTCGAGGTCGAGCGTGAGCGGAGCATCGGCAGGCTGCATCAGCATGCCCAGACGAGCGGCGTCGTCGCCGATGAGGCCGGCAACCATCGAAAGGTCGAGCTCGTCGGCGCGATGGCCGGCGATTGGCGGGGAGTTTCGCCCTTTTAAACCCAAAAGCGGCCCGAGTCGGACAATGACATCGGCATGCACCGCACCTGTCCTGAAGTGCCTGTCCGCGCGAGAACCGAGATGGTCCAGCATATTGGCCAGGGCAGTGCCGACCGCTTCGCAGCGCGCCGGCGACAGGGGCCTGCTGCTCTGCGGATCGGTGGCCCCGAAGCCGATCGTGGAGTTGCCTGCCCCCTCGCGCGTGCTGGCGCCATAGCGGCTGCCGGCCCTCTGCACGCCCGCAAGCATGCGGGCCCAGATCGCCGGCGCCAGCGTCAGGTTCAGGAAGCCGGGCCCGGCAATTTCGACTCCGGCGATGCCATCGACGCTCTCCAGCGTTTCGGCAAGGAGAGCGGCCAGGATCCGGGATGGCATCCTTGCTGGCCGGCTCAGCACGAGGGCAGCATTGCAGGTGAAATCTCCCCGCCCTGTCTGGTCAGCCACCTCGACGCCGATCGAAGCCGCATCGAGACCGGCGGGCAGACGGCCCGCCGCCTGGAGCGAAGCGATAGCCTCCTGTACGCCACGCCTGAGCCATTCGATCGGATCCATGGCAGCGACGTCAGCGCAGATCCGGCGCCGTTCCGAACAGGCGTCGATGCTCGTTGATCGCGAAAGTATCGGTCATGCCGGCAATATAATCAGCGACACGGCGCGCACGCTTGTCCTCCCGCGCACCTTCCAGCCCCTCGCACCATTCGGCCGGCATCTGGCTGATCTCGGCGAACAGGCGGTCGAACAGGCGGGTGACCACCTGCGCAGCATGCATGCGGACCTTCATCACCCGTTCGTGGCGATACATGTTGGGATAAAGAAAGCCCTTGATTCCCTTGTCGGCCAGCGCGACGGACGGCGAAAAGGCAATCAGCGTCTTGCCGGCTCCCCGCACATCCTCGCTCGATCGGTAGAGCCCGGAGGTGAAGGCGGCCTTGCCCATGCCGATCACATCTTCCACCAGCCGGGTGATCACTCGGCGCATCAATTCGTGGGTGGTGCGGCCACGATCGAGGTCAGGATGACGATCGGCGATCTCGGCGAGCAATTCACCGGCGAGCGGCACCTGCCCGAGATCGGCGAGCTCGAACAGGCCGGCACGCAGCCCGTCATCGATGTCATGTGCATTATAGGCAATGTCGTCGGCAATGGCGGCAGCCTGCGCCTCGGCACTGGCGAAACCCTCGAGATCGAGATTCTGCTGGGCCTGATATTCCAGGATGGCGACGGGAATGCCCCGCTCGCGATAGCGCGCCACCGGGGTGCCGTCCGCCTGCAGCAGAGGCCCGTTGTGTTTCACCAGCCCTTCCAGGGTCTCCCAGGCCAGGTTGAGTCCATCGAACTCGGCATAGCGCCGCTCGAGGCGGGTGACGATGCGCAGCGACTGGGCATTGTGGTCGAAGCCGCCATAGGCGCGCATCGCCTCGTCCAACGCATCCTCGCCGGTATGGCCGAACGGCGTGTGGCCGAGATCATGCGCCAGGGCCAGGGCCTCGGCGAGATCCTCGTCGAGCGCCAGGGAACGGGCGATCGAACGGGCGATCTGGGCGACCTCGATCGTGTGGGTCAGCCGGGTGCGGTAATGATCGCCCTCATGCGCGACGAAAACCTGAGTCTTGTGCTTGAGGCGGCGGAAAGCCGTGGAGTGGATGATGCGATCGCGGTCGCGCTGGAAATCGGTCCGCGTCGGCGACTGCGGCTCGGCAAACAACCGCCCGCGCGATTGGGGCGCCACCGCCCACGGACCGCGAGGCCGGATCACGCAATCGGGTATCTCGAGTTCGGCCATCGCGCCTCACGCCTTGCTTGCGCCTCAATAGAGGTTGCCACGTGGCAAGGCAAAGCTTCTTTACGGCGCGATCGAGCATTGAACCTTTGGCCCTTCGCACATATTTTCGGTACAAGATGCAGCCAAGTTTACAGGATGCCATGACCAGTCCCGTTTCCGTGAGCGACCGCGCTGCGCGCCGGATCGCCAAGATTCTCGAAAGTGAACCGTCCGGCTCGATGCTGCGCATCAGCGTGGAGGGCGGCGGCTGCTCCGGCTTCCAGTACAAGTTCGTGTTCGACACCGAACGCCACGAGGATGACCTGGCGATCGCCAAGGAAGGCGCCACCGTGCTGATCGACGAGATGTCGCAGCAATATATGGAAGGCGCCGAGCTCGATTATGTCGAGGATCTCATCGGTTCCGCCTTCAAGATCAACAACCCGCAGGCCACTGCCGCTTGTGGCTGCGGCACCAGCTTCTCGGTGTGACATGGTGCGTGTTGCCAGCTGGAACGTGAACTCCATCCGCCAAAGGCTTCCCCATCTCACGGGCTGGCTGAAGGACGCCCAACCGGACGTCGTCTGCCTCCAGGAGATCAAATGCGTGGACGAGGCATTTCCCGCCGCCGAGATCGAGGCGCTCGGCTATAATGTCGCCGTCCATGGCCAGAAAACCTTCAATGGCGTGGCCATACTCTCCAAGCACCCATTCAACGAGGTGAAGACGCGGCTGCCGGGTGACGATGGCGACGAACAGGCCCGCTATATCGAGGCCGTGATCTCCACCGCCTCCGGCGCGTTGCGTGTCGCTTCGATCTATCTGCCGAACGGCAATCCGGTCGGCACCGAAAAATATCCCTACAAGCTCGGCTGGATGGAGCGCCTCAGGCTGCACATCAGCGGCCTGCTCGCGCTCGAGGAACCCTTCGTGATGGCGGGCGACTACAACATCATCCCGCAGGCGGCAGACGCCAAGAACCCGGCAGAATGGGTGAACGACGCTCTCTTCCTGCTCCAGAGCCGCTCCAAGTTCCGCGAATTGCTCGCACTCGGCCTGACGGATGCGTTCCGGGCCTGCGAGGATGCGCCCGGACACTATACCTTCTGGGACTATCAGGCCGGCGGCTGGCAGAAGGACAACGGCATCCGCATCGATCATCTGCTGCTGTCGCCGCAAGCGGCCTCGCGCCTCCAGGGCTGCGCCATCGACAAGGCGATGCGCGGGCAGGAAAAGGCCTCCGACCACGTGCCGATTCGCTGCGACCTCGCCCTCTAGCGTGTCGTCAGTCGCGCTGCTGTGGCGGGTTGAAGGTGGGGAAGTTGAAGCCCGGCCGCCTCTGGCCGCGATTCTGCCCCCCCTTGCCGCCATAGCGGCCGCAGAGTTGGGCCCCCGCGCCGGCCTCGGCACAATGGGGCGAGAATACCACCGGCGGCCCACCCCTTCGCGACCTGCTGCCGGGGAAGATGGTAATCGTCTCTCCCCGCCGTTTCAGAAGCGGGCAGCGCCGCCGGCGTTCCTGGTCGATGGAAAGCCCTCTCTGGCGAGGACAGACCTCTATGGCGCCTTCCCAGATGGTGAAACGCTCATAATTGTCGCTGATTTCGGCCGTGAAATTGGTCCCTCTCACACCGATCCCGGCGAGCGGCGTCTGGATCCAATAGGCCTTCTTGGCGGAGACACCGCTGGCAAAGCGAAACACCCCCTTCGACAGGCCGATCACCACATCCCTGGCCTGCCCCCCCGAATAGACGAAGCGGTCGAGCTTGGCCGATGCCGAAGCGCCGAGCGCAAGGCGCGTCTGGTCGAGGAATTTGATTTCAAGAGCCCCGGAAGGGCCGGTGCGCACGGTCTCGTCGCGATAGACAGCGATATCGACCCCGAGTTCTCCGGCAACCGTGCCGATGGCGGCAGGGGTCACGCCGACCGTGTTCCCCACGGTCTCAGCCGCGTTGGCGGACGTGAAGGCCAAGCTGCAGGCTGCCGCCAGTCCAAAGAAGCGGGGTGTCAGGAAGCGCGATCGTGGCATGCCGATAATCCGCCCTATGTCCGGTCACTGTATTGTTGTTGGCGAAAACGGGCCTCCGACCGCCGGTGCCCGAGTTGAGCGAGCCGAAGGGGTGGCAGCGATGCCAAGACCATCATGACGCATTCCCTTCCATGATCAAGAGGCGAGACTTCTGCGGCCTACAACCCAGCCACACCGGCTGCCGCAAGGGAAAAGCCGATAATTCACTGGCCGAGCGGGGCGAATTCCTCCAGTAGTACCTGCTGTGCTGGAGTATGAGCGTGACATCGACATGCGGCTGAAGCGCTTCCTTGGATATCCGCTGGTGGTGGCTCTGCCGCTGCTGATCTTCAGCCTGTTGACTTTGCTTGGTCCCGCCCCCCTGCCCCGGCTGCAGGACATCGTCTTCGACACCTATCAGCGCTGGCACGCCAAGGGACGCGATCCCGATTCGCCCGTGCGCATCGTGGCGATTGACGAGAAATCGCTGTCCGAAATCGGCCAATTCCCCTGGCCGCGCAGCGTGATCGCCACACTCACTCAAAAGCTGGCCGATGCCGGTGCCGTCGTGGTTGCCTTCGACGTCTTGTTCAGCGAGGCCGACCAGACCTCGCCAGGACTGTTGGTCAAGAAGCTGCCCACCAGCGCCGAACGGGAAGCGCTGGAAAAAGCCATGAGCGCCTCCACCGCCTCCTACGACGTCATGTTTGCACAGACCATGGCGAACATACCCGTCGTGCTCGGTCTTCTGGGAACCGATGCCGGCGAGCCGGTCAAGATCAAGAGCGGATACGGGCAGGTCGGGGATGACCCCGTCAATTTCCTGCCCTCTTTCCCAGCCGCTAAAATGCCGCTGCCCGTCCTTTATGACGCGGCCCGGGGAGCGGGTGCCATTAACTGGTTTCCCGACGGCGACAGCGTCATCCGCAAGGTGCCGACCTTCGTCGCCATCGCCGGCAAGGTGGCGCCATCCCTCTCGCTTGAAACCATTCGCGTCGCCATGGGCGCCGACACCCTCATGGTGCGCGCTTCCAATGCCAGCGGCCAGCCCGCCTTTGGCGTCCAAAGCGGCATCAACACCATCCGAATCGGCGACGGCGACAGAAGCATCTTCATCGATACCGACAGCAATGGCGAGGTTCGCCTGGTTGCGCGCCGATCGGAGCCGTCATCCTGGATCTCGGCTGCCTCGATCCTCGACGGCAGCTTCAATCCGCAGGACATCAAGGATCATATCGTCTTCGTCGGTGCAGTCGCCATCGGCCTGCGCGATCAGCGAAGCACCTCGGTGGAAGAGGCGATCCCCGGCGTCGAGGTACATGCCCAGATCGTCGAACAAGTGCTCGCCGGCGCCAGCCTGGTGCGACCCGACTGGATGCGCGGCCTGGAGGCATTCCTCATCCTCGCCCTGGGCAGCCTGCTGGCCTGGATTCTCAGGCGCACCCGCAACATGCCGTTGGTTTCGACCGTGGCCGGCCTCTCCATCCCGATCATGATCGCCTGCTGGAGCTGGATCCTCTATGTGCGGCAGGGTGTGCTGTTCGATGCGGTGATGCCGAGCGTGGGCACCCTCTCCGTCTTTCTCGCCGCCACGGTCTATCACTACCAGGAGGCCGAGCACCGGCGGGCCGAGGTACGCTCGATGTTCGGCCGCTTCGTGACCCCGGCAGTGGTGGAGCGCCTGGTCGAAGCTCCGGATCGCATCGTGCTCGGCGGCGAGATTCGCGAACTCACCATCATGTTCTCGGACGTGCGCAACTTCACCGGCATTGCCGAGACCCAGTCGCCGGAGGGCGTGGTGTCGCTGATCCGCCGCATCCATACGCCGGCGACGGAAGCCGTTCTTCGCCATAGCGGCACCATCGACAAATTCATAGGCGACGGCATGATGGCCTTCTGGAATGCGCCGCTCGACATGCCGAACCACGCGACGCTCGCCTGCAAGGCAGCGCTGGATATCGCCGGCATGGCACGCGAGTTTCGCGATCCGCCGATCCAGATGGGCATCGGGCTGCATACGGGCGAGGCCTGCGTCGGCAATCTCGGCTCGGAACAGCGGCTCGAATATTCGGCCCTCGGCGATGCAGTCAACCTCGCTTCGCGCCTGGAGGCTCTGACGAAGCTCTATGGCGTGGAGGTTCTCGTCACCGAAGCCACCAGCCGGGCGGCGACCGGCATGCCCTTCCTTGAGCTCGACCGTGCCATGGTACGCGGTCGGCAGGGTGCTATCGGGCTGTTCGCCCTTCACACCGGCGAGGCGGATACCGACTTCTTCCGGCTGCAGGTCGCCCAGGCGGAAATCCTGGCGCCCTATCGGGCCGGCGATTTCGTGGAGGCCCTGGCCCTATTGGAAAAGAACGCAGCAGCCTACCAACGGGGCTATCAGCGCCTGTTCGAGTATTATTCAAAGCATTTCAATAGATTGATAGGGAACCCTAAACTCGATTGGCAGGGCGTGACGCAGCTCTGACGGGCACCAATCTATCCTTCGGAGGCCCTTGGCGCCCCCAAGGAATGGCCCGGCTGCTCCACTTCGGGGATGCAGAGGACAAAGTTCGAGCGGATTTCGCCAACCTTGCTAACGCCGGCAGCGCCGGTCGGCTCAAGATTGCCAGCAGATAACGAGCGGTCCAAGGCGTCAGCTTCGATCAGCAAACGCGAACTACCCGCGCTCTCGATCTGCGCCGACCTAGGAATGGTCCTTGAGGAACTGCGCCAGATAGGTCAGGCACATCTCGCGCTCGTCCGGCGTCGCCTTGGCGAAGGCATCGTCATAGAGGTCGATGATCCACTGGTCGCGCTCGCCATTGGCACCGTCGCGCGCCAAAGTCAGATACATCAGGCCCCGCGCGCCCTGGCGCGGCATGTCGTTGCCCGACAGCAGGAGGTGGCCGAGCACGGCCTGTGCCTGGCGATGGCCCTTGTCGGCGGCCAGACGCAGCCAGCGGCCAGCAGTGATGGCGTCGCGCTTTTGCACGGCATTGCCGTCGAGATAGATGCGGCCGAGATTATATTGTGCGTCGCTGTCGCCGAAATAGGTGGCGGCATACTGGAACAGCTCGGTCGCGTGCCTGGGATTGGGCTTCACCTCATTGGGGATGCCCGAAACGTAATAGGAGCCTAGCGCGACGATCGCACTGGAAACGAAGCGGGCCTGGGCAGTGTCCGGGCTGTCCTCGCCATGGGCGTCGACGATGGCCTGGTAATAGTCGAACGCCCTCTTGTCGTCGCGCGGAACGCCATCCCCTTCAGAATACATGCGGGCGAGCTTCCACTGGGCCAGGGCGTGCCCCTTGCTGGCGGCGAATTCCAGCGCCTGTGATGCTCCGGCGAGATCGCCGGCCTTGTAGGCCTTGGTGCCGTTGCGGAAGGCCTGCATCGGAGAAGGATCGTCCGCCGGCGTCTTGGTGCCATCGAAAGCCTGTGCCGTCACACAGCCCAGGGATAGCAAGAGGCCGAGGCCGCTCGCACGCAGAAGACAGCGCATCCAGGCAAGCGATTTGCCATGGCGCGCCGGGACCCGATCAAGGGGTCCGCCTGCGGTCTGCCGGTCGGCCAAGAGAGAAATCTGGTTCATAGTGAAGGACATAGCCGACACTTCTGCCGATTCTTTGACCGATTCACGGCGGCTCTCCTGCCAAAGCCGCAAAGTTGATGGCTTTTTCGCGACGGCACCGGTCGGCCGGCGGAATCCTCCGGGCACGTGGACACGACCACTGGCAAATCCGGCGCTGTCCATTGCGTGTTCGCGAAAAGCTCTATCCAAGTTCGACCGCCACTCAAGCAACTCAACTGCGTTCAGCACGCTGGAGATCTTGACGCTCCAAAATGCGGGCTGAATTCAGCGGTCACTTTGTGGCAGGAACGCGGCCAAGTCGACGGCTGGAGGCCGGCAACGCAAGACTTCGAATCCGTGTTGCTCTATTGCCACACCGGACAGTGAAGAATTAACCATAGCATTTACGGGCGCACGCGAGGATAACGTGCCATCGCCTCCAGATCATCAAGGTCTATGGTGTTGCGCATATACTGCCTGGAAGCGTCCTTGAAAGGTTGAAAGTCCCACGAAGTCGCTTTTCCAGAGTTCAAGGCGTCGTCCACTACCCGACGACGACGCTGGCTGGCGCGTACATCGGCATCGATAGCAGCAAGGCTCCAGCGCGTTTCTATTTCCTTACGAAAACCTGCCACGATTTCGGCATATACCGGCTCCGCCGCAAGATTTGTCAGTTCGGCGGGATCAACAACCAGATCGTAGAGCTGATCGGGATCGGCAGGTGAATGCACGAATTTGAAGTTGCCGCGGCGGAGCATCATCAGAGGCGCCACGGTACCTTCGGCAAGATACTCGCCGCGAACTTCATCATGCCCGCCCTCTCCGAGGCAATGCGGCACCAGGCTGGCGCCGTCGATGCCAGTCAGCTGCGCAGCCGCGCCAGGTTCGGCCATATCCACCAGGGTCGGCAGGATATCGACCAGCGACACGCTGGCAGCGACCCGATGCGGACGATAGAGCTGAGGCGCACTGATGATCAGCGGCACCCGGGCTGAGCCCTCGAACCAGCTCATCTTGTACCACAGGCCGCGCTCGCCCAGCATTTCGCCATGGTCGCCGGTAAACAGAATGATCGTTTCCTTATCGAGGCCCGTCGCTTCCAGGGCCTTGAGCAGCTTGCCGACATTGGCATCGACATAGGAAATCGCACCGAAATAGGCATGCCGGGCATTGCGGATGTGCTGGTCGGTGATTTCGGCCTTGTCCATGTCGCAGACATGGCGCAGGCGCAGGGAGTGCGGATCGAGCTCCTCGACCGGAACCACATGACGAGGCAGGGGAATTTCCTCGTCCCGATAGAGGTCCCAATAGTCCTGCGTGATCGCGTAGGGATCATGCGGATGGGTGAGCGACGCCACCATGCAGAAGGGACGCTTGTCGGGACTGCGCACATGTTCATAGAGGGCGCGCTCGGCTGCGAACACCACCTCATCGTCGAAATCGAGCTGGTTGGTGCGCACGCAAAGGCCGGCATCGGTCACCGATGACATGTTGTGATACCAGCTCGGGCGTTCGTGCGGATGATCCCAATCGGGAGTCCAGCCATAGTCCGCCGGATAGATGTCGGTTGTCAGCCGCTCCTCAAAACCATGTAACTGGTCAGGCCCGCAGAAATGCATCTTGCCCGACAGCACGGTGCGGTAGCCTGCTCGCCTGAGATAATGCGCCCAGGTCGGGATGTCGGCGCGGAATTCGGCGGCATTGTCGTAGACACCCGAGCGCGACGGCAATTGCCCGCTCATGAACACGGCGCGGGAGGGCGAACACAAAGGCGAGTTGCAATAGGCGCTGTCGAACACCACGCCGCGCTCGGCCAGGCTCACGATATTGGGCGCCTTGACCAGATCGAAGCCGTGCACCGGCAGGAAGGCCGGTGCGAGCTGATCCACCATGATGATGAGGATGTTGGGCTTGGACTGGGACATGAGGACCTGACGCGCTGGGCTGGATTCGCAAACGGGAATAGCAATTGTCGGAACACATCGCGAGATGGCCTTGCTTGCATCCGACACGGGCTGGCCTCACCGGCGCATTTGGGCTTATACGGACGGGCCCAGTTCGAGAGATCGCGATGTCCCCTGCCCGCCTCACCACGCTCGCCTTCGATGCCGACGATACGCTCTGGCAGAACGAGCAATATTTCAGGACGGCCGAGGAAGAACTGGTCAGCCTTCTTGCCGACTATGCCGACAAGGATACGCTGCTGGCGCATCTTCTCGAAGTCGGCAAGCGCAATGTCGTCAGTCACGGCTTCGGCATGAAGACCTTCACCTTCTCGATGATCGATACCGCCATCGACGTCAGCAGCGGCCGGGTGCCAGCACAGGTCATCGGGCGCATCCTGGCGCTCGGCAAGGAGATCCTCAACCATCCGGTCGAGTTGCTGCCTGATGTCGCCGACACGCTGGAAAGCCTGGCAGGCAGCTACAGGCTCATCCTCATCACCAAGGGCGACCTGTTCCATCAGGAGAACAAGATCGCGCAATCGGGGTTGCGCGAATTGTTCGAGGCGGTGGAGATCGTCAGCGAAAAGAGTGCCAAGACCTATGCGCAAGCCTTCGCCCGGCATGGCGATGGTCCCGAGGCCTCCATGATGATCGGCAATTCGTTGAAATCCGACGTGATTCCGGCACTCCGGGTTGGCAGTTGGGGCGTCTATGTCCCCCACCCCCTGACCTGGGCCTTCGAACATGCCGAAGCCCCGCTGCATGAGCCTCGCTTTCGCGAGATCGAAACGCTGACGCAGACCGTCAACGTGATCCAGGCAATCAAGGACTAGAGATTGCGCATAAGACGTGCTCACGCAGGCCGATAGACCTGCCCCACCGAGCCTCCGGGAAAGGCCGTAGAGCTGATCGGCTTGAGGCGCCTTGGCGAGGTGATGTCGGAGAAGATCGGCATGCCCTTGCCGAGGGCGATCGGATGCACCACCAAGGCGTATCGATCGACCAGTTCCCGGGCGATGAGACCGCGTGCGAACGCAGCGCCGCCATGGGCAATGATCGGCTTGCCGTCGCTGGCCTTCATCCTGGCGATCTCGTCTGCCAGATCGCCGCTGGCCACGCGGGCCTCCTTCCAGCTTTCCGCACCGGGCTGCATTTGTCCCGATCGACCACTGCCGGCGCCGGTCGGGGCGTCAGCCGCCTTCAGGATTGCCGATCCCTGCCTTGAAAAGACGGCCTTGGGTATCTGGTTCATCGCCGGCGCGAACACGCTGGTGGAAGTTGGCCAATAGGCAGCCATGGCCTGGAAGGTTCGGCTGCCCATGATGTGCAGGCCCGCCTTCGACACAGTCTCCAACTTCCAGGCGATGGCCTCCTCATCGCCATCGAAGATCCAGTCGAGTTCGCCTTCGGGGCCGCAGACGTAACCATCGAGCGACATGGTCATCGTCAAGATCAATTCTCTCATTGCGCTCTCCTCGTACCCATTCGCCCCAAGGACGTGCGAGATCGGTCCGTTCCGACAGCGCCGGCGAATTCGGCCTTAGTAGCCGATGGCAAGCCCATCCTTTCTCGGATCGGAGCCGCCCGTCAGCGTTCCCTTCTCCCAATCGATGAGAACCATCTGCCCGCCGCCCAGCGGCTCCTCGGCCGGGCCGACCTTGTGGCCGCGCGCCTCGAGGGCGCGAAGCGTGACCGCGGGAACGCCGCGCTCGGCGACGAGTTCGCCCTGCTGGTAGAAAACCCGCGGCAGATCGATCGCGGCCTGCGGGTCCATGCCGTAGTCCAGCAGATTGCTCAGCACATGGACATTGCCGAAGGGCTGGTAGTCGCCCCCCATGACACCGAACGGCGCGACCACACGGCCGTTGCGGGTCGCCATGCCGGGCATGATGGTGTGGAGGGGGCGTTTGCGCGGCGCAATGCAGTTCGGGTGGCGGCGGTCGACGCGAAATCCCTTGCCGCGGTTCTGCAGGACGATTCCCGATTTCGGGCCGACCAGGCCGCTGCCGAAGGAATGATAGGTCGAGTTGATGAAGCTGACCGCATTCCGATCGCGATCCACGACGGAAAGATAGACCGTATCCGATGGCTCCATCACCGCCGCAGGCAATTCACGGCTGGCACTATCGGGATCGATCCTGCGCCGCAGTCCATCGGCGTAGGACGAGGCCAGCAAGGCCTCGACGGGAACGTCGGCATGATCGGGATCGGCGATCAACTCGTCCCTGATCCGATAGGCGAGGCGCCCGGCCTCGACCTCCAGATGCAACCGCTCCGCTCCCAGCGGGTCGAGCTCGGCCAGATCGAAACCTGCCAGCAGGTTGAGCATCACCAGGGCCGTCAGCCCCTGATTGCTCGGCGGCATCTGCCAGACATCGACGCCACGATAGCTGGTCCTGACGGGCTCTGCGTACTCGCCGCTGGCGGCCGCAAAGTCATCCAGCGTATGCAGCCCTCCCACGCTGCGCAGATGCGCAACCAGATCCTCGGCAAGCTCGCCCTCGTAGAATGCGGTCCGCCCCTTGGCGGCGATGAGGCGCAGGCTCCGGCCAAGCTCCGGCTGGCGATGGACATCGCCTGCCCTCGGAACGGCGCCACCAGGCAGAAAGACGCGGGCAGCCGTGGCATCCCGCGCCAAAAGATCCTTCGCCTCGTGCCAATCCACCTCGACCCGGTCATGAATGACATATCCCGCCTCGGCATAATGGATGGCGGGGGCCAGCACGCGATCGAGCGGAGTGCGGCCATGGTCCGCCGACAGACGGCACCAGGCATCGATCGCACCTGGAATGGTAACGGCATGTGGACTGTCGGCCGGTATCTCAGTAAATCCCCGCCCCTCATACCAGTCGAAGGTTGCCGCCTCTGGCGCCCGCCCGGCCCCATTATAGGCGAGTACCGGGCCTTCTCCACCGGGCACATAGAGGCAGAAACAGTCGCCGCCGATACCCGTCGACTGCGGTTCGACCACCGCCAGGACCGCAGAGGCGCAGATTGCCGCGTCGATGGCATTGCCCCCCTCGCGCAGCAGGGCGAGGGCGGCCGCGCTGGCCAGAGGATGGGACGTCGCGACCATCGCGTCCATGGCGCGGACGGGCGAACGGCCCGGAAGCTGAAAATCCCTCATGGTACATCTTCCTGAAATGCGTTGCGCAGAAGGTCGATCGTCGGGGCTTCCCCATCAGCAGCGTCCGTGCCGGCATCCTCGAGCAGCAAGGCGTGCTGGACCGAGCGCAGATGCCGCCGCATGGCGGCTTCTGCGGCTGGCGGATCATGCCGGGCAATGGCATCGACGATCTGGCGATGGTGGAGCGTGAGTTCCTCGAAACGCTCGGTCGTGGTGGGATCGTTGCGCAGGCGTCGCCAGGCCCCCTCCTCCCGCACGGCATTCAGGCTGTCGAACACGGCAAGGGCAAGGGCATTGTGCGTGGCCTCTGCGATGGCACGATGCAGGCGCACATCCCAGATATCCCAGGTCGAGGCATCGCGAGCGGCGGCACTCTTGTCGAGGAGATAGCGCAGATTGTCGATGTCCATGCGGCTCGCCCGCGTGGCGGCAACCCTGGCATAGGTCGGCTCCGTCCACAGGCAGAGATCCATGAGTTCGGCCGGACTGGTGCTGGCGGTGATCAGCGACATGCCCAGTTCCCGCTCGGGCGGGCGAGTGCCGACGAAGGTTCCCTTGCCGACATGCCGCCACAGGCGCCCCTCAGCCTCCAGCTGCTCCAGCCCGAGCCGGAGCGCCCGGCGGCTCAGCCCCAGCCGGAGCATGAGGTCACGTTCCGGCGGCAGGCGACTGCCGGGAGGATAGGCGCCGCCATTCAACAGGCTGCGAAGATTCTGGCTGGCTTGCTGTTTGCTATTCATTTTTGAACCAATTTAAATATTGGTCTCATAGATTAGTATCGATTTTCTTGCATTGTCCATACGATTCTTCTTGCTGGCATGCCAATGTTATGTCCCAATATCGGTATCAATAATAAAATTGGTTCCAAACAGGGACCTGGAACAAGTCATCCGGAGCACCACCATGCGCGCATTCCGTGCCGTACTGCCTCGCCTTCGCCCTGACCTTGCTTTCCTATCGGCCGGCCTCGTGGCGGCGAGTATGGCCACCATGGCCTGGGCACAGCCCGTCCAGCCGCCGGCTGCCATTGCCGAGGCTAAGAAGATGGTGATCTGCGCCGATATCGGATCGCCGCCGCTGTCCTTCTACAAGGATGACGGCTCGTTGACCGGAGCCGAGATCGAGCTCGGCAATGCCATTGCCAAGCAACTGGGTGTCAGCGCGGAATGGAAGCAGGTGCAGTTCGACGGCATCATCCCGGCGCTGATCGCCAAGCAGTGCGACGTGATTATGTCCGAACTCTATGACAAGCCCAAGCGCCGGGAGGTCGTCGATTTCGTCGATTACCTCGCCTCCAGCCAGTCCCTCGTGGTGCTGAAGGGCAATTCCAGCCATATCACCGGGCTCGCCGACCTCTCCGGCAAGAAGGTTGCCGTCGAGAACGGCACCACGATCCAGTCTCTTGTCGACGACGAGAACAAGAAGCTCGCTGGCGAAGGCAAGGCACAGGCCCAGGTCGTGGTGTTTCCCAAGGACACCGATGCTTTCCAGGCCCTGCGCATCGGTCAGGTCGATGCCTATGGCACCACCATCAAGACGGCCGGCTACTATTTCAAGCAGGCTCCGGACCTGTTCGAAATGGGCGGGGAACCTTTCGCCCAGGCAATCATCGGTGCCGCTTTCCGCAAGGAGGACACCGAGCTGCAGAAAGCCTTCGCTACGGCGCTCGACGCAGTCCGCAAGGACGGCACCTACAAGAAGATCCTGGAAAACTGGGGTATCGAACGCGACGCCTTGTGAGGTCTTGCCATGAACTTCAACTGGGCCTTCTTCTTCCACTACCTGCTCGAACCCTCCAGCATCTATCTGCACGGCCTCTGGCTGACGCTCAGCATCAGTATCGTCGCGCAGATCGTCGGCACGACCCTCGGCCTGTTCGTGGCCCTGGGGCGGCTATCGTCATGGCGGATCCTGCAGGCGTTCACCTCCTTCTATGTCTGGGTCATGCGCGGCACGCCGCTGCTGGTGCAGATCGTGTTCATCTACACCGCCCTCGCCGCGGCCGGCATCCTGCGCTTTCACGATATCGATCTCGGCTTCATGATCCTGCCGGGCAATGTCCAGGCCGGCATCATCGCCCTCAGCCTCAACGAAGCCGCCTATATGGGCGAGATCATCCGCGCCGGCATCACTTCGATCGATCGAGGGCAGACCGAGGCGGCCAAGTCGCTCGGCATGACGCCCGCCAAGCTCCTGCGGCGCATCATCCTGCCCCAGGCTGCAAGGGTTATCATTCCTCCGCTCGGCAACAACTTCAACGGCATGCTGAAGAGCACGACGCTGCTGAGCGTCATCGGCGTGCCCGAGCTCCTGTTGGCAACCCAGATGGTGACGTCGGCAACCTTTCGCGTCTTCGAGCTCTATTCGGTGGTCGCGCTCTACTACCTCTCTCTCACCACTCTCTGGGGTTTTCTCCAGCGCTACATCGAAGCTCGCTTCAGCACGCCCTTTGCCGAGACGCGCAGCAAGGCGCCGCGCGGCCGGCTCCTGACCAGCCTGTTCGGAGTCAGCCCATGAGCACCGCAGACACGCAATGGACCGTCGAGGCCGAGGGGGTCGAGAAGTGGTTCGGCTCGATGCAGGTACTCAAGGGCGTTTCGCTCAACGTCCGGCGTGGAGAGGTTGTCGTCATCATCGGCGCCTCCGGCTCGGGCAAGACCACCTTCGTGCGCTGCATCAACCATCTGGAGAAGATCCAGAGCGGTCGCATCCGCGTGAATGGCCATCTCATCGGCTATCGCGAGAAGAAGGGTCGCCTCGTCGAGGACAGCGAGCGCAATATCGCCCGGCAGCGCCGGGACATCGGCATGGTCTTCCAGCGCTTCAACCTGTTCCCGCATCTGAGCGCGCTCGGCAACATCATCGAAGCCCCGACGCAAGTGCTGGGTATCGACCCGGCAACGGCCCGTCGCGAAGCGATGGCACTGTTGGCGCGCGTGGGCCTCAAGGACAAGGCGGATGCCTATCCCGCCCAGCTCTCGGGAGGCCAGCAGCAGCGCGTGGCCATCGCGCGTGCGCTCGCGATGAAGCCGACATTGATGTTGTTCGACGAACCGACCAGCGCACTCGATCCCGAAATGGTCGGCGAGGTGCTGGAAGTCATGAAGGAGCTCGCCCGCGAAGGCATGACCATGGTCGTCGTCACCCATGAAATGGGCTTTGCCCGTGAGGTCGCCGATCGCGTGGTGATGATGGACGATGGCCTCGTGGTCGAGGAGGCACCGCCCGAGACCTTCTTCACGGCACCCCGCTCCGAGCGCTCGAAGGCCTTTCTGGCCCGCGTGTCGTGATCGCCATTACTGGTGTGCCGGTCTTCAAACCGGCACACCATTCCCTTACAGGCCTGCCAGGGCGTCCTGCAGCTTGGCACGGCGAGCTGTCGCCTCTTCGAGGCGCTCGCGGTTTTCCTCGATCACCTCTTCCTTGGCCCGGGCGATGAAATCGGGATTGCCGAGCTTCGCAT
Organism: Labrys sp. WJW; assembly: GCF_001676615.1. Classification (GTDB taxonomy): domain Bacteria; phylum Pseudomonadota; class Alphaproteobacteria; order Rhizobiales; family Labraceae; genus Labrys; species Labrys sedimenti. The sequence goes on along the minus strand of NZ_LYXZ01000062.1, from coordinate 81,498 downwards.
TAATCTTGGCGATCTCGCCGTCGATCTTGTCGGTTTCCTTCTTCAAGCGGGCCTTTTCGGCCTCGATGTCGACCACGCCTTCCAGAGCGAGGGCCGCCACCGCGCCGCGGGCGATGATCTGCACCGAGCCCTTCGGGGCTGCCGGGGCAAAGCTGATCTCGCTGATGCGGGCCAGGCGCTTGAGCGTCTCGCCATGGGCCGCGACGCGCGCCTCGATGGCCGGGGACGCGTTCACCATGACCAGCGGCACCTGCGCACCGCCGGGCACGCCGACCTCGGTACGGATCGAGCGGATCTCGGCGACGAGATCGACCAGCCAGCCGATCTCCTCGTCCGCCGCCGCATCGAGCAAGCCGCCAAGGTCCGGCCAGGCGGTCAGCGCCGCCATCTGGCTGCGCGGAACCGGCCCTGCCGTCACCGACCAGAGCTCCTCGGTCATGAAGGGCATGAAGGGATGCAGCAAGAGCGTCGACTGGTCGAGGATGAAGGCGACCATGGCGCGTGTCTCGGCCCGTGCCGCCTCGTCCTCACCCTCGATGATCGGCTTGGCAAGCTCGACATACCAGTCGCACACCACGTTCCAGATGAAGCGGTAGACCGCGCTGGCGGCATCGTTGAAGCGATAGGCCTCGATGGCACGCTGGATTTCGCCCGCAGCCTTCTCCGCTTCGCCGGCAATCCAGCGGTTGAGCGCGATCTTGGCCGATTTCGGGTCGAAGCTGGGATCGCGCACACAGCCCTTCATCTCGGCAAAGCGCGTGGCGTTCCACAGCTTGGTACCGAAATTGCGATAGCCCTTGACGCGGTCGATCGACAGCTTGATGTCGCGACCGGGCGCGGCCATCGCGGCCAGGAAGAAACGCAGAGCGTCGGCGCCATAGCGCTCGATACCGTTCGGATAGGCTTTCCGCGTCTCCGAGGTGACATGCCCGACATCGGCCTTGTTGGCCAGCGCCGAGGTACGCTTGGCGACGAGGGCATCGAGCTCGATACCGTCGATGATATCCAGGGGGTCCATGACGTTCCCCTTGGATTTCGACATCTTGGCGCCCTTCTCGTCACGGACGAGGGCATGGAGATAGACGTCCTTGAACGGCACGTCGTTCTGGGTGAACAGGCCCGTCATCATCATGCGGGCAACCCAGAAGAAGATGATGTCGAAGCCCGTCACCACCACGGAAGTCGGGTAATATCTGGCGAGCTCTGCCGTCTTGTCCGGCCAGCCGAAGGTCGAATAAGGCCACAGCGCCGAGGAGAACCAGGTGTCGAGCACGTCCTCATCACGCGTGATCGGCGTGCCGGCACCCCATTTCTCATCGGCCTTGGCGCGCGCTTCCGCTTCGTTGCGGGCGATGACGTAGCCGCCATCCGGCCCGTACCAGGCCGGGATCTGGTGGCCCCACCACAGTTGGCGCGACACGCACCAGGGCTGGATGTTCTCGAGCCAGTCGAAGAAGGTCTTCTCCCAGTTTTGCGGCACGAAACGCGTCTGGCCGCGGCGCACGGCCGCCAGGGCCTCCTCGGCGAGCGGGCGGACGTTCAGGTACCACTGGTCGGTAAGCCAGGGCTCGATCGGCACGCCCGAGCGGTCGCCGTGCGGCACCTGATGCTTGTGCTTCTCGATCTCGACCAGGCGGCCGGCAGCCTCCATGTCGGCAACGATGCGCTTGCGCGCCTCGAAACGATCCAGGCCACGATAGGCTTCAGGCGCGGCGTCGTTGATACGCGCCTCGGCCGTGAGGATGTTGATCACATCGAGATTGTGCCGCCTGCCGACTTCGAAATCGTTGAAGTCGTGCGCCGGCGTGATCTTCACCGCGCCGGTACCCTTCTCGGGATCGGAATATTCGTCGGCGACGATCGGAATCAGGCGCCCGACCAGCGGCAGCCGCACTTGTCTGCCGACCAGATGGGTGTAGCGCTCGTCAGACGGATGCACGGCCACGGCAGTGTCGCCGAGCATGGTTTCCGGGCGCGTGGTGGCGACGGTGATGGTCTCGCCGGTTTCATTGCCTGCCTCGTCCACCACCGGATAGGCGAAGTGCCACAGGCTCCCGTTCACCTCGACCTGCTCGACTTCGATGTCGGAGATCGCGGTCAGCAGCTTGGGGTCCCAGCTGACCAGGCGCTTGTCCTTATAGATCAGGCCGGCTTCGTTCATACGCACGAAGATCTCGATCACGGCCTTGGACAGGCCCTCGTCCATGGTGAAGCGCTCGCGCGACCAGTCGCAGGAAGCGCCCAGGCGCTTCAACTGATTGACGATGGTGCCGCCCGATTCCGCCTTCCAGGCCCAGACATGCTCGAGGAATTTCTCACGCCCGATCTCGCGGCGATGAATCTGGCGTTCCTGGAGCTGGCGCTCCACCACCATCTGGGTGGCGATGCCGGCATGATCGGTGCCGGGCTGCCAGAGCACGTCCTTGCCGCGCATGCGCTCGAAGCGGCAGAGAATGTCCTGCAGCGTGTTGTTGAGAGCATGGCCCATATGGAGCGAGCCGGTGACGTTCGGCGGCGGAATCACGATCGAATAGGGAGCAGCGCCGGCCCGATCCGGGCGACCCGCGCGAAAAGCCTGCGCCTCTTCCCAGGCCGCGGACACGCGCGGCTCGACGCTGGCGGGATCAAAGGTGGTTTCGATCATGATCTTCTTTCAAGGCAGGTCAGCTGGCATGGGCGGCAAGCACAGGCACCGGCGGCTCCGTGATTCGGCCGGCCGACATGCCCGTGAGCGAGTAGTCCACGCAATTCACGGCCGGTAGTGGCAGAAACGCCCCCTCAAAGTCAACGAAACAAGCGCTAAGGCCGCTGCGCCCGGCAGCTTTCCGGCATTTTCCAACGCGATACGCCCTGCGATCTTCCGACCTCTTCCTCCCTGGTGCCGGCCTTCACCCCCGGGCACGGTGTCGTCTTGTGACAAGAAAATAGAAAGCCTCTCCCTCTACATCATGAAGTCGTCACGATTCTTCGGTTGAAGGCCGGCGGTTCGGGTGTGGGATGGTCGGGGACGATGTCGCGAATACACCCGCCAGTTGTTGCCGGCGACCGTATCACCTATGGTGCCCCGATGATGACCCGACGCTTCCTCCCGAGGGACGTGGTGCCGTCCCTTGCCCAGCCACACCTATTGCGCCTGCCGAAAGCGCGTTAAGAAGACCATGAACAGACGCGACTTCTTGAAATTTGCCTCGATTGCCACCGGTGTGTTGGCCGCGCCTCAGGCAGCCCGGGCAGCGATCGACGCCCCGGGCCTGAAGGAAGGCGAGGTTTTCTCCCGCGACAAGCTCCTGGACTATGCCAGGAACCTGGCCAAGGCCCCCTATCAGGCACCGGATGCCACGCTGCCGTCCTCGCTGCAGAACCTGGACTACGAGCAATATGTCTCGATCCGATTCCGGCCCGACCGCGGCATCTGGAGCCAGGATCACCGCGGCTTCGTGATCGAACCGCTGCATCGCGGTTTCATCTACGCGACCCCTGTCGATCTGTTCACTGTCGAGGACGGCCGCGTGCTCATTGTGCCCTATGAGCCGGCGATGTTCGACTTCGGCAAGATCGCCGCGCCGCCGCCTGATTCCAAGCTGGGCTTTTCCGGCTTTCGCCTGAAGGCGCCGATCGACATGCCCAATCGGCTCGATGATTTCGCCATCTTCCAGGGCGCCAGCTATTTCCGTGCCATCGCCAAGAACCAGGTCTATGGCGCAGCGGCGCGCGGGCTGGCGATCAATACCGGCGAATCCAGCGGCGAGGAGTTCCCCGGCTTCCGCGCCTTCTGGATCGAGCGTCCGCCTCAGAATGCCGAAAATCTGGTGGTGCACGCTTTGCTCGATTCGGAAGCGGCGACGGGTGCGTTCCACCTGACGCTGCATCCGGGCGAGATCACGACCATCGACGTCGAAACCACGATTTTCCCGCGCGCCAAGATCGAACATGTCGGCATCGCGCCGCTGAATTCCATGTATCTGTTTGGCTCCAACGACCGTAAGGGGGTCGACGACGTACGCGTGGCCGTCCATGGCTCTTCCGGGCTGCAGATGCTGTCCGGCGGCGGCGAATGGATCTGGCGCCCGCTGCAGAATCCGGAGACGCTGCAGATCTCGGCCTTTGTCGACAAGACGCCGCGCGGCTTCGGTCTGCTGCAGCGCAATCGCGACCCGGCCGACTACGAAGACAGCCGCCACCGCTACGAGATGCAGCCCAGCGTATGGATCACGCCCAAGGGCGACTGGGGTGAAGGCTCGATCCAGCTCGTGGAGATCCCGACGGATCAGGAAATCCACGACAACATCATCACCTATTGGCGCCCCAAGGATGCCCTCGAGGCGGGCAAGGACTATTCCTTCGCCTATCGCACCAATTGGTGCTGGACGCCGGCTGAGCGCCCGCCAATGGTATTGGTGCGCGAAACGCGCATCGGAGCCCTGGGCTCCAAGCGGCGCCTGTTCGTGATCGACTTCCAGGGCGACTTGTTCGCCAGTGCCGACAATCTCAACGGCGTCACGCCGGAGATCACCGTCAATCCCGGCAAGCTGAGCGACGTCAGTTTGACTCTGGAAACGGAGCGGCGCATCGGTCGCCTGAGTTTCGGCCTTGACCCGAGCAGCGAAACCTATTCGGAAATGCGTGCCGTGCTGGTCAAGGACGGCAAGCCTGTAAGTGAGACATGGCTGTATCGATGGACACCGTAGAGGAACACACCGGCGGCACAAACCCTACCTCGTCGCAGGAATGGGTCTATCAGCGCCCCGCCATGCCGGATGAGAATCGGCTGGAAATGCCGGTGCAGTCGCTGACCAAGTGGTCGCGCTCGGAACGCCGCTCTTGGATCCATCCGGCCCTGCATCACGGCTCCTGGCTCATCCGGCTGTTCGTTTTCGGCGGCATGCTTGTGCTCACCGCTTTCGGCGCCTGGGAAATGTACAAGGTCGTCGAAGTCGGCGGCGTCACCTTCCTCGAATGGGCCCTGGTCTGTCTGTTCGTGCTGAACTTCTCCTGGATCGCCCTCGCCTTCACGGCGGGCGTCGCGGGCTTCGTCTATCTGCTCTTCCACCGACGCAGCACCCAGCCCCTGCCGCAGCAATTGAGCACCCGCACCGCCGTGCTCATGCCGATCTACAACGAGGCGCCGAGCCGGGTTTTCGGCGCGATGCAGGCCATCATCGAATCGGTGGAGCAGACAGGGCTCGGCCGCGCCTTCGACTATTTCTTCGTCTCCGACACCACCGACCCGAATGTGTGGATCGCCGAGGAACGTGCCTTCCTGGCAATGCGCAAACGCCTGGGACCCGACATCCAGCTCTGGTACCACCATCGCCAGCGCAACACGAACCGCAAGGCGGGCAACATCGCCAACTGGGTCACGCGCTGGGGCGGTTCCTACGACCATATGCTGGTGCTCGACGCCGACAGCCTGATGACGGGCTCCTCCGTCGTGCAGCTGGCTGCTGCCATGGAGCGCGACCCGGATGCCGGCATCATCCAGACGCTGCCGCTGATCATCAACCGCAACACCCTGTTCGCGCGCATCCAGCAATTCGCCGCGCGCGTCTATGGTCCGGTGATCGCCGAAGGCCTGTCGCTGTGGATGGGCCATGACGGCAATTACTGGGGCCATAACGCCATCATCCGCACCAAGGCCTTCGCGGCGCATTGCGGCATGCCGGATCTGTCCGGCCGGCCGCCCTTCGGCGGCCACATCCTCAGCCACGATTTCGTCGAGGCTGCGCTGATCCGCCGTGCCGGCTACGCCGTCTATATGCTCAACGACATCACGGGCTCCTATGAGGAGAGCCCGCCCTCGCTGATCGACCTGTCGGCACGTGACCGGCGCTGGTGCCAGGGTAATCTGCAGCATGCCCGCGTGATCGGTTCCAAGGGTTTTCATCCCTGCACGCGCCAGCACTTTGCCAACGGCATCTTCTCCTATCTGGCAAGCCCGCTCTGGCTGCTCCAGCTCCTGGTCGGTCTGACCATCGCGCTGCAAGCCCATTTCATCCGGCGCGAATATTTCACCGACGAATTCTCGCTGTTCCCGACCTGGCCGGTGTTCAACGCCGAACTCGCCTTGGCACTGTTCGGCGGCACCATGGGCATCCTGCTGGCGCCGAAGCTCTTCGGCCTGATCATCATGCTGCTCGACGGCCCCAATCGCCGGGCGAGCGGCGGCGGCATCCGGCTGACCTTGTCGGTGCTGCTGGAGATCATCCTCTCGGCCCTGCTCGCCCCGGTGATGATGCTGATCCAGTCGGGCGCCGTGTTCGAAATCCTGGTCGGGCGCGACTCGGGCTGGAAGCCGCAACGGCGCGACGACGGTTCGATCCCCTTCCGCGACATCGTCAAGCGCCATCGCTCGCACACCGTTCTCGGTCTCTTCGCGGGCGTGGCCGCCTATGTGATCTCACCCTATCTGTTCACCTGGATGTCGCCGACCATCCTCGGCCTCCTCCTTGCCATTCCGCTCTCCTGGGCATCCGGCCAGCTCGCGCTCGGCCTGTGGTTGCGCCGCCACGGCATTCTGGCGACGCCCGAGGAGACCCACCCGCCGGAAGTGGCGACGCGGGCCAACGCCCTCAGCACGGAGCTCGCCGCCGTCGGAGAGGACGACAGCGACGCCATCGAGGTCGTCTACAAGGATGCCGGCTTCCGAGCCCTGCACGAGACCATGCTGCCGACCTCGGCTTCCCGGGAGCGCGGGCGTTTCGAGCAGGATCGCGTCATGGCGCAAGCCAAGATCGCGGAGGCCGCCTCGATCGAGGAGGCTGCAAAATGGCTGAATTCGAAGGAGCGCTTCGTGGCGCTGCATGATCGCAGCCTGATCGCCAGCCTGTCGCGCCTGCACGAGCCGGCCAAGGCCGAACCAGCCTAAGCCGTTCACTCAAGGCCCATCATCGGCGTGCCTTCGCAACGGAGGCAGCGCTATGGGCCGACGGCTTCACCACTCAGGCCGGGTTCGGGCTGCAGGCCGTCCTGGAGGCGCGACTTCAGCCGATTTTCCTGGCGCTTCTTGGCATAGGGCGTGCTGCGATCGGCGGTTTCCTGGACCAGCGGGTCCAAGCGTTCATCGACGGCGGCGATGGCCTCGTCGGCATAGGGGAACTCATCCTGGCGCCCCCATGCCCGCCAGGCCTTGGCCACGCTCAGGCGCAGCCGGCCATAGGTGTAGGCATAAGCGGCCATCGTGCGCGCAAAGCGCCAAGCATAACGGGCGTAGAAGCGCAGCGGGTTTTCGGCTGGCAGCCCGTAGCGCCGCTCCCTGCGATCGATGATGCGCCCGAGGCCGAACTCCGCGAAGGCGACGCCTTCCCGCCGTGGCCCTTCGCGATAGGCGATCAGATTGTAGAGTGTGGTCAGCCGCATGCCGTTCCTGAGCTGCACCCGGCGCTTGAACACCCGCTCCATATGCCCGAAATCATAATAGCGCCGGCTGGCTTCGTGGAAGACGGCATCGAGCTCGGCGTCACTCATCTTGGGATGATGGGTGACGCGATGATTCAGGTCATATTTGTTGAAGTCCGGGTCCATCCATACCCCGGCTTCCTTCATGCGCTTGTGATCCTCGCTGCCGGGCAGAGGCGTCAGAATGTTGAAGTAGAGCACGTCGATGGCGAGTTCCCGCTTGATCAGATCGACGTCGCGCAGGATCGATTCCCGTGTGTCGGCAGGAAAGCCGATGATGTAGCCGCAGCTGATCACCACAGGATGGCGCTTCCACGCCAGCACCATCTCGCGATATTCCTCGATGCGGTTCTGGCGTTTCTTGGCCGCCTCCAGATTGTCGGGATTGATGTTCTCGAGCCCGATGAAGATCAGCCGCACGCCGGCCCGCACCACCTTGTCGATGAAGCCGGGAATACGATGGGCCATGGTGTCGACCTGGATCAGCAGCCGAGCTTCCAGCCCTTCGCGCTCGCGCAGCTCGATCAGCCGGTCGCAATAGGCCTCCCAATTGCGGTTGCGAGCAAAATTGTCGTCGGTCACGAAGAACTTGCTCACGCCTTCCGCAGCGTTCAGCCGGAGGATGGCCTCCAGCTCGTCCGCCGTGCGGAAGCGGCTCTTGCGTCCCTGGACGTTGATGATGGTGCAGAAGGAGCATTCGAATGGACAACCCCGGCCGAGATCGAAGCTCGACCAATGGGTGAAGGAGCGCCGCACGATCGGTCCGGGCAGCAGCGGCACCGGCACGTTCTGCAGGCCGGGCTGGTCCTTCAGATGATTGTAGAGCGGCTTCAGGGTGCCGGCCATCGCATCGCGCAACACGGCATCGAGGCGATCGGGCTCGGCTTCGCCGGCAAACTGGCTGACGCCGAGCTCCCGGGCCAAAACGAGTTCCTCGGCATCCTCGCCGAGCATGGCGACGCAGCCCGAGACATGGAAACCGCCAATGCAGACCGGCACACCGGCGGCACGCAGCGGACGCGCAATATCCATCGCCCGCGGATATTGGTTGGTCTGCACACCGACCAGCATGACGATGGCCCGAGCACCCTCGCCCTGATGGCTTGCCAGAATGGCAGGAATGTCCACCCGGGTATTGGTCTCGTCGATGGCGTGCACCCGCGCTTCGACGTCGGGACCGAAGACTTGCCGGGAGATGGCGTCTTCCACCAGGGCCCACACGCAGGCAAGCGAGTTCGACGGAATGGCCGACCTTATCCAGCGGATAGGATAGCCGTCATCGTCATATCGCGTAGCCTTGATCAGCCAGATATCGACATGGCGCGTCTGCCGCCCCGGCTGGGCGCCTGGTCTACGCGGCCCTGCAACTGCCTGCCCCTGCATGCCTTGGCCCCAAGGATATTTGTACTTTTGTAGAGACTTCCATTCCGGGAGCAAGATGATTTTTGCTTAGTGCCGCGCCAAGCCCCGCATTGCTGGGTGTTTTACGCACATGCTGCTTCGCAGGGATCACCAACACCCGGCACCGAGGCTGGTGAACAAGTAGTAAGACGGCAAACCTCAGCATACCCGCCACAATGATCTCTTCTTAACACACGCACTCCTCTCCTGATCGAGAGTCTTGGCAGGTTGTCACCAACGCCGATCGAAGCTGCACAGCCAAACCAGCCTGCAGAGGTAAAAATTTATAATTTCCATAAACTTTATAGAAAAATATTGACATTCTTGAGCTGAACACAAACGATCAGCCTCGATCCATTGCCGTTGGAGACCGCCATGGCTACGCCGTCTGTGAACCGTCGCCACGAGTTTGGCGTCACGGGCCGAACACGTGAACGCTGTCGATAGAGGGACGGACGCTCCGACCTTCATCCTTGACCATTCCAGACGTTTGAGCCCACCATGTCATCTTCCGATGTTTCATCCATTGCATTCAGCAAACGATATCGTTTGACACGCATTGCTTTTATTGCCGTTCCAGCCCTGGTTGCCGTGGCTATCGCAGCAGGGCTTTGGTACGCGCCCATCGACTGGAACGCCGCGCCCGCCGAAATCGGTTCGGGCCTGGTCTCGCGCGGCTTCTGGACGGCCGTTGCCGTCGGGCTGCTGGCCCAGATCGTCGACGGTGCTCTCGGCATGGCCTATGGCGTGACCTCCACGACCTTCCTGCTCTCCACGGGCGTGCCGCCGGCCGCGGCTTCGGCCTCGGTTCACATCGCCGAGATCTTCACCACCGGCTTTTCCGGCCTCTCGCATTGGAAGCTGGGCAATGTGAACGGCAAGCTGTTCGCGCGCCTGCTCGTTCCCGGCGTCATCGGCGCGGTGATAGGAGCCTATCTCGTCACCGCCATCGACGGCGATCTGCTGAAGCCGTGGATATCGGCCTATCTGCTGCTGTTGGGTCTCTATATCGTCAGCAAGGCCTTCCGGGCCATCCATGTCCGCACCGAACCGCCGACTTTCGTCGCGCCGCTCGCCGTTACCGGTGGTTTCGTCGATGCGGTCGGCGGCGGTGGCTGGGGACCGGTGGTCACCACCTCGCTGCTGGGCACTGGCCACGACCCGCGCACCACCATCGGTTCCGTCAACGCCGCCGAGTTCTTCCTCGCCATCGCCAGCGGCTTCTCCTTCGCCCTGCTCGGTGGCTTCACGCATTGGACGACGATCGCCGGCCTGGTCTTCGGCGGATTGTTTGCCGCGCCCTTCGCAGCGCTTCTGGTCAAGAAGCTGCCGACCCGCGCCCTCCTGATCATCGTCGGCGTGCTGATCACCGCGCTCAGCGCCTGGAATCTCTGGAAGGCCTTGGCATAAGCCGGGCGCCCGTCGTCACGCGGGCGCCGAATTCATCGGCAACCGCGTGACGTGAATCGGTGATCCATGCCGGTTTACGCTCCCACGCCGAGCGATTTGAGCTTGCGGTGCAGAGCCGAGCGCTCCATGCCGACAAACTCGGCCGTACGGGAGATATTGCCGCCGAAACGATTGATCTGCGCGATCAGATATTCGCGCTCGAACAATTCGCGGGCATCACGCAATTGCAGTCCCATCAACTGCTCGCCCCCCTGCCCGTTCGGACGGGTCGGCATCAGCGCACCGATCTCCGGCGGCAGCATTTCGGCAGTGATGGTCGCATCGGCATCGCCCCCGACCAGGATCATCAGCCGCTCGATATTATTGCGCAGCTGGCGGACATTGCCGGGCCATTCATGCGACTGCAGCACTGCCATGGCATCGGGGCCGACCACGCGGCGCGGCAAGCCAGTCGCCTGCGCGATCTGGCCCTGGAAATAGTCCACGAGTTCGGGAATATCCTCGCGGCGCTCGGACAGGCCGGGCACGCGGATCGGCACCACGGAGAGGCGGTGCAGGAGATCCTCGCGGAAGCGCCCGTCGGCCACTTCCTCGGTCAAGTCACGCGAGGTCGAGGTGATGATGCGCACGTCGACATGCACCTTGGTGGCGCCACCGACGCGGGAGAAATTCTGGTCGATCAGCACCCGCAGGATCTTGCCCTGCGTTTCGCGCGGCAGATCCGCGACCTCGTCGAAAAACAGCGTGCCACCATGGGCTTCCTCGAAAGCACCGACCTTGCGAGCACGGCCATCGCCGCCTTCGACACCGAACAGTTCGGTTTCCATGGTCTCCGGCAGGATGGAGGCCGAATTGAGTACCACGAACGGCCCCTCGGCCCGCTGCGAGGCTTGGTGGATGGTTCGGGCAGCCAATTCCTTGCCCGATCCGGGCGGCCCCGCAATCAGGATGCGGCTATTGGTCGGCGCGGTCTTCTCGATCACCTGCCGGAGCTGGTTCATGGCCGAGGAGCGCCCGATCATCTTGGAGGCGCTGCCCGAGATCTGGCGCAATTGGTTGACCTCGCGGCGCAAGCGCGAGGTTTCCAGGGAGCGTTCGGCCACCAGCACCAGCCTGTCCGCCTTGAACGGCTTCTCGATGAAGTCATAGGCGCCGATCTTGATCGCGGCGACGGCGGTTTCGATATTGCCATGGCCCGAAATCATCACAACCGGAACGTCGGGATGCTCGGCCTTCAGGACCTCCAGTAGCTGGAGCCCGTCGAGGCGCGATCCCTGCATCCAGATATCGAGAAAGATGAGATGCGGCCGGCGCTGGGCGACGGTCGCCAAGGCATCGTCTGCGTCCTTTGCCGTTCGCGTGCCGTGACCTTCGTCCTCGAGGATGCCGGCAACGAGCTCTCGGATATCGGCCTCATCGTCAACGATCAGAATGTCGGTCGCCATCGTCTAGTTCCTGCTTGCATGAGGTGAATTCAGCGCCACGGCCCTGCACAAGGCCGGGTGTGCCGCTCGCAAATGCCTTGCGATCGCGCTGGAAGAATGGGCCTTTGCCCTGATGAAATCGGATGTCGCCATCATTGCGCGGCCTCGTTGCTGGCCGGCGCCTCCGCCGGAAACCACAGGCGCATCATGGCGCCATGGCCACCGTCGGCCACATCAGGCGCGTCGAGCAGTTCGATGCCGCCACCATGCTCCTCCATGATCTTGCCGACGATGGCCAGGCCGAGGCCGGTGCCCTTCTCGCGCGTGGTGACATAGGGTTCCAGCAGCTTCTGGCGATTTTCCTTGGGCAGGCCGATGCCGTTGTCGATAACCTCCACGGCGATATCGGTTCCCTTGCGCAGCGCGCGCACCTCGACGGTGCCCGGTCCCGGCCTGTCCTCGGGACGGCCAGCGATCGCCTCGGTGGCATTCTTGACGATATTGGTCACCGCCTGGGAGAGCAGGCGCCGATCGAAACGGGCGATGATGGGTTCGGGTGGTGGCTGATAGGTGAAAGTGATGTCGGGATAGCCGATACGCATCATGAACACGACCTGCTTCACCATCTCGCCGAAGTCTTCGTTCTCGATCGAAGGCTTGGGCATGCGGGCGAAGGAGGAGAATTCGTCGACCATGCGCTTGATGTCATCGACCTGGCGCACGATGGTGTCGGTACACTGGTCGAAGACCTCGCGGTCCTCGACGATGACCTTGCCATATTTGCGCCGGATGCGTTCCGCCGAGAGCTGGATCGGCGTCAGCGGATTCTTGATCTCATGGGCGATGCGGCGGGCCACGTCCGCCCAGGCCGAACTGCGCTGTGCCACCACGAGTTCGGTGATGTCGTCCAGCGTCACCACATAGCCATGCTCGCGCATGGTGGACTGCTCGGAAGTGACGCGCACGGTGAGATTGCGCTCGCGCCCGTCGCGATTGATGGTGATCTGGCCCTGCACCAGCCGCGACCGCGTGCCGAGGGCGTCGGCGAGATAGGTCGACAGCTCCGGCATCACTTCGGCCAGGGGCCGACCGACGGCAGACTGGCGCGACTTGATCCAGGTGCTGGCGAGCGGATTGACCACGGTGATCTTGCCCTCGTCGTCGATGCCGATCACGCCGGTGGAAACGCCGGACAGCACCGCCTCGATGAAGCGCCGCCGGCTGTCGAGCAGGTCATTGGCCCCGAGCAGGTCGTTGCGCTGGGTGCGCAGCGTATCCGTCATGTTGTTGAAGGTATCGCCAAGCTTGCCGAGGTCGCCCGAGCGCCGCTCCACCGGCACATGCACGTTGAGGTTGCCGCTGCCGACCTGGTCGGCGGCACTGATCAGGCGCCGGATCGGCTCGACCAGGCGATTGGCGAAGGACAGGCCGATCCAGATCGCCGCCAGCAGCATGTTGAGGGCGATGATGGCATAGAGCAGCGCGAAATTGACCTGGGTCGGGAAACGGGACGCCTTCAGATTCTCGAAGCGCTCCGAATCCTCGCCGGTCTGGCGGATATATTCGGCAATCTTCGGGTCGAAGGGCCGGACGATGAAGAGATAGCGGTCGGTGTAGGCGGCCAGCTTGATGATCTGGCCCGTGACGTTCTGCGTACCGGGGTCGATGCGCACGGCTGGTTGCTGGTCCGCGGCGGCAAGGGCCGGATAGAGCTTGGCCGGCAGGAAGAAGGGCAGGCTCCCGGGAACGTAGGACTGGTCGGTCACCTGGCCGTCCCGCGTCAGGATCATGGCGCTGGACAGGCCGTAATTCACGGCGAGCATGTCGAACAAGCGCTGATATTGCGACCTGTCGGCCGCATAGAGCGGTGAATATTTGTTGAGGTCGGCAGCCATCGACAGACCGGCAAACCGCAATTGCAGGGCCTGCTCGTCCTGGTAGGAATTGGCAACGGCAACCGACGTGTTGACGATATTGCTGACGCGCGTCGAGAACAGATTGTCGAGGCCGCGGTCGAGTGAGATGATCGCCACCGTCGCCAGCAGCAGCACCGGCACGGCGGAGACGACGGAGAACAACCCGATCACTCGCATATGCAATGCGGCCCCGGCCTGCCCGCGACGCCTTGCGACGATCAGATTGCCTGCCTCGACCGCCAGCAGCACCAGCAATGCCACGATGAAGGAGGCGTTGACGATGAATAGCGCGTCGATAGCGTTGCTGTAGGCGATATCGGTGTTGGGCGCCTGGGCGACGCTATCGATACCCAGATAGAAGCGCAGATGGGAGACCGTGCTCTTGAGCAGCAACGAGACCGGCTCGACGTCAACCAGCACGAAGAAAGTGCCGATAGCCGACGCGACCGAAAGAATGACCAGCCCGAAACCAAGCAGGCCGAGGCGCCGTGCCGGCATGCTGGCGACGTCTGGCACCGTCTGCTGGGCATTGTCTGCAACTGCCATTCGAACGCCGTCCTCACCCCATTGTCGATCGGTCAGCCCGGACGATTCCCGGCTGAGTGATTCATGCAACACTGTTGCCGAATTGTAACAGAATCAAGGCGAAACTGACGAGCCAGCCATTCAAGGCTTCAGGCGAACGCCTCTTGCTCGCCGATCACGGCCGCGGCCGCCGCCCTCGCGGCGTTGCAGAGCCAGTCTTTCCCGCGCTTGCGCAAATCCTGCTGCAGCAGCGGCAATCGTTCCGGATCATCGGCATGGCAATTGGCGATTTCCCGCCCCATCAGTGCGAGCATGCGAGGCGACAGGAACGCGTCGATCGCCGTTTTCACTTCCAGCTTGCGGCTGTTGGGGGACAAGCGCCGCACGAGGATGGCATCTTTCACCCCATAATGCGGGTCCGGTGCCCGGCAGCGGCCGGTTGCAATCGGCTCGGCCAGGATCGCCTTGGCCTTCCGATCGAAGCGAAGGGACCAGGCCGAGATGGTCAACCTCTTGGCCTCGCGCAGCACCGGCCCGCCCCGCCACTCGCCACAAGCCAGGAAACGCGCCCGGCCGAGACTGCCGGTGCCCGCCCGTCTGGGGAAGAAATGATATGTGCCCTGCGGATCGGGCATCGATGCCCGCAACCTCTCCTCGTAATCAGGTTTGATCGGCTTTCGCGTCTTGATGTCGAACTTGCTCCAGAACGCCTTGCGCTCCGATTCCGGCAGCAGCACGGCCCTGCGTAGCCACTTGTGATCACGCTCGAGCACCACCGGAGCGGGATTGGCCAGCCCCGCGGCATAGCCGGCTGCGACCGCCCGACAGATCTCCGCCGCCGATGGATCGCTGCCGCCACGCGCCAGCAACGCACTGGTGGCAAGCCGCACGAGATCGAGCACATAGGGCATGAAGGCGGCATCGTCGAAATCGTTGGCGCCCCAGACCAGGCGCCCTTCGCTGTCGCGCCAGGTACCGAAATTCTCCAGATGGGTGTCGCCGATCGCCAGAACTTCCGGTGCGTCAGCGAGTTCAGGGCAGATCTCCAGGATCGTCTCGGCCCAACGCCAATAGGTCGCCCGCAGAAAGGCAAAGGCGCTGCCGCGCATCTTGCGGCGTTTTTCTTCCAGGTCCACCTCGACGAAATCGGCCCCGATCTCATCCCTCAGCCAGTTTTCATAGGCTCGCACCGAGGTCCTGATTGCGTTCATGCCTGCATCCCATGTCCGGGTCGTCGAATGTAGGAGGCAGCGGAGCCGAACGATAGCTGATTTGTCACCTTCCCGATGTCACGCAACAGTCGAACGCCCATGCTCTATTTTATCTGCACAGGTCCAACCATCGACGCATGAAGCGGGAGAAGCAAGCATGCGAGCGGAAGCAACGAATGGTGATTTTGCGCTTCGGGCCATCGCCGGCAGCCATGTGGTCCTGCTGGCGCTCGACGCCACTGCCGAGGCCCGCCGAGGGCTGCTCGGCTTTGCCATCAAGCGCACCGATGTCATCGAAGACCAGTCCTATTGGCTGAGCGGCACCAAATTGTTCCGCGAGGTGGTTCCAGAACCGCGTCCGGGGCAGAAATATTCCACCCTCGAACATCCGATCCAGAGCTTCTTGTGGAGCGACTACACCGCCAAGCCTGGCCGTTCCTATGGTTTCCTGATCCGACCGGTCTACGGCACGCCCAAGAACCTGCGCTATGGCAACGACATCGAGATCGAGGTCACGACCGAGAGCGAGGATAGCGGTAGACACGCCGTCTATTTCAATCGCGGCGCCATCGCGAGCCAGGCCTTCGCCGAGAAATTCGGCAATCGGGGTCCGGCCGATCCCAATGACCGCCATGACCGCACGACCCAGTGGCTCTCGCGCGGCCTGCTCGAGGCCGTTCTCGATTTCATCGCCGAGGCCCGCCCGGGAGAAAGCCTGCGCATCGCCGCCTATGAATTCAGCTATCCGCCGGTGCTGAAAGCCCTGGCTGCCGCCCATGAGCGCAAGGTCGACGTCGCCATCGTCTATGAGGCCGGCCAGGAAACCGTGAAGGGCGAGCGCAAGGATACCGAGGCCACCAAGGCCAACGCCGCCGCTATCAAGGCAGCCGGCCTGTCCAAGTCGATCCTGCTGCCGCGCACCCGCCGCAACGATATCCCGCACAACAAGTTCATCCTGCGCCTGTCGGACGATCCGGCGCGCATCGCCCTGTGGACGGGTTCGACCAACTTCACCGCTTCCGGCTTTCTAGGGCAGAGCAATGTCGGCCATCTCGTGCGCGATGCGGCGCTTGCCGCCCACTATCTCGCCTATTGGGAAAAGCTTGCTGATGACACCGAATGGAAGCCGCTGCGCCAGTGGGTAGGGGCCGAAAATGCCGCGCCCCGGGACGAGATTCCACCTGGCACGATCACCCCGCTGTTCAGCCCGCGTCCCGATGACAGCCTGCTCGACTGGTATGCCGACCGCATCCGCTCCGCCCGGCAAACCGTGATGTTCACGGCCGCCTTCGGCGTCAATACCACCCTGGCCAAGGCCTTTACCGAGGACGTCGATTTCCTGCGCTACATCCTGCTCGAGAAGTCGCTCGATACCAAGGCGGAAAAATTGCTGGGCGCCGACCCCGATCTGCAGATCGCCAACGGAGCCGCTCTCGGCAAGACGACGCTACGCGCCAAGGTCCCCGGCTGGAAACTCGACAGATGGTTCCTGGAGGAAGGCCATTATCGCTATGAGGGCAACGTCTTCTACATCCATACCAAGATCCTGCTGGTCGACCCGCTATCCGACGATCCTCTGGTCATCAGCGGTTCGGCGAACTTCTCCAGGAACTCGCTCGTCAACAATGACGAGAACATGCTGCTCATTCGCGGGGAGACGCGCGTCGCCGACATCTACATGACGGAGTTCGATCGCATCTTCCGGCACTTCTACTTCCGCAATGTCGCCAACCAGCTCGCACTCAAGGGCAGCGAGGGGACACAGGCGATCTTCCTCGACCCGACCGACGGATGGGTCAGCGAGAATTTCGATCCCGATCGCATGAAGTCCAAGCGGCGCAAGCTCTTCTTCCCGCAATCGCCGAATTGAGCCCCACGCCGCGCCTCACCGGATGGCGCGGATGACCTGGATGTCGAGGTCGCGGATCTTCTTGCGCAGCGTGTTTCTGTTGACGCCGAGGAGTTCGGCCGCCTTGATCTGGTTTCCGCGCGTCGCCGCGAGCGCGGCCCCGATCAGCGGCTCCTCGATGTCGCGCAGAACCCGGTGGTAGAGGCCGGGAGGCGGCAGGTCGTCGCCGAACTTCGAGAAATAGCGCGTCATGTGGCGCTCGACCGAGGCCGACAGGGTTTCGTCGACCGAGCTCTCGGCCTCCAGCGGCATGGTCTCGGAGGTCGCCAATTCCTGCTCGATGATCGCGGCCGTCAACGTCTCCTGCGGATAGAGAGCGCAAAGCCGGCGCACCAGGTTCTCGAGTTCGCGCACATTGCCCGGCCAGCGATGACGCTTGAGGCGTTCGACGGCGGAAACGTCCAGGTGCTTGGCCGGCAGGCCCTCCCGCTCCACCAGCTTGAAGAAATGGCGGGCAAGGTCCGGCACGTCCTCGGCCCGCTCGCGCAGGGGCGGCAGCCGCAGCGGCACGACATTGAGGCGGAAGAACAGATCCTCGCGGAACAGGCCCTGCTGGATCAGGATGCGCAGATCCTTGTTGGTGGCGGCGACGATGCGAACATCGGTCTTGATCGGCGTGCGCCCGCCCACCGTGGTATATTCACCCTGCTGCAGCACACGCAACAAGCGAGTCTGCGCCTCCATCGGCATGTCGCCGATCTCGTCGAGGAACAGCGTGCCGCCCTCGGCCTGCTCGAAGCGCCCGACCGAGCGGGCATTGGCGCCGGTGAAGGCCCCCTTCTCATGACCGAACAATTCAGATTCGATCAGGTCGCGCGGGATCGCCGCCATGTTGATGGCAACAAAGGCGCCGCTGCGGCGCTTGCCATAATCGTGCAGGGCCCGGGCCACCAGCTCCTTGCCCGTGCCGGACTCTCCCGAGATCATCACGGTCAGGTCCGTCTGCATCAGGCGGGCGAGAACGCGATAGATCTCCTGCATCGCCGCCGAGCGACCGACCAGTGGCATGCTCTCGGCTTCCTCGCCCGAGCGCGGCGCCGGCTTGCCGCGAGGCTCGCTCAGCGCGCGGCCGACGATGGCGATCAGTTCCTTCAGGTCGAAAGGCTTGGGCAGGTAGTCGTAGGCGCCCTTCTCGGAGGCCCGGATCGCCGTCATCAGCGTGTTCTGGGCGCTCATCACCACGACGGGCAGTTCCGGCCGCACCTTCTTGATGCGCGGCAGCATGTCGAAGGCGTTCTCGTCCGGCATCACCACGTCGGTGATGACCAGATCCCCCTCGCCCTGGCTGACCCAGCGCCACAGCGTGGTAGCGTTCCCTGTCGAGCGCACCTCATAGCCGGCACGGGACAGGGCCTGGTTGAGCACCGTCCGGATGGCGGCGTCGTCATCGGCGACGAGAATACTGCCTGCCTGCATACTCGGTTTTCCTATGCGCTAAAGCGTTTCGTGATTTGAGCGTTTCAGTTCAAATCGCAAAGACGCGTCGAACCAAAGAGAAAGAACAAACAAGCGTTCACGGCTGAAGGCGCTTTGCTTCGGAGTCGGAACGATACATGGGGAGAAGGATGCGAAAGACCGTACGCTTGTTCTGGCTTTCGCATTCGACGATCCCCCCGTGATCGCCGACGATCTTGGCGACGAGGGCCAGTCCCAGCCCGGTGCCGCTGGTCTTGGTGGTGACGAAGGGATCGAACAGATAAGGCAGGAGATCCGGCGCCACGCCCGGCCCGCTATCCTTGATGCACACTTCGATGGGCAGGCTGACCCGCGAGGATGATCCCGGCACCGAAAGGCGCACGCCCGGCTTGAAGCCGGTGGTCATGGTAATCTCGCCATCCGCCTCGCCGTCGATGGCCTCGGCGGCATTCTTGACCAGGTTGAGCACGACCTGGACGAGTTGGTCCTTGTTGGCATGCACGGGTGGCAGCGAGGGATCGTAGTCCTCGATGAACTTGATCTTGCGGGCAAAGCCGGACTGGGCCAGCTTCTTCACATGCTCCAGCACGACATGGATGTTCACCGGGCTGCGCGCCACCGGGCGCTCGTCCGAGAACACCTCCATGCGGTCGACCAGCTTGACGATGCGATCGGCCTCCTCGCAGATCAGCTGCGTCAGCTCGCGATCGGCGTCCTCGACCGACTGCTCCAGGAGCTGGGCCGCGCCGCGAATGCCGGAGAGCGGGTTCTTGATCTCATGGGCCAGCATGGCTGCCAGCGCCGTCACCGAACGGGCGGCGCCCCGATGGGTGAGCTGGCGGTCCATCTTGTCGGCGATGGTGCGTTCCTGCAGCATGATCACCACGCCGCCGGACTGGTCCTGCATCGGCGCGACCTGGATGTCGACATGCCGCTCTCCGCCGAGCCGGGGCGAGCCGAGATCGACGCGATATTCGTTCACGGGCGCATTGCGCTCGCGGACCTGGTCGATCAGGGCCAGCAGCGGCGAACCGAAAGGCAGCAGGTCCTTGATCAAATTACGCCGCATCATCGGCGCGCTGACGTCGAAGAAGGCCTCGGCGGCCATGTTGGCATCGAGCACCCTGCCCTGCGCATCCACCGAGAGAATGGCGTGCGGCAAGGCATTCAGCACAGCTTCGTGATTGGGCATGTGGCGCGGCAGGGCTGTCATGCGGCCACCCGGTCGAGGCTGGCGAAATAGGCGGTGAAGGCGGTCGCCACCTCGCCGGGCTTGTCGCCCGTCAGAACCGACTGGCGCAGTTCGGCATTGCCGCCACCGAAATAATGCTGAGCCGCCTCCATGGCGGAAGCCAGATGCTTGCGGGCATGGCGGATCCCATGCGCCGGCCCGTAGAGATCGAGCAGGCCATGATAGTGCTCGAGCGTCAGATCGCGCTGCACCGGCGCATCAGGCACGGGTAGCACTTCGCCTGCCTCGAGCTCCCGGGCGATATGCCCCGGCAGCCATGGCCGTCCCTGGGCAGCCCGGCCCACCATCACGGCATCACAGCCCGATTGCTGCAGCATGGCGAGGGCATCGCTGAGGCCCCGGCAATCGCCATTGGCGACGACCGGAATGCCGACGGCCTGCTTCACGGCCCGGATGGCCCGCCAATCCGCCGTGCCCTTGTAGAATTGCATGCGCGTGCGCCCATGCACGGTGATCATGGTGGCGCCCGCCTGCTCAGCCCGGCGGGCGAGCTCAGCTGCATTGAGGCTGGCCTGATCCCAGCCCAGGCGCATCTTCACCGTCACTGGAACCTTCACGGCCGACACAGTCGCCTCGATCAGGGTGAGCGCATGATCGAGATCACGCATCAAGGCCGAACCGGACCAGCCGCCAGTGACGCGCTTGGCCGGACAACCCATATTGATGTCGATGACATCGGCGCCGGCATCGACCGCCACGCGGGCTGCCTCGCCCATCCAGTGCGCCTCGCAACCGGCGAGTTGCACGACATGCGGTCCGCCGCCGGGCGCTTCGGCTCGCAAGCGAGCCTCCTCGTCACCGGTGGCGAGGCGATCGCTCGCCACCATCTCGGAAATCACCAGACCTGCGCCCTGGCGCTGCGCGATGCCGCGCAGCACGGCATCGGTCACGCCCGACATCGGCGCCAGGACCACCGGATTTGCCAACTCGACCGTCCCGATCCGCAGCCGTCTTGGCGGCGCAGATTCGATCGTGGCCGTGATTTCCTTGCCTACCATGAATGCAGGGCTCCTCTATGCTCACAATCTAGCCAGTCACATGGACGGCAGCAAGCGGAATTCGCCTCCTAAACAAGCATGCCTGCAAAACGGGCAGCGCAGGGCAGATTCATCGCACCGCCACTTCCGATACTCCGATTTGCACATTGCCCGCGTTTGGCAAATGATGCGGTTGCGCAAGGGCACCTATATTGCCCCTCACAGCCGCGCCTGGGAGTTGAATCAATGAAGATGAAGCTGTCACAATTCGTTATAGCCACTATCTCAACCATTTTATTGGCAGGCGCCGCCCAGGCCGGCGATGCATCCGGGACCTGGTTGAGGGAGAATGGCGAATCGAAGGTGAAGATCGCCCCATGTGGCGAAGCGCTGTGCGGCTCCGTCGTCTGGGTCAAGGATCCCAAGCACCAGGACAATGTCGGCAAGCGTGTGTTCTACGACATGGCGCCATCGGGCGACGACAAATGGAAAGGCAAGGCCTTCAATCCCGAGGACGGCAAGACCTATACCGGCACCATGACCCTGTCGGGCAATCGTCTCACCACGGCCGGCTGCGTTCTCGGCGGCCTGATCTGCCGGTCTGTCAGCTGGAGCCGCCAATAGACACGGCAGGCGTGTTGCCCGAAGCGCGGCGCGCGCCTTTCCGGCCGAGACGAGGCCGATGCCTGTTTGAGAGGTTTTGGAGCGATGATGTCAGAGAGCGGGCCGGCGGCGCGACCGATTTCGTCGCATGACGTGCCCTGGACGGAATGGTCCGAGGTGCCACGCTTCGGCGTGCGGTATCGGCATCTTACCCGGGCCGCCATCGGCGGTTCCTATCATGTCGGAGTCGCCATCGAGGAGCTGGAGCCGGGAAAACAGAGCTCGCCGGCGCATTTTCACATCTTCGAGGAAGAGCATGTCTTCGTCCTCGATGGCGAGCTCACCGCCCGGGTCGGCACCGCAACGCACAGGCTGAAGGCCGGCGACTATATCTGCTTTCCGGCCGGACAGAGGGCTGGCCATTGCCTCCTCAACCAGGGCAGCCGGCCGGCCCGCTACGTGATCATCGGTGAGCGCAACGAGAACGAGGTGGTGGTCTATACTGACTCCAACAAGGTGCTGGTGCGCGCCCTCGGAAGGGATGCACTCCTCGACCTGGAGGCGGCGCGCAATTACTGGGATGGCGAGGCCACCGGCCTCGACGATCCGGCCTTTCCCCGGCCCGACATCATCGGCAATCTTGCGGCAAAATCGGTCAAGCCGCTTGCGCCGATCTCGCAGGACGACGTGCCTTGGGACGAGAATGGCGCCGGGCCGCAATTCGGTGGTTCTTCCAAGCACCTGACCTATGCCGCCGCCGGCAGGGCCTATCGCGTCGGCGTGCTGATCGAATCCCCGGCTCCCGGCATGCGCCTGTGCCCGACCCACTACCACATGCTGGAGGAAGAGCATGCGCTGGTCCTCGAAGGAGAGCTGACTCTCATCCTGGGCGAAGAGCGCCTCAGGATGAAACCGGGAGACTATGTCTGCTTTCCGGCTGGCCAGAAGATCGGCCACTCCTTCGTCAACAGCGGCACGGGTCCCTGCCGCTACCTGATGATCGGCGAGCGCAACCCGAACGAGGTCTGCGTCTATCCCGACTCCAACAAGATGGCCGTCGACGCCCTCCGCGTGGAGCCGGGGGTTTTCGACATGTCGGCGACCAGGAACTATTGGGACGGCGAGAAGACCGCCTGAGCCGGCTCAGGCACGATGTGCCGTCTTCTCCGCTCCATCCAACCATGGAGCGAGATCGGCACACCACTACCTCTTCCTCAAAGTCCAAGCTTGGCCTTGAGGATATCGTTCACGGCCTGCGGGTTGGCCTTGCCGCCGCTCTGCTTCATCACCTGGCCGACGAACCAGCCGAGCATGGTCGGCTTGGCCTTGACCTGCTCGACCTTGTCGGGATTGGCCGCGATCACCGCATCGATGGCGGCCTCGATCGCCCCGGTATCGGTGACCTGCTTCATGCCGCGGGCCTCGACGACTGCGCGCGGATCGCCGCCTTCGGTCCAGACGATCTCGAACAGATCCTTGGCGATCTTGCCCGAGATGACGTTCTCGCCGATGAGATCGACGATCGAACCGAGTTGCGCGGCGGAAACGGGCGAGGCGGTGATGTCGAGCCCTTCCTTGTTCAGGCGGCCGAACAATTCGTTGATCACCCAGTTCGCAGCGATCTTGCCGTCGCGCCCCGTCGCGACCGCTTCGAAGAAGTCGGCGGATTCGCGCTCGGCCGTCAGCACGCCGGCATCATAGGCCGACAGGCCGTACTGGCTGATGAAGCGGGCCTTCTTGGGATCGGGCAGCTCCGGCAGATGGCCGGCGAGATCATCGACATAGGCTTGGTCGAATTCGAGCGGCAGCAGGTCCGGATCGGGGAAATAGCGATAATCATGCGCCTCTTCCTTCGAGCGCATGGACCGCGTCTCGCCCTTGTTGGGATCGTAGAGGCGGGTCTCCTGGTCGATCGAGCCGCCATCCTCGAGAATGCCGATCTGGCGGCGGGCCTCGACGTCGACGGCCTGGCCGATGAAGCGGATCGAGTTGACGTTCTTGATCTCGCAACGCGTACCCAGGGGATCGCCGGGCTTGCGCACGGAGACGTTGACATCGGCACGCAGATTGCCCTTGTCCATGTCGCCGTCGCAGGTGCCGAGATAGCGCAGGATGGTGCGCAGCTTGGTGACATAGGCGCGCGCCTCGTCGGCCGAGCGCAGGTCCGGCTTGGAGACGATCTCCATCAGGGCGACGCCCGAGCGGTTGAGATCGACCAGCGATACGTCGCCCACATGCATGGACTTGCCGGCATCCTGCTCCAGATGCAGGCGCTCGATGCCCACATTCAGCGTCTCACCAGTCTCCGGCACCTCGACGATGACGGTACCCTCGCCGATGATCGGCTGCTTGTACTGCGAGATCTGGTAGCCCTGGGGCAGGTCCGGATAGAAGTAATTCTTGCGGTCGAACACCGACTTCAGATTGACCTGTGCCCGAAGGCCGAGGCCGGTGCGGATCGCCTGGCGCACACACTCCTCGTTGATCACGGGCAGCATGCCGGGCATGGCGGCATCGACCAGCGAGACATGGGAGTTGGGCTCGCCGCCAAACTTGGTGGAAGCTCCGGAAAAGAGCTTGGCCTCGGAGGTGACCTGGGCATGGATTTCCATGCCGACAACCACTTCCCAATCGCCCGTGGCGCCCTTGATCAGCTTCTTGGGATCAACCGTGGCGTTCATATCTAGGCTCCGGTTCAAAGTAGAATTCAATGTTTGAGCGGGCTGATGTCAGCCTCGTTTATCCGTGGTCAGGTGCCGGTTCTCGTAATCGATGATCCAGGCCACCATGTCGCGCCAGATGAGCTCGGCGAGTTCGGGCGGCAATCCTTCCGCCTCGGCCTGCTTGCGGGCCGAGGCCACCACCTCCTCGACGCGTTCGGGGATGTTGGCGGGCAGGCCGTCGCGGTTCTTCACCTTGACCACCCGTTGCACGACCTTGAGGCGGCTGGCCAGGAGATGCACCAGCTTTTCATCGATGGCATCGATCTCCCGGCGCAGATCCGCCAACGTCTCGGTCGTGCCCGATGTTTCGCCGGTGTTCTGGCCGCCGCTCATGCTCAGGCCCACCAGCGCTCGGGCCGGCCGAGCGAACCGGCGGCCTGTTCGACGGCGTGGCCAAGGGTGAACAGGGTTTCCTCGTCGAAAGGGCGCCCGATCAGTTGGAGGCCGAGCGGCAGGCCACCCGAGGACAGCCCCGCCGGCACGGACAGCCCCGGCAGGCCGGCCAGGTTCACCGTCACCGTGAAGACGTCGTAGAGATACATCTCCACCGGATCCGTCCCACCCTTTTCGCCGATGCCGAAGGCGGGCGACGGCGTGGCCGGCGTCAGGATGGCGTCGACGCCGCTGGCATAGGCCTGTTCGAAATCGCGCTTGATCAGCGTGCGGATCTTCTGGGCCCGGACGTAATAGGCATCGTAATAGCCGGCCGAGAGCACATAGGTGCCGATCAGGATACGGCGCTTCACCTCGGCGCCGAAACCGGCGGCGCGAGTGTTCTCGTAGAGCTCGGTGATCTCGCGCCCGGCAACCCGCTCGCCATAGCGCACGCCGTCATAGCGGGCCAGATTGGAGGAGCACTCGGCTGGCGCCACGATGTAATAGGCCGGCAAGGCATATTTCGTATGCGGCAGACTGATCTCGCGAATTTCGGCGCCGGCATCACGCAGCCAGTCGATGCCCTTCTGCCAGAGCGCATCGATCTCCGCCGATAGGCCTTCCACCCGGTATTCCTTGGGAATGCCGATGACCTTGCCCTTGACGCTGCCGCCGATCGCCGCCTCGTAGTCGGGTACGGCGATATCCATGGACGTGGTGTCCTTGGGGTCGTGCCCGGCCATCGAATTGAGCATGATGGCACAATCGCGCACGGTATGGCCGAAGGCACCGGCCTGGTCGAGCGAAGAAGCGTACGCAATAATCCCCCAGCGTGAGCACCGGCCATAGGTCGGCTTGATGCCGGTAATGCCGGTGATGGCGGCCGGCTGGCGAATGGAGCCGCCGGTATCGGTGCCGGCCGCACCGGGGCACAGGCGCGCGGCCACCGCAGCGGCGGAACCGCCCGAGGAGCCGCCGGGAACCAGGAAGCCGTTCGGCGCCTTGCCGGCAGCGCGTGCCTCGGCGAGTTTGCGCTTGCCTTCCTCGGCGCTCCAGCCCGGCGGCAGCCAGGGCGAGACCGCCGCGCCGAAGGCAGAGGTCTCGTTCGACGAGCCCATGGCGAATTCGTCATTGTTGGTCTTGCCGAGCATCACCGCGCCATCGCGCCAGAGCTGGCTCGTCACCGTCGACTCGTAGGGCGGTACGAAATTGTCGAGGATGCGCGAGCAGGCCGTGGTGCGCACGCCCTCGGTGGCAAACAGGTCCTTGACGCCGAGCGGCACGCCCTCGAGTGGACCGCCCTCGCCCTTGGCGAGCCTGTCATCGGCCCGGGCAGCCATGGCGAGCGCCTGCTCCGGCGTCTCCAGCACATAGGCGTTGAGGCCACGTGCCTTCTCAATCGCGTGGAGATAGGCCTTGGCCGCCTCGGTTGCGGTGAACGTCTTGGCCTTCAGGCCGTCGCGGATTTCAGCAAGGGTGAGATCGGTAATATGGCTCACGGAAGGATGTCCTGAACGGATACGGCCCGGATTCGGAGCAGCCAGGAATGCAGCAGCTCGAACGCGCGGGGCCTGGAAACGGCGTAACTCAGTCGACGACCTTGGGAACGAGGAAATAATTGTCCTCGGAAGCCGGCGCGTTTGCGACGATCTTCTCGGCGATATTGCCGTCCGTCACAACGTCCTGGCGCTTCTTCATCACCATGGGTGTCACCGACGTCATCGGCTCGATACCGTCGACGTCGACTTCGTCGAGTTGGGCCACGAAATCGAGGATGGCATTCAGCTCGCCCTGCAAATGCGGAACGTCTTCTTCGGTGACGGCAATGCGCGCAAGACGCGCGATACGCTTCACCGTGGCGGCATCGACAGACATGAAACCCTCGATTGTGCGCAAAATCACGGAACGGCGCGGTCTATCACGCGTAGCTTTGCAGGCGCAACCAGTCTTGTCCCCCATGATGCCGCAAGTCAGGGGAACGAGTCACGCTTGTTTGACGCCGCCTGCGCAATGGCTCTCGCAAGAGAGCGTAGCGCAAGCTATCCTGCCTCCGCGATTGGGGAACCTCCATGAGAGCACGCTGTGTCCTGCTCCTGCTCGCGCTCCTGGCTTTCGGGAGCGGCATGACGCCGGCCTCCGCCAAGCTGCTCGCCCTGATCGTGGGCAACAACGCCTATCAGGAAGTGCCGCCGCTGCAG
Source organism: Labrys sp. WJW (assembly GCF_001676615.1). GTDB lineage: Bacteria > Pseudomonadota > Alphaproteobacteria > Rhizobiales > Labraceae > Labrys > Labrys sedimenti. Next base: position 54,763 of record NZ_LYXZ01000062.1, on the reverse strand, counting down.
ACGGCCGTGAACGATGCCCAGGCGATGCGGGACGCCCTGCAGCGAGCGGGCTTTACGGTCACGCTCGTGGAGAACGGCACCAAGCGCCAGATCAGCCGGGCCATGGCCACGGTGGAGGGGGCGATCAGCCCGGGCGACACCGTTCTCTTCCACTACTCCGGCCATGGCGTCGAGATCGACGGTCAGAACTGGCTGTTGCCCGTCGACGTCCCCACGGCGAAAGAGGGCGAGGCCGGTCTCATCAAGGACGAATCCTTCAACGCCGCCGACATCATCGAGCGCTTCCGTTCCAAGGGCGCACGGCAGGTGGTGGCGATTCTCGATGCCTGCCGCAACAATCCGTTCGCCCAGGGCGGCACGCGCGCCCTGCCCGCGACCCGCGGCCTTGCACGCATGGAAGCGGATGGCGGCGTCTTCATCATGTTCTCGGCCGGCAGCAAGCAGGAGGCGCTGGATCGCCTTTCGGCGGCCGACTCGGAAAAGACCTCCGTCTTCGTACGCTCCTTCCTGCCGCTGCTGGGGCGGCAAGATCTGACGCTGATCGACATGGCCAAGGAGACCCAGGAGAAAGTGCGTGCCCTTGCCCGCAGCGCCGGGCGGGAGCAGGTACCGGCCTATTATGACGGGATCGTCGGCCGGGTCACGCTGACGGGCGACCTGCCTGCGGCGCGCGCGAGCGCCCAGCCGCCTGTCGTCACGCCCGACCCGCTCTCCGGAGGCAACAGCCAGTCGGAAAATCTGTTCTGGCAATCGATCCAGAGCAGCTCCGATCCCGCCATGTTCCAGGCCTATCTCGACCAGGTGGGCGCCGGCACGTTCACGGGCACCTACAAGGTGCTCGCCCAGATCAAGCTTGCCGCACTGCAGCCCAAAGCGGCGCAGCAGCCGGCCCCGAAACCGGTTCCTTCCGCGCCTCCGGCAACCGAGCAGGCCGCCTTGTCACCGCCGCCCACGCCTGGCAACGCGCCCGCCGATGCGACGGTGACTGCCTGCGACGCGGCAGCTGCCGATGCACGCGATCCTGACAAGCCGGCCGCAATTACCGGAGCAAGGCTGTCGGCCGACGGCGCCTCGGCGGCTATTGCCGCATGCAGCAAAGCCGTTGCGGTGCCCGGATCGCCACGCCGCGTCTATTATCAGCTTGCTGTCGCCTATGGACAGAACGGACAGGACGCCCTGGCACTGGCTCAGCTCCAGAAGGCCGCCTCGCTCGGCCACGGCATGGCTCTGTACGAGCTTGCCGGGCGCTATCTGGCCGGCCGCGGTGTTCCCAAGGATGCCATCAAGGCCCTCAGCCTCTACTACAAGGCGATCGATGGAAACTATGCGCCGGCCATCAGTCGAATCGCCTGGATGTATGCCAACGGCCTCGGCGCCAGCCGCGACTATCGCAAGGCCGCCGCGATCTACGAACTCGGGGTCAAGGCCAAGGAGCCGACGGCCTATTCCGGCCTCGGCCTGCTCTACCTCAAGGGCCAGGGCGTGACCAAGGATGTCGGCAAGGCCTGCGACCTCTTCAGGCAGGGTGCGTCTGCCGGGGATGCCGACGCAGCCGGCAATCTCAATGCCAAATGTCCACCGGGCTGAGCGACAGGCATGGGCAGCGCCATCGGACGGTTAGAAATGAGCGGAGAGTACGGATGTCGATGAAACTGCTGGCAGGTTCGCTGTTCGCCACGGCACTGGCGCTGTCGTGGAGCGTGCCGGGGCTGGCGGATCCCGCCCGTCCCCTGCTGCTTGCCCAGGCGAGCCAGTCGGCCGAGGACATCTTCTGGCAGTCGGTGCAGAACAGTACCGATCCTGCCATGTTCCAAGCCTATCTCGACCAGGTGGCCAACGGTACCTTCAAGGGCGTCTACAAGCCCCTGGCCGAAATCAAGTTGAAGGCCCTTGGCAAGGCTGCCGCACCAGCCACGCCGGCGACGGAAACAACGGCACAGGACCGGGCCACGCCGCCGCCGGCAACGGAACCGGCAACCTCACCGCCACCCGCCCAGACTGCGCAGGATACGGTGTCATCGCCGGATATCGAGGCCTGTGATCGTGCGGCAGCGCATGCGATGGACGAGCAGAAGCCGGCCAACCTGCCCGGTGTCACCTTCGACAAGCTCGACACCTCGGCGGCCATCACCGCTTGCCTCAAGGCGACGCAGCTTGCCGACGCGCCAGCGAGGGAGTTCTTCCAGCTTGGCCGCAGCTATGACAAGGCCGGGAACTACAAGGAAGCCATGGTCGCCTACAAGGCAGCGATGGAAAAAGGGCACAAACGGGCAATCTACAACGTAGCGACCGGCCTGATGAAAACCCAACGCGGCGTCAAGAAGGATCCTGCCGCGGCATTGGCGCTGATGGAGAGGGCAGTGGACGAGAAAGTCATGTTCGCCCTGTCCGGCCTGGGCGACTATTACCGCCTCGGCGTCGGTGGCCGCCGCAACTACCCGAAGGCGATCGACTACTACAACCAGGCCATCGCGGCCGGCGATTCACAAGGCTATGTCGGCCTCGCCATCATGACCTATGACGGCACGGGCGTACCAAGAAACCGCAACAAGGCCTGCGATCTCTGGCAGAAGGGTTCCAGCCTCGGGGACGTCAACGCTGCCGATTACAGCAAGCGCTACTGCCGGTATCGCTGAGGCCGCGGCACAAACAGCCACCGCTTTGGACAGAGAGCGCAGTCAGGCTGCCTGCGCTCTCCAAGCATTCTCACCCGACTTCCACACTCTCGCCGGATCTGGGGGCAAGCACCCTCGTCTTGGTGCCGGCAAGCCCTGCGGCGAAGGTGTCGGCATTGCTCACCAGGCCGGGGAAGGTCGCATAGTGACAGGGAATGGCGACATCGAGATCGAGATAGCGCTTCACCGCCAGTGCCGCGGCCTGCGGTCCCATCGTGTAGCGGTCTCCGATCGGTACCAGGCCGATCTTGGGCTGATGCAATTCGGCGATCAGGGCCATGTCGGAGAAGATGTCGGTATCGCCGAGATGATAGAGGGCCGGCTGGCCCGGCGCCTTGAGAATCAGGCCATTGGCGTTGCCCACGGCAATGCTGACGCCATTGTCGATCAGGCTGGCCGAATGATCGGCTCTTACCATCGTGACGCTGAATCCACCGAGATCGACCGTACCGCCGGTGTTCATCGGCTCGACCTTCTCTACCCCCTTGCCCGCCAGGAAGGTCACGAGATCGGCGTTGGAGACCACTGTCGCACCCGTTTCCCGCGCCAGCTCGATCGTATCGCCGACATGATCGGCATGGCCATGGGTGAGCAATATATGGCTGATGCCGGCACTGACGGCGGCGCGCTCTCCCTTGAAAGAGGGATTCCCGCTCAGGAAGGGGTCGAACAACACGGCCTTGCCGTCGAATTCGACCCGGAAAGCGGCGTGGCCGAGCCAGGTAATACGCATTTGGACAATTCCTTGAACAATGAGGTTGGTGCTTGGATCAGAAAACCATAACGCCCAAGCGGCGCAAAATGCTATCGGGATTCTCGCAGGGTTCCACGATGAGGTGCCCTTCCCGGGAGCGCGGACGTCCTCGTCCGCATCCAGGAACGTGACATTCAATGGATGGGAAGAGCGGACGAGGACGTCCGCTCTCTCAGGGATATTCCCTTGATTGTTGATCTCTTCGACCTCGCCGAAAACCTGCCCGCCAACCAGCGCCTGCTCGGCCTCGATCTCGGCACCAAGACGATCGGCCTGGCACTATCCGACGTGATGCTCACCATCGCCTCGCCCCTGGAGACGATCCGCCGCACCAAATTCACCGCGGATGCCGAGCAATTGCTCTCACTCTGCGCCCGGCACGAGGTCGGCGGCCTGGTCCTCGGCTATCCCCTCAACATGGATGGCAGCAAAGGCCCGCGCGCCCAGGCCTCGGAGAGTTTCGCCCGCAACCTGCAGCGCCTGAGCGACCTGCCGGTTGCCCTCTGGGACGAGCGCCTGTCGACAGCCGCCGTAACCCGGACCTTGCTCGAAGCCGACGCTTCGCGTCGCAGGCGGGCAGAAGTCGTCGACAAGATGGCGGCATCCTTCATTCTGCAAGGCGCACTGGATCGCCTGGGCTATGGGCGATAACCGCGCGAAGCCTCTGGCTTCGATATCGCCAAGCCACCGCCGCGCCGTCATGACCGATTTAGCAGCCGTGTCATGCCAACGGCCGCGACGTTGACCCGCGCGTCCCTGCGAGCGCAGTGAAGCAATCCAGGCGCCACGGCCGCTACGATTTCCAGTACTGGATTGCTTCGCTACGCTCGCAAGGACGGTGCTTGATCGGTCAAGCATCAATGCCATTGGTGTCATTGCGGGGAGGAACCGAGATGGCGGAACATGTCAGCGCCCGTGCCGTTCCAGCGCCTCTATCACCGCCTTGGGAACGTCGATGGCCTCTCCTGCCCGCCCGCGGCCGGGAATGTGCACGCCCTTGCCGGACAGCCTTTCCAACTGCTTTCTCAGGCGGTCGGCAAAATCCGGCTCCAGGAGATCGGGCTTGAGGGCGAGGACGAACAGGCCCGTACCCGGGCTCTTCTCTCCGGTCATGAAACGGGGAGCATCGAGCGACCAGTTCGCCCCGCTGATGCCGGCTGCCAGCACCTCCACCATCAGCGCGATATTGCCTCCCCGCGCGCCGCCGAAAGCCAGGAGCGCTCCCTTGACGGCCTCGCGCGCATCGGTGGTTGGCTGCCCCTGTGCGTCGATCGCCCAGCCTTCCGGAATGGTCTCGCCCTTCTCTGCAGCCTTCCGGACATTGACGAAGGCGGTGGCGCTGGAAGCCTGGTCGATCACCAAGGGGGGCTCGCCTGCAACAGGCGCCGCGAAAGCCAGCGGATTGGTACAGTAGACCGCCTCGCTTCCCAATGCGGCCGCCATCAGGGCCGGGCCATTCGAAGCAGCGATGGCGACCAATCCCTGTTCGGCCAAACGGCGAACATAATAGCCCAGTTCGCCGGTGGTATAGCTGTTGCGCTGGGCGAAGACCGCCAGTCCGTAACGGCCGGCCCGGCTGCATAACTCCTGGAAGGCCCTGTCGAAACCGAGCTGGGCAATGCCGCCCTTCGCGTCCGAGCGGATGATGGCCAAGGCCGGATCGTCGACCTCCGGCTCCACATTGGTGGCGATACGCCCCGAGGTAAAGCCGGCCAGATAATCGCGCAGATGCGCAAGGCCCACCGAGGGGCGCCCGACCCATTCGGCAGCGACGATGGCATCGGCGAGCGATCTTGCGATCGCTTCACTGGCACCCGCCCCCCGGCAAGCGCCATGGGCGAGCGTCCAGGCGGCCTCTTGCCCCAATCTTACGACATCCGACATCTGCGATACTCAACTCCCAAACAGTCCTGCGACCTTCCGGAACACAGGAGAAACCATTCAACAAAGAGTTAGAGCAAACGCGCATCCGGGCCCTAACGCTCGGTTGTTCTAGAAGGCCGAAGCCGGATCCGGCCGGCTGCTCGCCAGCTTCGTACGATAGATGAGCAGCGCCGCAACCAATCCGCAAGCTGCTGCCAGCGACAGCCACAGCCCCGGAGCGGCCTTGTTCTGCAAAAGGGAGATCAACCAGGTGCAAATCGCCAGCGAGAAACCGCCGAGCGCCGTGGCGAGGCTGTAGGCCAGTGAAAAGCCCGTCGTGCGGACATGGGCCGGCACGATCTCGGTCAGGGCCACCACCATCGCACCGTTATAGCTGCCATAGAGGAAGGAAAACCACAGCTCGACCTCCAGCATGCGCGCAAAGCTCGGCGCGCTGACCAGCCAGGAAAGCGCGGGATAGGCGGTCACCAGCATCAGCAGGGAGAAGATCGCCAGGATGGGAAAGCGGCCGATGCGATCCGACAACGCTCCCATCACCGGCAGCCAGACGAAATTCGAGATGCCGACGCACAGCGTCACTACCAACGCATCGGACTCGGAGAGCTTGAGCACACTCTTGCCGAAAGTCGGCGTGTAGACGGTGATGAGATAGAAGGAGACGGTGGTCATCAGCACCAGCATCACTCCGAGCAGCACGACCTGCCAGTTCTGCAGCAAGGAAGACACGGCCTGCTGCAAGGTCGGGCGGACATGGCGTGCCTCGAACTCGGCTGTCTCCTCCAGGCTCCGGCGCAGGAAGAACAGCAGCGGCACGATCATGCAGCCGATGAAGAAGGGAATGCGCCAGGCCCAATCGGAGATGGTCTCCGGCACGAACAGGTGATTGAGCGCATAGCCGATCAGGGCCGAGACGACGATGGCGACCTGCTGGCTTCCCGATTGCCAGGAGACATAAAAGCCCTTGTTGCCCGGTGTCGCCATCTCCGCGAGGTAGACGGAGACGCCGCCCAGTTCAACGCCGGCCGAAAACCCTTGCAGCAACCGCCCGACCAGCACCAGGATCGGCGCCAGCACGCCAATGGTCTGATAGCCCGGCACGAAAGCGATCAGCACGGTGCCCATCGCCATGATGCCGAGCGTGACGATCAGCCCCTGCCGCCGCCCGATACGATCGATATAGGAGCCCAGGAACAGCGCACCGAGCGGCCGCATCAGGAACCCGGCCCCGAACGTCATGAAGGCCTGCAGGAGAGATGTCGTTTCGTTCTGGGACGGGAAGAAGGCCTGGGAAATCTGGGTGGCGTAAAATCCGAACAGAAAGAAATCGAACATTTCGAGGAAATTGCCGCTGGTGACCCTGAGAACGGTCCCCGCTTTCGACTGACCTGCCGCCGCGCCTGCCATGAGCGTTCTCCCCCGCTGTTCTTGTTCGGCGCCCCCCGGCATGGGCATTAAGAGCCAGCCTCCCCGCCCGGACAAGGGAAATATTCGGGCCGCCGACAGGGCGAAAGGCGCTCCTCAAGCCCCATGGAGAGGCCTCAGCCACAAAATAGGGGCAATACCGGCTATCCCGCCGGTCCTCCTGATCGTGCCCGTGGCTCGAGCAGGAGGACCGGCCAGGAAGGATCAGCTTCCCGCTTGGCTGATGGAGGCGAAGAATGCTTCCGGCCCCTCCAGCTCGATGAGCCGCCGGCCTTCGATCAGCCAGAAGCGGTTGCCGACGGCCCGCACGAAACTCCTGTCATGCGAGACCAGCAGGCAACTGACATTGGGACGCAGCAATTCCCCTTCCAGCGCCTCCTGCCCCTCGATGTCGAGATGATTGGTCGGTTCGTCGAGGAGATAGAAGTTCGGTTCGGCCAACCGCAGCATCAACAAGCCCAGACGCGCCTTCTGGCCACCGGAAAGCTGGCCGATCGGCCGGGTTTGCTTCTCGATGGCGATGCCGGCTCCCGCCAGCAGGGAGCGTCCCCGCTGGTCGCCGACCTCGAAGCGATGGGTCAGGGCGTGGTGCGGCGTCTGCCCATCGTCGAGATCGGCCAGGGCCTGGTCACCATAGCCCAGCACCAGCGCAGGCGTTGCCTTGAGGCCCTCAACGCTGGTCTCCGGCTGGGCGATGGCGCGGCGCAGCATGGCGATGAGGCGGCTCTTGCCCGCGCCGTTCCGGCCAAGCAGGACGATACGGTCGCCCTGACAGATGAAGCGCTGTCCGGTCCGGAACAGCAGGGCCCCATCCGGAATGGTCACGGCGGCATCCTCCAGCGTGACCAGAACCTTGGCATGCGTACCCTGGCTGGCGAGACGGACTGCCCCCGCGGAGCGCTCCTGATGCGCGGGCTTTGCCGCCTCTTCCAGGCGCCCTGCCCGCTCCTTGAGTTGTTTGGTCTTGACCACCAGGAGATCGCTGCCGGAGTTGATGCCGATATTGTTCAGCTTCGCCGCCTGCTTGCGCAATTGCTGGGCCGTTTTCATGTCGCGCTGATAGCGCCGTTCCTCCGACGCGTCGGCGTCCTCCAGAGCAGCCCGCGCCCGGGAATAGGCCAGGGGGAAGAGTTGCGATCGCTCCGGGCGCAGGAACAGGGTGCGGTTCGTGGTGGCATCGAGGAAGGCACGATCATGGCTCGCCACCAGCACCGGCACGTCGCGCGGCAGGGCATTGAGCCAGTCCTCCAGCAGGGCGATCTTGGCAAGATCGAGATGGTTGGTGGGCTCGTCGAGCAGCAGGAGATCGGGCTCCCTCACCCAGACCCTGGCCAGCATGGCGAGCCTCAGCCAGCCGCCGCTCAACTGTCCGAGCGCTCGCTGACGCAGTTCATCCGGCACCTGCAGCGAATCGAGGGTGACGTCGACGCGCCAGGCCTCGCTCGCCTGCATTTCTTCGGGCAGTGCTGCCAATACGGCGTCATAAAAGGACACTGCCAGGTGGGCTGGCGGGACCTGCTGTTCGACATGTCCGACCGTCAGGCCCCGTGATCTTGTGATATCGCCCTCCACGGCTTCCATCGTGCCGGCGATGCAGCGCAGCAAAGTGGACTTGCCTCGGCCATTGGCCGCCACCAGGCCGATCCGGTCACCGGCATTGATGGAAAGGTTGAGTTGCGAGAAGAGCGGTGCGCTCAGCGTCACGCCGAGGTTGCGCAGGGTAATCAGGCTCATGGAAATTCTCTGGTCCGAACCGGCGATCGCAATATCCCGGGCATCAAGCCGTCAAGGGATACGGGGCGAAGGCACGGCGTTTGACAATGTGCAGTCACGAGCTGCAGCTCGTTCTGCACGGCCATGAAGGGCAGACCAGTATGGGGAGATACGACCTCTGGTCAGCCCTGCAAACGCGTTTGCAGGGCCTGGACTGGGCCACGCTGGCGATGATGATCGCAGCGAATAATCATGCGCAGCCCTCCTTTCCCGGTTCGAATATCCCTTCGCCGATAGCATTGGCCGGAGGGATAGGCAAGGTCGTCTGGAGGGGCGATCTCCAGTTCGACCGCGTGCAAACACGGCTGTCGCCGTAAGAAAACGGTCGCCCGCGCCCATCATTCCGTGGAGCCGAGGAGATCGCCCTCCAACGCCCGCGGTGGAAAAATGCGCAAGGCGCATCTCCTGCCTTGCTGCCGTCACCGGTGCAGCCTATGAAATCGGCTTTGATGACAAAGACAGCCCCAGCGACGTATCCGCATCGCCACCTCCTCGGCATCGAAGGCCTGACGGAGAGCGATATCATCAGCCTGCTCGACGAAGCCGACGAGCACATCGCCTTCAACAGGCAGGTGGAGAAGAAGTCGTCCGCCTTGCGCGGGCGAACCCAGATCAACCTGTTCTTCGAGCCCTCGACGCGCACCCAGTCCTCCTTCGAGCTGGCGGGCAAGCGCCTCGGCGCCGATGTGATGAACATGTCGGTCGGCTCGTCCTCGGTGAAGAAGGGCGAGACGCTGATCGATACGGCCATCACCCTCAACGCCATGCGGCCGGACGTGATCGTGGTCCGGCACAACCAGGCGGGCGCCGTCCATCTTCTCGCCCGAAAGGTCGACTGCGCCGTGGTCAATGCCGGCGACGGTGCCCACGAGCATCCGACCCAAGCTTTGCTGGATGCCCTCACCATCCGCCGCAACAAGGGGCGAATCGCCGGGCTGACAGTGGCGATCTGCGGCGACATCCTGCATTCGCGCGTCGCCCGCTCCAACATCCTGCTGCTCGCCACGCTGGGCGCCCGAGTCCGGCTGATCGCCCCTTCCACTCTGCTGCCGGCCGGCATCGACCGCTTCGGCGTCGAGATCCACAGGGACATGAAGGAAGGCCTGCGCGATGCCGATATCGTGATGATGCTGCGTCTCCAACGCGAGCGCATGGCCGGCGCCTTCATTCCCTCGATCAAGGAATATTTCCGCTATTTCGGCCTGGACGAAGAAAAGCTCAGCCATGCCAAGCCGGATGCGCTGGTGATGCATCCCGGGCCGATGAATCGCGGGGTAGAAATCGATACCGCGGTCGCAGACGGTGCCCAGTCGCTCATCCGCGAGCAGGTGGAGGCGGGCGTCGCCGTCCGCATGGCCGTGCTCGAAGCGCTCGCCCGCAACCTGCCGAATGTCTGAGGGGAATGAAAAGTTGACGAACGCTCGCCCTCTGCTTCTGGCCAACGCCCTGCTGACCGATCCCGCTGCCCGTACCCAGCAGCATGGCGGTCTGCTGATTCGAGACGGCGCCATCGCCGATACCGGGCCTCATCTCACCGCCGGCGCCGTCGGATCGGACGCGACCGTCCTCGATTGCGAGGGCCAGGTCGTCGCCCCCGGCCTGATCGACATGCGCGCCGTGACGGGGGAGCCCGGCGCCGAGCATCGCGAGACGCTCGCCACCGCCTCGCAGGCCGCGGCGGCCGGCGGCGTCACCACCATCGTGTGCACGCCGGAAACCCATCCGCCGATCGACGATCCTGCCGTGGTCGATTTCGTGCTGCGCCGTGCCCGCGACACCGCCATCGTGCATGTCCATGCCATGGCTGCGCTGACCAAGGGGCTTGCCGGACAGGAGATGACCGAGATCGGCCTGCTCGGCGAGGCCGGCGCCCTCGCCTTCACCGACGGTGCGCGCAGCGTGATGAATGCCCGGGTGATGCGCCGGACGCTGACCTATGCCCGCGACTTCGACGCCCTCATCATCCATCACACCCAGGACAAGGACCTGGCCGGTGACGGCGTGATGAACGAGGGTGAATTTGCCAACCGCCTCGGCCTGCCCGGCATTCCCGCCGAGGCCGAGGCGATGCTGCTGGAGCGCGACATGCGCCTGGTCGCCCTGACCGGCGGCCGCTATCACGCCGCCACCGTCACCTGCCGCGCCTCGATCGAGGTGCTACGCCGGGCCAAGAAGGATGGGCTCAGCGTCACCGCCTCCACCTCGATCAACCACGTCACCCTCAACGAGAACGACATCGACGGTTTCCGCACCTTCTGCAAGGTGTCGCCGCCGCTGCGTCATGAGGACGACCGCATGGCCCTGGTGCAGGCGATCAAGGACGGGCTGGTCGATGCGATCGTCTCCGATCACAATCCCCAGGACGTCGAGACCAAGCGCCAGCCCTTCGCCGAAGCGGCCGACGGCGCCATCGGCCTGGAGACCATGCTCTCGGCTGGGCTACGCCTGGTGCATGACGGCTCGCTCGACCTGATCGGCCTGCTGCGCGCCCTCTCGACGCGCCCCGCCGAGATCCTGCGCCTGCCCGGCGGCACCCTGGCCAAGGGCGCCAGCGCCGACGTCATCGTCTTCGATCCCGACGTGCCCTTCGTACTCGACGCCGCTAAACTACGCTCGCGGTGCAAGAACTCGCCCTTCGACGGCGCTCGCCTCAGCGGTCTGGTCTCGCGAACCTTCGTCGCCGGCAAGCAGGTGTTCGAACGGAGCTGATACCGGCGTCTCCGTTCGCTAGAGCTTGGGAAATGCCATGCCAGGTATTGCCCGACCTGGCGCTGCGAGGGTGGTCATTGGTGTGCCGGTCTTCAGACCGGCAACGGCGCTCCGAATGCCGATCTGAAGACCGGCACACCAGACCGCGCCCAGCCGTTATTCGTCAAATGTCTGGTCCAGAACCTGTTTCTGCGCCGCGCTGGGCCCGCCCAGATAGACCGGCTTGTCGCCGTCGCGGATCTCCGCCCAGGCCCGGCGGCCATCGACCGTAAACAGGAAGACGCTGCCATATTCGGCACAGGTCACGTTGGTCGGGCAGACCATGGCGACACGGTGGGGCGAACCGTCGACGTTCACCTGCTTGGAACCGAAGGTCATGTAGGCGCCCTTGCGCCTGAGCACGTCCGACAGATAATCGGGAACCGGCGACAATTCCTTCAGCAGGGCACTGTAGGCGCCCTTGTAGGGCTGCGCTTTCACCAGCCGGTCCAAGGCAGGAAACTCCTTCTCGACCTGCTCGTTGTAGGTCGGCTGTTGCGCGAGGGCAGCACCGGAGAGACCAAGAAACAGGGCCGAAGCCACGATAAGACGCATCCAAAACTCCTTCAGTCGCCGATTCCCGCAAATTCGGCATGCGCTAGAGCAAAGCGCGCTCACATGCGAACGCTTGTTTGCTCTAGCTCTTTGTTCCCGGGCCAATCCAACGGATTGGCTCACGCGTCTTTGCGATTCTTGGTGATTCCGGGAAATCACAAAACGCCTTGGCGTCGCACAGCATTGGACCAGCTCGGCTCGCCAGGAAAGCCTTAGCGTGCTCCCGGGTCACTGCAATTCGTCGCCCCGACAAAGGCTGAGGAAAACTACTGCTTCGATCTCTCGCGCCGCCCGGGGGCAAAAATTTTCGTGGCCGGGCCTTGTCGAGTGACGATAGTGTGCGGCACGAACCTTTTCTTCCCAAAGCGAGCTGCCGATGTTTGCCGACCTGACCCTGACGACGACGCTGGCGGCGCTGCTGCTCGGCTATCTGCTCGGGTCGATCCCCTTCGGCCTGATTCTCACTCGCCTGGCAGGATTGGGCGACATCCGCGCCATCGGCTCGGGTAATATCGGTACCACCAATGTCCTGCGCACCGGGCGCAAGGACCTGGCGGCCGCCACCTTGATCCTCGACGCCCTGAAGGGCACGGCCGCCGTGCTGCTCGCCCGCCATTTCTGGGGGGATGGGGCCGCCGTCTTTGCGGGGCTGGCCGCTTTCGTCGGCCATCTCTTCCCAATCTGGCTGAAATTCAAGGGCGGCAAGGGAGTCGCGACCTATCTCGGCCTGCTCGCCGCCTTCGCCTGGCCTATCGCCATCTTCTTCGCACTGGTCTGGGTCCTGGTGGCCTTTACCACCCGCTATTCTTCCGCCTCCGCCTTGACCGCCAGCTTGCTGAGCCCGATCGGGCTTCTGCTGATGGGCTATCAGCGTGAGGCCCTGCTCTTTGCCATCCTCTCGGTAGCCCTCTGGGTGATGCACCGCGCCAATATCGGCCGTCTTCTCAACGGCACGGAGAGCCGCATCGGAAAGAAGGCGTGACCTCGCCGGGACCTGCCCTCCCGGACGAAGAAAAGCTGGATTGGCTGCGCCTGATCCGCTGCGACGGCATTGGCCCCATCAGTTTCAAGGGCCTCCTGGAAAGCCACGGTTCCGCCAGGGCGGTGATCGAAGCCTTGCCCGAAATTGCCAGGCGCAGCGGCCGCCCCCTCAAGCTGCCGTCCGAGACGAGCCTCCAGCGCGAATTGCAGGCCATGGCCACCCTTGGTGCCCGTTTCGTGGCCATGGGTGAAGCCGACTATCCCCTCTCCCTGGCTGCCATCGATTCGGCCCCGCCCCTCCTCGCCGCCTGGGGCTCGCTCGCCCCCCTGTCCCGGCCGATGGTAGCCATCGTCGGGGCCCGCAACGCCTCCGCGCTGGGGCGTCGATTCGCGGCTGTCATGGCGACCGAACTCTCCAATGCCGGTTTCACGGTGGTCTCAGGCCTGGCGCGCGGGATCGACGAAGCAGCCCACAGCGCCACGATAGCAAACGGCACCGTTGCGGTGGTCGGCGGCGGTCTCGGCAACATCTATCCTCCCCAGCACGCGCAACTCGCACAGGATATCAGCGAGGCAGGCTGCATCCTGTCCGAGATGCCGTTCGGCTGGGTAGCGACGGCACGCGATTTTCCCAAACGCAACCGCATAGTCTCGGGCCTTTCGCTCGGCGTGGTCATCATAGAGGCCGCTGCGCGCTCTGGCTCCCTCATCACCGCCCGCCTTGCCTTGGAGCAAGGCCGGGAACTGATGGCAGCCCCGGGTTCCCCGCTCGACCCGCGCAACGAAGGCAGCAACCGATTGCTGCGCGAAGGCGCCATCCTGGTTCGGCATGCCGGCGACGTGCTGGAAGCCCTGACACCGTTGGTCGAACGCCCCGCAGCGGCGCCGCGGCGGCCCATTCAACCTCGTTTCAATTTCGAGGCTCCTTCCTCCGAAGCCCCGCCCGCCCCACGGGACGCCTCGACGGGCGATCCCGACCAGGATCGGCTGATCGCCGTGCTCGGCCCCTCGCCCGTGGCCATGGATGAGTTGGTGCGCGCCAGCGGCCTGGATGCAAGGCGGGTTCAGCTCGCCTTGCTCGAGCTCGATATGTCGGGCCGAATCGAACGGCACGGCAATGGCATGGTGTCGCTGTTGTACGCCGGTCGGCCGAATTGACTTGAGCCCGCCTTTTGCCCATCTTGCCGCCGCCTTGGTGGTTGCAACACCACCTAATCTGACAAATGCGCCAGTTTGCAATTTTCGGATTTACCCTTATTTGGCAGTTAGTCGACGGCTCCAGGGCGCCTATTCGCGCCGAAAAGCCGGACGGCCTGCTCGTTTCCATGCCCTGTTTGGCCGGCCACCGAGGTGAGCTCCTGGCAGGGGAGATTTCGTTTTCCGCGTATTGAACGGCCCGCCCATGCCTGTCGTCATCGTTGAGTCGCCTGCCAAAGCACAGACGATCAACAAATATCTCGGTTCCAACTACCAGGTGATCGCCTCCTACGGTCACGTGCGCGACCTGCCGGCCAAGGATGGTTCGGTGGAGCCTGACGCCGATTTCGCCATGGTGTGGGAGAACGACGCCAAGGCCGGCAAGCGCCTGTCCGACATCGCCAAGGCGGTGAAAGAGAGCGACAAGCTCATTCTGGCAACCGACCCTGATCGCGAGGGCGAGGCGATCTCCTGGCATGTGCTGGAGATCCTGCGCCAGAAGCGCGCCATCAAGGATATCCCGGTCGAACGCGTGACCTTCAACGCCATCACCAAGGACGCTGTCCTGAAGGCGATGAAGGCGCCGCGCGAGATCGACGAAGGCCTGGTCGACGCCTATCTCGCTCGCCGTGCCCTCGACTATCTCGTCGGTTTCCGCCTGTCGCCGGTGCTCTGGCGCAAGCTGCCTGGCGCCCGCTCGGCCGGCCGCGTCCAATCGGTGGCCCTGCGCCTGGTCTGCGACCGGGAACTCGAGATCGAGCGCTTCGTCGCTCGTGAATATTGGTCCCTCGTCGCCACCCTGGCCACGCCGCGCGGCGATCTGTTCGAAGCGCGCCTCGTCGGCGCCGACGGCCAGAAGATCCAGCGCCTCGACGTCGGCACGGAGAAGGAGGCACTCGCCTTCCGGTCCGCCCTCGACCAAGGCCGCTATGCCGTAGCAAGCGTCGAGGCCAAGCCCGCCCGACGTAATCCATTTCCGCCCTTCACGACCTCGACGCTGCAGCAGGAGGCCAGTCGCAAGCTCGGCCTGTCGCCGAACCGCACCATGCAGATCGCCCAGCGTCTTTATGAAGGCGTCAATCTCAATGGCGAACAGGTCGGCCTGATCACCTATATGCGTACCGATGGCGTCGACATGGCGCCGGAGGCCATCGCCGCCGTGCGCAGCATGATCGGCAAGAGCTACGCGCCCGGCTACCTGCCGGAGACGCCACGCAAATATGTGACCAAGGCCAAGAACGCCCAGGAAGCCCATGAGGCCATCCGGCCGACCGATCCCTTCCGTCTGCCCAAGGACGTCACCCGCTTCCTCGACAATGAGCAGGCCCGACTCTACGAGCTGATCTGGAAGCGCACGGTTGCCAGCCAGATGGCGCAGGCCGAACTCGAACGCACCACGGTCGACATCCTGGTCGAGGCAGCCGGCCGCAAGCTCGATTTGCGCGCCACCGGCCAGGTCGTGAAGTTCGACGGCTTCCTGACGCTCTACAATGAAGACCGCGACGACGATGGCGACGAGGAGGACGGCAAGCGTCTTCCCGCCATGACTGCCGGCGAGAAGCTCGACAAGAAATCGATCGCCGCCACCCAGCATTTCACCGAGCCGCCGCCGCGCTACAGCGAAGCCACGCTGATCAAGCGCATGGAAGAGCTCGGCATCGGGCGCCCTTCGACCTACGCGGCCACGCTCGCCACCCTGCGCGACCGCGACTATGTCTCGGTCGACAAGAAGCGCCTGAAAGCCGAAGACAAGGGCCGCCTCGTCACCGCCTTCCTCGAGAGCTTCTTCGCCCGCTATGTCGAATATGACTTCACCGCGGCCCTGGAGGAGAAGCTCGACCGCATCTCCAACCATGAGTTGGACTGGAAGGAAGTCCTGCGCGATTTCTGGCGCGATTTCTCGGCCGCCATCGATGGCACCAAGGAGTTGCGCACCACCCAGGTTCTCGACGCGCTCAACGATCTGCTCGGTCCCCACATCTTCCCCGATCGGGGCGATGGCTCCAATCCGCGCCAATGCACCGTTTGCGGGACCGGCACGCTCTCGCTCAAGCTCGGCAAATACGGATCGTTCATCGGCTGTTCCAACTATCCCGAATGCCGCTATACCCGCCAATTGTCGGCCGGCGCCGACCAGAATGGCGATGCGGAAGGCGGCGGCGAGGCCGGCACGAGGAAGCTCGGCAGCGATCCGGAGACTGGCCTGGACGTCACGCTGCGTGACGGACGTTTCGGTCCTTATGTCCAGCTTGGCGAGGGCGAAAAGCCCAAGCGCTCCAGCCTGCCGAAGGGCATGAGCGCGGCCAATGTCGATCTCGAACGGGCGCTGGCCTTGCTCTCCCTGCCGAAGGAAGTCGCGGTGCACCCCGAGAGCGGCAAGCCGATCCTGGTCGGCATCGGCCGCTACGGCCCCTATGTCCAGCACGAGAAGACCTACGCCAATCTCGACAAGGATGACGACGTGATGTCGATCGGCTCCAACCGGGCCGTCGACCTGATCCTCACCAAGGAAAGTGGCGGTTCGGGACGCCGTTTCGGGGCGGCTGCACCGGCCGGGCGCCCTCTCGGCGATTATCCGGGCGGTGGCAAGGTCGAGGTCAAGCCGGGTCGCTATGGCGCCTATGTGACCAACGGCAAGGTCAACGCCACCCTGCCCAAAGGCATGGAAGCCGATGCGGTGACCCTGGACCAGGCCATCGAGTTGATTGCCGCCAAGGCCGGCAAGGCACCGGCGACCAAGAAGGCACCGGCCGCCAAAAAGGCGCCGGCCAAGAAAGCCACGGCCGCCAAGAAGCCTGCCGCCAAGAAGGCAACCAAGGCAATCGTCGATTCCGACGAGGTGCCATTCGATACCGATTGATCAGCGGAGAGCCCGGTTGGAACCCTGTTCCCGCCGGGACTTCCTCTCAGCGCTCCAAGCCTCTAGCCTACCCTTCTCGGGCAGGCTGGAGGCAAGTCTCATGGTTCGCTGCGTTGCAGCTCTGATCGGCGCAGCCCTTGTCAACGGCTTCATTCTCGCATCCGCCTGCGCCGGCGATGCCGCCACGCCCGACATCATCGGCTTTTCCAAAGACGGCCGTTATTTCGCCTTCGAGGAATACGGCACGCGCGACGCCTCCATCCATCCCTACAGCACGATCTTCGTGCTCGATCTCGACACCGGCAAATCCGTGCCCGGCGCTCCCTTCGCCGTCGAGCATGACAAGGAAGGCCCCGAGGACGCCGCCCGGGCCGAGACGAGAAAGCAAGCGGAGCCTTTGCTGGCCCGGCTGGGCATCGGCGAGAAGCCGACCAGGCAGGTCATGCACGAGGACGCACGCTTGTTCGATCCGCCAACTCCCGACCAGGCCTATGCCACCATGGCCGCCGAAGTCACGAATCTCAGCATCGGGGATGCCCTTCCCGGCGGCGACGTCACGGTGGACGTTCTGTCCCGCACGATCACCGACGCGGCTTGCGCGGCTCGCGGGCGCGACAAGCTCAAGAGCTTTTCGCTGGTGCGCACCCTGCCGGAGAACAACCGGAACAATGAAATCGTCTATGTCGACGAGGCTACCGGACAGGAGCGCGGCTGTTCCCAGTCCAATGGCCTGAATGCGCTTTTCGTCTACAGACCGGCCAATGCCAGGCCGCGGCTGGTGGCATTGGTGAGCTATTGGCCCCATAGCTGGGAGGAGCCCGACAGACGCTATCTTGCCATCCCTGTTCCCCTGCCGTGATGGAACCAGGTCCGCTACCACCGCCCATGGCGCTTGTTCCAGGCGAATAGAAGGTCTGCGAAGCGATCATAGGCAAAGCGGGTCAGCGTGCGGATCCCCGGCGCGCCGAGCAGGCCGGCAATCCAAGCCTGTCCCGGTGTGCGCCGCCAGACGGCCAGGGCGACGTCGGCGCCGACCAGCAAACGGCCATCCTCGTCCGTCGCATGCAGGCGTCGCCTGATGTCGTCGAGGCTGGCGCCGAAATGCGCGAGGGCATCCGGTTCGAGATTGATGTCCAGGAACTCGATGCGTCCGGCCTTGACCGCTTCCAGGAGCCGGTTGCGTTGATGCCGGATGCCGGCATCGCAGACCGGACATTTGGTGTTGTACCAGACCGTCAGGGGACGAACGCCGCCGGCTTTTGCAATCTCACTGGCCATCCCAGCTCTTCAGCGCCTCGATCTTGAGCTTGCGTTGCTCGTCGGCAGAAAGCTCGTAATTGCTCTTGTAGGGCGCGGATTCGAACGAGCCATAGGTCGGATTGGCGATCACGATCCAGTCATGCCCCCAATGGGACGCATTGTCTGCAAAGACCTTGTCGCGCTCTTCCGGCGTGCCCTTATAGGCATCCGTGAAGTCCCCGAGATTGTCGCCGACCAGCAGCAGGATGCGATAATCCTTGGCAATCACTGCCCGCCTTGTGCCCTTGGCCGATTTCCAATCCGGCTGTTCCTTGGCGCTGAGGAAGGTATCGACATTGCCGCCATCCGGGAAACCAAGCTTCGTCATCAACTGCACCGTCGGTTCCTCCTCCTCCTTGGTGCGGTTGGTGACATAGAAGACCTTCACGCCCTTCGAGGCAGCATATTGGGTGAATTCAACCGCTCCGGGAATGGCGGTATCGACCTGCGCCTTGACATATTTCGTCCAGGTCTCCGGCGTGAACCTCGTTGCCGCCTTGACGTTCCAGGCCTGGTAATTGGAGGTGTTGAGCAAAGTATCGTCGACATCGAGGACGATCGCCGGCGGATGATCCTTGAAATCACCTGTCTGTTCCGCGGGCGCGGCCGTCCAGGCAGGGTCGGCCAGGGCCTGGTCGAGCCTGATCCTCGCCAGGGAGAACATGGCTGTTGCATTGGCCTTGGCTTCGACAGCGGTCTGGTCCCAGAGCACTGCATTGAGATTGTCGTCGGGCTTGGTGCTGTCCTGCGCTTGAGCCGAAGAAAGTACGCTCGAAACCGCAACGAGCGTCGATGAGAGGCAAAGTCCGATCAATGCACCACGCATACCGTACTCCCAGTTTGGACTCGCAAAAACAGGAACGATATCATCGCTCCCCGACGGGTCAACGCGACATGTTCCCGGGGATGGCGGCAAAAATGCTGCAACGCAGCATTCTCATTGACAGATCACGAACATGAACCTATATGCCCATCTGTCCGGTTCGATCGAACCATCCCTCCCTCCGCCCGTGCCGGTGGAACGCTCGAGGGTTTTGGACAGTCTGTCCCGGCACGTTGAGTTTCCTGCCGTTCCGCGTTTTGCCAAACACGGCTCTGCCGCGCAGTGGGATCCGTTGGGATCGCCGCGCAGAGCGCTTCGACAACCTCTTCCTTCGACAGACATAGCTGCCAATCGCGCAGGACGTTGCGGAAATGCGCAATGTCCACGATTGGCTTCGACAAATACCCCATGCGTTGGTCTATGATGACACTGGATCCACTGCCCGCTTTCCTTGGGCATGCCGGGCCGCCAACGCCAATTCGGAATAATTTCTGTGGTTCGTAAAAACAAACAAGCCGAGGCATTGGAACCCGCCCTGCCCAGCCGCGAGGACATTCTCGCTTTCATCGCCCGCTCGCATGGCCGCGCCGGCAAACGGGAGATCGCCCGTGAATTCGGCCTGGGCGGGGCCGAAAAGATCGCCCTCAAACATCTGCTCAACGAATTTGCCGACGAAGGAGCGGTGCAGCGCAGCCGCAAGGGCTTCAATGCCCCCGGCGCCCTGCCCTCCTCCCTCGTCGCCGACATCACCGGCCGTGACCGCGACGGGGAACTCGTCGCCACTCCCGCTGAATGGAACGAGGACAACGGCAAGCCGCCGCGCATCGTGGTGACCATTCCCAAGCGCTTCGGCGGGGCCGCTCCCGGTGTGGGGTCGCGGGTTCTCCTGCGCATGGCCGACGGCGGCTCGGATCATCAGCCGACCGGGCGGGTGATCAAGGTGCTGGAACGGTTGCGCCAGCGCATTCTCGGTGTCTTCCGTCGCCTTCCCAATGGCGAAGGCCAGATCGTGCCGATCGAAAAACGCAATGCGGGCCGCGAGATGCTCGTTCGTCCCGACGATGCCGCAAAGGCGGAAGATGGCGAACTCGTCGCCATCGAGCCCCTGCGTGGCCCTCGCCACGGCCCGCCCATGGCGCGCATCGTCGAGCGGGTCGGCAAGGTCGGCAGCGAGAAGGCGATCAGCCTGATCGCCATCCATGCCCATGACATTCCCTATGTCTTCCGCAAGGACACACTGGAAGAGGCAGAGGCCGCCAAGCCGGCGACTTTGTCCGGCCGCGAGGACTGGCGGCGCCTGCCACTTATCACCATCGATCCGGCGGACGCCAAGGATCATGACGACGCCGTTCATGCCGAGCCGGATCCCGATCCGGCCAACCCGGGCGGGCACATCCTCACCGTGGCGATCGCCGATGTCGCTGCCTATGTCAGGCCGGATTCGCCCCTCGACCGCGAGGCCCTGATCCGGGGCAATTCGGTGTATTTCCCCGACCGCGTCGTGCCGATGTTGCCGGAGCGCATCTCCAACGACCTATGCTCGCTGCGCGCCAACGAGGATCGGCCGGCGCTGGCCGTGCGCATGATCATCGCGGCCGACGGGCGCAAGCTCCGCCACACCTTCCATCGCGTGATGATGCGCTCGGCCGCCAAGCTCTCCTATCAGCAGGCCCAGCGCGCCATCAATGGTGACACTGACGAGGTGACGGGCCCGCTGCTCGCTCCTGTCCTCCAGCCCCTGTGGGCCGCCTATGCCTGCCTGAAGACGGAGCGCAACGGCCGCGGGCCGCTCGACCTCGATCTGCCGGAGCGCAAGATCCTCTTGAAGCCCAACGGCATGGTCGACCGTGTCGTCGTTCCCGAGCGCCTCGACGCTCATCGGCTGATCGAGGAATTCATGATCCTCGCCAATGTCGCGGCGGCCGAGACGCTGGAGGCCAAGAAGACACCGCTGGTCTATCGCGTGCATGACGAGCCTTCGATGGAGAAGATCATCGCTTTGCGCGAGTTCCTCCACACGCTCGACATTCCGCTCTCCAAGCAGGGCTCGCTTAGGCCGAACCAGTTCAACGTCATCCTGGAAAGGGTCGCAGGCACAGATAACGCCCATCTCGTCAACGACGTGGTGCTACGCTCGCAAAGCCAGGCTGAGTATTCGGCCGACAATATCGGGCATTTCGGCCTCAATCTGCGGCGCTATGCGCATTTCACCTCGCCCATCCGCCGCTATTCCGACCTGATCGTGCATCGCGCCCTGATCCGGGCGCTGCATCTGGGCGATGACGGCCTGCCAACAGAGATGACACCCGCCACGCTCTCCGAAATCGCCGGTCGGATTTCGGCCTGCGAGCGGCGAGCCATGACGGCGGAACGCGAGACCATCGACCGCCTGATCGCCCATTTCCTTGCCGACCATGTCGGCGAGATCTTCCAGGGACGTGTCTCCGGGGTGATCAAGTCGGGCCTGTTCGTCAAGCTCGCCGAAACCGGCGCCGACGGCTTCGTACCCGCCGCGACGATCGGTCACGATTATTATCGCTTCGAAGAGAACGCGCATCAGCTTATCGGTGCAGCCACGGGTGAATCCTTCCAGCTTGGCGACACGGTGTCGGTGAAGCTGGTGGAGGCAGCGCCCTTCGCCGGTGCACTGCGCTTCGAGATCGTCTCGGACGGTCAGCGGCGCCGAGCGCCCGGCCGAAAGGTCGGTGTGGTCAAGCGGCCGCGGATCACCGATCGCAAGGGCAATGCGGCCAAACGCAAAGCCAAGGCGCTCAAAGGCAAGCGCGCCGGGAAGGGAAGTCGGCGATGAACGAATATCGGCCCGAGCAGCGCGACGCGGCGCTCGCCATGCGGCGGGGCGCCTTCGGGCGCTGCCCCCATTGCGGCAAGGGCAAGATCTTCACCTCCTACCTCAAGGTCGCTCCCCGCTGCAGTGTCTGCGGAGAGGACCTGTCGCATCATCGCGCCGACGACGCTCCGCCCTATTTCACCATGCTGATCGTCGGCCATATCGTGGTTGCAGGCATCCTCACCTGCGTGATCGAAACGGAGATGCCGCTCTGGTCGCTCGGCGTGGTCTTCGGTACGCTGACCATCGTGCTGTCGCTGGTCCTGCTGCCGATGATCAAGGGTGCCATCATCGGGCTGCAATGGGCAAACCGCATGCATGGTTTCTCCGGCAAGCCGGATCCCGATACGCTTTCTCCGTACTGAGCCATTTCCTTCCTGCCGAGCCCATGCCCGAAATCCCGTCCTCGCCGTCGAAACCTCGTCCCGTCCACCCCCGCGACGCCGCTTCGCTGATCCTGCTCGACCGCACCGGCAGGAAACCGCGCGTCCTGATGGGAAGGCGACATTCAGGCCATGCCTTCATGCCGGGTGTGATGGTATTTCCCGGCGGGCGCGTCGAGCCGGCCGATCGCAGCATGAGTGCCTATGGCACGCTGGCCGCCCATACCGAACGCGGCCTGCTCACCCGGGTTGTCAGCCCCTCCCCGGCCAAGGCCAGGGCGCTGGCCCTGTGTGCGATCCGGGAGACTTTCGAGGAAACCGGCATTCTGCTCGGCGAGACCGGCCTCGGAGCTCCGCCCACCAGCAGCGCCCATTGGCAGGCCTTCGCCGAACACGAGGTGTTCCCCTCGCCCGAGAGCCTGCATTTCGTCGCCCGAGCCATCACCCCGCCGGGCATGAAACGCCGATTCGACACGCGCTTCTTCGTGGCCGATGCGAACTCCATCGCGCACCAGACCGAAGGCGTCGTCGGTCCCGACTCGGAGCTGATCGAAACGAAATGGCTCTCCTTCGACGAAGCCCGCGCGGAAGATCTGGTCTGGATCACCCGCACCATTCTCGAGGAAGTCGCCAAGAGGCTAGAAATCGGCCTGGAGAAGGACGTTCCCGTACCCTTCTATCGCGAGCAGCGAGGCGTGCGGAGCCGGGAAGAGATCTAGAAGAGCAGCGAGCGGCCAGCATGACCGCACAATTCCCGCTGGCGCGCTCTTCTTTTAGTTGACTTCGGCGCTTCCATGAGTAGTGTGCGCCAAGATTCAAAAGGGCCGCGCCATTGCGCGGCTTTGCTGCCTTAGCCGATACGGTCCGGTAGCAATATTCGGAGCATCACCATGGCCAAGGCCGCAACCATCAAGATCAAGCTGCTTTCGACGGCAGACACGGGCTACTTCTACGTCACCAAGAAGAACACCCGTACGAAGACCGAAAAGCTCGCGATGAAGAAGTATGACCCCGTCGCGCGCAAGCACGTCGAGTTCAAGGAAACCAAGATCAAGTAAGATCGGTTTCCAGATCGGAATCAAGGGCGCCTTCGGGGCGCCCTTTGTTTTTGCAAGGCTCGTGGGAGGCTACAGATGTCGATGTCCGGCGAAACCCGGGGGCCCTCCCGTGGCTTGCAGTTCTTCATCCTCGCCTGCACCCTCCTGGTCATCGGCTTCGGTTCCGGAGCCGCCTCGATCAGCCTCTCGGCCATCTTTCAGGAATTCGCGCTCTCCTACGCACTCATAGGCGCCGTCACCTCCGGCGTTTTCCTGTTCCTGATCCTGTTTCTCGCCCTAGGCGGGCGCCTGCGGGCGCTGGTTGGCGACAAGCCCCTGCTGCTGGCGGCAACTGCCGTCTTCGTCGCCGGCGAAGCCCTGGGAGGACTTGCCCCCGATTTTTCCGTCTGGGCCATCGGACGCCTGCTTCAGGGAGCAGCGAGTGGCAGCCTCCTTTCCGTCAGTCTTGCATTTGCAGCCGACAATGCCCGCCGGCAATGGCGGGGCGACGTCATAAGTGTGCTGCTTGCCCTCTATTTCCTGGGCACGGCACTTGGCCCCGGCGTGGCAGGCTACGTCACCGCATTTTACAGCTGGCGCGACATTGCCTTCGCTTCCGCAGCGGCCGGCGCGATCGTGCTCATCCTGCAGGCAGCCTTCGTCACTGCGCCCAGGAGGCCGGAAATCGAGACCATTTTCGACTGAGCCGCACCCGGGGACGATCCAGGCCGCATCCTGCCGCTATGCCGCCTTGCGGACATGGTCTTCCGCTGCCTCGCGAATGGCGGCGATGTTGCCGGCATAATCTGCAGCCCCGCCCCGGAACACGGCCGATCCCGCCACAAGGGTATCGGCGCCGGCCGCGGCGACCAGGGCTGCGGTCTCGGGATTGACGCCGCCATCGACCTCGAGACGGATCGGCCGTGTCCCGATCATCGCCCGGATGCGCCGGATCTTGTCGAGCTGTGAGGTGATGAAGGCCTGCCCGCCAAAACCCGGATTGACCGTCATCACCAGGATGAGATCCAGACGGTCGAGCACATAATCCAGCACGCTTTCCGGCGTGGCCGGGCAAAGCGTCGCTCCCGCCTTGCAGCCGAAAGAACGGATCGCCTGCAGTGAGCGATCCAGATGGGGGCCGGATTCGGCATGTACGGTGATGATGTCGGCGCCGGCCTTGGCGAAGGCTTCCAGATAGGGATCGGCCGGCGTGATCATCAGATGCACGTCGAAGGGCTTCCTGGTGTAGGGCCTGATGGCCTTGATGACATCGGGCCCGAAGGTGATGTTGGGCACGAAATGCCCGTCCATTACGTCGCAATGGATCCAGTCCGCCCCGCTGTCGTCGATAGCCTTGATCTCCTCGCCCAGCCGCGCGAAATCGGCCGACAGGATGGAGGGCGCGATCACGATCGGTTCTGCCATGATGGTCTTCCTTTCCGTTGCGCTCCTGGTCAGGCGCTGACGCCATCGGGCTGCGCGCCCTTGGCAAACACACGGCTCGCCAGCACATCGGCCGCTTCGATGGTCATGATGTCGTCCGCGGTCAGCCTGCGGTCGAGGTCGTCGACGAGCCGGCTCGCCTGGCGCAGGCGGATGCGGTCGAGGGCGTTGCGGATGGAGCGCGCATTGGAAAACAGAGGTTGGGTCTTGCGCAGCTCGATGTAGCGGACGAACGCCGCCCGTGCCTGCGCATCGAAGCGGTAGTTGCGCTCCTGCAGCATCAGCTCGGCAATCGACAGCAGTTCGGCGTCTTCATAATCGGGAAAATCGATGTGATGGGCGACCCGCGAGCGGAAGCCGGGATTGCTGGCGAAGAACTTCTGCATGCGATCTTCGTAGCCGGCCAGGATCACCACCAAGTCGTCGCGCTGTGTCTCCATCACCTGCAGCAGGATCTCGATGGATTCCTGGCCGTAGTCGCGCTCGTTCTCGGGACGATAGAGATAATAGGCCTCATCGATGAACAGCACGCCGCCCATCGCCTTCTTGAGGATCTCCTTGGTCTTCGGCGCGGTGTGGCCGATATACTGGCCGACCAGATCGTCCCTGGTCACCGAAACCAGATGCCCGCGCCGCACAAAACCGAGGCGGTGCAGGATGTCGGCCATGCGCAGGGCCACCGTGGTCTTGCCGGTGCCCGGATTGCCGGTGAAGGACATGTGCAGGGTCGGCGGATCGTTCGCCAGGCCTATCCTCTGCCGGATGCGCTCGATCATGAGGAGCGAGGCGATCTCGCGGATGCGCGTCTTCACCGGCTTGAGACCGACCAGCTCGCGGTCGAGTTGGGCGAAGACGTCGGCGATGCCGACCGCCTCGAACTCCTGCCTGAGATCGATGGACTGCGCCACCGGCGTTCCGGCCTCACCGGTCTCTTTCACGGTGTTTGCATCGAGCATGGTTATCCCTCGCGAAAGGCTCCGCCGCCCGGCCGGCGGCGGAGCAAGTTGTCCAGTTGGTCGCCAGGGACGGGAGGCACTGCCGTCACCAACCGGACTGGGACGTCTCAGCCGTAACGCTGGCCTTCCGGCCGGTCTGCGGCATAGCTGTGGGTGCTGTAGCGGATGTTGCGTCCGGCGTTTTCCTGCCGGTCGAGGCGGAACCCGGGTTCCACCTGCGGCCTGTTGACGATGAAGGAAAGACGCACCGACTCCCAACCATGCGCGGAATCAAAGCCCGAGATGCGGATATAGCGATCACCATAGACGCGCCGGCATTCGGCGAGTTCCATCATCACGCCCGCGGCATCGCGCAGGTCGAACATCGGCAGGCCCCACATCTCCCAATAGGTGTTGCGGGGATGAGGATCGTCGGTGAACTCGATATTCACGGCCCAGCCCTTCTCCAGGCAGTACTGCACCTGGCGGCCGATCTGCTCGTCGGTGAGATCGGGCAGAAAGGAAAAGCATCCTTGTGTGATACGCATTGTCCCTCTCCTTTCAGGCCGTGACGGCGACGCTGGGCACGAAGTCCGGCGTGTCCGTGGATTCGTAGTTAAAGGTGACGTCCTTCCACACTTCGAGCGCCTGCTTGAGCGGGGTGCAGCTATTGGCCGCCTTGGCCAGGATTTCCGGGCCCTCATGCAGGTAGTCGCGCCCCTCGTTGCGGGCGAGGATCATCGCTTCCAGCGCCACGCGGTTGGCGGTGGCACCAGCCTGGATGCCCTGCGGATGGCCGATGGTGCCGCCGCCGAATTGCAGCACCACGTCCTCGCCGAGCAGATGCAGAAGCTGATGCATCTGGCCGGCATGGATGCCGCCGGAGGCCACCGGCATCAGCTTGTTGAGGCTGGCCCAATGCTGGTCGAAGAAGACGCCATGTTCGAGGTTGGTCGGATTGAAGTCCTCGCGGCAGATGTCGTAATAGCCGCGCGTGGTGTTGGGGTCGCCTTCCAGCTTGCCGACCACGGTGCCGGCATGGATGTGGTCGACACCGGCCAGCCGCATCCATTTGGCGATGACGCGGAACGACACGCCATGGCTCTTCTGGCGCGTATAGGTGCTGTGGCCGGCCCGGTGCAGATGCAGGATCATGTCATTGCGGCGTGCCCAGGCCGCCATCGACTGGATCGCGGTGTAGCCGATCACCAGATCGATCATGACGATGTTGGAGCCAATCTCCCGGGCGAAGTCGGCCCGCTCATACATCTGCTCCATCGTCCCGGCCGTGACGTTGAGATAGGTCCCCTTGATCTCGCCGGACGCGGCCTGTGCCTTGTTCACCGCCTCCATGCAGTAGAGGAAGCGCTCGCGCCAATGCATGAAGGGCTGCGAGTTGATGTTCTCGTCGTCCTTGGTGAAATCGAGTCCGCCCTTCAGCGCCTCATAGACGACGCGGCCATAGTTGCGGCCCGACAGGCCGAGCTTGGGCTTGACGGTGGCCCCCAGCAGAGGACGCCCGAACTTGTCGAGTCGCTCGCGCTCGACCACGATACCGGTCGCCGGCCCCTGGAAGGTCTTCACATAGGCCACCGGAAAGCGCATGTCCTCAAGGCGCAGCGCCTTCAGGGGCTTGAAGCCGAAGACATTGCCGATGATCGAGGCCGAGAGGTTGGCGATCGAGCCTGGCTCGAACAAGTCGAGGTCATAGGCAATATAGGCGAAATATTGGCCGGGCGCGTTCGGCACCGGGTCGACCCGGTAGCACTTGGCCCGGTACTTTTCGGCCGCCGTCAGCCTGTCCGTCCACACCACCGTCCAGGTGGCGGTGGAGGATTCGCCGGCCACGGCCGCCGAGGCCTCGATCGGATCGACGCCGTCCTGGGGGGTCACGCGGAACAGCGCGATGACATCGGTATCCCTGGGTTCGTAGTCGGGCTCCCAATAGCCCATCTTCTTGTATTCCATCGTGCCGGACCGGTAGCGATCCTTGCCGCGGACGGTTTGTGTATTCACGTTCATCTCGTCCTCCTTGACTGGATGGATTGCGCCAGCCTTTTGTTTCGACGCGTCTTTGCCAGCTCAATGAATCCCCTGCATCGCAAAGCGCTTCAGGCTGCGGCCGCCAGGCCAGCGAGTTTCGGTTCCAGGCTGCCGGCTCGATAGCGGCGGGCCATTTCGGGCAGCGGAACGACCTTGATCCGCGAGGCGTGTCCCGCCGTGCCGAACGCTTCGAAACGTTCGCGGCAAAGGGCTTTCAATCCGTCCATGGCGGGTTTGAGGAACTTGCGCGGATCGAACTCGCTGCGGTTCTCGCTGGCGACCTTGCGGAAGGCGGCAGTCATGGCGAGGCGGCAATCGGTATCGATATTGACCTTGCGCACGCCATGCCGAATGCCCCGGACGATCTCGTCCACCGGCACGCCCCAGGTCTGCGGCATCTCCCCGCCAAAGGCGTTGAACATGTCCTGCAGTTCCTGCGGCACCGAGGAAGAACCGTGCATGACCAGATGCACGCCGGGCATGCGGCGATGGATCTCCTCGATCACATGCATGGCAAGGATGTCGCCATCAGGCTTGCGGCTGAACTTGTAGGCGCCATGCGACGTGCCCATGGCGATGGCCAGGGCATCGACCTTGGTGGCCCGCACGAAATCCACCGCCTGGTCGGGATCGGTAAGCAACTGGTCGTGGCCGACCTCGCCGACGACGCCGTGGCCGTCCTCCTGTTCGCCGCCCCCCTGTTCGAGCGAACCGAGCACGCCGAGTTCGCCCTCGACGGAGGCGCCGACCCAATGGGCAAGATCGACGACACGCCGGGTGATCGCGACATTGTAGTCGTAGCTCGCCGGCGTCTTGGCGTCGGCCTCGAGCGAGCCGTCCATCATCACGGAGGTGAAGCCATAGCGCAGGGCCGTCGCGCAGGTCGCCTCCTCATTGCCATGGTCGAGATGCAGGCAGAGCGGGATCTGCGGATACATCTCCTCCAGGGCTTCGACCATCTTCGCCAGCATGATGTCGTTGGCATAGGAGCGGGCGCCCCGCGAGGCTTGCAGGATCACGGGAGCATCGACGGCCGCCGCGGCCTCCATGATGCCGAGTGCCTGCTCCATATTGTTGATGTTGAAGGCCGGCACGCCATAGTCATGCTCGGCGGCGTCATCCAGCAATTGCCTGAGAGTGATGCGGGCCATGACAGCCTCCGTTTCCATTGCAGCTTTTGAAATTTACAGACTTACAAACCCTATTCCCGTTTTCCCGACGCGAGCCGGCGGGCGGTCTCCACGATGGTGCCGGGTGTGATGCCGAACTCGCGATAGAGATCGCCGGCCGGGGCCGAGGCGCCGAAGCCCGTCATGCCGATGAAGACCCCATCCTCCCCGAGCAGGCGGGACCAATCGGCTTCGATCGCCGCCTCCACGCCGATGCGTGGAGCCGTTCCCAGCACGGCCTGGCGATAGACTGGCCCCTGCCGCCGGAAGAGCTCGAAGCAGGGTGCCGAAACCACGGCGGCGCGAATCCCCTCCTTCGCCAGGAGTTCGGCCGCCTCCACGGCGATCGAAACCTCCGACCCCGTGGCGATCAGGGTAACGTCCCGCACCCCCGGTGGCTCGACCAGGACATAGGCGCCGAGCGCGACCCCATTCACGCCGCAGTCGGACCGCAGCGTCGGCAGGGCCTGGCGTGACAGGCAGAGGACCGACGGTTGCCTGTCTGCCGTGAGCGCGCACTCCCAGGCCTCGGCAGTCTCGACGGCATCAGCCGGCCGGAACACCAGCAGATTGGGAATGGCACGCAGCGCCGCCAGATGCTCCACCGGCTGGTGGGTCGGTCCGTCCTCGCCAAGACCGATGGAATCATGCGTCATCACGTGGATCACGCGCACCCCCATCAGGGCTGCCAGCCGGATCGCCGGCCGTGAATAATCGGCAAAGGCCAGAAAGGTGCCGCCGAAGGGGATGAAGCCGCCATGCAGGGCGATGCCGTTCATGGCTGCGGCCATGCCGAATTCGCGCACGCCGTAATGGATATAGCCTCCCGTGAAATCGTCGGCCTGCACCGGCTGCAACCCCTTTGCTTGGGTGAGGTTGGAATGGGTGAGGTCGGCCGAGCCCCCCAGGAGATTGGACTGAGCGGCAACGATCGCATTGATGACCTGCTGGGACGCCTGCCGCGTGGCGATCGTTGGGCATTCGCTGGCAAAGCGCTGCCGGATGCCGGCCAAGGCACGCTTGAGCTCCGCCCCCATCCCGCCTTTGAGGGCTTCCTCGAACTGCCGTCTTTCCGTTTCGCCGGCATCGTGCAGTCTCTGCTGCCAGGCCTCGTGCTCGGCCTTGCCGCGGGCGCCCACCGCCAGCCATGCCTCGCGGATTTCGGACGGAATCTCGAAAGGTTCATATGGCCAGTCCAGAGCCTCGCGCGCGGCCAGGCTCTCTTCGGCGCCCAGCGGCGCACCGTGCACCTTCTCCGTACCCTGCCGATTGGGCGCGCCGAAGCCGATGATGGTCCGGCAGGCGATGAGCGAGGGCCGCTCCGTCGCCCGTTCCTCGGCGATCGCCTTGGCCACGGCCTCGCGGTCATGGCCATCGACCCGTCGCGTCGACCAGCCGGATGCCGCGAAGCGGGCGAGTTGGTCGTCCGAGCAGGAGAGCGAGGTGGCCCCGTCGATCGAGATCTCGTTGTCGTCGAACAGCACGATCAGCTTGCCGAGCCTGAGATGGCCGGCCAGCGAGATTGCCTCGTGGCTGATCCCCTCCATCAGGCAGCCATCGCCGGCGATGACGTAGGTATGGTGGTCGACGAGATCGTCCCCGAAGCGGGCATTGGCGAGGCGCTCGGCCAGGGCCATGCCGACGGCCGTCGCCAGCCCCTGCCCGAGCGGGCCTGTCGTGGTTTCCACGCCTTGCGTGTGACCATATTCGGGATGCCCCGGCGTCCTGGAGCCCCATTGCCGGAAGGATTTCAGCTCTTCCAGCGTGAGCTCGGGATAGCCGGTGAGATGCAGGAGGCCATAGAGCAGCATCGAGCCGTGCCCGGCCGAGAGCACGAATCGGTCCCTGTCCGGCCAGGCGGGGTCCGACGGATCGAACTTCAGGAAACGAGAGAACAGCACGGTGGCGACGTCGGCCATGCCCATGGGCATGCCGGGATGCCCGGACTTGGCCTTTTCCACGGCATCGATGGCCAGGAAACGCAGGGCATTCGCCATGTCGCGATGCGGCACCGAGGTCTCGAAAGTGGCTGATGGCGTCGAGATATTCACGGGCATGTCCTCCCATTCCGCTGCCAAGGGCAGACGGTGGTGTGGTTCACGGAAAGGCTCTGTGTCTTGCGGGCGCGCTTCTAGGCGGCTCGTTTCTTGCGATCGACCAGTTGCAGGATCAACGGGGTCAGGATGAGCTGCATGGCCAGATCCAGCTTGGAGCCATGGATGACGATGGAGTTGGCCCGCGACATGAAACTGTTGGGGATCATCGACAGCAGATAGGGAAAATCGATCCCCCTCGGCACCTGAAAGCGGATCACCACCATCGATTCATCCGGCGTCGGGATCCAGCGCGCGATGAACGGGTTTGAGGTATCCACCGTCGGCACGCGCTGGAAATTGATGTCGGTATGGGTGAACTGCGGGCAGATATAGTTCACATAGTCCGGCATGCGCCGCAGAATGGTGTCGGTCACCGCTTCGGTCGAATAGCCCCGCGTGCTGCGATCGCGGTGCAGCTTCTGGATCCATTCGAGATTGATCACCGGTACGACGCCGATCTTGAGATCGGCATATTTGGCAACGTCGACCTCGTCGGTCACCACCGCTCCATGCAGCCCTTCATAAAAGAGCAGGTCGGTGCCTGGAGGCAGCGGCTTCCAGGGCGTGAAGGTCCCAGGCGGGGCTCCGTAGAGAATCTCCTCCTCGTCATCATGGACATAGTGACGCGTGGTGCCGGTTCCTTGGTTGCCATAGTCTCGGAACAGCGCCTCCAGCTCGGCGAACAGATTGGTTTCCGGGCTGAAATGACTGAAATGCTTGTTGCCCTTGGCCGCCTCATCCGCCATGTGGGCCCGCATCTCGGCCCTGTCATAGCGATGAAAGGAATCGCCCTCGACATAGGCCGCCTCGATGTTCTCCCGGCGGAAGATCTGCTCGAAGGTCCGCTTGACCGAGGTGGTGCCGGCGCCGGACGAGCCGGTAATGGAAATGATCGGATGCTTGATCGACATGGTATTCCCCGACGGCGAAAGCATTTTCCAGAAGAGCTGACAGGCTTTTCGATTAAGGAAATGCGTCAGAACAAAGAGTTAGAGAAAAAGAGATCTGAAGGGATCGCACTTTGCTCTAAACGCGGAAGAGACCGCGATTGGCGAACAAGGGCGCCGAGGTCGGCGGCCACAAACCCGGCCTGTTGTGCAACGTTTCCAAACGGGCGACCTTGTTGGAGGCCCCGAGGATCAACGGTACGCGCTGATGCAACGAGGTCGCACGGATATCGAGAATACGGATGCGGCCGTTCGACCCCGCCCCTCCCGCGCGCTCCATCAAGAAGGCCATGGGATAGGCTTCGTAGATCAGCCGCAGGCGCCCCTGCCCGTAGCCGGTCCTGGCGTCGGCCGGATAGAGATAGATACCGCCTCGGGTGAGGGCCCTGAGGGTGTCGGCCACCAGCGCCCCATGCCAGCGCATGTTGTGGTCGCGCCCCGACGGACCATCGGCACCCGCCTGGCATTCGTCGATGAAGGCCCGCACCGGCTCCTCCCAATGCCGATAGTTGGAGGCGTTGATCGAATATTCCGGCTGGTCCTGGTCCGGCAGGCGGACATTGGCCTGGGTCAGTCGAAAGTGGCCGCTGCGGCGGTCGAGGGTGAAGATGTCCACCTCCTCGCCGAGCGAAAGCACCAAGGTCGTCTGCGGGCCATAGATGACGAAGCCTGCGGCAAGCTGGCTGGTGCCGGCCGGCCAGACCAGGGTGCGGTCGGCCGCCGAGGCCAGCACGAATTCATCCGGTGTCGGCATGACGGAAAAGATCGTTCCCACGGGCATGTTGAGGTCGAGGTTGCCGGAGCCATCGACCGGATCGATGGCGACACATAGCGGCTGGCTCGCATCCCAGATCTCCAGCTCGTCGACCTCCTCCGAGGCAAAGGCCGCAATGGCGCAAGCCTTCAGCGCTTCCCGGAACTGGCGGTCAGCCCAGACATCCATGTCCTTTTGTTCGTCTCCCCCGGCATTGTGGCCACGGGTTTCCTCGACGATCTCGGCAAGGGCGCCGAGCGACACG
The DNA here is from genome assembly GCF_001676615.1 of Labrys sp. WJW. Classification (GTDB taxonomy): domain Bacteria; phylum Pseudomonadota; class Alphaproteobacteria; order Rhizobiales; family Labraceae; genus Labrys; species Labrys sedimenti. The sequence goes on along the minus strand of NZ_LYXZ01000062.1, from coordinate 21,872 downwards.
GCTTCCGACACGCGAATGGCCGTTGCGGCCAGGCTGGCGACGACTTCGGCAACCGCAACCCTGAGCATGTCGCTGCCGGCGTGGCGGGAGAGATAGGAGTCCAGAGTCGGCTTGTCGGTCATCGGCATTTCCCCCGGATGACGCCTCGTGAGAGGCATCGTCATTTCGCGATCTTTCGAGGAGCTTGACCGAAAATAGAAAATAAACGAAATTTTGTTTTCTTCGCCTTTGCGAAAGTTTTCCTTATATGCCTGTTCGCCTGCGCGACATCACCCGCCGGCAGCTCCGCGCCCTCGCGGCCATCGCGGCAAGCGGCTCGGTGACTTCGGCCGCCAAGAACCTGCATCTCACCCAACCGGCGGTGACATTGCAGCTTCGCAATCTGCAGGACCTAGCCGACCTGCCCTTGCTGCAGCGGACGGGCGATGGGATGATCCTCACCGACGCCGGCATCGAGATGCTGCAATTGCACAGCCGCATCGAGGCGGCCATTGCCGATTGCGAAGCCACGCTGGGCATCATTTCCGGAAAGACCGCCGGGCGCGTCTCGATCGGGGCTGTCAGCACGGCCAAGTACTTCGTGCCTTTCATCATCGCGGCCTTTTCGCGCGCGCATCCCCGGATCGAGGTGACATTGTCGATCGGCAATCGCGCTGAAATCATGCAGGCCCTGCGCAACTACAAGCTCGACGTGGCCATCACCGGCCGCCCTCCTCCCGATATCGAGGTCGAGAAGCACCTGATCGGCCAGAACCCGCATGTCATCATCGCATCGCGCAACCACTGGCTGTCAAAGGAACGAGGCCTGGCCGCGGTCGATTTGTCGCATGAGACCTTCCTCACGCGCGAGCCCGGCTCGGGCACGCGCATGCTGATGGAACGCCTGTTCGAGCAGACGGAGCTTGCCCCCCATATCGGCATGGAGTTCGACTCGAACGAGACGATCAAGCAGAGCGTGATCGCCGATCTCGGCATCGCCTTCCTCTCCGCCCACACGGTGGCGACGGAACTGGAGGATGGTCGCCTAGTGATATTGGACGTGGCCGGCCTGCCCGTGACGCGGCAATGGTTCGTGGTGCGCCGGGTCGACAAGGTACTGCTTCCCCCGGCCCAGGAAGCCCTGGATTTCATCGCGAGGGAAGCGTCACAATATTTGCCGCGCCCGCTTCTCAGCCACGACTGACGGCAAAAGAGCATCCGCGATCGCAGGCATCTTAGCGAAGCTCAAGCACCCTATTCTCCCAGGAAGCCTCGCACGGTTTCCAGGAACTTCGCCACCGAGATCGGCTTCGACAGATAGGCCTCGCATCCCCCCTGGCGGATGCGTTCTTCGTCGCCCTTCATGGCGAAAGCGGTGATGGCGACCACCGGGATCGACTTCAGCTCGTCGTCGTCCTTGAGCCAGCGCGTCACCTCCAGGCCGGAAACCTCCGGCAGCTGGATATCCATCAGGATCAGGTCAGGACGATGCTCCCGCGCCAGGTTCATCACATTGATGCCGCTGCGGGTTTCCACGATGTCGTAGCCGTTGGCTTCCAACAGATCATGGAAGAGCTTCATGTTGAGCTCGTTATCTTCCACGATCAGGACTTTCTTGGCCATGGAGACCCTCGTCTGCGCCAAAGCGTCTTGCGATCCGGCAGAATCGCCAAGAATCGCAAAGACGCGTCAATACAAAGAGTTAGAACAAGGAAGCGTTTTCAGCAAAACGCACTTTGCTCTAGAATGAACCGCGGATATCGGGGCTGCGAATCTGTTTTCAACCACGCCCGCTTACAGGCACGTTGTTAGCAGTCAGTCCTTACCAAACGGGAAATCGAATGTTCAGGCAAAACGCCGGGCAGGCAGCACAAAAGCAACGCGCCGAAGAAATTGCGACGGCGGCTCTCGGCTTCATTGCCTCCCATGAAGATCGACTCAATGGTTTCTTCATGGCGACCGGCCTGTCGCCCGACGAGATTCGAAGCGCGGCCGCCAAGCCCGGTTTTCTGGCTTCGGTGCTGCAGCATGTTCTCTCGGATGAGGAGAGCGCCGCCGGATTTGCCACGGAAAACGGCCTGTCCCCCGAGGACTTGCAACGGGCGGCGTTCCAGCTCGGCCTTCGTTGGGACTGATGAGCGCGCTCTGCCGGGACTGTCTTGGCGAGGCTGGCGAGGCGGATCGCTGCCCAACCTGCCGCTCGCCCCGCATCATCCGGCATCCGCAACTCGAGCGCCTCGCCATCGCCCATGTCGACTGCGACGCCTTCTACGCCACCATCGAGAAGCGCGACGATCCTTCCCTGGCCGACAGGCCGGTGATCGTCGGTGGCGCCAAGCGTGGCGTGGTTTCCACTGCCTGCTACATCGCCCGCACCTTCGGTGTCAGATCCGCCATGCCGATGTTCCAGGCTCTCAAGCTCTGTCCGGATGCGGCGGTCGTCAGGCCCAATATGGAGAAATATGTCGAGGTCGGCCACCAGGTTCGCGACATGATGCTGGCCCTGACGCCCCTGGTCGAACCACTTTCGATCGACGAGGCCTTTCTCGATCTCAGCGGCACCGACCGCCTGCACCATGCCAGTCCGGCGCGCACACTGCTTCGCTTTGCCAACCAGATCGAGAAGGAACTGAGGATCACCGTCTCCATCGGGCTCTCCGCCAACAAATTCCTGGCCAAGACGGCCTCCGATCTGGAGAAACCGCGCGGCTTTGCCGTGCTCTCGCCGGAGGAGGCACCGGACTTTCTCGCCCCACGCCCGATCTCCTTCATCTGGGGCGTCGGCAAGGCCGGCGCGGCGCGCTACGAAAAGGACGGGCTTCGCACCATCGCCGATCTGCAGAAGGCCGGAGAGCTACCCCTAATGCGCCGCTACGGTGTCGAAGGACAGCGGCTCGCCCGTCTCGCCTTCGGCCGCGATACCCGCAAGGTCGATCCGGAGGGCGACCGCAAATCCGTCTCGGCCGAAACGACGTTCGAACATGACCTGGCCAGCGGCGAAAGCCTGCTGCCGATTCTCTGGCGCCTATCGGAAAAGGTCTCTTCGCGCCTGAAAAAATCCGCCATTGCCGGCTCGACCGTGACGTTGAAGCTGAAATCGGCCGACTTTCGTATCCGCACCCGCGCCCAGAGCCTGCACGAACCGACACGCCTTGCGGCGCGCATCTTCGAAACCGGCAAGAAGCTGCTCTCGAAGGAGACGGACGGCACCCAATATCGGCTGATCGGCATCGGGGTCACCGGTCTCACCGACATGGCCGACGCCGATCACGGCGATCTCGCCGATCCTCACGCCAAACGCCTGGTCGCAACGGAAGACGCCATCGACGCTGTCAGGGCGAAATTCGGCAGGATGGCCATGCAAAAGGGCATCGCCTTCAAGCCCGACAAGGGAGAAGCCTAAGAGCAAAGCGCGTTTAGACAGAAACGCTTGTTTGCTCTCGCTCTTTGGTTTGACGCGTCTTTGCGATGCTTGGCGATTCCGCCAAATCGCAAAACGCTATAGCCAACGCCTCAGGCAACGCTACGGACTGCGATACACGCCGATATCCAGCTTCTTGCCGCCGTTGATGTTGATCCCCGCAACCCTAGAAACCAGGTCGGCCTTGATTCCGCTCGCAGCGAGGCGGGCCAGAAAAGCCGGCTCGAAGCGCTTGTCGACGAAAGCAGCGCGGCAGGCACCCTGCCCCAGGAAATCCGCTGCGCCTTCGGGGCTGGGCATATCGAGGTCCGTCCCGGCCAGGAAGACCAGGCTCGGTTCCCGGAAGCCGACGCTCGCGGCTGTGATATCAGGGCATTGAGCCGTCTGCGCCGCCGCGGCCAGGCGCGGACTGATGGCCATGGCCTGCAGCTTGGGAATGGCACCGGCATAAATGCCCCAATAAAGCAGCAGGCTGCTCGCGAGACAGGCCAGAACGGCCTCGACGCCCCTGTCCTCGCCCAGTCGCCGCCAGGCCAGCCATGCCGTTGCCACGGCCACGATGGCGAAGGGCAGCGTCAGCCATGCGATCTCCCGCTGGTAGAACCCCACCGCGCCGATCGCGACGACCGCGAGCACCAGGGCCAACAAGGGAATGAGGCCAGCCACGATGCGGGCCCACAGGCTCCGCGAGAGCCCGTCGTCGCAAACCGCCGCGGCGATCAGGATGGCGATCGCCGGATAGACCGGCAGGACGTAATGCGGCAGCTTGGTCGGGAAAAATTCGAAGACGAGCCAGAAAGGCACCAGCCAGGCGAGCAGAAAGACCGCCGAGGCGGTTCGGCGCTGCCGCCAGACCCATGGCGCGGCCAGAGCGGCCAGCGGCGCGAAGGGCCAGAACGTACCCCAGAAGACCGCGAGATAGGTGCCGGGCCAGCCGCCATGGGATTCCTGGGCGCCCGCCACCTTGTTCAGCATGTCCTTGCCGACCGATTCCTGCAGGAAGGCGCCCTTGGTCTGGATCATGATGGCAATGAACCAGGGCGATACCAGCACGAGGGTGAACAGGATGCCCCAAAGCCAGCGCAGTTGCCCGAGCCAGCGCCAGTCACGCGTGGCAGCCACCGCACCGGCAATGGTCAGGGCGACCAGAAGGGCGCCGATTGGCCCCTTGATCAGAATGGAGGCGGCCATGCCGAGCCAGAACACCGCCGGCAGGCCCAGGCCCGTCGGCGAGGCTTCGCCACGACGGGAGGCCATGAAAAAGCGGGCAAGCACGCCCACCATCGCCATCACCGTCAAAAGCTGGGTCGCATCCGTCTTCGCCAGGCGCGCTTCGACGCCAAGCAACAGGCAACCGGCCATCATCAGTCCCGCCAGCAGGGCCGCGCGGCGGCCCACCAGCGGAATGGCGGTCCACCAAGTCAGCAGCACCGCACCGATCGCCGCGATCAGCGAGGGGATGCGATAGAGCCAGATCGTGGTACGCGCTTCGGGAACGCCAAGGCTCTCGCCGAGGCTAACGGCAGCCGTCTGCAGCCAGTAGATGCCGACCGGCTTCTTGAGCCGGGCCTCGTCCTGGAAGCGGATACTGACGAAATCGCCGCTCTCCAGCATCTGCTTGGAGGCCTGCGCGAAACGCGGCTCGTCCCGGTCCATCGGCGGCAAGCCGGTGAAGCCGGGTGCGAGCGCCAGGATGGCTACCAGCAGGAGTGTCGCAAGCGCGAGCAGGTTGGAACCTGCCAGTCGATCGAGCATACGGGCCGGCCCACGAACGCCAGCAGGTGCTTCGGATAAGGCGGCCATGCTAACCTCCACCGGTCTCGCCGGTCTTCGATGAGAAGTGGAGACCGCCGCACGCCACCGCGATATTGCCCAGGGCCGTGGCCGGGTTGTCCAGCGGGATGGCGACCCCAGCAGGGCTCGAACCTGCGACCTAGCGCTTAGAAGGCGCTCGCTCTATCCAGCTGAGCTATGGGGCCAGTCCAAAGCCGGGCGCAGGCGTTCAATGGGTCCACTGACCGATGCGCGAAACCTTGAAGTTGTCCGAATAGGACAGGATCTTCGTCGTCGCCTCTTGAGGCTCGAAGATCTGGTAGGCGATGCCGTTGCGGGTGGCGTAGGCGATGGCCTCTTCCTTGGCGGCGAAACGCAGCTTGACCTGCTGCTTCATGTCGCCCGAGGACGTCCAGCCCATCAGCGGCTCGACCGAGCGCGGCTCTTCCGGCTCGAACTCCAGGAGCCAGTCCTTCGTCTTCGCCGAACCGGACTGCATGGCCGTACGTGCCGGCTTGTAGATTCTCGCTGTCATCGTTCGCCGTCCGCCTTTTGTCTCATCCGTCGCTGGTCGGGGCAGCAGGATTCGAACCTGCGACCTATAGTACCCAAAACTATCGCGCTACCAGGCTGCGCCATACCCCGTTCAGAACGAATGTGAGCTTACTAAGGGGCCTCGCCGAGAACCGCAAGGGTCTGGGTGCCCCGATTTCAAAAAGTTGTACGACCGGATCGGATCGTCAAGGCTTGAAGATCGGATAGCTCACCTTGTCGCCGGGCTTGATGCCCAGCTTGTCCGCCGTTCCAGCCACCACCTCCAAAACGGCAAGCACGGGCGCACCTGACATGATTGTACGCGTCGACAAGGGCTCGGCACGCTTCTCGATACGCTGGATCGTGCCATCGCCACGAATGAAGATCATGTCGAGCGAGACATAGGTATTCTCCATCCAGAACGATGCGACGCGCTCCGCCGTGAATGGAAAGAGCATGCCCTTGTCCGGCTCCAGGCTGCGTCGGAACATCATGCCGCGCCGCTGCTCGTCTTCGGTCCGCATGACTTCGACCTGGAAGTCGCGCTGACCACCTGCGGTGGCGATCGACAAGGGTTCGAACACGCCGTCCTCGGCCGGTGAAGCCGAAAGACCGGCAATGCTCACAAACAGAGCCAGGACAGCAGCATAAACTATTGAAAGAAGAGGACTCTTGCGCATTCTCGTCAATGAGACTGGGGGCCAGCCGGGCCGTCGGCAAGCTTGAGCTCTGCGGCCATCAACCCCTTGGGTCCGGTGCCGAAGCGCACCATCAGGATCTGCCCGGGCTTGAGATCCATGATGCCGAACCGCCGCAGGGTCTCCATATGGACGAAAATATCCGGCGTGCCGTCCCCCCGCGAGACGAAACCGAAACCGCGCAGGCGGTTGAACCATTTCACCGTGGTCGGCTCGAAACCGCCCGTCGGCGTCACCTGTACATGGGTACGCGCAGGCGGCAGCTGGGCGGGATGGACGGCCGTCGATTCATCCATGGACAGGATGCGGAACACCTGCAGGCCCTTGGCACGCTGCGTGGCCTCGACGACGACGCGCGAGCCCTCGAAGGCGGCCTGGTATCCGTCCCGGCGCAAGACACTGACATGAAGCAGGATATCCTGGCTGCCATTGTCCGGAACGATGAACCCGTACCCCTTGGCAATGTCGAACCACTTGATGGTGCCGGCGACCTCCAGCAAGCCTGCCGGCCTCTCGTCCGGATGCCCCCCGGAGTCGCGAACTGGCTCGAACCTCGCTTCAAAATCGTTCGTACCCATCTACGCCATCCAACACATTGCCCACGGACTGGGCCGCCGCACGATTCTTGAGGCTGCTACGATAACACCCCCTGGCTCAACGGAAAGCCCGAATTAACATTTTTGTGCCTCATCTTCATACAATCGCAAAACGTCCCTAAAATCGACGAACTCTCGATAAACCGGTCGGATTTACAGGATAAACTCCCCGAGCAGATCGCCAATTTCTCCCCTCAGCAACAACTCGGCATAGGGGTCGCTCGGAGTCTCCTCCCGGTTGACGATCACCACGCGCGCGCCTTGGCGATGGGCAAGACGCGGCAGATCGGCAGCCGGATAGACGACCAGGGACGAGCCGACGACCACGAAAAGATCGCAGGTCCTGGCGAGTTCGGTAGCCCGTCGCATCGCCGCCTCCGGCATGGGCTGCCCGAAGGATATCGTCGCCGTCTTGATGAAACCGCCGCAATCATCGCAGCGCGGTGCCTCCCCGCTCGCCAGGAACGGGTCCCGCAGGGCCGCGATCTCATACCGTCTGGCACAGTCGAGGCACGTCGCATAGGTGGTGTTGCCATGCACTTCCACCACGGCATCGTCGGGGATGCCCGAATCCTGGTGCAGGTTGTCGATATTCTGCGTGATCACCGCCGGGCATTTGCCTGCCTGCACCCAGGAGGCGATCGCCCGATGGCCCCGCGTGGGCCGGGCCAGGCGGATCTCGTCATCCATGTCGAAGCGCCGGCGCCAACTCTCGCGCCGGGCCGCGTCATCGGCCAGGAACGCTTCGAAGAGAATCGGCTTCATCCGGCTCCAGCGACCGCCGGGCGAGCGAAAGTCGGGAATACCGGCCTCCGTCGACAGCCCGGCACCGGTGAAGGCGACGATGCGTTCGGCTTGCGCCAGCATCTGTGCAAAGCGAAGAAGCTTTTCACGATGCACGGCGTCCTTGTCGGCGGCGGCAATCGGCATTAGGCCTTACCTCTCCAATTGCGATGAGGATCCAATGAAATATTTGCACACCATGGTTCGCGTTCGCGACCTCGATGCCTCGCTCAAATTCTATGTCGACATCTTCGGCCTGGTCGAGGGCCGTCGCTATGAAAACGAGAAGGGCCGTTTCACCCTGGTCTTCCTGGTCGCGCCCGAGGATCTCGACGCCTTCAAGGCCGGCAAGGCCCCTGCCCTCGAGCTGACCTACAACTGGGATACGGAAGATTACGGCAGCGCCCGCAATTTCGGCCACCTCGCCTACGAGGTCGACGATATCTATGCCTTCTGTGCCAAGCTTCAGCAGGCCGGCGTCACCATCAATCGCCCGCCGCGCGACGGCCACATGGCCTTCGTGCGCTCCCCGGATCTGATCTCGATCGAGATCCTGCAGAAGGGCGATTCTCTGCCGCCGGCCGAGCCCTGGTCTTCGATGGCAAACACTGGCGTCTGGTGAAACGGGGCATTTTCGCCCCAAAACCGGCACCAAAAGCGCCCGGCACAACTAATTTCACAAAGGCGGCATATTCCTCTTGCCGCCTGCGATTCCCCCCTCTATATGTCCGCCCCGCCGCGCCCTTCGTCTATCGGTCAGGACGCCACCCTTTCACGGTGGAGAGAGGGGTTCGATTCCCCTAGGGCGCGCCACATTTTCGAACCCAAGCATCGATATCAGCCAAATATCCCGCGAATTCGATGCTTTGGTTCCCGCACATCTCCCATGACAATCGCTGACATCTCCCAGCCCATCATCGCTTTCGTTCGCGCGCATGAAGGCTGGGGTACCCTCGTCGTGCTGCTGCTGGCCTTTGGGGAATCACTCGCTTTCGTCTCGCTGCTGCTGCCGGCAACCGTCATCTTGCTCGGCATCGGCTTCCTGATCGGCGAAAGCGGCATGTCGCTCTGGCCCTTCTGTGCGGCGGCGGCGCTGGGGGCCTTTCTGGGCGATTGGCTGTCCTATTGGATCGGCCTGAAGCTCGAGCATCGCGTGGCCCATTACTGGCCGCTCACGCGCTATCCGGACCTGCTGCCCCGCGGCCATCGCTTCTTCGAAAAATGGGGCGCGCTCGGCGTCTTCTTCGGCCGTTTCCTCGGGCCGCTCAGGGCCTCGGTGCCGCTCGTGGCCGGCATCTGCGAGATGCCGGCGCTGACCTTCCAGCTCGTGAATGCCGCCTCGGCCGTGATCTGGGCCTTCGGCGTGCTGGCGCCCGGCGCCCTGGGCCTAAACTGGCTGCAATCGCTGTTCTGATCGGGTTCGAATGTGCTGGCATCTTCGAAACCCGGCCAGAAGAAGCGTTACACCATCAGCCGAACTGGCGCCTCCAATTCCCCCTTCACCGTCTTGATGAAAGCCGCAGCATCGAAGCCGTCGACGATACGATGATCGAAGGAGGAAGACAGGTTCATCAGCTTGGCGACGACGATCTGGCCGTCCTTCACCACCGGCCGCTCCACGATCTTGTTGACGCCGACGATGGCGACCTCGGGTGGATTGATGATCGGTGTCGCTGCGATGCCGCCAAGCGCCCCAAGGCTGGACACCGTGATGGTCGAGCCGGTCAGCACCTCGCGGCTCGCCTTGCCCGCCCTGGCGAGTTCGCTGAGCTTGGCGATCTCGGCAGCAAGCTGGTGCAGCGTCAACATTTCGGCATGCCGGATCACCGGCACCACCAAGCCGCGGGGCGTCTGCGTCGCCACGCCGATATGCACGGCGTTGTAGCGGTGGATGACGGCCGCCTCGGCATAGTAGCGGGCATTGACGATGGGGTGCTGGGCGATACCGCGCACCATTGCCTTGATCAAGAAGGGCAGCAGCGTCAGCTTCGGCCAACCGACGGCTGCGGTGTTGATCTCGGTGCGCGCCGCTTCGAGGGCAGTGACGTCGATCTCCTCGACATAGGTGAAATGCGGCACGCTGCGCTTGGCTTCGAGCATGCGCTCGGCGATCTGGCGGCGCAGGCCGATCACCTTGATGTCCTCGATGCCGTCATCGCCGAACGCAGGCGGTGGCGGCACTGGCGGGCGGGCCGGCCGAGCCGAGGGCATAGTCTGGGGCTGGCTGCGGGTCAGATAGTCGTCGAGATCAGCATGCTCGATCCGCCCCTCGGGCCCGCTGCCGTGGATCTTGCTGCCATCCAGCCCGAGAGCGGCCAGCCTGGCCCGTACGGCCGGAGCCGCCAGAACCTTGCCTGAGCCTGCCGGAGCAGCCGGCGGGGACGACACGGCAGCCGGCGCCGCGGCCGGCGCCGGAGCCTGAGCAGCCTTGGCTGGCGCCTTGGAGGGCTTGGCCGGCGCTGATGCAGGGGCAGGCACTGGCTCCCCGGCAGAGGCCTCGGCCTTGCCGCCGGTATCGATCACCACCAATTCGCTGCCGATCGAGGCCATCACGCCCACTTCGGCATGGCGCGAGAGGATGCGCCCCGAAACGGGCGAGGTGATCTCCACCGTCGCCTTGTCGGTCATCACATCGACGAGCGGCTCGTCCTCCTGGATCTCCTGGCCGATCTCCGCGTGCCAGGCAACGATCTCGGCCTGGGCGATGCCTTCGCCGACATCCGGCAACTTGAACACGAAATTGCTCATGATCGTCTCCGCTCAACCTGCCATCACTTTGCGCATGCCTTCTCCCACCCGTCTCGGACCGGGAAAATACTGCCACTCGAAAGTATGCGGATAGGGCGTGTCCCAACCGGTGACACGCTCGATCGGTGCCTCCAGGTGGTGGAAACAGCGCTCCTGCACCAGAGCCGACAATTCGGCGCCGAAGCCACCCGTCCGTGTCGCCTCATGCACGATCAGGCAGCGGCCGGTCTTCTTCACTGATTCCTCGATCGTCTCGATGTCGACAGGCAGGATGGTTCTGAGATCGACGATCTCCGCATCGATCCCCGTCTCCTGCGTCGCCGTGAGCGCGACATGCACCATGGTGCCATAAGCAAGAATGGTGAGTTCGCTGCCTTCCCTGATGATCGCGGCCTTGCCGAGCGGCACCTTGTAATGGCCCGCCGGCACGTCTGCCCCGGCCTGGTCGGTCCAGGGCTTGAGCGGGCGGTCGTGATGGCCGTCGAAGGGGCCGTTGTAGAGGCGCTTGGGTTCGAAAAACAACACGGGATCATCATCCTCGACCGCGCTGATCAAGAGCCCCTTGGCGTCATAGGGGTTGGACGGGATCACCGTCTTGAGGCCGCAGACATGGCTGAACAGGCCTTCCGGGCTCTGGCTATGGGTCTGGCCGCCGAAAATGCCGCCGCCATAGGGCGAGCGTATGGTGATCGGCGAGGTGAACTCCCCACCCGAGCGGTAGCGCAGGCGCGCCGCTTCCGAGACGATCTGGTCGAAGCCGGGATAGATGTAGTCGGCGAACTGGCATTCGACGATCGGCCTGAGCCCATACGCACCCATGCCGATGGCGACGGCGATCAGGCCGCCTTCGGCGATCGGGGCATCGAAAACGCGCTGCGAACTGTAGCGCTGCTGCAGGCCGTCCGTGCAGCGGAACACACCGCCGAAGAAGCCGACATCCTCGCCGAAAACAAGCACGTTGGGATCGTTCTTGAGCAGGACGTCCATGGCCGAATTGAGGGCCTGCACCATATTCATGGCCGGCATTATTCGCCCTCCTTCTTAGTGGCGGCTTCCTTGGCAGCTTCGAAGCGGGTGAGCTCGTCCAATTGTTCCTTGAGATGCCAGGGCATCTCCTTGAACACGTCCTCGAACATGGTCTCGTTGCCGTGATGCGGGCCATCGCTGAGAATGCCATGGCGCTGGGCTTCGGCGTTGGCGGCCTTGACCTCGGCTTGCAGTTCCTTGGCCTGTGCCTGGTGGCGCTCCTCGCTCCATTCGCCCAAGCCGATGAGATGGCGCTTCAAGCGTTCGACCGGGTCGCCGAAGGGCCAGTATTTCTCCTCGTCGCCCGGGCGATAGCGGCCGGGATCGTCGCTGGTGGAATGGGCGGCGACCCGATAGGTGAAAAGCTCGATCAGGGTCGGACCATGATTGGAGCGGGCGCGCTCGGCGGCCCAGCGCGTCACGGCATAGACGGCGAGCAGATCGTTGCCGTCGACCCGGATGCCCGGCATGCCGAAGCCGATGGCACGCGAGGCGAAGGTGGCCTCCTCGCCGCCGGCGACGCCCTGGCTGGAAGAAATCGCCCATTGATTGTTGACGAGATTGATCAGCACCGGCGCGTGATAGACGGAGGCGAACACCATGCCATGGTGGAAATCACCCTCGGCGGAGGAACCGTCGCCGATCCAGGCCGCGGCGATGCGCCGGTCGCGCTTATAGGCCGAAGCCATGGCCCAGCCGACGGCCTGCGGCACCTGGGTGGCGAGATTGCCGGAGATGGAAAAGAAGCCTGCCTCCTTGGCCGAATAGAGCACCGGCAATTGCCGCCCCTTCAGCCGGTCCTGCCCATTGGAATAGATCTGGGACATCATGTCGGTGAGCGGCCAGCCTCGCGCCACCAGGAGGCCCTGCTGGCGATAGGTCGGGAAGCACATGTCGCCGGCTTCGAGCGCCAGCGCCTGACCGACAGCCACCGCCTCCTCACCGGTGCACTTCATGTAGAAGGAGGTCTTGCCTTGACGTTGAGCCTTGAACATCTGGTCGTCGAAATAGCGCGTCAGCATCATGGCGCGCAGGGCCTTGCGCAAGGTGTCGGCGTCGAGCTTGGGGTCCCAGGGGCCGACAGCCTTGCCCTCGTCGTCGAGCACCCTGACGAGGCCGAAAGCAAGGTCCCGGGTTTCGGAAGCAACCGCCGTCACCGGCGGGCGCTGAGCCTCGCCCGCTCCCGGCAGGTTGAGATAGCTGAAATCAGGCGTATCGCCCGGCCGGAAGCGGGCTTCCGGAATGTGCAGACTGAGCGTGGTCTTCTTGGTCATCGAACGGGCGCTCCCAGGACGTCTGGAGCAAAGCGCGTTCAGGCATGAACGCTTGTTTGCCCCAGCTCTTTGTTTCGACGCGTCTTTGCGCCTCGACGTGAGGACGTCTCATCGCAAAACGCTTTGGCTGTCCGGCTGGCTTGAGGTTGCGTCTGGTCGGGTCAAAAGGGGAATGGGGCTCGATTCGATGATCGAACCCCACTCGATGGTGTTTCCAGCAGCGTCAGCTCGTCTCGCGAAAGATCTCGCGGCCGATCAGCATGCGCCGGATCTCGGAGGTACCGGCGCCGATCTCGTAGAGTTTGGCGTCACGAAGAAGGCGTCCGGCCGGGAAATCGTTGATATAGCCGTTGCCGCCCAGGGCCTGGATCGCCTCGAGCGCGACCTTGGTGGCATTCTCGGCCGAATAAAGAATGCAACCGGCCGCGTCCTTGCGGGCAACCTCGCCGCGGTCGCAAGCCGAGGCGACGGCATAGGTATAGGCCCGCGAGGCATTGAAGATCGTGTACATGTCTGCGAGCTTGCCCTGCATCAGCTGGAAGGTGCCGATCGCCTCGCCGAACTGCTTTCGCTCATGCACATAGGGCACCACCAGATCGAGGGCCGCAGCCATCAGCCCGATCGGACCGCCCGCCAGCACCACGCGCTCGAAATCGAGGCCGGACATCAGGATACGCACCCCGTCGCCGGCCTTGCCGAGCAGATTGGCTGCAGGCACGAAACAATCCTCGAACACCAGTTCGCAGGTGCTGGAACCGCGCATGCCGAGCTTGTCGAGCTTGGGCGAGGTGCGGAAGCCGGCAAAGCCGCGCTCGACGATGAAGGTGGAAATACCCTTCGGACCGGCAGCGGGGTCGGTCTTGGCATAGACCACCAGCACATCGGCATCGGGGCCGTTGGTGATCCACATCTTGGTGCCGTTGAGGACATAGCCGCCGTCCCGGGCCTCGGCCCGGAGGCTCATCGATACCACGTCAGAGCCGGATCCGGCCTCCGACATCGCCAGCGAGCCGACATGCTCGCCCGAAATCAGCTTGGGCAGATAGCGCTGCTTCTGCTCTGGAGTGGCATGGCGGGTGAGTTGGTTGACGCAGAGATTGGAATGGGCGCCATAGGAAAGCGCCACGGCACCCGAGGCCCGGCTGATTTCCTCCATGGCGATGCAATGGGCGAGATAACCCATGCCCGAGCCGCCATAGTCGGCCTCCGCGGTGATGCCGAGCAGGCCGAGGGCACCGAGTTCGGGCCACAGGTCGCGCGGAAAGGCATTGTCGCGATCGATGGCGGCGGCGCGCGGCGCGATCCTTTCCGCTGCGAAACGCTGCACCATGCGGCGCAATTCCTCGATGTCCCCACCGAGATTGAAGTTCAGGCCGCCATCATACATGAGCCCTCTCCCTGATATTTCGTATTATTTTATCTTGGCCGCTAGAGCCTGCCCCGTGCGCGAGCGCGGAGCCGAACCGAGAGCGGCGCAGACTGCCCTGCCCGCTGCCGCAACCCTGTCGAGATCGACCCCGGTTTCGACACCAAGACCGTCAAGCATGTAAACGAGATCCTCGGTCGCCAGGTTTCCGCTCGCCCCCGGCGCATAGGGGCAGCCACCGAGACCCGCCACCGAAGCGTCCACTACGGTGACACCGAGTTCCAGGCAGGCCAGGACATTGGCAAGCGCCTGGCCATAGGTGTCGTGGAAATGCACGGCGGTGCGCCTGATGCCGATCTCGCCAGCCACTGCCGCCGTCATCGCGCGCGCTGCGTCGGGCGTTCCCACGCCGATGGTGTCGCCGAGGGAGATTTCCTCGCACCCCATCGCGGCCAGAGCCGTTGCCACCGAAACCACGGCGGAGACGGGGACGCGCCCTTCATAGGGACAGCCGAGCACGCAGCTGACATAGCCGCGCACCTTCAGGCCCTTGGCCCGGGCCTCGGTCACGATCGGCCTGTACTCGGCGAGGCTCTCTTCGATGCTGCGGTTGATGTTGCGGCGGCTGAAGCTCTCGGAGGCCGCGGCGAACACGGCGATATACTTGGCCTTGGCCGCAAGCGCATCGGCAAAACCGCGGGCATTGGGCACCAGCACGGGCAGATGCACCTGCCCCGCCAAGGAGGACAGCCCGGCCAGCACTTCGGCGGTTTCAGCCATCTGCGGCAGGTTCCTGGGTGAGACGAAGCTGCCGGCTTCCACCGTGCGCAACCCGGCCGCAGCCAGGTCGCGGACCAAGGCGATGCGTGTCTCGACCGGCAGCACCCTGCTCTCGTTCTGGAGGCCGTCCCGGGGGCCGACCTCGAAAATCTCGACGCGCCCAGCCCGGCTCATGGCTCGACCTCCAGCACCACCAGTTCGGCGCCGGCGACGACCTGATCGCCGACGGCGACATCGACAACCTTGACGACGCCTGTGCGCGGGGCAGAGACGGTGTGCTCCATCTTCATGGCTTCGATCACCACCAAGGGCTGCCCCTTCTCGACCGTCTCTCCCGCAACGGCACTGACCGACAGCACCAGGCCGGGCATGGGCGACAGGATGCGGCCTGCCCCTTCACTTTCGACACCACGCGGCTTGCGGGGATCACGCACGCCGAAAGCGTAGGATCGGCCATCCACGAACAAGGTCAGCGTTTCGCCGAACAAGGCAGTACGGGCCTTCAGCACCCCCTCGCCGATCCGCAGCCTTGCCGTTCCGTCGGCATCGAGGCTGCCCTCGACATTGACGAACCGATCGCCGAGGCGCAGTTCATATCCTCCTGCCCGCCAAACCGCGTCGACACCGATCAGCGCATCACCCCAGGCCAGATCCAGCTTGCGCCGAGCCGAGCCGGACAGGCGCCAGCCGCCAGTCTCGCCCCACGGTGAATGGGGATCGGCCGGATCGGCAGCCTTGGCCTGGCGCTCGGCGGCCCCCAGGGCCACGAAGGCCGCTGCTGCAACCACCTCGTCCGACGGATGCGGGGCCGATGCCAGAAGATCGGCCTGATGGTGCTCGATGAAACGCGTATCGACCCCGCCCTCGGCAAAGGCCGGATGGCGGATGATGGCGGCAAGGAAATCCCTGTTGGTATGGGGTCCCACCACCTCGACGGCATCGAGCCCAGCCGCGAGGCGGGCGATGGCTTCGGCACGGTCAGCGCCAGCGGCGATCACCTTGGCGAGCAGGGAATCGTAATGCATCGAGATGGTGTCGCCGCTGCGAAAACCGCTGTCGACGCGAATGCCGGGAAGCTGATCGGGGAGTACGAGATGCTCGATCCTGCCGATGCTCGGCAGGAAGCCGCCGGCCGGATCCTCGGCGCACAGGCGCGCCTCCAGGGCATGGCCCGTGCAGGCGATCGCCTCCTGCGTCAACGGCAACGGCGCGCCGCCCGCCACCCGCAACTGCCAGGACACGAGATCGAGGCCGGTGACCGCTTCCGTCACCGGATGCTCGACCTGAAGCCTCGTATTCATCTCCATGAAATAGAAATGGTCGTCGGCAACCAGAAACTCAACGGTGCCGGCGCCGACATAATCGACCGATTGCGCACAGGTGATCGCCGCCTGATGCAGGCCGGCCCGCAAGGTCGGCGGCAGGTCCGGCGCCGGTGCTTCCTCGATCACCTTCTGGTGGCGACGCTGCACCGAACAATCGCGGTCGAACAGATGCACCGTGTTGCCGTGGTGGTCGGCGAAGACCTGCACTTCGACATGGCGCGCGGTCTGCAGATAGCGCTCGATCACCATGCGATCGTCGCCGAAGGACGAGCGCGCCTCGCGCTGGGCGGCTTGCAGGGCTGCCGGCAGATCCTCGACCCGCCTTACGATATGCATGCCCTTGCCGCCGCCTCCGGCCGAGGGCTTGAGCAGCACGGGAAAGCCGATGGCCTCCGCCGCAGCGACCAGCGTGTCGACGCCCTGGTCCTCGCCCTCATAGCCCGACAGCACCGGCACGCCAGCTGCCGCCATGCGGGAACGCGCCTGAGCCTTGTCGCCCATGGCCAGGATGGTCTCGGCCGACGGCCCGACGAAAGTGATATCAGCCGCGGCGCAGGCCCGGGCGAACTCGGCATTCTCGGCCAGAAAACCATAGCCGGGATGAATGGCATCGGCACCGCTGGCCTTGGCAGCAGCAATCAGTTTTTCAATCGACAGATAACTTTCGCGCGACGGTGCAGGGCCGATGCGCAGCGCCCGGTCCGCCAGCGACACGGCGAGACTGTCGGCATCGGCATCCGAATAGACGGCGACCGTACGGATACCCATGGCACGGGCCGTGCGGATGATGCGCACGGCAATCTCGCCGCGATTGGCGATCAGGAGCACGCGAATGGGTCTGGACTGAGGAGCGGTCATGACATCCATCCCGGCTTGCGCTTGGCGAAGAAGGCGGCGAGCCCCTCGCGCGCTTCGGTCGATGAGCGGATCGAGGCGATGCGCCGGGCGCTCTCCTCGATGCGCTCGGCCGTGATCGGACCGGCCATGTCGACCACCAGTTTCTTGGCAGCAGCGATGGCCTCCGGACCACCGGCGAGGATGTCCGAGAGACAGCGTTGCACCGCCTCGTCCAGCGTTTCTGGCGCCGCTATTTCATGGACCAACCCGTATCTCAGTGCCTCGTCGGCCGAAAAGCGTTCGGCGGTGAGGAAGAGGCGGCGCGCGGCGCGCTGGCCGATCGCCCTGACGACGTAGGGGCTGATCGCACCGGGGATGAGGCCGAGGCGCACCTCACTGAGGGAAAAGCGCGCCTGCGGCACGGCAATGGCGATGTCGCAGCAGGCGACCAGGCCCACGGCGCCGCCAAAGGCCGCGCCCTGCACCCTTGCGAGTGTCGGCTTGGGGCAGGTATCGACCACGCGCATCAGCTCGGCAAGCTGACGCGCATCGGCGAGATTGTCCTCCGGCGAGGCATCGGCGGCACGCCGCATCCAGGCGAGATCCGCCCCGGCCGAGAAGGCCTTGCCCTCTGCCCGCAGCAGGACCGCACGCACGCCTGCATCGGTGCCCGCCTCGGAAAAAGCCCGCGTCAGTTCGGCGATGAGCCCTTCATCGAAGGCATTCAGCACCTCGGGACGGCCCAGCGTGAGGACCGCGACCGCTCCGTCCCGCTCTACGCGCAAACTCACATCCGGAACACGCCGAAGCGTGTCTCCCTGGCCGGAGCATTGCGCGACGCCGACAGCGCCAGCGCCAGGACCATGCGCGTTTCCGCCGGATCGATGATACCGTCGTCCCACAGCCGCGCCGTCGAGTAATAGGGGTTGCCCTGTTCCTCATACTGGGCGCGGATCGGTGCCTTGAAGGCTTCCTCTGCCTCCGCATCGATTTTGGACTCATCGGTCCCGGCCGAATCCCGCCGCACCTGCGCCAAGACATTGGCGGCCTGCTCGCCCCCCATCACGGAGATTCGGGCATTGGGCCACATCCACAGGAAGCGCGGATCATAGGCGCGGCCGCACATGGCATAATTGCCGGCACCGAAGCTGTTGCCGATCACCACGGTGAATTTCGGCACGTTCGCCGCCGCGACGGCCGCCACCAGCTTGGCGCCGTCCTTGGCGATACCACCCGCCTCATACTCGCGGCCGACCATGAAGCCGGTGATGTTCTGCAGGAAGAGCAAGGGAATGCCGCGCTGGCAGGCCAATTCGATGAAATGGGCGCCCTTGAGCGCCGATTCGGAGAAGAGAATGCCGTTATTGGCGATGATGCCGACGGGATAACCCCAGATCCGGGCGAAGCCGGTGACCAGCGTATTGCCGAAATCGGCCTTGAACTCGTCGAACTCTGAACCATCGACCAGCCTCGCAATGATCTGCCTGACGTCATAGGGCTTGCGCGGATCGGCAGAGACGATGCCGTAGATCTCCCTGGGATCGTAGAGAGGCAGCTTCGGCGCCTCGATGTCGCCGTTACAGTCCTTGCGGCGATTGAGATTGCCGACGATTTCCCTGGCGATGCCGAGGGCATGGGCATCGTTCTCGGCGGCATAGTCGGCCACGCCCGAGGTTCGGGTGTGGGTATCGGTGCCGCCCAGCACCTCTGCACTCACCGTCTCGCCCGTGGCGGCCTTCACCAGCGGCGGACCACCGAGGAAGATGGTGGCCTGGTTGCGCACCATCACCACCTGGTCGGCCATCGCAGGCACATAGGCCCCGCCCGCGGTGGAACTGCCCATCACCACGGCGACCTGCGGGATGCCGGCCGCCGACAGGCGTGCCTGGTTGAAGAAGATGCGGCCGAAATGCTCGCGATCGGGAAAGACCTCATCCTGCTTGGGCAGGAAGGCCCCGCCGGAATCGACCAGATAGACGCAAGGCAGATAGTTCTCAGCGGCGATAGCCTGCGCCCGCAGATGCTTCTTCACCGTCATCGGGAAGTAGGTGCCGCCCTTCACCGTGGCGTCATTGGCGACGATCATGCATTCACGGCCCGAGATGCGGCCGATGCCGGTGATCAGCCCGGCCGCCGGCACTTCGTCGCGATAGAGGCCGAAGGCAGCCAGTTGGGACAGCTCCAGGAAGGGAGCTCCGGCGTCGAGAAGCAATTCGATGCGGTCGCGCGGCAGCAATTTGCCGCGCTTGAGATGTTTTTCTCGAGCGGATGCGGAACCGCCGCCACCGGCGCGCTGATTGCGCTCCTTCAGTTCAGCGGCGAGCGCTGCCAGCGCATCATGATTGCGCTGAAACGTCTCCGACCGCCGATCGATTGTACTCCCTATGATCGGCATGCAGACCGCCTTGCCTGTTGCAAGCCGCTTGCGATGCGGCCTTGATTGGATCATAAACGAACGAACGTTTGTTTCTATAGTCGGGAGCGGATTTCTCCGCAAGTGGAATAGGGCCTGTCTTCGGCTATGGTTTGGAGTTTGATGAGGTCAAAAATGGTTGAATGGGAGGAGCTAGCGCTGCAAAGACTGCCGTCTTGGCAAGCGAAGCAACGCTGCAGGCGACCATTTTTGACTTCACCCTTCTGGGGCGGAGCGCTTTTGGCCGATGAGTGCGTCGTATCAGCCACAGGCTTTGCCTGTGGCGGACGTAGCAAGCCGAAAGGCTTGCGTCCTCGAACTCCTTCTTCTCGGCCAAAATCCCTCCCGTCAAACCCAAACCATAGCTGAAGACAGGCCCTAACATGGCACGCAGGGTGGGAGCGGATGGCAGCAAGACGGCGGAGG
This sequence comes from Labrys sp. WJW, assembly GCF_001676615.1. Lineage (GTDB taxonomy): Bacteria > Pseudomonadota > Alphaproteobacteria > Rhizobiales > Labraceae > Labrys > Labrys sedimenti. The sequence goes on along the minus strand of NZ_LYXZ01000062.1, from coordinate 1,893 downwards.
CGATCCGCGCCGCGGGCCTGCGTCTGATCTTCGAGCATGGCTATGAAGGCATGAGCCTGCGGGATCTCGCCCAGATCGTCGGCATCCAGCCGGGCTCGCTGTACAATCACATCACCACCAAGCAGGCCCTGCTGTTCGATTTCCTGGTCGAACACATGACGCGGTTGACCGAAGCCCTCGACGCCGCATTGGCCGGCATCGAGAGTCCCCTCGCCCGTCTCGACACCTTCATCGAGTTCCATCTGCGCTACCATCTGACCCGGCGGATGGAAGTCTTCGTCAACAATTCGGAACTGCGCAGCCTGGAGCCTCAGAACAGGGCTGTCGTGACCGGCCTGCGCCGCGACTATGAACGGCGCCTGGAACAGATCCTTGCCGAGGGGACCGGGAGCGGTGCTCTGGCGGTACCGGATGTGACCGTCGCCACCTTCGCGATCATCGCCCAACTTACCGGCGTGGTCGGCTGGTACGATCCCAAGGGGCGTCTCGGCGAGGACGAAATTATCGCCATCCATCGGCAGTTGGTCGTGCAGGGCCTCCTGCCGCTCCTACCCTAGTCCGGAGATTTTTCTTCATCAAAGGCTGGTCTTTGCTCGCGGTCGGAATATCATCTGACAATTGGCTTCATTCCTGAGCTCGTTGTCGGGGTGCCAATCGAATTTCGTTTCAATACCAGCGCATGTTTCGAATGCCGGCGATCGAGATCGTCGCGAGCCGGCTTCGTTCCGTAAATGGGGAATATCCATGGAATATCGTCAATTGGGCGGGTCAGGCTTCAAGGTGCCGGCCCTGAGCCTGGGAACCGGCACGTTCGGCGGCGGCGGTGATTTCTTCAAGGCCTGGGGCTCGACCGATGCGGAAGGCGCGCGGCGCCTGCTCGACATCTGCATCGACGCCGGCGTCACCATGTTCGACAGCGCCGATATCTATTCGTCAGGCCTCGCCGAGGAGATTCTCGGCAAGGCCATCGCCGGGCGCCGCGATCGGGTTGTTATCTCGACCAAGGCGACCTTCCGCTCCGGTCCCGGGCCAAACGATGTCGGCTCCTCGCGCTTTCATCTCACCGACGCCGTCGACAAGGCGTTGAAGCGGCTCGGCACCGATTATATCGACCTGTTCCAACTGCACGGCTTCGACGCACTCACCCCCGTCGAGGAAGTGCTGCAGACCTTCGACGACCTGATTCGTGCCGGGAAGATCCGCTATATCGGCGTCTCCAACTTCTCCGGCTGGCATCTGGCGAAGTCCCTGGCCGCCTCGGACCGTCATGGCCTGCCGCGCTATGTCGCCCACCAGGCCTATTATTCGCTCGTCGGCCGCGATTATGAATGGGAGCTGATGCCGCTCGGTCTCGACCAGAAGGTCGGCGCCGTGGTGTGGAGTCCACTCGGCTGGGGACGCCTGACCGGAAAGCTGCGTCGTGGCGTGCCATTGCCGGAGCGTAGCCGCCTGCATCAGACCGCCGCCGATGGTCCGCCGGTCGCCGATGAACTGCTCTATCGTGTCGTCGATGCCATCGACGCCATCGCCGGCGAAACCGGCAAGAGCGTACCCCAGATCGCCCTCAACTGGCTGCTGCAGCGCCCCACTGTTGCCAGCGTGATCATCGGCGCACGCGACGAGGCGCAATTGCACGAGAATCTCGGTGCCGTCGGCTGGTCGCTGACGCCGGAGCAAATCGCAAAGCTGGACGAAGCCAGCACCGTCACCCTGCCCTATCCCTATTGGCACCAGCGTGGTTTCGCCGAGCGCAATCCGCCACCGGTGTGAACAGACAGAACCGCTCTCCGGTCAGGTAATGGCGGGGGCTGCGTCGATCACGCGCAATTGCACGCGTTCGCGCCCGCCATAGCGGTCGACACTCAAGGTGCCGGCGACATGTACCGCCCTGCC
>NZ_LYXZ01000061.1 GCF_001676615.1 Labrys sp. WJW | reverse complement strand
GGCCGAGCCACTTCCAATCCGTGAGTCGATCGTCGGTGTCTGCGCCACTATCTTCGGCCTGATGGTGGCCTTCTCAGCCGCGGGCCTGTGGGCCGATTCCCTCGCCGCCCGCAGCGCCGTCCAGCAGGAAGCCGACGCGGTCGAAAACGTCCTGGTGCTTTCCTCCGGACTTCCGGCCGATCTCCAGACCAGCGTGCGCGACGGCCTCAAGGCCTATGTGGCGCAGGTCGTCTCCGGCGATTGGCCGGCCATGGCCAATGGCGAGCGCATCGAAAGCCCGGTCTTCGATCGCTCCGGCGATATCCTCATCAACACGATCGGCCTCGTCTCGCGCCAGAACGGCGCGAATGCCCAGCCGGCCACCTATCAGCCCTTGGTCAATCAATTGCTGGCCGTGCGCCATGCGCGGCTGCTCCGGCTGTCGGCTTCCAACACCGGCATGAGCTGGGCCCAATGGATCGCGATCTGGATCATTTCGACGACGACCGTCGTGGCCATCGCCATCTGCAACAACCATGTCCCTCGCATGCAAATCCTCGCCACGCATATCTTCGTGGTGGTGGTGACATCAGCCTATTTCGTCATTCTCGCGCATGACCGGCCGTTCATGGGGCAGATCTCGGTGCAGCCCGCCGCCTTCCTGGCGGTGAGTAGCAATTGACGGCCTGCCGCGCTCCGGGCTGTTTCAACGGGCGAGCGCCGCGAAATCACCCTTGAAACGGGCGGCACAGCGGTCGCCATAGTCGATCTCGGCAAGGACCGGGATGCGCGCCTTGCCCCTGCGCGCGAAAGCCTCCAGCACATGCTCCCATTTTTCGGGTTCCGCCAGAACGGAACGGGCCGAAAAATCCCCCTCCACCGGCGCCAGATAATCCATGTGCACCGAGCCGACGACGAGGCTGCAGTCGAGCCCCGCGCCCTTGAGCTTGAGGAAGGCCAGCGACCAGGCGGCGAGCGTGGCCAGGGTCGCGAGGCTACCGCCGAAAGCCGTGCGGTGATGGTTGATATTGGCGGAAAGCGGGGCGCCAAGCCGCACGGAATCTGGTCCGATCTCGAGAACCCGGACCTGCATGGCCTGTGTCAGCGGAATATTGCCATGGAGATCGGCTTCAAGCTCGGCGGGCAGCAAGGCGGCCTCCTCGATATGGGTCACCCACCCGCTCTATCGTTCGCCGGCGGTTTTCTCAACTGCCGAAGCCTGCTCCTGCCAGCCGAGCAACGCCCGCCCCCGCGGCGACAGGCGATAGCCGACCTGGAGGCTCTCGGTAAGACCAAGGGCCTTGAGCTTGCGGATATCGAGCTTGAGGGCGGGTTTGTCGACGCCGAGTTGCCTGGCAATCTCGGCAGCGGTGATGCCGCCCTGCTTGGCGATCAGGCCAAGCACAGCCATTGTCCAGCCGCCGCCACGATGGTTACGGTCGAGCCTGGCGAGCGCGCCGCGCAGCATGGCGACGGCAGCCTCATCGAGATCGCTCTCGCCGCGCAAGACGATGCGGGGATCGTCTCCCACCCGGCGGAAGGCGATCCGGTAGAGCTGCCCTTCGGGCCTCAGGTCGCGTTCGAGGGCTTCGAGCGAGGCGAAGCCGGCCCTGGCAGCCTCTTCCTCGCTGAGGTCGGCGAGTTTGATCGCCTCTACCGCCTCGATGGCCAGGACGCCGACAGCAGTGGTGAGAGATCCACCGGCGCGCACGGTCGGCCTGGTCCAGCGCCGGAAGGCGAGCGTCACCATGCCGGCGGCAATGCCATCGAGCGCAGCCTGCTTGAACAGCATGTCTACCGTGCTCCAACACCATTGAGGACTGACGCAACTCGGAGCGCGGACTTTCAGTCCGCTCCTGAAGGCACCACGCTCTAGGAAGAAAGAAGTGGACATCGCGACATGCAAGCATGTCGCTGGGATGTCCGCGCTCCGTCAGCCCGCCAGCCGCCGGTCGTGCTCGATCACGGCATTGAGCAGCACTTGCGCCCCAGCCGCGCATTCGTCGAAAGAGGTCGACTCGGCCTCGTTATGGCTGAGGCCGCCCTCGCAAGGCACGAAGATCATGGTGGTCGGCGCAACGCGCGCGATATAGGCCGCGTCATGGCCGGCGCCGGACACCATGCGGCGCATGGCAAAGCCTGCCTTGTCGGCGCCGTGCTCGACGCATTCGATCAGCTCGGGCGCGAATTTCACCGCCGGCGAAATCCAGATGCGCTTTTCTTCATAGGCGAGCTTCATCGGCGGCAGCGCAGCCTCCAGGGCCGCCCGGAATTCCTGCTCCATCACCTCCAGCACTTCCTCGTCGGGATGGCGCAGATCGATGGTGAAGAAAACCTCGCCCGGCACGACATTGCGGCTGTTGGGCTTGTTCTCGATCAGGCCGACAGTGGCGACGCCCGGCTGGTGCTTCTGGCCGATGGCATCGACCGCCTCGATGATGCGGGCGGCGCCCAGCAGGGCATTCTTGCGCAGATACATCGGCGTGGCGCCGGTATGGGCATCCTGTCCGGTCACCGTGACCTCGTACCAGCGCATGCCCTGCACGCCGGTGACCACGCCGATCATCGTCTTCTCGTCCTCGAGGATCGGGCCCTGCTCGATATGGAGCTCGAACATCGCCTGGAACTTGTGGGCACCGGCCTTCTCGGTGCCGCGATAGCCGATGCGCTCCAGCTCGTCCTTGAAGCTGATGCCGTCGCGGTCGAGGCGCTCATAGGCATAGTCGGGCGTGAACACGCCGGCAAACACGCCCGAAGCCAGCATGGCCGGGGCAAAGCGGGAGCCTTCCTCATTGGTCCAGTTGATGATCTCGACGGGGGCATTGGTCTCATAGCCCTGCTCATGCAGGGTGCGCATCGCCTCCAGCGCGCCGAGCACGCCGAGCACGCCATCGAACTTGCCGCCGGTCGGCTGGGTGTCGAGATGAGAGCCCATGGCGATCGGCGGCAGCTCGTTGTTCCTGCCGGGGCGCACGGCGAACATGTTGCCGACTTCGTCGACGCTCACCGTGCAGCCGAGCGCCTCGCATTGCGCCTTGAACCAGTCGCGGACCTTCTTGTCCTCGTCCGACAAGGTCAGGCGCTTGATGCCGCCCTTGGCCGTGCCGCCGAACTTGGCGGTTTCCATCAGGCTGTCCCACAAGCGCTGCGGATTGATGTTGAGATTGGTGAGCATGGTGAGGCCTTTCTGAAGAAAACGGGCAGTTGTTCAAGGCTTAGTCCGAGACGGCGACCAAACGGCCAAAGATCCCTCCAGCCGTGATCCAACCATTGATACCCCCTCGGTTGTTGCCGATCTGGAATTGGCCGTCTCTAACGGCCTTTATGAGGTGCAGGTATTGCGCGCCACGCACACGACACAGGACAATATCCCCTTCGACGAGCAGGGCATGGTCGGCAATCGGAACGACGGTGCAGAGTTGACCGCTAGCGATTTTGCCTTTCATCGAAGCGCCGCGCGGACGAAATTGAACCGTCTCACCAGCCTGTAGTCGCTCGATATATCGGGTGGCCCAAGACACCGTTCTCTCCTTTCCGGGTGATCATGAGAGATCGTGCAGCGCCTTGCCGTTGGGCTGAGACAGGCGGAAATCAGAGAAGGAAACGGCAAGACCGGTCCTTTCCGGCGTACAGCACATCGGGCCAACCTGGTAGGAAGCGGCCTTCGGAAACGGCGCCAGCCGAACCAGCGGCCAGACTATCCCGTCCGTCGAATATTGCAGCCTGATTACCCCGTCTGCGACCGTGAGGCGCAGGCGAAAATCTCTCGAGTCACCCGGGAAAGGCCCGATGGCCCAATCCGACTGCCCCACCGTCAGCACGCTGCCGAGCATGGGCGCGTCGTCATTATATTCGATACCGGCCTTCAGCCAGGTCTCGTCATCGAGCCGGACCATCAGGCCGGCCTGGTCGTAGAGCGTCTCGAAACGGGCCCGAACGCGCAGTTCCGCTGTGAAATCGCCAGCGCTGTCGAGGCGGAAGAAATGGCCGCTGTGGCGGGTGAAGCCGTAATGCGTCTTGCGCCAGAAATCAGTGGCCTCGCCGGTGACGACCTCCAGGCGATCGCCGGCCAACGACCAGGACGGCGGCTCGTTGAGCCAGCTGCCGTGCTGGAGGGAAGTGGGAGGTGTTGGCATGGCAGGGTCCGAATGGGGGGCGGGTCTTCAGACCCGCCTGATATTTGACGCTAAGAGAAGATGGCGGGTCTGAAGACCCGCCTCCCAATTATGGCGTGACCTCGATACGCGAGACCGGCCTGGGCTTGCTGAGTTCCTTCCAGGTGGCGTTCGCCACTGCAGCGGCCGGGAACGGATCGCGCTGGATGAAGGCACCGTCGCCCTTCTGGAGCTGGACCTGCTTGTCCTTCCAGGCAATGCGCCCACGCGACAGGGTAATGATCGGCAGGCCCGTGCATTCATAGCCCTCGAACACATTGTATTCGACGCGGCTGAGCTGGGTCTTAGCCTTGATGGTCTTAGTGGCGGCGGGATCCCAGATGGTGAGGTCGGCGTCCGAACCCACGGCGATCGCGCCCTTACGAGGGTAGATGTTGAGGATGCGGGCGATGTTGGTGGAGGTCACCGCCACGAATTCCTCCTTGGTCAGGCGCCCGGTCTTGACGCCCGCCGTCCACAGCACCGGCATGCGGTCCTCGAGCCCGCCGGTGCCGTTGGGGATCTTGCGGAAATCGCCGAGGCCCATGCGCTTCTGTTCGGCCGTGAAGGCGCAATGGTCGGTTGCCACCACCTGGAGGGAACCCGAAGCCAGGCCAGCCCAGAGCGAATCCTGGTGCGACTTGTTGCGGAAGGGCGGCGACATCACCCGGCGGGCGGCGTAGTCCCAGTCCTTGTTCTGATATTCGCTGTCGTCCAGCACGAGATGCTGGATCAGAGGCTCGCCATAGACGCGCTTGCCGGCCGCGCGGGCCCGCGCGATCGCCTCATGGCTGTCACGGCAGGAGGTGTGCACGACATAGAGCTGGCTGCCCGCCATGTCGGCGATCATGATGGCGCGGTTGGTCGCCTCGCCCTCCACCTCCGGCGGGCGCGAATAGGCGTGGCCTTCCGGCCCGGTGACGCCCTGGTCGATATAATGCTGCTGCAGGCGGAAGACGATGTCGCCATTCTCGGCATGCACCAGCGGCAGGGCGCCGAGGCCGGCACAGCGGCTGAAGGAGTGGAACAGCTCGTCGTCATTCACCATCAGCGCGCCCTTGTAGGCGAGGAAGTGCTTGAAGGTGTTGATGCCGTAGGTCTTCACCACGGTGTCCATCTCGTCGAAGACCTGTTTGTCCCACCAGGTGATCGCCATGTGGAAGGAGTGGTCGGCGACCGCCTTCTCGGCCTTGTGGCGCCATTCCTGATAGGCAGCCAGCAGCGACTGGCCGGGCGCGGGCAGGCAGAAATCCACCACCATGGTGGTGCCGCCGGACAAGGCGGCGCTGGTGCCGGATTCGAAGTCGTCGGCCGACACGGTGCCCATGAACGGCATTTCGAGATGGGTATGCGGATCGATGCCACCCGGCAGGACGAAGCAGCCATCGGCATCGATGATTTCGGTCCCTGCCGGCGCCGACAGCTTCGGACCGATCGCCAAAATGGTTTCGCCGTCGATCAGCACATCGGCTTGCCTGGAATGATCGTGGTTCACCACGACACCGCCACGGATCAGGATCGGCATAATAGTCCTCCAATAAACCTGGGAGCGCGGACGTCCTCGTCCGCTCTTCCTTTCCTGCAAGCGCCTCGTTTTCAAGAGCGGACGAGGACGTCCGCGCTCCCAGGAAAATTATCGCGGCTGGGGCAGCGCAATGTCATCCGCCCCAGCCTTTCAGGTCGCCCCTCCCCTTAGGAAAAGGGCGCTACCCCTCACAGCTTCTTCATCGCGTCGGTGACCGCCGAGCTCCAGCCGCCCACGGGAGCCTTGGTGATGGCCGGGCTGTCGCCACCGGCGCCGAGAAGCGTCTTGACTGTTCCCTCCGCAGCGGCCGGGTCGAGCGTGCCGTCGGAGCCTTCGGTCAGCTTGTTGACCTCGGCGATCATGTGGGTCTGGTGCACCTCGGTCTGCGCACCGGAGGCATCATTGTCGAGCACGATCTTCACGGCCTCGTCCGGATGGGCCCTGGCATACTCCCAGCCCTTCATCGAGGCCTTGACGAACTTGGCCATGGTTTCGACGAACTTCGGATCCTTGAGCCTGTCTTCCATGACATAGAGCCCGTCCTCCAGCACCGCCACGCCCTGGTCGGTGTAGTTGAAGACGGTCAGGTCCTCGGCCTTCACGCCGGCCTCGATCACCTGCCAATACTCGTTATAGGTCATGGTGGAGATGCAGTCGGCCTGCTTCTGCAGGAGCGGATCGACGTTGAAGCCCTGCTTGATCACCTTGACGCCGTCGGCCGAACCGTCGAGCTTGAGGCCGAGCTTGCCCATGAAGGCATTGAACGGATATTCGTTGCCGTAGAACCACACGCCGAGCGTCTTGCCCTTGAAATCGGCCGGCGTCTTGACGCCGGATTCCTTGCGGCAGGTCAGCTGCAGGCCGGAGCGCTTGAAGGGCTGGGCGATGTTGACGAGACCGACGCCCTTCTCGCGGGCGGCGAGGGCCGCGGGCATCCAGTCGACGATCACGTCGGCCTGCTTGTTGGCGATCACGGTTTCCGGCGCGATGTCGGGACCGCCGGGGGCCACGGTGACGTCGAGGTCGGCCTCCTTGTAGAAACCCTTGTCCTTGGCGACGAGATAGCCTGCGAACTGCCCCTGGACCACCCATTTGAGCTGCAGCGTGACCTTGTCGGCTGCCTGTGCCGCGCTGATCGCGCCAAGCCCGAGCGCGAAAGCGACGCCGACCAGTAGTGCCTTCTTCATTCCGTCCACTCCTCTGTTAACCAAGTTTTCTTCTTAAAAAACCCTTCCCTGCGTCACGCGCGCCGGTAAGAGGGATGCCAAAACGTCACCGCCCGCTCGACGAGGGCGATGAGACCGTAGAATAGGGAACCGGCCACCATGGCTACCGCGATCTCCGCCCAGACGATGTCGGTCTGCGACAACGCTGCCTGGGTATTGATGCGAAAGCCCATGCCGATGGTGGGGCCGTCGAAATATTCGGCCACGATGGCGCCGATCATCGCCAGGGTCGAATTGATCTTCAAGCCGTTGAAGATGAAGGGCATCGCGGCCGGAAGCCGCAGGCTCACCAGCGTCGACCAATAGCTGGCGCCGTAGGAGCGCATCAGGTCGCGCTCCAGGGCTCCGCTGGCAGCCAGGCCCGCCACCGTGTTGACCAGCATGGGAAAGAAGGTCATCGCCACCACGACGGCCGTCTTCGAAGGCCAGTCATAGGTGAACCACCAGATCATGATCGGTGCGATACCGACGATGGGCAGGGCCGAGACGACATTGCCGAGCGGCAGCAGGCCCCTGCGCAGGAAGGGGATGCGGTCGGCCACCAGCGCCACCAGGAACCCCGAGCCAGAGCCAATCAACCAGCCGAGCAGGACTTCGTGCAGGAAGGTCCAGACGAAGTCGGTGGCGAGCGTATTGACCTGCGCCACCAAAGCCTGACCGATGGCGGAAGGCGGCAGCAGGATGATGGGAGAGATGCCGAAACCGACGACCAGCCACTCCCACAGGAGCAGTAGTGTCGCGCCGAACAGGATCATCGGCGCCAGATTCCGCCAGCGCGAGGTGCGGCGGCCATCACCGGTATTGGCGATCACATCGACCATCATCCACGCGGCAAGCCACAATCCGATCGCCTTCAACCAGAAATCCCAACCGGCGGCCCCGGCAACGCCCGACGAGTGGACGATCCAGGTCAACGCGATCGCAGCGAGCACCAACAGGCCCAGCAGAATGCCAGGCCAACCCATATAATGCCGTTGCATCGGAGCGAATAGAAAGGCCGCTGCGGCCAGATAGACCATTCCTGCTTGAAAGAGTGGTATCGCGGCGCTGTTCATGCCGAAGAGAGCGCTGAGGCCGATCAGCAGCCCGGCAAGGAACAAACCGCGCGATTGGAAAGCCGTCATGCCTGCTCTCCCTTCACGCCCATTCTCGCCAAGGTGCGCCGTTCGATCAGGCCGATCAGCCCGATCAGGGCAGCCGAGAGCAGCGCGGCAGTAAACAAAGCTGCCCACAGCACCAGGCGCAGATTGTTGTACTGGTAGCCCGCCAGCAGGCGCGAGCCGAGGCCGCCCTGGGCGCCCGTCGGCATCTCGGCGACGATGGCGCCGACGATGCAGCCGGCGATGGCAATCTTCAGGCTGGCGAACAGATAGGGCGTCGCCGCCGGCCAGCGCAGCTTCCAGAAGGTCTGCCATTTCGAGGCGTCATAGGTGCGCATCAGATCGAGCTGCATCAAATCCGGCGACATCAGTCCCTTCACCATGCCGACCGTCACCGGGAAGAAGCACAGATAAGTGGCGATCAGGGCCTTCGGCACCAGGATCGGCGCGCCGAGCCGGCCGGTGATCGCGGTCAATAGCGGCACCAGCGCCAGGATCGGGATGGTCTGGGAGACGATCACCCAGGGCATCAGGCTCTGGCGCATCGAGCGGTAATGCACGATCAGCACCGCCAGCACGATACCGAGCACGGCGCCGAGCACGAAACCCGACAGCGCCGAGGAGAGCGTAATCAGGCCATGATAGACCAGGCTGCGGCGCCCCAAAGGCGGCTCGAAGAACAGGCCCTGCACCATTGCCATGACGATCTGGTGCGGCGCGGCGAGATTGCCGTCCGGCAAGTTGATCGCGGCGATGAACTGTTCGATCAGCGGGCGGCTGGCGGCATCGGGCATGGCGCGCGCAAGAGCGGACCCATTCATCGGCAGGCAGGCGAGATACCACAGCGCGAAGATCGCAAGCACGACCACCATCACCGGCCCGGTCTTGCCGCTCATCAGGCGGCTCCACAACGAAGGCGCCATGCGGACGGATAGAACCTCAGTCGTCATAGGAGTGCCCCGCCCTGAGGCCGTCGCGCACGCGGTGTGCCACTTCGAGGAATTCAGGCGTCTCGCGGATATCGAGCGTGCGGTCTCGCGGGAAGTTGCAGTCGATGATGTCGATGATGCGGCCGGGCCTGGGCGACATCACCACGATCTTGGTGGAGAGGTAGACGGCCTCGGGGATGGAATGGGTGACGAACACCACCGTCTTCCTGGTGGTGCGCCACAAATGCAGGAGCTGGTCGTTGAGCTTGTCGCGCACGATCTCGTCGAGCGCTCCGAACGGCTCGTCCATCAGCATCAGCTTGGGATCGAAGCACAGCGCCCTGGCGATCGAGGCACGCTGCTGCATGCCGCCGGACAATTGCCAGGGAAACTTCTTCTCGAAGCCCTTGAGATTGACCAGTTCGAGATTGCGGGCTGCCCTCTCCTTGCGCTCGGCGGCGGGAAACCCCATCACCTCCAGCGGCAGCATGACGTTGCGCTCGATGGTGCGCCAAGGATAGAGCGCCGGCGCCTGGAAGACATAGCCGTAATGCCGCCCCAACCGTGCCTGTTCCGGCGTCAGCCCGTTCACCTTGATCGAGCCTGAGGTCTGGCGTTCGAGATCGGCGATGACGCGCAGCAAGGTAGTCTTGCCGCAGCCGGAGGGGCCGATGAAGGAAACGAAATCGCCTTCGTTGACGGTGAGGTTGACCTTGGAGAGCGCGTAGACCGGCCCGTCGCCGGTATCGAAGGTCAAGGAAAGATCCTCGACCGCAATCACAGGCTCGCCGGCGGCCGTTCGTTCCCTTACGGCACCAAGCTTCCGATCCACGCCCTCAACCTGCATGCCGGCCCTACCTCTGGTTCGTCCCCGGCGGACACGGTGAACCGTTCCGCCCTGCTCGCCCCCGTTCACAGCAATGATCGTGCCACCGCGACGGGAGTCTCTATTTTATCACGTTACCGGCTCGCCGCCCCGGTTGGAATATTTCAAACCGAGCCGATTGCCACTTGCGAGCAAAAAAGCGGGATCGTCTCCTGCTCTTCACCGCTCCCGAGGGCAACCCCGGATTGCCCGTGCGGCTGGCAGCAATATTGACCTTATGGACAAAAAATAGGCAACCCCATTTGGAAGAGATTTAAGGAAGCCATCATCCACATCGCCGCCCCGCTTTCCCACCGAGGCCGGCCGCCCGCTTCTTGATTGCCAGGGAGCTTACGCGTGCAAAGCAAAATATGTCGCTCCTTGTCGGCGGAGGCCTTACCCGACCGTCCTTGGGGCAGCACGCGATGCAGCCCCCCGGCATTGCGGCCTCCATCCATACCACGGCAATCAGAGGACATCTTCTCATGCGCAAGATCATCGGCGGCATATTCCAATCCCTCGACGGCGTGATGCAGGCCCCGGGTGGCCCGCCGGAGGATCCGACCGGCGGCTTCGAATTCGGCGGCTGGTCCGCGACCTTCTGGGACGACAAGATGGGCGCCGCGATGGGTGGCTTGTTCGGCGGCCCCTTCGACCTGCTGCTCGGGCGCAAGACCTATGAGATCTTCGCGGCCCATTGGCCTTTCGTCGGGCCGGAGGACCCGATCGGACCGGCCTTCACCAACGCCTCCAAATATGTGGTCACGCGCGGCAGCGAGCCTTTCGAATGGCGCAACAGCCATCGTCTCACCGACATCGCCGCCGTCGGCAAGGTAAAGGAAGGTAGCGGCCCTGACATCCTGATCCAGGGCAGCACGACGCTCTACCCCCAATTGCTGGCTGCAGGCCTGATCGATCGGTTCTTCGTGATGACCTTCCCGGTGGTGCTCGGCAAGGGCAAGCGCCTGTTCGGGGCCGGCACGCCGTCCGGCGCCCTAAAACTGACCAGCCATGACGTGTCGAGCACGGGGGTCGTGATCGCCACCTATGAGCCGGCCGGCCCGGTGCCAACAGGCACCTTCGAGCTGGCCGAACCGAGCCCGGCGGAACTCAAACGTCGCGAGCGCCTGAAGCGCGAAGGCTAGGGCTGGACAGGTTTTTTCGGCATCGTGCGCGGGCGCAGCCGGAAATCACAACGATCTCTCCAAGTATTGGGCAGCCTCGAGGCGTTCGCCGAACTTTCCGCGAGCGCCATTTCCTGCCATTTGTCATAACAATACCGATACCGACCGCGACTTTTCCGTCGATGCATTCTGTCGCAACATTCGCTGACACGTCCACGGGTCTGCCGTGCTAAGGTCGCATTTGAATGGGAAGCAGCCGCCCTCCCGCCGCCTCTCGACGCGGCGATGAATGATTGTTGCGGTACTGCCCGTGAGAACAGGGCCGGGCCATGAAGCCTGGAGACCGGCAAATATGAGGAAGCGTGATATGAAACTTCATGTTGTGGAAGGCGGAGCCAAGGACGAGATCGAGCCGATCCAGTTCAACAATCTCGGCGCGCTCCACGCCAATCTCGACGAACCCGCGCTCATCGAAGTCGCGATTCGCCGCGGCGAGGGCCTGCTCAGCCCCGGCGGCGCCCTGGTCGTCGATACCGGCAGCCATACCGGCCGCTCCCCGAAGGACAAGTACATCGTCCGCGAGCGCGAGACCGAGGACAGCATCTGGTGGGCCAACAACAACGCGATCTCGCGCGGTGCCTTCGACACCCTGCTGGCCGACATGCTCTGGCATGCGACGGAAAAGCAGCTCTTCGTACAGGACCTGCACGCCGGCGCCGACGAGGACAACGGCATCAAGGTCAAGGTCTACACCGAGCTTGCCTGGCACAGCCTGTTCATCCGCAATCTGCTGATCCGTCCCTCCGCCGATGACCTGGCCGGTTTCTATCCCGACCTCACCATCATCGACATGCCGAGCTTCAAGGCCGACCCCGCCAAATACGGCCTGCGCTCGGAGACGGTGATCGCCTGCGACTTCACGCGCGGCGTCGTCCTGATCGGCGGCACGGCCTATGCCGGTGAGATGAAGAAGTCGGTATTCTCCTATCTCAACTACATCCTGCCCGCACGCGGCGTGATGCCGATGCATTGCTCGGCCAATGTCGGCCCCAGCAGTGTCTCGGCCCTGTTCTTCGGGCTTTCCGGCACCGGCAAGACCACCTTGTCCGCCTCCCCCGACCGTTCGCTCATCGGCGATGACGAGCATGGCTGGGGCCCGGACGGCATCTTCAACTTCGAGGGCGGCTGCTACGCCAAGACCATCAACCTCGACAAGCAGGCCGAGCCGCAGATCTTTGCCGCCTCCCAGCGCTTCGGCGCGGTGCTCGAGAATGTCGCGATGAACCCGATCACGCGCAAGCTCGACTTCACCGACGGCCGCAAGACCGAAAACACCCGCGCTGCCTATCCGCTGCATTTCATCGAGAATGCCTCGCCGACCAGCGCGGCCGGCCATCCCGGCACGGTGGTGATGCTGACGGCAGACGCCTTCGGCGTGATGCCGCCCATCGCCCGCCTCACGCCGGAGCAGGCCATCTACCACTTCCTCTCCGGCTTCACCGCCAAGCTCGCCGGCACCGAGCGTGGCGTGACCGAGCCGCAGCCGACCTTCTCGACCTGCTTCGGCGCCCCCTTCATGCCGCGCCATCCGGTCGAATATGCCCGCCTGCTGAAGGAACTGATCGACAGGCATCAGGTCTCCTGCTGGCTCGTCAATACCGGCTGGACCGGTGGGGCCTATGGCACCGGGCGCCGCATGCCGATCAAATGGACCCGCACTTTGCTCAACGCCGCCCTCGACGGCAGCCTCGAAAGGGCCAAGTTCCGCACCGACCGCCATTTCGGCTTCCAGGTGCCGACCGCGGTGGAAGGCGTGCCGAGCCATGTGCTCGACCCCTTCAAGTCCTGGGCGGACAAGGCGGCCTATGAGAACCAGGCCCGCAGGCTGGTGGGCATGTTCACCGAGAATTTCAAGCAGTTCGACGTGGCAGCCGACGAGACGACCATGAGCGCCGCGCTCGGCGCCTAAGCTGTCGGGCCGAGGCCTACTTCTTCCTTGGGGGCGCGGTCGTCCGTGCCCCTGGGAAAGCCATGTTCACGAAAGCTCGGCATTCCGAGGTTTGGTATCACGCTAAGACGCATAGCGTTCGACCTTCGGGTCAGTTGAGACGCCGTCATTCCCGGCGTCGCCAAAGGCGACGGGAAGGGAATCTAGGGGCTGAAAATCAGAGCTCGTGGCCCTGGATTCCCTTCCCCTCGCTGCGCTCGGCCGGGAAAGACAGGTCAGGCTTAATGCAGCTTGGTTTCACTCATCGTGTCCGGCGCGAGCGGCGGAACTCGCCCGGGCTCATGCCGGCCCATTTGTGGAAGGCGCGGTGGAAGGCGCTCGGCTCGGTATAGCCGAGATCGGCAGCAACATGACCGACGGGCTTGGCCGTGCGAAGCAGCCAGTCGAGAGCCAGCTTGCGGCGGATCTCCTCCTTGATCTCGGAGAAGCTCTCGCCATCGCTGGCCAGATGGCGGCGCAAGGTCGGTTCGGACAGGTTCAGCTTCACGGCCATCTGCGCAAAGGAAGGCCATTCGGCCGGGGGAAGCTCGCGCAGCAAGCGCCGCGTGGCGGCAGCGGCACCGCGGTCATAGCGATAGCGCCCCAGAATGTTGGCCGGTGCCCCGGTGATAAAGCCCTGCAGCGTCTTTTCGGTCTGGCGCACCTTGAGCGCCAGCATGTCGCGGTCGAAGACCAGCATGGTTTCGGGCCGCTCGAAGCTGACGGGGGTGCCGAAGAAATCGCGATGCTCCTCTCGTCCGACCGGCAGGGGCCCGCGATAATGCAACTCGCGGATCTCGAGCTGGCGCTTGACCAGCCAGCAGACGACGCCGTGCAGCAGCAGGAAATAGGTGCGATAGGCAAAGGCCGGCCGGGGCGCCGAGGTCTCGCGCAGGATCACGCTGGCGCGCGCCTCCTCGATAACCAGTTCCCCCTTGGGTTCGGCGAGCACCAGGTTGAGAAAACGCAGGCTGCGCCTGACGGCGTGCTCCAGCGTCTGGCTGGAAATCACGGCGTGGCAGAGCATGGCAAAGCTGCCCGGCGCCATCGGGCGCGCACCGAAGCCGAAATATTCGCATTGCATGATCTGCGCGATGCTGAGCCAGAGGCGGCCATATTGCTCGGCCGAGAGACGAAAGCCCGGCAGGTCGAGATCGCTCTCGCCGAAGCCGCCCGCCTCCAGCGCCGGCGCAAGATCGAAGCCGCCGCGCCGCAGAGGATCTAGCGTATCCTGGATGAAGCCGAGGCCGATCACGGATCGCGTCCCACGAATGAAGGCGAACGATCGGTGTGTCGATCTCCAGATCGACATTCTGTCACTCGGCAAAGACGTCGTTGCCAAGACGGTCGATCTGGAGATTGACCCTCCAATTCCGCGCCAAATCTTGCAAAGTTGGCGTGCATACCCATCCCGACAATATGGCAAAACCGATCACGCTTTTAAGCATGAAGGGTCATCGAATGCCACTGCCCACGCGCGTAATATCATCGGCAAAGACAACGGTCCTCAAAGGACCGAACGGGGAGAGTTCCGCGCCATGCAGATCCAAGACCGCGTCTTCCTGGTGACTGGTGGAGCATCCGGGCTCGGTCATGCGGTGGCCGCCGAATTCGTCCACCGCGGCGGATGCGTCCTGCTCTGCGATCTCAATGCCGAAGCCGGAGAGAAAGCCGCCGCGGCGCTGGGATCCACGGCCCGCTTCCAGCGCACCGATGTTGCCAACGCGGAGGATGGCCAAGCTGCCGTGCAGGCCGCCCTCGAAGCCTTCGGCAGGCTCGATGGCCTCGTCAACTGCGCCGGCGTCGCCCCGAGCGAGCGCATCGTCGGGCGTGACGGTCCGCATGATCTCGATCGCTTCGCCCGCACCATCCAGATCAATCTCGTCGGCACCTTCAACATGACGCGCCTTGTCGCTCGGGCGATCTCCACCAATGCGCCCGGCGAGGACGGCGAGCGCGGCGTCATCGTCAATACCGCCTCGATCGCAGCCTATGACGGCCAGATCGGCCAGGCCGCCTATGCCGCCTCCAAGGGCGGCGTCGCCAGCCTCACTTTGCCGGCAGCCCGCGAACTCGCCCGCTTCGGCATCCGGGTCGTCGCCGTGGCGCCCGGCGTGTTCGAGACCCCGATGATGCAGGCCATGCCGGAGGAA
Organism: Labrys sp. WJW; assembly: GCF_001676615.1. Lineage (GTDB taxonomy): Bacteria > Pseudomonadota > Alphaproteobacteria > Rhizobiales > Labraceae > Labrys > Labrys sedimenti. The sequence continues at coordinate 78,683 of NZ_LYXZ01000061.1, read as the reverse complement.
GTCAGGACATCACTGGGTGCGACCGTGCCCTTCCCGCCCCGGCTCGGCCACCCGCAGGAATTCGCCGCGCTGGTCTGCCATATCGTCGAAAACCGCATGCTCAACGGCGAAATCATCCGGCTCGACGGCGCCCTGCGCATGGCGCCGCGCTGATCGGCCACACATATCGCCGAAATCGGCGTAAAATCCTCCTTCGCAGAAAGGGACCTCGAGATGAATGACCCTGTCGTGATCGTCGGTTCTGCGCGGACCCCGCTCGGTGGTTTCCAGGGCGCCTTCTCCAGCCTCCCGGCAGCACGCCTCGGCGCGGCCGCCATCTCGGCCGCGGTGTCCCGGGCCGGGTTGCCTGCCGATGTGGTCGAAGAAACCGTGTTCGGCTGCGTACTCAGCGCCGGCCAGGGCCAGGCCCCGGCCCGCCAGGCTGCCCTCGGCGCGGGCCTGCCGATTTCGACGCCCGCCACCACCGTCAACAAGATGTGCGGCTCGGGCATGCAGGCCGCCATGCTCGGCCATGACCTGATCGCCGCCGGCACGGCCGGCGTGGTGGTGGCCGGCGGCATGGAGAGCATGACCAACGCACCCTATCTGCTCGACCGGGCTCGCAGCGGCTATCGCATGGGCCATGGCAGCGTGAAGGACCACATGTTCCTGGACGGGCTGGAGGATGCCTATGAGAAGGGACGGCTGATGGGCACCTTCGCCGAGGATTGTGCTGAGGCCTATCAGTTCACCCGTGAGGCACAGGATGAATTCGCGCTGCGATCGCTGAGCCGAGCCCAGGCCGCCATCCGCGACGGGCGCTTCGACAACGAGATCGTGGCCGTGACCGTCGGCTCGGGCAAGACGGAGCAGGTGGTCGGCGTCGACGAGCAGCCCGGCAAGGCCCGCCCCGACAAGATCCCGACGCTGAAGCCGGCCTTCCGCGAGGGCGGCACGGTGACGGCGGCCAATTCCAGCTCGATCTCCGACGGTGCCGCCGCCTTGGTGCTGATGCGCCGCTCTCAGGCTGAAAAACGTGGCCTCAAGCCGCTCGCCGCGATCATCGGTCATGCCAGCCACGCCCAGGAGCCTAATCGTTTCGCCACCGCCCCGATCGGCGCCATGCGCAAATTGTTCGAGCGCACCGGATGGTCGGCGGGAGACGTCGACCTTTTCGAAATCAACGAGGCCTTCGCGGTGGTGACCATGGCGGCCATGCGCGATCTCGACCTGTCTGGAGACAAGGTCAACGTGCATGGCGGCGCCTGCGCCCTCGGCCATCCGATCGGCGCCTCGGGTGCCCGCGTGCTGGTAACGCTGTTGGCCGCCCTCCAAAGCCATGGACTGAAGCGCGGCGTCGCCAGCCTGTGCATCGGCGGCGGCGAGGCAACCGCCATGGCGGTGGAGCGGCTGGCTTGAACGAGGAATAGACAGCTTCGTCATTGCGAGCGCTGCGCAGCAATCCAGGAGCCACAAGACAAAAGTCTGGATTGCTTCGCAGCGCTCGCAATGACGACCGAACGATCAACGAAGATAAGGGCACATTCATTGTGCTCGGCAAGCGAGGAAACTTTCATGCCCGATTTTCGGCAGGCTCGTGACTTTCTGCTCAAGCATCGCACCGATTACGAGACCGCGCGCGCCGGCTTCCGCTGGCCCGATAGCGCCGGCTTCAACTGGGCACTCGATTGGTTCGACGCTGAGCTTGCCACAGCCGCCGAAAGCCGGGACCGCACGGCCCTGTGGATTGTGGATACGGCAAGCAGGACCGATACTAGGCTCAATTTCGCCGAGCTCAGCCGCCGTTCCAACCAGGTCGCGAATTTTCTCAGCAGCATTGGCCTGAAGCGCGGCGACCACGTCCTGGTGCTGCTCGGCAACGTGCCGGCAATCTGGGAGACGACGCTGGCGGCGATCAAGCTTGGCCTGATTCTCATTCCCGCCACCACGCTGCTTACCCCTGACGAACTGGCCGATCGTTTCGATCGCGGCAAGGCCCGCGCCATCATCGCCGAGCGCGACCAGCTCGCCAAATGCGAAGGCGTAGCGCCACCGGAGGTGAAGCGCATCGTCGTTGGCGCTGGTGGCGAGGCAGGCTGGATCGCCTACGCCGAAGCCTTCGACCAGCCCGCCGCCTTCACGCCCGATAGTCCGACCCATCCCGACGACCCGCTGCTGCTCTATTTCACCTCCGGCACCACGGCCAAGCCCAAGCTGGTACGCCATTCCCAGCGCAGCTATCCCGTCGGCGCGCTCTCGACCATGTACTGGCTCGGCCTGCAGCCGGGCGACATCCATCTCAACGTCTCCTCGCCAGGCTGGGCCAAGCACGCCTGGAGTTCGTTCTTCGCGCCCTGGAACGCCGGCGCCACGGTGCTGGTGGTCAACCAACCGCAATTCAGCGCCAAGGTCCTGCTGCGGGAACTCGAACGCTGTAAGGTCACCACGCTCTGCTCGCCGCCGACTGTCTGGCGCCTGCTGATCCAGGAGGATCTCGCCGCCTACAAGGTTTCGCTGCGCGAGGTGTGCGGCGCCGGCGAGCCCCTCAATCCGGAAGTGATCGAACGGGTTCGCGATGCCTGGAGGCTGACCATCCGCGACGGCTACGGCCAGACCGAGACCACGGCCCAGATCGCCAATTCGCCCGGACAGCCGATCAAGATCGGCGCCATGGGCCGCCCCCTCCCCGGCTACGACATCCGCGTGCTCGATGCCGATGGCAAGCCCGCCACGGAAGGCGAAGTCTGCCTGCCGCTCGGCGACAACAGGCCGGCCGGCCTGATGCAGGGCTATCAGGGGACGGACGGCAAGCTCAGGGGTTTGGAGGAGGAGGTCTACCGCACCGGCGACGTCGCCTTCCTCGACGAGGACGGCTATCTCACTTTCGTCGGCCGCTCCGACGACGTCTTTAAGTCCTCAGACTACCGCATCAGCCCCTTCGAGCTCGAAAGCGTGCTGATCGAGCACGAGACGGTGGCCGAGGCGGCCATCGTGCCGGTGCCCGATCCCATTCGCCTGTCGATCCCCAAGGCCTATGTGCTGCTGGTCGGTGCGGCCACGCCGTCACGCGAAACGGCGCTGTCGATCTTCCGCTACACCAATGAGCGGCTTGCCCCCTTCAAGCGCATCCGCCGCATCGAATTCGTCACCGAACTGCCCAAGACCATCTCCGGCAAGATCCGCCGCGTGCAGTTGCGCCGGCTGGAGGTGGAGGGCGATACGCAAAGCGCGTTCCGGGGTCTTGAATTCGCCGAGACCGATTTCCCGGAGATGGCATCGGAGAGGAAGCGCGCATAGGGTTAGGGGTGGGCGAGATGGAAACGTTGACGAGGATACTTGGCACTTGTGCCCCCTCGCCCCGTTCCTACGGGGCGAGGGAGGCGGTTGGCGTTGCGCCAAACAGGACAGACCGATTTTCAAATCACGATGAAGGACCAAGCCATGCGACAGATCGGACATTTCATCGCCGGCAAGCGCGTCGAGGGCACCAGCGGCCGTTTTGCCGATGTGTTCAATCCCACCACCGGCGACGTGCAGGCCAAGGTGGCGCTCGCCAGCGCAGCGGAAATTCGGGCGGCTGTCGAGAACGCCCGTGAGGCCCAGGCGGTCTGGGCGGGCTGGAATCCGCAACGGCGCGCTCGCGTGCTGATGCGCTTCCTCGAACTGATGCGCGACGAGCATGACAGTCTGGCCGAGCTTCTGGCGAGCGAGCATGGCAAGACCGTGCCGGATGCCAAGGGCGACATCCAGCGCGGCCTCGAAGTGGTGGAGTTCGCCATCGGCGTCCCGCATCTGCTCAAGGGCGAATATACCGAGAGCGCCGGCACGGGCATCGACGTCTATTCCCTGCGCCAGCCGCTCGGTGTCGTCGCCGGCATCACGCCCTTCAACTTTCCGGCCATGATTCCCTTGTGGAAATGCGCGCCGGCGCTCGCCTGCGGCAATGCTTTCATCCTCAAGCCGTCGGAGCGCGATCCCTCCGTGCCGATCCGTATCGCCGAGCTCTTCGTCGAGGCCGGCCTGCCGGCAGGCGTGTTCAATGTCGTCAACGGCGACAAGGAAGCGGTCGACGCCATCCTCGACGACGAGGACATCCGGGCCGTCGGCTTTGTCGGCTCGACCCCGATCGCCGAATATATCTATGTCCGCGCCGCCCAGACCGGCAAGAGAGCCCAATGCTTCGGCGGCGCCAAGAACCACGCCATCATCATGCCCGATGCCGACATGGACCAGGTCGTCGATGCCCTGATCGGCGCCGGCTACGGTTCGGCAGGCGAGCGCTGCATGGCGATCTCCGTCGCCGTTCCCGTCACCAAGGCCACGGGCGACGCGCTGATGGAAAAGCTGATCCCGCGGGTGGAATCGCTGAAGATCGGCCCCTCCAATGACGGTTCTGCCGATTACGGGCCGCTCGTCACCCGCGAGGCGGTGGAGCGCGTCAAGCGCTATGTCGAGATCGGCATCAACGAGGGCGCGAAGCTGGCTGTCGACGGCCGCAATTTCCGCCTGCAGGGCTATGAGAACGGCTTCTTCATGGGTGGCTGCCTGTTCGACGAGGTCAAGCCCGAGATGACCATCTACAAGGAAGAGATCTTCGGGCCGGTGCTATCCGTGGTGCGCGCCGACACCTACGAGGAAGCACTCGCTTTGCCGACTAAGCACTCCTATGGCAACGGCGTGGCGATCTTCACGCGCGACGGCGATGCTGCCCGCGACTTTGCCGCCAGGGTCAATGTCGGCATGGTCGGCATCAACGTGCCGATCCCGGTACCGATCGCCTATCACACCTTCGGCGGCTGGAAGCGCTCGGGCTTCGGCGACCTCAACCAGCATGGTCCTGACTCGATCCGCTTCTACACCAAGACCAAGACGGTGACCTCGCGCTGGCCGAGCGGCATCAAGACCGGCGCGGATTTCTCGATCCCGACGATGCGGTAATGGCTTTGCCCTCCCCCTCCAGGGGAGGGTAGGAAACAAGGCGACCACCATGGATTTCGAACTCAGCGACGAACAGGCCGCCATCCGGGAAATGGCCGCCGGCTTCGCGGCGGAGGCGATCGCCCCGCATGCCCTCGAATGGGACCAGAACAAGCATTTTCCCGTCGACACGCTCAAGGCGGCGGCCGGGCTCGGCATGGCCGCGATCTATGTGCGCGAGGACGTGGGTGGTTCCGGCCTCACCCGGCTCGACGCCACGCTGATCTTCGAAGCCCTATCCTCGGGCTGCCCGGCCGTCGCCTCCTTCCTATCGATCCACAACATGTGCGCCTGGATCGTCGATGCCTATGGCTCGCCCGAACAGCGTGACCAATGGCTGCCTGCGATGACGCGGATGGGGACGATTGCCAGCTACTGTCTCACCGAGCCCGGAGTCGGCTCCGATGCCGGTTCCCTCGCTACCAGGGCCGTGCGCGACGGCGATCACTACATCCTCAACGGCCAGAAGCAGTTCATTTCCGGCGCCGGTGCCAGCGATCTCTACATCGTGATGGCCCGAACCGGGGGCGATGGGCCCAAAGGCATCTCGACCTTCATCGTGCCCAAGGATACGCCCGGCCTTTCCTTTGGTGCGAGCGAGAAGAAGATGGGTTGGCATGCCCAGCCAACCCGCGCGGTGGTGTTCGAAAATGTCCAGGTACCCGCCGCCAACCGGATCGCCGAAGAAGGCCAGGGCTTTCGTATCGCCATGGCGGCGCTCGACGGCGGCCGCCTCAACATCGCGGCCTGCTCGCTCGGCGGCGCGCAGACGGCCCTCGACAAGGCCATCGCCTATATGGGCGAGCGCAAAGCCTTCGGACGGAAGATCTCCGATTTTCAGGCCCTGCAGTTCCGCCTTGCCGACATGGCGACAGAGTTGGAGGTGGCGCGCACCTTCCTGTGGCGGGCTGCCAGTGCGCTCGATGCCAAGAGCCCCGAGGCGACGCGCTTTTGCGCCATGGCCAAGCGCTTCGTCACCGATGCCGGTTTCGAGGTTGCCAATCAGGCGCTGCAGCTTCACGGTGGCTATGGTTACTTAAGCGAATACGGCGTCGAGAAGATCGTCAGGGATCTCAGGGTGCATCAGATTCTGGAAGGAACGAACGAAATCATGCGCGTGATCATCGCCCGTGCTCTGCTGGGAAACCGCTGATGGCAGCAGAGGAAACGCTTCCTGACGTCATCGTCGAACGCACGGGCTCGCTCGGCCGCATCCGGCTCAATCGTCCCAGGGCGATGAACAGCCTCACGCGCGACATGGTGCATCTGATCGCGCCGGCCCTCGACGCCTTCGAGAAGGATGCCGCCATCACCGCCGTGTTGCTGACGGGGGAAGGCGAACGCGGCCTGTGCGCTGGCGGCGATATCCGGGCCCTCTATGAGGGCGAGCGCACGCCCGACGGCACGGGCGCGAAATTCTGGCGCGACGAATATCGCGTCAATGCCCGCATCGCCCGCTTTCCCAAGCCCTATCTGGCCGTGATGGACGGCATCACCATGGGCGGCGGCATCGGCCTGTCAGCCCATGGCGCCCACCGCATCGTCACCGAGCGCAGCCGCATCGCCATGCCGGAAGTCGGCATCGGCTTCGTACCTGATGTCGGCGGCACCTGGCTGCTCGCCCATGCGCCGGGCGAGATCGGCACCTATCTCGCCCTCACCGGCGAGACGATCGGGCCCGCCGATGCCGTTTATGCCGGCCTGGCCGATCTCCAGATCCCGCTGGGCGGCATTTCCGCGCTGATCGACGAGTTGGCGCGGCTGACGCCGGGAACGGGCAATGAGGCAGTTCGTGCCTTGCTCGCCAGGCATGCCGTGCAGCCCGAACCTGCGCGCCTTGCCGAGCACCGCGCCCTGATCGACCAATGCTTTGCCGGCTCCTCTGTCGAAGCCATCCTGCAGGCTCTCGAAGCCGATGGCACGCAATTCGCCTTGAAGACGCGCGACGTCATCGCCTCCAAATCGCCGACCAGCCTGAAGCTCACCTTCCGCCTGATCCGGCTGGCCCGCCAGGCCGATGGCTTGGAGGAGGCGCTAGAGCGCGAATTCGCTGCCGCCGTCGCGGTGGCGCAAGGCCATGATTTCTACGAGGGCGTGCGGGCCACCATCATCGACAAGGATCGCAATCCGCGCTGGTCGCCGCCGAGCCTCGCCGAAGTCGATGACCGCGACATCGAGGCCTGGATCCAACCGGTGGCGGATCGGGTGTTTGCATAATGGCGACGGCAGGGGCAGGTCCCAGGTACGCGGACGTCACAGCGACATGCTTGCATGTCGCGACGTCCGCTCCTGGAAACGCCGAGTTCTTGGGCGAGGAGATGCGGACGAGACGTCCGTGCACCCGGAAACCCTTATAATCGCTCTATCGAGAAGGAGTTCCCAATGGCCATCAGCAAGATAGGTTTCATTGGCCTTGGCAATATGGGCGGACCGATGGCCGCCAATCTGGTCAAGGCCGGGCACGCGGTGCGCGGCTTCGATCTTTCGCAGGCCTCGCTCGACAGCGCGCGCGGCGACGGTGTCACCATCGCCGCCTCCCCCGCCGATGCGGTCAAGGATGCGGACGCCGTGGTCACCATGCTGCCGGCCGGCGCTCATGTGCTGAAGGTGTGGTCGGAACTATCAGGCCTCGTGCCGGACGGTGCGTTGCTGATCGACAGTTCCACCATCGATGTCGACAGCGCCCGCAAGGCTCATGAGATCGCCGCCGGACGCAAGCTCGCTGCCGTCGACGCCCCCGTCTCCGGAGGGGTGGGCGGCGCCAAGGCCGGCACGCTGACCTTCATGGTCGGCGGCGCGGACGAGGCCTTCGCACGGGCCGAGCCACTGCTCGCCGTGATGGGCAAGCGCGTGGTGCATTGCGGCGCTGCCGGCGCCGGCCAGGCCGCCAAGATCTGCAACAACATGATCCTCGGCGTTTCGATGATCGGCGTTTGCGAAGCCTTCGCGCTCGGCGAAAAGCTCGGCCTGTCGCAACAGGCGCTCTACGACGTCGCTTCGACCTCCTCGGGCCAATGCTGGTCCCTCACCACCTATTGTCCGGTGCCCGGGCCGGTGCCGGCTTCGCCGGCCAACAACGACTACAAGCCGGGCTTTGCCGCCGCGCTGATGCTCAAGGATCTCAAGCTCGCCCAGGCCGCAGCCAATTCGGTGGGCGCGAACACACCGCTTGGCGCCGAGGCGGCCCAGCTCTATTCCCTGTTCGACGGCCTCGGCCACGGTACCGAGGATTTCTCCGCCATCATCCGGCTGCTGCGCGGCAAGCATTGAGGACCAGACATGACTTATGAGACCATCATCACCGAACAGCGCGGACGCGTATTGCTGATTACGCTCAATCGCCCCGAGGCCCTCAACGCCCTCAACCGCAAGCTGGCCGGCGAACTCCTGGCGGCGACACGGGCTGCGGACGCCGATCCCGGCATCGGCTGCCTGGTGATCACCGGCTCCGCCAAGGCCTTCGCCGCCGGCGCCGACATCAAGGAAATGCAGGCCCAGAGTTTCGTCGACATGCACAGCAGCGACTGGTTCTCGGAGTGGAACCATTTTGCCGCCTCCCGCAAGCCGAAGATCGCTGCCGTAGCCGGCTATGCTTTGGGCGGGGGCTGCGAGCTCGCTTTGATGTGCGACTTCATCCTGGCCGCCGATACCGCCAAATTCGGCCAACCCGAGATCAAGCTCGGGGTGATCCCCGGCATGGGCGGCAGCCAGCGGCTGGTACGCTCGATCGGCAAGTCCAAGGCGATGGAACTGTGCCTCACCGGCCGCATGATGGATGCGGCCGAGGCCGAGCGCTGCGGCCTTGCCTCACGTATCGTTCCTGCCGCCGATCTCGTCGAGGAGGCCGTGAAAACGGCCGATGCCATCGCAAACATGTCGCTGACGGCCAGCATGGTGATGAAGGAAGCGATCAACCAGGCCTATGAGCTGCCGCTCGCCAGTGGCCTCACCTTCGAGCGCCGCGTCTTCCAGGCCCTGTTCTCGACCGAGGACCAGAAGGAAGGCATGGCTGCCTTCGTGGAGAAGCGCCCGGCGCAGTTCAACCGGGGGTAATTTCCCCGGGTGCGCGGGCATCCTGCCCGCATCTTCCTAAACCCCAAACGCAATATTTGCGGATGGGAAGAGCGGGCAGGATGCCCGCGCACCCGGGAATATGCCTCCCCTCAGTTCGTCGAGGGGAAGTTGAGGTTCACGCCGGAGCGGATGCCGGTCGGCCAGCGGGCGGTCACGGTCTTCAAGCGGGTGTAGAAGCGTACGCCCTCCATGCCGTAGATCGAGTGATCACCGAACAGCGAGCGCTTCCAGCCGCCGAAGGAGTGGTAGGCCACCGGCACGGGCAGCGGCACGTTGACGCCGACCATGCCGACCTCGATGCTATCGGCGAAGGCGCGCGCCGCATCGCCGTCGCGGGTGAAGATGGCGGTACCGTTGCCATATTCGTGGTCGTTGATCATCTTGGTGGCATGGGCGTAGTCGCGGGCCCGCACCATGGAGAGCACCGGCCCGAAGATTTCCTCCTTGTAAATCGACATCTCTTCGGTGACGTGATCGAACAGAGTAGCGCCGACGAAATAGCCGTTTTCATAGCCCTGGAGCTTGAGGCCGCGACCGTCGACCACCAGCTTGGCGCCTTCCTTCACGCCGGCATCGATGTAGCCGAGCACCTTCTGCTGGTGCTGCTTGGTGACGACAGGCCCCATCTCGGCCTGCGGATCGGCGGCGGGGCCGACCTTGAGCTTGTTGATGCGCGGCAAGAGATGCTCGACCAGCGTGTCGGCGGTCGCATCACCGATCGGCACGGCCACCGAGATGGCCATGCAGCGCTCGCCGGCCGAGCCATAGGCGGCCGAGACCAGCGCGTCGGCGGCCTGGTCCATGTCGGCATCCGGCATCACCACCATGTGGTTCTTGGCGCCGCCGAGAGCCTGGCAGCGCTTGCCGTTGGCGGCAGCCGTCGCATAGATGTACTGGGCGATCGGGGTCGAGCCGACGAAAGAGATGGCCTTGACGTCGGGATGGTGCAGCAGCGCGTCGACCGCTTCCTTGTCGCCGTTGACGACGTTGAGCACGCCTTCCGGCAGGCCGGTGTCCAGGAGGAGCTGCGCCACCAGCAGCGCGGCGGAGGGATCGCGCTCGGAGGGCTTGAGGATGAAGGTATTGCCGGCCGCGATCGCCACCGGATACATCCACAGCGGCACCATGGCCGGGAAGTTGAACGGGGTGATGCCGGCGACGACGCCGAGGGGCTGGCGGTCATTGTGGGTGTCGATGGCGGGGCCGACATTGCGGCTGAACTCGCCGGCCAAAAGATGCGGAATGCCGCAGGCGAATTCCACGACCTCGATACCGCGCTGCACTTCGCCAAGCGCGTCGGAATGAGTCTTGCCGTGCTCGGCCGAGATCGCCTGGGCGATCTTGTCGGCATTGGCCTCCAGCAATTCCTTGAACTTGAACATGTAGCGGGCGCGCTTGAGCGGCGCCGTGGTCGACCAGGCCGGGAAAGCCTTCTTCGCAACCTGGACGGCGGCATCGACATCCGCGGTCGAGGACAGGCCGAGCTCGCCGCTCTGCTCGCCGGTGGCGGGATTGAACACGGACGCGAAGCGTCCGCTGGTGGTGGCGGTCTGCTTGCCGCCGATCAGGTTGTCGATGCGGGCCATGGGGTTTCCTCTGTAAAAATGGGTCATCCCGGACGCATTGCGGCACGCAGTGACGCAGTGCAGATCCGGGACCGTGTGACGGTGTGCTCTTTTCGGAAGGCAGTCCCGTGTCTGCGACGCAGCATTGGATGCTGCATCGCGCACGGGATGACGCATATCAATCCAGCGTCTTCAAGACGTCGCCGAGCGTGGTGATCAGTTCGTCGATCTGCGCCTTGGAAATGATCAGCGGCGGCGACAAGGCGATGATGTCGCCGGTGGTACGGATCAGGAGGCCCTTCTCATAGGCCTTCAGGAAGGCGGAGAAGGCCCGCTTGGTCGGCTGGCCGGCGATCGGTTCGAGTTCGACCGCACCGATCAGGCCGAGATTGCGGATGTCGATGACATGAGGCAGGCCCTTGAGCGAATGCACCGCGTCTTCCCAGTAGGAGGCGAGATCGGCGGCACGGGTGAGCAGGCCTTCCTCGGCATAGGTGTCGAGCGTGCCGAGCGCGGCAGCACAGGCCACCGGGTTGGCCGAATAGGTGTAGCCGTGGAAGAGCTCGATCAGATGCTCCGGCCCGGTCATGAAGGCATCGTAGATCTCCTTCTTGGCGAATACCGCGCCCATCGGGACCACGCCGGAGGTGATGCCCTTGGCCACCGTCATCATATCAGGGGTCACGCCGAAATAATCGGCCGCGAAGGGAGCGCCGAGACGGCCGAAACCGGTGATGACCTCGTCGAAGATCAAGAGGATGCCGTGCTTGTCGCAGATGGCGCGGATGCGCTCGAGATAGCCCTTGGGCGGCAGCAGTACGCCGGTGGAGCCGGCGATCGGCTCGATGATCACCGCCGCGATGGTGGAGGGATCATGCAAGGCGATCACCCTTTCCAGATCCTCGGCATATTCGGCGCCATGCTCGGGCAGGCCGCGGGAGAAGGCGTTGCGGCTGAGATCGTGGGTGTGGCGGATATGGTCGACACCGGTGAGCAGCGTGCCGAACATCTTGCGGTTGGAGACGATGCCGCCCACCGAAATGCCGCCGAAGCCGACGCCATGATAGCCGCGCTCGCGGCCGATCAGGCGGAAGCGCTGACCTTCGCCGCGAGCGCGGTGATAAGCGAGTGCGATCTTGAGCGCGCTGTCGACGGCTTCCGAACCGGAATTGGCGAAGAAGACATGATCGATGCCCTGGGGCGTGAGCTGGACCAGGCGCGAAGCGAGCTCGAAGGCGGCTGGATGGCCCATCTGGAAGGCCGGCGCGTAATCGAGCTCAGCCGCCTGCTTCTGGATCGCCTCCGTGATCTTGGGCCGGCCATGGCCGGCATTGCAGCACCACAGACCCGCCGTACCGTCGAGCACCTGGCGGCCATCGGCCGTGGTGTAGTGCATGTCCTTGGCCGCGACGAACATGCGCGGATTGGACTTGAACTGTCTGTTAGCCGTAAACGGCATCCAGAACGCTTCGAGGTTGTTGGTCACGCGGATCGGGGCATTCATCGGGCTCTCTCCGGAAGCTGCCGGGGTCCCGAAGGCTGGCGGGAGGCCCGGCTCGTTAAGCTGGCAATAGCTTTGCCTTGAATTTGAAAATTATGCCAACTCTTTGTTGTGGCAGCATCATTCCTATTTAAGCCACAGTTTCTACCGCAGTTTTTATTCCGGAACGAACGATCAACAACAAGCGTTAGGTTCCCAAAATCAACTCCCTTGAATGCAAAGTGGAATTGCCGGCAGCGTTCATGATATTTAACGCTCTAAACAGGGCAGTGGAGAGGGCGCCACCATGCAGAACGTCGATTTGGGTTCGCTGCTGCGGCGGGTACGCGAGGCGCGCGGATTGTCGCAGCGCCAGCTTGCCAAGCGCGCCGGCATCTCCAACGCCACCATCTCGCTGATGGAATCGAATGCGGTGAACCCTTCGGTCGGCGCCCTGAAGCGGGTGCTCGACGCCCTGCCGATCGGCCTGGCGGAATTCTTCGCCCTCGACGCCAATCCCGGCCGCAAGGTATTCTACCGCTCGGACGAGATGATGGAGATCGGCCGGGGCCGCGTCTCCTACCGTCAGGTCGGTTCGGATCTGCGCGGGCGCGCCCTGCAGATGATCTCCGAACGTTACCAGCCTGGCGCCGATTCCGGCAAAGTGCTGCTGCACCACCAAGGCGAGGAATGCGGCATCATCATTCGCGGCCAGCTCGAAGTCACCGTGGGCGAGGATGTGGCTGTGCTTGGCCCCGGGGATGCATATTATTTCGACAGCCGCGAGCCTCACCGCTTCCGCAATGTCGGTGACACGCCCTGCGAGTTGATATCGGCTTGCACACCGCCAAGCTTCTGAGCCATGAAGGAATGGGAACAACGAAACAGGAAGCGCTCATGGCAGAGGGGGGAGAGGCCGGCCGGCAACGCAACAAGACCAAGCTCGGCCTGGCCAATATCGACAAGATCCTCGACAGCGCCCTTTCGGCCTTCTCGAAACACGGCCTGCGCGGCACCCGTATCGACCAGGTCGCCGAAGCCGCCGGCATGTCGAAGACCAATCTCCTCTATTATTTCCGCACCAAGGATGCCCTCTACGAGGCGGTACTCACGCGCACGCTGGAGGTCTGGGTCACGCCGCTCAAGCAGCTCGATGCCACGCGCGGACCGGTCGCGGCCCTGACGTCCTATATCGAGCACAAGCTCAAATGCTCGCGGCTCTATCCGGAATCCTCCCGTCTCTTCGCCATGGAGATCATGCAAGGGGCACCGCATCTCAAGAAGGTGCTGGCGACGGACCTCACCAACACGGTCCGGCAGAAATCGGTGATCATCGAAGGCTGGATCGCCGAGGGTAAGCTGCGCCCCATCGAGCCCTATCATCTCCTCTTCATGATCTGGGCGACCACCCAGCATTATGCCGATTTCGCCATCCAGATCGGCGTTCTCACCGGCAAGGACCTCACCGACGATGCCTTCTATGCTGAAACGCTGAAGACATTGACCGAGACCATCCTGCGCGGAGTGCTGGCGGAGCGCTAAGAGCAGGAGAGCCGATGAAACTGCTCAGGCGGCGATGGCGACAGGCTCGCTGGATCGCCAGGGAATTCGCGGCCGGCGTCGGCGCCTTTGCCAAGGCCTTCCCGCGCAGCTTCATGGAAGGCTTCCAGGCCGCCCAGCGGGGCGACAGCAAGGCCCTTCAACAGCGCAATCGGGAAGAATGGCGCCAGTTGAAAACGGATCTCGGCCCTATGATGCAAGAAGCCGGCGAGGCCTTGCGCAACATCGACCAGAATCCCTGCCGCTACCTTCTGGTCGAGCGCGGTTCCCCGGCCCTGCTGTTCGATACCTGCCTCTATCTCGACGAGGCCTATGCGGCGAGTCGACCGGCGCCCGAATTGGCCGCCGGCGCCGTGATGGCCGCGGCATGCGGCGATTTCGGCCGCCACTTCCGGCCGGTACCACGTGGCGACGGCCAGGCTCGGCTCGACGTCTTCGCGCCTCCTATCGGTTTCGGTGCGATCGGCAAGCCGGGCGAACCGGCCGCACTCACGCCGCAAGCTCTCGCCGGTCTCGAGAATCACTGTGTTTACCTGACATCATTGGCGCCGTCGCCTTGATGCGACCGCGGCAATCACGAGGGTAATTTTCAGAAAGGCCAACCGGCTTCCGTCCTAATAAAATCTGCCAAAACAAGGCGTTAGAGACGAAATACAACCCGGAGAAATCGCCTTTTGCCCTGGCAGGCATGCTATCATCACCCCATATGGATGGAGGGGTCACCCCCCTAGAGCAAAGCACGTTCAGGCGCGTTTGCTCTAACTCCTCGTTCCGACGCGTCTTTGCGATTCTTGGTGATTCCAAGAGATCACAAAACGCTTTTGGGAGGACATGATGGGACACGCGGTACTGAGTGCTCAAACCATCGAGCAATGCATCATCCCGCAGAATTGGGATCACTACACCAAGGAAGACCACGAGACCTGGTCGATCCTGTTCCAGCGCCAGCTCTCGGCCCTGAAGGGCCATGTCGCGCAGGAATATCTGGATGGCCTCGCGACACTGGGTATCGACGAGACGGGCATACCGAATTTCGAACGCATGAACGAGAGGCTACGACGGGCCACCGGCTGGGAGGTCGTGGCCGTGCCCGGCCTCATCGCCTCCCGCCCCTTCTTCGAGATGCTGGCGAGCCGGCGCTTTCCGGCCGGCACCTTCATCCGGACGCGCGCGCAACTCGATTATCTCGAAGAGCCCGACATCTTCCACGATGTCTTCGGCCATGTGCCGCTGCTCACCAACCCCGCCTATGCCGACTATATGAACGAATATGGCCGGCTCGGCCTCGAGGCCATCGACAACAAGGGCGTGAAATTCCTCGCCCGCCTCAACTGGTACACCATCGAATTCGGCCTCATCCGCAAGCCCGAAGGCATCCGCATTTATGGCGCGGGCATCGTCTCTTCCTTCGGCGAAGCGAAATACGCCGTGGAAGATGCTTCCGCCCACCATCTCGCCTTCGATTTCGAGCGGGTGATGCGCACCGGCTATTACATCGACGACTTCCAGGCGAGCTATTTCGTGATCGACCGCTTCGAGCAGCTCTTCGACCTGCTCGAGGGCTTGGACGGACCTGCCCTGTTCGGCAACCTCCGAGAGAAGTCGACGCTCTCCCCCTTCGAGATCCTGCCGGAAGACAAGGTGCTGCGCCGGGGGAGTGCCGAGTATTGGCGCGAGTTTCCCGTCACCAAACCCAAGCTCAAATAAAATATTTCCGAAATCCCTCTTGCATGGCCATGGGGATGCGGCTATAAGCCGCGCCCCGGTCAACCAGCCGGAACGATGTCAGCGGCCGGAGCTCGAAACCTCCGCCCGCGCAGGCGGCTCTGCCGCCCTGCGTACGGAGATCGTTTCGGGACCGGATTGGGATGTAGCTCAGTGGTAGAGCACCGGCCACACAGCCGGAGGTCGCGGGTTCGATTCCTGCCAACTCACCCTCGGATAGCTCAGTGGGTAGAGCAGTAGACTCATAATCTACGTGTCGAAGGTTCGACTCCTTCTCCAAGCGCCTGAAAAACGCTTCACCCTTGACGGTCCGGGAACTGGCATGCCGACGGTCCTCCGCAGAGGCCGCCCCCACGGGGTGCCGCTTCGGCCGGAGTACCCGAAGCCGTTCGCCCGCGGCCTGGCCTGCGGATAAGGGCAAGACGCCCGGCGACCGGCGACGAAGCCTTCGGGCTCCGCGCTCGCCGCCCGGCCTTGCGCCCCGCTGCCGCCCGCCCGCCATGGGCAAACGTCACCGGTTCCCGGATCTTTGCCGGGGCCAATCCTCAATCACGAAAGGACAATCGGCAGATGAGCTGAGCTCGCCGAAAGGAGACGACATGACTTTTCTCGACCTGATTTTGCGGCGCCAGCGCGTCGTGGTGAAGGAAACCGAGCGCGCCATCGTGCTAGGCAAGGGCGAGGTGCGCGCCATTCTGGGGCCGGGCGAGCACATGCTTGCCGGCCGGGGCGACGAGATCGAGGTCCTGCGCCACGACATCGAAGCCGGATCGTTCAGCTCCCCTCTCGAGAAGGCCTTGTTCGACAAGCTTCCGGCCGTCGCC
Source organism: Labrys sp. WJW (assembly GCF_001676615.1). GTDB lineage: Bacteria > Pseudomonadota > Alphaproteobacteria > Rhizobiales > Labraceae > Labrys > Labrys sedimenti. The sequence goes on along the minus strand of NZ_LYXZ01000061.1, from coordinate 62,499 downwards.
GAGCAGCATCTGCGGCGTTTGCGCACCGCGCCGGGCACGGTCGCGCTCGTCGAGCGAGATGGTGTCGTCCACGCAGTGCTCGGCCCCGATCGCAAGCTCACCGTGTGGAACGCGGCCGGGCCCTGGGCCTTCACGCCGATCGAGCCGCCGGCCGATCTTGCCGTCGAGCCGGGCCTGATCCCGCGCCTGGTACAGGCCCGCAAGGCCGACCTCGTGCTGCTGCACGCCGTGCAGGACGGCCAGGTCGGCCTGCTCTATGTCGATGGCGCCTTCATCCGCACCCTGCCGCCGGGCGTGCACGGCTTCTGGAACATCGGCAAGCCGGTTCAGGTCAAGGCGATCGACGTGCGCCAGCGTTCGCTCGACGTCAACGGCCAGGAAGTGCTGACGCGCGACCGGGTGACCATCCGCGTCAACATCGCGGCCGAGTTCCGCGTCGCCGACCCCGTGAAGGCGGTCACCGCCGTCAAGGATTGCGAGGATGCCTTCTACCGCGCCCTGCAATATGCCTTCCGCAAGGCGCTCGGCACCTTGACACTCGACCAGCTCCTGGAGCGCAAGACCGTTGTCGACGCCGAGGCTGCCGAGAAGGTGCGCGTCGACATGGCCGCCATCGGCATCGAGGTCGGCGAGATCGCCCTGAAGGATGTGATCCTGCCGGGCGAGATGCGCGAGATTCTCAACCAGGTCGTGGCCGTCGAGAAGCAGGCCGAGGCCAATGTCATCCGTCGCCGCGAGGAGACGAACGCCACCCGTTCGCTGCTCAACACGGCCAAGGTGATGGCGGAGAATCCGGTGATGCTGCGGCTCAAGGAGCTGGAAGCCCTGGAGGCGATCGCCGGCAAGGTCGAGCGCCTGACGGTGCACAACGGTGTCGGCGGCCTGATGAACGATCTCGCCAAGCTGCGGGATCTGGCGCCAGGCAACGGCAAGTGAGATGGGCGGGTCTGCAGACCCGCCCATTTTCAATGCGCGGCCAGGAAAGCCTTCATGTAGAAGCCGGCCTCCTCCGGACCATAGGCTTTGTCAGGCGCGACCGGGCAAGCCCGGCGGGCAAGGCACCCGCCCTGCCGGCAGGCGCTTCCCTCGGCCGAGCGCACATGTTGGACGCAGCGCTCGACATCATAGCCCGCCGGCGTGAAGGCACCGACCGGGCAAGTGCCAAGGCAGGGCTGGGCCGCGCAAGTGCGGCAGGGATGGGCCATTTCCAGGCGCGGCGGCAGATCGAGCCTTTCGGCGAAGGCGAGTGCGCCGCGATAGCTGTGCCATAAGCCGTGTGCGGGGTGAACATAGATGCCGAGCGGCGAGGCGAAGACGGTATCCCCCCGTTGCGCCCAGCGCTGGAATGGCCAATAGGGCGGCCCGCCGAAGGGATAGAGCGCCAGCGCGCCGAACTCGCCCGCCATGGCATCGACAACCCGCTTCGACCACCGGTCGAGCGGGTGGGGCAGGCCATCGGCAGCCTCCGGCGCGACAGCAAAATGCGGCCATTGCCGGCCATCCGCCCAGCCCAGCAAGACGAGGGTCGCCACGGGACAGCCGCCGATAGCGGGCATGCCATCTTCGGGCCGGACATGGAAGGCACCCCGCAGCGAGAGACCGGCGGTTTCGACATGGCGGCAGAGATTGGCTAGCTTCACGCGGATTGCCCGAATTGACGGGCATCTCGCCCATGTCGACCCAACGGGATAGATACAGGATCGTTGCGCCGACCTCCAGATCGGCGTCCTCCACCAGCCAATGTCACATTTTCCAGGGATGCCGGTCCGGGGATCGGCACACCCTGCTTCAGGTGCCTGGCCTGGCGAGGCCACCATAGATCCGTGCGCCAGCACAACGCCGATCCCGGAAAGTTCAACGACGACGCCTGACGCGCCGAAGCCTCCTACGCTTCAACGATTTCGCTGATCTGCACGATGGGCGTGATGTCCGTATAGTTGGCGACATCAGCGACGATCTCCGCGCGGTGGGGACCGAGCGCCTCCTGGAATACCGCCAGGGTTGGCGAGTAGACATGGCACGCCGCGACGAATTCCGGCGCGCTTCCGGGTTCGGGACCCACAAGGCCCCTATCGATCTCGTAGCGCAGGCAGGCATCGCCGAGCCGTTCCTGGATCAGTGGCATGTGGCGGGTGCGGTAGTAGTCGTGATCGAACTTCGAGCCGCCGTCGGCCCGATAGTAGACACTCATCTTGATCATGGTGGGGCTCCTGCCTGAACGCTTCTCCGAGCATTCGAGGGGCCTTTCTAGGTCATCGACTCGTCAAGTGCATCCAGATTTCGGCACCATGGACCATCGCCACAACCGTGTTGTCCGCCCCGGGACAGGCCGCGACTGCCGGGAACCGGAACGGGGATCCCAACATGCAGCCGGGATACCCGTCCTCTCGACCTATTCCGCAGCCGCCTTGGCATGCACGGCCGGATTGTTGGGATGCTCCTTCCAGGTGCGCTGTCCGCCCACCGGCCGGCCGGTGCGCTTGTCCACCCCGGAAGTCACCGGCTCGAGCGTGATGCAATCCTCGATCGGGCAGACCACGGCGCACAGATTGCAGCCCACGCACTCTTCCTCGATCACCTCGAACTTGCGCTCGCCGGCCACCATGTTGGTGATGGCCTGGTGGGAGGTGTCCTCGCAGGCGATGTGGCAGCGGCCGCATTTGATGCAGGCATCCTGGTCGATATGGGCCTTGACCACATATTCGAGGTTGAGATGCTGCCAGTCGGTCACCTGGGGGATGGCCTTGCCGACGAACTGGTCGACGGAAGTATAGCCCTTCTCGTCCATCCAGTCGGACAGGCCGGAGATCATCTCCTGCACTACCTTGAAGCCATAGACCATGGCGGCCGTACAGACCTGCACGGTGCCGCAGCCGAGCGCCATATATTCCACGGCGTCACGCCAGGTCTCGACGCCGCCGATCCCAGAAATGGGAAGCCCGCGGGTCGCCTCTGCCCTTGCGATCTCCGAGACCATGCTGAGGGCGATCGGCTTCACGGCCGGACCGCAATAGCCGCCATGGGTGCCGAAGCCGTCGGTGTTCGGCCAGGGGCGCATATTGTCGATGTCGACCGAGACGATGGAGTTGATGGTGTTGATCAGCGATACCGCGTCGGCGCCGCCGCGCTTGGCCGCTTCGGCCGGCTTGCGCACGTCGGTGATGTTGGGCGTCAGCTTCACGATCACCGGCATGCGGGTATATTGCTTGCACCAGCGCGCGACCATCTCGACATATTCGGGCACCTGCCCGACGGCCGAGCCCATGCCGCGTTCGGACATGCCGTGCGGGCAGCCGAAATTCAGCTCGATGCCATCAGCCTCGGTGTCCTCGACGAAGGGCAGGATCGACTTCCAGGCATTCTCTTCGCAAGGCACCATCAGGGAGACGATCAGCGCCCGGTCCTTCCAGTCGCGCTTGACCTGCTTGATCTCGCGCAGATTGACCTCGAGAGGGCGATCGGTGATCAGCTCGATATTGTTGAAGCCCATGACCCGGCGATCCTGGCTGTGCCAGGCGCCGTAGCGCGGGCCATTGACGTTGACGACCGGCGGGCCCTGCTCGCCGAGTGTCTTCCAGACTACGCCGCCCCAGCCCGCCTGGAAGGCGCGGACGACATTGTATTCCTTGTCGGTGGGCGGCGCGGAGGCCAGCCAGAACGGATTGGGAGACTTGATGCCCAGGAAGTTGGTGCTGAGATCGGCCATGTCGTTTCTCCTCACGCAGCCTTTGCTTGGGACTTAAGGGCTTGATCGATCGAGAGGGCGGCCTGCTTGCCGTCCTCGACCGCCGCCACGGTCAGATCCTTGCCGCCGGCGACACAGTCGCCACCGGCCCATATGCCGGGCACCGAGGTGCGTTGCTCGGCATCGACGGCAATCCGCCCCTTTTCGAGCGCGAGCGCTATGCCGTTCACTTCCTCGGGCAGGAAGGACTGCCCGATCGCGGTGAAAAGCTGGTCGCATTCGAGCCTGACGGTCTCGCCGGTGCCCGTGAGGCGCCCGCCCTGCTCCACGGTGTATTCGAGTTCGACGGCGACCAGCCTGCCATCCTCGGCATGCAGCCGCGCCGGCTTGAGCCAATGACGGATCAGCACGCCGTCGGTCTGAGCGACCTCCTGCTCGTAGTCGGAGGCATTCATCTGCGGCTGGCCGCGGCGATAGGCGATCGTGACGCTTTCCGCCCCCAGGCGCTTGGTCTGCGAGGCGATGTCGATGGCGGTCATGCCGCCGCCGATCACCACGATGCGACGCCCGACCGGCAGGTCGGCAAGATTGGTGGCCTGGCGGAGTTCCGCGATGTAGTCGACGGCATCGATCACGCCCTCGATACCCTCTTCCAGGCCAAGATCGTTGGTGTCGCCCAGTCCCATGCCGAGGAAGACAGCGTCGAACTGCCTGGCGAGCTCCGAGAGCTCGATATCGCGCCCGAGCCGCTTGCCATAGTCGATGGTGATGCCGCCGATCGCCGTGATGTAGTCGACCTCGGCCTGGGCAAAGCCGCCCGTGCTCTTATAGGCGGCAATGCCGTATTCGTTGAGGCCGCCCGCCTTCTCGCGCGCCTCGAACACCACGACCTCATGCCCGAGCGTTGCCAGCTTGTGGGCGCAGGACAGGCCCGCCGGACCGGCGCCGACCACGGCGACGCGCTTGCCGGTGGGGGCGCCGCGCTTGAACAGCTGCCGGCCCTTGGCGAAGAGTTCGTCGGTGGCATAGCGCTGCAGGTTGCCGATCTCGACCGCCCTGCCCTCCGAGGTCTCCTTGACGCAGGCTTCCTCGCACAGCGTCTCGGTGGGGCAAACACGGGCGCACATGCCGCCCATGATGTTGGATTCCAGGATGGTCCGGGCCGCGCCGACCGTGTTGCCGGTCATGATCTCGCGGATGAACATCGGAATGTCGATGGAAGTGGGGCACGCCTTCACGCAGGGCGCGTCATAGCAGAACAGGCAGCGCTCGGCGGCAACCCGCGCCTCATGCCTGCCGAAGGCCGGATGAAGGTCTGAAAAATTGCTGGCGAGCGTGGGGGAATCGAGACGGCCCCGCGCAATGTCGGATCGTGCAGTCATCTGAACCTCTGGTATTTGGCTCTTTATTTTTTACCAGTTGATCAAAAGAACGAGTCGCTGTCAATCACACTTTTGAACGGCTCCAGAGTGAGAATCCGCCCGCCCCGCCGGCATGGCAAGCGGATTCATCAAGGCGAGGCCCAGGCCTGTCCTGGAACTGCCGGACAGGAAAGCCGGGCAAGCCGATGGTGCCTGTCGAGATCTACGCCGAGATCTGCTTTGCCAGGATGGCGGCGAGCTTTTGCATGATCTCGTCCGGCCCGTGGCCGATCAGCATGTAGGAACGTTCGGCATCCGACCAGTAGACGACGTTGAAGCCATTGCGCTGTTCGAGCGTCGGCGGCGTCACCGCCCCGGGGCTGTTGCCATAGATGCAGAAGGCAAGCGGGCCCGTCAGTTCGTCGAGATAGGCGATCTCGACCAGGGGCGCATTGTCGTAGTGGAAGAGTTCGACGCGCTTGAGCTCCTGGGCCGGCAGGCTGATCTTTTCGGGCGTCAGCGGGAAGCCGAGCCGGCGCGTCGCCGCGGCCAGATCGCGCTGCGCCGTGGAGACGTCATTCGGCATCCAGTCGAGCGTCTGCGACGTGGTCAGCCCCCAATAGTCGGCAACGGTGGAACGCCAGGCATCCGGTCCTTCATGATCGCTGCGCTGCGCCGAAGGCAACGGCCAGAGGCCGGGCGGCATGTAATGGCCGACACCGGTTCCCACGACGAACAAGGCGAGCGCCGCCGCGACCGCGGCAGGCGGGATGCGCCAGCGCGAACGCGGTGCATTGTCATTGACCACCGCTGCCGGAACCGCGGCCTCGCTTTCGGCCAGGAGCGCCTCCAGACGCTGCCGTGGCGCATATGCGTTCAGGGCCTCGTAACTCTGCTTGAACGGAAGCGAGCCGGCCGCAAGCGCGTCCAGCCTCGCCTTCAGGGCCGGCTCCCGGACAAGGCGAACCTCCAGCCCCGCATGCTCTTCGGGAGGAAGGGCTCCATCCAGAAAGGCAACGAGATTGGCGTCATCGGGTCCCATCTCTTGCGCACTCATGATGACTCCCCCGCAGCGCCCTCCGGCGTATCCTTGTTGAGATGAGCAAGCCTGAGCCTGGCCGAAGCCAGGCGGCTCATGATGGTTCCGATCGGCACGGCCAGCATGTCCGCCGCCTCGGCATAGCTGAGCCCCTCCGCATAGACCAGAAAGACGGTTTCACGCAGCGCTGCAGGCATGGCCTGTACTTGCCTCAACACTTGAGCGGCCAGAATATTCGTTTCGAACTGCCGCTCGCCGTCAAAAGACAGCACACTCTCGGCCTGCTCGAGCTCGACGGGGTTGCGTATCTTGTTGGCCCGGATTTCGTTGAGCCAGATCGAGCGTTCAATGGCGAACAGCCAGCGATCGAGCCGGGTCCCCGGCATGAATTGGTGCGAGCGCTCCAGCGCCCTGAGACAGGTGGCTTGCACCAATTCCTCGGCAGACTGTCCACTGCCCGACAGCACGAGTCCGAACCGCCACAAGGCCACGAGATGCGCGGCGAGGCCGGTTCGAACGTCCTGGTCACCTGATTGGGGCATGAATCGCCTATGCCGATAGGGAGCGGCATAATTGTGGCGCGGCGGGCAGGAAACGCAACCGTGAGATAGGAGCGGGATTTCCGGCGGCCAAACGCTGCTGGAGGCTGCTTTGCCCGTGCGTTGTTTACAATCGCTTGGCGTAATGCCTATTCGGCGGCGTCGAGCATGATTTCGTCGGTGTTCGCCGCCTCGACCATATCACGCAGGGCGCAATCCTCGGTGCAGTCGTGACAGCGTGCTGCTGCGCGCGCATCGGCGAGAATCTGCCGTACGGTGATCAGGCAGCGGCCGCATTCCGGCCCGCAGCCCAGGCAACGATAGGCATCCGCAGCCGAACGCGGACAGCCAGGCTGCTCGGTCGCGAGCGTGCTGGTGAAATCCTCATCGGTCAAAACACGGCAGGAACAGACGATCATTTGCAGCGATCTTGGGTTCGAGCAAAGGCAGTGACGCGAGTGATGTGGACGGACACGAGCGCCTTGTCAATGGCTCGGCACAACAATAGAATCGTTATAAATCAGTAGTTTAGAATGAGAATAAACTGGGAGCTGGCCCGGCTGCGGCCGGCAGATTTGCGGCTTCCCCTCCCCCGGCAAAATCCTCCGGACAAATTTGCCGCCATCAGGGCTTGCCTAAATTTAGAATTCTTCTAATGTGGCTTCAGTCCACCAAGTACGGAGAAACGTCCATGAAGGGCGACAAGAAGGTCATCGACTATCTCAACAAGGCGTTGCGGAGCGAACTGACCGCGATCAATCAATATTGGCTGCATTACCGGATCTTCGACAATTGGGGCCTGCTGGGCCTCGCCAAGAAGTGGCGTGCCGAATCGATCGAGGAGATGCAGCACGCCGACAAGCTGACCTCCCGGATCCTCTTCCTGGAGGGCTTCCCGAACATGCAGACGCTCGATCCGCTGCGGATCGGCCAGACGGTGAAGGAAGTTCTCGAATGCGACCTCGCCGCCGAGCGTGAGGCCCGTGCCCTCTATCAGGAAGCTGCGGAATATTGCCGCACCGTCAAGGATTTCGTCTCCGAGAATCTGTTCAAGGAACTGATGACCGACGAGGAAGGCCATATCGACTTCCTGGAAACCCAGCTCGACCTGGTCGAGCGCCTCGGCATCCAGAACTACTCGCAGAGCCATCTCGGCGGGTTTGCGGAAGAGTAGACCTCGTTTCATTTCGGAATCATCGGAAAAAGGCGGTCGCGACGACCGCCTTTTTCTTTGGTGCCACCTACCTGCGAACGGTGGAAGGATATGGTGTCGTGTAGTGCGATCGTATCGACCGACGCCACAATCCGCAGCCGAGGAGGAAACCATGCCGAGAAGATCGGCGATACAAATCAAGCCAACCAGGATCGGCCTGATCGGCGGCCTGGCGGCCCGGGCCGGGATCTATTACTACGAGCGGATCTTGCAGGAGTACCAAGGGGCGAAGATCGCACTCGATCTCACGTTGAAACATGCCGACGTCAACAAAGTGCTGGGCCATATCGGATCGGGAGACCGGGATGGGCTCGGCCGTTATCTGGGTTCGCTCGCCAATGAACTGTTCGACGCCGGCGTGGACGCGGTGTCCATCACCGCCGTCGCACCGCATCTCGCCATCGACGAAATCGAGAAGCGATCGAAGGGGCCGATCATCAATGTCCTGGAAGCGATCCCCGGCGCCCTGAAATCCGCCGGCTTCGAACGTGTCGCCATTTTCGGCAACCGGGCCGTGATGGCGTCGGATATTTTCGGCTCCGTGCCAGAGCATATGATCGTCAAGCTCGATCCGAGCGAGGCCGACCGCGTACACGAGACCTATACCGACATCGCCATATCCGGCAAACGCGGCACCAAGGCCGAGGTCGCCTATTTCGACGAGTTGGCTGGTGACCTGCTCGGCCGGCGGGGTGCGCAGGTCATCATGCTGGCCGGCACGGACCTGTCGTCTTTCTATGCGGATCGTGAACCGGATTTTCCCTTCCTGGATGTCAGCGCCCTACATATCGATCAAATTCTCGCGGGAATCTGAGCTGCGTCCGCGGCCGGGCATGTCGTCACGACATCATAAGGTTCGAGTCCGGTGTCGGGGTTCCGCGCTGATCGTCGCGCCGGATTGGCCCCCGACTCAATTCGGTTCCTGCGCGATGTCGATCGCCACGACCTCGGCCTCCTGCGGGCCGAGCCGAATCTCATCGCCCACATCCTTGCCGAACAACGCCTTCGCCAAGGGCGAGACATGGCTGATACGGCCATGGGCAGCATCAGCCTCGTCTTCGCCCACGATGCGCCAGATGCGTTCACGCCCATCGGCATAGTGGAGCGTCACGGCCATACCGAAGCGAATGCCTGTATCCACGGCTGCAGGGACCACCTGCTCCGCCGTTGCCCGCCGAACGGCCCAGTAACGGATATCCCGTGACGCATTGCCCATGGCAATCCGATCGCCGACGGCTTCTGCCGCGGCGAAGAGCGAACGCGCCTGCCTAAGCTCGGCCTCGATCATCGCGAGGCCTCGCCCGGTAACAAGATTGCGTTCGCTGCTCACAGGCCTTTCGGGAAGGACTTGGGCGTCCTCCCCTTCCTGGCCATCCTGTGTAAAGGCCCGGCTCACGTCGGCGACGATCAGGCGGTCAAAACAATGCAGCCAAGGTCATGCGGCCTGGGCAGTGCCCTCGACACGCTTGGCAATCAGCGTGCGCAGCTTACCGAGATCCTTGGCGAAGCCGCGAATGCCCTCGGCGAGCTTCTCGGTCGCCATGGCATCCTCGTTCATCTCCCAGCGGAAGGTGCGCTCGTCGATCTTGCCGGTGGTCGGCGCGGCGGCGTAGTTGTCGGGCGACAGCTGGCGCTCCAGCGTGCCCTGGTCGGCTTCCAGCGCCTGCAGCAGGTTCGGCGCGATGGTAAGGCGGTCGCAGCCGGCCAGCGCCTCGATCTCGCCGGTGGAGCGGAACGAAGCGCCCATCACCACCGTCTTGACACCGCGGGACTTGTAGTCGGCATAGATGCCGCGCACCGAGAGCACGCCCGGATCTTCTTCCGGCGTGAAGGTGCGGCCGTCATTCTTCACATGCCAGTCGAGGATGCGGCCCACGAAAGGCGAGATCAGGAATACGCCGGCATCACCGCAAGCCACGGCCTGGGCCTTGGAGAACAGCAGGGTCAGGTTGCAGTCGATGCCTTCCTTCTGCAGCACCTCGGCGGCACGGATGCCCTCCCAGGTCGAAGCGATCTTGATCAGGATGCGGTCACGCTCGATGCCACGCGACTTGTAGTCGGCGATGATGGCATGCGCCTTGGCGATGCTCGCCTGCGTATCGAAGGAAAGATCGGCATCGACTTCCGTGGAGACACGGCCGGGAACGAGCTTGGTGAGTTCCGCACCAAAGGAAACAGCGAGGCGATCGGCAATTGCGGCGACGACGCCATCCTTGCCGCCACCTTGCTTGCTGCCCCAGCTCACGGCTTCCGCGATCAAATGGTCATAGGCCGGCATCTCGGCTGCCTTGAGCAGCAGGCTGGGATTGGTGGTGCAATCGACCGGCTTGAGCGCCTTGATCGAATCGATATCGCCGGTATCGGCGACGACGACCGTCATGGCGCGCAATTGTTCGAGTTTCGAAGCCATATGTTACGTCCTTGTTCACAGAGCTTGATAGCGTCCCGTCACGGACCATAGACCCCAGCCCCGGCGACGTCATCAGTTATCATGCTTGTTTTTCTGGCCCGCCACCGGAGCGGCCAAAGCGGCACGGTGCGGCAGACATTTGCTGCCTCGAACACGCCTCTCATGACCCTGAAGGCCGCCTCCAAAGATATGGTTCCGTTGGCGGGAGATGCAAGGCTGCTCCGGTTCGCGGATCATTTGCGGCAGCAGATGATGAAGCGCCGATAGAGATAGGTGCGCAGCCGGTTGCGCAGATCCGCCCGGCGCCTCTGGGCCGCGGCGATCGGCCGATGCGAGGAGACCACCACATCCCTGAAGCCGGCCTGTTCCAGGAGCGGCAGCAGATCGGTGCTCCGCAGCCCCCTGCCAAAAGGCAGCCGCTCCATGATGCGGGCATGGCGCTCGCCCATTGCACCATCATAGAAGGGATCGGCGCCGCCAAGGCGATCGATCAAGGCAATGAGCCCGGACGCCAACCGGCCGGTCCTGGTTGGTCTTGCCCAATCCCCGTCGAAGAACAGCAATCTGCCACCCGGTTTCAGCACGCGATGCCAATCGGCAAAGGCCTTCTGCGGCTCGGTCAATGTCCAGACGAGATGCCGGCAGACGACGGCGTCATAGGCGTTTTCCGGCTCCATGGTGTTTTCTGCATCGCCCAGACGAAAGCGCAGGCGCTGGCGACCGTCATGCTTGCGCCGCGCAACCGCCAGCATCGCCTCGGAGAAGTCCAGCGCGGTCACGTCATGGCCGAGCGCCAGCAGCAGCTTGGTGATCTCGCCCGTCCCGCAGGCGAGATCGAGCACCCGGAGCGGTTCGGTCCCGAGATGATCTCGGATCGCCCCCGCCCAGGCTTCGAATTCGGGGCCCTCGGGAATGTGGTGCCCGAAGGCGCGGTCGAAGGTTTCCGAACGCTTCGACCAATAATCGCGAATCTCTTCCTTGAGATCATAGTTCGCAGGGCTGGCGCTCGTCATCTGACGGCTCTCTCCATCTGTCGTCGGCCGCGTGTCATGACACCGCCGCGATCCGGCCTGGTCGCGGTACCGGAAGATCCGGATGCCGATAGCGGATGAAGCATCCTCCCGCACCGTCGCGGATGACCTCGGCGGCGACACCGAAGACCGACTGGATGCGCACTGCCGTCAGCACCTCCGCCGGCGGACCGATCGCCTCGATCCGTCCTGCCTGCATCAGCGCGACCCTGTCGCAGAACATCGCCGCATGGTTGAGGTCGTGCAGGGCCGCCACGACGGTGAGATTCTGGCGATGCACCAGATGCAGCAGGCCGATCTGGTGACCGATGTCGAGATGATTGGTGGGCTCGTCGAGAAGCAGGATCTCGGGCTGCTGCGCCAGGGCGCGGGCGATGTGCAGGCGCTGGCGTTCCCCACCGGAGAGCGTGTGCCACAGGCGACCGGCAAGGCCGGTCATGGCAACCTCCTCGAGCGCGAGATCGACGATGGCGTCATCCCGGCTCGACCAGGGCGTGAAGGCTCCCAGATGCGGCGTTCGCCCAAGCTCCACAGCCTGGCGAGCGGTAATGCGCTCGGCCGTCTCCGCCTGTTGCTCGACCAGGGCGATGCGGCGCGCGACTTCGCGTCGAGCAAGACCATGGAGCGGGCGGCCCGACAGCAACACCTCGCCGCCCTGTGGCCGGCGAATACCGGCCAGCAGGGACATCAGGCTGGTCTTGCCCGAACCGTTCGGGCCGATGATGCCCAGCAATTCACCGGGATGGACCTCCAGCGACACCCCGTGCAGGATCGGGGCCCCGCCTGCCGACCAGGACAGGTTGCGCGCCGACAGGCTCATGCCGTCGCCTTTCTCTGGCTGAGGATGAGGGCAAAGGCCGGCGCGCCGACCAGGGCCGTGATCACCCCGATCGGCAGGACCTGGCCGGGGATGATGATGCGGGACAGAATGTCGGCCGCGATCATGAAGACCGCGCCGATCAGGGCGCTGGCCGGCAGCAGTCGCCCATGGCGCACGCCCACCACCATCCGCGCCGTATGGGGAATCACCAGGCCGACGAAGCCGATCGACCCGACGATGCTGACCATTACTGCCGTCATCATCGCCGCGATGCCGACGAGCACGACATAGGCGCGCCGGACTGAGATGCCGAGGGATGCCGCCGATTCCGTGCCGAAGGTGAAGGCGTCGAGCGCGCGGGCGTGCCAGAGGCAAACCAGCAGCCCCACGACCGTGACCGGCAGGGCAAGCCAGACATCCGGCCAGCGCACGCCCGAAAGATTGCCGAGCAGCCAGAACATGATGCCCCGCGCCTGTTCTGCATTGGCCGCCTTGGTGACGATGAAGGAGGTCAGGGCGTTGAAAAGCTGAGACCCCGCAACGCCGGCAAGGATCACCGCGCCCGTGCCGCGCCCCGACCGCATCGCCAGCAGGGCGACGAAACCGAAGGCCACCAGCGCGCCCAGAAAAGCGCCGAGCGGCATGCTCAGAAATCCTGCACCGATGCCGAGAATGGCGACCCCAACCGCTCCTGTCGACGCCCCCGCCGAGATGCCGAGCACATAGGGATCGGCCAGGACATTGCGCAGCAGGGACTGCAGCACGACGCCCGACAGCGCCAGGGCCGCGCCGCAGCAGGCCGCAACGACCGCGCGGCTCAGCCTGTAGTTCCACACGATGCCTTCATCGATGCGATCGAGGTCGTAGCCGGCGCCCCACAGGCGGTTGGCCGCCGTCTTGGCCACCACGTCCATCGGAATGGCCGTCTCGCCGATGGCGGCGCCGAGCCAGAGCGCCAGGACGAGCACGGCCAGCGCCAGAAGCCCGATCGCCAGCAATCGTGTGACGGCGCGATTCATCTCAGCGCTTCAGGCCGAAACGCTGGACGGCATCGGCGAGCATCTCGATGCCGTCGACGACGCGGACGCTCGGCTGCATGGCCTGGACGTCCATCTCCACGACATGGCCCTGCCTGACCGCCGGCATCAGGCTCGCCACCGGATCCGTCTTGAGGAAATTGAGCTTGATGGCGATGTCGTCGGCCGGATAGCGGCGGCGATCCATCCGGCCGGCGACGATGATGGTCGGATCGGCCTTGGCGATGGTCTCCCAGCCGACGCTCGGCCACTCCTCCTCGCTCTCGACGACGTTCCGGACACCCAGGACGGACATGATGTAGCCCGGCACGCTGTTCTTGCCGGCCATGTAGGGATCGACATCAACCTTGGCGCTCGAGAACCAGAAGGCAGCGGAGACCTTGCCGTCGCCGGCAGCGATCTTGCGGCGGGCGGCTTCCTCGCGTGCCTTCAGGTCGGCGATGACTTTCGCCCCGCGCTCCTGCACGTCGAAGATCTCGGCGAGTTCCCTGATCTCCCGATAGACCAGATCCATGGTGAAGAGGGTACCGCGCGTGCCGTCGCCACCGCCAGAATTGTCCTTGCCGACGCAATCGGCGGACGAAACATAGGTCTGGATACCCAGTTCCTCGAACTGTTCTGGCTTGCCGACGATGCCGCTGGGCCCGACATGCCATTGGAACTGGGCCGTCACGAGCTCCGGCTTCTTGCCGATCACGCTTTCGAAGCTCGGATCATTGTCGGCCAGGCGCGGAATCTTGGCATTGGCCTCCTCGTATCCGGGCAGTACGGGGCCGAACCAGACCGCCGTCCCGGCCACCCTGTCGGCAAGACCGAGCAGATAGAGGACCTCGGTGCTGCTCTGCCCCACGGAAACGACGCGGCGCGGCGCATGATCGAAGGTGATAGTGCGGCCGCAATTGGCGAGCTTGAGGGGATATTTCGTTGCCTGCGCCACCGCCGGATCGATACCAGGCGTGAGGCTGAAGCCGGCGGCAAGCGCGACGGCAAAGCCGAACCAGCGGGCCTTATTCCTTGAAAAGGTCATGATGTTCTCTCGTTCGCGATGGAAATGGCCTTCTTCGGCACGGCCGAAGACGGAAAACGGCCTCAGGCCAGGGCGTGGCAGAGGGTTCGATGACGCGAAGCGGAGGGAACAGGCGGGCGACAACCCGGACGGGCGGGAAGATAGGTCACAATGTCTCCTGTTCCGGGCATCCCCGCCCGTGACATGGGATTGATCGAGATGACGGCAGGTTTCCTGGCTCGCGGACGTCGACCTTGCATCTGCCTTCCCATGGGAGACCCACAGTGGCATGGCGCCTTTCGCGCCAGGAGGATGCTCGGCAATCCGCCTACAGTTGCGGGGGCAGCCACGGCATGGGCTTTTAAGAAAGCCGGACCGTGTTCCCTATTACTCCCGACGGACTTGCATCCGACGGGAACCGTCAACCCCACAGTTACCGGGGTGTCGCCAGCGCGGTCAAGCGAATATGCAAAACCTGCATCGGCCGATGCCGGACGCTGCCTTCCTGCTTCAGCCGGCGTCTGCCGCCGCCTGTACGCGACAGGCCAGGAACCCCTGTTCGATCACGTCCCTGGGCAGATTGCGGCCGATGAAGACCAGACGGCTCCGGCGCTCCTCCTCGGGCTTCCAGGGGCGCTGATGGTCGCCTTCGAGCAGCATGTGCACGCTCTGGACAACGAAGCGCTGGGGATCGCCGTCAAAGGCGACGATGCCCTTCATGCGCAGCATGTCGGCGCCGAATTGCTGCACGATCATGTCGAGCCAGGGCATGAACCTGCCGGGGTCGAGCGGCTCGCGGGACACCAGGGCGAAGCTGCTGACATGATCGTCATGCTCGTGCTCGTGGAAGCCCTCGAGGAAATCGGGCTCGGCTTCGAGGATACGGTCGAGGTCAAAGGCGCCGCGGCCGAGCACCTTGTCGAGCGCGATGTCGCAACGCCGGGTCTCGTGCAAGGTGGCGGTGGGATTGATGCGGCGGATCCGCTTCACCACCCGGTCGAGTTCCTCCGCCGTAACCAGGTCGATCTTGTTGAGCAGGATCGTGTCGGCGAAGGCGAGCTGCTCCTGGGCCTCGTGCGCTTCCTCGATCTCTGCAAGCAGATGCCGGGCGTCGACAACGGTGACGATCGAATCGAGCCGGGTCTTGGCGCGCACGTCATCGTCGACGAAGAAGGTCTGGGCGACCGGCGCGGGATCGGCCAGCCCGGTCGTCTCGATCAGGATGGCATCGAAGCGGTCGCGCCGGCGCATCAGGCCCTCGATGATGCGGATCAGATCGCCGCGCACGGTGCAGCAGATGCAGCCATTGTTCATCTCGAAGATTTCCTCGTCGGTGTCGACGACGAGATCGTTGTCGATGCCGACTTCACCGAACTCATTGACGATGACGGCATATTTCCTGCCATGGCTCTCGGTCAGGATCCGGTTGAGAAGCGTGGTCTTGCCTGCCCCGAGATAGCCGGTGAGGACGGTGACGGGGGTCTGCGGCAGGGGCTGCATGATGTCGGAATTCCTTGATCCATTGCGAAAACGGGCATGTCGATGCCGTAGGCGCTCGATTGAGCTTCCATTTGAATGAAACGTTATAACATAACTTTATGGATCGCAAGCAGGCCCTGCAATGCCATCGCAGGAGCAGCCGGCATCCTGGCGGAGAAGTGGCAGCGGCCCTGGCAAGCGGGATTATTCCACCGGAATTGCTTGCCGGCGGAGGAATTCAACGCGAGAGATTTTCGAATCACGACCTGTGTCGGGTAAGCCTCCTCCATCTCCCCGGAATGGAATCAGGCACCGAAGGCACATCCTGCAGGCATGACCCTCTCATCTCCCCGAGATCCTCTCGCCGTCCTCAATAGCGTATTCGGCTACGCCGCCTTTCGCGGCCAGCAGGAGGCGGTGGTGCGCCATGTCACCGGGGGTGGCGATGCGGTGGTGCTGTTCCCGACCGGAGCGGGCAAGTCGCTGTGCTACCAGATCCCGGCCCTATGCCGGCGCGGCGTCGGCATCGTCGTCTCGCCCCTGATCGCCTTGATGCGCGACCAGGTCGAGGCGCTCAAGCAGGCTGGCGTGAGCGCGGCAGCGCTCAATTCCTCCCTGTCGCGCGAGGAGGCCTACAAGGTCCGCCGCTCCCTGATGGACGGCAAGCTCGACCTGCTTTACGTCGCCCCCGAACGCGTGGCAACGCAAGGCTTCCAGGCCCTGATCGCCGATGCCGACATCGCGCTCTTCGCCATCGACGAAGCCCATTGCGTCAGCCAGTGGGGCCATGACTTCCGGCCCGAATATCGCGAGCTCGGCGGCCTTGCGGCTTCCTTCCCCGGCGTCCCGCGCATCGCGCTCACCGCTACGGCCGATCCGGTCACCCGCGCCGACATCATCGAGCGGCTCGGCCTCAACGCGGCAGAAGTCTTCGCCACCAGCTTCGACCGGCCCAATATCAGCTACGCCATCGTCGAGCGCGACAATGCCCGCCGGCAATTGCTCGCCTTCCTGGCCGGGCACAAGGGCAATAGCGGCATCGTCTATTGCCTGTCGCGTGCCAAGGTGGAGGAGACGGCGCAGTGGTTGAACGAACAGGGCATCCGCGCCTTGCCCTATCATGCCGGCCTGGAAGCGGCGACACGCAGCGCCAACCAGGACTCCTTCCTGGAGGAAGAGGGCCTCTGCCTGGTCGCCACCGTCGCCTTCGGCATGGGCATCGACAAGCCGGATGTGCGTTATGTCGCCCATCTCGACATTCCCGCTTCGGTGGAAGCCTATTACCAGGAGACGGGCCGAGCCGGGCGCGATGGCCTGCCCTCCGATGCCTGGATGAGCTACGGCATGGCCGATGTGGTGCAGCGCCGCCGCATGATCCAGGAGGGCAATGCGCCTGAGACGGTGAAGCGGGTCGAACTCGGCAAGCTCAACGCCCTGCTCGGCATCTGCGAAACCGCGGAGTGCCGGCGCAAGGCCATCCTCGCCCATTTCGGCGAGATCCATCCCGGCCGCTGCGGCAATTGCGATACTTGCCTTTCGCCGGTCGAGAGCTGGGACGGCACCGACGCCGCCGTGAAGGCCATGGCCGCGATTTACCGCACCGGCCAGATGTTCGGCGGCGCCCATATCATCGACGTGCTCACCGGCAAGGTCACCGAGAAGGTCCAGCGCTTCGGCCACGACAACCAGCCCGTCTTCGGGGCCGGCAAGGATATCGAGGCCCGCACCTGGCAATCGGTGCTGCGCCAGCTCACGGCAGCCGGCCTGGTCAATGTCGACCATGAAGCCCATGGCGCCCTGATCCTGGCCGAGGAAGCGCGGGCCGTGTTCAAGGGCGAACGGCAGATCATCTTCCGCCGCGACCGGCCGCGCAAGAGCACCGAGGCCAAACGCACCCGGCGCGGCGAGATCGAGATGTCGGAACGCGACGGCGCCCTGTTCACCGCTTTGCGCGCCGAACGCAGCCGGCTCGCCCGCGAACAGAGCGTGCCGCCCTACATGATCTTCGCCGACACCACGCTACGCGCCATGGCGAGCGAACGCCCCGCCAGCCTGTCCGAATTTCTGGCCCTGCCCGGGGTGGGCCAGGCCAAGCTGGAGCGCTATGGCGAAGTCTTCCTGGAAGTCGTCAGGCGCGAGGGCTAGGATGACAGCTCGAGACCGGTGGTTCCCGCCACTGTGCGACGGCGCACATGCCGGACCCGCGCCAGCCCTCCCCCACCTTGACGCCGTTTACCATACATTTTAAGTTAGTGAACGAACGCTAACTTAAAATGCGATTCTCCCGCGCCCGGTACGCGCCCATCCAGGAACCACACCGATGCTCGCATCGCTGATGTCCGCCCGCCGCTTCTGGCCTCTGTTCTGGAGCCAGTTCTTCAGCGCCTTCAACGACAATTTCATCAAGCAGGCTCTGACCATCCTGGCAGTCTACGGCATTGCCGAAACCGCCGCGATGGAAGGCGGCGACAGCATGGTCTCGATCGCCGGTGCCTTGATCGTGCTGCCCGGCCTGCTGCTCTCAGGCCTGGCGGGGCAATTGGCCGACCGCTACGACAAGGCGCGGGTCGCCCGGCAGATCAAACTGGCTGAAATCGCCATCGTCGTCGTCGCCGCGGTCGGCTTTGCCCTGCATTCCATGCCGATCCTCTTGGTCAGCATGCTCACGCTCGGCATCATGGGCACGCTGTTCACGCCGGTGAAATACGGCATCCTGCCGGATCATCTGGCGCCCGAAGAACTGCCCGCCGGTAACGGTCTCATCGAGGCGGGCACCTTCCTGTCGATTCTGATCGGCATCATCGGGGCCGGCTTCGTCGCTCCTCATTTGCCCAGCTGGATCGTGGCCGCCATCATGGTGGCGGTAGCCGTGGCCTGCTGGTGGTTTGCCCGCCTCATTCCACCCACGGGTGAAGCAGCACCGGATCTCAAGATAGACTGGAACATCATCCGCTCGAGCTACCAACTCGTGCAATTGGTAGCCTCCGACCGCAAGCTCCTGATCGGCTCGCTGGCGGTGGCCTGGTTCTGGATGAGCGGCATCGTCATCCTCTCGCTGACCCCCTCCCTCGCCCACAGCGTCATCGGCGGCGACGGCACGCTCAATACCTGGTTCACCACCGCCTTCTCGATCGGCATCGCCATTGGTTCGATCCTGGCCGCACGCCTGGCCACGGGACGGATCATCGTGCTGCTCTCGCCGATCGGCTGTATCCTGATGGGGCTGTTCTGCCTCGACGTGGCCTGGATCGCCTTCGGTACCGAGCGCTCGGAAACGCCGCTCTACTTCCTTGATTATCTGGCCACCGGCGCCGGCCTACACATGACCATCGCGCTCGTGCTGGTGGCGTTGGCTGCGGGCCTGTTCATCGTGCCGATCTATGCGGCCGTCCAGCATTGGGCCCCCAAGGACGAACGCGCCCGCGTCATCGCCGGCGGCAATGTCATCACGGCCCTGTTCATGACGGTCGGCGCCGGCGGCCTCTCCCTGCTGCAGGGTCAATTGGGCCTCACCACCCCGATCGCCCTGCTCGGCATCGCCATCCTCGACATCATCGCCGGCGTCGTGCTGCTCTATGTGCTGCCGATGAGCCGGTTCCGTGACTTCATCCTGCTGCTCTACCGGCTGCTCTACCGCCTCGAGGTCAAGGGCATCGAGAACCTGGAGACGCCCACGCCCCATCGCATCATCGCGATCAACCATGTCAGCTTCCTCGATGCCGGCCTGGTCCTGGCCCTGCTCGACAAGGATCCGGTGTTCGCCATCGACCACACCATCGCCAAGGCATGGTGGGTCAAGCCCTTCCTCAAGATCTGCCGCGCCTATCCGCTCGACCCCACCAAGCCGATGGCGACGCGCGGGCTGATCAATGCGGTGAAGGCCGGCGAGACCCTGGTGATCTTCCCCGAGGGGCGCCTCACCGTCACTGGCGCGCTGATGAAGGTCTATGACGGCGCCGGCCTGATCGCCGACAAGTCGCATGCGGACATCGTGCCGATGCGCATCGACGGTCTGGAGCGGACGCCCTTCACCAGGCTCGACGCCAACAAGGTCTCACGCCGCTGGTTCCCGAAGGTGACCGTGACCTTCACCGAACCGACGCGCCTCACCATCGATGAGGACCTGCGCGGCAAGAAGCGCCGCCAGGCCGCCGGCGCCGCCCTCTACGACGTGATGTCCGATCTCATCTACAAGACGAGTTCCGTCGACACCGATCTTTTCCGTGCCCTGGTCGCGGCCGCCGACAAATATGGCCGCAAGCGCGTGGTGCTGGAGGATCCGGTCAGCGGCACCCTCACCTATAAACGCCTCTTGATCGGCATCAGCGTACTCGGGCGCAAATTCACGGACTTCACAGCTCCGGGCGAGCATGTCGGCGTGCTCCTGCCCAACGCCAATGCCGTCGCCGTCACCTTCTTCGCCCTGCAGTCGACAGGCCGCATCCCGGCCATGCTGAACTTCTCGGCCGGCCAGGCCAACCTGATCTCGGCCTGCAAGACCGCGCAGGTGAAGACGGTGCTGTCATCCCGTGCCTTCGTCGAAAAAGGCCGGCTCGGCGATGTCGTGGCGGCGATGGAGGCCCATGTCCGCTTCGTCTGGCTGGAGGACGTGCGCGCCGAGGTCGGCACCGCCGACAAGCTGAGGGGCCTGCTCGGAGCCGGGCGCGCCCATGCCAAGCCTGCGCCGGACTCCCCGGCGGCAGTCCTGTTCACCTCGGGCTCGGAAGGGGCACCGAAGGGCGTGGTGCTGTCGCACCGCAACATCCTCGCCAATATCTCGCAGGTCGGTGCCCGCATCGATTTCGGCCCCGGCGACATCGTCTTCAACGTGCTGCCGGTGTTCCATTCCTTCGGCCTGACCGGCGGCATGATCCTGCCGCTGGTCAACGGCGTGAGGCTCTACCTCTACCCGACGCCGCTGCACTACCGCATCATTCCCGAACTGATCTACGGCACCAATGCCACCGCCTTGTTCGGCACCGACACCTTCCTTGCCGGCTATGCCAAGATGGCCAATCCCTACGACTTCCGCTCGCTGCGCTATGTCGTGGCCGGGGCCGAGCCGGTGAAGGTGGAGACGCGGCGGGCCTATAACGAGAAGTTCGGCCTGCGCATCCTGGAAGGTTACGGCGTCACCGAGACCTCGCCGGTGCTGGCGCTGAACACGCCGATGTTCAACAAGAACGGCACTGTCGGCCGGGCGCTGCCGGACATGGAGACGCGGCTGGAGGACATTCCCGGCATCGAGGAAGGCGGGCGCCTGCATGTGCGCGGCCCCAATGTGATGCTGGGCTATCTCAAGGCCGATCATCCCGGCGAGATCACCGCGCCCGAGGAAGGCTGGTACGATACCGGCGACATCGTCACCATCGATCCGCAAGGCTTCATCGCCATCAAGGGCCGGGCCAAGCGTTTCGCCAAGATCGGCGGCGAAATGGTGTCGCTCGCCGCGGTCGAGTCCATGCTTGCCGACCTCTGGCCAGAAAGCCCGGTCGCCGTGCTCGCCACCCCGGACCCGCGCAAGGGCGAGCGCCTGGTGCTGATTACCCCGCACAAGCAGGCCAACCGCGCCGACGTGATCGCGCATCTGCGCTACAAGCATGCCGCCGAGCTGATGATCCCCTCGGAGATCATGATCATCGACGCCATGCCGGTGATGGGCACCGGCAAGACCGACTATGTCGGCCTCAACAAGATGCTGAAGGAGCACCAGGCCAATGCCGGCGCCGCCGACGCCAAGGCCAGCCCACCAGCCCCGCTGCCAGGCTTGCCCGATCCGTCCAAGCCCTCCGTGGCTGCGCCCGCGCAGGGCAATGGCGCCGAACCGGAAGCCCATCGCCCACCGCCTGCCCCGCTCGCCGCACCGGGGCGCCCTGCCGGCGAGCCTCGGCCGCCCGCCGAAAAGGCAGGCGAGGCGGAAGCACCGCCTCCGGCCCAGGCCGCCCACGACGAAACGGGCGGGAATCATGCGTGACGGATCCAAGACCCGTGCCAAGATCGTGACGGAGGCCTTGCGCCTGTTCGCCCGGAAAGGCGTGGCAGGAACATCGATCCG
The DNA here is from genome assembly GCF_001676615.1 of Labrys sp. WJW. Taxonomy (GTDB): domain Bacteria; phylum Pseudomonadota; class Alphaproteobacteria; order Rhizobiales; family Labraceae; genus Labrys; species Labrys sedimenti. The sequence continues at coordinate 40,824 of NZ_LYXZ01000061.1, read as the reverse complement.
CGACATCGCCGGTGCCGTCGGCGTGGCGGAGGCTGCCCTCTACCGCCACTTCCCGTCCAAGGATGCCCTGTCGCGCTCCCTCTTCCTCGACGGCTATGCCCGGCTTGCCGGTGACATCCTGGCGGCGGACCAGGCCCATGCCGAATTCGATACCAAGATCACCCAGATCGTCGAAGTCTTCTGCGATCTCTTCGACGAAGACCGGGCCCTGTTCACCTTCCTGCTGCTCTCCCAGCATGCCCATCTGGCCGAAGTCCCCGACGACGCCGGCAAGAACGTGGTGGAGGCTGTGCGCTCGATTTTTGCAGGGGCCATGCGCCGGGGCGACATCCCCGAGCGCGATGCCGATCTGCTGACTGCGATGGTACTGGGCATCGTCGCCCAGCCCGCCATCTTCACCCTGTATGGCCGGTTGCAGGGCTCGCTGCGCCACCGCGCGTCGGACCTGGCCAAGGCCATTCTTGCGGTGATCGCCTGAAGAAACCCGGCATCAACAGTTGTCGCAGCACAAATGATGCCACCGTAGCCGGTAAAGTGTTTCGCCTCCCCAACCGGACCTCATGACACCTCTCGGAAACACCCACTTTGTAATTGATACAGCTTGATTTTTTCTCTCCGACACAAGCTTCTTAGTGGTTGACCTCTGCCGCACGCTCCGCCATAGGCATGCGCCCCAATTCAAAGGAGGCGTTATGTTCGGCAGATGGTTCGATCGTCGCTGGCGTCACCTTCCAAGACTTTTCCTTTCGCTCTGGCGAGTCAGTCCGGGTCTCGGCAGCGTCATCCTGGCGGTTCGCATCCTGTGTGCGTTGCAGCCACCATTGGTCATCTATGTCGGCAAGCTCATCGTCGACGAGATCGTCCAGCTCAATCGTTTGCCTATGCCTGGCGAGGATCTCGCCGCATGGATGAGCAGCGGCCGGCTGACGCCCATAATGACGTATATCGGCCTGGAATTCCTGCTCACCTTCGGAAACACGGTGCTGACGCGGGCGACAACGCTGGCAGAATCGCTTCTTGGAGAACGCCACGGCAATGCCATGGCGATCCATGTCATCGAACATGGCGTGAGCATGGACCTTGCCCAGATCGAAAGCAGCGACTTTCAGAATCGCATGCAGCGGGCCGTTGCCCAGACGGCCATGGGAACGCCTCTTCTCGCCCAATTGCTGGGGCAGGCTCAAAACATTGTGACAGTCATCGCCTTGGCAGTCGGCTTGATCGCCTTCGTGCCGGGTTTGATGATACTGCTGCTCGCCGCTTTGATACCGGCCCTCTTCGGCGAGGCCCACTTCAACGCTCGGCGCTATGGCCTCAGCCACCACTTCACACCGTTGAAGCGCGAGGCCGAATATATGCGTTTCACTGGTGCCGATCCGCGAATCGCCAAGGAAATCAAGCTCTTTCGGCTTGGAGGTTTTTTTGCCAGGCGCTTCGGTGAACTCGCTGCGGAAATCCATTGCGCCAACCAGTCCCTCGCCATACGCCACGCTGCATGGAGCAGCTTTCTGGGCGGGATCGCATCAGTGGCCTACTATGCCGCTTATGCCGTTGTGACCTGGCAGGCGATCCTCGGCGAGATCAGCCTCGGCGACCTTGTCTTCCTGACCGGCTCGCTGCTGCGTCTCAGCGGTCTATTCGAAAGAACCATGCTGGGTTTCGTCGAGCTTGCCGATCGCAGCTATTACCTAGACGATTTCTATTCCTTCCTCGATACGCGGCCGTCGATTAAACGGGCCAGCAATCCAGAACCGATGCCCCACGCGATACGCAATGGCATCGTCTTCGAGAATGTGGGATTCCGTTATCCGGGGCGTGAAAGCTGGGTCATCCGTAACTTGAACTTCCACCTCATGGCGGGCAGGACTCTGGCCCTGGTTGGCGACAATGGCGCCGGCAAGACCACAATCGTCAAGCTGCTCACCCGACTGCATGATCCCGATGAAGGCCGCATCCTGCTCGATGGTATCGACATCCGCAATTTCGATCTGGAGGCCTATCGCGACCGCATCGGCGCGGTTTTCCAGGACTTCGCGCGCTATAATCTCGCAGCCGCCACCAATATCGCCGCTGGCCGCATAACGGCGTTGGCGGAAACGACGCGCATCGAGGAGGCTGCCAGAAAAAGCTTGGCCGATCGAGTGGTCGCCGGCTTTCCCCTCGGCTACCAGCAGCGACTGGGCAATGGCTATATGCGCGGCCACGACCTTTCCGGCGGCGAATGGCAGCGCATTGCCATCGCGCGAAGCTATTTTCGCAACGCGGACATTCTGATTTTGGATGAGCCCACGGCGGCCTTGGACGCACGGGCGGAAGCTGAAGTGTTCGAGCGCTTCCGCAATCTCAGCGTCAACCGCACCGTTCTATTGATCTCCCACCGCTTCTCCACCGTACGTATGGCGGACCACATTCTGGTGCTTGAGTGCGGGCAGATCATTGAGGAAGGGAGCCATCGGGCCCTTATCGAGAGGAATGGCCGCTACGCTGAACTCTTCCACCTTCAAGCTGCCGCTTATCAATAGGCCGCCTCGCGCACCCCAATATACCCAAAGCGGGGCCTATCCTGCCTCCCGCGCCATCAATCCGGCGAGGACATTTGATCTCTATCCTCGAACCGACGCCTCGGGTTGCGGTGCACGCCACTCATCCGCCATGATGGCCCGCACCAGACGATTCAGATTGTCCCTGCCGGAATGAAGCCCCTATGACCGAAGCTGCCCTGGAACCCGTTCGCCTCGCCGACTACCGGGTCCCCGCCTTCCTGATCGACACGGTGCATCTCGACATCCGGCTAGAACGGACGCAGACCCGCATCGTTTCCACCCTCACTTTACGGCGCAATCCCCACAGTGCGGACCAGGAGGCCCTGAAGCTCCACGGCGACAGCCTCGTCTTCGTCGAGGCCTGGCTCGACGGCGTATCGCTGCCATCGGAAGCCTATTCGGTCTCGCCCAATGGTTTCAGCCTGCACCAGCCGCCCTCCGAGCCCTTCACGCTGGCGATCGAGACACGGCTCGATCCGTCGGCCAACACGCAACTGATGGGGCTCTACCGCTCCAACTCGGCCTATTGCACCCAATGCGAGGCCGAGGGCTTCCGGCGCATCACCTATTTCCTCGACAGGCCGGACGTATTGTCGGTCTACACCACGAGGATCGAGGCTTCGTTCCAGGAGGCGCCGGTGCTGCTCGCCAACGGCAACCGGATCGAGCACGGATCCCTGGCCGACGGCCGCCACTATGCCGTCTGGCACGACCCCTTCCCCAAGCCCTCCTACCTCTTCGCCATGGTTGCGGGCGATCTCGCCATGGTGGCCGACAGCTTCGCCACCCGCTCGGGACGGCAGGTCCGCCTGGAAATCTATGTCGAGCATGGCAAGGAGGATCGCTGCGCCTATGCGATGGACGCCCTCAAGCGCTCGATGCGCTGGGACGAGGAAGCCTTTGGCCGCGAATATGATCTCGACATCTTCATGATCGTCGCCGTGTCCGATTTCAACATGGGCGCCATGGAGAACAAGGGCCTCAACATCTTCAACGACAAATATGTGCTGGCCTTGCCCCAGACGGCCACGGACAGCGACTTTGCGGCCGTCGAGGCGATCATCGCACATGAATATTTCCACAACTGGACCGGCAATCGCATCACCTGCCGCGACTGGTTCCAGCTCTGCCTGAAGGAAGGGCTGACCGTTTTCCGCGACCAGGAGTTCTCCTCCGACCAGCGCTCGCGCCCCGTCAAACGCATCAATGACGTCAAGCTTCTGCGCAGCCAGCAATTCTCCGAGGACGGCGGGCCGCTCGCCCATCCCGTCCGACCTGAAATCTACAACGAGATCAATAATTTCTACACCGCCACGGTCTATGAGAAGGGCGCCGAGGTCGTGCGCATGCTCAAGACCCTGATCGGCGACGATGCCTTCGCCGCCGGCATGGATCTCTATTTCCAACGCCATGATGGGGAAGCGGTCACCATCGAGGATTTCCTGACCTGCTTCGCCGAGGCAAGCCGGCGCGACCTCGGCCAGTTCATGCTCTGGTACAAGCAGTCGGGCACGCCGGAGATTCGCGCCGAGGGGCGGTGGAACGAAGAGGCCGGCACCTATCATCTCAGCCTGAAGCAGATCCTGCCGCCGACGCCGGGCCAGCCCAACAAGCAGCCAATGCTGTTCCCGATCCGCCTCGGCCTGGTCGGTGCGGAAGGCGATCTTCCCGTCACGCTCGACGGCAAGCCTTTCGACGGTCTGGTGGCCCTCGCCGAATCCGAGCGCAATTACGTGTTCGGCAATGTGCGCCAGGCTCCCGTCCTCTCGCTGCTGCGCGGCTTCTCGGCCCCGGTCAAGCTCACGGTCGCACTCGACGAGGAAGCCCTGCTGACCCTTCTCAAGGCCGACAGCGACCCCTTCAATCGCTGGCAGGCCTCCCAGAGCTACGCGCTCAAACTGCTGCTGCGGCTGGTGAAGGACCCGGCGACACCGGTCGATCCGCGCTTCATCGCGGCTGTCCGTGGCCTCCTTGCCGGGGGGACCGCCGATCCCGCCTTCACCGCGCTCTCCCTCGCTCTGCCCAGCGAGACCGACATCGCCCGCGAGATCGGCAATGACGTTGATCCCCAGGCGGTCTATCAGGCCCGCTTGATCCTGCGGCAGACCCTGGCCCGGGAACTGCAGGCCGAATTGCTGCGCACCATAGAGAACATGACGGTGGCGGGCCCTTACTCACCCCAGGCCGCCGATGCTGGGCGACGCTCCCTGCGCAACGGCGCACTCGATTTGGTCTGCGCTGGCGGCACCTCCCAGGCGCTCGACGCCGCCGTGGCGCAGTTCGACAAGGCCGACAACATGACCGACGAAATGGCGGCGCTGGCTACGCTGGCCTTGTCCGCCACGCCGGCCGGCGAACGCGCCCTGCACAATTTCCGCGAGCGCTACGACAGCGATCCCTTGGTCATCGACAAATGGATGGGCGTGCAGGCGATGCTGCCGCTCGAAGCCACGCTGGACCGCGTCAAGGAACTCATGCGCGATCCCGCTTTCTCCCTGCAAAACCCCAACCGGGTCAGGGCCTTGATCGGCACGTTCTGTTCCGCCAACCAGACGCAGTTCAATCGTCCCGACGGAGAAGGCTATCGCTTCGTTGCCGACATCATCCTGGCCATCGACCCGAAGAACCCGCAATTGGCAGCCCGGCTCCTGGTCGCGTTCAAGACCTGGCGTTCCCTCGAACAGGGCAGGCGTACCCTGGCGGCGGCAACATTGCGCGACATCGCAAGGCGCCCGGGATTATCCCGCGACGTTGCTGACATCGCGCAAAGATCGCTTGCATGAAGCAATCATTGAAACTATGCGGTCCGCTCGGCTACGGCTAACCGTTGCAATCGAGAGTACCGGTGCCTCTAGGGAAGCATTCATAGGCTGCATCTGACGGAAAGCAGCCGCATCCCACCACATCTTGTGGTGGCGAGTTTTCAGCCCCATAGATGTAGCCGAAGTATCAAGATTTTGTCTTGAATCGGGCGCGAATTCTTCGCTTTTCAGCCGCAAACGGACACAAATAATTAAAAAAGTGTTCACGGCGACTCTAGACAAATCACGTGAAGGTTGATTCTTATAGCCTTATCGATTCGGGGGCGGTGATGACCACCTGCCCTATCGCAAATTCTCAAATAAGGCTGGAAGGGCTAAGCAATGGCGCGTGCAAACGCGACACATGCGTCTTTGCGCGCGCCGGGCATCCGGGGCCTTGCCAAGACACTGGTCTGCCCAACCTATCGGCGACTGATCGGGCTTGAACCGATCCTGCGCAAGGCCGTGCCTGTGCTGATCATCGCCTTTCTTGCCGTCATCGCCCTCGCCGCCTTCATCCAGGCCCGGGACAGCCGCCAGCAGGCCGTGCAGGATGCCGGGCGCAACCTCGACCTCATCGTCTCGGCCGCAGCGGCGCAATTGAGCGCGATTGTCGCCCAGAGCGGGCGGGTGCCGACCCGGGCCGCGATCACGGCGCCCGAGCACACCCTGCTTGCGGTGATCACGCCGCAGGGGCGCCTGCTCAACGATAATGGCGATGCTGCCGGCCTGATCGGCGCGATCGGCGACCGCTTAAGCGGCCAGTTGACCATCACGGTCGGCGGCACCGCCATGCTCGCTTCCATCGGCACCAGCGAAAGCCTGCGCATCGTCGCCGCCAGGCCGATCGACGACATCCTGGAGGGCTGGTATGCGCTGAGCGGCCGCCTGCTCGTCTTCACCACAACCACCGGCGGCGTGCTGCTGATCCTCGGCTTTGCCTATTACTGGCAGGCCTCCCGCGCACGCAGGGCCGACGACATCTACAACAACGTCCGCAACCGGCTGGAAACCGCGCTCAGCCGCGGGCGCTCCGGCCTGTGGGACTGGGACCTCGAAGCCGGGCGGGTGTTCTGGTCGGATTCGATGTTCCACCTGCTCGGCTATGAGCCGCAGGATGATCTTCTGGTCCATAGCGACATCGATCGGCTCATTCATATCGACGATGGCGGCTTGCGCACCCTTTCCGCCGAGCTGCTGGCCAAAGACCCGCCACTCGCGATCGACCGGCGCTTCCGCATGCGTTGCGCCAATGGCGAATGGATTTTCGTGCGCGTGCGCGGCGAACTGGTCTATGGCCCGCAGGGCAACAAGCGGTTGATCGGCATCGTCGTCGACGAAACCGAGGAGCGGCGGTTCGCCGAGCACACCAAGCGGGCGGATCTGCGCCTGCGCGACGCCGTCGAGACCATCTCGGAAGCCTTCGTCCTGTGGGACGCCGGCAACCGACTGGTCATCTGCAATTCCAAGTTCCAGGCCCTTCACAATCTGCCGGACGGCCTGGTCCGCCCCGGCACCCATTACAGCGCCATCGTCGAAGCCGGCTCCCAACCGGTGGTGCGCACCAACATGTCCCCCAACGCTCCGATCGAGCGGGGCGCGCGCACCTTCGAGGCCCAGCTCCAGGACGGTCGCTGGCTCACCATCAACGAGCGACGCACCAAAGATGGCGGCTATGTCTCCGTCGGTACCGACATCACCTCGCTGAAGGAGCAGCAGACCCGGCTGATGGACAGCGAGCGCAGCCTGATCGGCATGATCGCCGACCTCAAGCGCTCCCGGCAGGTACTCGAGCGCCAGACCCAGGAATTGGCCGAGCTGGCTGAAAAATATGCCGAGGAAAAGATCAAGGCCGAGTCCGCCAACCGGGCCAAGTCGGAATTCCTCGCCAATATGAGCCATGAGCTGCGCACCCCGCTCAACGCCATCATCGGCTTCTCCGAATTGATGGAGAACGGCACTTTCGGCGCGCTCGGCCAGCCTCGCTATGTCGGCTATTGCAAGGACATCAACGACAGCGGGCGCTATCTCCTGAACTTCGTGGACGACATCCTTGAAATGTCGAAGATCGAGGCGGGCGAAGTCACGCTGCAGCGCGAGCTCGTGGCGGTCGACCGCCTGCTCGGGGATCTCCTGCGCTCGCTTCGGCCGGAAACGGACGCCAAGAAGCTCAGCCTCCACCCCTCCTGGAGCAATGGCGTGAACCTGCAGGCCGATCGCCGCGCCCTGCGCCTGATCATGAACAATCTTCTCTCCAACGCCATCAAGTTCACGCCGGAAGGTGGCAGGATCGGCGTTCGCATCCGCCGGCACGGCAACCAGGTCGCCCTCTATGTCGAGGATTCGGGCATCGGCATTCCGGCGGAAGCGATCGGCAAGCTCGGCCGCCCCTTCGAGCAGGTCCAGACCCAGTTCACCAAGACGCACAAGGGATCGGGCCTCGGCCTTTCCATCGCCAAATCCCTGGCGGAGCTGCATGGCGGCTCGATCCGCATCCGCTCCGCCGTGGGCGTCGGCACCGTCGTCATGGTGGTGCTGCCGGTCGAAGCCACGCGTTCGCCGGTTCAACCGACCACGCCAGTCCTGATGCGGTCCGCACCGAGACGGGCGGCATCGGCAGCGCTGCTGCACTGACACCGCCGCGCGATGGAACCCGCCGCTTCGGCCTGGCGAGGAGATCAGGTTCGACTCTTGCCTCCTTCATCGGCTCCACGCCCCCCATCCATCTGCTGCTGCAGCGCCGCCAGCCGCGCCTCCTGGGCCGCGATGCGATCGGCCAGGAGGTCCTCGTTCGCGGCCCCGGAAGATGCCGCCGCCTGCTCCATCAATTGACGGATGTTCTCGCGGATGATCGCGATCTCGGCATCGTAGGACTGTGTGGTGCGGGGCGTATTCATTCTTCCGGCTCCGTCGTGAACAACAGGGGATAGCCCTGGCTGCGCGCCATATCCGTGGCCCGGGTCGCCTTCGTCTCGGCAATGTCGCGCGCGAACACGGCCACCACGCAGACGCCTCTTTGATGGGCGGTAAGCATAACGCGGTAGGCCTGTGACTCGTTCATGCGGAATTCGGCCTTGAGCACGACCACCACGAACTCCCGGGGCGTGTAGTCGTCATTGACCAGGATGACCTTGTGCAGCCGCGGCCGCTGGGTCCTGGTTCTGGTCTTGTTGCGAGGGCGAAGGTCGGTGTCACTCATTGGCAGAAATCTCCCAATGAAGCCTCCCGTCGGGAAGCGATGATCGGCAGCATTCTTCCACGTCCGAGCGACAAAATCGAGCCCGCTCGAAGGGAGTCCAGGGACGAATGGGCGGCATCGCCACGCTGGCTTACTTCCCGCCGACGACCTGCTTGAAAATATCCCGCACCTGCGTCTGCGTCACGCCGATGACGGCGTTGAGCTCGTCGAAATCACTGCATTCGGCCACGCGGCTAAGCAGGATCTTGCCGGTTTCGGAGGTCTTGTCGGGATCGAGATTGCCGCCGACGCAAAAGCGGATCACCTGGGAAAGAGCGGTGTAGAGCCGCCAGGCCTCGATGAGGCGTCTATGCGCCGTCTTGGCCAGCACGCCGGCTTCCAGGGCCTTGTCGAGAGCCCTGCCGGTATTGGCATCGAGCATGGCCGGATGCTCGGCCGCGTGCAGAAGTTGCAGGGTCTGTGCGATGAATTCGATATCGACCAGGCCGCCCCGGGCATTCTTGAGATCCCAGGGCCCGCGGCCGCCCTTCTCGCTTTCGAGCAAGGCCCGCATATCTGCGACATCCTTGAGAATTTTGCGCGGCTCGCGCTCGACGGCGAGGATCCCGGCGATCGTTTCCTCGATCAATCGCCCGAGTTCGACATCGCCCGCCACGATACGCGCCCGCGTCATCGCCATATGCTCCCAGGTCCAGGCTTCCTTGAGCTGGTATTCCCTGAAACCGTCGACATGGATGGCCACCGGCCCCTTCTGCCCGGAGGGACGCAGCCGCATGTCGACGGAAAAGGCCGTCCCCTCCCCTGTCGGGGCCGAGAGGGCGGCGATCAGCCTCTGCGTCAACCGCGCGAACCAGACGGAAGGCGCGATCGCGCGCGGTCCATCCGTTTCGATGGCATCCGGATCATGGTCGTAGAGCACGATCAGATCGAGATCGGAGGAAGAGGTCAGTTCCCGCCCGCCGAACTTGCCCATGGCGAGGATGCCGACGCGGGCACCGGGCGGACCGCCATGGGCCTGCTTCAGCTCGGCGATGACGAGATCGAGCAAGGCCCTGATCACGGCCTGCGCCAGGGCGGTGATCTGCTCGCCGACCAGCAAGGGATCGAGTTCCCCGGACAACAGGCGGGCACCGAGCACGAAAAGGCGCTCGCGCACGAAGATACGCACCAGGTCGAGCTTGTCCTCATAGCTCTCGCCCGTCGCGAGTGCACCGGCGAGGCGGGAATCGATCCAGGCCTGGGCATCACCGCCCTCGGCGCCATGGTCGAGCAGGCCGTCCAGCGCATGGGGGCGCCGCACCAGCACCTCGGCCAGGCGTGGCGCCACGCCGAGCACACGCGCAAGCACGGAGAAGAGCTTGGCGTTGTTGCGCAGGATCGAAAAGAGCTGGTAGCCCGAGGGCATGCGCGCGAGCAGCCCGTCGAACACGAACAGCGCCTTGTCGGGCCTGCCCTCCTTGGCCAGTGCCTGCAGCAGGGCGGGCGTGAGTTCGGTGAGATCCTCGCGCGCCTTGGCCGAGCGCATGGCGGGGTAGCGCCCGTGATGCCAGCCGCGGATCATCTCCGCCACCTGCGAGGGCGAGGCATACCCCAGGCGCTCCAAGGTCTTCAGCGTCTCCGGATCGTTCTCCTTGCCGGTGAAGACCAGGCTGCCGACGTCGCTGGCGAGCGGCGCCGAGGCCTCGAACAGGCGGGCATAATGCTGCTGCACCGTCTCCAGGCGGGCGATCAACGCCTTGGACAGGGCTTCGACATCGGCATAGCCGGCGAAGCGGGCAAACTCCAGGAGCGCCTGTTTCTCCGCCGGCAGGCTGTGAGTCTGCTCGTCGGCCATCATCTGGAGGCGATGCTCCAGCCCGCGCAGGAAATCATAGGCCTCGGTCAATTCATCGCGCGCCTCCGGCGTGATCCAGTTGGCCTCCTGCAGGGCGGCGAGCATGGCGACAGTACCGCGCCCGCGCAGATCGGGATTGCGGCCACCCGCGATCAATTGCTGGGTCTGCACGAAGAACTCGATCTCGCGGATGCCGCCGCGCCCGAGCTTTAGATTGTGTCCGGCGACGGCGATGGCCTCATGGCCCTTATGGGCATGGATCTGCCGCTTCATGGCATGGACGTCCGCGATGGCGGCATAGTCGAGATGACGGCGCCAGATGAAGGGCACCAGCCCGGCCAGGAAACGCTCGCCCAGCGCGACATCGCCGGCGCAGGGCCGCGCCTTGATCATCGCGGCTCGTTCCCAGTTCTGCCCGACACTTTCATAATAGCCATAGGCTGCGGGAAGCGAGATCGCGATCGCGGTAGCGCCGGGATCGGGGCGCAGACGCAGGTCAACCCGGAAGACATAGCCGTCGGCCGTGCGCTCGGACAACAATTTGACCAGCCCCTGCGTCAGCCGCACGAAGAAAGGTGCCGGCTCCAACCCTTCGCGCAAGGGCGCCGTTTCCGGATCGTAGAGGACGATCAGGTCGATATCGGACGAATAATTGAGCTCGAACGCTCCCTGCTTGCCCATCGCCAACGCCACCAGGCCGCAATCCCGGTCCGGATTTTCAGGATCGATCGGCAGGAAACGACCCGCTGCGGCCGCCTCCCGCAGCAGGAAACGCAAGGCCAGGGTCGCACTTTCGTCGGCCACGCGCGTTAGGGCCGCCGTAACCTCGGCAAGCCGCCAGACGCAGCCGAGATCGGCGATGCCGATCAGCAAGGCCGCTTCCTGCTTGAGCAGGCGTAGTGCCCGCATGGCCTCGGCGATATCGGCCGCAGCAGTACATTGGGCCTTGGCGCGCACGATCGCCTCTTCGAGCACCGCCCCTGGCGCTCCTGCCAGGATGCGCTCCAGGCGGGCGGGATCGGCCAGGGCCAGCCCCCACAGGAAGGGTGAGGCGGTGGCAAGCCCGGCCAGCACGGCGTGGCCCTGTCCGCCCTCCAGCGCCGCTGCAACGGTCGGTTGTGCGGCCGGATCCAGCACTTCCGCCAGATCGGCGAAGCGGGATTTGACACGACGTTTGTCTTCAATGGGAATCATGCCGCCGCCTCACCCTGCTTTCACGCTCTTCTTGTCGTTCCTTGGCGATAGCATTGGTTCAAACAATTCGCATGCGCAAATGGCTGGCTTCGAATGCCGTCATTACGACGTAGCCTGCTCTCGGGCGGCTGTCCGGTTCAGGAACGAACGCGCAGGCCGGGGCGGCGCAAGGCGAGCTTGGACAGCGCAGGCTCCTCGGCGGGCTTGTCGGGTAATTCCAGCACCACGCGCAAACCCGGCTGGTTGTCTTCCAGGCGAATCGTACCACCATGCAGCTTCACCATGGCGGAGACGAGCGCCAGGCCAAGGCCGGAGCCCGGGCGCGTGCGGCTCGATTCCAGCCGGACGAAGCGTTCCAGCACCCTCTGCCGGTCGGCCTGCGGAATACCGGCACCATGGTCGGCCACGCTGAGAATGACGCGCCCCTCGCGCTTCTCGGCCGCAATCGTCACGTCGCCGGCCGCACCGCCCTCCTCCTTGGGGCTGTATTTGAGGGCATTGTCGATAAGATTGGCCAGCGCCTGGCTGACGAGTTCGCGGTTGCCGCGCAGCGCCAAGGGCGATTGCGCCGCCACCACGATCCTGGCGCCGCTCTCCTCGGCAACGGGTTCGTAGAGCTCCGCCACCGCATGCACGGCCTCGGCGACATCGAACTCGCTGAGCGCCCCGTCGATACGGCCGCCCTCCGCTCGCGCGATCATCAGGAGGGCATTGAAGGTGCCGATCAACCCGTCCGACTCCTCGATGGTGCGATCGAGCGCAGCGCGATAGGCATCCTCGTCCTTCGCCGTTCGCAACGCCTCCTCGGCATGATTGCGCAGGCGCGTCAGCGGCGTCTTGAGATCATGGGCGATGTTGTCGGAGACCTCCTTGAGGCCCGCCATCAGCTCCTGGATGCGATCCAGCATGGCATTGGTCGTCGAGGCCAGCCTGTCGAACTCGTCATCCGTCCCCGCAACCTTGAGGCGGCGGGTGAGGTCCCCGTCGATGATGGAGCGGCTGGTGGCATTGATATCGTCGAGGCGATGCAGCACGCGCCGCGCCACGAACCAGCCGCCGGCCACGCCGAGCAACATGATCAAGCCGACCGACCACAGCGCCGCGTTGAACATGATCGCGCGCACGCGGCTCTGCTCGTCGAGATCGACGCCGACCAGCAGCTTATAGCCGTCCTGCAAGGCAAAAACCCGCACCAGCGCCGTGCGTGGGCCGGCCTTGCCGCCATCATCACGGCGATAGGGAATATTGCTGAGGCCCGGCTTGTCGAGCACGCCATCGGGCAGTTCGCTGACATTGCCGACGAGCGCTTCGCCCTGCGGCGTGGTGAGCAGATAGAGCAGCGACCCCGGCCGGCGGGTGCGGGCCTCGATGGTCGAGGCCAGCAGCATCACGCCACCCTGGGCATATTCGTCACTGAGGCTGTTGATCTCGGCATTGATGGAATTGCTGATCTGCGAGCCGAGGAGGCGCTGGGCATTCCAGAAGAAATAGCCGAGCAGCGAAGCCGCGAACAGCGTGAACACCAGCAGATAGGCGGCCATCAGCTTGAAGGCCGTGGTTCGGATCAGTTTCCGCAGTCCGGTCACGGCCAGTCTTTCCGATTCCGCCCCCGATGCAGTATTCCTCATGCTCACAAGGTAAAACTCTGTCGGGACCGCTTATTTCGCGCTGTCGCGGATCATGTAGCCCGCCCCGCGAATGGTGTGCAGCAATGGCTTCTCGAAGCCCTTGTCGAGCTTGGAGCGCAGGCGCGACACATGGACGTCGATGACATTGGTGCCGGGATCGAAGTGGTAGTCCCAGACATGCTCGAGCAGCATGGTACGGGTCACCACCTGGCCGGCATTCTTCATCAGATATTCGAGCAGCCGGAATTCGCGGGGCTGGAGGTCGATCTCCTCCCCCGCCCGCTTGACCACATGGGACAGGCGGTCGAGCTCGAGATCGCCGACCCGATAGACCGTTTCCTCGCCCTTGCCGGGACGCCGGCGCGACAGGACCTCGACCCGAGCCAGGAGCTCGGAGAAGGCATAGGGCTTGGGCAGATAGTCATCGCCACCGGCGCGCAGGCCCTTGACCCTATCATCGACCTCGCCCAACGCGGACAGGATCAGGGCGGGCGTCTGCGTGTCTTCGAGGCGCAGGCGGGAGATCATCGAAAGACCATCGAGCTTGGGCAGCATGCGATCGACGATCAGCACGTCATAGGGACCGTCCTTGGCCATGGCATAGCCGCTCAAGCCATCGGCGGCATGGTCGGCAACATGTCCCGCTTCCGAAAAGGCCTTGACCAGGTAAGCAGCTGCGTCGCGGTCGTCCTCGACGATCAGAATACGCATTTTGGTTTCAGACTCATTCATATTTCGAGTTGAAGGCGTCTGAGACGAGCTTTGCCACATTTCGAGGTCACCTCATAGGGCGCAATGACCCGCGCCCGCAGCATTCACATTGATGTTTTCAAGAACGCACCCCCAAACCCGATCTCCTCCGGCCGGAGGGAACGGAATCGGAGGCGGCAAGGATTCGGGCCAAGAAGCCGGCGCGACCGCCCGTGATGGGCGGCCGCACCAGCGGTTTCAGCTCGGATCAGGCCTTGCCGATCGGCAGGGCGACAAAGTGCAGGCCGTCATTGTTCTTCACGCGCAGCAGTACGGTGCGCTTGGAGTCGGCCTTGGCGCTCGAAAGGATCTCGCGAACCTCACGCACATTGCTCACCGGCTTGCCGGCAATGTCGAGGATGACGTCCCCCGGGCGCAGCGATTCGGCCGCGGGGCTGCCCGGGTCGACATCGGTTACGACCACACCGGCCTTGCCGGCGCCAGCCACGGCAGCGGCCGGCGCGAGTTCAACGCCCAGGCTCACCAGTGAGCTCTTGCCGCCGGTGTCGTCATCCTGCTGCGAGCGCGCATCGGCCAGTTGCTTGTCGCCCGGCAGCTTGCTCGTCTCGACCTTGACGCTCTGCTCCTTGCCGTCACGCCAGACGGTCAGGTCAGCGGTCTCACCGGGCTTCACATCGGCGATGGCACGGGCAAGCTCGCGGGAATCGCTAACTTCCTTGCCGTTGACGGCCGTGATGGCATCACCCGACTGCAGGCCGGCCTTGGCGGCGGGGCCGTTGTTGGTGACGTCGGCGATCAGGGCACCCGAAGCCTTCTTCAGGCCGATGGAGTCGGCGATATCCTGGGTGACCGGCTGGATCTGCACGCCGATATAGCCACGCGTCACCTGGCCGTCGGCCTTGAGCTGCGAGACCACGCGCGAGACGGTCTCGGCGGGAATGGCAAAACCGATGCCGATCGAACCACCGGACGGCGAGTAGATCGCCGTGTTCACACCGATGACACGGCCGGAGAGGTCAAAGGTCGGGCCACCCGAATTGCCGCGATTGACCGGAGCATCGATCTGCAGGAAGTCGTTATAGGTCGAGTTGTTGAGATCGCGGCCACGCGCCGACACGATGCCTGCCGTCACAGTACCGCCCAGGCCGTAGGGATTGCCGACGGCCAGCACCCAATCGCCCACGCGCGGCTCATTCTGCAGTTCAAGCTCGACAAAGGGGAACTTGCCCGCATCGTCCTGGACCTTCAGCAAGGCGAGGTCGGTCTTCGGATCGACGCCGATCACCTTGGCCGTATAGGTCTTGCCGCCATCGGTGACGACATCGACTTCCTTGGCATGGTCGACGACGTGATTGTTGGTCACGACATAGCCGTCAGCCGAGATGAAGAAACCGGAGCCCAGCGCCATGCCGAACTGCTTGCGAGGCCGGCCGGGCTGCATGTTGCCGCCGCCAGGCCCGTTGAAGAAGAACTCGAACGGATTGGCCGGCGCACCGTCATTGTCGTCGTCGGAGGCGCTGGCATTGGTTTCGGTCTTGACCTTGATGGAAACCACCGCCGGCCGCACCTTCTGGACGATATCGGCAAAACCCGGCTGCGCGACGCCAGATTGAACGGCTTGGCTCTGGGTCTGCGCGAAAGCAGGCGTGACGGACGGCATGACCACGAAGTTGCCGGCAACAGCGCCGGCGACGCCAAGGCCGAACACGGCGGCCATCAGGCGCGTGCGGCGGCGGGCGAGGATACCGGCCTTCGGCTTCATGTCATGATCGGATGAATTCATCGTGATAGGCTCCATAATGACACGGCCTTCCGTAGGGATAGACCGGTCGCCTTTGCTTCAGCGCCCCCATTCAGCGCCGTTGCCGGTGACAATGCCCTGACCAACATTACGGCTCTTTTTCCGTCGGATTACTCTTTAGTAAGACGCACTTTTTTTCCCGCTTGAGAGCATGTCCCACCGGCTGGATGCCGACCCCTATCGCACTATAACCGCACATCCCACCGGACGGCACCGGATTTCTGCACCCCTTAGAATCCATATAAACTATTGATGTTGCAGGGAAATTGTTGATGGGATATCAGGTTTTGCCATGAGTTGACGCGCATCGCCTGCCCGAAGCGCGACTTCGTTCCCTTTTCCGATGCCGCGCCGATGACGACGTTCAGCACGACCGATGCCCGTGACGACCTGATGTCGCTCTATCTGCGTCAATGGAAGACGCTGCGCAGCCTGCTGCGCAAACGCAGCGTCTCGCACGATCTGGCGGAGGAGGCCGTCCAGGAAACCTGGCTGCGGCTGGCGGACATGAAGGGCACGCGAGGCCCCATTCAGGATCAGCAGGCCTTCCTGCTGCGCATCGCCGGCAACATCGCCATCGATCTCGCCCGCAAGGATCGCCGGCATTCGGCCCGCTGCATCAGCGATGAAGCCATTCTCCAGGCGGTGGCCGACAGCGCTCCATGCCCCGAGACGATCACGATCGATTGTGACCAATTGCGTTTCCTGGCCATCGGCCTGTCCAGGCTCGCACCCAAGCCACGCACGGCCTTGCTGCTGAATCGTTGCGACGGCCTTTCCCATCGGGACATCGCAAAGCGGCTCGGCGTTTCCGAAAGCATGGTGGCGCGCTACCTCGCCCAGGCGCTGCGACATTGCCGCGACCATTTCCGCGCCGTCGCCTGACCCCTCGGCCGATCACGTATAGATTGCCGGGAGCAGAGGGTGACGAGAACGCCGACCAGACAGATGGAACCGGGCCAAGAGAGGCGGCAAGCCAATATCGCACTCAGTGACGCGGCCATCGACTGGCTGGTCAGGCTCCATTCCGGCCAGGCAGGCAAGGCCGACCATGAGGCTTTCGCGGCCTGGCGCGGGCAGAGCCCGGAACATGAACTGGCCGCCCGCGAGGCCGAGACGATCTGGCACGGCATCGGCCTTGCCGGAGGCAAGGTCCAACGCAATGCCCGCGCCAAATTGACGAGACGGGCAGTGCTTGGCGGCGTGGCGGTCGGTGGATTGGCCGTCGCCGGTTCCAGCCTTCTACGCCCGCATCTGTTCGCCGACCACAGTACCGGTGCCGGAGAACGCGCGACGATAACCCTGCCGGATGGCTCCACCGCCCTTCTCAACGGCGACACGGCGCTGAATGTCTCCTTCGATGCCGCCCAGCGGCGCCTGGAACTGCTCGCAGGTCAGGCGCTGTTTCAAGTCCGGCCGGACGCCGGACGGCCTTTCGTGGTGGCGGCCAATGGCGGGCAGGCGCGGGCCGTGGGAACCGTATTCGACGTCGACATCCGTTCGCAGGAAGTGGTCGTTACCGTGGTGGAGGGACAAGTGGACGTGACGGCCGGTGCCCGACCCGGCACGGGCGTACTCGCGGCAGCCGACCAGCGGGTGCGCTACGGCCCAGACAGCCTCCCCTCGGCGGCCGAACCCGTCGATGCCGAATCCGAGACGGCCTGGCGCAGGGGCAAGCTCATCTTCAACCAGAGGCCGCTGGGCGATGTCGTGGTCGAGATCGAGCGTCAGCGCCGCGGCAGGATCGTGATCACCAGCGCCCGCCTGCAGTCGCTGGAGGTGACCGGGGTATTCGAGCTGGCCGACCCGGAATCCGTGCTCTCCACCATCGAGGCGACGCTCCCCGTCAAGGTGACGCGGCTGCCCTTCGTCACCATCCTGCACTGAAGCCGCCTTCCCTCGAGCGCTTGGGACATGGTTCCGCTCCCCTCTTCCGCGGGCACTTCGAAATTTTCCTGCCGACGCGGTGCAAGATCGCCGGCCTCGTTTCGTCCTGGAGATATGGGGGTCTGGCAGACGTTTTCAGGAAACGCCTGCTCTCCCCCCTTTTGATCAGCGGGGCGGGATTGATGGACGGCAGAAGATCGGGACATGATAGGGGGTGCGGCTTTGGCGGTCTCACCAGGATCGCACTTTTGGGGTCGGCATCGATCGGCCTGGCGCTGGCGTCGGCATGGTGCGGCGGCGCCGCCTATGCGCAGACGTCACAACAGGCCACCATTCGCCTCGACATCCGCCAGCAGGGCCTGGGCCCGGCGCTCACCCGCTTTGCCGATCAGGCCGGGCTGCGCCTGCTGTTCGCCTCGTCCCTGGTCGCCAATCGAACGAGCCCTGCCCTGTCCGGCAGCTACACCCGAGAACAGGCGCTTTCGCGCCTGCTCGCAGGCACCGGGCTTTCCTACAGCTTCACCAGCGCCAACACCGTGACCATCGGCGGGCGTGCTGCCGGCACGGCGGCCCCGCCTGCCGACGACGGCTCGCTGGTTCTCGACGTCATCACCGTGACGGCCGGCAGTGGTGGCAACCCGCAGGAAGCCCCCTATGAGACGCCGGCGCCCACCGCCTACATTTCGGAAAAGGCCATCGAGCGCTTCCGGGGATCGAGCCCGGCCGACATCTTCCGGGGCACGCCGGGCGTGACGTCGGGCGAAGCGCGCAACGGCGCCGGTGCCATCGACGTCAACATCCGCGGCATGCAGGGCATGGGCCGCGTCGCGGTGACGGTCGATGGCGCCGAGAATGCGGTGACCGTCTACCAGGGCTATCAGGGCACGTCCAACCGCACCTTCGTGGACCCGGACCTGCTCGGCGGCATCGACATCACCAAGGGATCGGATGTCACCTCCAGCGGCATCGCCGGCACCGTCGCCATGCGCACGCTCGATGCTGCCGACATCGTGGAGGACGGCAAGAATTACGGCGTGCGGGTCCGTGGCGGCTTCGGCACCAACACCTCTTCGCCGAAAGCCGGCGCTGTGGCCGGCTACCAGTGGCCTTACGCCTCCTGGGCCCCGCCCATCGCCACGCCATCCCCGACCGGCATGGACCGGCCAGCCCTCCTGTCGCCGACGAGTGGATCGGGCAGCGTCGTGGCCGCGGTGAAGCAGGAGAATTTCGACCTGATCGCCGGCTACGCCTACCGCAAGCAGGGCAATTACCACGCGGGAACGAACGGGCCTTCGGCCTATCCCATCCATTTGGGACCACGCCGCGTGTGCTCCACGCCCACTTACTGCGAAAACTACAAGGACTATATCGACAATGGCGGCATCGCCAATTACCGCGCCGGCGAGGAGGTGCTGAACACCCAGCTGGAGACGCAATCCTGGATCGCCAAGGGGACGGTGCGCTTCGGCGACGGGCATAGCGTGCAGCTCGGCTATAACGGCTTTCGCAGCGAAGCCGGCGACCTTCTCGCCTCCAGGCTCACCAATGACCGGGGCCAGGCGGTCCAGCAGGCACAGACCACCGGAACCTCGGTCGACAGCGTCACGCTGCGTTACCGCTGGAAGCCCGAAGACAACGACCTCATCAACCTCAAGACCAATCTGTGGTGGAGCAAGCTGGAGATGCGCAATCCGTTGCGCGCCGGCTACAGGCCACCTAAACCGGGGGATTTCCGCTCCGGGTCCGACACGGACATGTGGGGCGCCGAGATCACCAACACCTCCAAATTCCATCTGCCCTACGGTTCGGCCGACCTGACCTATGGCCTCTCTTATCGAGGCGAGGATACTCGCCCGAGCCGCGGCACCAAGGAGGCGGAAACCTGGCTGGACCTGCGCGACGGCATCCGCCACGAAGCCGCCGGTTTCGCCAAGGTCGCCTGGCAGCCCGTCGACTGGCTCACCCTCAACGGGGGGCTGCGCTACCAGTATTTCTGGTCCGAGGATCGTAACGCCCCCGAACAGGTGCGGCCCGACTACACCTACGACACCAGGCTGGCCAAGGGCGGCATCAGTCCCTCGATCGGCGTGACGGTCGAGCCTTTCGACGGCACCCAATTCTACGTCAACTATTCCAATGCGATGCGGCTCCCCAGCATCATGGAATCGGTCTCGGCCTTCACCATGAACGTCAATTCGCATCTGAAGCCCGAGCGTTCCAGCAATTGGGAAATCGGCACCAATCTGCGCCGGGAGGGCATGCTGTCGGCGAATGACAAGGGCATGCTCAAGCTGGGCTATTTCGACTGGACCGTCGACGACTACATCGCGCGCCAATGGTACACCTTCCCCAACGGTGTCTCGGGCATGCGCATCTTCAACATAGATCGCGCCCATTTCTCCGGCCTGGAACTATCCGGCCGCTACGAACTCGGCGGCTTCACGGCGGATCTGGCGGCCAATTACTACACCAATGTCGAGTTCTGCCGCACCGCCGGGACCTGCGAGAACAAGTCGCTTTATGCCGACTACTCGACCAACCATATTCCGCCCCGCTATTCGCTGGCGCTTACGCTGTCCCAGAAGCTGATGGACGACGCGCTCACCGTCGGAGGCCGGATTTCCCATGTCGGTGCCCGCGCCATCGGCCATGGCGACGTGACGGCCCAGGGCGCATCCCAGTTCATCGCCCTGGTAGACTGGAAGCGGCACACGCTGGTGGACGTGTTCGCCGAATACAAGTTCAGCAAGAACCTTACGGGCAGCGTCCGCGTCGAGAACCTGACCGACCAATATTACGTCGACCCCCTGAGCCTGGTGCAGCAACCGGGCCCGGGGCGCACCTTCTACGCCTCGCTGACCGCCACATTCTGACGGCGCCGATGAACACGCTGCGCAAGGCCAGCTATCCCACGATAGCCCCGGTCGGGCTGGAGTGCGTACCGGAAGGCGCCCCATCGTGACCGATTGGCAAACCGTTTCAGGCTCCGGGAGCCGCCTCGCGGATCTGGCTCTCTGGGCCTGTTCGGGTCTCGTCGTGCTCAGCCTGCACCTTGGGGTTGCCATCTGGTGTCTGTGGCCGTCGCCGGCGGCGCCTTCCGCCGATACGCCGCCGCCGGCGATCATGATCGAGCTCGCGCCGACCCCGGAGGCGGTGCAGACCCAGACCAACGAGATTTCTCCCGAACTGCAGGCGGCGGAACCCCAGGCTGCCAGCGAAGCGGCCCCGGCGCCCGAGGAACCCGTGCCCGCCGACCCCATCGAGGAGGTCCAGGCTCCGGAGCCGGTAACGGAGGCAGCCAAGCCGCAACCGATAATGGAAACGCCGCAGACACAGGTCACACAGGCCGAAGTACAGCTCCCCGAGCAGCGGCCCATCGAGATGAAGGCGAGGCAGCAGACTGCTCTCCGGCCAGAGCCAAAAAAGCCGCCCAAGCAAAAGCCAGCCAAGCCACGTCCTCAGCACGCCCAGGAGGCTTCGAAGGCGGCCGTCGTGGCACAGGCCCAGGCCAACCAGTCGAGCCGCAACGCAGCCCGGCAAACCAGCTCCGGCCAGCTGTCCGGCCAGGCGCCGGCGGAGTGGCGCTCGCAGTTGATGGCGCATCTCGAACGGCGCAAGCGTTATCCAGCCGGCGCCCGTTCGCGCGGTGAACGTGGTATTGCCTATGTCCGCTTCCGGATCGACGACGAAGGCAACGTACTGGCAGCCTCGCTCGCCCGTTCCTCGGGTTCTGTCGAACTCGACCAGGAGGTACTGTCCCTGGTCCGGAGGGCCTCGCCCGTTCCCGCGCCGCCGGCTGGCGTCAGCCGGACCATCACCGCGCCGGTTCGGTTTGATTCAAGGTGAGATCGGTGCACGAGCAACCAGGCAAAGCAGACAGGGCCATGGCGGTCCAACGATTGTCCAAGCTCGATCCGCGATGAACCTTGCTGGCCGAGCGATGTTCTATGAAGGCTGCCTCTCCGTCATGGTTCCGCTTGGGCTGGAGAGGAGCGCCACCGACCTGATAGCAAAAGGAAACGACTTGATGGCCAAGGACAAGGCGAAGGCATTGAAGACGGCGGATCTGCGGGTCCCCACCGATCTGGGTTCCAATGCGACAAAGGATCTGTCAGGCGCACTCACGACGTTGCTTGCTGACGTGTTCACCCTTTATCTGAAGACCAAGAATTTCCACTGGCACGTCTCGGGCCCGCATTTTCGCGACTATCATCTGCTGCTGGACGAGCAGGCCGATCAGATCTTCGCCATGACCGACGCCATCGCGGAAAGGGTCCGCAAGATCGGCGGCACCACGCTGCGCTCGGCTGGCCATATCGGGCGGCTGCAGCGCCTGTCGGACAATGATGCCGATTTCGTCACGCCCGGCGACATGCTCGCCGAGTTGCTCGACGACAACAAGCGCCTGGTCGGCTTCCTGCGCGAAACCCACGATCTGTGCGATGAACACCGCGATGTCGCAACGGCGAGCCTGATCGAAAACTGGATCGACGAAACCGAACGCCGAGCCTGGTTCCTGTTCGAGACCGGCCGATAGCAAACCTCTTCCGCATCGCGAGCCGGGCGGCCGCGGCGATCCGCGGCCTAGCCTTCCCGCTTGAGGATATCATCGACCCTGGCCTGCTCATCCGAACTGAGCGGTGCAGGAGCAGCAGCCTGCCGCCGCCGCGTCGACAGGAATATGGCGATGCCGCCCAGCAGCAGCAATGCGGGCGGCCCCGACCACAAAGCGAGCGTCCGCCATTCCAGAGGCGGCTTCAAGAGGATGAAATCGCCATAGCGGGCAACCAGGAAGTCCTTGACTTCGGCGTCGCTGTCGCCGGCCTTCAGGCGCTCGCGCACGAGGATGCGCAGGTCCTTGGCGAGCGAGGCATTCGAATCGTCGATCGATTCATTCTGGCAGACCATGCAGCGCAGTTGCGCCGACAGCGCGCGGGCGCGTGCCTCGAGGGCCGGGTCGGGTAGAACCTCGTCCGGCTGCACGGCCAGCGCCGGCAGCACCATGAGGCCGAAAAGGCAGGCGAGGATGAAGCGCTTCGCCATCGCCTATTCGGCCGGTTGCATGGTCTGGGCAAGCCGGCGAGCCGGCTTGGGCGCGCCGACGCGCAGGCGACGGTCCGAGAGTGACAGCAGGCCGCCAAACGCCATGATCAGGCAGCCGAGCCAGATCAGGGTGATCAGCGGCTTGTCGTAGAGCCGGGCCGCAATGGCACCATCCGGCAGATTGTCGCCGAGGCCGATATAGATCTGGTCGAAACCATGGGTGCTGATGCCCGTTTCCGTCACCGGCATCTGGCGCGCCGGGTAGAAACGCTTGGAGGACGTCATGCGGCCGATCTCGACGCCATCGCGGCGGATCACGAACTGCGCCTCGGTGGCCGTGTAGTTCGAGCCGCGTCTGGGTACTGCGCCGACATAGGTGGCCTGGAAACGTCCGAAGGTGGCGGTCTCGCCGGGCTTCATCGCCACGATGGTCTCCGATTGCCAGGCTGAGGCAGCGACGACGCCCATCAACGTGACGCCGACGCCAAAATGGGCGAAGGCCGTGCCGAAGGCCGACCGCGGCAGGCCCGTTGCCCGGCGCAGGCTGGATCCCAGCGGCTCGCGGAACAGCTTGATGCGCCCGGCGATCTCGACCACCGCTCCCGCCATGATGAAGAAGGCGAGGCCTGCGCCGAGCGGTGCCAAGACCGGCCCGCCCTGCTTGAGCCACAGCGTCACCAGCGCGGCCAGGATGGCCAGGCCGATCGCAGCGGCGAGGCGCTGCATGGCACCGGCTAGGTCACCACGCTTCCAGGCCAGGAACGGCCCGAACGGCATCACCACCAGCACCGCCAGCATCAGCGGCCCGAAGGTCAGGTCGAAGAAAGGCGGACCGACCGACACCTTGCCGCCGGTCAGGGCTTCCAGCGCCAGCGGGTAGAGCGTGCCGATGAACACGGCAAAGCAGCTCACCGTGAGCAGGAGATTGTTGAGGATCAACGCGCCCTCGCGCGAGATCGGCGCGAAGATGCCGCCCTGCTTCAAGGCCGATGCGCGCCAGGCGAACAGGCTGAGGCCGCCGCCGATGAACAGCACCAGGATGGCGAGCATGAACACACCGCGCCTGGGATCGGTGGCGAAGGCGTGCACCGAGGTAAGCACGCCCGAGCGCACCAGGAAGGTGCCGAGCAAAGAGAGCGAGAAGGTGAGGATGGCGAGCAGGATCGTCCACACCTTGAGGGCATTGCGCTTTTCCATCACCAAAGCGGAGTGGAGCAGCGCGGTGCCGGCCAGCCAGGGCATCAGCGAGGCGTTCTCGACCGGATCCCAGAACCACCAGCCGCCCCAGCCCAGCTCGTAATAGGCCCAGTAGGAACCCATGGCGATGCCCAATGTCAGGAAGATCCAGGCCAGCAGGATCCAGGGCCTGACCCAGCGTGCCCAGGCGGCATCGATGCGCCCCTCGATCAACGCGGCGGCGGCGAAGGCAAAGGCGATGGAGAAACCGACATAGCCGAGATAGAGGAGCGGGGGATGGATGGCGAGGCCGACATCCTGCAGGATCGGGTTGAGATCCTGCCCCTGCATCGGCGCCGGCGTGAGGCGGGTGAAGGGATTGGAGGTGAGCAGGATGAACAAGAGGAAGGCCGTGCTGATCCAGGCCTGCACCGCCAGCACGGTCGCTTTCATGGTCGGCGGCAGGTTGCGGCCGAAAGCAGCCACCAGTCCGCCGAAAAACGCCAGGATGAGGACCCAGAGCAGCATCGAGCCCTCATGGTTTCCCCATACGCCTGTAATCTTGTAGAGCAGCGGCTTGGCCGAATGGGAATTCTCGAACACGTTGGTAAGCGAGAAATCCGAGCTGACATAGGCATAGGTCAGCACGCCGAACGCCACAGCAACGAAGAGAAGCTGGAACAAGGCCGAACTGGTGCCGATACGCATCAGCCCGAGATCGCCGACACGAGCACCCCACAGCGGCAGCACCGACTGGATCACGGCAAGCGTGAGGGCGAGAACAAGTGCGTAATGGCCGGCTTCGACGATCATGGCTTCTTCCCGTAAGCGCCGCCCTCTTCCCAATGGCCTTGCGCCTTCAGCGCATCCGCCACCTCCTTGGGCATGTATTTCTCGTCATGCTTGGCCAGCAGCGTATCGGCCTGGAAGACGCCGGCGCTGTCGACCACGCCCTCGGCCACCACGCCCTGCCCCTCGCGGAAGAGGTCGGGCACGATACCCGAATAGACGACCTTGATCGACTTGTTGGTGTCGGTCACCGTAAAGGCGATCTCGGAGGCGCTGCCGCGCTGCAGGGAGCCCTGCTCCACCAGGCCGCCCAACCGCCAGCGCTGGCCGGGCGTGGTCTGCTTGCCGACGATGTCGCTCGGCCCGGCGAAATAGGACATGGTGCCGCCCAGGCTGAACAGCACCAGGCCTACCGCAGCCGCAAGGACCACACCGGCCGCCCCGATCATCGCCAGACGTCTGCCCTTGCGCGTCATAGACCCAATGCCTTCGAAAGCTCGTCCATCTGCCTGACGGCGTCGGGCGAATTGGCCAGGGCCTTGCGGGCATCGGCAAGGGCAGTGCGGGCATTGTCCGCCTGCCCGAGCACGCTATAGGCCTTGATCAGCTTCATCCATTCCTCCGGGCTGCCCCCTTGCGATTTTAACCGCTCGGACAGCCCGGACACCATGCCCTGGATCATTTTGCCGCGCTCCTCCGGCGTCATCGCCTGGGCGGCCTTGACATCGTCCTGCGACGGGCCGCGTGCAGCCGCATCGGGACCAGCACCATCGGGAGCAGATTTGGGCTGCCCGCCGACCCTGGCGATTTCCTGCCGCAGGAAGTCGGCAGCATTGGGATTGTCGGCAATCAGGGCCTGCCAGGCCTCGATCGCCCCCTTCTTGTCGCCGTCCTGTTCCTTGGCGAGACCGAGGAAATAGGCGGAGCGGAATTCCTTCGGATCGAGCTTGAGGGCCCGCTGGAAGGCGGCCTTGGCGTCGGCCGTCACCATGCGGTCGGCGGCGGCGACGACGGCAACACCGAAATTGGCCTCGCGCTCGGCGGTCGATCCCAGCAGCCGCAGCGCATTGGCATAAGCCTGCTTGGCATCCTCGAAGCGCTGCTGGCGCAGATAGATCTGCGCCATCAATTCCCAGCCGCGGCCATCTTCGGGATTCTCCGCCAGCTTGGCTTCGACCCGGGCCACCAATTCGTCGAGCGAGGCGTTTTCAATATTGCCGTCCAGCCGTGCCGCCAGCGGCTGGTCGGGACTCGATGGCGAGCCGAGATAGGCATAGAGCCCGAGGCTGAGCAGTGGAACCGCAACCAGGACGACGCACGCGGCAAACCTGCGCCGCCCACTGGCCGCCCGTTCGGCCGGCTGCCGGTCCTTCTCGGCCTTCTCTCCCTCATCGGCCTCGATCAGCCTGCGGGAGACCTCGATGCGGGCGGCCTGCGCCTCGCTCCTGGCGATCAGCCCCCGCTCAAGATCGCGATCGATCTCGGCCAGCTGGTCCTTGTAGATGGCGACATCGGATGCCTGCGGCGTCACGGCGCTGCCACGCTGCGCCAGCGGCCACAGCAATGCCAGAGCTGCGAGGCCGGTCATGGCGGCCAGGGCTATCCAAAGGAGCATTCGAGATCTCTTGCGCTGGCCATAAGGCCTAATTTGGGCGTTTCAAACGCGCAGAGACGCCTTATCACCCATCGGCTGCGGGCAGCGTGCGCGACCGCACCCCCGCCCACCCAGATATCGCCGGAGCAAAGCGCGTTCATGACCGAACACCTCTTCGCTCCAGCTTTTCGTCCCGACGCGTCGCTGCGATTCCCGGCCCTTCCGCCCAATCGCAAAACGCCTTCAGCTGTTGACCCAACCGCCATCCGGCTGCCGGCACGCCGTCGAACGGGCGACGCTTGGCACGCCGTCCTTGTAGACGGTCTGGGAATATTGCCGGCACGGGGCCGCACCCGGGTTCTGCAGCGGCCCGGCCACCACGCTGCCGTGGGTGGTGGCGTTGCTGTCGCTCTTCCAATCGACACTGACCTTGGCTTTGCCATCCAGGGCCGTGCGCCGAGCCTGCTCGGCCCGGGCGCGATCGGCCGGATCGAGGCCGTCGAGGATCGGCGAATTGCTGGTGGCGGGCGTGGGCGGCGCAGCGGCAACGGTCGGCTGGGTGGTCGAACTGGTAAGCCCGCATCCTGCCAGCGGCAGTGCCACCACAGCCAGGCCAAACAGCTTGACGATCGATTTTTTCATAGGACCCCTGACCTAAGCATAAGAGCATAAGCTGCCGGCAGCCTTACACGCAAAAACGCCCTGCGCCAACCGTCTCGCAGTGTCGCAAGGGGCAGGTGTTCCGCGTGATACGAGAAAGTGATCCTACCACCATGCGTAACCCCGGTTGTGTTTGCATGAAGGAGCGCAAGATGTGCGGAGTGTCAGCCTCCGGCTGACATTCTACCGGACCGCAAGGACTTGCTACCGGACCGCAAGGGCTTGGCCTTCAAGATGTCAGCCGGAAGCTGACACTCCCAATCCGCCAAATGCAGCTGCGGGGCTAGACCGTCGCTCCCTCACCGCTTCGCGAGGACGGTCGGGCGCCAGCCGTTGGCACCGGCCCCTGCAGAGCGGGAATGTCGAGGACGGCCCTCAGACCGCCGATCGGTGCTTCATCGAGATTGAAACGGCCACCATAGAGCGAGACGAGATCCTGCACGATGGCAAGGCCGAGGCCGGTGCCGGGCTTGGTCTCGTCAAGCCGCTTGCCGCGTTGCCCTGCCTCGGCGCGCTTCTCGGGCGACAGGCCCGGTCCGTCGTCGTCGATGGTAATCCGGGCGAACATCGCGCCATCCAGGTGAAACGCCTCGGCCCGGATCATCACCTCGCTGATTGCCCATTTGCAGGCATTGTCGATGAGATTGCCGGTCATCTCCTCGATGTCCTGCTTTTCACCGCGGAAACGCAGCGCTGGATCGACCTGAACCTTGATCTTCAGGCGCTTGACGGCATGGATTTTCTCCATGGCCCGGACCAGCCCCTCGATTACCGGCGCGATCTCGGTCACCGTTCCGACCACGCTGACGGCCGCTGCGATGCGCGCGCGCTGGAGGTGATGATCGATCTGCTTGCGCATCACGCCGACCTGCCGGCCCACCTGTTCGGCCAGGGGACTCGCCGGCGCCGTGCCCGCCTCGTTGGCAATGACCGACAAGGGTGTCTTCAGGGCGTGGGCGAGATTGCCGACATGGGTGCGGGCCCGCTCGACTACTTCCCGGTTGGCATCGACCAGCGCATCCAGTTCACGCGCAAGCGGCACGATCTCGTCCGGCAGGTCGGGCGGCAGCTTGGCCGCCTCGCCGGTGCGCATGCGGGCCAGTGCACCGCTGATGCGCGACAGCGGCCTGAGGCCGAAGCGCACCTGCAGCAGAATGGCGGCGAGCAGGCCGACGCCGAGTGCGGTAAAGGTCAGCAGCAGCGAATATTGAAAATCGGAAATGGCGCTGTCGATCTCGTCGGCAGGGCCGGCCAGGGTCACGCGGTAGCGGCCGTCCTCCCCGAGATCGATCAGGCGCTCGACGGCGCGCAGCCGGCGATCGTCCGGACCCTTGATATAGCCCTCGCGCACACCACTGGGCTCACCGGGCGTGTTCTGGTCGTCGAGACTCGGCAGGGTCGCCTCGAACAGCGATTTGGAACCGTTGGACGTCGGCTTGTCGAGGCGATTGATCTGCCAGTACCAGCCCGACAGCGGCAACTCGAAACGCGGCTCGCCCATGGCGCCGGGTGCCGTGCGGTCGCCCACATCGGCGCCGGCGATATCGGCCACCAGCGTCTTGAGATAGACATGCAGGCGCTCGTCGAAGGACCGTTCGGTCGCATGCTGGTAGACGGAGGAGAGGACCACGCCCGCCACCACCAGCACCACCACCACCCAGGCCGCGGCGGCGACGAAGAGGCGGAAGGCCAACGAGCGTGTGGTCATACGCGCATGGCGTCCGGCGGCGTGAGGATATAGCCCATGCCGCGCACGGTCTGGATCACATCCACGCCCAGTTTCTTGCGCAGCCTGCCGACGAATACCTCGATCGTATTGGAATCGCGGTCGAAATCCTGATCGTAGAGATGCTCGACCAATTCGGTGCGCGACACGACGCGCCCGGTATAGTGCATCAGATAGGCCAGCAGCCGATATTCATGCGAGGTGAGCTTGATCGGATTGCCATCGACCACCACGCGGCCGGCCCGGGCATCGAGACGCACGGGGCCGCAGACGAGTTCGTTGGTGGCATGGCCGGTGGTGCGACGGATGAGAGCCCTAAGACGAGCCAGGACCTCTTCCATGTGGAAGGGCTTGGCGACGTAGTCGTCCGCCCCCGAATCGAACCCCATCACCTTGTCGGACCAGCGATCCCGGGCGGTAAGGATCAGCACCGGCATCACCTTGCCGGCCCGGCGCCAGCGGTCGAGCACGGTGATGCCATCAAGCTTCGGCAACCCGACATCGAGCACAACGGCATCATAAGGTTCGGTATCACCGAGAAAATGACCTTCCTCGCCGTCGAAGGCCCGGTCAACGGCATAGCCGGCCTCTTCAAGCGCCTTGACCAGTTGGCGGTTGAGATCCTGATCATCCTCGACCACGAGAAGCCGCATCGGTATTCCTTTACTTCACACCCACGACTTCGCCGGTCTTGGCGTTGATCGTCGCTCTTATCACCCGACCATCGGTCCCCAGAAATGTGACGACATAGCGGTAATTGCCAGGGTCTCCACACAAATTGCCGTCGATCATTTCCCCCTTTACCGCACGTCGGGCCGCTCCCAATGCCGAAAGAAGAGGCACGATCGTACCCGACTTCACGAGCGGGCGTGCCTCACTGAGGCTGACGCAAGCAGCCATCGCCGGCTGCAGCGCTACAAACCACCCCAATCCCAGGGCAAGGGCCACGGCTAAGGAAAATATCCGCCCCATCCTCATCCTTCTGCTATAGCTCGCCTCGTGCAAAATCCAAAAACGCGCCGAAACAAGGAGTTAGAACAAGGCGGCATTTCCGCCCGACGCGCCTTGCTCTAGATTTCGCCGCAATTCCCCTCGATTCGAGCCATCATCATTGTGCAGAGCCACTGAACACGGCATGAACGTAATGCTCAATCCCGCCTTTCGCCAGAAGGCGCGCCCCGTTAATGCGACAGGCCCTGGCTGGTTCGCACCCGGGCTAGGCCTGTCACGCATACAGGCATCGATGTCGATCTGGGCCCTACGCTCGCCCATGATCGCCCTTCTGACCCTGGTCATGGCTCTTGCGTCGGCGCTGCCGGCCCGTGCCATCGTCGGCGGCAGCCCGGCAGCCGCCGATATGACCCGCCATGTCGTGATGATCGTCTCCGATCGCGGCAGTTTTTGCTCGGCCACCGTCATTGCTTCCGATCTTCTGCTGACGGCGGGTCATTGCGTGCGCAAGGGCGCCAATTACCGCCTGCTGACCTATCAGGCCGGCAAGCCGGTGCTGTCACAGCTCGGCAGCGTGGCGGTCCATCCCCAATTCGATGCCAAGGCCTATGACAAACGGCATTTCACCATCGATCTTGCCCTGGTGAAGCTCGATACGCCCCTGGCGGGCTATGCGCCGCTTTCCCTGACGGCTGAAGCAGGCATCGCGGGTGCGGTTTACCGCGTCGCCGGATTCGGCCTGACTGCCCAGAATGCCGGCAAGAGCGGCGGCGTCCTGCGCGAGATCGCGCTGGAAGGAGCTCCGCCCATCTCCAGGGTGCAATTGCGCCTGCGCGAAAGCAGCGGGGTCGGCGGCGCTTGCCAGGGCGATTCGGGCGGTCCGGTGCTGCGCGAGGGCATGCTCGTGGGCGTGCTGGCCTCGGCCGTGGGCGCCAATAGCGGTCGGGGCTGCGGCGGCATGACGGGCGTGGCCCTGCTGGGTACCGCCCTGCCCTGGATTCGCAGCAATGCAGCGCGAATGGGAGCGTCCCTGCCATGACCGCCCGGCGTTTGAGACCCGGCCGCTTCTTCCAGGTCGAATCCGAGACTCGCTCAAGAAGAATCCGCCCGAACGCGCAATAATTTGGTTTTGGTTGGAAATGCTCTACAGCTTAGCCATGATGAAAACCCGCCTCGCCGCCGCTGTCATGTCCTTCGTGGCCCTCACCATGCCAGCCCTGGCGATCAAAGGCGGGCGCGACGTCACCGATCCCACCGGCGTGCGCAGTCATGTGGTGCAGATCACCGGGCCGAGCGGCACTAAATGCAGTGGTACGGTAATTTCCCGCAAGCTTGTGCTCACGGCTGCTCATTGCTTCCTGAGCGGGCATGGCGATTATCGCATCCGCGCCCTCGACACCCAGTTCCGTTTCCGCTTTGCCGAAGCGACCCAGGTGGCGATCCATCCCCAGTTCGACGTCACGGCGCTCGGCACTTCGGCCGCGATCAACGATATCGCGCTGATCCGGGTCGACCACGATTTTCCCGACTGGCTGGTGCCGGTGCCGCTGGCCTCGCGTATCGCCGATGACGGCAGTTTCGTCGACGTCCAGGTCGCCGGCTTCGGCATGAGCCGCGATCGCGTGGTCAGCAGCGCCGGCAAGCTGCGTGAGCGGCGCTTCGACATGCTGGACCAGATCGACAGCAAATCCCACCAGCTCTTCCTGATCGATCACAAGGCAACCCGCCGCACCATCAACAATAACGGCATCTGCCGGGGCGATTCGGGCGGCCCCGTGTTCCAGCGCCAGGGTGCGAGCTATGTACTGGTCGGCGTGATCTCGGCCGTGATGGGTGGCAAGGGGCGCGATTGCGGCACGATCACCGCCGTCACCGCCGTCTCGGCCTATCGCTCCTTCATCGAGACCATGGCCGACAGGGCCGGCTCCCCCGTGCGCTTCCAGTAGGCGAGATGCTGATAGACGGCACCAGGCCTAGAAGAAAGACGCAAGGAACAGGGCGGAAGCGGCGATCACGACGAAGGAGAGGGTCGAGATCGCAAAACTGAGATGCCGTCCAGCTGCGGAGGGATTAACGCGGCCGAAGCCAGCCAGCCGCTCAGGACGATCGAAAACCAGTTGCGCACGTGTCATCAATCTTCCCCCGAATCTGATGTTCAACACGCCCTATTTCGAACAGTTGAGCGCATTCGCTCTGTGCGAAAACGCACAAACTCCTCTCCTTCGACAAAACATGTTTACCAAAGAGTAAACTTAGTATTTGTCCGGCCTCAAACCGGCATGGACAAGGCGACATGCAAGATCATGCCCGCCAAGACCATAAGCACGGCAGCAGAGCCGATATCGACAAGCGTTTCCATCCCGCAACTCCTGTTGAATGATGCCAAGATAGGTGTGTTGTGTTGCTGGAATGCTGCCCGAGTGGGGCAATTCCCAGAACATACGCACGGAGATGCTCGATGACGCGTCGCCGTTTCGGTGCCTCGTCACCGAGATTCCACTCGTCTCAGGCGCACTCGAACGGCATCTGCCGCCGCCGCGGCAGGAAAACCCCGCAGGCGATCGTCGCCGGCCCGCATCCTGCCGTCTCGGGCATGGCGACGTGACGTCGTATCTACAACGGCTTCAGCGCCTGCGGGCCGCCTTGGGTACGCGCATGGGCCAGCGCACCACATGCTCTTCCCACTCGCCCTCGCCCACCTGCTTGTCGTCGGCCTTGACCTTGCCGCGCACCGAGACATTGGCCTGGTGCACGGTATTGGGGTCCCCCGAAACCAGGGGATGCCACCAATAGAGATCCTCGCCATCGGCAACCAATCGATAGGCACAGGTCGGCGGCAGCCAATCGATGGTGCGCACCAGCTCGGGCGTCAGCGTGACGCAATCGGGGACATGACGCTTGCGATGCTCGTAGTCGGAGCATTGGCAGCTGTGGCACTCGAGCATGAAGCAGGCGACATCGGTGAAATAGGTGTCGCCGGTTTCCTCTTCCTCGAGCTTGACCAGGCAGCAGCGCCCGCAGCCATCGCAAAGGCTCTCCCATTCCTCCGGGGAGAGGGCCTCCAGGGGCTTGGTCTTCCAGAAGGGCTTCGAAGGCTGTTCCATCGCCGTTGCCATAGCGGAACAGCCGGTCAGAGTCACCCTTCGTGAGAAGGCGGGCCGCCGGAAGGGAGCGTTTCAGCAGGCCATCTTGCGCATGCCTTCCTGGATTTCCTCGACGGTGAGGTCGCGCTGATGGGTGGCGATCGACCAATGATGCCCAAAGGGGTCCTTGATCACGCCATAACGGTCTCCCCAGAACATGTCCTGCACCGGCATCGCCACTTCGGCGCCCGCCTCGACAGCGCGGGCGACGAAAGCGTCGACGTCGGCGACGAAGAGATGGATGGTCACGGGGGTGCCGTTGAGCATCTTGGGCGATAGCAGGCCCCATTGCCTGTTCGCGTCGACCAGCATGACCGAACTGCCGCAGACCTTGATCGAGGCATGCATCAGCTTGCCGTCGGGTCCGGGCAGGCGGATCATCTCTTCGGCGCCAAAAGCCTTCTTGTAGAATTCGATGGCATCGGCTGCGCCATCGCAGACCAGATGGGGCGACAGCGTGTTCATGCCGTTCGGGGCGATTTCAGCCATGGTCTTCCTCCTCATGGGCAAAACTCTCGGACTTACCCCAAGGACGACGCGCCACATCCGGCGCCGACAGGCACGAATGAAAAATTTCGCAAGCCATGGCATTTGCCATGCCCGGCGGAAAATCGGCGTGGGTCTTTCAGGATCGGCGACCGGGGGTTAGACTGTCCATCCTGACGTCTTTCGCGTACCGGTTGGTTCCATCGTGCCTGAACGCAAGCCAGAGCCGTCCTTTCGAAAGCGCCTGAGCCGCGCCGCCCTTCGTTTGGACTCATGGCTCGACAACGCCGTCTACGCGTCGTGGCAGAAAGTGCGAGCCGGGATCGAGCGCGGCTCCGACATCTCCAACAGGTTCCAGGTCTCGGGCTGGCGCCGGATGCTGGTGGAAGTCGGCTGTGAAGGGCTGACGCTGGGCACGGCCGGCATGATCTTCGGCCTGATGCTGATGCAGCCGGCGATCCGCCAGATCGGCGATGACTGGTTGCGCCGCGCCGACATCGCCGTCACTTTCGAGGATCGTTATGGCAATATCGTCGGCCAGCGCGGCATCCGCAGCAATGACAGCGTGGCACTGGCCGACATGCCCGACTATGTCATCAAGGCCGTTCTCGCCACCGAAGACCGGCGCTTCTACGATCATTTCGGCATCGACGTCATCGGCACGCTACGCGCGCTCACCGTCAACAGCCAGGCGAGTGGCGTGGTGCAGGGCGGCTCCTCGATCACCCAGCAGCTCGCCAAGAATCTCTTCCTGTCCAACCAGCGCACGCTGGAACGCAAGATCCGGGAGGCCTATCTGGCGCTTTGGCTCGAGGGGCATCTGAGCAAGGACGAGATTCTCAAGCTCTATCTCGATCGCGCCTATATGGGCGGCGGCGCCTTCGGCATCGAGGCGGCCGCTCAATATTACTTCGGCAAGTCGGTGCGTGACGTCTCCCTGGCGGAAGCCGCCATGCTAGCCGGCCTCTTCAAGGCGCCGACCAAATACGCGCCGACCAACAACCTTGCAGCAGCACGTGGGCGGGCCAACCAGGTTCTCAGCAATCTCGTCGATGCCGGCTTCATGACGGAGGGCCAGGTCTCCGGTGCCCGCCGCAATCCGGCCACGCCGATCGACCGGGCGCGCGAGAAGGCACCCGACTATTATCTGGACTGGGCCTATGGCGAGATCGCCGACCTCGCCGATGACGGTGCGCTGGGCAGCGAATCCGTGTTCGTGGTGCGCACGGCGCTGGATCCGATCATCCAGGCGACGGCGGAAAACGCCCTGGAATCCAATCTGCGCCAATATGGCAAGGACTATAACGTACATCAGGGTGCAATCGTGGTCATGGAGCCCGATGGTGCCGTGCGTGCCATGGTGGGCGGGCGCGACTACAGCCAGAGCCAGTTCAACCGCGCCACGGACGCCCTGCGCCAACCCGGCTCCTCCTTCAAGCCCTTCGTCTATGCCACCGCCCTGATGAATGGCTTCACCCCCAAATCCATCGTGGTGGATTCACCCGTCTGCATCCGGAACTGGTGTCCCCAGAATTTCGGCCACAAATTCTCCGGCCCGATCACGCTGACGCAGGCCATTACCCGCTCGATCAACGTCATACCCGTCAAGATTTCCCTGGCCCTCAGCAAAAGCGCCGCCGATGGCCGGCGCATGATCATCGAGACGGCCAAGACCATGGGCATTGAGACGGAACTCAAGGAGTCCTGGGCCCTGCCGATCGGGGTCGAGGCGGTCAATCTCCTGGAGATGACCGGCGCCTATGGCGTCTTCTCGTCCGGCGGACACAAGGCGCCTCCCCATGCAGCGCTGGAGATCCGCAATGCCAAGGGCGACCTTCTCCACAAGTTCGATCCCGCCCGCGAAGATCCGGTGGTGATCGACCCCAAGGTCATCGCCGACATGAACGGCATGCTCAACAGCGTTGTCGAAAACGGCACGGCCAAGCGAGCCCAGTTGCCCGGCATCAAGGTGGCGGGCAAGACAGGCACCACCAATTCCTACCGCGATGCCTGGTTCATGGGCTTTACCGGCAATTTCATCGGCGGGGTCTGGTACGGCAATGATAATTTCCAGCCCACCGAGGAGATGACCGGCGGCTCGCTTCCGGCCATGACCTGGCAGCAGGTGATGACCGTCGCTCACCAAGGCGTGGAAATTAGGCCGATCCCCGGCGTCGCCCCCTTCCCGCCGGGGCAGCAGCCCAGCAAGGACGAACCGTCGGCGCCCAATGCCGCGGATGCAGCCCAGATGGCTCCCGCACCGCCGCCTGTCCTTACCCGCAGCGCGACCCAGATCCTGCGGGATGTCGCCACCCTGATCGAGCAGGCCGATCGCATGCCTGCCAGGCAGGCAGCCCAGATGCGCCGCCCGGCGCCGGCTTCGGCGATCGAATGAAAGGCTTCTCCTCGATCCTGGGGCTGGTCTATGCCCTTGCCCTCGGCGGCGTGTTGGGGCTCGGCCTCACCTGGTGGGCTACCGGGTCCGATTTCCAGCTCGGCGCCTTGCGGTTCGGTCCCTGGACGGCATGGCCCCTGGCCGATCCGCTCGGGGCCGATCGCTACAGCCGCGCGCGCATCGCCCGCAGCGGAGACCTGCCACTCGGACCTGGCGAAGGCCTTGCCTTCACGGCATGGGAGGATTCGGCGGGGCGAGCGCTCGATGGCGCCTGCCGATACCGCCTTTCGGCCCTGCTGCCGCAGGCGCGCTGGTGGACCCTCAGCCTCTATGATCGATCCGACAAGCTCCCACGCAATCCCAGCAACCGGGCCGGCTTCACCAGTTCTTCCGTTCTGAGGGGCGAAGAAGGCCGCGTGACCATCACGGTGGCGCCCGACAGCCAGCCCGGCAACTGGTTGCCGAGTTCCCCCGGACCGATGAGCCTGATCCTGCGCCTGTATGACAGTCCGATCTCGACAGGCCTGGCCACGGAGTTCGGCGCCGGCCGGACCATCGCCGTCCCTGCGATCGAACGGCTCGACTGCATGGCTGGAGGCACCACGTGATCCGCTGGCTGCTATGGACGCTCGCGGGCCTGCTCATCGGCGTCGTGGTTCACCTGACCGCGATCGTCACTTTGCCCCGCCTCAGCGGACAGACCGGCTTCCAGCGTGCAAGCGCGATTGCCCCGCTCGGGCGTTTCGTCGTCCTGACCGCCGACAAGACCCCACTGCCGCTGCCGGACCCGGCCATCGTCACGGCCTTCTGCCGCTACGACCTGGCCGGCGGGCCGGTCCATGTGCATGTACCGTTGAATGCCGGCTTTCTCTCGGTGTCGTTCTATACGCCAGCGGGTCTCAATTTCTACACCCTGACCGACCGGGCGGGGGCGAACGGCGCGCTCGACATGACTTTGTTCACGCTCGCGCAGCTTGCCGAGATCAGGGCCAAGCAAGGTCCGGACCTGCCGGTCGCCTTGCGCCTTCAGGCACCGGAGCCGACGGGTTTGATCGTGGTGCGCGCGCTCGTGCCTGAACCGACCCAGCAAGCCGATGTCGAGCGGGGATTGGAACCGGCAAGCTGTCGCTAGGATGTTTTCCAGAAACGTCGACAGACTTTTCGGTCGAGAAGATGCTCGAGACCGTTTCAACCCAGAGCGAGCGCGCGAGCCGTCTCGATGATCTCGTCGCCCCACACGACCTTGCGCTGCCAGGCGATCGGAATGGTGCTTCGTCCCCACAAGGCGCCGGCCAGTTGGCCTGTCACAGCGCCGATCGTGTCAGCGTCCCCACCCAGATTCACTGCGTCTACCACCGCATCCTGGAAGCATCCGGCGCGGGATACGGCCCATAACGCCGCCTACAGCGTGTGCATGACATAGCCGCTGGAGGAAATGGCATCGCGCTCGACCAGCCGCCAATCCGTGCTTGCACAACGCCGCAACCGCTCGGGACGGTTCTCCTGCAAGGACCTCGGCCGCAGCACGCTCGCCGGATCGGCTCCGTGCAGGGCCTCGAAAAGCAGAGCTGCGAAATAGACGCAGGCCTCGACGGCTTCCTCGGCCCCATGGGTCAGGCGGGACTGGTCCGCCGCATCCAACAGGGCACGTTGGCGATCCCCCCGAGCCGCGATGACGACGGGCACCAGCCTCATCAGGGAGCCGTTGCCGGCGGTATCGGGGGCTGTCGGGCCGGCGAACGGATTGCGCGAGGCCTCATAGCGAGCCAGGGCCCTGCTGGTCACCCCTATCGAAGCATTCGCCGGTCGCACTCAGATAGCCGTGCCGCCACCAATTGACGAAACGGTTCATGCAATCCCGGGGATCGAATTGTTTGTGCTGCTGAAGACTGGTCGCCAGGCAAAGCGCCATGGAGGTGTCGTCGGTCCAGGCCCCTGGTGGAAGGGCGAATGGCCCGCCGCCGACGATGTCGGTCAGGGGAGCATGGCTGTCGCGGGCTGAGAATTCGAGCGTGGTGCCCAGCGCATCACCAATGGCAAGTCCGAGGAGAGCGCCCTCGGCTCGGTCGAGATAGTCGCTGGAACTCACGCCTTGCGATGACGCTTGCCACCACCGGCGCCGCGACGCGGCTGGGGTGACTGGCGATCATCTTCCACGTGGCGCTCGATGCGCACGCCGGTGAAGAAAAGGATTTCGGCACTATGCTCCCGGGCCTCCCGTTCACTCGGAGGGCGGGGGGCTTGGGGATGTTTGGGAAATGGCAGGACGATGCTCATGGCGGGACCTATCAGCAGATTGCACCAGAAATCGAGACTCCGTTCGCTTTGGGGTCATTAGCAGGTAAGGAAAGTTAACAGTCTGTGTACATACGCACTAAACGCCGCCCGCCGTCGCTGCGGCGTGACTCCGGTGTGCGATTTTGCACATCGGGGCCCGATATTACGGCCAATTGGCCCTTTTTGGGCAAAACGCGCCCAACAAAATAGGCGTAGGCCTTTCGGGCATGGGGCATCCGGCAAGGCACCACCGGCCGCCCCAGGCCAGACTATGCACCCAAAGCAGCCGGTTGCGGAATCACGTTTTGATACATTGCCGAATGGTAATTCGGGTAATACCCGCTTCAGTTTTCCTCGGCGAGGTCGAGAAAATGCCGGCCCTGGCGGTCTTCCGCTTCGATGACCCAGAGGTCGGGGTCGAAGCGGAATTCGCGCTGCAGCCGCGTCTCCGCATCCAGGGGCGTGGCGTCCGGCGGCGTGATCCGAACAAAGCGGCGCACACCATCATCCTCGGTGATGAGCGATTGCGGCGCCGGGCCGTAAAGCGCCGCGGTGCCGTCGAGATGATCGATCTTGACGAAGATGGCCCCGGCCTCCTCCGAGCCGCGCTGACGCAGCGCGGCGAAGGCGCCTTCGGCCATGGCGCGGCGAAGATAGGCCGCCACGAACAGGCTGGATTTGAGCCGGGCGCTCATTCCACCTTGGTACCGGAGCGGGTCAATTCCTGCAGCAGCCGCGTCGAGATCTGGCCGGTTACCGGCAATCCGCGATCCTTCTCGAAGCGGGAGATGGCGTTGCGCGTGTCGGCCGCCATGAAACCATCGACCTTCAGGGGACCATAGCCCTGCTTGGCCAGTGCCTTCTCGACCCCGAGCACGCGTTTGTCAGGCTGCGGGCCGGCCGGGGCCGGCGGTTCGCCATTGATCAGCGCGGCGATCTGGTCGACGGGCGGAGCCGGGGGGGCCTCTGCTGTGCTCGGCTCGGTGGTGAGCAGGGGACTGGAACTGGCGATGATCTTGGTGAGCAGCGCCGCGCTGGACTGGCCGTCGACCGGCATGCCGTTGTGCTGCTGGAAGGAGCGGATCGCCGCGGTGGTCTTGGGACCGAGGACCCCGTCGGCCAGGCCGTCATAGAGCCCCCTCTCGGCCAAGGCGAGCTGGACGTCCCGCAGCACGGCAACCGCATCCTGGGCGGCGGCATCGCCGGCCCCACGTGCGTCTGCACCCGGCGCCGAAACGGAAGGAGCCGACGAGGCAGAGCCGCGCTGGGCGATGAAGGGAGAGGTATGCGTGCCGTTCTGCAGAACCAGAGCATTGACCAGGATCGCAAGGCTGAGGCCACCCATCACCGCCAGTCCCGCGACCTCAGCCGGACGCTGCAGGATCACCCTGACGATACCGACATAGCGCGAGGGGGCCTCTTCGACCTTGTCCGACAGCAGAAAATCGCGATCGGAACGGGCTAACGCTTCACGCACGCTTCTTCCCCAATTCTTCTTCGATAAAATGATCTTGGACCGCCGGACGCACCGGCAGCATTTCAATGGTGGCACCGCTGGCAAAGGCCCGGCGCGAGGCTTCGCTTTCGCAATCGGACGGCAGCTGGACCGTCACGGTGGTACCGTGACCGATCAGGCTGTCGACCTCCATGCGCCCGCCATGCAATTGGGCAAGGCCCTTGACCACGGAAAGGCCGAGACCGGTGCCTTCATAGGTCCGTTCGTAGTCCTTGGACGGCTTGCCGGCCGTCGATTGGAAGAAGGCCTCGCCCAGCCGCGGCACGTCTTCGCGCGCCACGCCCACACCGTCATCCGCGACGAAGAGGGCAACGCCGTACTTCTCCTGGCGCGCGCCGATGGTGACATGGCCGCCGCGCTTGGTGAATTTGAGCGCGTTGGACATCAGGTTGAGGTAGATCTGGCGGCAGGCGCGCTTGTCGGCGATGATCGGCGGCATGTCGGGCGCGATGGCGGTCTCCAGGGAGATGCCGAGTTCCTGCGCCTTCAGCAGCAGGATATTGCGGCAGTTCTCGATGAGATCGCGGATCTGGAAGGATTCGGGCACCAGTTCGAAGCTGCCGCTCTCGATCTTCGACATGTCGAGGATGCCGTTGACCATCGACAGCAGATGATGGCCGCTGTCATGGATCAGGCCGGCATATTCATGCCGCCGCTCCGCCGACAGCTTCATCATCTCCTCGTTCAGCATCAGTTCCGAAAAGCCGATGATGGCATTGAGGGGCGTGCGCAGTTCATGGCTCATCGTCGCCAGGAAGCGGCTCTTGGCGGCATTGGCCTTCTCAGCCTCGATCTTGGCGTCGATGAGCTGGTGCTCATAGGCCTTGCGGTCGGTGATGTCCTGCATGACGGCGACGGTCTGGCGATCCTCGTCCTCGCCCAGCGGCCGGCAGCGCATCTCCACCCACAGGAAGACGGGAGCCCCCTCCCCCTTGCGGCGCAGGCGGAACTCCACCGTCGAGGCGAGGCCGTCCATCTCGGCGCTGGAAAGGGCGGAGAGATAAGCCGGCCGGTCAGCGATATGCACATAGTCGAACAGGCCCTGGCCGAGCAGTTCGGACGGTTCGGCACCAAACAAGGCCTGGGAGGCTGGCGAAGCATAGACGACCTGACCGCGCTTGCCGTGCCGGGTCACGAGGTCGCTGATGTTTTCCGCCAGCAGGGTATAGCGGGCTTCACCGGACTTCACGAGCTGGCGGTCGTAGCGCCGCAGCCGCAATTCCATCAGCACGATGCCACCGACGGCAGCAAGGGCAAGCACGACGCCCAGTCCGTCCAGGAAGCGCGCACCGAGACTGGGCGGCGGCGCCATCTTCGTTCCCGCCAGGGCGATCACCATGGCGGTGATGCCGGCCAGGACGATAGCGCGGATCACGATGTTGCGGGCGCCCGTCAGCAGTGCGAGGGCGGGAGCAATCGCCAGAAGCGCGTAGGCGCTGGCACTGTGCCCGCCGCTGTGGCGGGCGGCGG